>JBOEGZ010000007.1:0-432005 GCA_050633705.1 Hyphomicrobiaceae bacterium | reverse complement strand
ATCTCATAGGTCAGCGTCGTATCACGCGTCGCACCAACGGCAAGATCCTCAAAATCACCATCGGGATCGAACGTCACAACGCCCGCCGCATCAATCGAGAACGTACCGCCGTTCGAACCAGCAACACCCGTCTGTGCCGTCACCATCAGCGCGTCGCCATCTGGATCAGAATCGATACCGCTGCCGTTGTCGGCCGTCAGCGCATTGCCAAGTATCGCCGCGCCATCGTCTTCTGTGACACCCGTGAACGCGTCGTCCGTCGCCGTCGGTGGCGTATTGTCGTTGGCAGTGATCGTCGTGTCGACTTGATCAGAGCTCGAAATATTACTATCCGTCGCATTCGACAATGAGATCCTATAGGCCTCATCACTCTCTGCTGTGGTGTCATCAAAGTTGGCGAGATCGATAATAAGATCTGCCATCGAACTACTGGCATTGTTCGATGTCCAGGTTAAACTCGAGCCGTTTGCAATAGTTGCCGGCGAGCCGTTCTGTGTAAATTCGAAACCAACACCGCTGCCATCTTGCAAACCGATTGTCGCTGAGTTTGCAAAGTCGTTGTTCGTATTTGCAAAATCCACATCGTCATAGTGGAAGCTGATATTGCCTGTCGCTTCGTCAAGAATAATTTGGAAACTGCCTGTTTCAGTTGTTCCTGTATTCCAAATAGGAATATCATCCCATTGGATGATAAACTGTCGATTGCCTGCGGTACCAATCGTTTCTGTATAGACTTCGCCTGTGGCACCTGGATCAAAATCATCCCAATAAGCTGCAATAGCTGGGCGACCGCCGAATGCTGTTCCACCCTCAATGTCACCGTTGTTGAATTGATTATTGATACCCGAACCGAATGTCACATAACCGTTGTCATGCACGTGAAGGTTCGTGTAGGTCGTGCCAAAGAAATCAAAGTTGAAACCAATGTTGGCTGACTGGTTGGTTTCATCCGTCGTTCCCAGAGCCGTTGCTGTTGGGTTGCCTGAGATGTCAACGAAACCACCACCTGAAGCAGCATAGCTCGACGTGTATAAATCTGGAGCAGTATAGGTGAGTGTCGTGCCATCAAACGCGAGATCTGGTCGACTGGCAATTGCTGCATTCACCGCAGCAACAAAGTCTGTCGACAATGCTGTGGCAAAATCTGCATCGTTTGTGTCAACGTGAGCAGGTGTCAATTCGACAGAGACTGAGTTACCCGCAACGACGGCTTCAGAAAAGCTAATCGTGTATTGAGCCGTACCGCCTTCTGCAATACTGGTCGTTCCCGTCAAGCTCCAACCAGCAGAGGCCTGTACCGTCACAGTTATTGTGGCCGTATCCGTGCCGCCGTTGCCGTCACTGATCTCATAGGTCAACGTTGTGTCGCGTGTGGCAAAACCTGTGAGGTCGTTGAAATCTCCGTTCGGGTCGAACGTCACAACACCAGCCGCATCAATCGAGAACACACCGCCGTTGGAACCCGCGACACCAGTCTGAGCGGTAACTGTTAAAGGATCGCTCTCAGGATCGCTATCGGCACCATTACCATTGTCACCAGTCAGTGCATTGCCAACAACCGTCGCTCCATCATTTTTCACAATACCGTCAAATGAATCGTCGGTCGCGTTTGGATCGTCATTGGTGCCAAATTCAGAAACCGTTACAGTAATTGTCGCTGTGTCTGTACCACCATTACCGTCGGATATTGTGTAACTAAGGGTCGTATCACGTGTGGTCGCACCGGTTAGGTCATTAAAATCGCCGTTTGGATCGAAGGTCACTGCTCCGTTGGCATCAATCGAGAACAAGCCACCGTTTGAGCCTGCCACATTGGTTTGCGCCACCACCGAAAGTGCATCGCCATCGGGGTCATTATCGATGCCGCTACCATTGTCATCCGACAACGCGTTGCCAATGACACCAGCACCATCACTCTTGCCAACACCGGTGAACGCATCATCTGTCGCCGTTGGAACCACATTAGACCGCACAAGCGAAACATTATCCAACATCATGCCACGGCCACCAGCAACGGTAACACCGTTGGCCTCAAAGGCAATCCGCATCACACCACCGGTGCCAGTAAATGTTACTGAGTTTGTCGTCCAAACAATATCCGTGTTGCCAGTTGCATCATCCGTTTCATTGGCCAGCACACCGCCTGCAACAAGAACATTCATATCGTTGACGGTCGCATCGAAGCCGGGTCGGCCGCCGAAGGAATAGGTCAGTGTATATTCAGCGCCAGCGATGGTCGTTACATCGCGGTATATATCGCCAGCATCAGGGAAACTGCCGCCTGGATCATCGTTGAGTTCAATACGACCGCTACCAAATGGAGTTGTCCAACCGTTCGTCCCATCTTCCCAATGCTCGATGGTTCCATCGTTGCTCGACCACCCGTCGTACGGCGCAGCCACATGCCCGGTGGTGTTTGCCACCTCGAATCCAGATGTAAATATTGTTTCGTCGGCAAGCGTGCCTTGCCAAGCGTCTGCCGCAATTGCGTCTGTCTCAACGGCGCCGACATTGGTTTCAAGATCCCAGTCGCCACCAAGATCGGCACTCCCTGTTAGGTCGGTACTGGAAGCTATGTCAGCACCAGTAACACCACCCAACAAAATAGCTGCCTCCAAACCAGTTTCGCCGCTGGTAAAGTTACAACCATAGATGAGTATATCACCCTCTGCCGATAGGGCTGCGCCAATTGCAGTCAACTCATCAAGGTGTTCGCCTTGAATAGAGCTGGCATCCAACACTGTATTGCCAAGACGCAATTCACCTTCGTCGCCATGAGAAATAATATGTATCGCATCGATGTCGGAGCGGCCGTCGAGCACAGCAGCAATTTGCTCAACACCATCTTCGTCAGGCTGCAACAAGACAACTTCGACACTGGGATCAATGCCCTGCAAAAGGACGTCAATATTTTCGACACTACCGTCGATAAACGCTAACTGCGTACTCCCGGCCTGTGGTTCAATTTGACCAAGGGCTGCAACAAGCTCGGCTTCTTCTTGTTGTTGTCTTACGTTTTCTTCTGAAGGTGTACCGTCAGATTCAGCGGCTGCGGCAGCTTGCTGTTCTGCCACCTCGTCTGCGGCAACTTCCGCCGTTGCAGCCGCAGCCGCATCAAATACAATTCGGGGCTCCAAAGCCAACATCGCACCTTCATCGCGCACACTGACTTGAAATGTGCGACCCGTTTTGGAATCCGTCGTTGTCGATCCTTCGCTGGTCTTTTTTGCAGTGGCTTTCTCAGAACGCCGCGATTCAATTTGCGACTTTTTCTTTGATTTGCGGGCACGCCGTTTGGAAATTTCAATACCGAATGAACGCTGGAAGGATTCGGCAAGCAAAAGCGCGCTGCGGCTCACGACGCCAGCGGTTACACGCTTCGTTCTTTTGCGAATATCGGAAATAAACGACAGCTCATTTAAATCCGATTTTTTTTCATCTTGACGACGCGGATCGCGTACCATCGAGTTGGTCCTGCAATTAAGAAAAATGAAACGACGTGTTCATTTTCTATTTGCAGGGCTTTCTAAATTATTATTATGCAGCATCATTTTTGGACAAATTTAAATTAGAATTACATCTCAAAATCCCTTTTATGTAAAATTTTACATATATTTCATGGATTTAGTGGTGTTTTGGGCGAAACTCAATAATTAAAGAGTTTTTTTTGAATCGATTATTTTTCTAACTCCAAAGATACTTTAATTGTCCAAACAGCTCAATTTTCAAAAAAATCAATATTCGAATGAATGATTCGCATTTAAAGTTTGTTTTATTTTTCCCCAAAACATTACTCAGTTTTCATCCAAATCGGCATAAACGAGATATCTCTGATCACCAGGTACTTGGGAATTTAATGGCCAGCAAGTGGCCAAAACCAGTGTCTTGCCAGCCGAATTCACATCTATCCCGTTATGATCCCAGTGGGTCACTTTCATATCAAACACACGATAACTAAATTCCTGACCATCATTGCGCGTGACCTGGATTTCGTCACCAATCTTCAGCTCTCCAAGAAACTGAAAATGTGTATCTCTGTGAGCCGCGAATATTGCCGTACCGGATTGACCAGGAAGCTTTGTGTTTGAAACATGCCCTGGACCAAATGCGAGCGCTTGGCCGCTTGCTCCAGCCAACACGATTGTTTGTGCCCCAAGCCTTGGCACATCAATTTTCGCCACTGGCCATGTATCAGCCCACGCCCAAGGCTTGACTGGTTTCCCGGTTGCGATCGTTTGAACAAAGGCCTGTCGCAGCAAAACCTGCGCAACAACAGCTTTGGCATGAATATAGATCCCTTGCGAAAATAAATAGAGTCCGAAGCCAGCTAGAATTATAGCGACCACAGCTGCGGGGGAACGCAGCTGTGGCATTGAAGTTGGCCTGTTCAATGCGACCAACTTCGTTGTCGACGAACAATTCGGGGGGACAAATGTTCGCCGAAACTGTTGTACTGACGCCCTCACGTCCATTCTCCGCGTAAAACTGAGAATATCCATGGGCGAAACAGTATGATTGACGAAAGCAACAGCGCGAACAGGCCAAATAATATTTTCAGCTGCGCATCAGTCGCGGTCTGAGGCAAGGCAACACCTGTCGCTGTGAGCTTGTGACGGGCTGCAATATTTCTCGGTGCGCCTGCCTGCGCCACTTTCGAAAAACGATGATCCTTGAAAATTGCTTTCGCCAACTTTGCCTGGGCGTTGTGATTTTTTGATAACGAACCCTGGCGCTGTAGCAGTGACAAGGGCGCCTCATCGCGCTGCTCCGCAGCACCTGTGTCGGCACGTTGTTGTGATTGGCCTTCGCCACCAAATACCTTATCAAAATCCCAACCTTCAGGCAGATTCAGGGGCACATCGGCGCGGGTCAATTGTTGCTCAGGCGAACGCGAGGTCGTCTTTTCGACAGCAACCAAACTCGTTAGCCGACTAACAAGATGATGCTGAAGGGCAAGACTGAGAATATCCTGGTCGACCTGACTTTTCGTATTCGGTCGTAGTATCGACCCAACCTCCAAATCGGCGATTTTACGGCGCGCCCAAAATTTTGCCACCCCATTGGCCTCAACTGCTTTTTCAATATCCAAAGTTACGGTCCACGGATTGGGACCGATCATTCCGGTGATACCAAGCTTGCCAGACTGAGCTTTGAGTTTTGCAGCAAAAACCAGCGGCTCCTTATAATAGAGATCTGGTAAAACACCCGGGGTCACCTCTGCATTTCCACCTTCAAACTTCGCTGCAAGATTTGTAACTGCGGGCATTTCGAGTTTCTCGAAAAGCTCCAGCATGCGTGTTTCGACCTGGCGCTCGGAACCAATATGAGTGAATGTTCCTTGCCCGATTTCAGCTGCCCGGTTCATCAGGAATGAGTTTGGAGCAGAACCAATTCCGACCATAAACACGCGACTACGTCCGCGTTGAGATTCGATCGTATGAAACAACTGTCGCTCGTTTCCGATCGCACCATCAGTCAAAAAGACAACCTGGCGCAAGCGTTCTCCAGACCCATTATTGTTGCCTGGAACACTGTCTGCTGCGACCTGTTCGGCTAAAGCCGCCTGCAAAGGGGGGACCATCATTGTGCCGCCACTGGCTTCCAAGCCGTCGACATACCTTTTCGCCTTCACGATATTTGCCGCGTTGGCTGGCAAGAGACCTTGGTTCATTGCGGTGAAATCAGAACTGAATCGAATGATGTTGAAGCGATCTTCGGGTTTCAGTCGCGCTAACGCGAACAGCAAACCTTTGCGCGCCTGCACAATTGATTGCCCACCCATCGACCCAGAAGTATCGATAACGAAGGTTACATCACGCGCCGACCGCGAAGGCAGTTGAGTTGTTTCCAATTTAGGTGGCGTGACAAACGCGAAGACATAGTTGTCTCCTTCTACAACTTCATGAAATAGCCCGACACTCGGTGTTCGCGCAGCCTTGCCTTGCCAGGTTAATTCGAAATCGCGGCTTGCTGGCACCGCGCCAGCGTCAAGCTTAAGCGTCGCCGAGGTCGGATTGTGTTGGTCGATATCAAGCTTGATTTTATGATGATGGCTTACAACGTCATGCAGTTGAAATCCCGCATTCAAAGATACTTTCAACGTCACGGGATTAACCGGTGGATTTTTGCGTGGATCCAAAACAGGTGCTGTGATCTTATCTCGATCAGGCACCGGATCACTCACCTCAGCCCAACCTTGCCCATTTGCGTCAAAGTCAACGACTTGGACAATTGGCTTGGGATTGAACCTCGGTGCAACAACCAATGGCACGCGCAACGAAAATTTGTCGCCAGAGCGGCGAATATTTTGTTGGTATTCAAGTTGTAGAACAATGCTTTCACCTGGTCCAATATTCGCAACGTTGTGTGTAAAAATATTCGGACGCTGCTGTTCAATCAGGGCCGCTTTCTGTCCGTTGGCTTTGGCGCGCTCATATATGACACGTGCTTCTTGGCGTTCCTTGACTTCGCCAACAATCACTCGTTTGCCGACCACCATTCGTAATGTATCAACGGCTGCGGTTTCCGGCAGTGGGAAGACATAGACAGCTTCAACCCAACCATCGGTTGGATTGACGAAGCGTTGAGTCAGGATTGTTCTCGACAACGGACCATTGACGGAAATATCATAGTCCGTTCCAAGCCGCGGCGCTTCGACATACCGCCCGGGCTCATCGGTTCGCAGCAATAGTGTACCGGATTTCGCATCGTTTGGTTTGGTGACACCGCCTCCAATGTTTGCCGGTGCAGTGTTGGTTTCTGCCCGAACGGCGCGCGCGTTAACGAACAGAACGGCCGCAAGCACCATAATGCTCACGACAACCGCGAGCACTGCCATAGCGCCCTGGAGGAAAGAGGCTTTGGGCACGGAAAGTCGACGGCCGGTCGCCGTTTCATACGATTTGTCGGCAACGGATAAATGAACAAATGAATTCGCACAGGTCATGATGGACATCCCTTGTTATTTGCCGGCAAAACTTTCTTCACGCCGGTAGGTATTGTTTTCGTTTGATTTTCCAGCGAATTCGAGCGTCAATCATGATCAATTTCCGGATCAAACCGGCACAATCTGAGCGCCTTGCCATCTCGTGGGCGGATTTGTACGGGTAAGTCCGCACTTAAAAGTTCCGACCCGTCTTGGAAGCAAATTCGGATCGACCTAAACCACCAAGCGACGACACGGGGGAGAATTCATGTCGACTCAAACGGAATCACGACTATCGGAGACGGAAAGCTTCGGCGTATCTCAACGTGTTCGCGAGGAACTGGCGCGGCGGCGCATCACACGCCAACAATTGGCTGTTGATGCCAAGATAAGTCTGTCGACGCTGGAAAAAGCGCTATCTGGCAAGCGCCCGTTCACTTTGACGACAACCGTTCGCCTTGAAGAAGCACTTGGTATTGCATTGCGCTCATCCCCGCCTCCAAACGCCGAGTCCAACGATCAGGCGAACGTGGTAAATGGCTTGGCTCCAGAAGGTCTTGGTTGTTACGCCCGTCCTGCGGTCAAATGGATCGAAGGAGATTATCTAACGTTGCGTCCGTCATTTGGAGATGCCGACGCACTTTATGCATACCGAACAGAAATATCTTGGAACGGCGAAGACTCGTGTCTCGCGTTTCGCGAAGCTGACCGCATCGACTCTGATTTCACACAATGGGGTCAAGTCTCAATCCCGCACCAGTCTGGTCACATCTACCTTGTCACAAACCGTCATGGCCAATACCGGCTCATCGTCGTTGCACGCCCAACAATAACAGGCGAAATGCATGGAATTTTAACAACACTACAAGCAGGCCGCGGCGCACAATTAACACCCGTGTCCACGCCAATTGTTTTTGTGCCGATGCCACACGACACGTCCATGAAGTTTGGACGTTTGTCTCAAGGCGACAACGGCTTTGACACCTACAAGTCTCTGCTACAAAGCACGGTTGATGAAACGTACGTGCGGTTTCTAACACCGTAAACACAAACTGACAGCGCGAAACCTATTCGGCTGGTGTCGCAGGCGGCTCCTGGCGTGACGGTGGATAAACCCACCGGAATATACCGCCAAAGAAGCGCCCAAAGTCATTTCCGATGCCAATAAGCGATGGCACAAGAACAAGGACAAGAACGGTCGCTGCCGCGAGCCCAAATACGATTGTCACCGCCATCGGTATCAAGAATTGTGCCTGACGACTGGTTTCAAAAAGCAAAGGTGTTAACCCACCAATCGTGGTTAGAGATGTGAGCAATACCGCGCGTAAACGATCTCGTGAGCCGCCAATCGTTGCTTCCTCTAATGTATCGCCTGCTTGCAAGCGCTCACGTATTCGGCTGACCAGAACAATGGAATCGTTGACGAGAATTCCAGACAAGCCAAGCAGACCAATCATTGAGATGATTGTGAAGGGATACCCTGTGACCCAATGTCCAAGAACTGCGCCAAGAAATCCAAACGGGATAACCGCCATCACAGACAATGGTTTCCAGTAGCTTCCAAATACCCAACCCAAAGTGATGTAGATGAGGCCCAGGGCCAGAATGGCGCCTGATTTTAAATCCTTGAAAGATTCTGCACGCTCTTCCGCACGACCTTTAAACGAATAGGTGACACCGTACTTGGAAACGATACCTGGCATTACCTCTTTGGCCAACCGCTCCAAAACTTGCTCTGACTTGGTGACTTCCGTATCGATATTTCCAGTCACTGAAACGGCTCTGACACCGTCTCTACGCTGGACAATAGAAAAACTGCGACGCTCCTTAAGCGTTACGACTTCAGACAACGGCACACGGTCACCATTCGGCGTGACAAGATACAGCCGCTCAAGATCGCCACGCCCCGCTACGTCCTGCGGCCGTTTCACCCGTATCGTTATTTCCTCTTCACCGCGGGCAAAGCGGCGCGCAATCGCGCCCTCAAAGGCATTGCGAACTTGCTGACCAACCATATTTCCGGTGAAGCCAAGGGCTGTACCTTTCGGTGTCAGCTCAAAGACATATTCTTGCTTTCCATAAGGCAGGTCGTCATCAATTGCGCTCACACCTGGAAAACCTGTTAGTGCGACTTTTAATTCTTCCGCCGCTTCTTTTAAAGTTTCAATGGGCGCTTCTTGTAAACGGACATCAACATCGCGACCGGGAGGACCACCGCGCCGTTGCGTGATTGCAATCCGCTCCAAACTTGGAATTTTTGGCAAAGCCTGGCGCCAGGCTTTGATAATTTTCTTGGTTGGAATACTGCGCTGTTCACTGGGCACCAACTGCACATCGATTTGAGCAAGATTATCACCTTGCGCCCGGCTGGCTTTTCCAAGAATTCCGAATGTAGCTTGCACCAAACGCGCGTCCTCGTCTGGCTGGGTGATTGGCTGACGACCAACCGCGGCGCCCTTGGCCTGGGCACCAGATAACAAACGGCTCTCAGCTTCAAACAACGAGCGCTCGACCAGGGCTACGGCTTTCTTTTGTTCTTCACGCGGCGTACCGGCACCGAAAATCATTGATGCCGTCAGGTTTTCTGATTCTGGCGAAGGAAAGAATACAAACCCGACACGTCCACCCGCAATCAATCCAATCGACAACACCAGTCCTGCCATCAACACAGCAAATGTCGTGTATCGCCAGTGATAGCTCAGCGTTACGATGCGACTGAACGGACCATCGCGAAATGCATTGAAGCCCTTGTCAAACGCTCGCCGAATTCGACTTGGTTGGCGCCCACCGCCACTATGGCGCAAATGTCCTGGCAGAATAAGAAAACACTCTATCAAACTGGCAAGCAACACAGCCAACACCACGAGCGGTATGGCAATCATGATATCGCCGATACGATCGCCAATGAAAAAGATCGGCATAAACGCTGCCATGGTGGTGATCGAGGCCGCCGTAACTGGCGCCAACATTTTGCGTGCGCCTGTTTCTGCTGCTTCGGCGCCCGATAAACCTTGCTCCTCCAATGTCGCCGTTTGTTCACCAACAACAATGGCGTCGTCAACGATAATACCAAGCATCATAATCAAGGCGAACATCGAGATCATGTTGATGGTCTGGCCGGTGATAAACATCACACCCAGCGCCGCCAGCAAGGCAATAGGAATGCCAGCTGCGACCCAGAACGCGATCCGCGCATTGAGAAACACAAATAACATCGCCAACACGAGAACAAGCCCCTGAAGACCGTTCTCAACCAAAATACCAAGACGCTGAGCGACGAACTTGCCACGCACATCATACACTTCAACATTCAACGTCGGCGGTAGAGTTGGGCGCAATTCATCAACATAGGCCTGCATATTGGCCATCGTCTGAATCGTATCGGCAGATAACGAGCGTTGCACCGAAAGTTCGATCGCGCGTTTGTTGGCAATCAGGCCGATTTTTCCATCGCGATCAAACTGGGTATCAATGCGGGCAATGTCTTTCAGAAAAATCTTTTGGCCATCGCTCGTTGAGCGAATTTCTATCTCACCCAACGTTTCAGGTGTTTTGCGTTCGGACTTAGCGCGCAATTGTACGTCAACGCCACCCTCCAAGCGTCCAGCAGGAAGATCTTGTGTGTTGTTGCGAATTGTTTGAGCGATTGTATCGATGCTCAGGCCAAGGCGGCGCAAATCGTTCTCACGGACACGAACCCATATCTCTTCTTCACGCGCGCCAGTTAGAACAACGCGGTCAATACCGGCATTCAACAAACCATCACGAATATCTTTGGCGTAACGCTTGAGAACCTGTTCACTAAAGGGGCCGTAAATCGCGATCTTGCCGACGGTGTCAAAGATCGAACGTCGCGACACAATTGGACGCTCTGAATCTTCTGGCAACGTCGTAACCTGAGAGATCGCTTGCTCAATATCACTTTGTGCCTTTTGCAAATCCGCAGACGGTTCAAACGAGATACTGATGTTTGCGGTGCCTTCGCTGGCAATTGAGATGACCTCATCGACATCGTCGAGAAACCGCAACTCAGGCTCAAGAACATCTAAGATATTCGTTTCAACGTCTTCTGCACTGGCACCTGGCCAAGGAACAGCGACAGTGACTGTTGGCACTTCAATGTTTGGAAAGAATTGCCGGTTGAGCTTCAAGATGCTGAACAGGCCAATCAGCACCATTGTTGCCATCAGCAAATTTGGTGCAGTGGCGTGGCGCACGAAGATGCCAATGAGACCGCGACGATCGCCTGAGCTCGGAGGCAGAGGCGCATTACTCCGACGCGCGATTACCGGACGCTGAGTCATGGGCTTGTTTCCGAGAGTTGAACCCGAACGCCTTGACCTGGCTTCGATAACCGGGTCGTAATAATCTTGGCACCCGTGCGAAGTTCGCCACGCACCAACAAATCTCCATCAGAGCCGCCGACGACCTCAACCTCACGCGGCTGCAAACGATCCTGCACGACGGTGTAAACAGTATCGCCGTCGTAGAGCGCAACCGCCGGAATTTTTACAACATTGTCGAATTTACGATCTGGCAAAGTCACTTCGACAAAAGCACCTGGACGTAGCGGGGCGGGTTTAGAAGAGTTGTGAATTCGCGCAAAAACTTCAACACCTCCTGTTGCCGAACTGATCTGCGCACCAACCTGTATGATTTCCGCTTCATATGTGAAACGTGCCTCTCCAAGAACCCAATTCACTTTGACCGGACGACCAACGAGCGAGCCATCAGCAGAAACGATGCGACCATACTGCTCATTGGTGAGGACAAATCGGGCTTCAATCCAATCACGATCGATCAAGGTTGCAATTGTATCATTGGCTGTAACTGTGCGTCCCGTTTGTGTTGCGATATTTGTGATATACGCGTTGAACGGTGCCACAAGCTTCGTCTCTGTCAAACGGCGATTGGCAAGTGCCACGGTTTGCTCAAGTCGCGTAATGGTCGCGTCTTGTTGCGCAATCCGAGCCTGCCAGACAGCAAAAGTATTTTCCACCGCCGTGACGGCTTGTTCGCGTTGGGAAACGATATTCTGGCGCTGTTCAAGAGCTTGTTTACTTAAAGCCCCTCGCTTCACCAACGGCCTGGCTCGTTCCAGATCGCGTTTGGCAATCTTCAATTGTTCCTTGGCAAACTTTATTGAGCTCTGCTCGGTCTTAAGTGACGCTTGAAGTTCAATCTTACGCGCCTTGGCCTCAGCAAGTTGGGCGTTCGCCTCATTGATCGACACCTTGAAATCAAAGAGGTCAATTTCAATCAGCATGTCACCCTTTGCGATCTCGCCGCCTTCGCGCAAATCATCTCCAGTTGCCACGACGCGACCAGACACCAGTGCTCGAATATCAACCTGGCGTCCGGAAACCGTCGAACCATAAAGCGTCAATGTTGGTTGGTGGCTTGCAACCTGCGCGGTCACCACTTTGACTGCGTAAACGCGTTCCGCCTGTGCGCGCTTTGGCGCTATCGGTTTGGTTGCCTTGAGATACGAGTAGCCGGCGAAAGCTGACGCCAGGATCACCAGCGGCAGGACGACCTTTGCCAGACCTCGCAACACGCGAACAAAAAGCCCCGTCGACATGCCACCACCGGAAGCCGGATGTGTTTGCTCATCCGAACGGCTCGCCTGCTGATGCTCCGACAGCGGACGAACTTCAGTGAGCACGGGCTCGTCTTTCGCCTTTCGGTGTTGCATATTCATCTGATTTTGATCTCAAACCTTTATGAACGAAAGAGTTCGCCCGTCTGGAATAGCTTGTCTCGAATATAAGGCACATGAACATGTTAAAACGGCGTTTGAGAGATATCGGTTTGCCGTCGTCTTATTGACCCTCCTCTAATGATAACGCACGCCGAGCGGTAAAACCGTCTTACGATTGGCCAAATGATCAAATTCACAGCACGCAGACACCTGCTGTCTTAGATTTTTTTTCTAATTATTCATCTTTTTGGGCTCTATTTTGCTTCTTTTACTCCTGTTTGTTGACTTGTTGCGAAAATTTGTTCTAAGAAGCGGCATAGATTGGACTAGCCGCTGAGGCTCATTAAATATGGAAGGCGTACGCGCCAAGTACCCGTGAAACAACCGAATGTGACATCAACTGCGGTTCATCCGTCGCAGCAACCGTCGGCCACAAAACTGGCAGTGGGACAGGTTTGGCTGATCGGCTGCGGTCCGGGCGATCCCGAACTGCTAACTTTGAAAGCCGCGCGCGCCATTTCAAGCGCCGATGTCTTGATCTATGACCGCCTCGTTGACCCGGATGTGCTGCTTCATGCCCGTCCTGACGCCCTCAAGATCTACGTTGGAAAAGAAGGCTATGGGCCCTCGACACCGCAATCGGAGATCAATGCCAAACTTCTCGAATATGCACAATCTGGCAAACGCATTGCCCGCTTAAAGGGTGGCGATGCCTTCGTTTTCGCACGCGCAAGCGAAGAACTTGCGACATTGCAGTCTGCAAACATTCCTGTAACCGTCATTCCAGGCATCACAGCCGCACATGCCTGCGCAGCTTCAGCACAACTCCCGTTAACACAACGACAGCTGATCCAGCAGATCACATTGGTAACTGGCACATCTGCTGACGGCGAACTGGATGTTGATTGGCCAGCGCTTGCAAAACCAGGAAGTGCCAGCGCCATCTACATGGGACTAACGCGTGCTCCAGTTTTACAACGCCGCCTCCTCGTCGCTGGCGCCAATCCCGAAACAACAACTGTTATTGTTGAAAATGGCAGTCGCGAGAACGAACGCACGATTTCAACACGGCTGAAATATTTGGCTGAAGCCGTCGAGAAAGCTGGCATTGATGGGCCAGCGATCATATTTGTCGGCCTCGACTGGACGGCCGCCGGGCTACAAACACCAATTGAAACTGAATTTTATCCAGTTGATGTCAACATGGACACGACACAAGCTGCAGCTCGCGCCGAAACGAAAGTCGCGGCCGACAACACCTGCAAAAATCACACAACCCACCACAAGCTTAGGAGACAAGGGTGACCGGAGCCAATATCATTCCAAATACGGCACCGTTTACGCCGCAGGAAATCGACGCACTTAACGTGCTCGTATCAAAAGCAACACCGATGCAACGTGCCTGGCTTGCTGGATTCCTGTCCGGTCTTGACGCCAAAGAAGGCTTGGGGGGAGCTGCTGGTGCAACTGCATCCGCTCCGCCTCGTGCAAAGGTCCCACTGACCATTATCTACGCCAGTGAAAGTGGAAACGCCGAAAGCCTTGCACGCAAAGCTAAAAAACTGGCAGGCAAACAAGGTTTCGACGCCAAAGTTTATGACATGGGCGATACCGACGTCGACGTTTTGGCCAAAGCCAAAAATATCGTCGCTTACATCGCAACATGGGGCGAGGGTGATCCACCAGAGCGCGCTCAAGATTTCTATGACGGCCTTATGGGCGACGCTGCGCCAAAACTCGACGGCGTCAACTTTGCTGTTTTGGGATTGGGGGACACCGCTTACGTCAACTTCTGCCAGACCGCACAAGAGATCGATGCTCGCTTTGAGGCCCTGGGAGGAAAGCGGGCCAATGATCGCGTCGATCTTGATCTGGATTTCTCGAAACAAGCAGCCGCTTGGACAGACAAAACAATCACGAGCTTAAAACCCGCTGATGCCGTGGCTGACGCCAGCACGATCGTGCACGTCGATTTCACAACAAGCGAAGACGACGATGATGAGCCTCGCTACACAGCCGACAATCCATTGGAGACTGAGATCTCTGAAATGGTCAACCTCAACGGCACGGGCTCAACGCACGAGACATGGCATGTTGAAATTGCCATTGATGATCCCGCGTTCACCTATCAACCGGGTGATGCCATCGGCATCATTCCAGAGAATGATCCCCAGCTTGCAATTGACCTTCTTGATGCGACGGGACTAGGTGGCAACGATGCATTGGCCCAACGCCTGACAACATCTTACGACATCACAACGCTGTCGCGTCCTGTCATCAAAGCCTACGCAGAATTGACAGGCCGCGAAGACGTCGGTGAATTAGACGATGCCGAAGCCTTCGCAAAGTTTTCCGATGACCGCCAACTCATCGATTTGTTTGTCGAACACAAAGAAAAGCTGACCGAAGACCAACTCACCGGTCTGCTACGCCCATTGCCCGGCCGTCTATATTCTGTTGCCTCAAGTCAACGCGCCCACGATGGCGAAGCCCACCTCCTTGTCGGGGCTGTACGTTGGGATGCACATGGCCGCAAACGTGGTGGGGTCGCATCAACCTACCTTGCCGACCGCTGCAAAGCTGGCGATAACGTAAAGGTCTACGTCAAACCAAACCGCCATTTCCGTTTACCAACCGACGACAACACACCAATTATCATGATTGGCGCCGGGACCGGTGTTGCGCCTTATCGTGGCTTTCTCGCGGAACGAGCTGAACGAGAAGCGGCTGGCAAATCCTGGTTGTTTTTTGGCGAACGCAATTACACCTCGGATTTCCTCTACCAACTTGAATGGCAAGAATTCAAAGAGGATGGTTTCCTGACAAATATCTCTGCGGCTTTTTCGCGCGATCAACCTGAAAAAATCTACGTTCAGGACAAACTTTGGGCTCATCGCGACGCTGTTCAAGGCTGGATCGATGACGGCGCTCATATTTACGTGTGTGGCGACGAAAAAGGCATGGCCAAAGATGTTGATCTCACGCTTGCCAAGATCGTCGGCGCCGGTGACGAAGAAGCCGGGCGTGTAAAACTGAAAGAACTTTCAAAAGCCCATCGCTATCAACGTGACGTGTACTAAGCCGATAGCGAGTGGCGCGCGAGCAATCTCACAGCACGCCACGACGATTGAGCTAAGCCAGACACGAAAAAATACCTACCTATCGATCCAATACGCCGCGATGAGCAAAACCCGCCAGGCTGCCAATAGGACAAAAAATGACTGACGAACCAAAACGCGCCGCCAACGAATATATTAAAGATGCAAGCCGACAACTGCGTGGCACGATCGTTGAAGGCCTTGAAAACGAAATAACTGGATCGATCTCGGAAGACGATACCCAGCTTGTGAAGTTCCACGGCACCTACATGCAGGACGACCGTGATCTACGTCCGGAACGGGCGAAAAAGAAGCTCGAAAAAGCTTACAGCTTTATGATCCGTGTCCGCGTTCCAGGTGGACTGGCAAGCGCCGAACAGTGGATCGCAATGGACGACATTGCCGACACCTACGCTAACGGCACTTTGCGGCTCACCACGCGCCAAGCCTTCCAGTTCCATGGCGTCATCAAGAACAATCTGAAAAGCACAATGCAGGCCATCAACAACAGTTTGCTTGATACGTTGGCGGCATGTGGCGACGTCAACCGCAACGTTATGTCGACGTCGAATCCATATCTCTCTAGCGCGCACAAACAAGCTTATGAATTGGCCGCGCGATTATCAGCGCACTTATCTCCTCAAACCGGTGCCTATCACGAGATTTGGCTCGATGGCGAACCTGTCGATGTTGGCGACCAAGGTGAAGAGGAAGAACCAATTTACGGCAAACACTACTTGCCTCGAAAATTCAAAACGGTCATCGCAGTCCCACCCGATAACGACGTCGACATATTTGCACACTGCTTGGGCTACATTGCCATTGTCGAAAAAGGCAAACTGGTTGGCTACAACGTCACTGTCGGTGGCGGCATGGGCACAACGCACGGTGAGCCAGATACATTCCCACGCACCGCAGATGTGATGGGGTTTTGCACACCGCAACAAGCAGTCGAAATTGGAGAGGCCGTTGTCACGGTCCAGCGAGACTGGGGCAACCGCGTCAACCGCAAACGTGCACGCCTTAAATACACAATTGAAGACCACGGCGTCGAGGCGTTCCGCGCGGAAGTTGAAAAGCGTGTCGGCTACAAAATGGGCAAGCCGCGCAAATATAAATTCGAGCGTACAGGTGATGTCTTTGGCTGGCGTCAAACACCTAATAAGAAGTGGCACCTTTCGTTGTCGATCGATTCAGGCCGCATCAAAGATGTCGAGGGCTGGACACTAAAAACAGCGTTGCGTCAAATTGCAGAGGCTTACAAAGTCGAGTTCATCTTGTCGAACAACCAAAACCTGGTGATCGCGAACATTCCGGAAAAAGCAAAAGCAAAAATCGAGAAAGTTTTCGCAAACAACGGCGTATCTCTTGACGAGCGCTCTGGAATTCACCGCAACGCTATGGCCTGTGTGGCGTTGCCGACCTGCGGTTTGGCTCTTGCTGAAAGCGAACGCTTCCTGCCAGAACTGGTACGTTCTCTTGAAACTGAGCTTGAGGCGGCAGGCCTTAGAGATGATGACATCATTCTACGCATGACAGGCTGTCCGAACGGCTGCGCGCGGCCATTTCTAGCTGAGATTGGGCTCGTTGGAAAAGGACCGGGCAAATATAACCTTTACCTTGGTGCCGCTTTTGACGGCTCGCGGCTCAACAAGCTTTACGCAGAAAGCGTTGAGCACGAAAAGATCGTCGAACTGTTGCGGCCGCTGTTTCAGTCATATGCGAAAGATCGCAACGACGGTGAACGATTTGGAGATTTTGTCATCCGTACTGGCGTCATCAAGCCAACAACAGCTGGCAACCAATTCCATAACGATCTGGATTTGGCCGGCTAGAAAAAAGGCGCCAGAGCCAAACTAACAGTCGTTAAAACAACGAGAGAGAGGCGGCGTTGATTGAAAATCCATCAGCGCCGTTTTTCTGTCTGTGACTGTTTGATGTTTGATCGACTTTATAAAATCAACCGCTTGATCTCAGCCCAGGCGGTTCAGCACTACGGTAACGAAACGCATATCGACAACCGTATATCGACACCGGAATTCTAGCCCAAACCCAACATCTTCTTGGCTTGATCTCCGACCAACAAATAAGCCGCGACCAGCAACACGACGGCAAGAGCCAACCGCAACAGCCAGTCAGGAATAAGGCCGGTCAGCCGCGCTCCCAACGCAATTCCCGGAATAGATCCAATCAACAGTTGACCCAATAGAACATAATCGAAATTTCCCATGCCGAGGTGTCCAAGACCTGCAACAAATGCAAGCGGAATTGCATGTACGATATCCGTGCCAACAATCCGCCGCGCCGGCATGGCAGCGTAGAGAAGCGATAAGACGGCAACGCCAATTGCCCCCGCACCGATCGACGTCAAAGTCACGATCACGCCGAGCAGCAATCCAAACACAAGCGTTAGTCCGCGACGGACAGGAAAGTCTTCTTGGATGTTTGGGTCACGTTTTGCCTGACGGCGCATGACCAATGGCAATACCGGAATTGTGATTGCACTGACCACCAAGGCAGCGGCCAGTAATTGACGAATAACACTGCCAAGCTGAGTTGTATCTGGATGACCAAAATGGAGCCAGGCAAGTGTCACGATTGCGCCGGTTAAACTGCCTAAGGCCAAACACCGCAGTATTGGCCAATGTACATTGCCCAGACGATGGTGACGTAATGCTGCACTGCCCTTCGTAATGGCTGCAAATAACAGGTCCGTCCCAACCGCTACAGTTGGAGAAACACCAAACCCCGAAATCAGCATCGGTGTCGTAAGCGCACCCGCGCCAACACCGGTAATACCAACCAGCAGTCCTACAACAAAACCACCAAAGACAATTGCAATGATGGGCAAGAAAAATGAGAATTCCATATAGGCCTGTTTGAAACAATTCAGGAGTGCAACAAGACCGCTCATGCTGATGTCTTGGTCATGGTGTTGTCAAGCAATCTTGTCACTCAAAGCAATGCAATAGTCTTTTGGTCTGAAATCATGATGCCTGAAAAATATTGCAACTGGACGAAGAAAACATCAATCCATGAAACGCAAGGTGATCAACTTATGACCCAATCAACCTTGGACGTTTCATGCAAAGACTTTCAGCCGAGCTATTCGAGACAAACGTCGACGCCGGCGGCGCGCATGAGCTTTGCCACTTCTTCTGCACGTCGCTGGTATTCCGCTTGACTGCCGCTGTCCGTTTTACCAACAAGGTCACGACATATACCCTCGTCCAACAGCGCACGGGTTAATGTGAATGCACAATCACTTGCAATTGTGAACGGCGCAATTCCATCAACAACACCGTGATCAGAAACCTCCATTGCGACACCACCAGCCACAGATGCGCCGGTAACAGAATCAACAATCATGAAGTTTCCAGTTCCGGAATGGTCCCGGAAGACATCCAAAGCCGTTGCGCGACCTAAAGTGATGTTCACATCTGCGATGTCGTTGGCTTCACACGCCCCTTTGTCACGTGGCGTGAGCGTTGTCAGATCAAGTAGCGTCTTGATCTGCAACCAATCAATCGGAACCAAATCCGTTGCGGTGCGCAGAAGGTATTGGGAGGTCGCTTTATAAGGCTTTTCGCCAAGCCAAACGAGCCGGGCTGCGAGCTTCGTAACCGGCATTGGTTTGTCATCAACACTGGAAATTATAGCGCCGCGCGAAACATCAACATCGGTATCAAGCTCCATCACAATAGCCCGCCCAACAGCGGCTTCTTGCAGATCGCCGTCCATCGT
The DNA here is from genome assembly GCA_050633705.1 of Hyphomicrobiaceae bacterium. Classification (GTDB taxonomy): domain Bacteria; phylum Pseudomonadota; class Alphaproteobacteria; order Rhizobiales; family Hyphomicrobiaceae; genus JAJFHI01. The sequence continues at coordinate 412,537 of JBOEGZ010000007.1, read as the reverse complement.
CGCAATGCGTTTGATGCGCGCAGTACGCCCGCTGACAGCATCAGCCACTTCATCACCGATTGCGACACGTCCGGACGTTACCGTGCCGGCAAGACCACGAAAATCTTGACCTTCACGGATAACCATTTGTACCGGCATGCGAAACGATTGCGTGAGTTCTGCAACGGCCTCTGACTGCGCCTCCAAATACGCCAGCAGTGTTTTACCGCCATACCAAGGCATGTTTTGAGACGCCTCAGCTACGTTGTCGCCAACCACAGCAGAAACGGGGATCGCAACCGGATTTTCAAACTCGAAAGATTTGGTGATCGAAAAGAATTCTTCCTCGATTTCCCGAAATTTTTCTTCCGACCAATCGACGAGGTCCATCTTGTTAACAGCGAGAATGACACGCTTCAGCCCCATCAAATCAAGGATCGCGGCGTGGCGACGTGTCTGCTCTTTTACGCCGTGGCGGGCGTCGACCAACATGATGGCGACGTCTGCGTGTGAGGCACCGCTCGCCATGTTTCGCGTATACTGCTCATGTCCAGGACTGTCGATAATTATGTAACGGCGATCACCGGCTTCAAAATAACGCCAAGCGATATCGATCGTAATGCCTTGCTCACGCTCTGCGGCCAGGCCATCCAATAATTGGCTGAAGTCTGGGTGCGTACCATCGCCTGCCTTCGATTTACCAATGGCTTCACGCTGGTCGTCATACAAGTCTGTTGCATCCCATAAAACACGGCCGATCAACGTCGACTTGCCATCATCGACGGACCCACAAGTCAGAATTCGCAAACTACTGTTTAGATCGCGCAGTGTCGAAAGGTCCGGGCGAATTTCATGGACATCTTCTTGTTTGAGTGCAGTTGCCGCCGTCATTAGAAGTAGCCCTCTTGCTTTTTCTTTTCCATAGCACTTGCTTCATCGTGATCGATCAAGCGGCCTTCGCGTTCTGATGTTGTTGCTGATAATGTTTCGGCAACGACTTCTTCGAGTGTTCTTGCTTGCGATGGCATGGCAGCCGTCAAAGGCCAACATCCCAGCGTCCTAAACCTGACTTCACGCTCAACAATCTGCTCATCGTCACGCAATTTCATGCGGTCATCGTCGACCACCAATAGCTGGCCGTCACGTTCAACAGTTGGTCGTTTTTCGACGAGATAGAGCGGAACTATCTCAAGTTTCTCGCGCAGCAAATAACGCCAGATATCTTTTTCTGTCCAATTCGACAGGGGGAAAATACGAGCGGTTTCGCCCGCTCCAAGTCGACCGTTCAACAAGCTCCACATTTCGGGACGCTGATTGCGTGGGTCCCAACGGTGTCCGCGGGCACGGAACGAAAACACGCGCTCTTTTGCCCGGCTTGCTTCTTCATCCCTGCGCGCACCGCCAAACCCAGCATCAAATCCATATTTATCGAGGGCAGATTTTAAAGCCCGCGTTTTCATCACATCGGTATAGACCGACGGAGAATAATCAAACGGGTTCATACCTTGTTCGCGGCCTTCCTCATTGGTGTGCACGATGAGGTCAAGACCATATTCTTTGACACGTTCGTCACGGAACTTAATCATGTCGCGAAACTTCCAACCCGTGTCGATGTGCAACAACGGGAAGGGAATCTTCATTGGCCAGAAGGCTTTGCGCGCCAGATGCAATAGCACGGTCGAGTCCTTACCAATTGAATAAAGCAACACCGGCTTACGGAACTGTGACGCTGCTTCGCGGAATATATGGATACTCTCAGCCTCTAGGAGGTCGAGATGAGACATTGGTTTGGTCATGCTGGTGTCTTGCCTGACGAATGTTTGAAGTTTGCAGGGCGGTTGTGAAGACCGCATTCTTTGCCATCTTGGTTTTCCCACCACCACCGTCCGGCCCGGATATCTTCCCAGGCTTCAGTGGCACGGGTGCATGGTTGGCAACCAATTGATGGGTAACCTTTGGCATGCAGAGCATTTATTGGAATTGAGTTGTCATCTACATATGTTTCCAACTGTTCCAGTGTCCAGTCCGCAATTGGATTAAATTTCGCAAGTTGGAAGTCATTATCCCAAGTCGCGAATGGAGTGTTGTTTCGACCTCCAGATTGATCACGGCGCAGGCCCGTAATCCAACCAGACGCACCTGCCAACTGGTGACGCAGTGGGCGCACCTTGCGCACATCACAGCAAGCTTTGCGCGCTTCGATGGAATCTCGAAAACCGTTAATCCCGTCACGCGCGACAAGCTCTTCGACGTCCTGGGCTTCGGGAAACGCGATCCGGATTGGCATCCCATAACGCGCAGTCGATACGGCAATAACGTCCAAAGTCTCAGGGAAATGGCGTCCTGTATCGAGTGTAAAAACATCGATATCGGCTTTTGGCGTTGCGATTGCGTGAAGAACAGCCTGGTCTTCGATGCTCAGGCTGGTGGAAAACGCAATTCGACCGGCAATTGCCGAACGGATAATGGCAATTCGCTGCTCAAGGTCGCTGGTTACGGCCAACAGATGGTCGAGTTCGGCGATTTCTTCGCCACCTGGCCGGGCGGCATCTGGTGTGCCCATAATCGGGTCTCCAAAAATTAAAGCTGATCTCTAATACTTGGAAATCTATTCCAAAAAAACCGATTTTTTGAAATAAAAATGGTTTTTCAATCCACCCTGATGCAGAAGGAAGAATTTCATTCTCCTGCAGCAGCGCGCAAAATCATTCCTCTTCTGCCCATGGCTACATCTGATCGCAATATAACTTTGCCAGGTTTTTTTAACTCTCATGCTAGATTTGCGGTGTTATTCACGACTTTGAGTCTGGCCGAGAGGTCACATAAGCCTGGAGCTCTTCACGTGTATCGATATCGCCAAAGGCCGCGGAATCTGGCCAAGTAAGGGTCTCGACGACATCTTTGTGTGCCTTAATCAAAGGTTTTGCACCGCTCGCACCATCGAGGCCCTCGAGCTCGCGAAATAATTTGCGCGGCCACAGCACGGGATTGCGTTGGCGACCGCCTGCATCTACGGGCACAAAAACACTTTCACCACCTCGATCCTCAAATGCCTTAATTAGTAAATTTATCAGCTCTGGAGAAATCTCGGGCATATCGGCTGGGACAATCAATGCCGCATCGATGCTTGTTTCCAGCGCCGCGATGCCAGCGGAAATTGAAGTGCCCATACCCTCAGCATATTGAGAGTTCGAGATTTGAGTAACCGGCAAGTCGGCCAGAATTTGCAGCACGTCAGCAGATTCATCCGGAGCCGGGGCCGTCACCACGCCAATGAATGAAACGGCACTGGTCGCGACGCGTCGAATAACTCGGCATAGCAAAGCCTCGCCATCGATTAACGCCAGACGTTTGTCAGTCGCGCCAAATCGACGAGAACGCCCTGCTGCAATGATGACGGCCGCGATATTCAATGCTTCACCTCTATGACAACGAAACCCACAGCCACCCTTGACTTTCATCGCGCCGGAGCGTTGGTGTGGCAGTCACATCGCAATAACAACAAACAGTCCGCATGTCCCTTCCAATTAACACACGCCCGCCAAGTTCCGACGTGATCGACGCTCTAACAGACGTTGTCGGCGCACAATATGCCATCGCTGACCCGCAAGATCAGAAACCTTACCTTAGCGAATGGCGCGATAAATACGTCGGCAAAACGGCCCTTGTGCTGCGCCCTCAAAACACAAAGCAAGTCTCAGAGATTTTGGCAATTGCCAACGCCCATCAAGTTGGCATCGTCCCACAGGGTGGAAATACAGGACTTGTCGGCGGACAAATTCCATTTGAAACGGGTGAAGAAATTATCCTGTCGACCAGCCGGATGACACGTGTTCGCGAGCACGATTCCAATGGACGGACACTCACAGTCGAGGCAGGTGTCACGTTGGCAAAAGTGCAAGAATTGGCCGACGAAATTGACTGCCTGTTTCCTTTAAGCCTTGCGGCTGAAGGCAGTTGTCAAATTGGTGGCAACTTGGCGACAAATGCGGGCGGAGTGGGTGTTCTCGCATACGGCAGCACACGTCAGTTGGTCCTGGGCCTAGAAGTGGTGCTTGCCGACGGTCGCGTTTGGGACGGCCTTCGCACCTTAAAAAAGGATAATACCGGCTTTGATCTTCGAGATTTATTTGTCGGCTCAGAGGGCACGCTTGGAATTATCACTGCAGCGGCGTTGAAGCTTTTCCCAAAACCCAGCGAAAAGGCCACGGCATTGGTTGGCGTCAACACATTGGAGGCGGCATCAAGGCTGTTTCACCACGTCAGTGAACAAAGCGAAGACCTGCTTACCGCGTTTGAATTTTTTCCCCACATTGCACTTGAGTTCGTCACAGCCCATATGCCGAATGCACGCATGCCGATGACTTCCGTCCACCCCTGGTATGTGTTGCTTGAAACATCTCGCGGGCGCCAAGATGACGCCGCCAACCAGAACATCGAAACCGCACTGAGCGGTGCCATGGAAAAAGACCTCATTGTCGACGCCATCATCGCCCAATCTCAAACACACGCAAATGATCTGTGGCGCTTGCGCGAAGGCATTTCCGAAGCACAAAAGCCAGAAGGCGGCAGCATAAAACACGACATTTCCGTACCGATTTCATCAATCCCGGAATTCGTACAACGCGCCAACACCTTGATCGAGAAGATGTGTCCTGGTGCACGCCCCGTTCCATTTGGCCACTTTGGCGACGGCAACGTCCACTACAATGTCTCGCAACCCAAAGACGCCGATACAGCCGCCTATTTGGAGAAATGGAACGACATTTCCCATACCATTCACAACCTTGTTGCCAGCATGGGTGGATCGATTTCGGCGGAACACGGAATCGGCCGCATGAAACGTGACGAGCTTATCCGTTTCAAAGCGCCCGTTGAAATCGACATTATGCGCAATTTAAAAACGGCGTTGGATCCAAAGGGGATCTTGAACCCTGGCAAATTGCTTTAATTCACCATTCTCTTGCCCGTTACGCTGGCTGGCTATTGCGGTCGGCCCACTCCCAGATAACGAAATCCAGCAGCGTGGGCGCGAGAGGGTTCAAAAATGTTGCGTAGATCAATCAAAGCGTCACCTGTCATGGCAGCTTTTGCGGCCTTTAAGTCGAGCGCGCGAAACTCATTCCATTCCGTCAGCACAACAAGGGCATCAGCGCCTTCAACTGTTTTTAACGCGCCATCACACCACGTCACGCCCGACATCAACGGCTCGGCCTGTTTGCGCCCTTCTGGATCATAAACTCTGACAGCCACACCACGCTCTTGCAGCATAGGAACAACTGCAAGACTTGGAGCATCGCGCATGTCGTCGGTATTGGGTTTGAAAGTTACGCCCAATACGCCAACCGTCGCCCCGCGCGCCTCTCGTCCAAGCATATCTATGATACGCCCCGCCATCGCCAACTTGCGTTCATCATTTACGGTTTGGACCTGCTCGATGATCGATAACGGTGCCTTTGCCTCGCGACCAGTACGCACAATGGCAGAAACATCTTTTGGGAAACAGGAACCACCGTATCCGGGACCAGGGTGTAAGAACTTGTCGCCTATTCGTTTGTCGCGACCAATCGCATTTGCGACTTCCTGCACGTCGGCGCCAACCTTTTCACACAGGTCTGCAATTTCATTGATGAAACTAATCTTCAAAGCCAAAAACGCGTTCGCGGCATATTTCGCAAGCTCAGCCGATTCACGCGACACGAACACCACTGGCGCATTGCGAATGGCCAGTGGACGATAAAGCTCCTGCATCACCTCACGCGCGCGAAGATCATCTGTACCAACGAGAACCCGGTCGGGGTGGGTGAAATCTTTTATTGCTGACCCTTCGCGAAGGAACTCGGGATTGGAACAAACAGCAATATCTGCTTTGGGATTAACGGCCTTAACGCGTCGCTCAATTTCGCGACTGGTTCCAACAGGCACTGTCGATTTTGTTGTAATCACCGTAAACCCATTGAGATACAGTGCGAGTTCTTCAACGGCTGCGTAAATATAGGACAGATCAGCATGCCCATCACCGCGACGCATCGGCGTCCCAACCGCTAAGAACACGACGTCAGCTTTCGCGACGCCAGAGCCCAGATCACCACTGAAAGAAAGGCGACCGGCCGCAGTGTTGCGCGCCAATAGATCATCCAACCCGGGTTCGTAAATAGGAGAAATATTGTTGGCGAGCTGTGCCAAGCGCCCCTCATCGTTGTCGACGCAATCTACAGTCCAGCCAAACTCTGAAAAGCAGGCAGCAGACACCAGGCCCACATATCCAGCCCCGATCATGCAAATCCGCAAAGTCTATACCCTCCTGACAAACGCCACCAAACTGGCTCTAGCAGCACGTGCGCCCCCGAACCAGCCGAACCGACGGTTCGCTATCAAGAACGGGCCGTCATCCACAGATCGATAAAATCCAACTGATTGAAAAAATAAAACATTAACACACGCTTAAGTTTACCTGTCCTTTACTCCCTACACGTCAAAATGGTGCCGACAATTATCTAGTGACAGGAACGGGCTATTTCACGTCACGCCTGCACTAATCTCAGGACGAATTGCCATGTTTGAACGTTTTTCTCTCCTCAATGAAACTGGCCAGGCAAGCAAAACCATTTCATCCGATGCCCCCTTCGAACGGGTCGTTGTTGATGATGCCGCCATTCTTGAGGCATTAGTTTCCGAAAGCCACCACTGGGCCACAGCCGCCACCATTATTACAAGCTGCATAAACTACATGTCTTCGGATAAAGCAGCAGACTTATCGCCCATGATGCAGGCCTTTATTCCTCACGAAGCTGCTATTTTGGAGCCCTTTCGCAACGGGCTATTGGAAATTGAGCTAAACAGCTCGCTCGTTGACAGTCTACTTGACACATATTCGCTAATCTCTGCTGGCGGAGACCTTATTGCAGCCTACGCCAAGGAATCAGAGGAGATGGGATATCAGCGCGCGCACGTGATCCATCGTGAAACACTCGTGCATCACTGGTACATGATCTGCTCAGAATTGTGTGAAATCCTTGATGACGTCATGCCACTGGTTGCCCACCGCATTCCAGAAATTTACACCGACAATTGGGTGCAGCTGCGTCCCCTCGTTATCTCCACCACAACAGGCGCAACACCCTGCATTGTTGATCACAAACTTGTCTATCCAGATATTCCTCAACGTCGGCGCAGCACGCGCGTCGGTCTGCTCCAACGGTGCGAGGTGCACTGTGATGGCGTTTCCTTCAATGCCTTTGCAAAAGATATCTCAGAAACCGGTATAGGTATCGAGCGCTGCCGGGCGCTTGAACTTGGCAAAACCATCAACGTCAAGCTCGCGGGTGGGCGCCATCTGTTTGGCCATGTGGTGTGGTCACACTCAAATAAGGCTGGTATTTCGCTGGCTCTGCCATTGCATCCAAGCGACCCCCTCCTGTTTGGATAAACCTTTCCATTTGGGCAAAAAATTATAGCGCTTAGGATTTGCGCAGCGCAATAAGAATTCGACAATTTATTGCTCTGATCGCAGCATCAAATTTAATCTGACTTGCATGGTCAGGATAGAAAAAACCATCTTGGAATGCTCCGAGATGGTTTTTTACTTCGTTAGGGAATTTGTCATGGAAATCGTCTTGTACATTTGTACATGATCACACGCTCTACCTCTTGACTTGTTGCACCGATAAGCGCGACTTTAACGAGATCGCCCCATCATTGAAGGGCGGCAAGGAGGAGAAATGCTCAAGGCTTTGGTTATTGACCCCGGCAAATGTACGGGGTGCAAGCAGTGCGAGATGGCCTGCTCGTATGTTAAAGAGGGTGAGTTTAACGTCTCGAAATCCCGTATTCGCGTTTTCGACTTTCACACTGAAGCCCGCTTCGTTCCATATACATGCACACAGTGCGACGAGGCCTGGTGTCAACAAGCATGCCCGGTGAACGCAATCACCACGAATGAAGACGGCGTAAAAATCGTTCATGAAAATCTTTGTGTCGGCTGTAAAGTTTGCACAATCGCCTGCCCGTTCGGCACAGTGAATTACAATGCATCAAGCGGTAAAGTCATCAAATGCGATCTTTGTCTTGGCAGCCCAGCATGTGCTGAAGCCTGCCCGACAGATGCAATTACTTTTCAAGACAGTGAGCAAACTGGGTACGACAAGATGAAAGCATGGGCCGGAAAATCTGGCACATCGGAAGCATCTCCGGCGCCAAACGCACCTGTTGCAAAGTAACGAATTTCAATCATGGCTTGGGCTCTTAGTTCCACAGACCCCTCGCACAAATATGAACTCAAGGGAGAAACCCGATGGGTTGGACAGGAAAAATCCTACGTGTCGACTTAACAGCAGGCACATGTAAGTCCGAACCGCTCAACATGGATTGGGCTCAAAAATACCTCGGCCAACGTGGCCTCGCATCGAAGTACCTCGTTGAAGAAATCGATCCAAAAACTGATCCACTTGGTCCAGACAACAAATTGATTTTTGCAACCGGACCGCTGACTGGTACTGCCGCCTCAACAGGCGGACGCTACTCGGTTATCACCAAAGGACCTCTGACAAACGCCATCGCGTGTTCAAACTCTGGTGGCTACATCGGCGCGGAAATGAAATTCGCCGGTTGGGATATGGTCATCGTCGAAGGTGTTTCGCCGAAACCAGTTTATCTAACACTCGAAGACGACAAAGCTGAATTACACGATGCTTCTGAAATCTGGGGTACCAGTGTTTGGAACACCGATGAGTGGGTCAAGAAAAAACATCAAGACCCAATGATGCGCGTGGCAGCGATTGGTATCGCTGGCGAAAACATGGCGTATTATTCCTGTATCGTGAACGACCTTCACCGGGCAGCCGGTCGTTCCGGCGTTGGCGCTGTCATGGGGTCAAAGAACCTCAAGGCGTTCGCTGTTCGCGGTACGAAGGGTGTTAAAGTCCAAGATGGTCGCAAGTTCCTGGCCGCTGCTGCTGCTGGCAAAAAGGTTCTGCAAGAAAACGCCGTCACCGGCGAAGGCCTACCGGCCTTTGGAACACAGGTTCTGATGAACGTCATCAACGAAGCCGGTGCCATGCCAACGCGTAACAGCCGTGAAGTTCAGTTCGAGGGTGCACATGCGATCTCGGCTGAGGCCATGGCGACACCGCGTGATAGCGACGGACAAAAAAACCTCCTGACCAACCAAGCATGCTTTGGCTGTACAATTGCTTGTGGTCGCATTTCGAAAATCGATGAAAAGCACTTCTCTGTCGAGAACAAGCCGGAATATTGGCACGCCTCTGGCGGTCTTGAGTATGAAGCCGCTTGGGCGCTTGGCTCAAACACCGGCATCGATGATTTAGAAGCTCTAACCTACGTCAACTTCATCTGTAACGAACAGGGTCTCGACCCAATCTCGTTCGGAGCAACTGTCTCGGCAGCCATGGAGCTTTACGAACTCGGCATCCTGACAAAAGACCATACAGGTGGCATCGACCTTAAATTCGGCAATGCTAAAGCCCTTGTTGAATGTGTTGAGCTCACCGGTAAATCTGAAGGCTTTGGTAAAGAGCTCGGTCTTGGCTCCAAGCGCCTTACGGAAAAGTACGGTCGTCCGGAATTGTCAATGACGGTCAAAGGCCAGGAATTCCCAGCCTACGACCCACGCGGCATCCAAGGCATGGGCCTGACTTATGCCACATCAAACCGTGGCGCATGTCACCTGCGGTCTTACACAGTGTCATCGGAAATTCTTGGTATTCCTGAGAAAACAGATCCACTGTCAACAGACGGCAAGCCAGGACTTGTTAAGGCATTCCAAGACGCAACAGCAGCCGTTGATTCAGCTGGTTTGTGTGTCTTCACAACGTTTGCCTGGACGCTGAACGACATTGCACCACAAGTCGATGCAGCGTGCGAAGGCAACTGGACACCAGACACAATGTTGGAAGCTGGTGAACGGATCTGGAACCTGGAACGTATGTTCAACAACCAGGCTGGATTTACCGCTGCCGATGACAATTTGCCGGAACGCCTTGTAAAAGACGCCGCGAAAGTTGGCCCGGCCGAGGGCTTGGTCTGCGGTCTCGATAAAATGCTGCCGGAATATTACGAATTGCGCGGCTGGACACCAGACGGCGTTCCAACAAACGAAACGTTGGCAAGGTTGGCGTTGTAGTTCGAAGGAAATTGAACGTGCTTGGCTTTTAATTCCCTTGCACGTTCAAAACCTTTAGCGCCGTCAAACCCGACAGCGCTGCACGATTACAGGTCCACGCGCCGAATTTGGTGCGTGGGCTTTTTTTAACAATACAACCTCTACATGTTATCCTGATCGTTGCCGTCACGGCTAAAAGGAAGCTATCGCTATGAAATATATCGTCCTGGGTGCAGGCCCCGCTGGTGTCACCGCCGCTGAAACGCTTCGTTCCGTCAATAAAGAAGCCGATATTACCATGATCAGCGGTGAACCCGAGCCACCCTACAGCCGTATGGCTATTCCTTATCTCCTACACGGCAGTATCGAAGAACAGGGCACTTACCTTCGCCAGAAAGACAAACACTACGAACATCATGGCATTAAATACGTGCACGGCCGCGCTGGTGGAATCGACACCAAAGCGCAGAAATTGTTCTTGAACGGTGGTGACGAGCTTGAGTTTGACAAGCTGCTCATTGCAACCGGCGCTTCGCCAATTATCCCGCCAATCCCTGGTGCCAATTTAGAGGGCGTTCACACCTGTTGGACACTTGAAGATGCTCGCGAAATTCTCAAGCTTGCCGACAAAGGCTCAAAGGTCGTATTGGTTGGCGCTGGCTTTATTGGCTCCATCGTATTGGAAGCTCTCTATGCCCGCGGCTGCGACCTTACCGTCGTTGAAATCGCGCCAAGAATGGTCGCGCGGATGTTGGACGAAACGGCTGGCGGAATGTTGGGGCGTTGGTGCGAAGCAAAAGGTGTGAAAGTCCTCACCGACACCAAAGTTACAAATATTTCCAAATCTACAGATGGCGGCGGCGACAATCTTGAAGTTGGTTTCTCAAATGGCTCGTCCGCTCCAGCACAACTGGTTGTGATGGCTGCTGGTGTGCGCCCGAACGTGGGCTTTCTTGTTGGCAGCAATGTTCAAGTTGAAGCAGGCATTCGCGTCAATCAATATCTCGAAACAACAGCCCCAAACATCTTTGCGGCTGGCGATTGCTGTGAAGGCATCGATATCTCAACGGGCAAACCAGACATGCTCGCAATTCAGCCCGTCGCCGTTGAGCATGGCCGCATAGCCGCCCTCAATATGGCTGGCATCGCAACGCCACACCGCGGCTCTTTGAACATGAACGTGCTCGACACCATGGGGTTAATTTCCTCATCATTTGGTCTGTGGCAGGGCGCTCCAATGGGTGAAACAGCAAAACTGATCGACGAAGAAAACTTCAAATACCTGAAGCTTGAATTTGAAGGCGATAAGATGGTTGGTGCTCAGTGTGTCGGTATGACAGATCATGTCGGAATGCTGCGCGGGTTGATCCAAACAGAATTACATCTGGGTATATGGCGCGACCGCTTGTTGGAGGCGCCTGAGCGATTGCGCGAAGCTTATGTTGCTGTGGCACAAGGCACACCAGAATATGGCCCGACCGGGCTGCGTGTGTCCTTTCCCACTGCCGCCGAGTAAGAAGTCCTAATAGAAATTTCTCCAACACGAACTGAGAGCGGTTCTTCTATAGTCAAAGAAGAACCGCTCTAAGCGTATGTGCTCAGTTGTGAGTTGGTGGTGCTGACTGAAACTGTCAGGCAAACAGTTGCCAATAAAGACGCCGCCAGTAAGTCTTCTCACACTTTCTTCATGGATTCGACAATTTCGGGAAATGCACTTTTGAGTGCATCTTCCCATGGACGCGGCGTGATTGCATATACGTTTTGTATTTTTTCCGTCGACAACACTCCAGCGGGTGGTCGGGTGGCAGGGGTTGGATATTCAAGCGTTGTGATGGCTTTGAGTTTCGGCGTTGGTAATTCAAGCTGCGTCGCCAGTCCAAATATCAGCGTTGCAAAACCATGCCAGCTTGTAATCCCGGCGTTGACAAAATGGAATGTACCCCAATGATCGGCTGGTGCATTGACATCCAATGTTGCACAAACATCCATCAGAGCGGATGCGATATCGTCAGCAGACGTCGGCGCTCCGAGTTGGTCCCCAACAACGCCCAGCTCATCACGCTCTGCGCCAAGCCGCAGCATTGTTTTTACAAAATTCGCGCCATCAACGCCGTAAACCCATTGCGTTCGCAAAATAACGTGTTGGGCGCCTGAGGCCCGGATCGCCATTTCACCGGCGGCCTTCGACGCACCATAGCAATTGACTGGACAAATCTCATCGTCTTCTGAATAGGGGGCACCTTTAAGCCCATTGAAGACGTAATCCGTTGAAATATGGACCAGGGGAATATTGTAAGTTTTGCACAAAACCGCCAGGCGCGCTGGTGCTTCGGCATTGGTCTGGAAAGCTTCTTCCTGCCCCTCAGCCTCGGCCTTATCAACGGCGGTATAAGCTGCAGCATTGATCACGATACGAGGTGAAACGCGCTCGAAAAACGCCGTCATGCTTTCGAGATTCGAAACATCAATATCCGGGCGACCTTTAGCAACGAGTGCAACACCACGCTTTGCAGCCGCTCTCTGCAACGCCATTGAAACCTGGCCGGTTGCACCGATGACGCCAATCGGACCAGACGTCATGATGTACCCTTTGTGCGCCCTGCTTCTGCAGCCGATCGGATCGCTGCAATGTTTTCTCGATAGTCTTTGGGTGTCCCACCTTTGAACACAGCAGATCCAGCAACAAGAGCATTGGCGCCAGCCGCCGCGACAAGCCCAGCATTATCTGGTGTCACACCACCATCGACCTGAATATCGATCGGTCGATCTCCAACCATCTCTTTCACACGCTTAATTTTTTCCAGAACAGAAGGAATAAACGCTTGCCCGCCAAATCCAGGATTGACAGTCATCAACAAAATCAGATCCAAACGATCCAGGACGTATGAGATCACACTTTCCGGCGTTGACGGATTGAGCGAAACACCAGCCTTCTTGCCCAACGTTCGAATGGCTTGCAACGAGCGATCCAAGTGGGGTCCAGCTTCCGCATGAACCGTAATGATATCACAACCCGCATCAGCAAAGTCGCTTAGGAATGGGTCAACGGGTGCAATCATCAAATGGCAATCGAAAACTTTCTTCGATGCAGGACGAACCATTTTTACAATCGGTGGACCAAAGGTGATGTTTGGCACAAAATGTCCATCCATAACATCGAGGTGAATCCAATCGGCGCCCATTTCATCAATGCTTCGGATTTCTTCGCCAAGGCGTGAAAAGTCAGAAGATAGAATTGATGGCGCAATCACAATTGGACGGGACATTCGACTTCAACTCCATGATTTATGGATATGGGCGAAAAACTCTATGCCCGGTTGTGGCAAAACTCACCAATCAACGCAACGGCGTTTAATCAAAACCAGTGGAACGAATGTGACCCTCGTGGCACAGAGGCTCCTTATAGGGCTCTTCTTCGGCGCTCAACCAGTTGCATGATCATCGGCGTGAATATCAACTGCATTGCAAGATCTAGCTTGCCGCCTGGAATAACAATGGAATTTGCCCGAGACATGAAACTATCGTGGATCATCCTCAACAGATAAGTGCAATCAATCTGGCGAGGGTTTTTGAAACGAATGACGACCATCGATTCATCGGGAGTAGGAATCCAGCGGGCAATAAATGGGTTTGACGTATCGACCATTGGAACGCGTTGAAAATTTATGTCGGTCTCGGAAAACTGGGGGCAAATGTATTTCACATAATCTGGCATCCGACGCAGAATTGTCTCCGCAGTATCAGCCGGTGAAAACCCTCGACGATCTTTGTCACGATGGATCTTTTGTATCCACTCGAGATTGAGAACTGGGACAATACCAATTTTCAAGTCCGCATGTTGTGCGATATTGGCGTTTTCTGTCACCACAGCACCATGCAGTCCTTCATACAGCATCACGTCGGTATCACTTGGCAGGGACGTCCAGTCTGTAAATTTCCCAGATGGCACGCCGAATCTTTGTGCCTCTTCATCATCGTGAGCATAATACCGCGTGCGGCCATGTCCTGACGTTGCGTAATCGACAAACAACTGCTCAAGTTCACAGAACAAATTTGCGTCTTCGCCAAAATGGCTATAGTGGGCGTTGCCTTTTTCGGCTTCATCGGCAATCTTTTCGCTCATCGCGTCGCGATCATATCGATGGAAGGCATCGCCTTGCACATAAGCAGACGTCACGTTTTCGCGCCGAAATATTTGCTCAAACGTTTTGTAGATTGATGTGGTACCGGCTCCAGATGAACCGGTGACGGAAATGATTGGATATCTGTCTGACATATTGGTGGACTTTCCAGAGCCTTCTTCGAGCTTCTTGTCGCAATGGCTTGTTTTCTACCAGCGTTAGCGCAACTCAAAAATAAAAAAAGCTGCGTTTCTTAAACAGCGGTGATCGGTCTGCATGCGCAACCGGTTGTTGAAAAATCCGACAGACGTAATCAACTTCATCAAAAGAACCGCAAATAAGTGGCGCACGACCATGCAGTTTCGTTGGCACCAGATCGAGAATACGCTTTTGACCCGTTGTTGCTTTCCCACCAGCCTGCTCAATCAACCAGGCTGCAGGATTGACTTCATAGATTAATCGCAAACGGCCTTTCTCATAGCCTTTTCTGTTGTCGCCGGGATAAAGGTAAATTCCACCGCGAGAAAAAATACGGGAGATTTCAGCGACAAACGAACCGACCCAGCGCATATTGAAGTCAACTATACGTGGCCCATCCCGGCCCAGCCGACAATCGTCAACGTAGACGCGAACCGCCTCATCCCATTGGCAATAATTCGAGTCGTTAATTGCATATTCACGCGTCGTCGGTGGGATCGCAACATTGGGATGCGTGCACAAAAAGCTCCGCGTTTCTCCGTCTAGCGTGAATACATGAGCGCCATCCCCGACCGTCAACAAGAATGTTGTCTGTGGTCCGTAAACAACGATACCAGCAGCAACTTGCCTGGAACCAGGCTGTAAGAAGTTAGCGTCGCCCTTTACCGCTTGCAGTTTCGGCAACACCGAAAACATCACGCCAACAGTGACGTTGGTCTCAATATTCGACGAGCCATCTAGCGGGTCGAGAGCCACGATCAATGGATTGGTATCATCTAAATCAAGCGCATGCTCCATCTCTTCAGAGGCAACGGCTGCGACAGGTGCTTTGGCCAGATTCTCAATAAAGATGTCATTGGCTCTACGATCGAGTTCTTTTTGATCATCACCACCGCCCACGCAGCCAGTTGCTGAACCAAGATCGCCTGCCAACGCGCCTTTTACCAATAGCGCCTGCAGCTCAATAGATGCGTTGGTAATTGCCATCAACGTATCGAAAACAGCGCCACGCTCTCGATCATTTCCAGACCACGCCGCAAGATACTCTTGCAAAGAAATGTTTTTTTGAGCGTTGATATCTAGCATATTGTTCTATTCCAATGGTTTCGGGCTTTACGCTGTTAGCATATATTTAAAAGTTTATTTTGCACCATAGACAACAACCCTGGCACCGTCTGCGAACATAGGATATGCGTTCTAGCCTGCATAAATAGACCGCTCGCTTTGAGGACAGAAATGATGACCGATCAAGACGCAAGTTCTGAAACTGGCAATGAAACCATGCTTTCAGAAGAGCAGATGAACAAAGCGCGGGATGTCGCGAAACAAGCAGCGGCAGCGTTTGGGGAAGTTACGGCACTTATGATGCGCACGCAGCCCTACGCCGATATGCCACTAAAAAATCTCAGCTGGCTTGTCGGCCCGGCCATTACAACGGGACAGTTTGCACTTGCTGAAGCGCGCGACAAAAAAAGCGGCAACACTGTCCCAGTCGGGGCCGTGTTGTGGGCTATGGTGTCAGAAGAAATCGAACAGAAACTTACTGCGGCTACAAAAGAAACCGATCGGTTAGAAATCGACGATTGGCAATCAGGCAACGTCCCCTGGATCGTAGCCGCTGTCGGCGACAGCAAGGTTGTCTCCACACTTCTAGAGCGCCTAGCCAAGTCAGCTTTTAAAAATGAGCCAGCCCGCATTCGTGGACGCGATGAAGACGGCAACATGACAGTTGGAAAGCTACGCATTAAGCCAAAAGAGGGCGAAAATGGCAATTCATCGTCAAGTTGAGTTTGGTCGATTTAGCAACAGCAATAGACCCTAGAATAAACCTTCGATCTGACCGTTTTCACCAAGACAAATTGAATTGGCAGCCGGAACTCTTGGCAGACCTGGCATTGTCATAATGTCACCAGTGACGACGACCACGAACTCAGCTCCGGCTGACAAGCGCAATTCCCGCACCGTCACTGTATGCCCGGTCGGCGCGCCGAGTAATTTTGGATCCGTTGAAAACGAATACTGTGTTTTTGCCATACAGACCGGCAAATTACCGAAACCACTTTTTTCCAGTTCCTTAAACTT
Source organism: Hyphomicrobiaceae bacterium (assembly GCA_050633705.1). Classification (GTDB taxonomy): domain Bacteria; phylum Pseudomonadota; class Alphaproteobacteria; order Rhizobiales; family Hyphomicrobiaceae; genus JAJFHI01. The sequence continues at coordinate 396,037 of JBOEGZ010000007.1, read as the reverse complement.
GGTCTCAACCGATGCGTCACAGTTGATGTCGTCAGCACCATAGATCTCAGTTGCGATCGTGCGAACTTTTTCGCGCAGGCTCATGTCATCGGGATAAAGAGGCTTAAAGGCTGACTGGCCACTATCGGCAATTTCAGCGACGTGACGGGCTAAATCTTCTGTTCCAGCGCCTCCGTCTGACCAATGCGTGCAAACAAATGCTTGCGTCCCGGCGCCTTCAGCTGCTTTCATCACTTCGCCAACTTCGTCATTGGTATCAGTAATGAACTTATTAATCGCCACAATCGGTTGAACACCAAACTTTTTGATATTGTCTATATGGCGCAGCAGGTTTTCACATCCCTGCGCTACAGCCGATGCATTCTCTGTCGCAAGGTCGTCCTTGCCAACGCCGCCATGCATCTTTAACGCGCGGACAGTCGCAACAATAACAACAGCATCGGGTTTTAGGCCGGCCTTACGGCACTTAATGTCGAAGAATTTCTCGGCACCCAAGTCTGCCCCAAAACCTGCTTCTGTGATGACATAGTCAGCCAACTTCAACGCCGTCTTCGTTGCCAAAACGGAATTGCAACCATGAGCAATGTTTGCAAAAGGGCCACCATGCAGGAACGCCGGATTGTTTTCCAATGTTTGCACAAGGTTTGGCATAAGCGCGTCCTTCAGCAAGACTGTCATCGCACCATGCGCATCGATTTCGCGGGCTCGAACCGGCGTCTTATCGCGTTTGTAACCAATTACAATATTGCCCAGTCGACGCTCGAGATCTTTCAAATCCATCGACAGGCACAAGATTGCCATTACTTCTGATGCAACAGTGATATCGAAACCATCTTCACGAGGAAAACCATTGGCAACACCGCCCAATGAATTCGTGATCTTTCTGAGAGCACGGTCATTCATGTCAACGACACGACGCAGTGCCACGCGACGGGAGTCAATTTCGAGTTTGTTACCCCAATAGATATGGTTGTCGATCATTGCCGCCAGCAAGGAATGCGCCGACGTAATCGCGTGGAAATCACCTGTGAAATGGAGATTGATGTCTTCCATTGGCACGACCTGCGCATGGCCACCACCAGCTGCGCCGCCTTTCATGCCAAAACATGGACCCAACGACGGTTCACGCAGACACATCACCGCTTTTTTGCCCAAACGGTTGAGACCGTCGCCCAAACCAACAGTCGTTGTTGTTTTACCCTCGCCAGCGGCTGTCGGATTGACCGCTGTCACGAGAATGAGTTTGCCATCCTTGCGATCTTTCTGCTTTTCGATGAATTCAGCAGAAACTTTTGCTTTGTGCGGCCCGTACTGCATCAGAGCGTCGTGCGGGATATCTATTTTTGCACCAACTTCACCGATGGGTTTCTTGTTGGCTTGGCGGGCAATTTCGATATCTGATTGAACGCTCATTGCAGCTCCTTCATCCGAATTGGTTTTCGTTTTATTGTTATTGTTCAATCCAAAAAATATCTAATCGCAAGTTTCAGACTGAATTCTATTTTCATCTGCTGAACATCAAGCTTGTTCGCATTTTTTACACCTTTGCCTCAAGTCAGAAATGTCCAGATGCCCCAAAAAATTTCCTATGTCACTGTTTTAAAAAGCAATATCGATTTGCGAAATCCCATCCGGCAGCAGGCATCAATCACCATTCGGTATAAAATTCGCTGACAAGTGGCGCATCAAATTCTGAAAAACATCCGACCTGGCATCGTCGTTTGGCATCGCACCTATTTGGCGCACGAGAACCGCTCGACACTTGAGATGAGGTTGGTCTAAAGTCGATGCTTCGAAAGTTTAACAGATCCACCCTACTTCACCTAGTTGCGATGTCCTGCATAAGCAGTGCACTGAATGGGCGGGATTATAGCGGAATCCCAAAATGAACGACATGTCAGACGATGCAGACGGCCGAAAAAAAAGACCTGGCAATGGGCGAAGAGGCGGCGGTGGACGGCGAAATGCTCTCATGTTTCCAAAGGGTCGATTGCTGAAAGCCGATGAGACAGCCCGTGCCCGCGAATTGGTAGGTGACGGCCCTTACGAGCGCGCCCTTCTCATCGAGTACCTCCATAAAATTCAAGACGCCGAAGGTTGCTTACCAGCCGGCCTCTTGCAGGGCTTAGCCGGGTTAATGCGTATCTCCATGGCCGAAGTTTATGAGGTCGCAAGTTTCTACGCGCACTTTGATATTATTGCCGACGATGAGCCCCGTCCTGCCGCCACAACAATTCGCGTTTGCGATAGCCTGTCTTGCATGATGGCGGGCTGCGAAGAGCTGTTGGAAGAACTGGAAGGCAAACACGGCAAAGATGTGCGTGTTTTGCGCGCGCCATGTATGGGCCGGTGTCAATCAGCGCCAGTTTGCGAAATCGGACATCACCATGTTGATGAAGCCACACCGAAAAAAGTTGCAGCAATTGTTGAATCTGGCGAACGCCATCCAACCATTCCTGACTACACCTCATTTGACGACTATCGCAGCAATGGCGGGTATTCTGTCTTACAAAGCTGCCTGATTGGTGAACACAAAGTCGAAGAGTTAATCGAAACACTCTCAGATGGTGGCTTGCGAGGGCTTGGAGGTGCAGGATTCCCTACCGGAAAAAAGTGGGGCTTCGTCAGAGGTTACGAAGGCCCTCGCCTGATGGCTGTCAACGGTGATGAAGGCGAACCCGGCACCTTTAAAGACCGTTATTACTTAGAAACTAATCCGCATCAATTCATCGAAGGAATGTTGATTGGTGCCTGGGTTGTCGAAGCATCGGACGTCTATATTTACATGCGCGACGAGTACCCAGCGGTTTTGCATATTCTTGAAAAAGAGATTGCCAATATTGAGAACGCAGGACTTTCAGCACACACGAAGATCCATATCCGTCGTGGTGCCGGTGCTTATATCTGCGGTGAAGAAAGTGGCATGATCGAATCCATCGAGGGCAAGCGTGGCCTACCTCGACACCGCCCTCCTTATGTTGCCGAAGTCGGAATTTTTAACAAACCAACGCTCGTCAACAATATTGAGACACTCTATTGGGTTCCCAAGATCCTTGAAAAGGGTGCGGTTTGGTTTGCCGACCAAGGCATCAATGGTGCCAAGGGACTGCGTTCTTATTCCGTCTCTGGTCGCGTGAAGAAACCTGGCGTCGTATTGACAGCTGCCGGTTCAACAGCCGAAGACCTCATCAAAGAATGCGGCGGAATGGCTGAAGGAGAAACCTTCAAAGGGTATCTGCCGGGTGGTGCCTCTGGTGGCATCCTGCCAGCTTCAATGGCCGACATCCCGCTCGATTTCGGCAGACTGGAAGAGCATGGGTGTTTTGTTGGTTCTCATGCCGTCGTCATTCTATCTGAGGTCGACAATATGAAAGACGTTGCCCTCAATATCATGCGGTTCTTCAAAGATGAAAGCTGCGGGCAATGCACACCATGCCGTAACGGCACGGAAAAAGCCGTGCAACTGATGCAGAAGCCCAAATGGGACAATGATCTTTTGGACGACCTCGCACAAGTAATGCGTGACGCTTCTATTTGCGGATTAGGCCAAGCCGCCTCAAACCCGTTGATGAGCGTCATCAAATTTTTTCCAAATGACTTGCGCAAACGCCCCGCAGAAACGGGCAGAGATTAAAGCATGACCAAGAAAATTACATTTGAGCTTGATGGCAAAACCGTTTCCGCCAAAGAAGGCGAAACGATCTGGCAGGTTGCAAAGCGTGAAGGCACATCGATCCCGCATTTGTGCTGGCTTCCTGAACCCGGCTATCGCGCTGACGGCAACTGCCGGGCCTGTATGGTTGAGATCGAAGGCGAACGAGTTCTTGCAGCCTCGTGCCAGCGCAAAGTCAGCGATGGCTTAAAGGTCAAATCTGCCAGTGAGCGCGCAAAAAAATCGCGTGAAATGGTTTTTGAACTCTTGCTTGCAGACCAGCCCGCCAAGGAAGACAGCCACGATCCTGAATCCAAATTCTGGAATTGGGTCGACACTATGGGTGTTGCGCCGACCAGTCGCTATCCATCTGCCGAACGTCATGCGCCAGATACAAGTCACACAGCAATCAGCGTCAACCTAGATGCGTGTATCAATTGCAATCTGTGTGTGCGGGCCTGCCGTGAGGTTCAAATGAATGATGTCATCGGCATGGCCAGCCGTGGTGCGGATTCAAAAGTCGTTTTCGATTTTGATGACAAAATGGGCAATAGCACGTGCGTTGCTTGTGGTGAGTGTGTGCAAGCCTGCCCAACGGGCGCTTTGATGGAAGCCAATCTGCTCGACAAAGATACACAAAAACGCACACAATTTGCAGACAAAACCGTCGATACCCTCTGTCCTTATTGTGGTGTTGGATGCCAAACCAAGGTCCACGTCAAGGATGACAAAATCTTGTACGTCGACGGTCGCAATGGCCCGGCCAATGAGAACCGACTGTGTGTTAAAGGTCGTTTTGGTTTCGACTACATTCATCACCCAGACCGACTAACCAAACCCCTTATTCGCCGGGATGGTGTGCCAAAATCAGAATTCGATATGCAGCGCCCGACGTCAGAGATCCTAGAGGTCTTTCGCGAGGCAACATGGGAAGAGGCGCTGGAAAAAGCTGCCTCAGGCTTCAAGAGCATTCGCAATACATCAGGTCCTTCAGCTCTTGCCGGTCTTGGTTCTGCCAAAGGCTCGAACGAAGAGGCCTATCTCTTTCAAAAGCTCGTGCGCCAGGGATTTGGCACAAACAACGTCGACCATTGCACACGGTTATGCCACGCCTCGTCGGTGGCAGCGTTGATGGAGGGCCTGAACTCAGGCGCCGTAACAGCACCCTTTGGGGCTGCCGCTCAAGCTGATTGCATGATTGTTATTGGCGCTCGGCCTGCAGAAAACCATCCTGTGGCCGCGACCTATCTGAAACAAGCTGCAAAGCGTGGCGCCGAGCTCATCATTATGGATCCGCGAGGCCAAGGCTCTGGCCTGGCGCGCCATGCCAGCCGCGTTCTCAATTTCAAACCATCTCAAGACGTGGCCCTTCTCAACGCAATGCTGCATACCATCATTGAGGAAGAGCTGTTTGATATTCAATATGTTCAAGCGCATACCGAAGGCTTCGACGGGCTACGTGCAAAGGTCCGCGCCTTCTCGCCAGAAGCGATGGCAAACAAGTGTGGCATTGACGCTCAAACCATACGTGAGGTTGCCCGCATCTACGCCAAATCAGAGCGCTCAATCATCTTCTGGGGCATGGGCGTCTCACAACACACGCACGGAACTGACAACTCCCGTTGCCTGATTTCTCTCGCTCTTATTACCGGCCACATCGGGCGACCCGGCACCGGTTTGCACCCACTACGTGGACAAAACAACGTGCAGGGTGCATCAGATGCCGGTCTCATTCCAATGGTCTATCCCGATTACATCTCAGTCGAAGACCCGGAGGTCCGTGCAAATTATGAAAAACTCTGGGGTACAGGACTTGATCCCAACAAAGGCCTGACCGTCATCGAGATCATGCATTCAATTCACGAAGGCCTCGTCAAGGGCATGTATATCATGGGTGAAAACCCAGCCATGTCAGACCCTAACGTCCGCCAGGCCCGCCAAGCGTTGTGCGAGCTTGAATTGTTTGTGGTGCAAGACATCTTCATGACCGAAACAGCCTGGCAGGCTGACATCGTTTTGCCGGCTTCAGCCCATGCCGAAAAGTGGGGCACCTATACAAATACGAACCGACAAGTGCAGCTTGGCCAACCTGCAATCAGCCCTCCTGGTGATGCGCGCCAGGACTGGGAATTGATCGTTGAAATAGCAAACCGTATGGGCTGTGGCTGGAATTACAATCACATCTCCGAAGTCTTCGCTGAAATGGAATCCGTGATGCCGTCTTTAGACAACATCACATGGGACCGCTTGGTGAACGAAGGCTGCGTCACCTATCCAGTCGACGGACCAGACATACCGGGCAACGAAATCATTTTTGCAGAAAGCTTCCCAACGGATTCTGGTCTTGCAAAAATTGTCCCTGCCGGACTTCTGCCACCGCATGAATTGCCAGATGACGAATACCCGATGGTTCTCACGACCGGGCGTTTGTTGGAGCATTGGCATACGGGATCAATGACACGTCGTGCTGCCAACCTCGACGCACTCGAACCCGAAGCAATCGCCGGGCTAAATCCTGGAGAAATGGAAAGCCTTGGCATCTCGCCTGGGCAACTTGTTACGATCGCAACCCGTCGTGGTGCAATTACATTGAAAGCGCGGGCCGACAGTGACACACCACCTGGTTTGGTATTCGTTCCATTCTGCTTTGCAGAAGCGGCAGCCAACACCTTGACCAACCCACAGCTCGATCCAATGGGTAAAATTCCAGAATTCAAATATTGCGCCTGTAAAATTGAAAAAGTTTCCGAAACGGCGGAAGCAGCGGAGTAATCAAACGCCTTTGGTGCGCACCAAAGGCTTGCCAGAAGGTGTGTATCTGATCTCACACGCCTTCACACCTTAACTTGCCTGCCTCCGACTACTTTGCCTGCCTCCGGCAGGGCCCTCATCACAAACTACCGGGCCGCCGTTTTCAACTGGGCTTCACGGCGCGTTATGTAAACAGCGGCTGAGAATATAATGCCAGCACCGACCCAGGTCAGGCTATCGGTTCCTTCGTTCAACACAAAAATCCCGAGAATTGCAGCAAACGGCAACCGTGAAAACTTGAACGTCTGAACGAGGGACGCCTCAGTCGATGCATATCCGCGCACCAATGCCATATGACCCAACACCGCGCACAAGCCAATACCCACAAGAGCCGGCCACAGATATAACTCTGGCCATTGCCAAACAAACAGTGCTGGCACCAGTGATATTGGCGTTAAAATCAGGTTTGTTAAAAAAACGACGCGGTCGGCGTCATCCCTGCTGGTAATTTTCTTCACCAATGGCCCAACCGCGCCCAAAGACAAAGCCGATATCAATGCAAACAGTTGCCCAAGACCCGTTGGTGAAAGTCCAGGCCGCAACATGACAAGGGCCCCTAAGAAACCAATAAGCAATGCCGTCCAGCGCCTTAATCGAACGCGTTCACCGAGCAAAACAATTGCAAACAGCGTTGCAAACAATGGCGACAAGAATCCAATAGCTGTGACTTCGCTGATGGGAATCAAAGCAACAGCGTGAAACATTCCCGTCATGGAAATGAAGCTAAAGAAAACTCTTGCACCATAGAGCTTCAGTTGGTCCGTCTTCCAAAGCGAAGACCCACGCCACGCCAGCAATGGCAGCATCAATACAACGCAAAAGAAATTGCGAAAAAACATGACCTGGGATGGGTCCATACCTTCCAGTGCAAGATAGCGTCCCAACGTGACAATGCCGGCGAGAAAAGCCATCGCCACGGTCACCCAAAAAATACCAATTATTGGCTCGTTGCGATCTCCCGCTGCGCCACTGGCACCGAAAAATCGTAGAATATTTGTAAGTTTTAAATTGGAAGACGTCATCGCCCCTCACACTGAATGCCACCGGTATAGCACACAGCGTCTGATTTAACGCTAGGTCGCACGCGCGACCCTTTAGCCAAATCGAGAGCGATAATGAAATAGGAGAAAAGGGCCAATCTCAGTTGCTAGCGAGTACGCGAATGGCAACAACCGTGGCGTTATCTTGATGTGGCTCGCGCATGGCCTCGACCTCTCTGAGTAAGGCGGCTGAAACGGCATCTGGACCGTCCGCGCCAAATGCCGAGACAATGCGAGCGATTTCTTGATTGTCGAGTGTTTGCAGGCCGTCGCTGGCAAACAAGACGTAATCATTTGGGATCAACTGCAATGGCATCCGGGACAAATCGATCAAATCGATTTCATCGCCGGTAATCGCCGATCGCAACATATTCCGGTGGGAACTTTTTTGCGCTTGCTCGAGCGTAATTTCGCCCAACTCGGCAAGGCGATCAAGTTCAGGCGCCAAGGAATGGTCTGCGTTGACTTGCACCGCTTCTCCATCTCGGACAAGCAACAGTGGACTGTCGCCGACACTCACCCAATGCAAGCCCTCCTGACTAAGCTCAGCTCCAATCAAGGTTGACCCCATGCCTGAAAGTCCAGGCTCATCATGCGCCCGAAGCCCGACAGCATAGTTGGCATCATTCAATGCTGTCGATAGTTTCTCGCGAATGCTGGCGGCTGGGTGGCCTGTCTTTGGTGTACTTTCCAGGGCGCGAAAACAACGAACGAAGCTATCGCAAACAATTTTGCTGGCAACAGCACCACCGGCATGCCCACCCATTCCATCGGCTAAGGCAACGACCAACTCAGCCGTGGCATCTTCTGTGGTTTGTGGATGGACGACGGCTGCGTCTTCCTGATAATTTCGCGCGCCCTGAATGGCACGATAGGCGTACTCGAAATGCGACATCTCAATCAAGATTGGGGCAGCTCCGACCAGTCGAAATCTTGCCCGCAAAACGGTACAAAGACAAGCTGGGTTCGTCCAATTGTTATGACGTCCATACTGTGCAACGCTACAGCGCCCGTTGGCCGTTTTTCATTCACCGAGACGATGTTGGTTTTCGACAGATTTGGAACGAACAAGAAATTTCGCTCCGCTGAGTCATAGCGAATAAACGCCTGCTCTTTTGACGAAATCGCGTCGTCCCCGAAATCGATCGCAACACGCTGTGATGGATCGCGGCCAACTGTGTTATTGCCCTCAAAAATCGGGCGGAAGTTGCCAAGCCCAGGGCCACCAACGACCACAAGCCATCCAACAACTGGATCTTTTTCAAACGAGCCACGTTTGACATCAGCGCGACCACGCACAAGCTGGGTTTGCGCTGTGTTCTCGCCTTGCGGACCTGATATCGTGGATGACGAAGCACCTTTGTGCCCGCCACGATTTTTCACGACACCGGTTGTCGGTGGGGTCTCAAATTCCACATGCCGATCGGAGTTCGTCGCCATGACATTTGGTGATGGCATTGCGTCAACAGGGCCACGCGCTGTTTTTGCAGCTTCCTGCGCGGTCGGATGCGACGGTGCAGCATCGATCGCTTCTGCTTTCGCATTTTTATCCCCAGAGGGCACTTCTTCTAAATCAACAACATCCGGCGACCGTTTTGTTGGCACAGGTGGTGGCGTCAATAGCGGCGCTGGAGCATCGAGCCTCGACGAACGCAGGTCCGACTGGTCAGCCTTACCAGCAGCGGCAAGAGCGTCACGCAAAGACCCAAATAGACGCCCGGCTTTGCTTGCCGCGGCTTCACGGCCAGCAGTTGTAATGTCCGTTATTTGGTCCGGCATAATAAATACCCCTTTAATCTAATGCTCTAAGCTTAATTCCGGAACTGCGTCCGACCGAAAGGTAATCTTTGCAACGCCGAGATTGATTTCGTCGCCGTCTTCTAATCTTGCTTCACGTGTACGGCGGCCATTTACAAACACACCATTACCGCCACTTTCAGAAATATCGGAAATCACATAGCCCGACTCAATTGAGCGCTTTATCACCGCGTGATAACGATGCACGGTTGCCTCATCGAAGCAGACGTCGTTGTCATCTTCCCGGCCAAGTCGCAGCATCTCGCGGCCTTCGAGCCTGATCTTCTCGCCATTTGTAATTTCGATGCAAGCAGCCACAGGCATCGGTGGCACTCCGGCCATAGCTGTCCGACCTGTGAGACCGCCATTGTCTTTTCCTGGTCGCAACAATTGAGTTGCACCACCTTCACTTTCCAATCGTGGCCGCATCAGCCAACCGATTAGAATTAGAATCGGGAAAATCAGAAACAACGACAACGCTAAAACCAAAACAGGCGCTTGGGCATAGGCCTGACCAACAAACTCGACAACACCCCCGCCCCAATCAGCTATTGTATCTGTGATGTTCATTAAATCACACCCTGTGTGCACATCTTAAGGTCAACTCCTCAAGCGCTTCTTGTTCCGCACAACCATTGGGCACGCCATAACTTGACTGAGAAACCGAAAAATAATTGGCTCCACAACCAAACGCACACAGACCTTCGCCCGAATCTGTCTCCTCTTGTTTCACTTCATGAAGATGGCCTAAAAGCGACATTTGAGATATTTATTCACGTTGCATTCATTACTCCTGTGAACGCCACATTCTTGGCGCATATAGAATTGAAACGGACATCGTGGCCATTCATCGTGACTTGCAACCACACACAGGTACGGTGCCAAAATAGTGTCATAAGGGGCTGACAGCGGGTCTTAGAACTGCCATCAATGGACAAGATCTCACCGCAAACCAGATCGGAACAATGAGCAATCTAATTGCCTTGCCGGAAGGCACAGAACTTGTTGGCGACTATCGCATCAAGCGCGTATTGGGTGCAGGTGGATTTGGCATCACGTATCTCGCAGATGAAGTTTCGCTCGACCGCGTCGTGACGATAAAAGAATACTTCCCAAGCGACTTTGCTGCCCGGACACCAGAACTTGATGCTGCCCCACGTTCGCAAGATTGTTCAGGAGACTACACCTGGGGCCTCGATCGGTTTATCGACGAAGCCCAGGCGCTAGCAAAATTCAATCATCCGAATATCGTAAAAGTTTATCGCTATTTCCGCGCCAACAACACCGGATATATGGTGCTGCATTTCGAGCAAGGCCAAAGCTTGAAGACGTGGCTTAAAAAACTCGGACGCGCACCCCGCCAGAACGAACTCGACCCCATCGTTGAAAAACTTCTTAATGCGCTTGAAGTTGTCCACAATGGCGACTTTTTACACCGTGATATCGCCCCGGATAACATCATATTGCGGGCCAACGGTGACCCAGTTCTAATAGATTTTGGATCAGCACGCGGCGAAATCGCAAAACACTCTAAAACCGTGTCAGCCCTTGTAAAGCCTGGCTACAGTCCATTTGAGCAGTATGCCGAAACCAGTCGTCAGCAGGGACCCTGGACCGATATTTATGCGCTCGGCGCAACGCTCTATCACGCCATAACAGGCAAACGCCCGCCCGACTCACCGTCGCGGATGGTCAACGACGAATTCATACCCGCCAGCGATGCTGTTCGAGCGTCTTATCGGCCAAGTTTTATTGCGGCAATCGAAAAGGCGCTATTGCTGCCAGTAAAAAAGAGACCACAATCGGTTGCCGCCTGGCGCAGGCAGCTATTTGCCGACGAACAAAAAACGCGCACGGGATGGTTGATCAACAAAGATCGAAAAAAATCTCCAGAAAAGCCGCAACCGAAATACGGACCGTTTCCACTTCCACTCGGCGCCAAGCCGCGCCGATTTCCAAAACCCTACCCGCCCGAAGACATGGCTTCTGTTGAAGCGGCAGGCCACACACTTTCTGAGGCATTGGCACGTGCCAGCAAGGACGCTGCTGATCGCGCAAACGACAATGGTTCGCAACAAGTTAAAAAGAACGCCGCTGACAGCAAAGAGGCAGCACGAGCAGCCACACAGAAACTTGCCACCGACTATGTGCCACCACCCTCTCCGATAAAGCGCAAGAAAAACCCGCCCAAAGCAACAAAGCCAGATGCCTCAGAACCTAAGACAATGGGGTTTTGGAAACGAAAGCAACAGCCAGCGGATGGGCTTGCAAAAGAAGCAAACAAAAAGAAAGCTGCACCTAAAAAACGGTCCGTCGCAAAACCGAAAGCAAAAACCAAAAAACCCGCCGCCAAGGTCGATACCGCTGTTGCTGTCGTCGCACCAACACCATTACGTCCCGTCGCACGCAAAAACTCTTCCACCATGTTGCCAGTGCGGCGCGCACCCAAACCAGTTGCATTACGGCGAAACAAAAAATCCCGTTCATTTGGCAAGACCTTAAAACGCTACACAGCAATCGCCGCAACCGTTGTTCTCACAGCTTGGATTGCACCTCAACTTTCCAATCTTACGGGCCTAACTCAGGTAAACAACGTTGCAGAACTTGGTCGCACGTCGAATATTTCAACCGGATCAACAAAACGCGCGCTGCTACGACAAATAAAAATATCCGATCGTCCTATCGCAGCCGTTGCCTATACCGACGACGGTCGTTGGCTGGTCACCGCAACCCAAGACAATAAAATTCATATCTATTGGACGCGTGGTGGCGGCCACGTGCGTACGATCTCATTGAACAATAGTGGGCGGGTGACCGCCATGGCGTTGTTTGGTCGACGCGCTTTGACCGGTCACGCCGATGGGCACTTGGCGCTGTGGAATCTCGATACCAGCGAGCGCATCGCGCAATTCCATCGCAACGATGCCAGCATTCATTCTGTCGTTTTCGCCGGCCAGGCCAACCGCTTTCTTGCAGCCAGCCATGATTGGAAAATCGCGTTATGGGATGCCCGCTCTAATTCACTTCCAGCACATGTTTTTGATGCTCATGAAAATGCGACACAGGCCGTCGCTTACTCGGCAGAAAAAAATACTTTTGCTTCAGGTAGCGCCGACAAGACCGTGAAGCTTTGGCGCCTCGACACACTCGACACGTCTCGCACCTACCGTAGACTGTCCGATTTCGTGACCGCGCTCGACTTCCGGCCAGGTGGGCGCGAATTGGCAACGGCAACGCTCGATGGAAAAATCCGTATTTTGCGTACAGCACGTCAACGCGTCGTTAAGGTACTTCGAGGCCATCGCGACGCGGTAACAGATATCGCCTATGCCCCCGGTGGGGCGTCTCTCGCATCGTCGAGCAAGGATGGAACAATCCGCTTTTGGAATTTAAAAACAGGGCGAACCACGCGAACATTTGCCAGCCACAGCGGCAAAATAAGCTCGTTGAGCTTTTCACCTGATGGCGAACGCTTGGTTTCAGCAGGTGATGATGGTGTCGTGCGAATTTGGTCGGTCCCGGCCGGCAAGCGAATTTCACTTCGGTGAGTTCAAACACAATTCATTCGCGCGGCGATGTAAACTCTCAACATCAGCATCAAACTGCATAAAATTTGCAAGCGATTGCAGCGAAGGCTGCAAAACCCCGACACCAGTGATCTGAGAATAATCTGGCAATACATCGACACCAAGATGTGTCCCCTTCCTGATGCCTTAGCCAAACAAGATGAGCCAAGCAAAAAGCAACGCCGTCAGCTCAAGAACCCAGCCACTTGATACAGAGAACAAATTCTCGCAAGAGGCTTGACCGGCAACCAGCAGGGCAATGGCTGCCAACAAACTTCCAATCACGGCTTTCTCAAACCGGTCGATCATTTGCGACAGCCAAGCCCGTTTTCTCCCCTTAACAAAGTTGTGTCGAACATTGGTGAATTCAAAAGGGGCCAAGCTCGGATTGGTCGGTTAGAAGTTAGAGTTTCGTGCCGCTTCGATTATGTCTGCGCCAATTTCTTCCTCGTACTTTCCCCAGACCGGCTCCATGCGTTCGACCCAAAGTCTACGCTGGTCAGCGGTCAGTGTTCGAATTTCACCACCTGCTTTTATGATTTTGTTCTTGAAGTCGTTATTGATTTGAACTGAGATCGTATTTCGTTCCCCCACAACTTCATCAACAATGTTTTTAAATTGCATTCGAACATCAACAGGCAGTCCTTCATACCAATCAACAGACACGATCATCATATCGTCCAGCACCAAATGGTTCGTCTCTGTTATTCCATCCTGAACCTCAAAGAACTTTTTCGTGAAGATATTCGAAAAACTGTTGTCTTGGCCATTGACCACACCTGTTTGAAGCGCCCGGTAAACCTCTTTAAGTGCAAGTTTCTGCGGGCGTGCATCTAAGGCTTCAATCATCGCAGCGTTCAACTTCGAAGTTTGCACACGAAACTTCAATTCGACTGCATCATCCGGCACCAACAACGGCTTATTGGCAGAAAAGTGCTTCATGCCGTTGTGCAAATAACCCAAACCAACGAACCCATTTTCGCGGATGGATTGCAGCAATTCTTGCCCTGTTTCCGAGCTCTGAAACTTTTCAACAGAGCCTATCGAAGCGAAAATAAACGGCAGGTCAAAGACCTGTAATTTCTTGGTATACTTTCCAAGTTTCAACAACGATGGTGCCGCGACATGGATATCACCAAATATCATCGCCTCGAGAACGTTTTTGTCAGCGTAAAGCTGCGAGTTTGGAAACACCTGCATGCAGGCCGTACCGTTCATTTGCTCATTGATGCGTTGGGCAAGCAGGGTCGCAACCTCACCTTTGGGATGATCTTTCGCAACTGCAACGTGACCGAACTTGATGATCATCTCGCCGGGATCACACTTGGCGTTAGCCTGGCTGACACCAGCCAATAGCGCGCAAATCATCAAAGTCGAGAACATGATACGATGCATGCGAAAGTCCTCCTATACTCGAGGCTCGCATTCCCTCGGCTTCGTTTGGTCGCCACCATACCGGTAAATTGTGAGATCAACACGAAGTGTTGAGACAAAAAATTGCCGACCCCGCCACTTTTCCATATGTTGCATTGGAGCACTGCAAGTAACGCCAATCTCAATCCACACTTTGCGCTTGAACGCAGGCGTTGCCACAATAACATTCCACAACACACCACCTTGATGCATTAAGGTGCCATCAAACACGAAAGGTGAAAGCTCGTGTCAACACGTTGGTTGTCTTTTGTACCCGCCGTTGTCGTACTCATGGCAGCCATTGTCTTGCGACTGGTTGACCCAACGCCGATCGCCAATCTGCGGCTATCGGTCTTTGATACCTACCTGCGGGCTGCACCGCGCCAGGCCGATCCCGAATACCCGGTTCGCGTTGTCGCAATCGATGAAGCCTCTTTAAAGGAACTCGGGCAATGGCCATGGCCACGCACCGTTCTGGCGAAATTGATTGAACGGCTCAATGGCGCCGGAGCAAAATCCATTACCCTTGATATCATCATGCCGGAAGGGGATCGTCTCTCTCCGATCGCATTTGCTACCACTCTTCCAGACACCGCTGAATTCCAAACCCTCAAGACAACGGCTGCAACACTACCAACCAACGATGCCGTTCTCGCAAAAGCAATAAAATCCACTTCGACTGTCATCCTTGGACTTGCAGGCGACGCCTCTTCATCTGGTCCATTGCCACCAGCAAGGGCTGGCTTCGCCACCGCTGGTGACGACCCAAGACACTTTCTTCCAGCCTTTCCAGCCAGTATCTCCAGCTTGCCAGAGCTTAACGCCAATGCTGAAGGTCTTGGAGCAACAAACTGGCTGCCTGAACGCGACCAAGTCGTAAGGCGGGTGCCATTGCTGGTAACAATAGAAGGCAAGATTTACCCATCACTGGCGCTGGAGACATTCCGTATCGCAAGTGGCGCCAGCACCATTTTCGTTAAGTCTTCAGGAGGCAGTGGGCGGTCGGCGTTCGGCCAAAAAAGCGGGATCGAAACATTGCGCGTTGGTGAAACACTCCTTCCGGTGAATGCCAAGGGTGAGCTTTGGTTGCGTTTGTCACAAACCGATCCCTTACGCACGCTATCTGCGCACGAAGTTCTCTCCGACAGCTTTGATCCAACAACGGTCGCTGGCCATAATATTTTTATCGGTGCAAGTGCGGTCGGATTGTTTGATCTTCGTGCGACGGCATTGTCCGATTCAATGCCAGGCGTTGAGATTCATGCCCAAGCGATGGAGCAAATGTTGTCAGGCGATCATGCCTATCGCCCGGCGTTTGCAACCGGTTACGAATTACTTTTTTTGATCGCAATTGGTCTGGCGATCGCCGGACTCATTGTTAAAATTGGCCCGACAGTGGCAGCTGGTGCCGGAATCGCAGCAATTGCCGCCGTCAGCTATGGATCCTGGCTGGCTTATAAGAATTCTGGTCTGTTGTTCGATCCCGTATACCCATCAATCGCGCTGCTCGCACTTTATCTCACAGGCTCGCTGGCGCGATATATCATATCAGAACAAGAACGTGCCCAGGTTCGCACAGCATTTTCCAGCTATGTCGCACCAGCGTTGGTCGAAGAACTCGCCGACAACCCTGACAAGCTGAAACTTGGAGGCGAGACCAGAGAACTCACCTTGCTCTTTGCTGATGTTCGCCAATTCTCTGCGATTTCTGAAGGAATGAGTGCCGAAGACCTCATACGGTTTGTCAATCGATTGTTCGAGCCACTCTCAGATATCATCCTCGAAGAGCGTGGCACCATCGACAAGTTCATGGGCGACGCCGTCATGGCTTTTTGGAATGCACCGCTCACCGACCCTGATCATGCAGCCCATGCCTGTCAGGCGGCTTTGAAAATGCAGAAAAAATTGA
Organism: Hyphomicrobiaceae bacterium; assembly: GCA_050633705.1. Taxonomy (GTDB): domain Bacteria; phylum Pseudomonadota; class Alphaproteobacteria; order Rhizobiales; family Hyphomicrobiaceae; genus JAJFHI01. The sequence goes on along the minus strand of JBOEGZ010000007.1, from coordinate 379,849 downwards.
ACGATCTAAATACAAAATGGGCTGCGGAATCTGCCGATATGGGCACCAGCTTCCAACCTGTTGGTATCGGGATTGGCATAAACACAGGCCCCTGCTGCGTCGGTAATATGGGATCGTCACAACGTTTCGACTATTCTGTCATTGGAGATGTTGTCAACGTCGCCTCACGCTTGGAGGCAGAAACCAAAGCATTTTCTACACCAATTATCGTTGGCGAAAAGACGACGTCGGCTGCGCCCGGATTTGCATACTTGCCACTCGACAAAATTACACCGCGGGGCAAGACCCTAGCGCAACAAGTCTATGCTCTCGTCGGCGATTGCGATGTTGCCAATACTGCAAATTTCAAAGCGCTGCTTGCAGACCATGAAAAACTTGTCGAAGCATTGGCTGACAACAACACGAAGGCCGCGAAAGAATTTCTCAAGAAATGCAAAACCCACAAAGGTTTTGGCTACGACCGTTTACTCGTGCATTACGAAAAAACAGTTGAGGACATCAATTCCGCTTAAGGTGAGCTCGAAGAAAAAAGCGGCAACCAAGACGGCTGCCGCTTTATTTCAAATTTGGCGATGAGATAACTGCAATCAATAACACTTACGTCCGTGGCATGGTTTAGGATAGCGTTTCTTTTTCTTCTTAAACTTACCCTTTAGCGCGCCACCTATAATCGCACCGGCAACGCCGATCGCAATAGCCTTTCCAACGGCATTATCATTGCTAGCCTTTTTGGTCCGTCTTTTCTTCTTGTAAACTTTCTTTTTCTTATAGACCTTCTTCTTTGGTGTCGTCCGACGGACTGTTTTGGTTTTCTTTTTAGGCGTATATTTTTTCTTCGCTTTTCTCTTAGGCTTGTATTTCTTCTTCGCCGGACTATCGTTGCGAAGAATGGCTTCGCGCGTTAGATGCGGTGTCGGGTCAATCGACGGAGCGTTGACGACAAATGGAAATGCACTGTTAAATCCAACAATATCGCGCCCCGGTAATGCTGCCCAGCGCACCGGCTTGCTCACTTCACCATCAGGTGTAACGCGAATGATCTGCCCTGGATTATCCAGATCGTTACAATCACCACGATCATTACAAGTGCGAACACCACCTTCCAGCAAAAGCAACCACGTCAAGCCGTCATCGGCGACGTAAACGTCGAACACTGTGCCGCGCACTGTGATAGACGCCGAAGGTGTGCGAATTCTATAAGATTTTTTGGTCGCAACGCCGGTAATGAAGCGGAATGTGCCTTGCACCAAATCGACGATAATATCGCCACTCGACTTTTCGCCATTGTAAACGAATTTATCGAGCTTCAAGCGCGCGCCGGGCCCCAAGGCCAATTTGGTATCGTCGTCGAGTTCAATCTCTCCAATTGAAGCTGGCCCAACGGCGATCACTTCATCTTGGTGAACGTTATCTCCGGTTGCCAAATCTCGGCGGTCATTATCGAATTCGGCTCGCACTTCATTCTTAATGGCAATTGCCGCCCCGATCGGATCAGCTGGAACGGCCAACGTGGCCGATGAATAGCTGATTAGAGCCAATGATAAGGAAAGGAATCTAAAGATCTGCATCGGTCCACCACCTGCAATCGATTTCTCGGCGCTTCAAAATTGCGACAGATGCGCCTGAATTATTTACCAATTCCGCACGCCAAATTAATAGGCGTACTGCGTATTAAACGGCCAATAAAGTTCTCACGCTGTTCCCTAGGGAACTGAAAAACAACAGCTTTCCTGGTTGGCCGAACAATTTCACTGACGATATTGTAGCCGAAATAGATTAAGGACTGATCCTACAGCAATTCGTGGTTTCTGACGAGGGATCCTGGCAAATTACAATTTTAAATTGTGCACAATTCTTTTCTTCCAGACCTTATATATATATGGGCCGAATTCTCCCTTCCCAAAAAAATATCAGCTTTTTTCCCAGGTGTTGCGTAGGGAACAGCGCCAAACCGCCAGAAGAGGCAATCTGTATTCATCGGCGAGCAACTGACGGAGTTGCTCTTAAACAAACCAAACGGATCAACGGAGAATTCAAATGTTTAAAAATGTTTTAGCCCTCACACTCTCAGCTGCTGTTGCAACCGCAGCTTTCGGTTCAGCAGCTCAAGCTAAAAAAGGCCTTGGTGCTGGTATCGCCATCGGCGTCGCAGCCGGCCTGCTTTTAAGCGCCGCTGCAAAGAATAACAAAAAGAAGCAAGCACACCGCGCAGCACAAAAACGCAAAGCTGCTGCTGCAGCACGCCGCAGAGCCGCAGCTCGCAAGAAAGCCGCTATCGCTGCAGCACGTAGAAAAGCTGCTGCACAGAAAAAAGCAAAGATCGCCGCTGCACGTAAGAAAGCCGCTGCAAAACGTTACGCTGCTGCCGCTGCTAAAAAACGTGCAATCGCAAAACGCAAAATGGCTGCTCAACGCCGCATCGCTGCTACAAAACGCGCTGAAATTGCTCGCGCAAAACAACAGCGCAATGAAGCTCGCCGCATTGCCGCCCAGCAGAAAACAGAAGAAGACAACACGGAAGTTTCCAAAGTTGACGTTCTTGACGCTGAAGAAACAACTCAATCAAATGTTAAAGTTGCCGACATCACTCCAACTGGACAAGCAACTGGCGAAACGACAAAAGAAGAAGTTGAAGCTGAATTGCCAGTCATCGAAGTTGAAACTGATGCTCAATACGGCGAAGAAACAAAGAAAGTTAACTACACAGGAAGTTCTGCAACCTGCAAACGCTTCATCCCATCAGCTGGTATGACAATTACAGTACCTTGCAGCTAATAGAGGCCTAAAAGGAGAACTCACGACACAAACAATCAACTCTATTATTTCGCCGACTTATATCCGTCACGATCCGTTAGCTGGCTGGCCTTTCTTGAAAGGCCAGCCAGTTTCCTTTTGATGATCAGATAGAGAAACCTTCAACCTTCAACCTTCAACCTTCAACCTTCAACCTTCAACGGTAATTGACCGGCTGGTCCGGTACTCAACGCCTTCGTCGTCAACCCAGATAAAATCAAAAGTGCCACTTTCCTCAATCTTCGCAGTAAACTGCAAATAAGGATTTGCAGAAACGGCCGGTTCAATAACTGCCGAAATAAGAGGCTTACCGTTAAAGGTTGCGGAAAATCGATTGATAATCATCCGTGGAACTTTGTCACCCGTAGCCCGGTCCGTGCGATGGCCCGATTCCATCACATGTCGAACCATCGTTCTGATGATAATCACCTCGCCTTTTTTCGCAGTTTTTGGAACTTTGACGCGGGGCTTGTTGATCGAGTTTGGCATTCGTTACGCTCCACACCCACCAACTGTCACCGCGATATTTTTCTTATCGATATAGGTCGATCCATCACTCATTTTTGCCGCCGCGATCAGAGTCTGAGTCCGCGCCAACCGAATGCGAGTGGTTAAAGTCGCTTGTCCGCTCATCGGCGTAAAAGCCAGTCGCAGCACGCCAGGGTCAGGGTTACGGTCAGCCAGTACGATCACTTCTGCAACGTAATCGTCAGCCGTCATAGGGCTATCGACATTAACTGTGATAGGCACAGAAAACCCATTTTCCTGAAGCTCTGCAACATTCAAAGAAACCCGTTCTGGCTTGGGCTTATTACCCGCGAGAAACTCATCTAACAGCGCGGTGGTTCGCGCCGCTAGCGTTTTGCCATCACCAATCGCTGGTGCTGCGTTGAAAACGATACCGGAGCCAGCCAACGCAACCGTCCCGACCGTTAGTTCTAGAATTTGTCGACGCGTTAGATGCATTCACTCAATCCAAAAAAACTGCCGCTCACCATAGCCACGAAACTCAAATCTAAGATATACCTATCTAGAAGTAGGGAGCAATGTTGCCAATTTATTGGCACACAGTAATAGTGGTCGTTTTCCCACTCGCCTCAGTTAATTGTGTCCTTAAACCATCATTGTCTCGCACCCAGGACCTCCAAATCGGTACACACGAAAGGTTCGTGATTATTATAGAAACGAGAATTCCAGAATAATGAGTGCAAAATTGTTGCATTGCACAGGTCAGATTAATGAGATGCAGAGCGAAAACTCGAAGATTTTTACGATTAAGCGCGCGGTCACGTTGCCTATGTTGACACTATTGTGCTGCCTTGGGGTTGGCTGTGCCGAAGCAAATGACGTGCAAACAAAAGGCGACATTGAACTCGGCGCCCACTTGTCATCGACATGTGCGGGTTGCCATTCGAATTCCGCTGAAGATTCTGCCATTCCGCCACTCGAGACATTATCACCAGACGATATCATAACCGCATTGAGTGATTACAAATCTGGAACACGCGATAACGCGACGATGCGTACAATTGCTGCTAGTTTAACCCAACAAGATATTGATGCGCTTGTTGCATATTTCGTGCACAGACAAAAAACGTTCGATAAAACAAAAAAACAATAAGCAACGCAAAATGTTGCGGAGGATCCTATGACAACGATTTCACGACGCTCATTCAACAAGATGGCAGCAGGCGTTGCGGCAACGGGTGCACTCACGGCGCCCTACATCTCGCGCGCAGCAACGGCCAAGCCAAATGTCATCGTCATCGGTGGAGGCGCTGGTGGTGCGACCACGGCTCGCTACATTGCCAAAGAATCAAATGGCACCATCAACGTCGTTCTCATTGAGCCTTCGAAACGTTATTATTCATGCTTCTTTTCAAATCTATATCTCGGTGGATTTCGTGATTACGAAAGTCTTGGCCACGGTTATCGTGCGTTGGCAGTGGACCACGGTATTAATGTTGTCCACGACCTTGCAATGACAATCGACCGCCAGGCGAAGTCCGTGACATTGTCCTCAGGCGGCAAGCTTTCTTACGATCGCCTGGTGTTATCTCCTGGTATCGACCTGAAATATGGCTCTGTTCCTGGGTATTCACCCGCAGCGGCATCAATCGCACCGCACGCCTACAAGTCCGGCACCCAGGTCCAGCTTCTCAAGGCCAAAGTTGAGGCAATGAAAGAGGGCGGCGTTTTCATCATGGTTGCACCACCCAATCCCTATCGATGTCCACCCGGGCCTTACGAGCGGATTTCTATGATCGCGACTTTACTCAAAAAGAAAAATCCAAAAGCAAAGTTGATTATTCTTGACCCAAAGGAAAACTTCTCGAAGCAGTCCTTATTCCAAGCAGGCTGGAATGCACACTATCCTGGTATGATCGAGTGGATTCCGGCATCCACATCGGGCCCAGTACAGAATTTTGACATGGATGCCATGACATTCGAAACTGACCTCGAAACATTCAAAGCTGATGCGGCCAACATCATCCCAGCCCAATCTGCAGGGCGCATTGCGCATCAAGCTGAACTTGTCGACAAATCAGGTTGGTGCCCAATTCATCCTGCGACCATGCAATCTCAATTCGACGATAACGTCTACATTTTAGGCGACGCTGCAATTGCCGCCGCGATGCCGAAATCGGCCTTCTCCGCGAACAGTCAAGCCAAAGTCGTCGCTAATCAAATTCGCCATGCACTGGTTGGCACACGAAATTTCCCAGCACGCTACAACAATACCTGTTGGAGCTTAATTGCTAAGGACGACGGCGTGAAAATTGGCGCAGCATATCAGGCGGGCGAGAAGGCCATCGAAGCCACATCGAAATTTATTTCCAAACCCGACGAATCCAACGATGTGCGATCCAAAACCTACGAAGAATCTGTCGCTTGGTATGCCAGTATTACCAAAGATATGTTCAGCTGAACCAAAGGAATTGGTAACAACACCGACTATTTCAGGGCCCGGTAATACTTCTCGCTATTGTTACCAGACGTAAGGCCTAATTGATCTAGAATGCTTCCTGCGAAAAAAATAATCAACTAAGTCGCACGAAAAGGAGTTGTCTCGATGCACATCCGTTTCATTGTTTTAACAGGACTTTTGGCAGCATTTGCGATCACATCAATGCCAGTTGCAACCGCAAACGCACAAAGCATGATTGATCAGGTTGACCTCTCCAGCGATGCCTACACGAAGTCAGAAATGACACGGGATGAGATCCAGACCGCTTTAAGCAACTTGCAAGAAGGTGAGATACTCGACCTTTCATCGAAAAGCCTCAACAATATTGACCTATCTCAACTTGACCTTCGACGGACCAAACTCAGAGCTGCACGCCTTATGGGGACCAATCTTTCAGGTGCGAACCTGGCAGGCGTATCCCTCGATCAGGCCTGGGCCCTAAAGGCCAATTTGACGGATGCAAATTTGTCAGGTGCCAAGTTGTTTGGCACGCAACTTGTTGGCAGCAAGTTAGACAGGGCCAATTTCTCTAAAGCCCGCATCGCCGGTGACTTATCGCGAACAACACTGGTTGGTGCAAATTTCGAGGGTGCGGATTTATCAGCCGACGAGAAGAACCAATCCATGGGCTTGATGCGCGGCGTGTTCACCAGTGCCCAACTGGATGGAGCCTCGTTTAAAGATGCCAATCTTTCGCGCGCATTGCTTGAATACGCCTCTCTTCAAGGAGCTGATCTTTCAAATGCCAGACTCAATGGTAGCGATATGGCGGGGGCAAATCTAAAAGGCGCAAATGTCACCGGGGCTGATTTTGACCGTGCCGACCTCAACTCAGCGCGGATTGGCGACATGAAGAATACTGACGCCGCCAAAAATATCGACAAGGCTCGAAATCTAGATCGCGCGTTTCGCTAAGGCGGGTCCGTATCGAACCTCGATCGCCTGGTATGTATCCTGCACCGATCAGCGTCTCCGTGACAGCCCCTACCAAATCACGCGCTCTTTCCATGGAAAGATTTTTGCGATTTACAAAGAATCTGCATCGACACATTTCCCACGAGAACGAACCGCGGTATGAATAAATTGCAATGCAAGGGGGCGAGTGATCTATGGCAACTTCAGCCACGAGCGAAACAAAGAACCTAACTTTCCAAAGTCATGCAGAACAATGCGTTGGCACACTCTATCTTCCCTCAGTTCGGAACAATTCAAGCAGCAATACATCCAAACCACCCGTAATCGTTATGGCGCATGGGTTTTGTGCCCAACGTGACTTTCGACTGCCAGAGTTTGCTGAACGCTTTGCCGCTGAAGGTTATGCAAGTTTCCTTTTCGACTATCGAAATTTTGGTGACAGCACGGGACATCCACGTCATTGGGTCAGCCCACGTCGTCATCAACAGGATTGGCGCGAGGCAATTTCGTTTGTGCGCACATTGACCGAGATCGACCCAACTCGGATCATCTTGTGGGGGACGTCTTACTCTGGTGGCCATGTGTTGCAGATCGCATCTGAACGCCCACCCATTGTTGCAACGATCGCACAAGTTCCATTTGTCAGTGGCGTGTCAATGCTTGCCAGCACCCCCCTTGGACGATCCTTGAAACTAACTGCTGTCGCTCTGCGAGACATGATCGGAAGCCTGATTGGATACCCCCATTACTCACCGGCGGTCGGACATCCCGATGAATTTGCAGCGATGAATACACCAGAGTGTTGGGACGGTTGGCATGCCCTCATGCCATCTGACACGAAGTGGGAAAATAAGGTTACCTCGCGTGCGTTTCTCACCGCAACGTTATTCAATCCCGTATTTGCAGCATCGAAAATTTCCGTTCCGACATTGATTGTTGCAAGTAAAAGAGATTCCATTACGCCTTGCCATCTGGCTGAGAAAACTTCGCAAAAAATTCCCAACAGCAAGTTCGTTTCTCTCAATACAAATCACTTTGGTCCCTACATAGGCGAAATGTTCGAACAAAACGTTGCAGCCCAAATCGACTTTTTGAAAGCGAACGTCGCGACGTGACCCTTCAAGACGTCATCACGCCACTATCAAATAGTTGTGTTTTTCGATGTGGCGAACGTGAGTTTCAAAAGCAACACATCTGTCTAATCTCCTTACATTATGCAACTCCTCCCGACACGCTCACGGGAGTCTTGATTTGGATGAATTTAATCGCCATGGAGAGATGAGATGGAACGTATCTTAAAGATACTCGTGGGCTGCTCGGCCCTGCTGGCGCCGTTATCGCACGCTCAGGCTGAGGAATGTACTTTCACAAAAGCAGCCGAGGATATGAATGCACAAGAGACAGATGCGATTTACGCCTGCCTGAAAGATAAGTTGGCAGCGGCCTATGGCAAAGCTGGTCACGAGGTCGCCAGCAAATATCGCAACTGGAAAGCCGCATCGACACGACCGGCAACACCAGGCGTCCACGGTGAGCGGTTCTTGATGACCTTCGTCAACGACGTTGGCTACGATGCTTACACAGACTTCAAAGACGAAGACGTAAAAATGCCAATCGGCACGATAATCGCCAAAGAGAGCTTTAAAGCGAACAAGAAAAACAAGGTCGCGATTGGCCCATTGTTAATTATGACAAAGCTCGCAGAAGGTGCGGCACCAGATTTTGGCGATTGGAAGTATTCCGGCGTTGCCCCCAATGGCAAAGAGTTTAAAGTCAGTCAGAAATTCTGTCATACTTGCCATGGCGTTTTCAGCACGCAGGACTCGCTAGGCTATCCTGTGGAAGACGTCCGCGTAAAAAAATAAGTTACTTTAAAGCACAATACTTGCATTTGCGCGGCCCGGAAACACAACACCCGCAGCACGGGCTTGGCTGATTGCTCTGAACATCCATCAAAAGACAGCCTTTAAGCGGGCTGTCTTTTTTGTTTTTTGGTCTGAATTCGACCAATGCTCAGATATTCACCGCTTGCCAGCCAGCGTCATAAATTCAAGGCTTGCAGAACTTGTATGATGTTTTAAACCATCAGTTCGAAGGGCCGGGTGTTTTCACATATTTTTGCTAATCCGGCAGACGGCCGTCCTCCATCCAATTAAAAGTGCAAGAATAACTTATGATTTCGATCTCCAATCTCTCAAAAACATACGCGAGCGGTTTTCATGCGCTAAAAAATGTCGACCTCACAATTCACAAGGGCGAGATTTTCGCACTGCTCGGCCCCAATGGTGCTGGCAAAACGACACTCATCAGCACAATTTGCGGCATCGTCAACCCGACAACTGGCACAGTCAAAGTCGACGGTCACGACATCATCACAGATTATCGCGCTGCGCGACGAAAAATCGGCTTAGTGCCTCAGGAACTCACGAACAACGCTTTTGAATGCGTTTGCGAAACTGTTTCGTTCACGCGCGGGCTCTTTGGCAAAAAACCTAACCCGGAACTGATCGATAAGATACTCAAAGATCTCTCGCTCCTCGACAAAAAAGACACCGCGATCCGAATGCTATCGGGCGGTATGAAACGGCGCGTATTGATCGCCAAGGCCCTGTCACATGAGCCCGAAATTTTGTTTCTAGATGAACCGACAGCCGGGGTTGATGTCGAGCTTCGAAAAGAAATGTGGGAACTCGTACGCAAGCTGCGCGAAACAGGCGTGACGATTATTCTTACGACACACTACATCGAGGAAGCCGAAGAAATGGCCGACAGAGTCGGCGTTATCAGAAACGGAGAAATCATTCTCGTTGAAGAAAAAAATATCTTGATGAAGAAGCTGGGCAAAAAACAACTCACCTTGCATATGACCAAGCCACTGGAAGAAATTCCGACCTCCCTTGCATCCTATGACCTGACAATAGGTTCTGATGGAGCCGACCTGATCTACACCTACGACACAAAGGCCGAACGAACCGGAATCACATCACTCTTGAGGGCCCTTAACGAAAATGGTCTTAAGTTTAGTGACCTCAACACCAAACAAAGCTCTCTTGAAGAAATATTTGTCAGTCTTGTGAAAGAACGCTCATGAATTTCGAAGCGATAAAGTCAATCTACATATTTGAAATCGCACGCGCCTGGCGCACGCGCATGCAGTCCATTGTCTCGCCAATCCTTTCAACCGCACTTTATTTTGTCGTATTCGGATCTGCGATAGGTTCGCGAATTAGTGAGATCGATGGCATCGCTTATGGCGCATTCATCGTGCCTGGACTTGTGATGTTGTCGTTGCTCACGCAGAGTCTGTCCAACGCCTCGTTCGCAATATACTTCCCGCGATTTTCCGGCACGATCTTCGAGCTGCTTTCCGCACCGGTCTCATACTTCGAAATCGTTCTGGGCTACGTTGGCGCTGCGGCCACCAAATCCATATTTATTGGCTTGGTTATCCTGGCAACATCAGCCTTTTTTGTCCCACTTCAAATTGAACACCCCATTTGGATGATCACTTTTTTAATTTTAACAGCTATTACATTCAGCCTGTTTGGCTTTGTCATTGGCATTTGGGCGGACGGGTTTGAAAAATTACAACTTGTTCCGCTGTTGATCGTGACGCCGTTGGCATTTCTTGGAGGAACGTTTTACTCGATCAACATGCTGCCCCCATTTTGGCAAACCGTATCGTTGTTTAATCCCGTGGTTTATCTCGTAAGTGGATTTCGCTGGAGTTTTTACGGAATTTCGGACGTCAATGTCGGCGTGAGCATTGCTATGACGCTGTTATTTTTAGTGCTCTGTCTCGCCATCATCTGGTGGATCTTTAAAACAGGTTATCGAATTAAGGATTAGCGCGCCGCGCTCCCTGTTCTGCTCCATTGATGAGGCCAAGACAGGGCCAATTCGATTGATCGACAAGCAAACGCCAGGAAAGCCCAAAGGCCATCCTGGCGTTTTGTTTGATTTGTTCAGCGTCTGAAACAGCCGCATTAGAATTGTTATGCAGCCGCAGCCCTTACTGGCCAACCGTTCACATACAGATTTCCATCTCGCACTGTGACCTCAACATTATCTCCATCTTTCACGGCGCCCTGTAGGATCTGTTCAGCCAACGCATCCTGAACCTGTTTTTGAATGACGCGCTTTAGCGGGCGAGCACCGTATGAAGGGTCATACCCGCGGTTGGCAAGCCACGTGCGCGCATCTTCATTCAATTGCAACGTAATTTTGCGTTCATCCAGAAGCTGTTGAAGACGGCCGATCTGAATGTCCACGATACGCCCCATATCGCTGCGCTGCAGCCTATGGAACAACAAAATCTCATCCAACCGGTTTAGAAATTCCGGACGGAAGTTGTTGCGCACTTCGCCCATAACAAGGTCACGGACGGCTTCAACTTCCTCGCCTTCAGCTTGATTGACCAAATATTCCGCACCCATATTCGAAGTCATGATGATCAATGTATTCTTGAAATCAACAGTGCGACCTTGTCCGTCTGTCAAACGTCCATCATCGAGAACTTGCAACAAAACATTGAATACGTCGGGATGTGCTTTCTCAATCTCATCAAACAAAACAACCTGATAGGGACGACGACGCACGGCTTCGGTCAAAGCTCCACCTTCATCGTAGCCGACATAACCAGGAGGTGCACCGATAAGCCGGGATACAGAGTGCTTTTCCATGTACTCACTCATGTCGATCCGAACCATGGCGTTTTCATCATCGAACAGAAACTCCGCCAGGGCCTTCGTCAGCTCTGTCTTGCCAACGCCCGTTGGGCCTAAGAACATGAACGAACCAATCGGTCTATTAGGGTCCTGTAGCCCAGCGCGTGCACGCCGCACAGCCGTCGAAACAGCCGTCACCGCTTCAAATTGACCAATGACACGCTTAGACAAAGCTTCTTCCATTTTCAAAAGCTTGTCGCGCTCACCTTCAAGCATCCGCTCAACAGGAACACCCGTCCAGCGAGACACAACACCGGCAATTTGATCGGGCGTCACGGCTTCTTCAAGCATCAGATTGCTCGACGCATCATCAACTTCGTCGTTGCCAGCAAGGCTCGCGATTTTCTTTTCAAGGTCAGGAATTAGACCATAAGCAAGTTCACCAGCGCGTTGTAAGTCGCCTCGCCGTTGGGCTTGCTCAAGTTCACCACGATAAGTGTCGAGCTTTTCTTTCAGCTTTTGCTCTGAACCAAGTTTATCTTTTTCCGATTCCCACCGCTGAGTTAGCGCCCGGCTTTGCTCTTCCAGATCGCTAATCGATTTCTCCAAACGCTCAAGGCGGTCTTTGGAGGCATCATCTGTTTCCTTGCGCAAAGCCTCACGTTCAATCTTCATCTGCATAAGATCGCGATCAATGGCATCGAGTTCTTCAGGTTTGGAATCGATTTGCATCTTCAAGCGCGAAGCGGCTTCATCAACCAGGTCAATCGCCTTATCCGGCAGGAAACGGTCGGAAATATAGCGGTTTGATAATGTCGCGGCCGAAACGAGAGCGCTGTCGGTGATACGCACGCCGTGATGCAGTTCGTACTTTTCCTTAAGTCCTCTAAGGATCGAAATGGTATCTTCAACCGTCGGCTCTGCAATCGTTACTGGTTGGAAGCGACGCGCCAAGGCAGCATCTTTTTCGATATGCTTGCGGTATTCATCAAGTGTCGTCGCTCCGACACAGTGCAACTCACCGCGCGCCAATGCGGGTTTCAGCAAATTGGATGCATCCATTGCGCCATCGGACTTGCCAGCACCGACGATCGTGTGAAGCTCGTCAATGAACAAAATGATGCGGCCGGCTTCACTTTCCACTTCGGTCAGAACAGATTTCAGGCGTTCTTCAAATTCACCACGGTATTTCGCACCGGCGATGAGCGAGCCCATGTCAAGTGCAAGCAAACGTTTGTCTTTTAAACTCTCCGGCACATCACCTTTGACAATTCGTAACGCCAAACCTTCAGCGATGGCCGTTTTACCGACGCCCGGTTCACCAATGAGCACAGGATTGTTTTTCGTGCGCCGAGACAAGACCTGAATCGTTCTGCGAATTTCTTCATCGCGACCGATCACCGGGTCAAGCTTGTTTGATGCGGCAGCTTCGGTTAGATCCCGAGAATAACGCTTCAGGGCATCATAGCCCTCTTCGGCAGAAGCCGTATCTGCTGTACGTCCTTTGCGGATATCGTTGATCGCGCCATTTAGCGCCTGCGCTGTCACACCGGCAGTGTCGAGAGCTTTGGCCGCCTCAGTTTCTTTTTCGATGGCCAAAGCCATCAAAAGACGTTCAGCGGTTACAAACTTGTCGCTTGCCTTTTCTGCAAGTTCTTCAGCCGAGTTGAAGACCCGCGCCAATTCCTGCGTCAAATAAACCTGCCCCGCGCCACTGCCAGAAGCTTTGGGATGTTTCGACAACGCGGTTGCAACGACTTCGCGGGCCCTGTCTACATTCCCTCCGGCACGTACAATCAGACCAGCAGCCAAGCCCTGCTCGTCATCGAGTAGAATTTTCAACACATGTTCTGGCGAAAACTGTTGGTGTCCCTCGCGCAACGCCAGCGATTGGGCAGCCTGAACAAACCCCTTGGCACGGTCGGTATACTTTTCAATATTCATTTTTTCGCTCCTCAGCACGCCAGCACCGCCCATTTTGGCACGGGGGCTGAACGCCGTCATCGAATGTCGTTAGTTTTTGCACATATCAGCCCCTTAACCGGCATCATTCTGCGAGCTGATTCTTCCAATATATGGGTAAACCAGCGCCCCAATTAAAGGTCTCAAACTGGTAAAAATTCTGCACTGATTTGCGTCAATGTCTGGGCACCACTTGCTAAATGCAAGAACATGGCATTCATTGTTGCTCCCTAGCCGCGACCTTAAGAGTTCTCATGAGCACACAAACCCAAGCAAAGCTGACCGAAATCTTTCGCTACCCCGTCAAGGGCCTCAGTCCCGAGCGTCTTCAATCCGTTACCGTCGAAGCAAATGCGACACTTGCCCTTGATCGCATCTGGGCCGTGGAAAACGGCGCAGGACGTTTTGATCCTGAGGCCCCCAAGCACCTCCCGAAAATTAACTTTTTAATGCTGATGCGCAACGAAAAGCTTGCGACCTTGAAGACGGAGTACGACGCTGCGAGCGAAACTCTCACCATTCGACGCGACAATAAACAAGTTGCCCGTGGACAGCTTTCCACAAAGATCGGTCGCCAGATGATCGAGCAGTTTCTTGCCGCTTACATGAAAGATTGTTTGCGTGGCGCGCCTAAGATCACCCGGGCAACCGGCCACAGCTTTTCAGATGTCGCAGCCAAGTGCGTTCATATTGTCAACCTCGCATCCCTACGTGAACTCGAACGCGTTATTGGTAGGCCAGTCCACCCAATAAGATTTCGCGCCAACCTCTACCTTGACGGCCTCGCCCCTTGGTCTGAATTCGACTTAGTCGGACGCACTTTCAAGATTGGCGACATCCAATTGACCGGTCTCGAGCGAACAATCCGTTGCGCTGCAACAAACGTTGACCCAGAAACAGGCGCACGTGATCTCAATATTCCCGCCGTAATAAAACGCACCTGGGGATTTAGCGATTTCGGAATCTACGCCAATATTGACGAGGCTGGAACGTTGAATGTCGGCGACCTAATCGAGACTTGAGCAAAACAGTGCCGATCCACTTTGGCAACCCTTCTGAGCATCGCCGCGCGCCTCAGTTCTTCGAAAAACCAAGTCCAGGTCCGAGGCCAAGCAAGACCTCGGTGGCCGTTCATCTCGCCGAACGATATTGCGCTTCTTCGCTTTGCCGTTACAAAGGTACTAAACGAAAGGTTGAGACAGAGTGCTCGCAGATCAAACCAGACAACGACAACAAAAAATACCCAGCGCGGCATCTGAGAACCGCGAAATATCAATAGAAGACCCAGGGAAGAAACCCACGTGAAAAAAAATAAGATAATTTCTGCGAGCAATGCGGTCGCACTCATCGGCGACAATGATGTCATCACGACAACGGGTTTTGTACAAAGCTGCATTCCCGAAGCCCTGCATCAGGCTCTGGAAGATCGCTACGTCATTAGCAACAAGCCGAAAGACTTAACGTTGATCATGTGCGCGGGAGCTGGCGACAGCAAGGGCCTTGGCACCGGACGCTTCCATCACCAGGGTCTTTTAAAACGCGTCATTGCCGGCAACCTGGGCCGCATGCCGAAAGTTGCTGAGGCAGCAAAAAATAACGAGATCGAAGGTTATAATCTTCCTCAAGGTGTTATCGCCAAACTTTATCGCTCGTGTGCTGCTGGCCACCCGGGCTTGTTTTCCAAAGTCGGACTTCACACCTACGTCGACCCTCGTCACGATGGTGGCAAGGTCAATGATGTGACCAAAGAAGACATCGTCAAGCTCGTCGACGTCGACGGCGAAGAGTGGTTGTTTTACACAGCGACAAAAATCGATGTCGCTTTGATCCGAGCCACAAGTGCCGATCCCAGCGGCAACCTTTCGATGGAAAAAGAAGCCCTTACGCTTGATGTATTAGCCCAGGCCATGGCCGCTCACAACAACGGTGGTGTCGTCATTGCCCAGGTGGAACGGATCGTTGAGCACGGGTCTCTTAAACCCAAAGATGTTCATGTACCTGGCATTTTGGTTGATTGTATTGTTGTCGCCAACCCTCCTGAAATGCACCGCATGAACTACGGTGTCATGTATGACCCAGCGCTTGCCGGAGAAATTCGTGTCCCCGTCGAATCCATGCCGAAAATGGAGTTGAACCAGCGCAAAATCATTGCCAGACGTGCAGCATTCGAATTGCCGCCCAACGGCGTCATAAACCTCGGTGTTGGTGCACCCGATGGCGTTGCAGCCGTTGCCAACGAGGAAAAAGTAACGCCACACATCGTGATGACAACAGAGGCTGGTGCTGTAGGTGGCGTATTAGCCGCTGGTTCCAATTTTGGCTCGTCCATCAACGCCGACGCAATCATCGATCAAAACCAAATGTTTGATTTCTACCACGGTGGTGGACTGGATCTCACGGTTTTGGGAATGGCTGAGTGTGACCGTTGCGGCAATGTCAACACGAGCCGCTTTGGAGGACGCATTAATGGCGCTGGTGGCTTCATCGACATTTCACAAAATGCGCGCGCTGTGGTGTTTGTCGGTACGTTCACAGCCGGAGGTCTTAAAATTGGCATCGACAATGGCGAGCTGGAAATTCTGCAAGAGGGTCGCGTCAGAAAGTTCGTGAAGAAAGTCGAACAAATTACGTTCTCGGGCACTTATGCAGCAATGCGCTCTCAACCCGTTCTCTATGTCACAGAACGCTGCGTCTTCCAGCTCACGATGGAAGGGTTTGAACTCATTGAGGTGGCCCCTGGCATCGAAATTGAGCGAGATATTCTCGCCCACATGGACTTTATGCCCGTAATTAAATCCCCGATTGAAATGGATACCCGCATCTTCCGCGACGAACCGATGGAACTGCTTGGGGAATTGACCAACCGCAATCTCGATGAGCGCATCACTTATGATAAGGCCCGCAATACTTTGTTCATAAATCTAGAGGGGTGGAGCTTGCGTAAAAAATCTGACATTGACGATCTCAAGCGGGTTTTGATCGACGCATGTGAGAAAGCAGGTGATCGCGTCAACGCCATCGTGAACCGGGATGGTTGTCGCATCGCTGAAGATCTGACGGATGAATTTACGGAATTGATAGAATTCATGATGAAGCGCTATTACGCAACAAGCGCGCGTTATACCACGAGCGCTTTTATGCGCCTCAAGATGCAAGGTGCACTTTCACAACGCGGCCAGCAGCCACACATCTTTGAAAATGACTAGTGCGAAGAGTTCTACATATTTAAGAAAAAGTGATTTTAGCCGCAGCAGCCCCCAAAGCACATAGGGTTAATGCGCAAGATATTCGCAAAAAAGACACCTCAAGCAAACCAACAATGAGTTGCCTGATCAACGATCTATTCAAATACAAAACCTGTTGCCCTATTCCAAACGTCGAACACACCCAGCACCTGATCCAGATCAGTGAGACGCAACAATTGTTGGCCTAGTTTCAACGGTGAACGATAATGCCAAACGTGTGAGAGGTGTCCATGGACAAAGAGGATCAAAACAAGCGCTCGCAAATATCCGGATCCGTCATTTCTCCCAATGCCTCCAGCATTGATCAAAAAGATGTTTTCGCACACCCGGCATCTTCCAAAACAACTGCAGAAGCATTGGATCCCATAAATCCTAGTGGAAACCCCAACAGCAACCTGACAGAGCTGCGCCACAACAAAGATGCAATCAGAAGAATTTTCGAGACCGGTGAGTACCCATACAAGAAGAAGATGAGCCGTCGCTCCTACGAAAAGCAAAAGGCCGAGCTGCAAACCGAATTGCTCAAAGTTCAAGAATGGGTCAAGACCACCAATCAAAAAATCGTAATGATATTCGAAGGTCGCGATGCCGCGGGCAAGGGCGGCACAATCAAGCGTTTCACGGAGCATCTAAACCCACGCGGCGCACGCGTCGTTGCCCTCGAAAAGCCAACAAACAGAGAAAAATCGCAGTGGTTTTTCCAACGCTATATCGAACACTTTCCCTCAGGTGGTGAAATCGTTTTGTACGACCGCTCTTGGTACAACCGGGCAGGCGTGGAACGCGTCATGGGATTTTGCTCCGCCGGCGAATATCTGGAGTTTATGCGTGAGGCACCCGATATCGAACGCATGATGGTTCGCAGCGGCATCAGGCTTTATAAGTATTGGTTTTCTGTAACGCGCGAAGAACAGCTACGCCGATTTAAGGCACGCGAAAATGAACCATTAAAAAAATGGAAATTATCGCCAATCGACCGTCAATCTCTCAACAAGTGGGACGACTACACAGAAGCAAAAGAGGCAATGTTCTTTTACACCGACACTGCGGATGCTCCTTGGACGATCGTTAAATCAAGTGACAAAAAACGCGCGCGTTTGAATTGCATGAAGCACTTTTTAGCGTCCCTGCCTTATCCAGGAAAAGATCACAAAATCATTGGAAAACCAGACCCGCTGATAATCGGCACCGGTGAGCACGTCATTGGCAACAGTGAACATATTCTTGGGACAAGCTTGCATCCCGATCAACGCCGCAATCAGCCCGTCGAATAGAATTCAGGACCTTCATCATCATGTTCATCCTGGAGTTGTCGCTGAAAGCGCCCTCCGGTTTGGGCAGCGCCGCGTGGAGAAAATAGGTGCTGTCTTCAGCTCTCAAGCCAGACTGAAGCAAACTAGACTGAATTGACATAAAAACTGGCGCATTCGCCTTTTAGCAGTTGGCGGATTGAATGTCGCCAACATGCCTCATGCGAACTTGGTGTTGCCAGGTGCTCAACGCCTCAGATATCTTCTCCTTCGCCAGCCAGCCAAACTCGTGTCAGAATTGAAAACGAACGCTGGTCACCGATCGTCCGGCAAAAAAATAACAATGCAAGAACATTGCAAAATGGGAGAAACACGAAATGAGTTCGCAAGAACCAAACTGGCCAAAAAAAACACGAGAAATGCAAAACCACCACTTCGATTCGACCATCTGGAATGATTACAAGTTCCGCGACGACGATATAATCATTTCGACTTACGCCAAGTCTGGCACAACCTGGATGCAACAAATTGTTAGTCAGCTCATTTTCAATGGTGAAGAAAACCTACCAACGGCCGATATGTCGCCTTGGTTAGATCTGCGTGTCCCACCGAAAGCCGAAAAACTTCCAGAGGTTGAAAAGCAAACCCATCGCCGTTTCTTGAAAACTCATTTGCCGGTTGACGCGATCGTATTTTCTCCAAAGGCCAAATATATCTATATCGCACGCGATGGTCGCGATGTGGCTTGGAGTTTCTTCAATCATCACACCAATGCTAACGAACACTACTATGAAGCTATTAACGACACCCCAGGGCGCGTTGGTCCGGCATTTGAAAAGCCAGCCGACAATGTCGTCGATTACTTTCGCGGGTGGTTAGAAAATGATGGACATCCTTATTGGCCATTTTGGGAAAACGTCAAAACGTGGTGGGATATTAAAGACCTGCCAAATGTCATGTTGATTCACTTCCAGGAATTAAAAAATGATCTTCCTGGCGAAATTCGCAAAATTGCAGAATTTCTGGATATCCCAATCGACGAAGAAAAGTGGCCTGAGATCGTCGAGCACTGCACCTTCGACTATATGAAAAAAAACGCAGCCTCAACCGTTCCACTCGGCGGTGCGATTTGGGAGGGCGGTGCCACTACGTTTATTCACAAAGGCACAAACGGGCGTTGGACCAGCATGCTGACAGATGAAGACAACCAGCGTTATGAAGCCAAAGCGAAAGAAGAGCTGGGAGAAGCTTGCGCTAAGTGGTTGGCAACCGGAAAGATGTGATTTTTCACCAAACACCGACGCTAATTGAGCTGGCGCACTCGGCCTATGGCAATTGCGCCAGCTCTCGCGAAAGCTAACTTCAATCCCTCACTTTTCGCATGGTCTGGAACTTAATATTGCGTTGCTTTTAAACAAAAAAACGCGCTCAAATGGCCGTGATGAAGCGACCAATGAAACGCGTTTTTCTATCAGTTTGTGGGGCTAACTATTCAGCGGCTGCGTCGTCCACTTTCGTTGCCTCTACTTTGGGCTGCTCTTCTTCTGTTGAAGCCGCCGCACGCCGACCACGACGAACCGGTCTGCGCAAGAATTCAGGTTGATCACCCTCTGAACCAAAGTTCTCGGGCTCTCGACGCCGTCCTCGTGGCGTGTCGGGTGATGCCGATGCCGCAGCTTCCGATTCCGACGATGATGCGTCTTCCCGGTCGCGATTAGCTGACGAGCGGTTTCGGCGAGGGCGCGTATTCGCGCCTCGTTCCCGCGATTGACGCCCGCGTGGTTGTGGCTCAGTGGCCGTCGCAGCCGCTTCACCAACGCCTGGTTGCTCGCCTGATCCAGCAACCGGTGGACTGGTGCCTTCAGATTTTGCGTCCCCAGACTCACCAGAAGATGCCGACGGTTGGCTCTGCGGTTGATGTTGCTGACGCCCATCGCCACCTTGCTGACCTTGCTGTTCGCGATAGGTCATAATGATGCGATTGTAATGTTCAGCATGTTGCAGGTAGTTCTCCGCCAACACTGGGTCACCAGCCGACTGCGCGTCACGAGCTAACGTGATGTATTTCTCAGCAACATGAGCCGGGGTTCCACGTATCTTGACGTCCGGGCCATTACTTTCAAAGCTACGCGAAAGAGGGTTTTGGTTCTTATTGCGATTGTTGTTACTACCGCCACGACCGCGGCCACGCCGATTTTGTTGTCCCTGCCTCATGGGTTTTCGCTCTAACGTCCTTATCATAAATTTTCTAGGTTTAGCCCAAACTCACCACTGCATTGGGCGCATTTGCCAATGCCGTCGTGAACGCACATGCTTCAAGCACTCATCGAAAGTTTTTCCGATTTTCAATTCCGCAAAAACGTATTGCGGGCTCAAGTCTTCACCAGCTAGATCTCAATGTTCCAGCGGATAAAATTTCCGGCACTATCAAGCTGTCAAAATAGGGATCCTTAAAGTGCATAAAACAACAATTGGATTTCAGCGACAGTCAGCAATAATGCGCGACATTTACGAATTCGGCGATTGTGACGTTGTTTAAAGAAAACAAGGACCGCGTTTCAAATCGCTACTGCTAAGCGCTGCATCTCGTTTGGGGTATCTACCCGCTGGCGGAGCGCGCTTCAGCTCTGTTCCTAGAAATGACGTTAGCCCGGAAATCATGACATTCCAAGACCAAATCTAGACATCATGAACAATGTGTCACAGCCGCCACACAGCGGATATGGCCACCAAGGTCTTGTCGGGTCTCGATTCGGGGTATTTTGCCCGCTCCAGGCACCGCCAGCCTCAACAAATCGGCGACCGCGCCGGCTTGACCTGCGCCCACCTCAAATACCACCCAGCCTTTAGGTACAACGTCGCAGGCCCGGGCAATGATCTTGCGATAAATATCAAGGCCGTCAAATCCACCATCTAAGGCCGCGCGCGGATCAAAGTTGCGGACCGAGGGTGATAAACCCTCAATATCAGTCGTCGGAATATAGGGAGGATTTGAAACCAAAATATCAAATGGCCCCTCGATCCCGTCGAGCGCGTTTGCCGTTGCAAATTCTGTTCGGTCGCTAACACCATGGTTAACACAATTGCGACGCGCAATGGCTAATGCATCTTCGCTAATGTCGGTTGCAAGGCCGCGCGCATTTGCCAGCTCAGACAACAGCGTGACCAACAACGCACCGCTTCCCGTTCCAACATCCAAGATACGCAACTGGCGCGTGCGCCAACCTTCACGATCGACGATCTCTAACGCCATCTCGATCACAGTTTCCGTGTCAGGCCTTGGATCAAGTGTCGCTGGACCAAGCTCAAACTCACGCCCGTAAAACTCACGACGCCCGACGATGCGTGACAACGGCTCGCCATTGCAACGCCGCTTTGTGAAACCATCCAGACACTTGGTTTGACCGGCATCCAGTCTAAGATCCGGGCGCAAAATGAAATCTTCCGGTTTGAGACCACATGCTGAAGCAATAAGTCGACGTGCCTCGCGCTGCGGCTCATCAAAGCCGGCATCACGCAACACCAAAGTTGTTTGATGCAAAACGTCACGAAGAGTTGCGGGGTAAGTCACAGACGACCAACTTCCGATTCTTAAATCAAAAACACCGCTACGATGCTTTAATGTTGTTCATGTCAGCAAGTAGGCTTGCTTGGTGATCTGTGATCAGTGCCTCAACGATTTCATCAAGTCCCGTCCCAAGCATAACCTGTTCGAGTTTATGCAAGGTCAAATTGATCCGATGATCGGTTACGCGACCCTGCGGAAAATTATACGTCCGAATGCGTTGGGAGCGGTCACCTGTGCCAACCTGGGCCTTGCGCGCTTCAGCACGCTCAGTAGCTAGTTTTTCGCGCTCAACTTCATAAATGCGTGCGCGTAAAACCTGCATGGCCAAACGCCTGTTTTGGTGTTGTGATTTTTCAGCAGACACAACGATAATACCTGTCGGAAGGTGAGTAATACGAACCGCACTATCCGTCGTATTGACGTGTTGGCCACCCGCACCTGATGCGCGCATCGTATCGATGCGAATATCTTCCGGCTTAATATTGACATCAACATCTTCAGCTTCCGGCAACACAGCAACTGTTGCCGCTGATGTGTGGACCCGGCCTTGCGTTTCGGTCGCGGGAACGCGTTGAACGCGATGCACACCTGACTCAAACTTTAAGCGCGCAAAAACACCCTTGCCGGTAACCGCAACAACAACCTCACGATAGCCGCCAACATCGTTGTCCGAAGATGATATGATTTCAGTCTTCCATTTGTGCACATCAGCATAACGGGCATACATGCGATAAAGGTCGGCTGCAAAAAGGGCTGCCTCGTCTCCACCGGTACCGGCGCGAATTTCGAGAATTGCGCTGCGTTCGTCGGCTTCATCTTTTGGCAGCAGCATAACCTGCAAGTGCTGCTCAAGTTCTTCCAACTTCGGGCTGACCGCGTCCAACTCTTCACGTGCCATCTCCACCATGTCTGGATCTGTGTCAGGTGAGTCAATCAATTCACGTAGGTCAGCTTGTTCGTTTTGAACGGCTCTGAGTGAATTAATCGCCTCCACGACAGGATTTAGGTCGGAAAATTCTTTCGACAATTTTGCGAATGTCGCCTGATCCAATCCACTATTCAGCTGTTCTTGGACCGCCGACCAACGGTCGACGAGCTTATCCAATTTTTCTTTTGGTATGGCACTCATTTGAGGAAATTTCGTCCTTGCAACGGAAGGGCCCTTTCTCGCTCTCACAAGAAATGGTCTAGAATCGCTGCATCTAACCCTATTGGACGTCGGACGGCAATTTGTTGTCTTTGCGTGAGCGGGGATCAGGACCACTTATCAGTGGCATTCCGTCTTCCTCAGAGGCAAGACGAAGCAATATGAAGTCCTGCAATTGGCGCATACTTTGGCCAACAGAGGTTGGCGCATTGCGCGACAAAGCCCCCCACCCAGGGGTCATCGCGCCTGCCATAATAAGTAGAACGATACAAACTCCGGCCCACATCAATCGGCGCAGCCTGGGCAACTTGATCGAAATTGATGCCGTTTTCGTTTTTGCCTCGGCCACCTCAGACAACGTCTTCATGTGGTGCCAACTCTTACCCAAAAACGACACTGTCTCAGCCTCGTTATCATTGGAGACCATGACAAGGGGAAGGTCACACAACGGCTCTATGGAGTCACTGGCAAGTGGGGTATCGGCGCCAGAAAGATTGATCCGGTTGCCGATCATACTTGGTGCTTGTGGATCAAATGCGGCTGCGTGAATACCCTTTAACCGGTCCGATAGCGTTAAGGGTTGGGTTGGCAACGGTGAAACAACAGATGTTGCATCTCGCATCGCTCCTTTGAGAGCCACCAACACCGGCGCGGCATCAACACCAACCAACGCCAAATAGGAGCGGACAATTCGCTCCGTCTCTGGCCATTGAGGCAGTCGATCAACGTAGCCGGCTTCAAGTGCAGCAAGTGTGTGAATATCTGTTCCAAGCTCTTTCGCTAAGACCTGTTGAGACCGCCCAAGAAACGGCCTCAGCTCGGAAAATAAGAGTGAGATATCTCTTTGAATTGCGATCTGATCCGGTGTTGGTTGCGTCGAAGACGCCTCCTTCGTGCGCAAACCCGGTATTGGGCCGTCGAAGACAAAAGCTTGTTCGTGCGGGAACGACTGGTGCGGTGGCTCTTGACCGCTGTTTCGCCCGTACAATTCCGTCAATGATCGGATCTGAGTAGGATTTGCAAACGCCATAACGCACTACGCACTAAACTCAAACAATTTCTATTTATTGCCGTTGGCCCAAACACCTGCCTGCGGCGACAAACAAACTGAGTGACTTAAGGGGTGGGTGTGAGCCCAACAAACGCTCAATCTAAATCCCGAACCTAATGCGACAAATCTTCAAATACTTTTTGTGCAGCAAGCACTTGCCCCAAATGCCAACCTGGGCCCAAACATCAAATTTCGATGTTATGTTCACCAGCATAGGCCTGTAATGACTCACGAATTTGCCCACAATTAGACTGCAATAAGTCGGTAACACGGTCGACGAGTTGTGAATGATTCAGTGATAAAATCATTTCCTTCACGGGACCGATAGATGCTGGTGACATCGACAGGGTTCGGTATCCAAGCCCGATTAGTGCCATCGCCTCCAGTGGACGTCCCGCCATTTCACCACATACAGCGACTTTCACATCATGGCGATCGGCGGCCCTCGTGATCTCGCGAAGGGCCATTAATGGGGCATGTGACAACGCATCAAATCGGCCGGCAATGCGCGCATTCGTTCGGTCGGCGGCAAATAAAAATTGCAGCAAATCGTTGCTCCCAACCGAAACAAAGTCGACACGTTCCATTAAGGCATCGAGGTCAAACAACAAGCTTGGCACTTCTAACATCGCGCCAACAGAAACCGACAACGGCGCTTGATAGTTCCACTTTTCTATGAGCGCAATTTCTTTGTCGATCAAATTCCGGATGTCGTCGATTTCCTGTGGTTGCGTAACCATCGGAATCATAATGTTAAGATCTTTACCTGCCGAAGCCCGCAAAAATGCTCGCACCTGCAGACGAAACAGTCCAGGGCGGTCCAATGACATGCGAATAGCACGCCAACCGATGGCTGGATTTTCTTCCGGTGTTGATCGCAAGTACGGCAGGACCTTGTCGCCACCCACATCAAGCGACCGGAATATAACCGGCTTATCACCAGCTTCATCAAGCACAGCTCGATAAGACTGAATTTGGCGTTCGAGACGGGGAATGCTGTTTGACAACATGAACAGCAGTTCGGTGCGAAACAGACCGATACCGTCAGCTCCCGACTCGTCCAAATGCGCCATGTCGAGCTGCAAACCGGCATTCATATGCAGCGAAATCAGTTCACCATCTTTGGTGGCAGCAGGCTTGTCTTTCAACTTGGCAAATTGTTTTTGCCGCCGCGCCCTAAAGCGCACTTTATCAGAATATGCATCGACCAACTCCTGAGATGGACGCAGATGAATTTCACCCGTTTCACCATCAAGAATTGCCGCATCCCCAGATGACACACGCTCCACAACACGGCGGATCTGTCCAATTGCCGTTAAGTCCAACGCGCGGGCAACGATTGCCACATGACTTTGTGCACTGCCGTCCTCAACAATTAAACCGCGTAATTTGCTCCGGTCATAATCAAGCAGTTCCGCCGGGCCAATCGTGCGAGCAACCAAAATTATATCGTCAGGCAACGTCGCTGGTGTGCTGATCTGGGATGAGTTGGCCATCAATGTCCGCAACAAGCGATCTGACAAATCATCCAGGTCACGTGTGCGTTCATGCCAATAGGGGTCGACCTGACGCAACAACCGCGCACGCGTTCCGTTCTGAACCCTCTCAACCGCAGCCTCCGCGGTCAGGCCATCTCGAACAGCATCACGTAGGCGCTGTTGCCAACCTCGGTCTTTGGCGAACATCCGGTAGGCTTCAAAAATTTCGTGATGGTCACCTGTTGCCGCCAAATGCGGGTCTGAAAACATTCGATCCAGTTCGACGCCAAGCTGTAGAATGGCCGTTTCCAATCGCGCGAGTTCTGCGACTGGGTCATCAGACATCAACTTTTTCACAACAATGCGTGGCTTGTGTAAAACAATATGTCCTAAAGCGATCCCCTCTGAAACCACCTCACCGGCAATTGTCGACGACATCGATTTAGAAAACGCAAGGTCGGTGTTGGAGCCCGCAACATTTCCGGACATGAGGTTTTCTGCAACCACCATGGCCGTAGCTTGTAAGACCTCAACGTCTTCTTCAGAATAGTCCTTGCGAGTCTGGTTTTGCACAACCAGCACACCCAACACTTGGCCGCTACGATGGATCGGCACGGCCAACAAGGAGTGATACACTTCTTCACCGGTTTCCGGTCGATACGAAAAGGCTGGATGTAATTTCGCCTCAGGCTCGTTGATTGGCGTATCAAATTCCGCACAACGACCAACCAAACCCTCGCCGCGTTTCAAACTCGTCGTGTGGACGGCTTCGGTCTTCAAACCTTCTGTTGCAAACAACTCCAGCGAGCCATCTTGACGCTTGAGATAGATCGAACAAACTTCAGCAACCATCACACCGGCAATCTGATGCACGATCTGATTAAGCCGCGTCTGGCCATCATCGGAACTGGACATGATTTCCCGCAGCCTGCGCATAATGACGCGCAATGCTGGTTCGGACGGCACGATACGGGGCTCATCGCCGCGAGTGCTTTTCATCTGTCCTGCCGATCTTGGGGATATTGCAATACAACATCCATCAACTTAAACCATGACCTTAATCGATGCAGCAGCGATACTGGCCTAGTCTGCATCAAGGCCGTAAATTGAATGCAATGTCCTGACAGCCAACTCCGCATAAGCGGCATCAATCAGAACACTCGTTTTAATTTCCGATGTGGTGATCGCGATAATATTGATGCCTTTTTCCGATAATGCGGCAAACATTCGTGCCGCCACACCCGCATGACTTCGCATGCCGATGCCGATTATCGAAACCTTGGCCACATCATCTGAGCTTGTAATTTCGCAATTACCGATATCTTTTCGAGCACCATCTAAAACACTCAACGCGCGTTGCAGCTCACCTGCAGGGACCGTAAACGTCATGTCGGTATGCGCGCCGTCAGGTGTTACGTTCTGGACAATCATATCAACATTGATGTTTGCTTCTGCCAGTGGGCCAAAAATGCGTGCTGCAACACCAGGTTTATCTTCGACATTCAGGATTGTGACTTTCGCTTCATCCTTTGCGTAGGCAATTCCGCTGACGGTTTGGTGTTCCACAATCTCATCCTCGTCACAAATATTGGTTCCAACCTCAGGAAATGCACCTTCCTTGACCGGTTCTAAACTTTCTGGCTTGGCAAAACTCGACAATACGCGAACCCGCATGCCGTGCGTCATTGCAAGTTCAACGGAACGTGTTTGCAAGACTTTCGAACCCAAAGACGCCATCTCAAGCATCTCTTCGTAGGTGATTTTCTTTAGTCGCTGCGCTTTGGGCACGACACGCGGGTCGGTGGTGTAAACACCATCAACATCAGTATAGATGTCACAAACATCCGCATCGATTCCAACGGCAACAGCGACAGCGCTCGTATCAGAACCTCCTCGGCCTAATGTCGCGATACGTCCGGTGTTCGGTTCAACACCCTGAAAACCAGTGATGACAGCAACCTCTCCAGCATCCAAGCGAGCCTTAATTGCCTTACCGTCAATATCGAGGATGCGAGCGGCTGCATGAGCATCGCTGGTGTGTACTGGGATTTGCCATCCTGTCCACGACCGCGCCGGAATGCCCATGCTCTGGAGTGTGATTGCCAATAAACCGGCTGTAACCTGTTCGCCGGTTGCAACAACGGCATCATACTCACACGCGTCAATGTCGGAACCATTTGCAGCGTTTTGTGTCCATTCGACAAGTTGATTTGTCGTTCCAGACATCGCAGAGACGACGACAGCAACCTTGTTGCCAGCATTCGCCTCACGCTGAATGTGGCATGCCACATTGCGAATCCTGTCGGTATCGGCAACCGAAGTACCACCAAATTTCATCACGACAAGTGCCATGGGGCGCCCGCTGTCCGTCCATTGCTAAATTGCTCAGAAATAACCATGCGATCCACATGGTTACGTGGGTCAACGACTTGGCCTCGTCGACATACGCCACATTCGCCGCAGACCCCACAGACCAGCGTTAACTGGCTTGCGAGCGAAGCAATACCGGGAACACCAAGGAATCGCAACGTTGCAATATGATTCTTTGTAATTCAGAGCCTTCAAGGGCCATCTCACGCCTCCCGAGCCGGCCACGTCGCCACCTTCAACCGCGGCAGATTGGCCATTTAAACCCAACTGGGATTTCCGACTGCCAGGAAAACGCCCTATAAGACTGATCAAACAAGTCCCAGAATTAAGACCCATACCCCGGTCTTTTCATAGTGCCCCTTTGCCATTCGGGAATTCATGACAGCCCATTCATCAGCCACCCTCGATACCGCAGAAGTCGACCGATTTAACGCGTTGGCGAGTGAATGGTGGGATCCAACGGGCAAATTTCGCCCACTCCACAAACTGGGTCCAGCCCGTCTGGGCTTCATCCGCGACGCCTGTTTTTCTCATTTCCCCGACCTCAACCAGCAAAACCGAAAACCGTTGGCAGGTCTCACCCTGTTGGATGTCGGCTGTGGTGGTGGACTGATCGCTGAACCCCTTGCCCGCCTTGGAGCGACTGTTACGGCCATCGATCCGGCGGCGCAAACGATCGCGGCAGCGCAACATCACGCTGATCAGCAGCACCTCAACGTAAATTACCGTGCCACCCAAGTTGAAAGCCTTGTCGAAGCCGACGAAATGTTTGACGTCGTCACCTGCTTGGAAGTTGTCGAACACGTGCCAGATGTGGAAGCATTTTTGCGTGCCTGCACCAGCCTCGTCAGCCCTGGCGGATTGTTTGTTGGCGCCACTATCAATCGCACGCTGAAATCTTATGCTCTGGCGATTGTCGCGGCGGAGTATATTCTCGGCTGGCTGCCACGAGGAACCCACCGGTGGGATCGCTTCATCCAGCCAAAAGAATTTTCTGCTCATCTAAAAAGACAAGAACTTCAGGTCGCCAAAATTGAAGGAATTGTACACAATCCCCTGGCCGACAGCTGGTCCAGAAGTTCCGATACCGACGTCAATTACATGATTGCTGCGGCGAAACCTCCATCGCCGCCAATTCAAGCTGATAACCAAGCCCACGCACCGTCTTAATTTTGAACTCACCGTGCCTGATTTTCCGGCGCAAGCGATGAATATAAATTTCAATAGCTGCTGGCGCCGCCTCATCGTCCATTGAAAAAACGCGCGCTGCAATTTGCTCTTTGCTAACCACAGACCCTCTATGACGAAGAAGGACTTGAAGAACACTGCGCTCTCGAGGCGTAAGCTCTAAACTACGTCCCTCAAGCCACACTTGGCGGGTTGATAAATCGACGCGCAAGGGACCAAATTCCAAGACTGTACCCTTGCTGTAATTATCTTTATCCCGTGTCTCAAGGGTCAGGATGCGAAATTTAAGTTCACTGAGATCAATGGGCTTAAGAACGAAATCGTCAGCACCTTCGCTAAGCGCCAAACGAATTTCATGAATTTCTTTTCGGCTTTTGCAAACCAGAACCTTCAATGCCGGTTTTACAACCCGTATCCAATGCACAAATTCAATTGCTTCATCATAATTTTTGTCCAAATCGATAATGACAAGATCGAGCGTGCTAGACAGGACAATGGCCTGCGCATCCTCGATGCTATCGACAGAATCAACAGCATGATCCTGCTGCTTCAACAACACCGAAAGTTGGGCCGAAACAGAGCTCGCAATATTGAGCAAAAGAGTGCGCACTGAAGCCCCCCAAAACTTGACGAAATTTATTTGTGCGCGCAGCGGAAACTGTCGAAAATCAGCCTCTGGATTTTCGTGCTTCTGACGCTTTGTTTTGAAAAGTTTAGCTTAGTTTTGTAACAGTTTCATGTCATGCATTTGGGCAAAATCTCGCATCAAAATTTCAATAATTTTTTGAGGTTTCATAACGACTTACCTCCCCGCTTGCACGGCCCTATTCTTTCGTTGCAACGACGACACACAAGCGAAAGGCAACTGACAGTTTGGACCGTTACTCAACCCTTGTCTAAATGTTCAAATTTAAGAAGCACGCAACTCTGAGATTGAGAGACGTGCTTGATTGTAAAACTGGGGACACCTAATGAAACTTAAATCTTTCGGTGCAGCACTGCTCGTAACTTCGAGCTTTGCACTCGCTCCGGCTCATGCTGCTGATTTCGGGGGCGACTGCTGTGCCGATTTGGAAGAGCGCATCGCTGAGCTGGAGGCAACCACAGCTCGCAAGGGCAATCGCAAAGTCTCTCTGACAATTTCAGGCCACGTGAACCACGCAGTAATGTTCTGGGACGATGGCGACGAAAGCAATACGTACGTTGTCGGCAATGAGACGTCACGCTCACGCATTCGCTTCAAAGGCAAAGCGAAAATCAATGGCGACTGGAGCGCTGGCTACCGCATCGAAGTCGGCATCCGTTCAACACGTTCCGACCGCGTCGACCAAAACAACGACGATGCTGGCGGTGGAATTGATATTCGCCACAACTCCTGGTTCCTGAAAAGCAAAACATTGGGTCAAATTTCTGTTGGCCAAACCTCAGGCGCAACAGAAGGCATCACAGAGATGACCGTTGCTAGCAACGGCGCCCACAAAAACGCCGATCCAGAAGACTACTTTGCAGGCTTCCAGTTGCGTACCGCGCCGGGCGCAGCAGGTTTAAGCGGACTTGAATGGCGCCGTCTTGTGAAAGACAACTTTATTCAGCCAGGTGAAGGTAGTCGCGGCAACTACGTCGTTTACAAATCACCAACCATTGCTGGCTTCAACCTTCTCGCTTCTGGCGGTGAAGATGATGTATGGGAAGTCGCCCTCAAATACGCTGGTGAATTTGGCGCATTCAAAGTTAAAGGCGGTATTGGCTACAGTCAAAACACAGACACCGCTGATGCGGCGACGGCTGGCTGTCTCTTTAACAATACGAACGGTGCAGGTGATGCCGATTGCGAACAATTCGGTGGCTCTTTAAGCGCGATGCACACGCCAACAGGTTTGTACCTCACGTTTGGTGCAGGCCAATTTACTGACAACAACACAAATGATGTTGCTCTGTTCCAGGCAGCCAACGCCGATGACGAGCATTCGTTCTATTCCTTCACTGGTGGTATTCAGCAGAAATGGAACTCACTTGGTAAAACGACAATCTTTGGTGAGTACTTTGACCACGATGGCGGAGCAAACGATCGCAACATCGGTGTCGGCGATGCCGTCAACATCGCTGCTGGATTGGGTGCCTCGAATATCCTCTCTAGCGATGTCGAAGTTTACGGCTTCGGAATCGTACAAAAAATCGATGCAGCGGCGATGGAGATTTATGCCGTTTATCGCCACATCGAAGGAGATGCGACGCTCATCGAACAAGCAACCGGAAACACGGCCAACGTTGAATTTGAAGACCTCGACGTGGTCATGACCGGAGCACGCATCAAGTTCTAAGACTTTTTTAGATCGGTTTGGCTGTCCCCTCCCCTAATCATCCTATGGGACAGCCAAATCAATTCCCTTTTCAGCAATAACGAGGGTCGCCTTCCGAGGCGGCCCTTTTTGTTGCGTATTTGCCACTAGCAGAGGTCAACTCAATAAAATCAGGGGGGTGCTCGCTTTTAAATTGCAACAAATTGAGGAAAAAACAACCACAGGCCGCGAATGCCAGAGCGAACTGCGGCATAAATACGATTGTTCTCCGCCGCACGAGCAGTTATGTGTACTTTTCAGGTCAATATTTGTGAACCTTCACCGGGCACAGGGAAATCCCAACGATGAAATCAATAATTTTAGGCGCTGCGCTAATTCTTTCAACGAGCGCTGCCGTAACTCCGCTGAAAGCCGCTGATTTTGGCGGTGACTGCTGCGCAGATCTCGAAGAGCGCATCGCAGAGCTTGAGGCCACAACTGCTCGTAAGGGCAACAGAAAAGTCTCACTGAAAATTTCCGGTCATGTAAACCACGCGATCATGTTCTGGGACGATGGCGATGAGAGCAATGCTTATGTCGTCGGCAATGAAACGTCACGCTCACGCGTTCGCTTCAGAGGTAGTGCGAAGATCAACAGCGACTGGAGTGCGGCATATCGATTAGAGCTCGGTTTTCGTGCAACCCGCTCCGACCGTGTCGACCAGAACACAGACACTGCCGGTCAAGAAGTTGATCTGCGCTACAACGCTTGGTACCTCAAGAGCAAGACGTTCGGTGAATTCAGCATCGGCCAGACAGATACCGCAACACAAGGCATCACCGAGCTCACTCTTGCTAGCAACGGTGGTCACAAGAATGCCGACCCCGAAGATTATTTCTCCGGTTTTCAGTTGCGCACGGCATCCGGTGCCGCTGGCTTAAGTGGCTTGGAATGGCGTCGCCTCGTCAAAGACA
The DNA here is from genome assembly GCA_050633705.1 of Hyphomicrobiaceae bacterium. Classification (GTDB taxonomy): domain Bacteria; phylum Pseudomonadota; class Alphaproteobacteria; order Rhizobiales; family Hyphomicrobiaceae; genus JAJFHI01. Next base: position 347,993 of record JBOEGZ010000007.1, on the reverse strand, counting down.
ACTTCATTCAACCAGGCGAAAGCTCTCGTGCGAACGTTGTCGCTTACAAGTCTCCGTCAATTGCCGGATTCACCTTGATGACGGCTTATGGCGAGGATGATAGCTGGGATGTCGCGCTTCGCTACGCCGGTGAATTCGGTGACTTCAAAGTTAAAGCTGGTATTGGATATGGTGAAAACCATGAATCGGGCGGTGGTACACCGCCGTGTATCGTCAATGACACCGGAACAACCGACGCTGATTGCGAACAAATTGGCGGCTCAGCAAGCATCTTGCATTCCCCGACAGGTCTGTATGTATCTGTTGGAGCGGGCCAATTTACTGACAACCAGACCAACCAAGTGGTCGCATTCAACGGTGTGAATGTCGACGACGAACACACATTCTACGGCCTGACAGGTGGTGTTTATCAGCGCTTCAATTCATTGGGCAAGACCATCATCTTTGGCGAATACTTCGACCACGATGGCGGTGCCAATGATCGCAATATAAATGGCGGAGACGCTATTGCGACGGCCGCAGGTTTTGTAAATACCTCAAACATCATTGCAAGCGACGTCGAGGTCTACGGCTTCGGTGTTGTTCAGAAAATTGACGCAGCCGCAATGGAACTCTACGCCGTTTACCGCCACATCGAAGGCGATGCGACATTCCTTGAACAGGGAACCGGCAACCAGGCAAACGTCAGTTTCGAAGATCTGGACGTCGTAATGACTGGAGCACGTATCAAGTTCTAGTTCGCAAAATTGCTTAGCGAACGTAAAAATAAAAAAGGACCGTTCACACTGTTGAACGGTCCTTTTCTTATGGAGCCCTGGTTCTTATGGGGCCTTACGTTGATGTGTTCACGGATACTGAGGGCGTGATTTGAGAGGGGCCCTAGCCATGCCCCAACTGAACGCGCTCGTATCGCGTTACAGCGTCTGCCAAAGCATCGTATGGGGAACAACTTTTGCCGCAACGTGTTGCAATCTCGGCCAGCTCCCTCTTGGCTTTTTCCAAGGCACCAATCGAAAGATAGGCCTCACCAAGATAGGATCGCGTCACCACGGCATTCGGGTTCTTGCGCAGAGCGGCTTGGTAGTATGCAAACGCTTCCTGTGTTCGCCCAAGTTTACGAGCGGCAAACCCCAGGTATGTCAAAACCCGGTCGTCAGGGTTCTTTGCCAAGCGCAGATAAATCATGGCTTCGCGATATTGGCCGCTTTTTGCAAGCCAATATCCAGCATAGAAAAGCTCAGCATCTGATTGGCGTTCTGTGGCAAACTTGGCGACACAAGTACGCCAGGCTTGCGATCCCTTGTCGCGCGCGTCGCAGTTGGAATGAACTGGCCCAATATCTTTGGCTTGTGCGATCTGGAATTGAACACCAACACCGCCACTGATGACAGCTATGCCAAGACACAGCGCCGATATTGTTTTCAATTTTCTCATAGTCAGAATTCCTATTTTTCTTATTATTGAGCCATGATGTATGTGTTGAGCAAGCCAGCATTGCTGGTTGCCCATGACGCATACGGCATGCAGGCTATCCATACTGCAGGCTTTCCATACAATGGCAAAGTCTAGGCAAGACAGCGAGAAAAAGACAACCGAACGTGTGGGAACAGCAACGACAAGCCAAAGCACGGCCCAAATTCAGTTTCATTATGACTGAGATGATTCGATGTGCGTGATCGAAAGCGGGGGTTGAAAATGTTCAACTGGCGAAACAAAAACGACGGTTTTTCATGGGAAAAGCACGTCCGCACGACCGTACTCTATCGCCGACAAAAACGCCGCGACAAATTCGATAATGCGCGAAATGCTGCAGCTGGTGGCGTGAAAAAAGCTGGCGAGGTTGGCAAACACGCTGGCCTCGAAGGTGCAGCTCTTGCCAAAAAAGCCAGCGATGCCGCTGCCCACCAAATCGTGAAAGCTGGCAAGGCCGGAAAACAAGCCAGCATCGAAGGCGCTGTATTTGCGAAAAAAGGTGCCCACATTGCAGCAGAAGGCGCTATCGCCGGAGCCATCCGATGCTGGGCTGTTGGTCGGACGATCATTACAAACATTGTCCGTTCCACATGGGCGGCAACCCGCATTATTTGTCAAAAAGTATGGCAAGGCACTCTTTATGCCACCGACCATATTGTTGTGTTACTTCACTACATCGGACAACGAGGCGCACACGCACTACGCCGCACACTCCATGAGCTTGAAGACCGTGGCAGCCTGCAACCGAAATTTGCATTGGCTGCCGGGATTGTTGGATTTGTCGCCTCAATTGTCGCAGCGTTTCTTGTTGGCAGCGGGGGCTTTAATCAAACCGCGATCATTGCATCGGTGATCGCACTGCCTTTCCTGGCGCTCGCTCTCATCTCCGTCATGCATCACAACAATCTCAATGTTCGTGTCCCAATTCCAACTTTGCTGCGCACGCCCACGGCCGCGAGATTTTTCGGCTTTGCAGTCTTATCAAGTCTTGTCGCTGGGTTGAGCTGGGCCGGTTACCAAAATACTTCAACACCGTCTGTAAACTTAAACCTCACCGACTTCACTCAGCTGTTCTCACCAGCTCCTGCCAAGATTTACAAAGGTCGGGCGATTGCCTTATCTGGTGATACAGTCCGACTAGCCAGACGTAAGATCAAGCTTGATGGCATCGAAGCTCCCGCTGCACTGCAAACCTGCAAAAACGCAAGATCCAAATCATGGCGATGCGGTCGCGCGGCTAAAAATTTGCTCGCCCAGTTGGTTCGCCGCAGAACCCTCACGTGTACAAGCGTTGGCACAACGGGCGATGGTTTAGAGCTTGCCAAATGTGCAACTCAGCGTGCGCCGGATATTGCATCAGTGCTGGTTGAAAAAGGTGCGGTTTTCGCAGAAGACACTCTGTTTAATGACTACGCAACGCTACAAGACAAGGCGCGCGAAAAACGCGTCGGCGTTTGGAGTGGCGAGGCCTTGCGCCCGGCTGAATACCGGCAGGCAAAATGGAATGCCGCAAAGAAGGCGCGTCCTGATGGCTGCCCGATAAAGGGGCGAGTGCTTCGCAGCGGGCGGAAATACGTGCTGCCATGGTCACCCAATTACCGCCGGGTCCGGGTCCGCAATAGCCGCGGTGAACGTTGGTTCTGCAGCGAGGAAGAAGCTGTTGCAGCCGGTTGGAAGCCGAGCGAAAAGTCATAAACTAACCAATACACTCATGAAATTCTGGTGCACTGGCTCGTTGACTTGCGACGGGCAAGCCAGCAGCGAAACTCAATTCGCGCGAGAGGACAGCTACTCCCAACGCAGTTGGAATGGCGTCAAATGCACAAATTGTTGCTTAGGCTCAAATTCAAATGCGATTTCCGCGCGCGATTGCAAACCGATTTTGCCGGTAACGCCATGAAACTTTGCTGATCCTTTTGGCGCCCAGTTGATCTTGGTTTTGTTGACGATGAGAACCCCGTTAACCCACAACCGATAAGTCCCGTCACTTTTATTCTTGGTATTGGTGACGATTTCCTGCTCAAGCTCAATCCAACGCCCGGTTGGAATTGGGCCTTTTGCAGAAAACTCAAGATAGTTGAACCAGCCTTTAACGAACCCAGTGCGCGCAACTTTGACTACGGGCTGTCCTGTCTCATTCCAGCCAAGCTGAGAAGCAAATTCGAAATCTTGCACCTTGCCATCGCGACTTTCTGCAGTACCACCACCGCTAAAACCTGGAAGAAAACCAGGACGCGCAAAGTCAATGTCTTCTGGCAGCTTTGTTTTGTAAGTCAGGCAACCGGCCCTAGATGATTGCAAACTGCTTGGCGCCCAGTGAAACTTGATACCGGCAATTTCGCTTCCAGTTTTTGGCTGTTCTTGAAGCCGGACTTTCAAAGCCGTCGCATTCGCCTCAGAATCTTGCAACGATACAATTTCTGCATTTTCCGAAATATTTTCGGCTCCCGAACTCAAACCCGCTTCCAGCTCAATCGGCGTTAGCAAATTTCCACTATGCGATGCCAACGAAAGCTCGGTGTAGGACGGGTAGCGAACGCTGCATTGTTTGATCTCTTCCGTCTGAAAAGCAGCCACCACCATATAGACCGCAACGCCTCCTATCAGGGCAAAACCGGCTAGGTTGAACAGCGTCTTTTGAACATCTTGCTTACTAAATGTCTGCTGCTGCTTGATCATCCGTCTATTCCTACAAAACACACCAAAACTTTGGCGAATCTTAACAGACAGACCTAAACGAGTTGGAAACGAACGACCTGCAATTTCATGCTCTGATGGAGAAAATTTAGTTGTAACAGCACGACACCCGCCAATTGCGATCGAATTCAGCGCTTTAGTTCCTCTCTTGAGCACCGATAGATTTCAGCTCGTAAGACTCAACTTTTGAAAATTTTCCCAGGATTGAGAATACCAAGTGGGTCCAATGCCTGTTTAAGGGACTTCATCACAGGCACCGCGCTGGCAAGTTCATCTTGCAAAAAGCGAGTTTTCCCTTGCCCGATGCCATGTTCCCCGGTGCAGGTCCCATCCATTGCAATGGCACGCGCCGTCAACCGGTTCAGCCATCCTGTGATTTTGGCCCGTTGATCTGTATCATTTGGATCGTGCACCAGGACAACGTGGAAGTTCCCATCACCAACGTGCCCGACAATAGGTCCAATTAAGCCCGTTTCCTCAAGATCCTTTTGCGTTTCAACAACACACTTTGCAAGATTCGATATTGGCACGCAGACATCTGTCACCAACGTCTCTTGACCCGGCCAATACGATTTCACAGCCCACAATGTTTCATGGCGTGCATGCCATAACGCACTGCGTTCCTCAGGACGATCCGCCCAATCGTACCTGACAGCGCCGTGCGCATCAGCAAGCTCTCGAAATGTTTCGACCGCTTCACCGACGCTTGCCGTCGACCCATGAAATTCTAGAAATAGCGTTGGGGCTTCATCAAGATCCAGTTTTGCATGTGCATTGACGGTTTTAACCAGTAGGCTGTCCATCAATTCAATTCGAGCCAACCCAAGCCCGAGTTGACGCGCCTCAATGGTCGCATCGCAGGCACCCTGCAAACTCTTGAATGGTGCGACGGCGGCGGCGATTTTTTCTGGGCGCGGGTGCAGTTTCACAGTCAGCTCCGTGATAATACCGAGCGTGCCCTCAGACCCAACGAGCAAATGTGTTAGATCATAACCCGCCGACGATTTTGCTGCACGGTTGGCCGTTTTTACAACGTCACCATTCGCCATCACCGCTGTCACATTAACAACGTTTTCGCGGATCGTGCCGTAGCGCACCGTGTTTGTCCCCGACGCACGTGTCGCTGCCATGCCGCCGATCGTCGCTGTTTCTGCACCAGGATCAACTGCGAAGAACAATCCGCAATCTCTCAGATGTATGTTGAGTTGTTCGCGCGTCACACCGGCTTGAACGACCGCCTGCATGTCTGATGAGTAAACTTCAACAATCGCGCTCATACCTGTCAGATCAAGCGAAATGCCCCCATTCGGAGCGTTGACATGTCCTTCTAGTGAGGTCCCACCACCAAAGGCAATAACTGGAACGTTGTGCTTATGAGCGACCGATACAATTTCGCAGACCTCATCTGTGCTGCGTGCAAACACCACGGCATCTGGCGGTTGGTTTGGTAGCGAGGTCAATGTGTGGCCGTGCTGACGGCGAATCTCAACACCCGTTTGCACACGCTCACCCATGCGCTGGCGCAAAATTTCGACCGCAAGCCTCACACGCTCTTGGGCCGCAACAGCAAGGTCATTTTCAACTTTTAATTGTGATGCGCTCGTGGTCATTTTTGAAGTACCAGTTCCGTCACAACATCGTCCGTAAACGGACCCCATTATCGCCAAAGTGGGCATATTACATGGCCATACCGAAGCATGCTGTGTGAGATATAACAATCAAAGCCAATGTTGGAAAAGTCCATACAAACAAAGCCTTCAAGCCTGGCTGGAATTTTGGGCGCCGCGCTGCGCCCCATGGACAGCATCTTTCGGCACGACTGTACAAACCAAAATTAACCAGGTGGCCGCATGTGTCATCTTTGCATCGTTTGCAAAAACCCAATAAGCAGTCGTCTGACCCAGTTGTAACTCACCGGAAAACTTACGCTATAACAATGGATAATGGGATTGAGCTGAACTCACAGCTGAATAATTTTCGACGGGAGTGGATCAGATGAAGTCTTGGATCTCCAAGTTCGCAGTTGTGGCGATCGGCATCACATTCTGCATCATGTTTACGCCGCGCTCAGGGGCGCATCACGAAGAACTCGCCTTTATGGGGGGAAGCGACGTTGAAATCGCCACTGTTATCAAGCGGCGGCTCGCAATTGACACGTCTGCTGCGGAAGGCGCATTTCGCGCAATCCGATTGTATAATTTTGGCGATCGCATCGACGTCACCAAAGTTATCGTCAACTACGCAGATGGTTCAGAACACGTCGAAAACCGCAGCTTCTTTTTAAGCAGTGGTGAGCGCACAAGAGAAATCGATCCACGTGCAAGTCGAAAGTTTGTCGACTCAGTCGTCGTTCAATACAAACGCCGCCCGTTCTCAAAGAATATTGCACAGCTACAAGTTCGCGGACGCCAAACACGTGAAGACCGTCGTACCCGCCGATCCGGATCAAGGAATACGACGGTGGCTGCTACGCCCAAACCTGAACCCACCCCAGAACCAGAAGCCGTACCAGAACCTGCTCAGCCCGAATACCAGCCACCTGAGAACAAGGTCGTGATTGGAACGTCGTCCATTCCTCAGTCCGGCGGTTGTGGCGGACCACGCAGCCTACTGATTGCAACCGGCAATGTCAGTTTTGGTGAAGACACAGATTCGATCTCCGTTGAACGCCCTGAAATGGGAAAATTCGACAAAGTCCGCTTGTGCGTTAAGAAAAACGACATTGAGCTTCTCGATTTGAAGATCAGCTTCAAAGATGGTGAGAATGTCGATGTGCCATTTGCGGGAATCATTCGCTCAGGTGAACGTACCGACGAAATCGATCTGGAAGGCAAGCACTTCGTTGACAGCATCAACATCAAGTACAAAAAACGGCGCAACTTCTCTGGTCGCGCAGACGTCGAATTTTGGGGCGTTTTATCCAGCAACTGGCTCGATGGGGAAGCCGAAAACTTTAACGAAGGTTGGGTTCAACTGACATCAGGTGATACGGCTGGATTCATTGGCTTTGAAGTTGATAGGTCTGAAGTTCCCCCCCACCAACGTGGTTTTTCTGATCTGCGCGTCGTAACGCGCAACCGCGATATCACCTTGGACTATGTCAAAGTCACCTTTGGAGATGGGTCGGAGCAAAAGTTTGACGCCAACCGAACCAAGGTTGAACCGGAAACAGGTTATGGCCCGTTAAAAATCGAAAATGGCCCCAAGGTCGTAACGAATGTTGAAGCGCGCTATCGCTCACGCTTCTTTGACCGCGGCGCACAAGGCCAAAAACGTGCGACTGTGGAAATTCACGGTCATCGATAACATTAAGCGTCTCACCTCGTTTGCAAACGACGAAATGCTTAGGCCTGACTTGAGAAAAAGTCAGGCCCAGTTGCATCTGCTTGGCGATCAGCCCTTATCCCAAAATAGATTTAACGACCCGTGACGCCCAAGTTGGGAACAACGGGGACAATTCTCATTCCCAGATGCACCACCTGGAATCGCATGCCACAACATCAGCGAATTTAACCGGCTTATATTGTTTTTTGAGCGTTCGACCCACACAGCGCGCGCCAACAGCGCAACCCTGGTTCGTCATGCTCCGAGCATATTATTGAGGGTGTAATGACACGAAACCTGCGGATCATCGTGACGCTGCTTGCAGCGCTCTTCACCATCGTGACCAACACAACGGTAAATGCCCAAATTACGCGTGGTGACCGTTGGGTGTTGTTGAAAACCGTAACAATCGATGCATCGCAAGGCTTCGCCGATATCGATCTTGAAGCCTCAAAAGGAAGTTACAAAGCCGTACGTCTGAGAACACGAAGAAACGGACTGTTGATTTCTGAAGTTCAAGTTGACTACGCAAAAGCAGACACACACGTTGAGAGACGGCGTATTAATCTACGACGTGGTTTGCGCTCCCGCCCGATTAATCTCAGCCGAACAGAACGTTTCCTTCGCTCGATCGCTATCGAATACAAGCCTCAACGCAAGGGTCGCAAATCTCAACTCCAAGTTTGGGCCCTACAAAGTCGCAAGGGTCGGTTGGCCAAACGCCCATCACTGACGGCCGATGCAAACCAGCAAACCGGCGCAACGACCGTTCCAGCACCTGAGCCAAAACCGAAAGCTGCCGCATCAATTGAAAGCCAACCTAGCGAGAGCAGTGATATCCTTTTTGCAGCCGAGCACGTTGGATTCAATTCCGACACACAAACCATTCCAGTTGGTCGGCAGGTTGGAAAATTTCGTCGCATTCGCATGCGTGTTGTCAACAACGACATTGTTTTGAAAAAACTCGAGATCCACTACAGCGACGGAAAATCTGAAACACGCGAAATTAATCAGAAAATCACCCGTAACACGACGACAGACTGGTTTGATTTGCCAGGCGATCAGTTTGTCAAAGACATCCGCCTACAATACGAATCGCGCCCCAATTTTCGTGGCCAAGCCCGCATCGAAGCATTCGGAGAGTTCGCCGATGGATGGCTCGGACCAACGGGTGAAGCCCGCAAGTTCAACCGCGGCTGGGTTATGTTAGGCGCGCAAGCGGCGGGTTTCGTTGGTTTCGACAAGGATGCTATTCAACTCACCAGAGGTGAAGGGGCAATCGAAAAAATCGAAGTGCGCGTCCGCGACCGAGCAATTACGTTAAGTGAACTTCGCGTTGTTTATGGAAATGGCAATATCGACGTCATTCCGGTCAAAACACGTGTCGACGCTGGTAAAAGTTTCGGCCCAATAAAAATCGCACGCAATAACCGTCAGGTAACCGAGATCCAGGCGCGTTATCGCTCACGTTTTCTCGATCGCGAGGCGCGAAACAAAGGTAGCGCGATTGTAGAATTTTGGGCAAAAGACTAATGCAATGAAATTGATGCACCGCATGATAACCGTCCCTTTGCGGAGGTAATCACCAAAGAGTGCGCGGCTTGGGCACCAGTTCTGGCCTAAAATCTTTAAAACACAGGTTTTTCAAGGGTCAGATGTCGCCGTTAGCGGACGAATATGCTAGCGCAAAGAGATGCAAGTTTGCGGATCTGGCGTGCAAATGCCAAACACTTGGTTGTTTGGTTTGGGATTAACTCCGCAAACGAAGCATCACCTTGTGGGGATAAATCGAAACACGCAATGCTGACGCAGAGAATTCACCTCTGTTGTTGTTGATGGTCGTGTAAAAATTGGATGGTTCTACCGTGACCGACGTTGCCTTTGCCGATACGAAATCAAGGCCGGATGCGCCACAGATTATGGCCGACGATTTGAAACAGAATGTGAAACGCATCGCGGCGCATTGCGCAAAGTATCGTGGAGCCATTCCCAAAACGGCATACACCCAAGTCGGCGTTACACTTGTCCTTTTCCTTGTAACAATCGCGGCGATGTTTGAAACCGTTCGTCACGCTTATTGGGTCACGCTACTTCTCTCGTTTCTCGCGGCTGGACTTGTGATCCGCCTCTTCATCATTCAACATGACTGCGGCCATGGGTCATTTCTCAAAACACCGCAGGAAAATAACTTCATTGGCCGTCTGATGTCGGTTTTCACCATCACACCTTACGGCGTTTGGCGACGCCAACATGCCATTCATCACGCAACATCAGGAAACCTCGATAAGCGCGGTGTCGGTGACATCACAACCCTCACCGTCAAAGAGTATCGCGCGCTGTCGCCGTTGATGAAATTTGGCTATCGCATCTATCGCAATCCGATCTTCTTATTTGGCATTGCCGTGCCCTTCTTCTTTATGTTCATCCAAAGGCAACCTTTTGCGCAGGGCCTTACCGTTAAAGACTCTTTCAAGAGCATCATGGGCCTCAACATTGCGATGTTGGTCTTTTATGGCAGTCTTGTTGCAATATTTGGTTGGAGTGATGTGCTGTTTGTATTCTGGCCTATCCTTCACCTGGCAACTGCAATGGGCGGCTGGCTATTTTTCATCCAACACCAGTTCGAAGAGTCCCATTGGGAAGAAACAAAAGAATGGGATTTCCAGATCGCGGCCGTTTACGGTAGCTCTTACTATGTGCTGCACCCGGTTCTGGCCTGGTTCTCAGGTGACATTGGTCTCCACCACATCCACCATCTAAACTCGATGATACCGAATTACAGATTGTCAGAATGTTTGAACGCAGACCCAGCGCTTAAATCCATCAATCGTATTACTTTGAAGGACAGTTTTACCTGCGCTGGCTTCAAGCTTTGGGACCAAGACAAGCATCAAATGGTTTCATTCAAAGACCTCGACTGAAAAGTCCAACTCTTTCGCATACCTAGAGTACGCCGAGAAAAAACGTCTTGAACGGACGCCCACCTCGTCTAAATCAAGGGCAACCGACAACGTCAGCCGAAGGCACCCATATGGTGGCTGATGCCCGTTCCGATCTCGCGAACAAAGTCGTAGGCTTCTTCCATTGGCAATAAGATCTCTGTCTCCAGCCTTCCATAATCATCGATGCCATGAGGTCGATACGTACTGGCCTCATCAAAACGACCCTCGAAGTCTTTGGCTCGATCATGGGGGAAGGTCTCACGAATGAACGACAACACTTCGGGAACATCTAGCCCGAGAGCAAGCGCCATCAACTGATCGCGTGACATGTCATTGCGTGGCGCAAATCGCGGGAGCTGCGCCGAGAGAATGAAGATACGCATAATCAGGGCTAGTCGGACCGCATGCAACAGATCGAGCTCCAATCGCGTGTCGTCAGGAATCTTTCCGCCCTTTAGACCGATCTCTTCAAGAATTTGATGCAGATGAATCGCATCCAACCGCAGGTGATGAGTCAAATTCTTGATGCTAACATCACGTTGATCATTTAAGAGAAATTCTGAAAGGTCACGGAAGGCACTTTCCAAACCTTCTTCTCGTCCCCAAGAGGCACGCGAAGCCCAGAACCCGGCATCAAATATTGATGCATTGGCTCCCATCGCGTTCAAGCTGGATAATTGCTTCCCGCGCGCGATCATTTCCAAACACGTGCGTAAACGCTTTGATGTTTTTGCCAACACGATGAAACGGTCTCGCTCCGTGCCCACAGCCGCGCCAAGACCTGCAACAACATTGGCGATATAACCAAACTGCTGCAAAATGGCATTGTTTGGAATGGCCCGCATTCTCGCCGGATCGCCGCGATCTTGAACGGCTGCTTGATCACTTTGGCGTTTCACTGCGCGTGAACCTGTTTTGAACAAGAGGTTTGGTCCGAACGCACCCAACAAAGCACGATAGCCATTATTTTTAAACACATCCTGCTGATAGGCTTTCAAGCGCAAATAAAAATCGAGGCTGAGGCTTTCGTCGGCATAAAACGGGTCATCATCCACATCACCGACTTCGCCATCCATGATGATCGTTGCCAGCGCGCGCGACGTTAGTGTCCTGTTGGCAAAAAATGTGAAACCGTCCCCACCTTGAAAACTGGTCTCGTGCTTGACTGCAAGGTTCTTATCTTCAAATCGGCGCCGGGATTCATCTGAAAATACGTAGCGAAGGCGCTGTTTTAGTTTTCCTGGATGAGCGCCGCGACCCATCGATTCCCCATGTGTCGAAAAGATCAACGTCTCGACATCTTTTAGGCCGGACTGGGCCACCTCGGTGGCGAGTGCATGATGAAGTCGTTCAATCGCCAATGTCGCGGTGATCTGGCCGACAAAACGTCCCGCGTCCGAAAACCCTGTTTGAATACAAAGTCGGCCACGTGACTGGACATAGTTACGATACCCAGGCTCCTGCAAAAGCCGTCTCATCAAACGGGCACCCTGTTCCAAACCGTCCGGGGTTTCAAACAGCGGAGAGATATCAACATTGTCCGAGACGCCGAACAATTTTGCGAAGAAAACCGCAATTAAAATTGTAGATGGGGCCTCACACTCCGCAACAAGAAAGCGGATCGGCGCTTCGCTATCTACGTGTTTTTGTATTTGCCCAATGAGTGCGAATTGGCGAATTGCCGTCGCCGTTTCAAGTTCCAAGGTTCCAAAATTGACGCTCTCGGGATGAACCGTCGCGATCATTTCCGAAATTTTTGCCAACGCTTGGCCTTCTGACAAATCCTGGGTCCAGGACTCATGAACGAAAGCACGAAATGCGTTGTTCAGTTGGGCTGCATTAATTCTGACATGAATGTGCGCAGTGCCCAGTTTCGTTGTGTGGATGAGACTAGCAAGAGATGCAACTGAACGCTTCATCTGAGGCGTTTCAACTGTCTCATTCAACGTATCGAGCAATTCCAGAAGCGGTTTTGTACTTGTCAGATTGTAGGTGTCTGACTTGGAAACGACATTTGCGGCCCGAACGAGCCCTCTGTGGTCTTCATCAATCTGACCGACCGCATTGATGTGTTCTTCAACCGCGGCAATTGCGAGATCGAGCTTACCGGTAATCTGGCGACAAACACGCTGTGTTGTCGTTTCATCTCCGAGGCGGTGGCGAATTATGAGAAAGCGCTCGCGGATATCAATGAGAGCAGCATGCTTTTCCGACAGCCGCAACGCGAAGGAATCTAACCAGGTAATATCGACACGGCCGTCAAGGTCATAGCCGACCCATGAGGCAAATGTCATGAGATCGGGACGAAGACTGTAAGCACGTGGGCCAAAACGATCCGCAGCAAACGAGAAGAAACAACTTAATAACTCGTCATAAGCCGAGCGCAGTTTTCGCACGGCATCTTGCGCGCGCGTATGCTCGTATTTGAGGTCAATGGGGTCATCTGGCCGATGTGCATATCCGCTTAATTCTTGCTGTCCCGCATCGTTTGTTACAGCAATTTCAATCATGCGTCGCGAAAGCGCATCGGAGAGTGCAAATGTTGGATGCGCGGTCAGAACAACACCAACACGCGCGCGTTCCCATCGTTTAGAAAACTCAGCAAAACAGGCATCGGAATCTTTGCCATCGCCGCATGCTCCCAAGGCATCGGTCGTTGTTTGCAGGAATTCAATGAAGTCATTTTGCGTCGTGCGATGGTCTTTGTAGTCAACGCGCTCGCGAATGTGCAAGGCTCGGTTCACACACGCGCGATCCATCAACCGCTCCGCCAAAGACTTAACGTCCTCAAATTCTAATTCGCCAGCTTCAAGCTGTCTCGATAGCTCAAACGCCACGGCCATGATCGGATTAAGCCACGGATCATCAGGAATGCGTGTTCGCATATCACGCAATCGATCCCGCAACATGAATTCATCGAGCTTGGGAGTCTGTTTTTCGCTGAATTGATCTTTGTTCTCAGTCATTGAAACTCTCAAAAGAAAGGAGCCGACGCGACACAGCAGTGAAGCGTCGGCCGCAGTTGTCGCAACTGGCCTCATTTCTATGTTGAGGTCCCTGCGATTCCGCGATCCGTAGAGGGGGGGTTGCAAACCGCCAGAGCCCTCTAAGATCGTCAAATACTCATGCGACTTTCTTCAAATTTTCCAAGACCTTGAGCACAGTCGCACCCATGTCAGCAGGCGTTGGGGCAACAGTGACACCTGCCGCCGTTAAGATCTTAACTTTCTCGGCAGCCGATTCTCCTGATGTTGTAACGATCGCTCCTGCATGTCCCATGGTTCGACCCTCAGGTGCAGAAAGTCCGGCAATGTATGCAGCGACAGGCTTCTTCATATGATCACGCGCATAGAGCGCACCTTCTGCCTCTTGCGGTCCTCCAATTTCGCCAATCATCAAGACCGCATCGGTTTCAGGGTCGTTCTCAAACTCTTCCAAGAGGTCACGGAACGATGACCCGTTAATGGGGTCACCACCAATACCGACACTCGTCGATACGCCAATTCCTAACGCCTTCATTTGTTCGGCCGCTTCATAGCCAAGAGTTCCCGAGCGACCAATAACACCAACCCGTCCTGGCAGAAAGATATTGGGCGGCATGATACCAAGCATCGCCTTACCCGGACTGATCGTTCCGGCACAATTGGGTCCGGTTAGACGCATCCGGTCAGCTTTTTTGTAACGGCGCATATAGCGCTTGACGCGGATCATATCCTGCGCCGGGATACCATCCGTAATACAAGTACAGTACTTTATTCCTGCATCCGCTGCTTCCATGATCGAGTCCGCTGCAAACGGCGGTGGCACAAAGACGATGCTCGCTGTCGCTCCAGTTTCCTCAACAGCGCCCTTGACCGTGTTGAAAACCGGTCGACCCAAATGAGTTGTTCCACCTTTACGCGGTGTCACACCGCCAACAACGTTGGTTCCGTAATCAATCATTTCCTGCGCATGGAACGTGCCGATGCGTCCAGTGAAACCCTGGATCAGTACGGGCGTATTTTCATCAATTAAAATTGCCATATCCAGTCCTTATCTTCACTAAGCTGCAGCAGTTTCGATTTTCTTCACTTCGGCCACTGCGGCTTCAGCAGCGTCGCGAAGTGTATCAACAGAAATAAGGTCCAAACCGCTTTCACTTACAATTCGGTGACCTTCTTCCACATTCGTACCAGCCAAGCGTATGACAACAGGTTGCTTGATGTTGAATTCACGAACAGCCTCAACAACGCCTTTGGCAACCCAATCACAGCGATTGATACCGGCGAAGACGTTCAACAAAACAACTTTGACGTTGGTATCTTTCAAGACTGCGCGGAAGGACTTGGCCACACGCTCAGGTGATGCACCTCCGCCAATGTCGAGAAAGTTGGCCGGTTCACCACCGGCAAGTTTGATCATATCGAGTGTCGCCATTGCCAACCCTGCGCCATTGACGACGCAACCAATATCACCATCAAGACCGACATAGGACAAGCCGCGGTCACTTGCATAAGTTTCGCGTGGGTCCTCTTGACTCTTGTCACGCAACTCAGCGATTTGTGGTCGACGAAACAGCGCATTGTCGTCAATCGACATCTTACAGTCTAGGGCTAGAATGCCCTGCGACTTTGTCACAATCAGCGGATTCACTTCGAGCATGGTCGCATCCAAATCGCGGAATGCACGATAACATCCCAGTATTGCTCGCTCGAATTGTCCTGTAACATTCGGCTCAATACCAAGGCCAAACGAAACTTCGCGCGCCTGGAAAGACTGCATACCAACAGCTGGGTCAACTACGAGCCGCAATATTGAGTCTGGCTCACGCTCAGCGATCTCTTCAATGTCCATGCCGCCAGCGGCAGAAGCCACCACTACGATGCGTTCCTGTGCCCGGTCCATCACGAAACTGAGATAAAGCTCGCGATCGATTTCAATGCCTTCTTCGATGTAAAGACGCGAAACAAGCTTTCCGCGTGGGCCCGTTTGGTTGGTTACAAGGCGGCGACCAAGAAGACCATCAGCAGCATCCCAAATTTCTTTGTCGTTCGTGCAAACCTTAATACCACCCGCCTTGCCGCGAGCGCCAGAGTGAACTTGAGCTTTAACAACCCACTTCGTTCCACCAATTTCATTCGCGCGATAGGTGGCTTGTTCGGGGCTGTAAGCCAAGCCACCGCGTGGGACTTGCACACCAAATTGAGCCAATAATTCTTTGGCCTGATACTCGTGAATGTCCACAACGTCCTCCTTCGTCAGCAAGGAGACGCGTGCTTATGAAAAGCACACGCCATTTCACTTTGACCGTCAGCCGTTCGCTGCGTTCTTTGATGATTCAATCAAATCCGCCACGACAATCACGTTGCGTGCCATACGTTCTGAGGCCGCATCAATCATTTTACCGTCGAGCGAAGCAGCACCCTTACCCTGAGCTTCAGCTTCCTTTAAAGCTGCGATGATATTCTTGGCTCTCTCCACTTCAGCTGGAGGTGGTGAGAAGATATCGTTTGCCAGCTCGATCTGGGATGGGTGGATGGCCCACTTACCTTCAAAGCCGAGGGCTGCGCCACGACGACCAGCAGCGATGTAATCGTCAGGGCTGCTAAAATCACCGAATGGGCCATCGATTGCGCGCAGTCCGTAAGCACGACACGCCACCAACATTGGTGTTAACGATGCATGCCATTGGTCACCTGGATAATCTGGGTTAAGGCCGCCAATCACAACAGTCCGTGCCCGCAAGCTTGCTGCATAGTCAGCCACGCCAAAGTGCAGCGCTTCCAAACGACCAGGCGTTGCAGCGATGGCATTGACATTCGCCATACCAAGAGCGGTTTCGATCAAGGCTTCCAAACCAACGGGTGTTGTATAACCTTTGGCCGTTTCAATTTGGCTGCACAGGGCTTCGACCATATAGAGGTCTTCTGGAACACCAACTTTTGGCACCAAGATTGTATCAAGCTTGTCACCGGCTTGCTCCATCACGTCGACAACATCGCGATACATGTAGTGGGTATCTAGCCCGTTTATTCTGACGCTGACAGTTTTACCTTTGGCCCGCCAATCAATATCATTCAGTGCCTGAATAATATTCTTACGCGCTTGTTCTTTATCTGGCGGAGCAACCGCATCTTCGATGTCTAAGAAAACATAGTCGGCAGCACTTCCCGCGGCTCTATCGATCATGGTCGGGTTCGACCCCGGCACAGCAAGTTCACTGCGTTGAAGACGGGCTTTCTTAAGGCTATGAAGCGTATAGCTCATTTATTTATTGTCCTTACCTTAGAGCTTTGTGTTGACACCGCGCTGAATACTACAGCGCAGCTCGACACAAAGTGAATGTTACGGAAGCGTTGATTTAAGCGGCTTTGCGGGCTTCAGCAGACTTTGTTGCTGATGCGCTGTAGTATTCAGCCGCAGCTCCTGTTCCGGCTCCGAAATCAAATTTAACGCCGCAGTCGCGCATCGCCATCTCAACTCCGAACAATGCACCACCCAACATGACATCATCCATCGCGCCAATGTGTCCGATACGGAAAACTTTGCCGGCTAATTTGTTCAAGCCAGTTCCAAGAGAAACGTTGTAGCGGTAATAAGCCGTGTTGATCACTTCTACGGCATCGACATCTTCTGGAACAACTATCGCGCTGACCGTGTCAGAATGCCACTTTTCTTCCGCAGCACATAAGCTAAGACCCCAGGCCTCTACAGCTTTGCGGACACCGGTTGCCAGTCGCGTATGACGTGCAAAAACATTCTCTAAGCCTTCGTCCAGAAGCATGTCGATGGATGTCCGCATACCGCGGTAAATTTGCGTCGGCGGCGTGTAGGGGAAATAACCAAGGTCATTTGTGGCTATCATATCTTCGAAGGTAAAATAGGCGCATGGCATTGTTGAAGACTTGCTAGCTTCAAGAGCCTTGTCGCTCACCGCCAGAATACCAACACCCGTTGGCAGCATCATGCCTTTCTGAGAGCCCGAGACACAACAATCTACGCCCCAGTCGTCCATGCGCATATCAATCGATGCCACAGCGCTTACGCCATCAACGAACAACAAAGCAGGGTGGCCTGCAGCATCAAGTGCCTTGCGAACACCTGCGATGTCGCTCGTGACACCGGTGGCTGTTTCGTTATGCGTACAAAAGACGGCTTTGATCTCGTGGGCTGTGTCTTTAGCGAGAATATCGGCATACTTTTCAAGCGGGACACCCGTACCCCACTCTTCATCACAAAGCTCAACTTTCAAGCCAAGGCGTTCCGCCATCTGCACCCATAGCAATGAGAACTGTCCAAAGCGGCTCATCAATACCTTGTCACCGGAATTGAGTGTATTGGTGATTGCAGATTCCCAGGCACCCGTTCCAGACGACGGGTACAAAAACACACGCCCCTTGGTCAGCTTGAAAATTTTCTTCATGTCTTCGAACAGCGGAAGCGTGAATTTTGGAAACTCGGGAGAACGCATATCTTCCATGCGAATGTCCATCGCAGAGCGAACCGCTTCAGGAACATTCGTTGGTCCAGGGATAAATAGGTGTGGCTGCACAAGCATCGGTTTTCGCTTCCTCTCGAGTTGGTATTTTACCGTTTCAGCTTTTTGTCCCGCCCAGCACAATAAGAATGAGGCAGCAAAGAAGCGGCCGCTTCAGAGCATCCGCGAGCCAGTTGCAAAATGCATCTGTCTTTTTGGCTGAGAGCTATTGAGGGCCAGATGCCGTTATTCAACGACTGGCCGCAACACCCGGCTGGCGAGAAAATTTCATTACTTAGGTGAGAGGTGGTTGTCCGAACGGGTAGTCCATTGACTACCCCGGAGCAGCTGCACAAAACGAACGCTGACCGATATTCGCTTTAAGTCAAAGCATTGCATCAAAATTGCTGCATCTGCGAAAAAGGTTCCATCACCGGAGCATGCATAACGTGCGCGGTGTGACAAGAGAAAAATCGTTCACGCTTTAGTTTCTTTTGGCAAACAGTGCTTTTGATTTTCACCGTGTTGTCTGCTTACTGGGTTGCCCGCTTAAACATCAACAAAGCACGACGAACAACTGGAACGATTTGACGTGTACTCGTGCACGGCAAGCTATTTCAGGTCACATCTGATCGTATTGTCAGCGTTCTCCAACAATACTTGTCATATAAAGAGCTACAGCCATCGCGCGGTTTTTGACCGACAATTTCTCATACAAATTTTTCAGGTGATACTTCACAGTGTTGTGGGAAATGCCAATACGCGAGGCGATTTGCTCATTCGTCCACCCTTTGGCGAGAACACCCAACAGCTCAAGTTCGCGTGCCGTCAAAGTATCTAGTGGATCATGTGTCAGTGCATCGATATCGACAAACGGAAGACTTAGGCGCCCACTTGCAACGCTTCGTAACGCGTCCATTAAAACCGACGAGTCTTCACCTTTATAAACAAAGCCCCATGCACCAGCCTTTACCGTTTTTCGCAGAACCACCGGACTGTTGTCACCGGTATAAACAATGACACGGGTTGGAAGTTTTTGCTGTTTTAATACGCCAAGTACATCCGCGCCCGACATATCAGGCATCGCCCATCCAACAATCCCGATTTCCACTTTCTTGCCGGCACAAGCCTTAATAAAGTTCGATCCATCACTAACAACATCGACGACCTCAAAACGTCCGTCTTGCTGCACCACGTCGCGAAGACCGGCGCGCACGACCGAACTCTTATCGGCAATCACAATCGAATGCTTCGTTTTCGCCTCAGGCCCAGCTTGCATTTGCTGCGATTCAGTACCTGGCGCGTCAGCGCTCGTCTTTGTGAATTTGATAACACTCTGGCTCATGCACACCCCGCCCGCCCAGGCAGATTGACCCGGCACGCCAAATCCAGCCAACTACTATCGTGTTGTATCTTCACGCTTATGAACATCTCCAAAAATGGGCCGAAGTTCTGGGGCGTTCAGCTAAGCCACACAACACCCGCACTCCGACAAGCCTCATAGACTTTAGGCGATATTGCTTTGCCAAACCAGACAGCAGGCAACCAAAACACACCATTTCAGCCCCGAAAATCAGCGTTCTGGGACTTATTCAGGTTAATTCCTCACGATACCTGCAGGCATTCTCGCGCCCAAGCTCCAGTTGGCGCTGCACTTGCTGAGACCTCGATGTGATCTGGCCCAAGCAATTGGCCACGAGCTTTTACCCCCTGGTCGGTGTGGGGGAGGAGCCGACAAAGCGATCCACTCAAGTCTCAACAGGTCTGTCAGGAGCCTTCGATAAACATGTTTGCGTTAGCAGTAAGTGCCGTGGTTATGGCAAATTCGGTGACAGGGAATTTTACCCGGTATCCGGCCTATTCCGGTAGTGGGTATTATTCCGGTATCGAAGTTATTACCGATCGCGGTTTAATTGCCGAGCTTATCGTGCGTTGCAGCACTGACGTCGCGATATTGTCGTACTCGAAGGCCGAAAAGCTCTATTGCACTCCCAAAGACGGCTGTTTCGACACCTTAGTCGTGGCCCGAAGAACAGCTTGCAGCCGTTGATCTGAGGATTGGAAACGAAGTTATGACTTCTCTCTCGTCCAAACTCGATTTAAAAGCCAACGATGCAAAAAGCATCCGATATTGAGATATGGCACTGGCCACTTCACTTTGCCGACGAAGCCGCGCGCGAACAACACGCTGCAATCCTCTCGACGGACGAAACCCATCGCGCACGCAAGCTCCTATCAACACGCCACCGCGATGAGTTTATCGCAGCGCGTGCCGGGCTTCGACGAATTCTTGCAGGTGCCCTGAATACGACGACAGAAACGTTGGTATTTTCTTACGGGCCCCATGGCAAGCCGGTGCTGGAAACACAAACCAACGAGCCTTCACTTCACTTCAACATTGCCCATAGCGGCGGCCAGGCCGCGCTCGCGTTATCACCAAATAACGAAGTCGGGATCGACATAGAACAACATCGCGACATTGATATCCGCATTGCCAAACGTTTCTTCACGGCCCGAGAATGGCAAATTATTTCAACGGCGAAAGGCACCAGGCAACAAGAGTTGTTTTTTCGCTGCTGGGTCTTAAAGGAAGCGGTCCTGAAAACAACTGGGGAAGGCATTCAACGTGGTCTCGATAGCTTCGATGTCAGTCTCGATGATCTTCCAGCCCGTATCCTTCAAATTGACGGTTGTGAAAAGACGGCTGCTCAATGGCATTTACACACTTTTTCTCTTGCTCCAGATATTCCTGGCGCACTTGCAATTGAAAATAGTGGAAACGCAATCGAAGTATCAACAAAACCTTGGTCTCTGACCGAGACCTAAGCCCCGATTACGTCTCATAAGTGAAATGAACGGGCTGGTCTTTTAATACCGCATGCTTGCGATCTTTTTCCGACAACACCGCCGCATCGCCCGAAACCGGCCAGTTTATGCCAAGGTCGGCATCATCCCACGCAACTCCTGTATCGTGTTCGGGACTATAAAAGTTCGTCACTTTGTAAATCACTTCTGTATCCGGTTCTATCGTGCAAAATCCATGCGCGAACCCCACCGGCACCCATAATTGCTGCCAGTTTTCAGCCGATAGCTCGACACCAACATGTTGGCCAAAAGTCGGTGAGCCGTGACGAATATCAACAGCCACATCAAAAATCGCGCCGCGAATGACGCGCACGAGTTTGGCTTGAGCAAACGGTGATGTTTGGAAATGAAGCCCGCGCACGACGCCTTTTGCCCGCGAAAGGGAATGATTATCCTGGACGAATTCTTCGTCAATTCCCGCTTCAACCAAAGCTATTTTGTTAAATGTCTCGGAAAAAAACCCACGATCATCGCGGAAAATATTTGGCGTAATAAGCTTTAGATCTGGGATCTTCAATGGCTCGACATGCATAAACCGGTCCTGATTTGATGGGACAATTGTGGAGGCTAGCGTGGATTGCCTGGAAACTTCAACAAACAGAACTGTGACAAGGCTCCATGCACTGCATCAATCGTTCTGATTTGCGCGCTTCATGCAAGGCCAATACGAGGTGGTAGTGACTGCTAGCTGGCATAAAATTCTTAAGCGATCGCCCTTTACTGTCGAATTGATCGTGCCACCCGCCATCAACCTTGCCGTTTAGATATTCGGCATGCAACACGCGCAAACTATTCTCACTCGACCGCAATGCATGGCTATTGCCAGAATTGTATTCGGCAATTGTAGACTTTAAGAACTCGGTCTGTGGCCAAAGGCGACGGGTTGCCTTTGTGACGCTGGCATCTGGAGCAACGCCGTCCCAAAGGCATTTGGATGCATTATCCAGCCCAAGCTCTGTGGTTCTCGCGAACACTTGCTTACACAATGCGTCGACATCACCACCCGTCAAAACTTGATATCGGCGCAACAACCACACCCATTCGGCCATATGGCCAGGCTCAATAGTATTCCATAGCTCATCGGACGGATGTCGGCTCCAGTCATCGGAAAAATATTCACGCAGCAAATGTTGCTCGCTGTCCCAAAATTTATTCTTGAACAACGCGAGCAGCGCCTCAATGCGATCAAGAAAAATCGAATTTTTTGTCGTTTCAAAAAGCGCAAGGTAAGCTTCGAAACAATGCATGTGAGGATTTTGTCGTCTCGGCTCACTGACCCCAAGCGCTTCTTTGAAACCACTTTGGTCATGTAGCAGGTTATTTTCTGTAAAACTAATGATCTGCGAGAGCTTATCTGCAATGTGGCGCGCGCCTGTCACGTGATGCGCCCAGCCAAATGCCAACATCGCAAATGCATGGTCATAAGTGTCGCGGCGTGCATCACTCACACCGGCGGTCGGCGTCACGACGTGCGGAAAACCCGCCTTGCCACCAGCGCCCCACAATCGATCCCAGACAAAGTGTGTTGCTTCATCAATCCGCTGATCGACAAAATCAACATATCCATGATGGTGACAGAACGACATGGAAAAGATTTGCCGGAACTGCACACGTACGCGACGGTCTTCGCCAAAAACTGGCGTGCCGTCAGAGTTTAGATGTTCGAAAAAACCACCATTGACCTGGTCCCAGCCTGCTTCAAACCAAAGGTGTCCGGCCGTCTTAATCCAAGCATCAATTTCGCATGCCAGCACGGGCAGTCTCCTCGTACTCAAACGCAACTGCAACAAAAACAGTATCCAGCCCGCGCGACCCAATCAGAAACACCGCCACTCAGTTCGGTGGGCAGCCCGAATAATTTCCTATTCTGATTGTACCGCGTAAGCTGGGTCATAACCGGACAGAAAACATCAAACTTCTCGTTACCTACCACAGCCGACAGACGACATGATAACCTTCTGACTTCGCAGCGTTAACACTTGCTTTCGTAATGACCATTGCTTTCAAGCGCCTCATTTGAGCATCAACGCTTCATTCGTTAACACCGCTCCAAATCCAACCCGACTTGCCCCTCCAATGGCATAAATCTCCTGACCGATTGCGGCGGCGGCGAGGCCATGTCGGGGTGTTGGCAATGGTGGTAACGCCGACCAGTGGTCAAGACCTGGATCATAGACCCAGACATTAGCAAACACCTTTTGATGAGGCGTAAACTGCTCTCCACCAAACACATAAAGCCTTCCAGAATGCGCTGCCGCGGCCAAGCCACCCTGTGCAATGGGCATCGGGGCCCGTGTCGTCCAAGAATTGGCTTCAGGATTATAGACCTCTAATATGGCAAGGTTATCAATGGTGACACGACCGCCAGCATCGAACACATTTCGACGCCCGCCGACGACATAAATTTTTCCATCAATAACCGCTGCTGCGTGGCTGTTTCGTGCTGTTGGCATAGGGGCGCAGGGCATCCACTTTTTCGCTGTTGCCAGAAAACACGTATTGAGATTTGTATCAATGTGCTCAAAGAACGTTCCTGAATTTGGCGTCTTTTTCACGCGTCCGCCGATCACAAAAATATTTTGACCAACGACAACTGCAACCTGTTCTCCACGTGGCTGTGGCAATGACGGCCCTGTTGACCACGTCATGTTTTCTGAATCGAAAACATTCACTTTCGATTGCGCCTGCCAATTCGGCCACGACCCCGTAAAGCCGCCGATTGCGAAAACCTTATTCGTAACACCAACCACAGCGACGTGATGGCGTGGTTGGGGAAGAGGTGGGAGACCTTCCCACTTATTGGCCTTTGGGTGATAACGTTCAAAACTTGCTAGCGGCGCCCCATCAGCGCCAATCCCACCCGCGACATAGATCTTACCATTGGCAACACCGGCATAAATTTCTTGTCGCGCTTCAAGAAGCGTCGCGCGCGAATTCCATTTCGCATTTTCTTGCGCACTTACCGATCCGCCACACATCAGCAGATGCAAAAACAAACCCAAAAAATACTTCATCGCTGGCACAGTTCAACTCCACCTCTAACCCGACGACCAAAACATGTTCGTCCTCTATTGAACCTAAATATAGTTCATGCGCTCAAATCTGTCGCAATTGCGGGCCATCAATGCGTTTTCTTCTCCGCCCCCAAGACATTATTGCGGGTTTTGCAATACTCTATTGGGTCAATAGCCCTATCACTCGCCTTTGCCCGACCTATGTCTAGGTGCTAATTTCAAAACTCAATATTAAAAAACGTAAAAATCGCAGGAGTGGTTTTCAGTGATTTGGCCGATGATACCTCAAGGCATTTTAGAGATTTTTGATTTTTCCAAACTCAATATCGATGGAAAAATTAATGCGCTGTCGGCTGTTAGCGAAACACTCGCCGCGTTCTTGTCGCTGTTTGCACTGGTTTTATCACTTTGGGTTTTTGCTCGTCAGCAGCGTATCAATCGATGGCAGTTGCGTCTTCACCGCGAAGATCACATTATTGAATGGTCTCGCAGTTGCCTGACATTGCTCGCCGAAATTGAAGAGCGCACCAATAGCAATATCCCAGCTGCCACGCCAATGTTTGACCGTGAGGAGTTTGTTCGCCTGCGTAGCCGCTTAAGTGCTTTGATTGATGAGGGACGTCTCTACTTTCCAAACCTGCAAGACCCCGCCAAAGGCGCAAACAAGGACGCAGCCTATCGCGGCCATCGCCAGCCGATTCTCGACACGTTGGTTTTTGTCTATGACAAATTGGGGATGATCTCAGAAGAAACCAACGCCGCAAATCGAAGCGAACAAATTTTTGCTCTCAATAAGTTGCGCCGACGCTTTGTCTCCGAAGTTCAAGACACAATAGATCCCAGGACATTCAACAAAGTTCGCGCTTAACGCGCTGGAGGCAACATCGAATTCCCTGGCGCTTCGCCGACAGTTATCTATCGCGTTTCAATGCGAATTTTCACGGGCCTGCCTCTTTGGCAAGCAAGGCTTTTTTGCGCGCAATACCCCAGCGATAGCCCGACAGTGCACCGTCGGTGCGGACCACTCTGTGACATGGTATTGCGACAGCGATCTTATTTGCAGCACACGCTCGTGCAACAGCGCGAACGGAATTCGGGTTGCCAATTGCCTTAGCAATATCGGTGTAGCTAACAGTGGAACCCTTAGGGATCTTTCGTAACGCATCCCACACGCGATGTTGGAAAGCTGTACCGCGAATATCAAGCGGGAGATCGAGACTTGATGCTGGTGCTTCGATCAGGCCGATCACCTGCGTCACGACGTTTTCAAATGACTTATTTCCTGCAACAAAATTTCCCTTGGGAAACTGATCTTGAACATCGCGCACGAGTTGTTCAGGGTCGTCGCCCAATGCAATGGCACAAATACCAACCTCACTTTGAGCAACAAGAATGGAACCAAGCGAACATGTGCCGACGGCCAAAGAAATCGTCTCAGATGAGCCACCGTTTTGAAATTCTTTTGCTGTCATGCCAAAAACATCTGCTGCTGAATGATAAAATCGTCCACTTGAATTAAAGCCTGCGTTATAAATTGCCTCGGTCACGCTCTCCATTTTCTTCAAATTTGATCGTACTTGCTTTTGCCGATGCGCCAAGGCGTAAGCCTTCGGTGTTACACCGACGTGTCGCTTAAACACACGATTGAAATGATAAGAACTTAGTCCGGCAACATCAGCCAGTTCTTGTAGTTTTGGTGATTCTTGTGCCGTTTCAATTATTCGGCAAACCGCGGTAATTTTCCGTGCTAAGTCCTGATCGAGCGTCATCGCATTTGGCCTGCAGCGTTTACAGGCGCGAAATCCTGCATTTTCAGCAGCTTCGGGAGTGTCAAAGAAGGTAACATTTTCACGCTTTGCCCGCCGCGCCGGGCACGATGGCCGACAATAGATACCTGTTGTCAGGACACAATAATAGAAGACACCGTCAAATGCCTTGTTGCGCTCGCCAATCGCTGCCCACTTATCATCTTCGCTGAGCAAATCATTTCTTAATTTTTGCCTACCGCTCATCGTCTTTCAGCCTTGGCCCTTAAACACAATAAGAACGAACTTAGACCAGCAATGAAAATCGTGCACCGCGAACCTTGCGATCAAATTTTTTAATTCAACACAAAAACCTTTGCTGCAATGCACAGGTCACCGGTAATAAAGCTCCTAAAGCCATATCACAAAGTTATTCTAGATATTTTGACTGTGTCCCCAAATGCGCAAAGAGGGCAAATCCAAAGCATTGGGATTATGCGAAGAGATCCGTCGGGCGCGGGTTGAAATTACAAAACGACGAAAAGCGGTCTCAGAAACGAAGTTGATGAGTAAGACTGCTTCGAGGCAATCACGATGGTGGCAAGTCTCTAATCTTGCGGCGCGTCGTCTCGTGAGTTCAAGTCGTCAATCAAAAACAGATGCAAAACGAGGGGACCGTGTGCGCCCAGCTCCAGTGATTGCTCAATGTCAGCCGTGCGTGACGGTCCTGTGACCAGGTTGACCGTGCGTGGGTCTTGACCCGAAGCCCGCAGACGTTTCCACATACCTTCAAATCCAGCTTCAATTTCAGATTTTTTCAATACCGTGAAATGGGTTTCGCCGAGAAAGTTAAGCGTGACAGGATTTTGCGGGCCTGAGAGGAACATCATCGTTCCCGTTTCAGCACTTGCACAAAAGGCTCGGGTCAAAGTGGCTGGCTCTTTCAAACGACCAGGACCATTGCTGACTTCGATACTCATCCAGTCCAGCGCAGAAAAATCTGGTTCAGAGCCCAAACGAACGCTTTGACCTAAATTTCTATAACGCAATTGCTCGGTCAATTTCGCTGGCAGCTCGTCTAAATTCGACAGCTCTGTATAGGTGCCGTGCATGTCCTGAAAGCTTTTGAGGAATTGAGCGATGCGCGCGCGACCTTCAAGTTGCGCAACGGCTGGTGCTAAATTTTGAGATGCACTGGCCCAAGCAGTCTTCGTGCGTTGGCGCTCTGCTCTGGGTGCCAGGCCATGTCGGATCCCTTGATATATTCGTTCGCGTGCCCTCATAACTGCCTCTTACGTTGAGACCATTGACTTTGAAACGTCGATGCTTGCGGCGCGGCCATATCACGGTGGCGTGTCCATCCTCCTACGAGAGGCAAATAAGAAAACCGCCCTTTGCCGTTGGCGAAAACACGCAGCGTCGCGTTGGCTAAGCTGGTGCAAAAATGATAAAGCTTGGGACGCTTGGCGAAAAAGCTCCAAAACGACAAGCCATAGCGCACCGCAGGTGGACCCAAATTTTTGTCGAATTCACGCTCTCGCCAATGGCGCATCATTTTGGGCAGTGGGATCCGCATCGGACAAACAGCTTCGCAACGTCCGCAAAACGTCGAAGCGTTGGGAAGATGCTTTGCTTCTTCAACACCATTTAAAGCTGGCGTGATGACAGCTCCAATAGGACCGGGATAGACCGAACCGTAAGCATGTCCGCCGACCGCTTGATAAACCGGGCAGTGATTCATGCACGCCCCACAGCGAATGCAACGAAGCACATCTTGGAAATCACTGCCAAGCAGCTTTGAGCGACCGTTGTCGATAAGAACCACATGATAGCCTTCAGGCCCATCAGGGTCATCGCCGCGACGTGGACCGTTTGAAAATGTTGTGTAGGACGTGATCGGTTGCCCGGTCGCTGAGCGTGCCAATAGCCGTAGGACTGTCGAGGCATCATCAAGCGTCGGGACGACCTTCTCAATGCTTGTGACCACGACATGAACGCGCGCCAACGACTGTGATAAATCTCCATTCCCCTCATTGGTGACGATGACGGACTGCCCGGTTTCGGCAATCAACATGTTAGCACCTGTGACACCAACATCAGCACGAAAATATTGTTCACGCAGAACCTGTCGTGCCTCTTGCACAAGGCTTGAGGCGTCGGAAAATCTGCGATTTGGATCAAGTTCAGTGTGGGCAGTACGAAATTCTTGTTCGACTTGCTCTTTGTTCACATGCACGGCTGGCGCAATGATGTGACTGGGTGTTTCGTGACGCAATTGGATAATGTATTCGCCGAGATCTGTTTCGATGACCTCATAGCCGTTGTCTTCCAGGGCCTGATTGAGCTCGATTTCCTCCGACACCATCGACTTGCCCTTGCAGATGGTCTTGGCTTTAGCATCTGCGCAGATATCAAGCACGATTTGGCGCGCGTCTTCTGGGTTTTCTGCCCAATGAACATGTCCGCCAGCATTTGTTACGGCTTCTTCGTATTCTTCTAAATAGAGGTCGAGATGTTCGAGCGTATGATTTTTCATCGCGCGCGCGCTATCACGTAAATCGTCAAATTCCGGCAGATCGGCGCGCGCCACCGCTCGTTTTTCTACAAATCCACCGCTCACACGACGAAGTGTACCCTGCAAGGTTTCATTGTTGAGCGCCTGATCAACGTTGTCTGGAAAATTTTTTGCTTTTGGGTGTTGGTTCATTGCTTGTCACCAATTCCTGGTGTGTCCAGCATGCCGGCCAAAACTTCTGCAACATGTCGAACCTCAACGTCTTTGTTCTCACGCGCTAACTTGCCTTTGATGTTCATCAGACAACCAAGGTCTCCCGCCATGAGTAAGGACGCATCTGTAGCGTCCACATTGGTCGTTTTTTTACCCACCATCACGTTCGAGATATCAGAATATTTGACACAAAACGTACCACCGAACCCGCAACAGACCTCAGAGTCTTGCATTTCCACCAACCGCATACCTTCAATGCTCGCCAACAATTGGCGCGGCTGTACTTTTATGCCGAGACTGCGCAAGCCAGAACAACTATCGTGATACGTTGCATCGCCTGAAAATTTTGCGTCAACGTTTTTTACATCGAGAACATCGGTAAGAAATGAAATCAATTCATGAGTTTTAGCTGATAAAGCGCGCGCGCGCCCAGCCCAGTCCATATCGTCGCGCAACATTTCCGGAAAATCTTTAACGACAGTTGCCGCACATGATCCAGAAGGTACCACGACATAGTCGTATGACTCGAAAGTCTCGATAACTTTGCGTGCGATTTCTTGAGCTGTAGACCGATCGCCAGAATTCCATGCGGGCTGACCACAACATGTTTGTGCGGATGGAACGTCGACGGTGCATCCGGCGTCTTCCAACAACTTTACTGCCGCCCATCCGATTGAGGGTCGCAGAAAATCTACCAGACAAGTGACGAACAGACCTACGTTTTTGGTGCAGACTTGAGTATTATCACTATTAGGCACTAGCACTCCCTTAAATGGTTCTTTTTATTTGCCATTACGGTTACACACACGCATCGAAAAAGACAAGCAGACCCATCGTTTTAAATTCATCGGCTGCAAGGAAAATAAGCGCCCCACTGGTGCAGCACGATTTCTCACACTGACAATTTCTAACACCGGCATTCGTTGTTAGGCTGCAGGCCACACGTGAAAAAGCAACACCGTTCCCCAACAGCATTGCGGGTCAACTCTGAAAACGACACGTCAACTTGACGATACTCCATATTCAGTCACAATCATTTACGCTGCCTTTTCCGGAGCGACGAAAAAGAGTTCTGAATTTGAGAGATTGATCAATGGACAACACCTTTTTGGCCCTACTTGCGTTCCTGCCCATCCTGCTTGCAGGTGTGTTGTTGATCGGTTTTCGTATGCCTGCACGTCTTGCTATGCCGATTGCCTTTGTCGTCGCGGCGCTCATCGCTTTGTTTGCATGGCAAATGAGTTTCACGCGCGTGCTCGCCTCAACGCTCCAGGGCTTGATCCTTACGGTGTCAATTCTTTGGATCATCTTCGGTGCCATTCTATTGCTCAACACATTGAAGCACTCCGGCGCCATCACGGCCATTCGCAACGGCTTTTCTGGCATTAGCCCGGATCGGCGAGTCCAGGCGATAATCGTTGCCTGGCTGTTTGGTTGTTTCATTGAAGGCGCATCTGGTTTTGGCACGCCGGCGGCGGTTGCTGCGCCATTGATGGTGGCTCTTGGTTTTCCCGCGCTTTCGGCTGTTGTCGTGGGAATGATGATTCAGTCAACTCCAGTATCTTTCGGAGCTGTTGGCACACCAATCGTCGTCGGCGTCTCCGGCGGCTTGAATAAAGAGGCAATAAGCGAACAGTTGACCAACGGCGGTTCCAGCTGGAGCGAATACTTTTACCTTGTGACTGGCGAAGTCGCAGTCCTACACAGCATCGTTGGACTGTTCATGCCGTTGATCATGGTGGTGATCATGGTTCGGTTTTTCGGCGAAAAACGCTCGTGGTTGGATGGACTATCCATTACGCCCTTTGCATTGTTCGCTGGACTCTGTTTTGTCGTGCCTTATGTGCTGACCGGTCTATTCCTGGGACCAGAATTTCCTTCGATGATTGGTGCCATGGTCGGATTGGCAATTGTGGTTCCCGCAGCGCGGCGCGGCTTTCTCGTGCCGAAGGATGTCTGGGATTTCCCAGAAACGAAATCCTGGCCTGAAAGCTGGATGGGGGATATCGAGATAAAAATGGAAGACCTTGGTGTGAAGACACCGATGTCAACTTACATGGGTTGGATTCCTTATGTGCTATTGGCGATTTTCTTGGTCGCCTCGCGCACCTTGGGCCCGCTCAAGGACTGGTTGAAATCTTTCAGCGTCGGCTGGACAGACATTCTCGGAGAGGCTGGCGTGTCGGGCGCCATTCAGCCACTTTATTTGCCGGGCGGCATCCTATTGATGGTCGTGTTGGTGACAATCTTCCTGCACCGCATGCGAGGCAGTGAGATCCAAGCGGCGTTCCAAGAGTCGACACGTACAATACTAAGCGCTGGTTTTGTGTTGATTTTTACCGTACCGATGGTTCGAATCTTGATCAATTCCGGTGTCAATTCTGCAGATCTTGTCTCGATGCCAGTGGCAATGGCACAGTTCGTTGCCGATGGTGTCGGTGAAATCTATCCTCTGTTTGCGCCGGCAGTTGGTGGTCTTGGCGCCTTTATCGCAGGCTCCAATACGGTCTCCAACCTGATGCTGGCCGAATTTCAATTTAATGTCGCAAGCACGCTTGGTCTGTCCACCGCAATGATGGTCGCCCTGCAGGCGGTTGGTGCTGCGGCAGGCAACATGATTGCAATTCATAACGTCGTCGCAGCTTCCGCAACGGTTGGACTGCTTGGTCGCGAAGGTGAAACGCTTCGCAAGACGATCCTACCGACGCTCTACTACTTGCTATTCACCGGCACTCTCGGGCTGATCGCGTTCTATGTGCTGGGTGTCGACGATCCGCTCGCGGCTTTGCAGTAAAGGGGCGGTTCAAAACGGGTGGCCAGGATTGCCAGGATTATGCAAACGAATGATCCAAACAAGGTTATGCCAAACCGGCATGGTCTGTCTCGAGTCGACCCACGCTATGGCGACATCACACCAAGTCTAAACGTTAAACGCCAACCTTTGCATACAGCCATACGTTTACTTGAGAGTTCCAAGGCGTGCCCTTTCCCCCTCAGCCACAAACACAGAGACGGTACTTTCGAACTACAGCCTCTACGCCTTCTTTTTCACAGGTGGTAGATCGGTGCAGACACCTTCGAAGACTTCGGCAGCCATACCGACAGATTCAGCGAGTGTCGGGTGTGGGTGGATGGTTTTGCCGATGTCGGCAGCATCAGCCCCCATTTCGACAGCAAGGCAAACTTCGCCAATGAGGTCACCAGCATGTGTTCCGACAATACCACCACCGATACAACGGTGTGTTGTTGCGTCGAACAGCAATTTGGTGAAGCCTTCGTTGCGGCCATTGGCGGTGGCGCGACCGGAAGCAGCCCACGGGAAGACGCTCTTGGAAAACTTGATCCCTTTTTCCTTAGCTTCGGTTTCAGTCAATCCTGCCCATGCGATCTCGGGATCGGTGTAGGCGACGGAAGGAACTTGGCGGGCATCGAAGGCGCTTTTTTGTCCGTTTGCAGCTTCGGCTGCAACATGCGCTTCGTGAACGGCTTTGTGCGCCAACATCGGTTGGCCAACAATGTCGCCGATGGCAAAAATATTGGCGACGTTGGTACGCATTTGGTTATCGGTTTCGATGAAACCGCGTTCGGTAACGGCAACGCCGGCCTTGTCAGCCCCAATCAATTTGCCGTTGGGTGAGCGCCCGACGGCAACGAGAACCATGTCGTAAACCTGCGGTGCATCGGGAGCCTTTTCGCCTTCGAAGGTAACGTGGATGCCATCGTCCTTGGCTTCAACGCCAACCGTCTTGGTCTTCAACATAATGTTGTCGAAGCGTTTGGCATTGACCTTCTCCCATACCTTGACGAGGTCACGGTCGGCACCGGGCATCAGACCATCAAGCATCTCGACACAGTCAAGCCTAGTGCCAAGCGTCGAATAAACGGTTGCCATTTCTAGGCCGATGATTCCGCCACCAATGACCAACATCTTCTTAGGGATATCACGCAACTCTAGCGCGCCAGTCGAATCGACGATGCGCGAATCTTCGGGAATAAAGGGTAGTTTTACAGCCTCAGATCCGGCGGCGATGATCGCATTATCAAATTTCAC
Source organism: Hyphomicrobiaceae bacterium (assembly GCA_050633705.1). GTDB lineage: Bacteria > Pseudomonadota > Alphaproteobacteria > Rhizobiales > Hyphomicrobiaceae > JAJFHI01. The sequence continues at coordinate 315,698 of JBOEGZ010000007.1, read as the reverse complement.
CGTCTTTTTGCCGGAGCCGTCGGTCAGCGTCACCTCCATATGGTTGGGATCGAGAAAGAGTCCCGTACCGGTTACAACCTCAACCTTGCGCATCTTTGCCATGCCAGCAATTCCGTTGGTCAACTTGCTGACGATCTTGTCTTTATGAGTGCGCAGTTTGTCGAGATCGATTTCGGGCGCGCCAAACGAAACACCGTGTGAACCGAGCGCTTTCACTTCATCCATGACGGCTGCGGTATGCAAAAGTGCCTTAGAAGGAATGCAACCGACATTGAGGCAAACGCCGCCCAAAACTTCCCAACGTTCAACAAGGACCGTTTTCATACCCAGGTCTGCAGACCGAAAGGCGGCAGAATAGCCACCAGGACCGGAGCCAAGAACCAAAGTTTCGCAAGTAATGTCAGCGCCGCCGGAGTGGATAGCAGCTGTAGGGACTGGGGTGGCGGCCGATGGAGGAGCTGAAGGTGCAGCGTCGGCTGTCGGCGCTGATGTTTCGTCCTCGGCACCGGCGGCTTCAAGCGTCAAGATTACCAAGCCTTCCGAAACCCGGTCGCCAACGCCAACCTTGATGTCAACGACCTTACCAGCCTGCGGAGCTGGAATCTCCATCGTCGCCTTGTCGCTCTCCAAAGTTACGAGAGGGTCTTCCGGCTGAACCTGGTCACCAGGTGCCACGAGAATTTCGATTACAGGAACGTCTTCGAAATCACCGATGTTAGGGACTTTGATTTCAATAGCCATAGTATTTAACCTTTCAATCAAAGTACAAGCTTGCGAACATCACCGAGGATCTCGGCCATCCGTCTTGTAAAGCGCGCAGCCGTGGCACCGTCGATAACGCGATGGTCGTAAGAAACGCACAGCGGCAACATCAATCTCGGAGCAAACTCTTCACCATTCCAGACCGGTTTCATTGAGGCGCGGACAACGCCAAGGATGGCAACTTCTGGTGCATTGACCACAGGAGTGAAGTGTGTGCCGCCAATTCCACCAAGACTTGAGATTGAGAATGTTCCGCCGGAAATGTCAGCCGGCGTAATCTTGCCATCACGCATCTTGGCAGAGACCTCTCCCAACTCTGTCGAAAGGTCAATAATGCCCTTGGCGTTTATATCTTTGATAACCGGAACGACCAGCCCGTCAGGCGTATCGACTGCAACGCCAATGTGGTAATATTTCTTGTAGATCAAAGTGTCTTTCGTCGGCCCAAGAGACGCATTAAATTCCGGATATTCCTTCAAGCAGGTTACAGCAGCCTTTAACAGAAATGACAGCAGTGTAACCCGATAGCCTTTTTTCTTGGCGTCAGTGTCAAGTTCCTTGCGGTAATTCTCAAGCTCAGTGATGTCTGTTTCGTCCGTGTGTGTAACGTGAGGAATGTTGAGCCAAGCACGATGCAAGTGCGGCCCAGACAACTTCTTCAATCGACTAAGCGGCTTTTCCTCGACAGGACCAAATTTCCCGAAGTCCTGCGTTGGTATTTCCGGGATTCCTGTCCCACCTTGAACAGCCGGTCCGGCTAATCCTGCAATCGCACGCTTCACATCATCTTTTGTAATCCGACCTTTTTCACCCGTTCCGGTGATCTTTTTCAGGTCAACACCAAGTTCACGGGCAATCATCCGCACGCTTGGGCTGGCATGGGCCCCACCAAAGTCGATCGGTGCCGGAATTGCACGGCTCACGCCGCCGGAAGGTGAAGTGGCTGGAGGCGGAGCAGCAGGTGCAGGTGCGCTAGCTGCTGGAGCCGGACTTGATGATGGCGCTTCAGTTGCCGTTTCAGAGGCAGCGTCACCTTCAACATCAAGCTTGATAATCGCAACACCTTCAGAGACCTTATCGCCCACCTTGACGAGAACTTCGACAACCTTACCAGCCTGCGGGCTTGGCACTTCCATTGTCGCCTTATCACTCTCGAGAGAAACCAGTGGGTCCTCTGGTGCAACGGTGTCACCTGGACTAACAAGAATTTCAATGACCGGGACATCCGAGAAATCCCCGATATCGGGGACCTTCACTTCAATTTGAGACATGAGTTGGTTCCTAGGAGCGATTAAGCGGTTGCCGGATTGGGTTTGTCTGGGTTGATGCCATATTTGGCGATGGCTTCTGTCACCTTAAGCGATGGAATTTTGTTTTCTTCCGCCAGAGCTTTGAGGGCCGCAACTGCAACGAAGTGGCGATCAACTTCAAAGTGCTCGCGAAGCTTTTGGCGCATGTCGGAACGTCCGAAACCATCTGTCCCAAGCACCTTGTATTTGCCAGGAACAAAGGGCCGTATCTGCTCAGCAAAAGCTCTCATATAGTCTGTCGATGCAATCACAGGCCCCTCGCCGCCTTCGGCAAGTTTGGCCGTTACATGCGCAACTTTTTCTGGCTCTTCTGGATGCAGCATGTTCCAGCGTTCGATCGCCGCAGCATCGCGTGCCAATTCGGTAAAGCTCGGCACACTCCAAATATCGGCCTTAATGCCGAAATCTTTTTCCAGAAGTTCCGCACCGGCAATCACTTCACGCAGGATTGAACCCGAACCAAGCAATTGCACCTTGTAGCCCTTGGCATCTTTTTCGGCGGACTTGAACAGATACATGCCCTTGATGATATCCGCCTCAGCGCCGCCCGGCATCGCTGGGTGTTCATAGTTCTCATTCAAAAGCGTGATGTAGTAGTAGACATCTTCCTGGTTAGCCACCATGCGGCGCAGGCCCTCACGAATGATAACCGCAACCTCATAAGCAAATGTTGGATCATAAGAAATGCAATTGGGAATCGTTGCAGACAGGAGATGACTGTGCCCGTCCTCGTGTTGCAGTCCTTCACCGTTGAGCGTCGTGCGTCCTGACGTACCACCGATAAGAAATCCGCGTGCGCGGCTGTCGGCCGCCGCCCATGCAAGGTCGTGAACGCGCTGGAAGCCAAACATCGAATAATAAATGTAGAATGGGATCATCTGGACATTCGAGGTTGAGTAACTCGTCGCTGCCGCAATCCAACTCGACATAGCGCCTGCTTCGCTGATGCCTTCCTGCAGCATCTGTCCGGACTTGTCTTCCTTGTAGTACATCAACTGATCGGCGTCCTGCGGCCGATAAAGCTGTCCAGCTTGGCTGAAAATGCCGTATTGTCTGAACATGCCTTCCATCCCAAACGTGCGGCTTTCATCCGGAACGATGGGCACCACGCGTTTGCCGATCGACTTGTCGCGAAGCAGCGTGTTGAGGATGCGCACGAAAGCCATCGTCGTTGAAATTTCACGACCTTCACCCGTCGCTTCCAACTGAGCCTTGAAGTTCGTCAACTCAGGGATTTCCAACTTATCATCGCTTTTAAGTCGGCGGGCGGGAAGATTTCCGCCAAGAGCTTTGCGCCGCGCGCGCAGATACTGCATTTCTGGCGCATCTTCATCGAGCTTGATGAGTTCTAAATTTTCGACTTGCTCATCGCTCAATGGAACCTGGAAACGGTCGCGGAACTGCAGCAACGATTTCAGTCCCATCTTCTTTTGCGAGTGAGTCATCATCTGGCTTTCACCCGCATCACCCATGCCAAATCCCTTAACGGTTTTGGCGAGGATAACGCTCGGTTGGCCCTCATGATCTACAGCGGCCTTGTATGCGGCATAGACTTTTGCCGCGTCGTGTCCACCGCGCGTCAGTGTCCATATTTTATCATCCGACCAGTCGGCAACCATTGCCGCCGTCTCCGGGTAGCGCCCAAAGAAGTTTTGGCGAATGTAAGAACCATCCTTTGATTTGAAATCCTGGTATTCACCATCCAGGCATTCTTCCATCAACTGGCGTAAGCGCCCCGTGGTATCGCGGGCAATAAGCTGATCCCATTGTGATCCCCACACGCACTTGATGACATTCCAACCCGAACCTCTAAAATCACCCTCTAGTTCCTGGATGATTTTGCCATTGCCGCGCACCGGTCCATCAAGGCGCTGCAGGTTGCAGTTGACCACGAAAATTAGGTTGTCCAGCTTCTCGCGTCCTGCAAGGCCAATCGCACCGAGACTTTCGGGCTCATCCATTTCACCATCACCGCAGAACACCCAGACATGACGGTTGGCGGTCTCTGCCAAGCCACGTCCTTGAAGGTACTTGAGAAAACGCGCCTGATAAATCGCGGTAATCGGACCAAGGCCCATCGAAACCGTTGGGAACTGCCAGAAATCCGGCATCAGCCAAGGGTGTGGATAAGATGAAACGCCGTTACCATCGACTTCCTGGCGGAAATTCAAGACCTGCTCTTCACTGAGACGGCCTTCGATGAAGGCCCGTGCGTATATTCCTGGCGCAGAGTGTCCCTGGAAAAATAAGAGATCACCACCATGGCCCTCGTGTGGGGCATTCCAGAAGTGTGTGAACCCCGTTGCATAGAGCGTTGCTGCTGACTGGAAGGACGCAATATGCCCGCCAAGATCGGAGCTCTTCTTATTGGCTTTCAAAACGATCGCCGCAGCATTCCAGCGAATCGCAGCACGCACTTTGTTTTCTAACTCTCGATCGCCAGGGTAGCTTGGCTGCTTATCAGCCGGGATCGTATTCATGTACGCTGTATTCGATGCAAACGGGAGCTTCGCGCCTGCTCTGCGGGCTGCATCAACAGCACTTTCTAGCAAATCGTCAGCTTGTCCGGTGCCCTCAAATGCAATCACCGAATTTATCGCATCGACCCACTCTTGCTGTTTAGCAACGTCATCAATTCCAGCCATTGGTATCTCCAAATTTACGCGCAAGGCGGACCTTCAACTGTAGGCGACAGCAGATTGCCACATGGCCAGCACGAATAATTGAATGACGATTACCTCCTAGCAGGGCAATTAGTCAAAATGATTTTTCACCCAATGCCGGAACGAAAAGCGCAACCCAATACGAGCGACTGATTAATGTAAGTCTTGAGGTCAGGCTCAACTTTTGTAACTTCCGATGCGGATTTATAGATGAGTTATCACTTAGTCAGTAGATATGAGTGGAAGGCAACATATACAAAGTGCGTATTGGTTAATATTTCCTACCACGACACACTGAAGGACTTAACCAGGCAAATTGTCTGACCAAAGAAGGGCTCGGATCTAAACCAACGTCAAACAGCACAGAAGGTCGCAGACATGACTCCAATGCAATTGACGCAAACCTCCATTGAAGCCATCGCATAGCAAATTGAGAACGTCACCCTGAAACGTGTCAATTGCATTGTATTCTTTATATCTGGTGAAAGGCTTATTAAAGAAGGAGAGCTTGCCGCAAAAGTGGATGTATCGCACCCAACATGACCAAACGCCATCGCTAAACTTGGACAACGCGATCTCTACACGGCACCTGGAGGGCAACGCTCGTTGCCCAACTCGTCGCAACTTCTCCAATACCTCGAATCGCCGTTATCCGAGAGCCCTCACCACAAGCATTTGATTTTTTCCAGCATAAACGGTCGATGCGCCGTGGAGTTATTTTGCCCCCTCGATCTGGCACAGACCGATTTATGTTTCTCGTATCACCTGCGCGCGCCTCATCTGAGCTCGCAGCGATAAAAAACGTTCAAATTTTCGATTTTGAAAGTCAGCCATTATCGTATCCGAAGGTGAGCCTTAAGCGAGGTCTTGGTTCTGAGACTTTCAGCTTCTGAGAGTGTGTCTAATGTCAGTAGTTCTGCAGTGCGATGTGCGAGAGCAACAACGGGTACATGGACAGTTGTTATCCCACCACCAATCCAGGCATAAAACGAGGGATCACCATATCCGACAAAGGCAAGGTCTTTGTTCAGCGATATGTCCCGTCCCATAATCGCATTTAACGCTCCGCTCGATATTTCGAATCCACCACAAACAATTGCGGTGGCCTTACACGCATCGAGGATCTGCTCTGCATGCCGTTCGCCCATCTCAAAAGTCGGCGGGCCCGAATAAACATAATTCGTGTCTTCGCCTAGGCCTGCTGCAATGAGACCTCTGCGATAGGCATTAAAACGCCGCCGACCAGTGGAAAGCGTTGTACGACCTCCAATGTAAGCAATTGATTTATGGCCCATCTTTGCGAGATGAAGCACAGCGTCCCGCAGCGCATCGCGGTCATCAACGAGTACGGATGCAAACGGTTTGTCGGCCGGTTTCTCTCGAATAAATTGCACAACCCGCATGCGATGAGGCAAGTTGCGGTTGCCGGAGTTGTTAGCTTGTCCAGGAGCCGGCACCATCGCAACAGCATGCGCCTGCACTTCGCGCAATTGCACGAGCGAGGCCTGCTCGGTGTAGGCGTCATCATTGGTGAGATGGACGATCAATTGATAAGACTTTGCAGTGCAAGCCAATGCCAACTCATTTGCAAATCGGGCATAAAACTCGTTCGTAATGTTGGGCAACATCAGTCCAACAATTTTCATGCCGTCACCGCGCATTGCTTTGGCAGCAGCGCTCTTGACGTATCCAAGCTCCTTAGCCCGTCGCAAAACCTTGGCGCGGGTCTGGGGTTGAACGCTTGGATGATCGGACAAAGCACGTGACACCGTCATATGCGAAATTCCGAGATCTTGAGCTATGGATTTGAGCGTGACGCGATCTGACAAGCCGTCCTCCTCAATCTCAATCATTGCGACCACACACCGTGCGGACTTGACAGAATGGTCACTGGATGGAAAAATGTTCACGTGAACATTAACACAAGAGAGTAACTTGTCTACCTCACTTGAACAAAGATGCCGCGAACTTGTCGTCGAGTTGAAACTTGGGTTGGCAGACAACGTGAAGACTGTGGTTCCATTGACCGGTGGCGTCGCATCTGACATCGCACGTGTCGACCTTGAGGGGCGAAACATTTGCGTAAAGTTTGCTTTGGAGCAGCTTAGAGTTGCCGAAGAATGGCATGTTCCAGTGCGCCGAAACCGCGCCGAGTACGAATGGCTCCAGGTTGCAAACTCTGTCATGCCGGACGGTGCAATTGCCTTATATGGCAGGTCCGACACCCTCCATGGCTTCGCCATGGAATTTGTAGAAGGCCAAGACGTCTTTTTGTGGAAGGACAGGCTTTTGGCCGGCCAAGGCCTCAACGGCGAAGCAGCATCCGTCGGCGAAGTTCTTGGACGCATTCACTCGGCAACATCGAAACCAGACTTCGATCGTGGTCCGTTCGCCAACCACGATGACTTTCGCGCCATCCGTATTGAACCCTACCTGACGTTTACCGCGTCGCGACGACCAGAAGTTTCAGACCGGATCGTCAAGTTGGCCGAAAACTTGTACTCCAGTGATCAAGTTCTCGTACACGGCGATGCCAGTCCGAAGAACATCATCTTCCGCAACGGCTTTCCAATCGTCCTCGACGCGGAATGCGCAACAATGGGTGATGCCTCTTTCGACACCTCATTTTGCATCAATCATCTCATCCTAAAGGCCGTGCACCTTCCTCATTCGCGAAATGACCTGCTATTGGCCGTGGGACGACTCTGGGCGAGCTATGTTCAGCACGTCGACTGGGAACCTGTAGGCGACCTTGAAACACGTGTTTGCGCTTTGTTGCCAGCCTTGATGCTAGCACGCGTGGATGGAAAGTCCCCGATCGAATATCTCGGTGACGAAGAACGCCAATGGGTTCGCCAGATTGCCATTGCATTGATCCAAGCGCCAACGCGTTCACTAAGCGCGTTCGTGAAACAGATCGCAAATAAGTTAGAGGAAAATCAGAAGTGACAGCCATTCAATCACTCACGGGACGTCGGGTTTGGGACTCGCGCGGAAATCCAACAGTCGAGGTCGACGTAAAACTGGAGAGTGGTGCGCTCGGTCGCGCAATCGCACCAGCAGGAGCCTCACGGGGGACACGTGAAGCGATTGAACTGCGTGATGGCGGAAATAATCTTCGAGGCAAGGGGGTCGATAAAGCGCTTGCCAACGTAAATGGCACTATCGCCGCTGGGCTTGCCGGACTTGACGCCAGCAACCAACGCGCGGTGGACGACAAGCTCAGGGAACTCGACGGAACGCCGCTCAAAAGCAATCTTGGCGGCAACGCCACGGTTGCAACTTCGCTTGCAGTCCTTCATGCAACAGCCGCCGAGGCTGGCAAACCGCTCTGGCGACATATTGCCGATGCCTACAATTGCACGCCTTCGCTGCCGTTGCCAGAAATCCAAATATTTGGCGGCGGCGCCCATGCCGGAAGGCGTGTCGATATTCAAGACTTCATGATCATGGTGCCCGGCGCCACAAGTTTCGATGAAGTCATGGAGGTGACAAACGAGGTCTATTTCTCGGCCGGCGATATTATGGCTTCGCGCGGCAAGCTTGCCGGGGTTGCCGACGAGGGTGGCTGGTGGCCATCATTTGATAGCAACGAAGAGGCGTTGGAAACGCTCGTTGCAGCCATTGAAAAGGCCGGCGAGAAACCCGGCGAACGTGTCGTTATATCGCTCGACATTGCAGCATCCGAATTCGGCAAGAACGGCCAATACCACTTGGCTCTGGAAGACAGAGAAATGGATAGCGCGGCACTCATTGAGATGCTGGCTAAATGGTTGGACGCTTATCCCATCGCCTCGATCGAAGACCCTCTCGGTGAAGATGATCATGAGGGCATGCAAGAATTCACACGTCGATTTGGAGAACGCGTTCAAATTATTGGTGATGACTATCTCGTCACGAACGCAGCACTGGTGCAGGAGGCCAAGAATAATGGTGCTTGCAACGCTGTTTTAATTAAAGTCAATCAGGCTGGAACCGTTAGTGAATCCATCGATACGTACCGGGCAGCTCAGAAGGCAGGATGGGGCTCGATCGTCTCCGCTCGCTCAGGTGAAACAGAAGATGTCTCCATAAGTCATTTGGCGACCGGCCTTGGTGGCGGCCAGCTCAAAGTCGGTTCGTTCACGCGATCCGAACGCATGGTCAAATGGAATGAGTGCCTTCGGATTCAAGACGAAATCGGCACAACGGCATTTGTAGGTGGCAATCCGTTAGCCGGCACATGGTGGGGGAAACTTCAGGGCTAAGAAAACCGATCACTAGAAACGTGCCAATAAGCCAACACCACATTGTTTTAATCTTGATCAATTCGTACCAGAGGTGCACCTGCATTTGACCGAAGTGGGCCAATTGAATTGCCGTCAAACTCGTTTTTCTCACTCAAGGTTTGCAGCAAAATTGGTACCTTTGAAAGCTGCAATGAAACACGGCATCAAGAAACACAAAATGCAATGTTGTTTATGAGCTTCAATTGAGTTGGTGTTGCCATCACATCTTGGTTCAAAGACTTCAATCATAAGCGCGCACTCAAACCAAAACATGCACATACCAGCATCAAGCATCGAAGCTCGCCGCAAGTGTCGCAGCCATGCGACACTCTATGATCACGCCTAGAAATTCTTCTTATAAATTCTATACGCATATTGCCTGGAGAGATATTTTTAGACTGACCCAAAGCCGATCTATTGCGATAGACCATACCATCACGAGCCGACCAGTTGCTTTGTTAAAAATGGAAGCTAAGATCAACCCCAGTATTTTACTTCGAGTTGCCGGAATAGATTTGTGTCGGCCGATACCCACAATCGAATTCGCGATTGGCCTAGAAAAGCACCGCTTCTATGCGCTGGATAATAAAAAAAAACAATGAGCAACGCCTCTCAACAAACCAAAAAGAAAAAGCCCGTTAAGAAACGGACGCCGGCCAAGGCACAAAAGAGAAAACGTTTAAGTCCGAAAGAGCGCGAAGAACTCATCGTTGACGTGGCGATCGAATTCTTTGCTGAGCACGGATTTGAAGGTACGACCAGACAACTGGCTGACCGTTTAGGCATTACACAACCACTGCTGTTTCGCTACTTCCCAACAAAGCAAGCGCTCGTTGAACGAGTCTACGAAGAAATCTACGTCAGCCGCTGGAATTCAGAATGGAACAAGCTTCTGAAGGATCGTAGCCAACCACTGAACAAACGCCTCATTAGCTTTTACCAACAGTACGCAAACAACGTGTACAATTATGCGTGGATCCGGACCTTTATTTATTCTGGACTGACAGGAAACGGCATCAACGACCGCTATTTGTCTTTTATTGAGAAACAACTTTTGGTGCCAATATGCACCGAGATGCGCCACGAAAATGGTCTACCGACTGTGCGCAAAGTTCGAATTAGTGAAGAAGAACTTGAGCTCGCTTGGGGCATGCATGCGATGTTTGTTAACAAAGCAATTCGCCGTTTCGTTTATGGTATCGCGATGGTGAAAGACATCGAAAAGTCGATAGAAAACGACGTCCAGCTTTTCATTAAGGGGGCCCCCGCCGTTCAAAAAAAGATCATTCGGCAAGCCATCAAGTAGCCAGCCTGCATTATGGTACAGCCGCATTCGCACGTTGATTTAAACATGCGACACCTTACTGCCAGTCAATGAGTTCAAATGTCTTTTTACCACCGATCATAAACCGCGACGGCGACGGTTCGAGGCGTTCAAGGCGCACGAGACCAACATCGGGGCAATACCATTCGCGCGTTGTAAGTGGCATATTGCGAAAACCAAACTCGAGATCCACCCATAGATAAAGTTTGGATATGCCAACCACTTCAAGGCATCCGTCAAACTTGCCAGCCGGCGTTTCTAGTTGCACATCGGTCTTTTCTATCCGGTAGTTCATGATGAAAGACTTGTGTGTGGTGCTCACACGCTTGGGCACCTCATTGCGCCGTTGCAGCATGTACGAGGTTGTATTGGCGGACCATTTTGTGCCTTTGACGTAGGGCTGTTTGAGCACATAACGCGGCTCGTCATCCAGCACCACCTTCAAATCAAGTGCGTGCTTGCTGGCGACCCGAAAAACTCCTGAAGGATCACTCTTGATCCAATAATTAAAACCCGTATCGGCGCGCCGACGCCAAGCTTTTTCACCACTGAGATTGTCTGCCCCATGCGAGGTAATCGTCATCTCAGTGCTGACTGGTTTCAAGCCCTCGTAATCAGTAATGACGTGATAAGTCCACGTCCGCCCGTCACCAAGCGGAAACATTTTATCATGCTTGGGGACATCATCGCAGCCAGCAAAGGCAATCGCGAGGAGCACACCAATTGTAAGAGACCAACTATTCATCTCACTTCTCTGGTAATTGTGGGTTGGGCAAATCTTGCAACAACACTTCTTGTTCATCCTTGCCAGGTGCGAGCCACGATTTTGAACGCCCACGCCCGCGCATTCTTTCTTTTTTTGATTTTGCTGTGCCCATCTGACTAACGCCATCTTTGCCGCGTTCAAGGGCAATATTGATACGTTCGTGCAGTTGACGACTGTAAGGTAGCTTATAGGCGCGCGGGTTTAATACAGACTCCTGCCCCTCTTCGATTTCACTCACCCACAGGTAAAGCGCTCCAGGTTTTTTCTTAACCGGCTCCTCGACAAACGCTGCCAACATTACAAAACGCTCAGGCAGTTTCTCAGTACTTGGCAATCCGAGAATTCCGTGAATTGCCGCAAAACCGACAAAGTAAAGCGCGGAAACCGCACAAACCAACATACCCTTCAGCCAAACCGGCCACTGAGACCATAGCAATGCCGCAGCCGATATAAACAGCAGTGCGGAAAATCCCAAAATGATTGCTAAGCTCATGTATCCCTCGTTGATATAAACCTGTGTTGCGTTTAGTTCACAAGCCGTTTCGGCAATGTGTTGATCCCTGAAACGCCGCCATCGCTATCGATTGTAAATCGGACCATCGTAACCTCTTCGCCTCGCCGGGCCAATTTCCTTTGTCCATAATAAACGACTTCGGCACGCGGATTGACTTTCACTACGGTCAGTGTCGCTTCTACGGCGCCACCTGATCGCTCTGGCGCTGACTTGTTGTCATTCTTGTTTGACTTATAATAGTGGGCATTGACGATGTATTCGCCAGGTGAAATACCGCGAATAGTTATCACTTCCTGGTTCAATGGATTAACAACCTCTCGACCATTGATCGTGACAGTGTCGTTGGATATGCCTCGGTCATCCCGATCCAAATGCATCAGGTCAGCCTCACGCGCGCGGAACCAAACTTTGGCGCCGCTCGGACCCTGGACCCAAGCATCAATGTCGTTTGGGTCATTATCTGGCCAACTCAGTGTTACTATGAATTCCGCTTTTGCCGGGACGTCGCCGGCCTTTTTTGCTTTCGGATTGATCGCCAACAACGCAACAATAAAACAGAACACGAAGGCAATGAGCATGTTGAACAACATGTCATAGAATGGATCGACCTCGGCTTCTTGCTTGCGACGCGGGGAGCGCATTTAATCAGCCCCTTCGCCGACTTTATTCGGACTGCCAGATTGCATTCCATAAAGCTGGGCGCGCGTAACGATTTCGTCAGCAAAGCGATCCAACCTCGTAAGTTGCAGGCCTAATAGTATGTTGCCAACCAATCCAACCATGGTCGTCAACAATGCAACGCCCAGCCCAGCAGTCAGATTTTTCAAGAGTTCCTGACTGTCTGCCGGATCAAAGCTTTGAATATTGCCGATCTCCAGCGCCAGCATCGAAAAACCGATCACTTTTCCAAGCAAACCAAGTTTGAGCTGTATGCCGTTTACCCACCATGCTGTTGAGTGAGGTCCGTGCGTTTGCTCAAGCAGCAATTCGATGGGTGCCGTTGGATCTTTAGGGTTTTTCTGCAAAGCAACCAAATAATCGGCCACCCAACTGTCGCGCTCTACAGGCCCATTGTTATCAAATTTTATGTTGAATGCTTTTTCGCGTTGAAGGGATAACGCACGGGCGCGTGTGCCACACCAAAATGTGCCACCAGTGAAAACCATTATAATTATGAATGTTATTCCAGTTGGGTCCGCCGTTAACAACAGAGCCCAAACACCCTTCACGCCTAGCAACCAGGCGGCGAAAACAAATAAGCCGGCCAAAGTGAGCCATTCCAAGAAAATTGGTTCTGGAACTTTTGGCCGGCTGTATTCTTTCTTTTTCTTACCCAACGGCTGCGTTACCAAACGCGATATACTACGGGAAATCGCAGCCGTCGGATTCGTCGTCATCATCTGGGTCACTTTATATCGGTCACTCTTGAATGGCTTTTAGGAACGCAAGTATCTCGACGAAATCTTGATCATCGAGAACACCTTTCCAGGATGGCATCCCGTAGTCCAACAGACCTTCGTTCATAATTTTCTCAGCGGTCTGTGGCCATTCTTCGCCGTAGCGTGTCTTCAGCAATCGCAAGTCCCGCCTTTTTTCCGGACTTGCACCATCTGCTGAATGGCAGTGTGAACAGATATCATTAAACTTGACCCGACCCTGCTTTGCGACTGGATCTTTCGGGTCTGGACCTGGTCCAGTTGACGAATTCGCGGCTATGACGATTGCATCCGTTGCTATCGCGTCCGTTACCGTCTTGGACTCCTTACCGACATTGTCGGAGGCGTCCGCGACCTGAACGTGAGGCGTCGCAGCAGCTTTATCATAAGATTTTTCGTCGTCTATTGCCGCCGATTTGCGAAGCGAAAGCGCCTCGATGTCTACAGCCGATCCGGCTGGAAACGCATACTTCTTCGTCAACTCTTCGATTTCTGGTTTGAGCTTCTCGAACGCACCATTGATGCTATCGACCAGCGCCGGCTTGTCCTGATGGACTGCGACGGCAACTTCACCCTCGAACGTGTCGCCTGACACAGGGGTAAGCTTCCAGCGACCATCATGCACGGTCTTATTTTCGTAACCGGCAACAGGTCCCCAGGCGAAGAAGGCATCGATTTCTTTGTTTTCTAATGCCTTGTATAGTTCGCTGACACGGGCGCGGGTGATGACGTCGTAGCCACCGCGCACTGTCAGACTAAGATGAGGCGGAGTTTGATACTGCACACCTAGGCGTACATTTTTCAAATCGTCCAAACTCGTAAACTTGAATGATTGCCCAGCGACAAGCGCATAGGACAAATTGAGGAATGGGTTTGTGCGTTTCAACGCACCCATTTCATACTCGCTGGTCGCCGGAACTGCGAATACGACGTCACATTTTTTCTCTTTAATCGTGTAACGCATCGCCCGGCGCTGATTGACAGTCAGCCACCAATGAAATTCAACATCCATATTCAATTGCTTACCAACTCTTTGAGCTAGCTCAACATAAACACCTGGATTTTCTCCACTGGCGTTGCTGCTGAATGGCATATTGTCAGGATCTGCACACACACGCAAAGTTTCAGCCTGAACGGCCGGCGCCCATAGGACGCCGGCCAACAGAACCGATACTACGACGCGCAAACGTGAACTGCTGCGCAACTGAAGCATCAATTATCTTCCTCCGATAATGGTTATTAGTTAAGTGCGAACACAAACAATGTGCCGCCCTCTGGCGTTACAGCCATCTTCTTACCGATCTTACCGAAGAAGCTTGGCATAGAACGTTGGCGTCCAGAAACAACCGCAACGTACTGCTTGCCGCCTACAGAGTAGGTGATCGGAGCAGCGTGGATGCCTGAACCGGTTTGGAACTTCCAAAGCTCTTTACCCGTTTTTGCATCCAATGCATAGAAGTTACCTGTCAGGTCACCATGGAACAACAGACCAGTAGCAGTTGAGGTCATGCCTCCGCCAAATGGCAGCGCTGATTTGTTGTACCAAGCTTCTTTTTGCTTAACAGGGTCCCAAGCCAATGTACCACCAAGATAGCCACCTGGACCTTCAATGTCCAAGTTGAAGTTCACACCAAGATAGAACGTACCGCGCTTGAACTCAGGCATAATGCCTTCGAGGTCCATGCATAGGTTGTTCGTCATGATATAAACAAGGCCAGTTTGCTTGCTGTAGCTCATTGGCTGCCAGTTTTTGCCGCCAACAAGGTTAGGACAAATATTGGAGGCCTTTTTGTTCAGCCGTGGACGCTTAACGTCACCAGCAGCTTCAATCGGACGACCTGTTTTCAAGTCAACGCCGGTTGCCCAGTTCATGCCAGGAACGAAACTCTCAGCAGAAATCAGCTTACCGTTGGCACGATTGATAACGTAGAAGAAGCCGTTACGGTCTGCCTTCATCACAACTGGTGTAGACTTGCCGTCAACATCCATGTCAGCAAAAACCAACTCGTTCACACCGTCATAGTCCCACGCGTCGTGAGGTGTTGACTGGTATGACCAAGCAATTTTTCCATCTTCAGGATTGATAGCAACCGTCGCAGAAGTGTGCAGGTTTGTGTACTTGCCCATTTTCTGGCTGTCGTTACCGCGGATTGCAGCAGTCCAAGGAGCTGGGTTTGAAGTACCGTAGTACACGAGGTTTAATTTTGGATCATAAGAACCAATGTGCCAAGCAGCACCACCGCCTTGTTTCCAGGAGTCACCCTTCCAAGTGTCATGACCTGGCTCACCAGGACCTGGAACCATGTAGGAGCGCCACAGCTCTTTACCCGACTTCTTGTCGAGACCAACAAGAGCACCGCGAACGCCGTACTCACCACCACCGAAACCGGTGATGACAACATTCTTAGCAATTGTTGGTGGCGAAGTGATCACCGAACCTTGCTTGTAGTCAACAATCTTAGTTTTCCAAAGCTCTTTACCGGAATTGGCGTCAAGAGCAACAACGTGCGCGTCAAGCAACCCGACATAAATGACTCCGTCGGAGTACGAAACGCCACGGTTGTTCACGTCACAACACGCGAACTGATCAACGCCGCGAGGCATCTCAGGAGAGTAAGTCCACTTAATTGTGCCTGTGGCCGCATCTGCAGCAAAGACATTCTTTGGACCAAACGACGACGACACATAAAGTGTATCGCCAATCACAAGCGGTGTAGATTCTTGTGACCGGACTGAACCCAACTGAAGCGCCCAAGCCACGCGAAGTTTGCCGACATTTTCCGGAGTGATTTGACTCTCGGTGCTGTAACGTTGGTTACCAGTGTCACCACCGTAAACCTCCCAGCCGCCAGCCCAAGCACTACTCGACATGCCAAGCATGGCGATAAATGCTGCTGATCTCGCAATTGATTTCATGTTTTCTCTGTCCTCTACCTAAACAGTCATACATTCATTTTTTAAACTAAACGCAAAACCATCGACCAATCAGCCACCAACCAACTAAGTTATCAGGTGATAACTTAACGGGCGATAACTTATCAATCGATAACTTAGCATGATATTTATGTCATCCCTATCATCTAGTGTCAAGATGTACCTATTGACTAGACATGACACGTTCCTCGTGTCGTCGCACAAAGTTTTCTGAGCTTTATCACTGGCCGACGAGGCTCATTTCAGCCATCGAACTTCACACATGATCGATGCAGGTTTATAGCTGCAGGTTTTGCGTGGCGACATAGCTACCAAAGTTGCATTAACGATATAAATCTGATACTGCAACGATTAGATAAGAGTTTATCAAATACCCTTAGAATCTCCTTATAATAAGGCAATATGATAAGACGACTTCATCGATCATCATCTGAGCCTAATGCAAAGGTAAAATCATGCCAACCACGACTCGCAGAAATCTATCTCGATGGGCAGCGCTGGCATTAAGCATAGTCATTTGTGCCCCGACAACAAACGCTGTGGCGAACGACGACGCAGTGGAATGGCAATCGATTAAGGGAGATATTTTCGGCGACCGGAAAGTGGTCGAGGACCTCAATTTCATAGATGTTACAGCTCCCGTTCAAGCAGATGACGGCGCCCTCGTTCCCGTGACCATGAGCATTCCAACGCATGTTGCAAAACAGGCCAAATCCGTCACGCTCGTCATCGACCAAAACCCTGCACCAGTCGCTGCCAAATTTATATTTGGTGAAGCGGCCGGACTTGCCGAACGCAGGATCACAACGCGCGTCCGCCTCGAGAAATACTCCAACGTTCGTGCTGTTGTAGAGATGGCTGACGGCAATCTCTACATGAACACCAAGTTTGTGAAAGCGGCCGGAGGGTGTGCTGCTCCAAATGCCAAAGACCTCGACAAATCGATGGCTCAATACGGCAAGATTAAGCTGAGGTGGGTTGACCAGGCTATAACAGCTGCAAAATACACAAAACCTGAGTACCAATCGTTTCCAATGTCCGAAGCGCAAGTGATGATAAAGCATCCAAACTACTCTGGCATGCAGCGCAACCCAGAAACCGGCGAATTTATTCCTGCGAAAATCATTGAAAACTTTGTCGTAAGCAAAGGCGATCGAATGATCTTCAAAATGGAGGGTGGCATTTCCCTATCCGAAAACCCAAATTTCCGCTTCACGTATGAAGCTGGTGGCACCGAGCCAATCATCGTCAACGCATTAGACACCGACGGTGAGAAATTTGAGATGAAAGCCATCCGAGAAGGTTCATAATTAATCAACCTTTAATTGGCTGAATTTCCGCGATCTGCGGTGAGCACCAAAAGCAAAGTGGCACCTCGAAATAGGTGCCGCTTTTTTTGTTCCGTGACTTCTGTCATGCAGCAACCCAACACACAACGGAGCTGCACCAACAAGTGGCTGGTGATGGTGAATTAGTCGACCACACAGTAAAAGTATGTGTCTGGATCTGACTGGCCTGGAGCTACCACATCAATGGTGCCCTTGATGTTGCCTTTGGTAAAAGTGAATGTCTTTGTACTTTCTTTTTGGTCTTCAACACAATTCATCGAGGCCGTCCAAGCTTCATCCGGCTTCACGACTTTAATGTCTTCGAACACACAACGGCGTTGCCAACCTGTAAAGCCCTTGGCATCCATCATATCCGGTATTGTTTCATGATTTTGAATTACGCTGCCTTGAGCCAGAGCATCGAGCGTACAGCCCTGCACAGTTTTTGTGTATCGCCCCTTGATGAAATCAGCTTTTTTTGCAGCTGCAGCGCTCTGGCCTAGTCCCATTACAGCGACGGTAAGAATGAGTATCTGCAATCGCATTTTTTGTTACTCGATATTCTTGGGGCGAGGAGGGAGAGGCTTAGACCATATGGCATTATCATCGTGACATCATGGCTCGTCAACATTTGAAAAAGCGTTTACTTGAAGACGGCGAAGACATTTCCTGAAATAGCCATCTTGCAGCGGTTGGCGATGTCGTATCGAACGAAGCTGCAAATATTGGTGCCAACCCTGTTTTCATAACCATGACCGAAACGCCGACATAAAGCGGAAACCGCACAATGACTACTGAATTCCAGCACTCCTCTTCAATCTCAGCAGCGATTTTAAAGATTGCAACTTCAGGGTGGTGACGCGAGCGATACAACCATTTATTGCCAAGATCGCTTCGCTTCATGTCACAATTTTTTGTCGCAACTAGAAGGCAACTTGGTCACCACCTTTTAGCTCAAGCATTTCACGCGCGTCGTCGGGCTCGGCAACCTCCAACGAGAGGCCTTCGATGACTTTGCGAATTTTTGTGACCTGCTCAGCGTTAGACTGTGCAAGCTGGCCTGGTGAGATCCAAAGTGAATCTTCAAGACCAACGCGAACGTTACTGCCCTGCGCCAAGCCCATTGAGGCCAATGGCATCTGATTGCGCCCAGCTCCCAAGATCGACCATTGATAGTCATTGCCAAACAACCGATCAGCGGTGCGCTTCATGTGCATCAAGTCTTCAGGGTGCCCACCGATCCCACCAAGCAAGCCGAACACTGTTTGAATAAAGTATGGAGCCTTGACCAATCCACGGTCGACAAAATGCCTCAATGAATAAAGGTGGGACGTGTCATAACATTCAAACTCAAAGCGCGTTCCATTTGCGTTGCCAAGTCGCAAAATTGTTTCGATATCCTTGAACGTATTTTTAAATACCATATCCCGCGAATTCTCAAGATGACCACGCTCCCAGTCATGCTTGAACTCCTTGAAGCGATCGAGCATCGGATACAGGCCAAAATTCATTGATCCCATATTCAGTGATGCCAGCTCCGGCTTAAATACTGTGGCCGGAAGCATTCTTTCTTCCACCGTCATGTGTGGACTACCACCGGTCGTTAAATTGAGCGCCACATTGGAGGATTGTTTGAGACGTGGCAGAAATTTCTCAAACTCAGCGGGGTCTTGAGTAGGGCGACCTGTCTCTGGATCACGGGCGTGCAAATGTATAATCGAGGCACCAGCATCAGCTGCTGCAAGTGCATCATCGACAATTTCGTCTGGTGTGACAGGCAAATGCGGCGACATACTTGGCGTATGGATTGCTCCAGTGATGGCACAAGTAATAATGACTTTTTTCGATTTTTTAGGCATAGGCTCTATCTATCTTTTCTGTTTGTATTTGTGTGCAACAAGTGCAGCAAGGCGTTCATCACGCCATGCTTGACGTTCGGCAATATCGTTGAGACTTAATTCTTGTCTGCGTGCGCTATCAATATCTTTGACAGATGCAGGACTCCAATCAGGTGTCTGCGACTGGCTTGCGGCCATTTCTGTGTACATTCCACCGTAACGTTTGGCGTAGTCAGAAAGTCCACTTGGAGCGTTCAGGTCGATGGTTTCAAACGGACCCATAAATGACCACCGAAGACCCAAGCCATCTCGAACAGTCTTGTCGATATCGTCTGGTGTCGCATATCCTTGTTGGGCAAGACGCAACGCTTCGTTTAGCAGCGCGCCTTGCAGTCGGTTAAGAATAAAACCTGGAATTTCTTTTTGCACAACGATCGGCGTTTGACCGATGTCGGTCATAATTTTGGAAACTGCTGTCGTTATTTCGTTTGCCGTCCATTCTGCCGGAGAAACTTCTACCAACGCTATCAGATGAGGTGGGTTGACCGGATGAGCAACCAGAGTGCGGTGACGTCCAGGCAAATGGTCTGTGAATTGGGACGCCATAAAGCCAGAAGTAGAGCTCGCAATAATGGCCTGCTCGGGCACTAATCGGTCAAGTTCGGAAAACAATTCACGTTTGATATCAAGAATTTCCGGCCCACATTCCTGCACATAGTCAACGTCAGCCAGGGCCGCGGAAAGGTCTTCTTCATAAGAAATTCGTGCAGCGGTCTCCTCAGGATCACCGCACAAATCAAGCGCGGATAGCGTCTGAAGCTGGTTATTTACAACAGTTCGCGCAACTGCAAGCGCTTCAGCTTTCAAATCGTAGAGTTTCACCTGCCATCCAGCACGCGAAAAAACGATAGCCCAACCAAGTCCAATCAATCCAGACCCAATGATCGCAACACTTTGCGTGTGCGAGTTCGTCGGATCGTTTTCTAAATTGCTCTGGATCATTGTGGCAGTGACTCCTCAAGTCTTGCAGAAGCACTACCGATATCGACAGCAATTGCTGAACTTGCGATATCGGCATCACCTCGTCTGAGCGCCTCAAGAGCGCGATTATGACAGTCCATGTATTGCAGCATCTGCCCTTCGCCCGGCAAGGCCAATCGAATTAAGGGGCCGGCACGCATCCACAATGTTTCTATTATGTCTATGAGCAAGTCTGACTGCGCAGCCTTGTAAATAACCCGATGGAAGGCCCAATTACTTTGCAAAAATGTTCCTACATCATTTCCATTAATGGCTGCGTACATGTCATCGCAATGTACATCGAGTTCTTTCAATTCTCTTTTGCTGATACACGCGGCCGCCCTCTCAGTCGCTTGGCACTCCAACGCTATGCGAACATCACGGATATCACGTAGATCTTTGATCGATGGCAAAGGAACTGAAGGTGTTCGGTTCGGTCCAATGATCAAGGCGCGCTCTGCTTGTAGCTTGGCAATCACTTCTCTTGCCGGGGTCGCGGATATGGCGAATTTCTCAACAAGATAGCGAATAGAAATCGTTTGACCCGGTTTTAAGGTGCCGTTCATGAGTTCGCCGCGCACAGCGAGATAGACCTGATCATGAATGGTCTCTTTCTTTTCGACATCATTTTTGCCGAGAGCCGATTTTTTTTCGCCAACTAGTCCCACAATACTGGCCTTCAAAATCTAATATTCTTTCACGACCAACAGTCTTTGCATCAAGCGGGCTGAGGCGCCATTGAGTTAAATCACAACCCAATGCGTTGTTCAGCGCAAAACCATCTCATCAATATCACCGGCTCTAAGCGCTCATTATGCTTAAACATCGATTGATTTGACCGATGCTCTTTGCGTGCTGTTATCGGCCAACAATCCAATGGCTTTCGCCTGTTGATGCCTACACCGCCGGTCCTCAAAGCGTAACAAACCAAGTTGCATGACAAAGCCAATTGAATACTTTGTCACCCTCCGCGTCTAAGTGTGATCACTGTAAAAATTACACGTCTTAAGCATCTGGTCAAGTGTGATCACACTTGTTATCAGAGCATTTATTATCAGTTGGGACGCCAATGGCCGCCCTTCGAAAGGATGCATTATGGATATGAATTTGAAGGATAGTAGGGTCATCGTTTCAGCCGGCGCTTCAGGTATCGGTCGCGAAATTGCACTGGCCTTTCATGAAGAAGGCGCGAAAGTCTCCGTTTGCGATATCGACGAAGGCGCGCTTGAAAAGTTAAAGGCGCAAATGCCAAAGGTTCAAACGGTTGTCTGTGATGTGTCCGATACATCCGCAGCCCAAGGCTTCGTCGAGGGCGCAGCTGACTGGATGGGCGGTATTGATGTGCTCGTGAACAATGCTGGGGTTGCGGGTCCAACGGCGCCAATAGAAGAAGTCGACCCTGATGACTGGGCACGCTGCATTAATGTTGGCCTGACTGGTCATTTCAACTGCACCCGCATCGCCGTGCCTCATCTTCGCAAAAGCAAAAATGCGTCCATCATCAACTTGGCTTCTGCGGCTGGAAAATACGGATTTGCCCTTCGTACACCTTATTCAGCCACCAAATGGGGCGTGGTCGGCTTCACCAAATCATTATCGATTGAGCTGGGAAAAAGTAAAATACGTGCGAATGCGATTTTACCCGGACTCGTGGAAGGTGACCGCATACGTAGCGTTTTAGAATCGCGCGCGCAATCGCGAGGCATAAGTTTTGAAGAGGCAACCGAGGAAGCATTCTCATTCGTCTCTATCAAAGACTTCGTCACTGCGCGCCAACTGGCCGACCTCGCGCTGTTTCTTGCCAGTCCAAAGGGCTGTACGATTTCGGGGCAGGCACTTTCCGTCGATGGCGATTTGCGAATGCTTGGCTGATCAAATGTTTGCAGCCGGCAACACGCAAAACTTATTGCCGGTCAACGACTGTTATGATCTGTCGTCAGCAGCCGGCGGGGTTTGCGTCGGTGTTTCAAGTGGTATTTCTGCAAAAATGAAATGCACGCCGACCTCTCGTTAGGTCGGCATGCAGATTTCCGTTGCGTCTTCGCTTCAAGACCCACAAGAAGCAGATATCACGGGGACACTTGTAGCTCGGACCCGTGACAACAGTCTCAGGCAACTGGTCTCAGGTCACTAAGTCAGCCTCGGTCTTACTTTTCACTTCGTCTGCGCTAACATCGGGCGCTAACTCCACGATCTTTAGTCCGCCCTCAACGACATCAAAGACTCCAAGATTGGTGATGATGCGGTCGACAACTTTCTTACCGGTCAAGGGCAAAGTGCATTTTTTTAGCAACTTGCTTTCGCCCTTCTTATTGGTGTGATCCATGATGACGACCACCCGCCGGACACCAGCGACAAGATCCATAGCACCACCCATTCCTTTGACGAGCTTGCCAGGGATTGTCCAGTTGGCAAGATCACCATTTTGCGCCACTTCCATGGCCCCTAGAATCGAGATGTCAATGTGGCCTCCGCGTATCATTGCAAAGCTATCTGCTGACGAAAAATAACTTGTGCGCTGAAGTTCTGTGATGGTTTGCTTACCGGCATTGATCAAGTCAGCATCAACTTCGTCGTCAAGTGGGAACGGCCCCATTCCAAGCATGCCGTTCTCAGACTGCAAAGTCACATCGATGTCGTCACCAATGAAGTTGGCCACAAGCGTCGGAATTCCGATTCCCAGATTGACGTAAAAGCCGTCTTCTAGTTCTTGTGCGGCACGAGCCGCCATTTGATTGCGATCCCACGGCATGATGCGCGGTCCTCCTCATTCTTAAGCTGTGCGAATGGTGCGTTGTTCAATGCGTTTTTCGTGCTCACCTTGAAATATCCGCTGCACGAAAATTCCTGGTGTGTCGATGCGATCGGGGTCAAGTTCACCGACTTCGACCAATTCTTCCACTTCGGCAACTGTGATTTTTCCGCAAGTCGCAACCATGGGATTAAAATTTCGCGCCGTTTTTCGATAGACAAGGTTGCCGTGTGTGTCGCCTTTCCAAGCCTTTACAATGGATAGATCGGCGACGATTCCACGCTCAAGAACGTAGGTTTCGCCATCGAACTCTTTGTGTTCCTTTCCTTCCGCTACGTCAGTGCCAACACCCGTCTTCGTATAAAAACCGGGGATGCCTGCACCACCGGCGCGCATACGTTCGGCAAGAGTTCCTTGTGGATTGAATTCAATGACGAGTTCGCCAGACAGGTATTGCTGCATGAAGAGGTCGTTTTCGCCAACGTACGACGACATCATCTTCTTTACCTGCTTGTCCTGCAGCAGGAGGCCTAAGCCAAAGTCATCAACGCCGGCGTTGTTTGATGCAATTGTCAGTTCTTTGACACCTGACTTTTTGATGGCACTGATAAGGTTTTCAGGAATACCGCAAAGTCCAAACCCTCCCGCTGCGATCATCATTCCATCGAATAGAGCGCCTTCAAGCGCCTCTTCAGCAGATTCAAAAACCTTCTTCATTCTACATTGTCCTGTTGCATTGTGTGTGATGCGAAAATTGGCTGTATAAAATAGTCGCCGGCGTTTAGGTTCAACCAGAACTAAGGTCTGATCGGTATTGGGATACATCTCGGTATTCAACCAGCTCGATGTAATTCCCCTCAGGGTCAGCTAAGTTGCACAGGTAGCATCCATCGCGAACTTCAAGTTTTGAATCATGTGTCAAAATTTCGGCACCAGTGCCGCGCAACCGAGCTACGACAAGGTCAAGATCTTCGACAATTAAAGTAATAAAAACATCTCCTTGTCGGTTCAAAACTTCTGAAATTCGTGGCCTCTTTGAGGGACGCTGCACTGGAGCAGCAAGTTTGATGCGCTCGCCTAACGGTGTTTGCAAGCGAATAATTGTGTAACCGCTATTTGAAAAACTGGCTGGCTTACTTTTATCGACTGGTACCTCGTAAGTGCTGATATACTCAAAGCCAAGCACGTCTCGATAAAAGCGAAGCATGAGATCCAGATCTGCAACACAAATTCCAAGTTCTAGTGGAGAATTTTGTTTTATCGAAAACTTATCACTCACTGCTCGTCTCCTCCCGGATATTTATACACGTCTACCACTTCAGACTCGATTTCAGCGGGGCGCAGAATTCCCCTGGCCTGTCTGAGCATGCAAGTCGTCAGCCCCATCGAATTTGTCCCAGTGTGCAATCGTGAGCCCAATGGAAGGAATTGTTGTATGAACGGAACCGAAAATTCGAATTTTGAAACTCAGGCGATCATTTCTCTGTTCTAAACTACCTCACTTCGACGCAAGACATTTTCGTCGCCTCGTCCCGCGCAACCTGCACCCAAATACCCAAAAAGGTAGGCGCAATGTGACCCTTGTTATCTCGTTTCAACGGCAAATTGGACCGCGACGCCTTAGTCTCACAAATGCGAGCTAACGCCAGATATCAGAACCACCAGTCAATAGCCCCGCCAGTAAACTTAATCGTTTCGGCTCCGTGCTGGTTTGCCGCTGCCAAAAAAACCTCGCCATAAGAGAAAATCAGGTGTGATCACACTTAAAATACATAAAATCGAAACTAGGTCAAGTGTGATCACACTTGACTCTTCGCTTAAAATCGCGGTTTATTGGCTGATCGCTTCGCTCACTAACAATCCAGCGCTGTGATTGATGAGCCAAAAACAAAAGCTCCCTACCTTCCAATCATCGAACCTTCAGCTTCCGACCTTTCCACAAACCTACTTACGATTGTCGTCCAATTAGAAAAGCATTGTTTTAGAACTGTCGAAGATGAAGATTATTGCCAAGACTTAAAACCGCTAAAACAATGCGCGTCACGACATGCCTACCTTGCCCACGTTCGCATTTCCTCTTTTGCTTGAAGGTTACCTCTTGTGGGCCTGCGAGTATTGCGTACAAGCCTTTCACTATGGTCTCAGAATATCTCTCGTTTCTGTCCGATCTTCGCACCGCACACGTTATACCGGTACGAATAAATTTTTGACTCTCGGTGTTTAACAGCTCAGGCTACTCAGATGCCAGCAAGTGGAGCAATCTATGAAGTCACGCCGATACGCTGCAACAATTATGGCTCTTGTGTTGCTACTGACGTCACCGTTAGCTGCCAACGAAAATAAGTCCGCTACGACCAGCAGCAAAACATTGTTGCTGAAGACCCCTTCCGCCTACCCGACGGCTTTGCCTGGACTCGGCACGGTGCTCCCGCGCGTTGCAAAACAGGTTGACTTGATGTCACGTGGCAGCCTGAAGATGAAAATTTATGAGCCAGGCAAACTTGTTGCACCGTTTGAAATTCTTGAAGCGGTTTCGTCCGGCAAGGTCAATTCCGGTTACTCGACTGCAGGATATTGGGGCGGCAAAATACCAGCTTCGCCACTATTTACCGCCGTGCCCTTCGGCCCGGAAGCAGGGGAATACATGGCATGGCTCTACTACGGCAATGGGATGAAGCTGTACCAAGAAATGTATCAACAGGCCGGCTATGACATTCATGTCATACCATGCGCCATGGTTGCTCCAGAAACGTCCGGGTGGTTCTCCAAGGAAATTAATTCATTAGAAGATCTGCAAGGTTTAAAGATCCGCTTCTTTGGCCTTGGTGGCAAAGTATTGCAACGCCTCGGCGCAGCCGTTTCACTGATACCAGGGCGTGATATTTATCCCGCGCTGGAAAAAGGGTCCATCGATGCAACGGAGTTTGCGACACCCGCCATCGATCAGCGGTTGGGCTTCCAGAAAATTGTAAAATTCAACTACTTTCCTGGTTGGCATCAGCAGGGGACAGTCATCGAACTGCTGGTCAACAAGAAAGTTTGGGACGGAATGTCGACACAGCATCAAGCCATTCTCACCAATGCATGCAAAGCCTCAATGGCAGACAGTTATGCCGAAGGCGAAGCAATTCAGTATGGCGCGATGATTAAGAACGTGGAGAAACATGGTGTGCAGATCAAAGATTGGTCGCCTGAAATGTTGGATGCGTTTCGCAAAACCTGGGATGAAATTGCTTTAGAGGAAAGTAAGAAAGATGCTTACTTTGCCAAGGTCTGGGCCGATATGAGCAAATTCCGCGAAGGGTATAAATTGTGGAAATCGCACGCCTTCCTGCCGCGCAAGTAATTGCAAGATTGCAAGTATGTGGAAGCAAAATAAATTTCAAACCAAATTCCCGGAAATTGCATGTATGCGGCAATTGTCCGGCAAGGTGCACTTCTCTCGTGCCTACCGGAGGACATAGACCGTGACGTCACCAGTTGAGGGCCCTAAATCAACGCTCGTCGAAGGACAATCTACAACGGCTTCGGATGAGAACGGCTCTGAGGCATCTGCCCATCCTATTAGTCGGGGGCTCAACCGCATCGTCACAACGATTGGCCATATCGTGATGTGGGCCAATGTCATTTTGGTCGTTGCGATTATTATACAAGTCTCGTTGCGCCGTATCCTCAATCAAAACTACCCAATGCTCGACGAGCTACAGTGGCACCTCTACGGCCTGGCGGCTATGATCGGACTTTCCTATGTCTTGGTCAAAAACAGCCACATCCGGGTCGACATAATTCACACGAACCTCTCCGACTATGCAAAAAGCATAATTGAAATCGGGGGGATTGTGCTGTTCGTCTTTCCCTTCCTGTATTTGATGATTGATCAAGGCTGGGACTACTTCTACGAAAGCTGGCGCGTAAACGAACGCTCTACAAGCCCCGTCGGCCTACCGGCACGCTGGGCTTTAAAGCTCATGATCCCCGTTAGCTTTTTCCTCATTGCATTGGCAGCAACCGCCCGACTAATCGATAGTATTTACCTGCTGATGCAAAGCCGTGTCGCGCCAGCAAAGGATGGTCGTAGCGCCTGGCCACTTCTGGTTGTTTTTGTAACGTTTATTGTTGCTCTCCTGGTGTTCACACCTATGGTTGAGACAACCGAGCACAAGCTCGTCATCGCGATGTTTTTAAGCTTCATTGCGTTACTATTTCTAGGCTTTCCCGTGGCCTGGACGTTGGCTGGTATCGGAGTCATCTTCTGCTGGCTTGCCTATTTGTTCGATAGCGGTGCGATGGCCTGGACCGGCCTTGATCAAACGCTGACTGGCCTGCATTACCTGCCACTTGGCCTTGTTATTAATCGGGTTTACGCGGTCGCCGCCAACCCCGTTCTTGTCGCACTCCCAATGTTCATCTTTATGGGCCTTATGCTCGATGAATCAGGCATCGCCGTGCGCTTGATGAAATCCATGCAACGCCTGTTTGGCACCGTGCGCGGTGGTCTTGCAATTACCGTCGCAGTTATCGGCATCATCTTGGCTGCCTCGACGGGCATCATTGGTGCTTCCGTTGTTCTTCTTGGCGCTCTGTCACTGCCGGTCATGATGCAGCAGGGATACTCAAAAGCAATTGGAACCGGCACCATCGCCGCATCAGGAACGCTTGGTATTTTGATTCCACCTTCAATCATGTTGGTGATTATGGCAGATCAAATGGCTTTGTCCGTCGGTGATCTGTTTATGGCCGCGGTCATTCCCGGTCTCATTATCGGTACGCTCTACATTCTATACATTATTATCTCAGGTCTCCTGGTTCCATCAGCGGTGCCGGTCCCCGAAGGCGCCAAAACTCCTGACTGGACGGTTGTTAAAGAAGTTTTCGTTGCAGTCCTACCACCGGTCTTTTTGATGTTGGCCGTGCTGGGGTCAATCTTTGCAGGTTTGGCAACACCAACCGAGGCATCCGGTGTCGGCGCGTTTGGAGCCGCACTTTTGGCTGCGGCTTATGGAAAACTGTCCTTTAGCAAACTCGTGACAGTGTCGAAATCGACGCTCACCACAACAGGCTACATTATTGCAATTTTTGTCGGCGCTGTGTGTTTCTCATATGTGCTTCGAGAGCTTGGCGGAGACGAGCTGATCGAAGAAATGGTCCGTTCAACCGGCCTTGGTGCAACAGGCACGATCATGTTCATCCTCTTGGTTGTTTTCCTGTTGGGGTTTGTGCTGGATTGGATCGAGATTACCCTGATCGTTCTGCCTTTGATGCGTCCGATCATCAATGGCCTGGATCTTGGCGTAAACGGCTTTGATGTCGTGGAAGAACCAACGCTAATCTGGTTCGTGATCATGGTCGCTGTTACGCTCCAAACATCCTTCCTCACGCCACCGGTCGGCTTTGCCTTGTTCTATCTTAAGGGAGTTTGCCCGCCAGAAATTAGCCTGAAAGATATATACAAGGGTGTCGTTCCATTCGTATTACTTCAGATCTTAGGTCTGTGTCTTGTGTTCCTATTCCCGCAACTGACAACCTGGTTGCCATCACTCGCTTTCGAATAGCGTTGGTTGGTTGGTTAAGTTGGATGCGGTAACGCTTGCAATTTAACCAGCCAACCAAACCCTGAATAAAAAGATAGAGCGCATCGCCAACGCGACCTGAATGCGACGTCATGTGTCTGCCAAAACTCTGACGTGTCTTATACGCCAATCATTGCCTTCCCCATGCGCCGACCACAGCTCATCTTCATAAATGTCCTCGAACCTCGTTCATCACTACCTGTGAAACAGTGCGACGGGTTCCCTCTTCTGAGAACCATCAACATGGACAAACAGTTTGAGACGGCTCTTGCAGACTTCGCTGCGGGACACTTTGGCTCTCTGGTCAGACAAAAAGTTGAAGCTTTTAGATCCTGGTACATCACAGACTCAAACTTGCGTTTGTTCATGCAGCGATTTAATCAGATCGCTGCGCCCAACGAATGCTCGTAATGCGGCGCGACGTTTCGCAAGCTTTGGTGAAAGCATTATTTCCTTGCAACCAGTCAGACGGCCTCACCCAGATCATCGATCATTTAAGACAGAGGTCAAAAAAATGCCGGGCACCTAAACGGGCACCCGGCATTGATTTCTTCTAATACGTTTCGAACTCAAATTATGCAGGTATAGCTGCCTTAACTTGTTCTGACGTAATCGGCAACGACCGGACGCGGGCGCCAACAGCGGCAAAGATCGCGTTTCCAATCGCTGGTCCAACAGCGGTTGTTGCTGGCTCACCACAACCCACTGGATAGTGGTCGGTAGGAATCAGGGTGATATCCAACTCTGGAGCATCAGACATACGCGCTGGCGTGTAGCTATCGAAATTATCCGCTTGCAATGCGCCATTCTCCATGCCCGTTCCTTCCAAGGTCGCCATTGAGAAGCCCCACATAGCCGCTCCCATTACCTGAGACTCAACGCCTGCAGGACTGACAATTGTTCCAACATCTGTTGCAATCGTCAGCTTGTTGACCTTGTAAGTTCCGTCAGCCTTATTGACCGTGACGTCTGCAGCAACGGCTGTCCAAGTTGCAACCGCACGTTCCTGACTTGTCACGCAGGCCAGACCAATCCCAGTGCCATCTGGCTGTTTCTTGCCATAACCAGATTTCTCTGCAACGAGTTTCAGAGCAGCTTTAAGACGCTCTGTGCCATCCTTTGTTGGTCCTTTGCCAGCATTCTTACCAGACCCATCAAGCAACGAGAGGCGAAGCTCAAGCGGGTCAGCACCGATCTTGGCGGCAACTTCATCGACCATGCTCTCCAAGGCCCAGAACTGCCACGCGGGTCCAACGGAACGGAGTTCACCAGACGGCGTGGCCGACTGAGCAACTTTGTTCATCGAACTCAATAACCGTTGATTTGGCACGGTGTACCAGTGATCAGCGCCATTGACAGCAAACGTATCATGGACCTTTTTCTTATCACCACTCAAGTCTGGCGCTAGGAACTCAGGAGCCATACGTGCTGTTGCCCATGCTGAGGCCGTAGCAATCTTCCAGCAATCGATCTTCTTGCCGATGAGACCCACGTTGTGCCTAATGACAGCAGCAGGACGTGTGTAGTCAAACTGGGTGTCTGTTTCGCGCGAATAAATCAGCTTCACAGGTTTGTTGCCAACTTCTTTCGCCGTCAAACAAGCAAGCACAATCGCGTCGACATCCAAACGACGACCGAAACCACCACCGAGATAATACTGGTGGAAGCTAATCTGTTCTTTCTTGATTCCCAGCGCTTTTGGCACTGTTCCCATTACGAGTGTTTGGAACTGGTGTCCGGCATGGATGTGATAAACACCATCCTTGATTTGAACCGTTGCATTCATCGGCTCCAAAGGCATGTGGATGTTGATGCTCGTGGTGTACTCACCATTCACAAACGTCTCAGCCTTTTTGGCCGCTTCATCCAAGTTACCGTCGTTCACAACCAAACGTGAATCTTCGTCGGTATCGATAATTCGCTTGGACTCAGCAACGATATCGGCAAACGAAACCTTTGCGTTCGGTCCCAAATCATACTCAACCTTCATTGCCTTCGCGGCTTTGGAGGCCTTCCAGTATGAATCTGCGACCGCCATGACAAATCCAGTCTGCAAACCAAGCGCATCCTTGATCACAACGTGGCGCACATACCCTGGAATTTTCTTCGCGGCACTATCGTCAACCGATTTGACCTTCGCACCCCAACGTACAGGAGGGTTGACCGGAGTTGCATAGAGCATTCCAGGCAGTTTTGCATCGATCCCGTAATCGGCCTTACCCATAACTTTGGGTGGAATGTCGAGGGCTGGCATGCTTTTGCCAACGAAACGACGTTCTGATTTGTCTTTCAGTTTAAGTTTTTTCAAGTCGTCTTCAGAGTAGGCACGTGCTTTGACGCCGCCAGCAACGAGATCACCATAAGTGATGGACTTGTCTCCACCAGAAATGACACCGTCTTTTGCCGTCAACTTATCGAGGTCAACACCCAAGCGGTTTGACGCCTCAATGAGAAGCGACTTGCGTCCAGCCGCACCGGCACGAGACAACGCATCGAACGTCCAGTTGATCGACCACGAGCCGCCGGTCACCATCAAACCGTACTTGTCGTGGAAACCAACGTTGTCGATCTCGATGTCTTCCCATTTGCAATCGAGTTCATCAGCCAGAATTTGAGCAAACGCTGTTCCAACATGTTGACCCATTTCAGCTTTGGTCAAACGCAAAACGACTTTGCCACTTGCAAGAATGTCATAGAGCACACTTGGCGACCACTGTGGGCTGGCCATTGCCTGTGACGTGCTGATGCCATGTGGAATAATCGCATAGCCCATAGTAACAGCAGCCGTTGTGCCTGCTCCGACGATAAACGCTCGCCGACTTACATTGGTTGCTCCAACTTGTGGGGCGGTAATATCTTTTTTATGAAAGTTCATTGTAACCCACCCTCCCTTAAGCTTTTGCTGCGCGTTTGATCGCAGATTTAATTTTGCTGTATGTCATGCACCGACACAGATTCCCACTCATGTGATCAACAATTTGCTGATCACTCGGGTCCTTGGTTTCCGCTAACAGTTCAGCGGCCTGCATGATCTGACCGGATTGGCAGTAACCACACTGAGGCACTTGCTCTGCAACCCAAGCCACTTGAAGCGGGTGCTCGTTTGTTGGATGCAGGCCTTCGATTGTCGTGACCTTGGCACCGTCTTCGATATCATCGACGGTTGTTAGGCACGAACGGATCGCCTTACCGTTAACGTGCACGGTGCA
This sequence comes from Hyphomicrobiaceae bacterium, assembly GCA_050633705.1. Lineage (GTDB taxonomy): Bacteria > Pseudomonadota > Alphaproteobacteria > Rhizobiales > Hyphomicrobiaceae > JAJFHI01. The sequence goes on along the minus strand of JBOEGZ010000007.1, from coordinate 284,004 downwards.
AGCGCCGCACAGGCCCTTACCACATCCAAATTTCGTTCCTGTCATTTCGAGATCTTCGCGGATCACCCAAAGTAGAGGTGTGTCTCCTTCGGCCTCGATCGACGTTTCTTGCCCATTCAATACTATCTTTTTCATTATTCCTCCCGAGATTTAAGTGCTGTGTCACGAAGAACACCTAGCTTCTTCGCAACTGCACAAAACGAGTTTGTTGGATTGCAAATCGGCAAAAGCAGGCAAGTTTCAAAGAGCAGCTCAACATTTCAGCAACTCTTTTTTCAAGCTTCTAATTTTGTGCGGTTTTACGACCTTTATCGCGCTGTGTCTAGCAATCAGCATCGTGTTTGGTTTGGCAACTTCACAAATTGCATGTCTTTACCCAGGCTTTTTACAAAGCAATAAATCTGCCTGGCAACTTTACGGAAAATTTTCCCTACCAACGCAGACAAACCTCGTCAGATACGGTGTTCCTAAGTTCCTAAAATCAGACGGGCGGCGCGTACGATCGATTCGTTGTACGAAATTGCTACGTTACTCTTTGATCTGACAACGATAGGGGCCTCTTTTCACGCAGCAAATATCCAACATTAAGCATGTTTCGAGATGAGACACGCACGCATCATAAACTGAACTGCCAGCGCGCACCCAAACCCAAAGCCCAACGGAAGCTTCACAACCAATTTGCGGGGCACTTTTACTGTCGATTTCAAGTCAAAGTGTCGGCGTCCCTTTCGACCGCAGATATCGGTCCCAGAGCATTTCCACAACGACAGAAGTGGTCACGATCGCGATCGCGGCCCACTGGAGAGCGCTGATCTCGGTTCCACTCAGAAAGGCCAAAGCCAAAATTGCTGCGATGATCGGCTTCAAAAAGAACAGATAAGAAGCACGCGTCATATCAGCAGCGGCGGCCAACCCCCCGATCCATAGAAGCTGGGTTACCGTCGTATTCCAAAATGCGAGAACTAATATCCAACACCCAGCTTGGCTCGCGGTATTTTCGACGTTCGACGTGGCGAAGAGAGAGGCAGGGTTCACCCAGTCTCCCCAAACCAGTCCCACGCCTAGCCAAAGCACGCCCCCTGCGAACATCAAAGAAACGGCCGTTGTCAGAAGTGCCCCGTGCCTGGAGACATAGGGTTTGATTTGTACGGCGTAAATGCTGGCAAGTGCTGCGCAGATGAGCGAAAGTCCGATACCTATTAAGCTGTCTCTTTCCCCACGCAATTGATCGAGCGCGCCGTCTGTGATGAGCAAAACAAGTCCACAAAATGCAAAAACTGCGGTGACAACTTTGAGCCAACTCAAGGCTTGACCATTGATCTTCCAATTGGCGAGGCCAACCCATATTGGAATTGTTGTGACCAGAATCGCGATTTGCACCGGTGAGGCAAAATCCAGCGCCCAATGAAAGGCTAGATAGGCGCCTGCAACACCGTATACAGAAACACCAAGCAACCCCAGTCCACCGTGTTGGACAACATCAGCAAAAGCCTTAAAGCCTGACACAGCGATGGCAGCAACGACGAGACCAAAGCCACCCAAAAGGTAACGCCAAACTGAAAGCTCCGGCCCAGCTACGCCTGTTAAAACGGCAACAAACTCCGAGGATGCGTGACCACAAACAGCAATAAAAACGGCCAAATAAGCAAAACGTTGTGGAATGTTCACGCACCCACCTCCTCAATCTCTTACCCGAAACGACTGAGGCTTGAAATCAATTGGTCGGGTCGCTCCTGCGGTAACAGGTGGCCGGCATTTTCCCAAAATTCTGCTTGTCCATTTGGAAGGCGCGCAAAGAGGCGATCAACAACCTCTCGATCCAAAAACACGCGATCCTGCAACCCGGTAATCACAAGTGTTGGAAGCTTGAGTTGCTCATAAGGCAGGTCCCAATCGGCTGAACTGGCATGTCGCATAAGATTTGCGTGACCATGGTTTGGGTCAAGCGGTTGATAATCATCTTTGACACAGTCGCTACGCACAGATTGAGAAAACTCCTGGTTTACGAGTAACGGAAGCAATGCGTCCATGAAGAGACCAATGCCACCAGTCTTCACGATTAATGGCATTGCATCGTTAACCCACGCAATCCGCGGCCCTATTTCACGCAGCGTGTTGAAAAGAACCAATCCCTCGGCACGAGCCCCCTGCAATAGAGCATGGGCTGCAAACAATCCGCCTATCGAAAGTCCAACGAGAATAGGTCTTTCCACTGACACCTCGTCGAGAAGGCGGGCAAGATCATCAATGATCAACGCTGGTGTCAGTTCCGTCCCAGGGGAAAATGTCGAACCGTCCTGGCCACGTAAATTATAACTGAGCGTAGCGAAACCTTCCGCGCGCAGTGCTGGTGCAACGACGCTTTCCCAGTTGTTGAGATTCCCAGTTAGTGCATTTACGAAGACAAAGCTTGGCGCACCGATCCGCTCAGGACGCTCATGTTTATATTGAATGCTATCTGCCGGACCGATATCAAACTGCGCCAAACCATTTCCCCCAGTGTCAAAATCAAAGTGTCAAAAATTCAATGCCATTACGACCTGAGGTTCGAACGCCAAGTCTCATCAATACCGTTTCAAAATCTGCGACCGAACGTGCACGCTCTGAAAACCATCAATTGTCACCGACCTTAGATTATCTGAGACAATGTCACTTTCAGAATATTTGGTTCATCTATTGGGCTTTAGCCAACATCACACGTTAGAACACACCAATGATAACAAAGTCTCGGTGGAAATTAATGAATGACCCATCGTGTAAATGCCCCGGATAGCACCAACGATGGCACCAACAAAAAAATCTCTTACAATCGATGAAAAACGTTGGCGGTCAGGATCTATCAACATCGAAAAGGAAAAATAATGGCCCCATTGCGAAATGAGGCACTCATTTTCCGACATTACGATGGTACATATTACTATCCTTTATCAATTTAGGTGATATCGGCGCTTTCTGTTAAATCCAATCTCGACTGCCGTGCAATTTTTCATCTCAATTTTTCACCTCCTGGGCAGTTTCGAGGCCTTGCTATTGGTTTGGATTCTTGCTCTTACCTCTCATGAACGCAACACTTCGTCCCGGTCGATAATGAACTAAAGAGAAGTTTAGATTTGCAAAAACAATTTTCGAAGATTCTTATCGCCAACCGCGGTGAAATCGCCATACGCATTATGCGGTCTGCAAATGAGTTGGGCAAAAAGACAGTTGCTGTTTACGCACAAGAAGATCGCCTCAGTCTGCACCGATTTAAATCCGACGAAGCTTATCTGATCGGCGAGGGTATGGGGCCGATCAAGGCGTATTTGTCGATTGAAGAAATTATTCGCATTGCCAAGCTATCAAACGCCGACGCGATCCATCCTGGTTACGGGTTGCTTTCGGAAAACCCAGAGCTTGCAGATGCATGCGCGGCTGCCGGGATTGTGTTTATTGGCCCATCGGCTGACACAATGCGAAAGCTCGGCGATAAGGCTTCCGCGCGGCAGGTTGCGATTGAGGCTGGTGTGCCGGTTGTCCCCGCAACGGAGGTTTTGCCTGGCGACATGTCCGAAATCCGTCGCATGGCCGCAGACGTCGGTTATCCACTGATGTTGAAAGCATCTTGGGGCGGTGGCGGACGCGGCATGCGCCCAATCTACAACGAAGATGAACTTGAGACCAAAGTTCTTGAGGGACAGCGGGAAGCAGAATCTGCTTTTGGAAACGGCGAAGGTTATCTCGAACGTCTCATTGTCAATGCACGACATGTCGAAGTGCAGATTCTTGGCGATGCAAACGGTGAGATCTACCACTTGTGGGAACGCGACTGTACAGTTCAACGGCGCAACCAGAAAGTGGTCGAGCGCGCACCTGCACCATACCTTACAAACGCACAGCGAGAAGAACTCTGCGATCTTGGTATCAAGATTTGCGCACATGTTGGATACAAATGCGCAGGCACTGTCGAATTCCTCATGGATATCGACACAGAAGAGTTCTTCTTCATCGAGGTCAACCCGCGCATCCAAGTTGAGCACACAGTCACCGAAGAAGTGACAGGCATCGACATTGTGCGCGCACAAATTTTAATTTCAGAAGGCCAACCGATTGCGCAGGCGACAGGAACGAAATCGCAAAGTGACGTTCGCCTAAATGGCCATGCCTTGCAATGCCGGGTCACAACAGAAGATCCGCAGAATAACTTTGTTCCAGATTATGGGCGCATCAGTGCATTTCGTTCGGCAACCGGAATGGGCATTCGTCTAGACGGTGGCACAGTTTACGCCGGCGCGGTCATCACTCGGTTCTACGATTCTCTCCTCGTCAAAGTGACCGCCTGGGCCCCAACACCTGAAATGGCGATCGCACGTATGGACCGGTCATTGCGCGAATTTCGAGTGCGCGGTGTCAGCACAAACATCACGTTTGTCGAAAACTTATTAAAGCACCCGACCTTTCTCAACAATACCTACAAGACCAACTTTATCGACACCACACCGGAACTATTTGAGTTCCAGGAACGTCGAGATCGGGCAACGAAAATCCTGACCTATATCGCGGATATTTCTGTCAATGGTCATCCCGACCTACAAGACATCGCCAAGCCGAAGATCGCTGCAAAAATCGAAGCTCCAAGCCTGCGCCCTACACAATCGACACTCGGACCAAAATCAATCCTTGATGAAAAGGGTGCATCAGCCGTTGCTGATTGGATGCTGGCTCAAAAGCAGTTGCTCATCACGGATACAACGATGCGCGATGGGCATCAGTCTTTGCTTGCCACCCGCATGCGTTCTGCCGATATGGTCAATGTCGCATCAGCTTATTCGCACAACCTCCCACAATTGTTCTCCGTTGAATGTTGGGGTGGGGCAACATTCGATGTCGCCTACCGCTTCTTACAGGAATGTCCATGGCAGCGTCTTCGTGATCTGCGATCGCGCATGCCAAATCTCTTAACGCAAATGTTGCTGCGCGCTTCTAACGGCGTTGGCTACACCACCTACCCCGACAACGTCGTGCAGAAGTTTGTTTACCAGGCCGCAGAGTCAGGGATCGATGTGTTTCGCGTGTTTGACAGCCTGAATTGGGTGACGAACATGCACGTCGCAATCGATGCTGTTCTTGAGTCGGGGAAAATTTGCGAAGGAACGATTTGTTACACCGGCGACATTCTTGATCCATCGCGCTCGAACTACGATCTCAAATACTATGTCAAAATGGCGAAGGAACTGAAGGACAGTGGTGTTCACATTCTCGGCCTAAAGGATATGGCAGGGTTGCTAAAGCCCGCCTCAGCGCGCATTTTAATCGCCGCACTTAAAGAGGAAACCGGGCTACCAGTTCACTTCCACACCCACGACACCAGCGGCATTGCCGGGGCAACAGTATTGGCAGCAAGCGAAGCAGGCGTCGACGCTGTCGACCTTGCAATGGATGCATTTTCCGGTGGCACATCCCAACCATGCCTTGGGTCCATCGTAGAAGCCTTGCAACACGCCGACCGCGATACAAAACTTGACATAGAAGCCGTGCGTGAAATTTCTGACTATTGGGAACACGTGCGCAAGCAGTATTTCATGTTCGATGATGGCCTCAACGCGCCCGCGTCGGAAGTTTACTTGCATGAAATGCCAGGCGGGCAGTTCACAAACCTAAAAGCCCAGGCTGCAAGCCTTGGTCTTGCTGGTAAGTGGGCAACCATTGCCAAAACTTATGCCGACGTGAACCAGATGTTTGGCGACATTGTCAAGGTCACTCCGTCTTCGAAAGTCGTCGGTGACATGGCACTGATGATGGTCACGCAAGGCTTAACACGGGCCGACGTCGAAGATCCCGATCGCGACATTTCGTTTCCAGAATCTGTTGTCGACATGATGCGGGGCAACCTTGGCCAGCCTCCAGATGGCTGGCCGCCAGCCTTGCAAAAGAAGGTGCTTAAAGATGAAATTCCAATGCTTGGACGCCCAGGTGAAAACCTACCCCATGTCGATTTAGAAGGCGTTCGTAGAGATTTATCCCAAGAGCTCGATGGCGCCATAGTCGATGACGAAGACTTGTGCGGATACCTGATGTATCCGAAGGTCTTTGTCGATTACATGAACAGGCATGTCATTTATGGACCGGTGCGAACGCTACCAACTTTGGCTTTCTTCTTTGGCATGCAGCCGGGCGAAGAAATTACCGTTGAGATTGACCCTGGAAAAACACTTGAGATTCGTCTGCAAGCCATCGGTGATCCAAACGAGAACGGTGATGTTCGGGTCTTTTTCGAACTGAATGGCGAACCGCGCACAATTCGCGTAGCAAACCGATCTATCTCCTCAGAGGCCATCACCCGAAGAAAGGCTGAAGATGGAAATTCCGCTCATGTCGGTGCGCCAATGCCTGGGCTAATTGCCAACCTTGTCGCTGAACCCGGACAGGATGTTAAAGTCGGCGACCTATTATTGACGATCGAAGCTATGAAAATGGAAACAGCGCTTCACGCTGACAGAGCCGGACGGATCGCAGCCGTGCATGTTCACGTCGGATCTATTGTCGATGCCAAAGATATCTTGATTGAATTTGCCGACTAGGCGTCATCACTCCAGTGAAGCTTCACATCGAATGCGAGCAACCAAAACTGGCGAAGTCAGTCTTTATCTTACAATGAGTTGACGAAGCGGATAAGGGCATCGCGTTCGACCTTGGACAGTTGTGCAAACCCATCTCGCGCGGCTTGCGATTCTCCGCCGTGCCAAAGAATGGCCTCTTCGACGTTGCGCGCACGGCCATCGTGCAACAGTTGAGCATGACCGCTAACAACCTGAGTTAGACCGATACCCCAAAGCGGAGGCGTGCGCCATTCGCGGCCCGTTGCCGTGCCTTCAACGAAATTGTCCGCCAGCCCCTCACCCATGTCATGCAACAGCATGTCCGTATAAGGCCAGATAACCTGATTGCTCAGGTGTTTTTGATCCGCGACATTCCCGGTTTTAAAGCTTGGCTTATGGCAAGACGCACAGCCAAGCGTTGAGAAAATCGACTTACCAAGCAACACCTCGCTCGCGTCAGCATTCCGACGTCTTGGCACCGCTAGATTTTGTGAATAAAACACCGTGAAATCGAGCAATTGATCACTAACTTCATAGCTTTCTGCCTCAAGTGTTGTTCCATGCGGCGCGTTCAGACATATCGTTTGTAGCTTTGTGCAATCACCTGCAGGGGCTGTTCGCAGCGATGTCGACAAACCCATGTCACCAGAAAACGCGGCGGCACTTTGCTCGCGCACGTTCGCTGTTGCAGCCTTCCACCCGAAACGGCCCAACGTCAGATCTTTCGTTGCAAACGAACGAACAATACTTGCCCGTCCAGAAATTCCATCGCCATTAGCGTCATCTGGATCACCACCTGCTCGGATGTCAGCTGCCGGAATGGCCTCTAACAATCCCAGCCCGATCATCTGCGGAGCGACTCGTGGCGATAAATGCGTTTGCGGATGGAGCGCGCCGTATTTCAAATCGACGATCTTATAATTTGGCTGACGCAATTTGATCACGGTTCCATCAGCCAAAGCCACTGGAACATCTGTGTATGTGATGTGTATGCGACCTTCGCCGTCATGGCCTTGGACAGACAGATCCTGAAGCTGCCCGCCATACGTGGGTTCAGCAATGAAACTTAGCTGACGCTCGGCAAGCAACTTGCGATCGGAATCGTCTTGCGGTGGAATTGCCAATTTCACGATCATCGAAATGGCATCGTCGTCCGGCCAATTGGCTGACGGGGCATGTCCGCGCCCGTCTTTTAAGTGGCAGTTTTGACAGGCACGCGCATTGTAGAGAGGGCCAAGACCATCGGATGACTTCGTCGACGCTGGTGATGACACCCAAAGCTTGCGAAATATCGCGTTGCCGATCTGGAAGTTTGATTGCTCTTCAAATCCCATCCCGCGGGAGGGTTGTGAAAATACATCACGATGCGTGGCTGCCTTGCGCGTCGTTGCCGTTCCGCCCGGAAACCACTCACCGGGCTGAAGAGCCGCCAACTTCGCGGTCTCACGCTCCTTAGCCAAAACAACGGCGCCAACGCCAATTGGAACAGCAAAAGCAACTGCAATGAATAAATGTAACCGACGCATTCGACGGGACCTTGAAATTCGACTTACTTAATTTCCACAACAGGCGATCGGGCAATTTAATGCCGTTCAAGAACAAGTCTAATCGTAAAGAAAGTAAAAGGTTGCCACTGTTTTGCGCCAACCCTTCAACATCATTTGTTCTAGGCGGGGACTAGAAGTTGATGTTTGAGCCAATGATAACAGAATGAAATTCATCTAATGACGTTGTTGCAACCCTGGTACCTGCTGCATTGACAAGATCAAAGTCAGTTTCGTGGTAGCGGTAGCCGAGGTAGATGTCCATGTCGGCCGCTTCGACCTTCTGCACGACGCCAGCGCCCCAGACCTGGGCTTCATTTCCAGTAATACGAACAGCCGCGCCACCAGAACCATCAAGCTCAGCGACAAGGACCCCATCAGCTCCAGCCGATACAAAATCCTGGAAATAACCATACTCAGCAAAGAAGGCGGTGTGACCAAGGCTGTTGAGGTTGGTGATGAGACCCAGTTTCGTATAGATGAAGCTGGCATCCTCGACACCCCGCGTTACGCCATCCGCATCAACCACGGCGTTGTCAAACGACTGAACACCACCTGCAATCAACGCATTGAGGCCAGATGGTTCGTGCAACAAAGCCAAGGAACCAACGACAATTGAAAAGTCTGGCTCGCCACCGTCTCCAAATTGGCCGGTTTCATCGGAATTTTCAGTATAAGCAACCGCACCAGCGATCGCGACATCGCCAGCTTTACCCTCATAACTAACACCGATGTCCCAAAGGTCGTCTTCACCCCAGCTAGCCGAAAAAGTGAAACCAGCAAGCTCTGGCGTGTCATAGCGCACGAGGTTGGCTGTATCGCCATTGAAGTGAGAATAAATATCACCCCAACCCACTCCAATTGCCGCACCATCACCTGACCTGCGTAAGGCTAAACCTCCGCCGATATCTTGCACACCTGCGTAACCTGCAAGACCTGTTTCAGAGAGGTCTTGTTCTGGTGCACCGTCAGAAACCCGAGACGCCAAGCCGACCGTAAAGCGGCCCAGCCGCTTGCTTTCCAAAAACCAGTTACTTTCCCATAAAAGGAACGATGCCAAATCCGTGTCATCGTCGTCTTGGGACACTTCTCCGGAAAGGCTGTTTTGCAATCGAACAAGAATGCTGTAACCCGCTGACCAATCTGATGTGATCTTGGCGTCGCCTGTGAAACCAAAGTTTGACTGGTCATTCTGATTATTGACCACGTAGGCATTGCTCTCGTTGCCATCATCCCAAAACATCACCGCTTCGTTTACATGCCCATAAACTTGAAGGCTGACTTTGCGATTGCCCTTACGTGGCGTTGTTGCTTCAAGTTCTGCAATGCGTTCTTCGAGGTCTGCACAACAATCGCCACCGAAGTCTGCAGCATTTGCAAAACTTGCAAAGCCACAAAGCATCGCAGCGCCAAGAAGTGAAACGCTCAAGCGTCTACATCCAATTAAATTCATCATAATCGTCCCCAACCCGATAAAGGGTGTGTAAAATTTCCATAAAGCAAAGCTTTGTCGTTTGCCTGGTGACCGGCTGGCTAACAACACGACATTTTACTTTCTAGTTTTCTCTGACCTTTTCAGGACTATCAAGACTGTCTGAACCTTCGAAAGAAATCGGATCAAGCTTCAGAGCTGCAAGCGCACCTTCAAAGGCCTTTGTCTGGGCAACCAGACCATCAACAACAGCCATAATGACGCCATTACCGTCAGCATTTCCCTGTCCAAGCATTTGATCATAAGCTTCAACAGATTCCGCACGCGCCTTCAAGGCTGTCGCCTTTGCAATTGTCACCTCGAGAGCACTGCGAATTTTGCTATCAGCCTCTTTTGAATCCTGTTTCACAAGGTCTGAAACACTCGGGCCCGAGACTTTAGATCCGTCGATACGGGTATACGATCCTAGGTAGACGTTGCGAATGCCCTGAATATTGTAGAAGTGCGAGTTGTGGGTGTTGTCTGAGAAGCAGTCATGCTCTTCTTCCGGATCATGCAACAAGACGCCAAGTTTGATTCGCTCACCGGCCAGTTCACCGTAAGATAGACTACCAAGGCCCGCGAAGATTTTTGACAGACCACCGCTGCGTCCAGACTTCAAAACTTCTACGCGCGCGGCACCATCCTTGCTCCATTGCTTGGCCATGTCAGCCAAATCATCAATGAGCAAATCAGTAACCACTGTAAGATAGGCGACGCGGCGATCACAGTTGCCGCCGGTACAGTTTTTCGTATCAAAATCACTCGCAGGACGCCTGCCTGCACCTGGACCAGTGCCGTTTAAATCTTGTCCCCACAACAGGAACTCTATGGCGTGATAACCGGTTGCAACGTTTGCCTCAACACCACCAGCCTCATGCAGCGTATCACTTAACAAAACTTTCGTGATTTTTGCGGCATCAACAGACTTGCCGCCAATTTTTAACGATGTGTTGGCGATAACATTCGTCACATAAAGTGCGTTTTCAGGATTGTCTGCGCCGTAACTGCCATCGACGTAGTCAATCAGCCCCTCATCCAATGGCCACGCATTGACCTTGCCTTCCCAATCGTCGACGCTCTTGTTGCCAAAACGATAAACTTCCGTCTGCATATAGGGTATGCGGGAGGTCTTCCAGGCACTGCGCGCCACCTTGAGATTTGCATCAGTTGGCTTTGCAATGAGCCTATCAATTGCAACTTTTAGTTTCTGCGCCGCCATCAGCGAATCCTCAAAACCCGCCTGCGCAATGTTTGCATAGTTTTCTAACACGGCATCAATTTTGGGCTCAGCCTTTGCCGAGTTCAAATACAAAGCACTGACCGCCGTTACGACCACCGCAGCGGCAACGGCGAACACTTTCGATGTTCTAATTTTCACTTTCTTTATTCTCCATTCATCAGGGTTCAAGGCCCTGAGTTGGCAAATTTAGCAATGCATATTGCAATGCGCTGATATTTTGAGACCTCAGACCGTCAGCATAGAATTTATACTTTTAGAGTCAACATTAAATCTGACTACAGCGGTCAACATTTGGCTGTTGTGGCGCCTTTGCTACTCATGCGGCAGAGGATTGCGGAGATGGCGAGACGACAAACTACGAAAGAAGCGGGCATCACAAGACATGCTCAGCAATCCGCGCTTGCGTATTTGGCCCTATTGAAAAAACCATTGAACAGTCTGTCGTGGATCAATCAGAGCCTTTCGCGAAGATATTGACAGCCGTTGATCAGGCTCTGACGAGGAATGACGGGTCGCTCATTCACACCAAGCAAACACAGCGACTTTTTTTCTCATGGCAGTTTTTGGTCCGCCAACGGCGGCGATGGCCGAGACGGTCAACTCGAAGCGCGCATCACTCGCAAATGTGACTTCTTTTGCTGAACTGTAGATTTCTCATTTAGCCGGGCCCTGGCTTATTTTTTATAAACATCGACAAGGACAAGATCTGCCGGCTCATCACCCTTGTTTTCCCACCAGTGGCTGATGCCGTTCGCTTCGATGGTAAAACTTCCAGCCTGATGCATCTTAGGAGCCTCTTGATCGCTGCGATGCTCAATAATTTTGCCGGACATCACATAGACAAGTCCTGGGCGACCGGCATGACTGTGTACCGGAACGATACCTCCCGGCGCGATGGATGCGCGGCGCATGCGAAACTTGCGACCGTCAAGATCTGTCATTTCTTTACTGAGTAAAACCTCGGCCAAGGTTTTGCTGGTTATTCCTTTGGCTTTCGTTGGGCCATCAAGTACTTCATTTGCTGTAACACCGGCAGCAAAAGCAAATGCAAGCGAAAGGATGAGAAGGCCAGGTTTAAAAAATTTCATGATATGCGTTCCAAGGTTGCGCAACGATCCGATAACTGATCAGCGGGTAATAAGAGATGGGAGAGCGACCAAAGATCATCTCTTCAATGCTTCTGAGGCTCAATATCAGACAATTTTTGTGCGGAATGCAAATTGTATCGCCGAGACTTTAAAGCACCGCAAAACGACTCAAACAGACGACATGTCGCCATTCACGCCTTTTGCAACAGACTTGCTCTACCTGAAAAGCGGTAATGGTAGGCAACGCTCTTGCTAGACAATTGCCGATCCGTAACCGCCACTCATGGGAACTGGGCCAGACAGCGCAACAACATCACCATCTTCAAGCTCCGGCGCGAGATTTATCGGATCACCAACCCGGCCCGGTGTAATATCTGTGCCATTTATCATGACAAGATAAATATCGTTACGGGTGAGCTTTAACTGCTCGATCAAATCACTAATCTGACTCCCAACGGGAAGTTGTACGTGTTGCTTTATTCGCTTCTGGGTCGGGTCGTAGAGTTTGTTAAACAAACGGACCTCGATTGAGATCGTTGCGTCTTGTGAGTTGTGATCGATTGGATAGTGGGACATGCAATCGCCTCCAGCGAGCTCAAAACAATTCAGAGCATGGAAACCAATCCATAAACCCAAAAGTAAGATCGAGGCATGATTTAGATCAAATGTGCAGCCTTCGCGAAAGAAGGCTTCTGATCGTTCGTGAAATGCGTTCGCCAAAAGCGCTAGCTCACTACAGACAACAAATTCTTAAATGTAACAGATGCACAGAAAGTCCCTATTTAGACAACTTGCCAAAGGATCTTTTGTTTCAACAAGATTTACAGGTGCTATCGGAACTGAGAAATGTCTCAAAATCGAAAACAGTGAATTCAAATTTTCGCACCCTGTTACTGTCGAGTGTCTCTGCGGGTACGCTTCTAGCGTTCGCCATGGCCCCCGCCAATGCACAGTCTGTGCCAGGCACTTACTTTTCAATCGAAGGCGGCGGCGCGTGTGGCTTTGGAGATGAGCTGGGCGTACCGAGCGGAGACGTCACAGCGTTCAGCCAGTCAGTTAACACGCCATTTGGACTTTATGCCATAACCCAAGGCCTTACCAACATCTCATCTGCATTGGAATTAGGAAATGGTGGGTGTGGTTGGACCGGGAGAGTTGGCCTTGAATCCAAAGGCGGCGGTTTATTCAGATTAGGTGACTCATGGGGTCTGTTTGTACGCCACTCCGATATCAACAGTGACAACGAGACCGCCAGCGCGACGTCAGCGTTTTTCAACGAATTTACTCTTAACGGGACGAACTTGTTCCGCGCAGTAGCTCCGATCCAACTCTCAGGAGTTTTCGCTGGTGAATACGAGGAAAAACGCACTGTTGTAGACTTTGAAGTCGGACAAGATATCGGCATTGGTGGTGGCTCAAAAACGCGCGTTTTTGGCGGCGTCCGTTACGCCCATTTTAAAGCAGAAACAAACTTAAATACGACCTCCGGTAATGGATTCGGCACGCCAACCTATGCCAATATCATACCCGTTGGCATCGACTCTGAAAGTAAATTCCAAGGTGCGGGTCCACGCATCGGTGTACAAACCACATTTCCAATTTCATCACGAATCGGCCTGTCACTCGGCGCAAGCGGGTCGATACTTTGGGGGCGCCAAAAGGTTGAAACAACCGTCAATGGGGCGTTTCTCAATCTACCCACAACCCGAACGAACTTCAAAGACAGCGACACGACATGGGTTGGAAATGTCGAAGGTGAAGCCGCACTTAACTTTGAACCGTTTGGCCGCGGTATGGGTCAACTCGACATAGGCGTACGCGCGGAAGGTTGGTTCCGCCAGAGCGAGGACTATGCAGAAGCCGTCGGTGGCGGCGACAAACAAGACCGCCACAACTGGGGGCCATTTGGTCGCTTTACGATGAAAATAAATTAACGGTCGAACCCGACAAAGACACGGCACTATAATCAGGCAGTCCCGAAGGCGGTTTATCACCACTTCGGGACTGCTTGTTTTTCGATTGTCTCATTGCTCATTGATTGATCACTTCATCAAATTTCCACTGGCTTCCAGTTGCAATTATCTGGCAAGATCCCGCGCGCTTGATGACCAGGGATTGCAGGAAAAAATACTCCATGGATTACGTTCTACTTGCCAAAGCCTTCGGCGCGTTTTTTGCGATCATGAACCCGTTTGTGAACCTTCCCATTTTTCTTGCGATGACATCCGACTTCAAGATCGAAGAACAACGTCGTCTGGCAACGAAGATCGCCACCTTTTCTGCCATCATGTGTTTCGTCATTGTTGTGGCCGGTCAAAAGATCATTGCGTTCTTCGGCATCTCGGTTGACGAATTTCGAATTGCTGGTGGACTTGTGCTCGGCCACATCGCATGGTCGATGCTGAACGGATCAAACATCACGTCACATCATGGTACGAGCAAAGAACGAGATCATATGGCAGAGCTAAACAGCCTCGCCTTTTACCCGATAACCTTCCCAATGATTGTTGGGCCGGGAACGATTGCCACGATCATTGTTTACACTGGACACGCCAACAATGTCCCAACACTTATGACGGTCGGTGCCGTCATTCTAATTGTGCTGGCGATGCTGTTTGTAGTGCTCTATTTCGCGTCATTTTTTGGCAAATTGCTGTCAGACACAATGCGTGTCATCATGACCCGTCTCATGGGAATGATCCTGTTGGCGATCTCAGTGGACATGGTCGTCGCTGGCTTAACTGTGGTCTTGCCGGGGCTAAAATGATTACTATGTTGTCTCGAAAATGATGTGAATCATTGCCGACACGGCTGCAATGATCGATAAAACAACACAACGGTTCTTCATTGTGGCGACGCGTTCCATTCTGTCTGGGATATTTTCTATATGACTGACACAACACAACCCATATTGGCGGCAATTGAATTTCAGAACGGTGAGGGCGACGCCGTCGACGCCGTTTTATTTTCAGTTGTCGATAGGCTACGCGCAGACAATTGCGATCTCGTCGGGGCGATTAAACATCGCGGCACTCCTCTTGGGCGCACACGTTGCGATATGGCGCTTGAAGAACTTTCAAGTGGTCAGGTCATCCCGATATCTCAGGATCTCGGACCGCAATCCAACGCTTGTTCGCTCGATTTTTCAGCCTTGGAGCACGCTGCTGGTCTGACACTTTCTGGATTGGAACGTGGTAGTGATTTTCTCATTTTGAATAGATTTGGCAAACGAGAAGCAAATGGAGATGGCTTTCGCTCGGCATTAGAAAATGCTGTCGGCCAACAAGTTCCATGTGTTCTCGGAGTTGGGAAAGACCACATAAAAGCCTGGCAAGAATTCACCGGGCCACTGGGAATAGTGTTGCCGTGCGATGTCGATGCGGTATGGGACTGGTGCAGCAAGGCACAGGTGCAAGCGTCAGAAAGTGCATAAATGCTGGTATCGTCTAAATCCGACGTTGCCTCCAATCGATTGATCTTCAAACATTGCGCTAACCGGTTCAAATTGCAAAACTGGCGACAATGGATCGACAGTTTTGTGAAGGATCGGCAATGAGTGGGTTTGTTCTTGCGATTGACCAGGGAACGACGTCGTCGCGAGCCATTATTTTTGACAGCACGTTTCATGCTCTCGCAACTGAACAAAAAGAGTTTACACAACATTTCCCCCGTTCGGGTTGGGTTGAGCATGACCCAGAAGACATTTGGCGCACAACAGTCGAAACCTGCCAAGGGGCAATCGCCAAAGCCGGACTTGCAGCTGGCGATATTGCTGCGATCGGGATCACCAATCAGCGCGAAACGACTGTCGTTTGGGACCGAGAAACAGGCAAGGCAATTCACAACGCCATAGTCTGGCAAGACCGACGGACCGCTGACGTTTGTTCGCATCTCAAGGCAGCCGGGCACGAAGCAACCGTAACGGAGAAAACGGGGCTTCTCCTTGATCCATACTTTTCCGGCACGAAGGTCGCATGGATTCTCGATAACGTTGATGGCGCACGCCAGGCGGCCGAACAAGGCAGGCTTGCTTTCGGAACAATCGATTGCTTTCTGCTTTGGCGTCTGACCGGCGGCAGAGTCCACGCCACAGATGCAACCAATGCCAGTCGCACATTGATGTTCGATATTCGTGAAAACCGTTGGCGGGGAAGTCTGCTTGATTTGTTGCGCGTGCCCCAATCCATGCTGCCGGAAGTAAAAGATAGCGCGTCGGATTTTGGCACCACAGACCCTGCACTGTTCGGTGGTCCGATTAATATCTGTGGCATTGCAGGTGACCAACAGGCGGCCACAATAGGACAGGCCTGTTTTAGCCCCGGTATGATCAAATCAACCTACGGCACCGGATGCTTTGCGTTGGTGAATACTGGCAAAGAGTGCATCCATTCTAAAAATAGATTGCTCTCGACAATTGCTTATCGGCTCAATGGCGAAACGGCATACGCGTTGGAAGGCTCCATATTCATTGCCGGTGCGGCTGTGCAATGGTTGCGCGATGGGCTTGGGATTATCGAACAAGCATCTGAAACCGGCCCGATGGCCGATGATGCAGACCCAGCGCAAGATGTCATTTTGGTGCCGGCTTTTGCAGGTTTGGGAGCCCCTTACTGGGAGCCTAATGTTCGCGGCGCTATGTTTGGCCTCAGTCGCGGCACAGGTCCGAAAGAACTTGCCCGAGCCGCACTTGAAGCCGTTTGCTACCAGACGCGTGACCTCGTAGAGGCCATGCGAGCCGACTGGGGCGCGCGCGGTGCAACGCCCGTACTGCGTGTTGACGGCGGCATGGTAGCCAGCGATTGGACGATGCAGTCGTTAGCAAACATATTAGACACTCCGATCGATCGTCCAACCGTGTTGGAAACGACAGCTCTTGGTGCCGCGTGGTTGGCGGGCATGCATTCTGGTGCCTGGCCCAATCAAGAGGAATTTTCAAAACAATGGAAATTGGAACGACGTTTTCAACCCAATCTTGCGTCTGATATTCGCGAGAAAAAATACGCGGCTTGGAAAGACGCCGTCGCCAGTCTCATCAATCAACAACGACTGCGCGAAAAATAAGATTGGCGCGCATTGATGCATTCACCACCTCTCACCCTGATTGATCGCTTTTTATCCAGGCGTGCCAGACCCGATCCGCAACACCTAGCAGACATTGCTCACCTGAAACCAATGGTTGTCATAACCGGCGGGTCTCGTGGCATCGGCAAAGCGCTCGCAAATCGATTTGTCCGAGAGGGATGTGGCGTTGTGCTCGTGGCACGACATGCCAACACGCTACAGACCGCAACAAATGATATTCGTTCCCGTTACCCCAAGGCTGATGTGTGGATGCTTGCCTGCGACATCACCGAAAAGAACGCGGTCGAAAAACTAAAAGCAGGCGTCGAACAACAGGGTGGATACATTGATGTTTTTATCAACAATGCAGGATTAGGATTGTCCGGTGCATTTGTTGATCACAGCCGACCAAGTGTCGAAAATCTCATAAACCTGAATATAGCAGGGCTGACCAAATTTACCCATGCCCTTTTGCCCGACATGCTGGCACGTGGGCGTGGTGGCATCATAAACATCTGCTCGCTTGGCGCTTATGTTCCCGGTCCCTACCAAGCCACTTACTACGCTAGCAAGTCTTACGTGCAATCATTGACCGAGGCGATTGGCTATGAAAATCGAGGTCGAGGTGTGCGTATCCATGCAAGCCTACCTGGCCCCGTCAACACACCTTTTCATACCGAGATGGATGCAAGCAGCTCGCTCTATCAGTGGCTCGTCCCAATGATGTTACCAGAGCGAACAGCAGCGTCAATTGTGCGATCCTACAAACTTGGACGTCGTGTCGCTATCCCTGGCATCATCAACACTTGCCTTGCCATCGCGCTTCGCGTTCTTCCACACCCAGTTTCCATTCCAATTGTTGCTTTTCTTTTGCAACCTCGACAGACGGCCGCAAAAAAACCAAAACGCACACGATGATCCCCTGAAACAGAATGCCTTCAGCGGTTTGCAAATTGTTTGCAATCTATAAACACTTTGCCTCTAAAAACTTATCAAGCGCCGCGAAAAATGTTTCGCGTATCTCGGCGCTCCTGGCGCGACGGCCGTGGTTCCAAAACGATTCCATTGGAATTGTACGCTCGAACCATAGCTGTCGCGCCGGTTTGTTTGCACTCTCTCGCGGTTGCTGAGCGAACATCACTCAATCAAGCAAACGGGCCATTGCGATAATTCGCAACAGCCCGCTTAAGATTGGATTGACCTGGGAGATGGTCTATCCCGCTTAGAACTTGATGCGCATTCCGCCATAAGCTGCCACAGGTGGCGCTGGCAAAATTGTACGTGGATCGCGGAACCGGGTTAGCGGTGCCACCCCACCATCCTCAACAACTTCACTGGCTTCATCAGCTTCAAAGAACGTCCCGAACAAACCATATTCGCGATCGAAGACGTTGTTGACAAATCCATAGAATTCCCAGTTTTCGTTGACCTTGTAGCTGGTGTGTAAATCAACGCGCGTGTAGCCAGCAAGAGTATCGGCATCATTGCCTTCATCGCCTAGGAAAATTTGATCACTGGAAGCGACGAGGTCTGCACCAACCTTCCACTTCGTCGTTACAGCATACTCAAGACCGGTCTTGAAGCGATGTTCTGGAATACCAGGGATACGGTCACCAGGCGTCACGTTTACGCAAGATTCATCAGGCTCACCAACACATGGCACAGCCGCCGGGTTGCTTGGTGAACTAAACTCGTTTGGCGTATCGAACGTCGCACGAACATATGCGTAGTTGGCATAAACGGACCAAGGCCCTGTCTCGTACTTCACATTCGCTTCAATACCTTGACGCACGGTATCGCCAGCATTGAGGAAGAAGCCAAGCCCAAGCGTTGGTGACGAAACAAACAAAATATCGTCTTCGTTGGTCGAGTGAAAATAACCAAGGCCATAGGACAACCTGTGCTCACTGGTCCGGATACGACCCTTCACGCCAACTTCCCAAGTCGTCGTCAAAACTTGTTCAAGTGGCGGATCGTCCGTCAGGAAGCTTTCAATTGGACATGGGTTTTCTGGGTTAGCACATGCCAACTCACCAGGTGTTGGGGCACGGTTCGATTCAGCATAACCACCGTATACCGTGAAACCTTTCGTCACTTCATAAGCCAAGCCAGCGCTTGGATTGAATGCCTCAAAGGTATGGTTGGAGGTAATCTCCGGGAAGTTGCCGCTTAGATCAACCAAATCGATCATCGCATAGTTGTAGCGCCCACCAACAGTTAACGTCAGCTGATCGGTCAAGTCGGTCACATTCTGGAAGAACACGCCGGCATACTCCGTCGAAACATCGACATCACGTGAGGCAAAATCATCAGGTTCTGAAACCACCAGCCCACTGCCTGTCACAACGAACCTTCGACCAATCGTGCCGATTTCAGATTGCGTTTGATAACGAACACTGCCGCGATCATAGCTCACACCGGCGAGGAATTGGTTTTTCATGCCAAACAAACGAGATTTTTCAACGCCTTGGACCGTACCACCCCAGCTTTCAGCGAGCTGTGAAATGCGGTCGATGATGCCGAATGGCTCTTCACCAACATCATCCTCTTCGATGATTTCACCAGCAGCCGTTTCAAGGGCTTCAAGCTCACCATCTTCTATTTCTTCTGAACACAAGGCTTCGTCGAGCGCTGCTGGCAAAGGTAGACCTTCCGCGTCGGCCACTTCCTCACAATCATCAGCTTCAAGCAAGTTGCCATCAATGACGCTGGATTTGAAGCGACGGTAATAAACCAGGCCTGACAATGTGAGGGTTTCTGTTGCCTTCAATTTTGCATTCAATTGCGGCATCACCAGTTCGACTTCTGTTGTCTGTGGTGATGTGAAGGTCAACTCGCGATTTATCGCAAGCAACTCGACGGGCGTTGCCGCGACCACACCTGCATCACTGCGAGCCAAGGTCAGATTGAAGTGCGTTTCCAACCTATCCGACTTGAAACCGATGTCACCATAAAACCGCTGGATATCGACATCGGAAAAGTCGCGGTATCCGTCTTCCATAATGCGCTCGTAAGCAGCATAGGCGGCAAATTTTCCGTGCTGTGAGCCGTGTTGAATGCCAGCTTGCTGACGCCCAAACGAACCGCCCTGCACATCGATCTCCGTGCCTTGGTAATTGAAGCCATCCTTCATTTGAATGGACAATGCACCACCAATCGCGTTGAGGCCGTAAACTGGATTGCTGGTGACCAACGAGATGTCGCTAATGGCATTCGATGGCAACACATCAAAGAACACAGTATCGCCGAACACTTCGTTGATACGGGTGCCGTTTTGATAAACCGCAAGCCCTTGCGGGAAGCCGGTTAATGATCCTGTCGAGAAGCCACGAAATTCAATTTGCGAGCGGAAGGTTGAACCCGCTGCGTCATTCAAGATCAAACCGGGCACGTTTTGCTGCAATGCTTGTTGGGTCTCGGTCTTGCCGCCACGCTTCAGCGCCTCAGATGAAGCCGTATAGGCCGCACTCGGCACCTTACGAAACTCAATAACGCCGCCTGCTGGCGAGATTGGTACGAATTCTCCACTGGCTCTGGCCGCAGCTTCTGTTTGTGGCTGCTGCACAACGACAGGCGGTGTATCGTCTTGGGCAAAGTCCTGCTCATCCAATGGCTCGATACCATCATCAGCCACCTGTTGCGGCTCTGGCTGCTCTTGCGGTGGTGGCGTATCGTCAACATCGTCGGCCACGGGTTGGGGCTCTGGCTTAGGCTCTGGCTTGGGCTTCTCCGTAATCACCTCGATCTCAGGCAACTCGGGGGTATCTGCTGAATCTGAAGCTTTCTGCGTATCGTCTGCCGAAGGCGTTGCACCATCTGTCGGCGCATCTGTAGCTGTGTCAGCTGGCGCGGTCGTCTCTGCCGCCGCTGGAGCATCTGCTGCCGGAGCATCAGTCGCTGCCGGCGGTGTCGTTGGCTCTTGAGTTGATTCCTGAGCATGCAGCACACTGATCGCCGATCCGGCGAGCAACGCAGTAGATGCCATGAGCGCTATTCTCGTTGCCTTCAACTTGGTGGCCATTGCCTCAAGTTCCCCGTAATTATCCCCAGTCTATCAACACATCATTTACAGCCTTGACGAATGCAAAGATGAGTTATCTCTACATCACTTCTTATGGCAGCCCGCCTCCTGGTCAACAGCACAAGCCCACAATCTCAGTGGCCCAAAGCTTAATGAATTCCGAGTGTTGCGAAGTTGCGCCAAAAGTCGGGAAAAAGGAAACGGGTTGCAGATCCAATGGGAAAAATTCCCGATATATTTCGGGAAACACGTTCCTCAATAAAAGAAATATCATGGATCGGCAGGTCTCCCGGCTGCGTCGTGCGGGTGCGCTCGATTCTAGCCTTGATGTCTTTCACAACGGGCGCATCCGTTAACCAAATTGGCATGAACCAGAATTTCGCAGAGCCATTGCCTCGAACTGTGACTGCCTGTAATTGAATTCAGTGCGAAAACGAAGGAATAGGCCATTACATTTCGACGATTTCGACAGCACAATGAAGATGGATATCGAAAGGCGTCGTTGACGGCGGCAATCCCGCAGGGAACATCGCCTGAATTTCTTTACTGCTAGGACGGCAATTTTCGCCCTAGCCAACTTAAATAATGACCAGCAATGACCGCTGGACGGAAAAACAACGAAAAGTCGCGGTATTGTTGCCGCGGTGCGTGAAAAATGTGGGAGTGACAGCGTGCGTTTGAATAAGTTCTTGGGTGTTAGAAGTTTCATAGTCGGAATTGGCACATCGCTTTTGCTGTCGTCGGCAGGTCTTGCACAAGACGCTCCTGGCGCCACCAGTCCGCAAGCAACGCCAGCTCCTGCTGCTGCAGTAAGTCAGCAAGCATCCACCACCGACGTCGCTGTCGAGCTCAACAAACTTGAGACGTTAAAGAGTGGCTGTCGGGCTTACATCGTCGTCAACAACGCGTCACAAACCAAGTTTAAAACGTTAAAGCTGGAACTGGCTTTGTTTCGACCTGACGGCATCATCGGCCGCCGCGTTGCGATTGATCTTGCACCCCTTCGCGCCAAAAAACGAACCGTAAAGTTGTTCGACATGGATGGTATCGCTTGCGACCAGGTCGGAAGCATTCTCATCAATGACGT
Organism: Hyphomicrobiaceae bacterium; assembly: GCA_050633705.1. Lineage (GTDB taxonomy): Bacteria > Pseudomonadota > Alphaproteobacteria > Rhizobiales > Hyphomicrobiaceae > JAJFHI01. The sequence goes on along the minus strand of JBOEGZ010000007.1, from coordinate 261,914 downwards.
TTTAGAGTGCAGCAAACAAGGTGGCGGCGAAGAACCTGATTGTCTTGGACGGCTTTCTGCATCCTCGCGCACCAAAGCCGAACTCTTAAAATAACAACACTGAAAAAACATTACTTTTTACAAAGGGTAGGCTCGTGCACCTGATGGCCGCATCATCCGAATTCTCACTCTACAACCTGCTAATCAATGCAGATCCTGTCGTGCAAGCCGTCATGGCTGGGCTGGCGTTGTGCTCAGTCGTTTGCTGGGCGCTCATTCTTGAGAAGGTCATTCGAATGGCAAGTCTTAAGCGGCAAACGCGCGAGCTTGAAAGTGTTGCCGCCCGCGGTCATTTTTCTGGCGAAGAGCAGTCTCGATTGAGCAAAGCGGTATATTTGGCCGCTGATGCTGAAACGACGGAAGGAGCGGTGGTTGGGGAAGATCAAAATGATCGCCGCGCCCGACTGGAACGGGCAATGCGCCGGGCAATGAAACGCGAATTCCAACGCGCAGAATCTGGCTTACCATTCCTCGCGACCGTCGGATCTGCAGCGCCATTTATTGGCCTATTTGGCACTGTCTGGGGCATCATGAATAGCTTCACATCAATCGCCCAGTCAAAAGATACAAGTTTGGCAGTCGTCGCACCTGGTATTGCCGAAGCCTTGTTTGCAACGGCCATTGGATTGGCCGCGGCTATTCCAGCAGTTATCGCCTACAACCAGTTCGTTGTCGGCTTAGGCCGCCGCGCTGAAGGCGCCGGTGATGCCATCAGAATTCTTGCCAAGAAATCCGCCAGACGCGCTCAAGACGCGGCAACGTCTACAACGCAAGGAGCAGCCTGATGGGAATGTCGATGAGCCAGCCGGGTGGTGGGTATGATGACGATGAGGATTCTGGTCACTATCAACCGATGGCTGAGATCAACATTACGCCATTCGTAGATGTCATGCTGGTTTTGCTGATTATCTTTATGGTGGCGGCTCCGCTGTTGGTACAAGGCGTTCCGGTCAACTTGCCAAGCACGTCCGCATCGACGCTACAAACACAACCGAAAAAACCGATGATCGTCTCGCTCAATTCCAATGGCGAATTGTTCATTCGTAAAACGCCGGTAACGCGCGAATCACTTGTGCCGACGCTTGCCGCCATTCGCCAGTCCGAAGGCGATACCGTCGTCTATGTACGCGCGCCAAAGGACCGTGCTTATGGCGATGTCATGGACTTGCTCGGGATTGTCGGTGAGAGCGGTTACAAGCGCGTTTCGCTGTTGTCTCAACCGAAAGCGCGCAAAACACCGGCAACGACCACAACGCAGCCAAATTAGCAAACGACAAAGCAAACAACACATTCAGTTAATGAAGGCCATCCTATCCCGTGTTACGTGCGCTCACCATAGTCATATCAATCCTGCTACACGGCACGATGCTCATTCCATTAATGGATATGAGCCCTGGCGGACGTTCGTTTGAAGTCGGCACCGGGGACGACGAGCTTCGCATTGAGCAAGGGGTCGCGCTCGAAGGAATATCAACGATTGGTAATGATGCTGAAACCATTGTGGCCACCGAAGTCGAGCAGGTAAAGGCATCCCGGTTCGCGGAAGAAATCCAAGAGGTGAAAGTCGAAGAGCCTCCTCCGACTGAGACCCCTGTTGAAGAATTGAAACCAGAAGAACCACCGGAATTGGCCGACGTCATCACAACGACTGCAACCTCTCCGGAGCCTGATCCTGTGCCTGTCGAAACGCCGCCACCGGTTGAAGAGGTCAAACCGCCAGAAGAAATCAAAGAACTTAAGCCGCAACCGCGCCAAATTGCTTCAATTGAACAGGTCGCACAGGTCGAAATTCAAGAAGCCCAATCTGCCTCTGCCAAGCAATCTGGTGGCAAGGCTTCAATTTCGACAGCTTACCTAGGGTCATTGCGCGATCGGATCAATAAGGTCAAAATCAAACCTCGAAGCCTCAAACAAGGCATCGCAATTGTGCGCTTTAAAATATCGTCTGACGGGCGTTTGCTTTCGAGCGAGATCTCGAGATCCTCCGGCTCAAAACGTCTCGACAGCGCCGCCCTTGATGCCATCGATCGGGCCGCACCATTTCCGGCATTCCCTGAGGGGATTGGTATAAAATCAATGGCTGTTACGCAGCGATTCAGATTTTCAACACGCTAATTGCAACGTTCATTGCCATAGCAATGTTTCCGCGCGGTCGCAGTTAACGGCAGCCGATCTAGCCGTCTGAGATTTATCGCCCCTTCCACTGAGGCGCACGTTTGGCCAAAAATGCATCCATGCCTTCACGGAAATCCTCGCTCATATAGCATTGAACGATGAGATCGGAATCATCGACTTTGCTTTGATATTCGCTCAATCTCCTGAAGGCCTCCTTGGTCGACCTCAACGTCAACGGAGCATGACTGCCAACTTGGTTTGCAAGCTCGTCAGCCTTCGCCAAGGCTGCAGATTTGTCATCCAACACATCGGTTACAAGCCCCATCGCATAAACCTCTTGGGCACCGAGTAGACGGCTTGTAAACATCATTTCCATTGCACGCCCTTTGCCCATCAACGCGGCAAAACGTCCAAGGTTTCGCGCTGACAGGCAATTGCCAAGCGTGCGCGCAATCGGAATACCAAACTTTAAGTCCTCTGCTGCAATTCGAATATCACTGGCAACAGCTATTGCAGCACCACCGCCTGTACACGCGCCATGCAAAACGGAAATCGTTGTGACAGGACATGTCTCGATGGCATGAAAGACTTTGTCCATATGCGCTTCATAATCCAAACCATCTTCTGGTTTTGTAAATTCGCGAAAATGGGAAATATCTGTTCCGGCAGCAAAAGCTTTGTCACCAGTGCCAGAAATGACAATCGCCTTAACCGAGCCATCGTGCGGCACGTTTCGACAGACTTCAGCTAATCCGTCATACATTGAAATCGTCAACGCATTGCGCGCGCTTGGTCGATTCAATGTCGCATAACCGATGCCGCCTTGTACTTCATATAAAAAATCGTTCGTCGCGTTGTCCGGACTGTTCTTGGTCATGACTATTCTCGGTGGTTAGAAAGGATTTATTGAGCGCTGGTCTAGTCCTACCAAACCCTCAAACAAATACACGCAAATAACGTAAGCCTTCGCCATCTTTCACGACAGCATTGAACATCTGTGTAATTATTTCGTTTCCGGCGGCTTGTCTGCCAGGTCTTCTGCGTCTTGCTGAAATAGCTCTATTAAATCTTCAATTTGCTTGCGTGCTTGGGCGGCAAGTTTTTCGCTGTCTGTGAAATGAGCGTAGTCATCGCGCAGGCGGTGTTCATCATGCTCTCGAAACATCTCGATCATATGTTGGGTTTCTTTCTCCGAAAAACCAATTCCCTGCAAGACTTGCGAGGTCAAATCGAGCGCTGATAAAAAGGTCTCCCTGGTGATCACCTTCACGCCAAGATCCATCAATCGATGGACATGGCTTCGATCACGCGCGCGTGCATAAACTGGCACATCTGGAAAGTGGCGCCGTACGACCTCAGCCGTTCTCATTGAATCTTCCACATTCGCAATCGTAATAACAAATGCACGCGCCTTGTGAACTTGTGCCGCTTCCAAAATTGCGAGCCGACTGGCATCTCCAAAATAGGCTTTATTTCCGAACTGAGAAACAAACTTGACCTGTTCGGCTGAACCATCCAGCGCTGTAAAGGGAATGCCACGGGCTTTTAGAATGCGTGCCACAATTTGCCCAAAGCGGCCAAGACCTGCGATGACGACCTGTCCGTCGTTCTCGGGAATCGCATCGTATTGTGGCTCTTCATCTTCCTTTGGCTTCGGTGTCAGAAGCTCATCGAGAACGAGCAATATCGGAGTTGCCAACATGGACACGGTAACGATCACTGTCAGCAACTGGGCAAGATCGCTATCGATGACGTTTTGTCCGACGGCAGTCGCGAACAATACAAAGGCAAACTCACCACCTTGTGACACCGCCAGTGCCAACCGACGTGCAGCGCGATTATTAAGACCGTGCCAGCGCCCAACGCCATACAGAACGGCGGCCTTGACCGCCAATAGGCTCACAACAGCCGTTGCAATCGCAACCGGTTTTTCAGCCAATAGATCCAGATTTAACGACATCCCGATGGCCGTAAAAAACAAGCCTAGCAACAAGCCTTCAAACGGAGCAATGTCAGCTTCGATTTGATGGCGATAGGGCGTGTCTGCGACCAGAATGCCTGCAAGGAACGCGCCGAGTGCAACAGATAATCCCACCATTTCCATCAACAAGGCAACGCCAACAACCGTCAACAGAGCGCTGGCTGTCATCGCTTCGCGAACTTTTGTTGAGGCCACGAGTTGGTACAACCGAGACAGCACAAAACGACCGAACAGAAAGACAAATACAATCGCGCCGATGGCTTTTGCACCATGCATTAATGTGACGCTCTCACCACTTACTGTCGAAACAGCCAACAGTGGCACGGCGGCAATCAACGGAATGGCGGCCAGATCCTGAAACAGCAATACAGAAAAAGCCGCTCGGCCATGACGCAAATTCAATTCATCTTTTTCTTCCAACACCTGCAAAACAAATGCGGTTGAAGACAAAGAAAGCGCAAGTGCGACGAAAACAGACTTGTCCCACCCCACGCCCCATTGTGTGACAAGCGGTGTCAGCAATACTGCAGAAATGAGAACCTGGGCACCACCAAGACCTAATATTGCACCGCGCATTGTCCAAAGGCGCCGCGGCTTCAATTCAAGCCCAATAAGAAAAAGCAACAACGCAACACCGTATTCGGCGATGTGAAGAATTCCTTCAACCTGATAAACGGCATAGACAAAGCCCAGACCAAACGGCCCGATCAAGATACCTGCTGCAAGATATCCGAGAACGGAACTGATGTTCAGCTTTTTCGCAATCGGCGCGGCGATTGCAGCCGCGGCCAAGAAAACTGCCGCTTGCATTAAAAATCCACCAGTCACGTCACCCCACCCACACTATTCTGCGCAACACGAACTCTCGCATTGCTTGGGACTGTCTTGACCCTAGTATGACGACAAACTTCCACCGAGCACAGGGCTCAGTACGACGCAGTGCGATTGAAACGAAAAGCAGCGTTCAAGCTATTCCAGGCTCAATTGGCACCACCAGGCTGGCAAACTCCACTCCAACAGCCGCCAGTTTGTCGTCGCCAGCAGGAGTGCTACAAAGTTTTGGCTATCATGAGACAGTTGCAGACCAGTTGAGATCTGGCAGCTACAGACACAAGGGGCAACGACCAAGCCCAACACATTGGCCAATCACCATCGATTGGTTTCACTACAATGCAGGAAATTGCAAATGACCAATAAGGCTGACTACACGCCACCCAAAATATGGAAATGGGACAAAGAGAACGGAGGCAAGTTCGCAAACGTCAATCGGCCCATTTCAGGCCCAACGCACGAAAAAGACCTGCCGGTTGGCCAGCATCCATTGCAGCTTTATTCGATTGCGACGCCAAACGGCGTCAAAGTCGGAATAATGTTGGAAGAACTCATAGAGCTTGGCCATAGTGGCGCTGAATATGATGCCTGGCTGATTGACATCTATGAGGGTGATCAATTTTCTGGCGGGTATGTTGCAGCCAATCCGAACTCTAAGATTCCGGTTTTGATGGATCATAGTGTTGCTCCCCCACGGCGCATCTTTGAATCCGGGTCAATCCTGCTTTATCTGGCAGAAAAATTCGACGCCTTTCTGCCGAAAGAACCCGACAGCCGCACCGAAGCGCTCAATTGGCTGTTTTGGCAAATGGGAAGTGGCCCGTTTCTGGGCGGCGGCTTTGGCCATTTTTACGCTTATGCACCATTCAAAATCGAATATGCCATCGACCGATATGCCATGGAAGTCAAACGTCAAATGGATGTTCTAGATCGACAGCTGGCCAAGCATGAATACGTCGCTGGCGACACCTACACGATCGCCGACATGGCGATTTGGCCTTGGTACGGCGTGTTGGCACGCGGCCTGCTCTATGATGCTGGCGAGTTTTTACAGGTCAAAGATTATACAAACATCCAGCGGTGGACAGAGATGGTCTATGAACGCCCTGCCGTAAAAAGAGGCCGCATGGTCAATCGAAACTGGGGCGATCCCAAAAACCAATTGCACGAGCGCCATGACAGCACGGACTTTGAGACTAAGACGCAAGACAAGTTGCAAACATCAAGTTGAAACAACACTTGACCTGGGTCGAAACAATAAAAAGCCGGGTTGTGGTGCATCGACAGGACGTGGTCACAACCCGGCATTAAAAAGTAAACGGCCGACTTCGGCGCGTTACTTCATTTCGACCGTACCCATTTGCTTAAAGAGCGTGAGATAATCTTCGAGGTGCCAACCGTCGATAATTTTTCCATCATCACCCACATTGTAAATATCAACAGCTTGGAATGATATTTTCTGACCTTTACCTTTGTGCTCACCAAACGTGCCTGTGAAGGTTCCGGTAAACAGCAAACGGCCAACAACGCGCCCTTTCATTACGTACATTTCTTCGACAGAACATTTCAAATCCGGCACCGCCGTGCGAAACCCTTTTGAAGCCCACAAAACCCCTTTCAAACCCGGGGGACGCCCCTCAGGTAGATTTCGGTCGATAAAATTCTCGGGCAAAATGTCTTTGGCATATTTTTCGTCGCCGCTATTCCAAAAAGCAAAAATCGTAAGACCAGCATTGATGACCTTATCAGCTTCAGCTTTCGACAAACCCTCGGCAACTTGCATTTTCTTTGCCGGCGGTAGATGGCCATCTGCCGATGCTTGCGAATACGTCACAAGGATCAATAACGGTGAAAGCAAAAGGGCAGCTATCGTTTTTTTCATCTCAAAGTTTCCTCCATGTTTTTATGTTTGCGGGATTTGTTTTCACAATGTAATTCAACCATTAGATAGATCTAAAATTAGTAAATCCGATAATTTCTAAATCGTGCAACAGACTGTTGTCGTGTAAGAGATTAGGGAAACGTTTTGCATCACCCTTGATGCACTCAGATTTTGTGACTTCGCCAGTAGCGTTTTGTGATTTCGAAACACCATCATTGAGACCTGTTCAAAAGTAGAGATGTTCGTGTTGGTGCGCTGGCAAACGCTCGCCGGACTGAAGGCGAATATGCCAAATGCGCATTTTGTCCGTCTCGTGGTGAGGCTCGGTTCTTTATCCGTCATCAATCTGCTCACTTGGTTGTCCCGAGAAAATTATATCCCAACACCTGATGTTGCCAACCAAATTTACGATCCCAGCGACAGACACTGAACAATACTGTTTGAGTACTGTCTCAACTTGAAATTTCTGACCCTCTATTTTCGCGCAAACATTGCTGAGCCGTAGCATCCACATCACCACTGATAAGTGACGGCCAACCGCTCTCCTTATTCCAGCAATCGTCAGGTACACAAATTATGAGCCACCATCGCTCTACTGAAAGTTCGAGTTTAGGCTTTTTTTTTTGCTCAATCCTCAGAAGAAAACTTCCGGCGGGTTATCAGACAGATCTCCTTCACATGTCTCAGTCTCCCACAACGCTCATCTCTCTACATCACTCGCTATCTCGTCGGGTCGCCACAAGCTGGAAAATTTCCTTTAGTTAAGGTGACTCTGTCTCTCTTAAAGGCGTTGGCTGGATAAAAACTCGAGAACATTAGTCTTGAACGATCGTTCTAAATGTGTTAATCCAAAGCCAATGAGGTAGGAAATGCCCTGGAAAAAGCAGTTCGACAAACGCGCAGCACTGGACAAAGCACAGCATGCTTTCTGGTCGCACGGTTATGAAGCAACGTCGATGCAAGAATTGGTCGATTGCACCGGCGTCAATCGTGGGAGTCTTTACGCCACCTACGGTGACAAACGCGAACTCTTCCTTGCCACGCTCCACCTTTATGACGAACGTCGCATCGAAATGCTTGCCGAACTCGAAGCCCACAAGACAACTCAAGAAGCAATTCGAGGAATGTATTTAGCTTTCACGAATGAGGTCACCGAAGGCGGTGCAAACCTTGGGTGTTTTATGACCAACACAGCCCTCGAGCTGGCTGCTCATGATGAGGAAATCCGCGAACTTGTTGCCAATGCGCAAAAGGACATGGAGGCATTCTTCACGCGCATGATCCGCAAAGGCAAAGCATCTGGCGAAATTCCTTCGCATATCAAGGTCGCAGAAACCGCACGTGGGCTCCTCGCATCTCTGCTCGGTCTATTCGTACTCATTCGAAGTCGTCCCGAAAAGAAGCTGCTACGAGCGGTCGTCGACGACGCCATGCGGCGGCTCGAATGAAGTCTCTGTTTGCCAAATTTAGAATGATTGTTCCAAACTATTTGGACATGAACCGTAAAACAGTAGGAGAAATAATCATGACATATAAAATCAAGGACCTCGTCCTTCAAACCATTGAGAGTGCAACCGGTAAAACCAAGACCCTTCTTGAGCAGGCAAAACAACAGTTGGGATTTGTCCCAAACATGTATGGTGCAATGGCCAACGAGCCAGCCCTTTATGAAGCCTACACGACCACTTACGCTTCATTTCGCGAGGAATGCGGCTTCACCTCCATCGAACAAGAAGTCATCTTTTTAACGATCAGCCATGAGAACTCCTGCCACTACTGCATGGCGGCTCACAGCTTTGTTGCCGACAAGATGTCAGGTGTGCCAACACAAATCACAGACGCTATCCGCGACGGCCGTCCGATAGACGACGAGAAACTTGCTGCACTGGCCAAATTCACGAAGCAAATGGTCACCTCACGAGGCAATCCAACCGACGCAGAAGTCACAGCATTTAAACAGGCGGGTTACAGCGAGAAAAACATTCTCGGGATCATTCTCGCGATCAGCGTCAAGACGCTGAGCAATTATACAAACCACGTATTCCACACACCCGTCGACGAGGTGTTTGCACCTCGTATATGGAATACAGCGGCTTAATCCTGGTATGCGTGAAGCCCATGAGCCTCTTGGTTGGCATGACCAGGACTTTTCATTTCGATGTTAGAGAGTGATGCCAAAGCGGTGAGCCAGAACAATTGCTGCGCACGCAATATCAAGACACAATGCAAAGGCTTATGAATATAAATACTGGTGAAGGTGTCATGTCGTCAGATCAATTGCTTAATCTAACAAAAAAAGAGCTACCCACTTTTACGTGGGTAGCTCTTCTATCTCTACGCAGGCCAACCCGCGCGATGATCTTTAAACAACGAGAAACTTACGCTTCCTGAATATTGTTAACGGCCATTTTGCCCGTACGACGGTCTTCAGCAGTGTCAAAAGACACTTTTTGACCTTCAGCAAGACCGCGCAGGCCGGCACGTTCTAAAGCGGTTGCATGAACAAACACGTCGTTGCCGCCATTGTCTGGAGCGATAAAGCCGTAGCCTTTTTGGTCGTTGTAGAATTTAACAGTACCCGTATCCATGGGAGTCCCTTTAAGTCCAAGATTTTAAATAACAAACTACGTGAAAATACGCACGCGAGTCTGGTTGTCGATTGTTGGGGAGTGCAGAACATACGCCCCAATTTAAAATCAAGACGTAGCGGCCCGGTCATCCGGCCAAATTCGATAGCTCGCATATAGCCGCTCACGCCTTATCTGGCAACGCAAATCGGCTATCGAAGGGCCAAGTTTGATATCGCCAGCAACATTTAAATACTGATTGACGCCAGACTGACTAGATGGCGCATTTTTGAGCAGAAGTCGGAGATTTGCACTAGGCGGCCCGCAGCCACGCATACCGATCAAATCAGTCGAAATTCATGTCGACCCTTGGCCATCTCGTCTGGAAAACCTCATAGACTGCAGAATGCACTTGAATACCAAAATGGGATCGGCGTCATTTGACGGCCAATCCCATCTCCAAGTCTGTCTATGTGTCAGTTTGGGATTCCTCACTCAAAAACACATGGACTAGTTCACATCGCTCGCGGCTGCATTTGCTGCAGCCTTCGCAGCAGCCAGAGCTTTTTGTGCCAAATCTTTTGCTTCTAAAGCAGATTTGAGTTTTACCTCAAGAGCACTGGCGGCCTCGGCGGCCTTCTCAGAAATTGCTTTTTCCTGCCCCAGCGCATTATTTGCTTTTTCCAAGGCTGCATCCACGGCTGCTTTCGCGTCTGTCAGTCTGGCAACCTTGCCCTCCAATTCTTTCATTGCACCTGAGGCCGCGTCTTTAGCTTGGCTTGCAGCTGTAAGTTCAGATTGCAATTTAGCGTTATCTGCGTTGGCTTTCTCAAGGGCTGCCTGGATGTCCGATTGCAATTTGGCGCTGTCTGTATTGGCTTTCGCAAGAGCCGCTTGGCCGCTAGCGAGCTGCTGTTCCAAACCGGAAATCTTGGTGTGATTGATCAATCCGACAAGAAGCGCACCTAGCAAAGCTCCTACGATCAAAATAGCGATATTCTTCATTACGTGTTTTCTCCCTAAGCCTCACGGTGGCTAAACAAACATCCAGCAATGGTTTAGCCGGTTTTGTTGCAAGTCTTTCATCAGTTTTGGTTTCAAATTGCGGCTAGCAAGAATGTTCGTTTGAATGATGCTTCTTGACCCAGCCTTACAGATAGTTCTAGTCGGCTGTGGCCCAAACTATAAAACCCATCCAGCATTAACCTTGACAAATGCCCATTCAAATCCTGATACACCTATGCTTAAAGTCTCGCAATTTCACTTAATCAGCCATACCTGGGACAAGACACAATTGCCATTGTTAGTTCGTTTAGGTCAGTGACATCTCATCCGAGAGAAAAACGAAGTGCACAATCGAAGACACTGCGCGCCGGGGCGTGGCCATCCCCATGGCGCTACTGAATGAAACGGCGGCATCGCTTGCAACCTCCAATTAACCGGTGCGTTTTCGCTTGCTGAGCGATTTGACGGCAGAATTTCAGGTTCACTCGCATTGATCGCAGACGCTGTCTGGACGCACAGCAACCAACTTCACCAACCCCAACCTGGATCGGATCATGCGTAAATGTTAGACTTGGCTGAAGGCCCGGCTTGGATCTTTCGTGACATGATGGTGAAAAAATTAACAGCGACATTTGCCATGCCTCTGTTAAAGAAATCTTCGTCAAAATTTCCGTCACCTATCCATCAGATGGTGGCATTTCTTCAAAGTGCGGCACGTCTGGTGCCTGGTGATCCCAGGATGGGGCAGACCTATTGAACACAACCATCTGTGGGTTGAATTTCTCAGGATCGTCAAAGCTGGAAACGCGCAGAACGGCCAACCCTGGCATGCCGGTTGTCCGCGAAACTATTGAACAACCACAATCGGCACAAAACTGGCGAGTCATTGTATTACCAGCATTTGTGGTCGTCGAAAAAGACTTCGTATTCCCGGTAATCGTCAAACTGTCCTCGGACACAAAGGCATTCGCGGCATGGCCTGTTCCGCTCGACTTGCGGCAATCATCACAATGGCAAAGGCCGCCACCTGCTTCATTCTCAGTGCTCTCGTAGCGCACTTTCCCGCACGCACATCCACCTTTGATCGACATAATCGCTCCCCAATTTTCACCAACAGATCAAGGCGAACTTAGAACCGAATGCTGACATTCTCAAGTTTCGACCACTCTTACACGGGAGCACTGACGAACACGAATTAGTGTCCGCCGCCAAGAATCCCCGTCTTGATGGAATAATTCACCGCAACGCCATAATCAGGGTCGTCATCGGAATCGACGATCAACTGGCCTGCTCGCGTCAACAACTGATGGCAATCGCGCGACAGATGACGCAACTGCAAAGTCTTGCCTAACGCTTCATACTTCGACGCAAGTGCTTCGATTGCTTGCAACGCAGATTGGTCTGCAACGCGACTATTGAGGAAGTCGACGATCACGAGATCAGGGTCTTGCCCAGGAGTGAAAATCTCTGAGAAGCCGTCGGCGGAACCAAAAAACAAAGGACCCTCGACTTCATAAACCTTGGCACCTTCTGGAGAAGTGTTCGTGGTTGCACGAATGCGCGTCGCATTGCTCCAGGCGTAAGCTAACGCCGAGACGATAACGCCAACCACAACTGCAATCGCAAGGTCCGTCCAAACCGTAACAATTGTGACAAGGAAAATAACCAACGCATCGATCAACGGAATTCGGCGCAATATGGTCAGGCTTTGCCAGGCAAACGTGCCAATGACCACCATGAACATCACACCGACCAGTGCAGCCAGTGGGATTTGTTCAATAAGTCCTGAGGCAAAAACAATAAAGACCAGTAAGAAAAGCGCTGCCGCAATTCCAGATAACCGAGTGCGACCACCAGATTTCACGTTGATCATAGACTGGCCGATCATGGCGCACCCCCCCATGCCACCAAAGAACCCAGTGACAGTGTTCGCGATGCCTTGCGCCAAACACTCTTGCGAGGCGCCGCCGCGCTTGTTGGTGATTTCTCCGACAAGGTTTAGCGTCAACAAACTTTCGATCAGACCAATGGATGCGAGAATGAGTGCATAAGGGAAAATAATCTTCAGCGTTTCAAGGTTGAGTTCCACCATTGGAATATGGAACTGCGGAAGCCCACCCTTGATTGACGCTAAGTCGCCAACGCGCGGCACATCGATTCCGAATGCAACAACAATCAACGCCACAATTGCGATGCCTGCGAGCGGCGCAGGAATAAAAGTCGTAATTTTCGGCATCGCCCAAATGATACCCATCGTCAATGCCACAAGACCGAGCATGTTCACAAGTGGCCAACCTGACATCCAAGTCTTCACACCTTCGTCGGCACCTGGAACCTGCACTTGAAATTGGGTCATCTGCGCAAGGAAAATGACAATCGCCAATCCATTGACGAAGCCCAACATCACAGGATGAGGGACGAGGCGGATAAAGCGGCCCAAATGAAAGGCGCCAGCAAGAATTTGTAGGATGCCCATCAGCACGACTGTCGCAAATAAATATTCAACACCATGTGCTGAAACCAAAGCAACCATCACGACTGCCAGTGCGCCAGTCGCCCCAGAAATCATTCCCGGTCGACCACCGATCAGCGCCGTGATCAAGCCGACGATAAATGCTGCGTACAAGCCAACAAGTGGATGCACCCCTGCCACAAACGCAAATGCAACCGCTTCTGGCACGAGAGCCAGAGCGACCGTTAGACCAGCCAAGATTTCCGTCTTAATCCGGTCAGGCGTCAGTAAAGTCAGGTCAGCGTTCTTCCAATCTGAAATCGAAAGACGTTCCGCAAAGGCGGCAAGTGTGGCCTTGTTCAAGGTAATACCCGTATTTGTCAGGATGAAAGAGTGTTCATAACGCGCTAATGCCGAGCTGCAACCCGCCTATTGCCGCAGGTACGCATGAAACCGTGACCAATTCGATATAATCTGGCCAATCGAATGGCAAACAACAGCATCCAGTTTAAATATAATGCACAAGCCGCCTGTTCATTGTCCGTGCATCACGCAATACCGTTCAGCCCGAACACGAATACAGCCTTAGAAGTTGACAGTGAGTTTAGCACTGCCGATGTGTTGGTGGCGATGTTCGCTGAATTCACCATCGTATCTCAAACTCAATGCTCCAAACCCGTCATCGATAATATCAAGACCTGCCGACACACCGCGCACGAATTCATCCAGCGCACTTTCTAACTGGAACGGTGCGACACCGTCCTGTGCCCCTTTGAAACGGAGCCTGAGGTCAAGGTCAGATGTTGGGTTGTAAGTCAGACTTACTCCAGCAAAGGGACGTAATTCCGTTGTCTCACTCAAACGCAATCGAGCACCGAATTCCACCGCAGGCTTAATCGAAACCAGAGTTTGATTTGAACTGTCAGCTTCGACACTGATGATATTTCCTGTTTCACGCAATTTCATCAGATTAAGATGTGTCACATCGATGTCCAGGATCGGTTTTGCGTAGATCATCCCTCCGGTCAAAACACGCGCTGCGCGCAACCGAACAGCTCCGTAAACCACTTCGGTTTCGCTCGCTGCTGTTTCTGAAAATTCTCCAAAAGCGACAGTGCGCAAACCATCAGCATCGAAATAGCCACCGGTGAATGCGACCGCGAATAGCGACGGGCCAGTTACATACTTAAACGAAAACCCACCTGATGTTGTTGTTCCTTCACTGCGATATCGGTCTTCTGATTTCGATACGCTTTCACCGTATCCGACAGACAGTCCGATGCGCCAAGCCTCGCTGACTGCGAACTGCACACCACCTGCAAAGTTAGACGCCGTTTCCGAATATTCCACAGATCGCGTATCACCCTTCTGGCGCGCCGACATGCGATCAACTCTGGCCCACAAACACTGCCCTTCCGCGACTGGGGCATAGGGGCCATCTGCCTCGCGACAGCTCAAAAGGGTCTCGGGGAACATCGTTGAAAAGTCAAAAACAGATTCCACGGAAGCAAAGTGTGCCTCCGGATTAATCGCTTGAATTGCAGCCCGGTACACCGCTGGGTCAGTGATTTTTGCCAGTTCAACCAGCAAAGGGCTAAACGCGATGTCACCACCAGCCGCCAATATGCTGTCTAAACTCTTTGTTATCGCAGCTTGGTTTCTGTTCAAGCCAAGGTCCGGAACATCAAATTCATAGTCGGCAACAAGTTGCAGTTCCGTTCCATTGTTCACGAACTCATAGTCAACTGCCAAAGTATCTTGGACAAACAATCCATCGAGTGTAACGCCGCCATCAGCGGTCAAAATCGTAATTGGGGGCCCTTCGTCGAGCTGCTGCAAATTAACAACGACTTCGCCACTTAAGTTTGCCGTTCCTGTTGCTGTAATCAGGTCTGACGGTGCTGGCGAAAAGTCCGCGTCCAACAAATATTTTCCCGATCCCGTTTGAATATAATTGCCACCGATTGCAGTTGTTGCAACGACGCCAGCTCCGCCAGGAGAAATATTGCCAGCATTGGTCAACGTACCACCACCAAGCGCGATACGATCATTGGCAAACAGATTTGCTCCAGCCTGGTTGAAGAAGGCGTTGATACCGCCCCCCAGATCAACATCACCAAAAACAGTTCCACTGTTGATGACCGTATCATCGCCAGTTGTGCCAACGATTGTTGTTTCACTGAGTGCCGACAGTGTTCCAAGGTTTGTGATCAGGTTTGTCCCTCCGCCAACGAAGCGAACCGCAACACCGTCGCCAGAACCACCTTGTACGTTCACTTCTGCAATTTGAAGGTTCAGCGCCATACCGGCATCAGCCTCCAATCGCAAAGCATCACTATCAAGACCTAATGCTGCAACATCACCATTTACGATCACATCGACCTCACCGCCGGCACCAGCGCCAGCGCTGTCGGCAAAAACACCATGGGCTGCTTGGCCCGTCGTCGTGATTGAACCAGCCGTTGTTACGCGAATATTGTCAGAACCTGTACCGGTACTTGTGGCACGAATGCCGTGTGCCCTGTCACCGCTTGTCAGCAAATTGCCCGCATACGTAACCGTCACACCGGACCCAGCACCACCACCGCCGAGGCTCTCAGCATAAATACCGATCGCATCATCACCGGCCGTTATGACATTGCCCGTGCCCGTAACCAAAACTTCTCCGGCACCGACACCGGAGCTTATCGCCTCAACACCCAGCGCACCTGTACCAGCCGTTTGAACATCACCGGTGAATTGCACCGTCACATTCTGTCCGGCTCCCGTCGTGCCATCGCTGGTTGCACTGACAGCGGTTGCCATGTCACTCAAAGTAACTGCGCCAGCAAACGTGACATCAACGACGCCGGCGCCAACGCCCTGACTCATCGCCAGTATGCCTTGGGAATTTGCACCACGTGCTTCAACACCACCCGTAACCGTAACCGTTACATTCTTTCCATCACCCGTTGTGGCCTTGCTTATCGCCGTGACAACTGTGGCATCGTCACCGGTTGTGAGACCGCCGCCCGAAGTGACGTTCACCACTCCGCTCATTACTCCTAAACTTTTTGCGACGATGCCTGCCGACCGTGCACCCGTGGCATGCAACGCACCCGTCATGTTGACCGTCACTGTTCCACCAGAAGCCGTCGTACCGTCACTGACAGCCTCAACCACCGTGGCATCTTCACCCATTGTCATGCCGGCATCAAGATTGACATCAACGGCACCAGCACCAATGCCCATACTTTTCGCCAAGACACCTGCGGCTCTGGCACCTGTTGTGACAACATCCGCTTGACCCTTAATCGTTACGTCTGCAGCATTCGTCGTCGCTATCTCGCTAACCGCGCGAACGCCGATCGAGTCATCGCCCGTCGTCATAACAATTCCGCCCAACGGAACATCGCCGACAGCGACCGTTAAATTACCCGCATGATTTCCAGCACTGTGAACATGAATGGCATCAGCTTCATCACCGGTGGTCGCCACAGAGGTCACCGTAACATCGACGACGCCAACACCATGCGCGCTGTTGGATTGAGCAAATACAGACTTTGCACCGTGACCGGTCGTGATAATCGTTCCGGTGTGGTGAACCGTAACGTTGCCAGCATCACCGATGTCACCATTGCTGCCAGCCTTGCCAGCGCCGGTGCCGACATCACCACCGATACCTCCGCCACCGCCGATGCTTTGGGCGACGATACCGTGTGCACCTTCGCCTGAGGTCGAGATCGTGCCTTCGCTTGTTACGGCAACGTCATTGCCCGTTCCGCCGCCGCCACCGCCGCCGCCAATGCCAACGCCGACATTTTTAAATCCACGTTTTACATTGCCACCAACACCACCACCGCCGCCAATACTTTGCGCGAGAATTGCATAAGCTGAAGTGCCACGCGTTGTGATATCACCGAGAATATCAACATCAACATCACCACCATCACCTGCCGAACCGCCAGAGCCGCCAATACCTACGGTTCCGGTCAATGCTGTGGCGCCATAACCGCCAATGCCGCCACCGCCGCCGATACTTTGTGCAAATACACCAAACGAACCATCACCTTGCGTGGAAATACTGGCGGCTGTGTTTGTGGCACGGTCGCCGCTCACAATGTCCACGTCCTTACCGTCGCCAGATCCACCGCCTGAACCACCGACGGCAACATTTATGTTTTTTAAGAACTCAACTTGGTTGACCTTAGGAGGGGAAGTTGTGCCAACGATTGGCAAAGGAACGTGGCTTGAGTGATCTCCGTGGCCACCTTCACCACCACCGCCGCCAATACTTTGCGCAAAAATTCCGTAAGAATCTGTACCGGCCGTCGAGATATGGCCCTTGTTGGTCACGAAAACAGTTCCGGCATCATTGCCAGTCCCGCCGCCGCCGCCGACAGAGACATTCAGGTTTTTGTTTCCATCTTTGCTGCCATCTCCGCCAGGAGCAAAGAAGGAAAATGAATTGGCGCTACCACCACGGCCACCGCCGCCGCCAATGCTTTGTGCAATAATGGCATGAGAGATATCACCCGAAGTGGAGATCAAACCATCGGTCGTGACGCTCACTGCATCGGCAGTGGACCCCGCGCCGCCGGAACCACCAACCGCGACACCCAGTTGAAGGACTTTGCCAGCGCCTGCTGACGTGGTGTCTATTCCGTAAGTCCCTGTTGACCCGCCCGCGCCACCACCGCCGCCAATTGATTGTACCCAGACGCCAACCGCATCGTAGCCTGTCGTCGTAACGCCATTGAGGACAGACACGTCAACGGCGCCGCCTTTGCCGCCACCGGCGCCGTTACCACCAATGCTAATATTGATCTGCGTGTTATCTCCGCCATTGGTAAGATCAAGCGAAGTCGCAAGCCCGCCGGAACCGCCACCTTTGCCAATACTTTGCGCTTGAACCCCATGAGCGCGATCGCCCGCTGTTGTGATCTGGCCGTTCGCCAACACCACAATGTTGCCAGCGTCTCCGCCAGCACCACCATCGCCACCTAATGAAAATGCAAGATTGCGCGACGAATTTCCACTCATGGCACCGGAGACAGCCATACCGCCATTGCCGCCACCACCACCAATCGATTGCGCCAAGATACCCACCGCATCGCGACCGTCTGTCGTAATCGTTTGCGTGGTTGTTACCGTGACTTTTTCTGCAGTTCCCGCCACACCGCCCGAACCACCAATCGACAGGGCAATATTTTTTGACCCGGATGTCGTTGTAAGGTCGCCAGAAATTGCAAAACCACCCGTTCCGCCGCCGCCGCCAATACTTTGCGCGTGGATGCCATGGGCTCGCTCCCCGGCCGTTGCAATCATACCATCTGAGTTAACCGTTACCGTCTCGCCATCTCCGCCAGCACCTCCCGATCCACCAACGGCGGCTGTCGCGTTAAAATTCCCTGATGTTGAAACCGATGCGCTGAGACCAAAGCCACCATGTCCGCCACCGCCACCAATACTTTGTGCGACGATGCCAACCGAATCTGTACCCGATGTGGTGACGTCTCCGTTCTGCGTGACTTTCACAACACCACCGTGGCTCGCTGGTCCGCCGGCACCACCAATGGCAACGCTGGCGCCTTTGCCATCGCCAAGACTTAACGAAAACGCACCAGAAAAACCTCCCGAGCCGCCGCCGCCGCCTAAGCTTTGAGCGAAGATCGCGTTCGCACCGTCTCCACTCGTCGTCACGGTGCCATCACTCGTGACCGTGACATCGCCACCGTCGCCGCCACCACCGCCAGAACCACCAAGGCCAAACGATAGGCCAGCCGTATCCGTCGTCGCCGAAACGGCAACCGCAAAGCCACCATGGCCACCGCCGCCGCCGATACTTTGGGCATGGATGCCGTTAGACAAATTGCCAGCCGTCGTGATTGCACCCGTTGCGTTCACAGTGACGTTGTTTCCCGCACCACCGCCAGCGCCAGTTCCACCAAACGCTGCAGATGCATTCAGACCCGTACCAATCGCACCGCTGATCGCAAAGCCACCGTTGCCGCCACCGCCACCAACACTTTGTGCAAATAATCCGTGCGAGACGTCACCGCTGGTCATGATCGCACCCAGCGCATCTAAATTGACAATGCCTCCGTCGCCGCCGCCTGCGCCGCTGCCACCGAATGCTGCGCTAACGCTCAAGTCTTCTGACGCCGTCGCTGCAATTGCGAATCCACCAGAACCGCCGCCACCGCCGATGCTCTCAGCGGAAATGCCGTAGGAGTGTTGTCCAAGCGTTGTGATGTTACTGTTTGATGAGACATTGACGGTTGACCCATTACCACCGCCAGCACCGGAACCACCCAATGCTGCACTGAACGCAAACGGTCCTGCCGCAGCTGCGATGGCATAACCACCACGCCCGCCTCCGCCACCGATACTTTGCGCGTGGATGCCATGCGAGCGATCACCGAGAACTGCGCCACCCATTGCAACAGATCCAGTTGTGATCTGCCCACCGTTGCTAGACTCACAAACGCCGCCGACCTGGGTGCAATCGACAACTGTAACCGTGCTTCCCTGCCCGCCTAATCCACCATTTCCACCGATCGCAACAGCAATGCCCGCGCCAATCGCCGTACTTGAACCACCGTTGCCGCCACCGCCACCAACACTTTGAGCAAAAATACCACCAGCATCGCTGTTGTTTGTTGTGATGATCGCATTCGTGGAATTATCAACATTGACCACACCGCCATTGCCGCCATCACCACCGCGTCCGCCAATCGCGGCAACACCGCCACTCGATCCACCGTGACCGCCGCCGCCGCCGATGCTTTGTGCGAAAATACCAAACGCACCACGTCCAGATGTTATCACTGTGCCGTTATTGGAGATCGTCACCGATCCGCCGACACCGCCTTCCGTTGCATTACCCCCAATTGCTTCAATACCGGCTGAGTCGCCGCCATCACCTCCTGTACCACCAATACTTTGTGCGAAGATGGCGATGGAATCTGTGCCGCTTGTTGATATGCGTGCCACATCGGGATGTGCACCAGCCGTGCCGTTGGTAACGGCGACTGTGCCACCATTGCCGCCAATCGCGCCGAAACCACCGAGACCGACCACACCAGCGCCATTGCCACCGCGTCCGCCGCCGCCGCCAACGCTTTGCGCGTAAATGCCATTTGAATGATTGCCAAGCGTCGTGATCGTATTCACGTTTACAGCAGTAACGTTGCCACCACGTCCGGCACTTCCGCCGTTGCCACCAAATCCAACGAAACCAACATCGCTGCCGCCATCGCCGCCAAATCCTCCGACACTGTGTGAAAAAATACCAGCAGAGTGGTCTGCATTCGTAACAATCGAACCATCGTTGGTGATTGAAACGGAACCACCCTGTCCACCGCCGCCGCCGCCAGATCCACTACCACCAGCGAAGGAACCATCGCCACCTTTTCCTCCTATCCCGCCGTGGTTTTGTCCAACAATACCGATTCCCGTAGTCCCATGCGTTGTGATGGAGCCTGAGTTTTCTAGGAAAACAACGACTGCTGAGTTGTCCCCACCGTCACCACCAGCTTTCGAATTTCGCCCAACCGCCGCGTCACCACCTTGCCCGCCATTACCAGCAACAGCCTTACCTAAAATACCAACTGCGCCACTGCCGGATACATCGATTGTTGCGTTGCTGCGTACAGTAATGTTGCCAGATGCATGTCCCGGATCACCAGGCTCAGAAGCATGTCGCGGCACATCGCTGGCGTCACGGCCATCTGCCCCCTTTGCCCCAACACTTAATGCAAAGATGCCATGCTCAGGTTCAATCGCTGGCAGACCGCCAATGATTGTTCCGTCGGTTGTTATTGTTGTTCCTGGAACTGCGGTCAGATCAATCCCGCTGGCATCGGATTCAAATATTGCCGCGCCGCCAATTATCCCGTCACCGAGAAAGGCACCCGAACATGTGAATACACCAGGTGAAATGGTTGTGCATGCAGCGTTGGCCGAGCTGCTCCACCATCCAAATGTGAGACCGAGGGACATGAGCGTCGCAAACGACGCCACGCACCGAGCCGTTTTGGAATTTTGGTTCAACAACCCCGTCCACCGCAGCTTTAGCGCCCCACCAAAGCGCCAAGAAGCCCAATCTTATTGTGGGCAATTAATGCGCATAGGGAATTCATTAGCTGATTCGCCAGTCGGCGAATGGCACCTGAATCGTACAGGATCACCACAATCGTGACCTGCAGTGGCTTTTCATTAAGCAATTCAATGGACAAGGGGGCATTATTTTTCTTATCCCCACAATCCTCCAAAACATTGAGAAATTGAGTATCTATTTAGTTGGCGCCGTTAAATTCACTGATTTTGAGCACACGTTTTTTGAAATTGCGAGAAATGCAAAAAATTTAGTTTCAATTTATCAATTTAGCTCAATCAATCCCTAACAAAGTATTCACGTGAAATTAGCGTTTTTTAGCCATTGTGGTCCGTTAGTTATTCCGGTCATTGTGGATGTTCAGACATGCCCCTTACGAATTCTGCTAATAATGGGACCGCCTCAATTAATTGGTCGCCTTACGGTTCACCGCCTAAAGGCCTACGTCTGGAAAACATGCGAAAGGCAAACATCAATGTTGTGCGCCTAAGCATTGAGCCCGGCACACTCGTGGGAAGACGAAAAGAAGCACCATGGACACTGACGTTACAATCAGGTGAGCTCAAGATCTCGACAGCCAAACAAGGACTGTTTTCAAAAGCCCGCGAGGAAAAAGTAGCTTTTCCTGACGTAGAAAATATTTCCGTAAGCAAATCAATAAGCGGCGGTGTTATAAAAATTTCTACGAAAGAAGAAACAATTTCCCTTGCAAAAGGACTTTCGCAAGAAGCACTGGAATGGCTTAAAAATTATCTGGTCATGGAAATTGCCGGATTGACCTGGCGCCCAGTTGCAAAAAATGGCCGTTTCAATCTTCACAACGAAATCCAATTCGCAACAAATCCTGTACTTTTGAAACCAGACCTAGCTGTTCGTTTGATCGATATTTTCTTAATTGAAGCACCTGATGTCGTCGCAAAGCTTGGATCTGCTGTATCGGACAACAACACTGAAGAAATTCGCCAACACTCTCACTGGCTTAAGTCAGCCGCCGCCAACGTTGGCGCGCGACATCTGTCAGAACTGGCACAGTTGCTAGAAACCTACGCTGTCAAAAAGGACGCATCGCGCAATCAGCTTTTGTTCGCTGAGATCAAATCCAAACTGCCAGACGTTGAAAATTGGCTCTGCGACGTCAAGAAAAATGCCGCAGTTGCAATTGCAAGAAATAAGAAATTTGAAGATACAGCCGAATCCTCCATCAAATCAGCAAAAAAATTTGGCAACGCTGAAGTTGAAAAAGACACGCGTCACACCGCACGTGTTCTGGTTGTCGACGACAGTGCCGTTAGCCGCGAAGTCGCGGCAGAATTTGTCGGTGAGTTGGTTACAACTGTTGAGTTTGCCAACGATGGCAACGAAGCCTTGGATAAATGGAGCGATGGCAAGTACGATGTCATTCTCATGGACTGTGAAATGGTGCCAATGAGCGGCATTGAAGCAACCAAGAGAATTCGTGCCAAAGAGGAAGAGCAGAATACGGGCCTAACTCCGATTATTGCATTGACCGGAAACGTTCTGGTGGACCAGCACGACGAAGCCATTGCTGCGGGCATGAATGATTATCTGACCAAACCTTACACACCCGAGGCGCTTGAAAAAGCCCTCACAAAGTGGGTCGATCCTGATACGCGCATCGCTGCACTGAATGAAGCGTCAGAGAAAATGCATGACACGGCAAACGACAAAACTGAAGAAGCAGAGGTGGAAGCAGAAGCTCAGCCGATCTTAGAGACAGCAGCAAAGGCACAGACAGAAGAAGCTGAGCCAGTCGTAGAGACAGTTGCACAAGCGGAAGTGGAAGCAAAGGCTGATACAGAAGAAAGCGTTGTTTCTGATCCTGCGACGTTGGAAAGAGAAAACAGCAAGGTGGGTGAACAGGAACCCAGCTGGTCATCTGATGAAGCAGAAAAAACTGCCGAGATATCCGTACAGCAAGATGATTGCGAACTCAGTGAGAAAGCTGAAGTCCATACAAGCTCCAACAACGATCAAGAAGCCGAAAAAATCAGCGCTTAGGATACCCTCTGCATGGTATCTTGGATAAGCCAATCGACGTTTAAGGTCTCAGCAATTGTGGTCTACTAAGCCACGCCGTCAAATTCATGGGGCAGTCTATCGACGCTCTCTTGGCGTTCTAGGATAAATGACGGCACGCGCTCGAGTGAAATTTCAAATTGAGCAGCGCCATGTTCCATTGCTGCTTTTGGCATCCCATAAATCAACGAACTTTCACGATCCTGAGCCGCCGTAATTCCACCAGCTTCTCTCATCGAACGCAAACCGCTGGCGCCGTCTTTACCCATTCCCGTCAAAACCAGTCCCATCGCCGGTCGACCAACCACGCGAGCGAACGACTGGAACAGATAATCAACTGAAGGAATGTGGGCAAATTTGTTTCCATCATTTTCTTCAAGTCGGCAATAAAATGAATTACTCCGCTTCTCGATTAGCAAATGATAATTTCCCGGTGCGATGTAAATATTGCCAGGCCTCACTGGCTGTCCATCTTTAGCTTCATGTACACCGACCTTACAGTTTTCATTCAACCGGGCGGCAAATCCCCTGGTAAACGCCGCTGGCATATGTTGCGCCACCATAATTGGTGGTGAATCCAATGGTAGGTCCTTGAAGACTTCACGCAATGCCTGCACACCTCCAGCAGACGATCCAATGGCGACAATTCTATTGCGTGGCCATGGGCGAACCGGCGCATCTGGCGCTGCAGACTTTTGATGTGAGCGCGACGTCAAAGAACCGACGCTAACCGACGCCGCAGCCTTAATTCTTGCAATCAAGGTTTCAGCTACAGAGGTCCAGGTCTCTTCAATTTCCGCGTAGGGTTTGTGTACAAAATCAAATGCACCAATCTCAAGCGCGCGCAGAGCTGCTTTCGATCCGTCATTGCGTAACGACGAGAACATGATCACAGGCATTGGCCGTAAACGCATCAGATGACCCAAGAACTCCAACCCGTTCATATCAGGCATTTCGCTATCAAGCGTCAAAACATCTGGGTTCAGGCGTTTGATCATCTGCCGCGCGATCATTGCACTCGGCGCCGTACCAACAACATCGATGTGCACGTCGCTTGAAAGAACGTCAGTGAGATACTGACGCAGCACGGTGGATTCATCAACAACAAGAACTCGGATGGGCTTCATACGACCCTCCGATAGATGCTGCGTCCGATCGGCAAGAAACGGTCTGACAGACCATGCAGAAGCTCGGAGTGTCCGCAATACAAAAAGCTGTCTTGCGACAGTGCATTGGCAAATTTATTGTAAAGAACACGCTGTGTCGGAGTATCAAAATAAATTACGACGTTTCTGCAGAAGATGATGTCGAATGGCTTTGAGAACGGCCACCTGTCATGCAAGTTGAGCTTCTTGAATGTCACAAGTCTACGCAGCGAACGTTCGACCTCACACTCTCCATAAGAACCACGTATTGGTCTGACGTAGTCACCACGCAAATAAGTCGGCACAGCTTCAAAAATAGCGCGATTATAGACACCGTTATTGGCTGTCGCCAGGACGTCTGTATCAATGTCCGTCGCTAAAATTTGTATTTTCGAATCGGCCGAGGGTCCCAAGACATCTCGAGCGACCATTGCAATAGACCAAGCTTCTTCACCGGTCGAACATCCAGCCGACCAGATACGTAACTTTCCGTGTCCTAAATTCTCCTGGCGAGCAAGCGATTCTGGAAGTCCAATTTTCCTGAGATGTTCGAAATGATGCCCTTCACGAAAAAACGACGTTTTATTCGTCGTCAACGCGTTTATCAGCGGTTGCATTTCTCTGTTGCCGTGCGGGCCATTCAGGAAATTGCAGTAATCGTGAACAGAAGATATTCCAATTTCCTGCATGCGCTTTCGGATGCGACGCAAAACCATACTTTTCTTTACGCCCGATATCGCAATGCCTGTACGGCGATAAGCCAAATCGCGAAAGAAATTAAACTGTTCGTCTGAAAACGGAATTGATGGATGGTATACACGCTTGTCGGCCAACGTTTCCGGACAGAAACCGTTCGCTGTTGGCAAAGCTGGTGTATCTTTAAGCATGCCATTTCGACTGGCTGGCTTAGGCAAATTCAATCGGACATCATTACGACGAGCTATCTCGGCAGAAATGACACCCGAATCAGATTTCGACTTATTGACCATCCTGTTATCTTTATTCTCTTTCGACAGCCGATAATAATCTCAGTCAATTGAGCAAATTAGAGTTAGCGTTTAAGCCAACTCTAATTGCTTCGCCAAAGCTTCTTCCTCAAACAAGTTGTCAAGTGAGACGATAATCAACATGGCATCGTCCTGCGTGATCAAGCCTTCAAAGAAAGGATTACTCTTGTTCTTCTCTGTATCTGGAATTTCGGAAATATCGCTTGAGGAAACACTTATGATGTCGAGAACTTCATCAACAAGAATACCCGTCATTTGACCGTCGATCCAAACAATGACGACGGGGTGGTTTGCGCGCACTTCCGTTTTACCCTCACCAAAGCGCTGATGAAGATCGCAGACCGGAACAATACTGCCGCGTAAATTTATGACGCCGAGCACATACTCTGCCGCACCCGGCATCGCCGCGATTGACTGTGTCATCCGAATTTCTCGAACGGACATGATATCGATGCAATATGTCTGCCCACTAAGTGAAAAAGTCACAAATTGGTGACGCTCTTCAATGTCGTCCGGTCTATCAACCGTACCATCCGCTTGCTCATTCAATTCAATCATGCTGCCTGTTCCTCACCGAAGTTCTTTGAATTTCCAGGACCAGCTAACGGTGCGCTCGTGAGCTGATCGACATCGAGAATGAAGGAGACACTGCCATCTCCGAGTATAGATGCACCCGCTATTCCTGGTATATTTCGGAAATGTTCGGAAATGCTCTTAACAACAACCTGTAAATGACCTGTAATTTCTTCAACGATCAATCCAACGACCCCTTCATTTTGGAGTTCCACTAAGACGATCTCTTTCTTTTTTCGATGGTCTTCTTTTTCAATTCCTAACTGGTGTGCAAGTTGGAATACGGGAATTTGTTTGTCTCGCACTCTGATGAAATCGCCGCTTCCTGGCACGGTTTTGAACTCATTCTCATTTCGTTCGATACATTCCACAATGTTGTTAAACGGGATCAGGTAAGTCTCAGAAGCGCACTTGACCTGCATTGTTTCCAGCACAGCCAAAGTTATTGGCAGTGTTATTGTCGTGGTGGTGCCAACATTTATCTCACTGTTAATCGACACCCGACCGCCAAGGCTTTCGATATTTCGATAAACAACATCCATACCAACGCCCCGGCCGGAAATATCCGAAATCACATCGGCTGTACTAAGTCCTGGATGGAATATTAGGTTGCAAATTTCGCTCTCTGACAACGACACATCAGCAGGAATCAAATTCAAATCGATCGCGCGTTGATGCACTTTTTCGGTATCTATTCCACGTCCATCATCGGTGACCTTTACGATAATGCGGCCGCCCTGTTGGGTGGCGAACAATTTAATCGTACCTACTTCAGGTTTGCCTTGAGCATGGCGAACAGATGCTTTTTCGATGCCATGGTCAGCAGCATTACGTACGATGTGCATTAAAGGGTCAGAAATTTTTTCGATAATCGTTTTATCAATTTCGGTTTCTTCCCCGCTCGTCTCAAGACGAATCTGTTTATCGGTATCCGCTGCCGCTTCTCGAACAACCTTAGGCATACGAGAAAAAATAGAGCGAACTGGTTGCGCGCGAATAGCCATAACGCCGTCTTGTAAATCGCGTGAAAGCTGGAGAAGTTGCGACAAAGCATTAAAAAGTTGCGGGTTGGAATCAACAATCGACGCATCGAAATGCTGCATCACCATACCTTGGGCGACTGTAATTTCACCGACAAGATCCAGCAAACGTTCAACACGATCCAGTTCAACACGAATTGACGTCTTCGGCTGTCCATTTGCATTAGAGCTTTTGAGTGGTGTCAGTTTTTCAGATGGCTCCGAGAGCTCATTTTCCTCACCCTGGTCAACTTCCTCAGTTGGGCCGTCCAAGATTTCGATTTCAAGCTGACAATCGTCGGCATAAAATTCAAAAACCTCAAGCAGCTCTTGGTGAGATGCCAACGTTTCAAGCTCGAATGTCCAGCCAATATACATCGCGGCGGGATCAAGTTTTTCAAATGGCGGAACAGCGCTCATGTCAGTTTGAGCGCCCAAGTGCCCGAGCTGCGCCAAATTGCGGATTAGAACGATTGGGTCTTTGCCACTGCGCAAAATATCTCGCGATGGTTGGTACTTAATTCGGTATTTTGCAAGTTTCGAAATAGCACGCTCCTCTGGGAGATCGTCGTCATCTCGACCGTCGCTTTGTAATACCGTGTAATTGACACGCAATTGATCTGCAGCGACTGCTTCAAATCTCACAGGTAAGACATCACCACTACGTTCTGCTGTCGTCAGATCTCCGAGTATGTCAGTCGCATGAAGGAGTTCATCGATAAATTCTTTGTTGATTTTCACCTGTCCGGCACGCGCGCCATCAAGCGCGCTTTCCAGCAGATGGGCAAAACTCACAAGGCGCGAGAACCCGAACATTCCGGCGGCACCTTTAATGCTGTGAACCGCGCGAAACGCTGCGTTAACGCACTCAGCTTCATCATCAGATTGCCCAAGTTGAGACAACTGTTGCTCAAGAATTCCTAGCTGCTCATCGCACTCTTGAAAAAAGGTTTCCTTAAATTCGTCTATTTGCTGCATATCACCAGCTCTTGTTTTGTTGCAATTAGACCTGTGGAAGGACAGCCCGAACGACCTTGATCAGCTCTCTCGGGTCAAATGGTTTTTGAACCCAGGCTGCTGCACCTAGATCGCGACCAATTTGTTTGAGATCTTCCGATCCTTCCGTTGTTAAAAATAATATCGGCGTAAACTCGTGCGCAGAATTTTTTCGCACCTCACTTACAAATTCAAATCCATCCATTTGATACATGTTTAAGTCAGTGATGATGAGGTCAGGCGACATGCGTTCAAGCTCTTTCAGACCGTCCATGCCATGCTCAGCTTGGGTCACTTCATAGTTCGCAGACTTCAGCGTTGCTGAAATGATGTTTTGCATTGTTGGCGAGTCGTCGACCACAAGTACCTTCATGTTCATGCTTCCTTCGCCTGCAACGAAAAGACGTCAACCAGACCGAGATCTTCTATTCCTTTTTTGAAAATATTGGATGGCTGAAACAGCGACACGGGAATCTCGGCCGCATGCATAGACTGGACAAATGCTGCCAACACTTGAAGACAGCCCGTCGAAACCTTTTCAACATCTTGCAACTTCAGTTCACAGCTCTGTTTTCCCAGATAAAGATCATCCAGTTCACTTTTAAGACTTCTCACGGCGCGCATATCCAAAACCGCAGGCACAGTGAACGTCGCCATTCCAGCGCCTTTAGAATGCAAACTCTTCCTTGCGTCCGTGATTTTCAAGTTTTGATCGGTCATTTTGTATATTGCTCGTCGTTTAAGTCGTAAGTTTTATGTGTTCCGGGCGAAAGCCAAACGAGGGTTTAGACTAGATGAATGTTCGAATATTAGAATTCCTTCCAGTCTTCATCGATTGCTGCTGAGCCTTTGGTGCGATGACTCTGCACAAACGCAGGTTTTTCTTCGTCAACTTCATTTAATTTTGAATCGAGCACAATTTGGTTTTCATGCGCCCAATTGGCTATCGACTTCTCGTGATCACCCAAAACCATCTTGATTGTTTTTTCATCGCCGATATCGAATTTGGACACAATGCCATCCAATTCATGAATTCGAATTTGTGCTGAGTGCAAACCAGCGGCTGTTTCTTGAACAAGCGCCGCGTTTTGTTGCGTCATTTCATCCATATTCGCGACGGCACGGCTAACTTGATCGACACCGGCTGCTTGCTCTTGGCTTGCTGCGGCAATCTCACTGATCAAGTCGGTCGCTTGCTTAACGGAATCGACAATCTCCATCAGTGCGCCACCAGCCTGCTTCACCAGTTTAACACCCTGTGTCACATCCGAACTTGAGCCACTAATAAGAAGTTTGATGTCTTTCAGGGCCTGCGAAGAACGTTGCGATAGAGCCCGAACCTCGTTTGCAACAACCGCAAACCCCTTGCCGGCGTCTCCAGCCCGCGCTGCCTCAACACCAGCGTTCAGCGCCAAAATATTTGTTTGGAATGCAATCTCTTCAATCAAGCTCACAATGTCGGTAATCTGTATCGAAGATTTTTCGATCTTTTCCATGGCCCGAACGGCTTCTTGAGCCACATGTCCACCACTGGTTGCAAGATCGCGTGCCGAAACAGCCGATGCGCTGGCTTGCTGCGCGTTGCTTGCGTTTTGGCGAACGGTTGTCGCCATTTCTTCCATCGATGCTGATGTTTCTTCCAGTGAGGACGCTTGCTCCTCGGTATGGCGCGACAATTCATCGGCTGCAATCAAGAACCTGTCAGCACCTTTTCGAATTTCTGTCGTTCTTGAAGAAATATTGATGTTTGCAAATTGGAGCTTCAACACAGCCGTATTGAAGGCCTCGCGAATTTCTTCAAATTCATCGATGAACGGTTCTTTGATACGGTGCGTCAAATCTCCAGAGGAGAGTTTTTGCAATGCATTGACAAATGAGCCGAGGAATTTTTCGTGCGCTTCTTTGAATTCTCTTTCGGCTTTTTCTTTAATACGTTTACGCTTTTCGAAATCGGCTTTTAGCTCGGTGGATTCTGCTTCAAGCGTGTCTCTCGTTTTATAAACCTGCTGAATCTCAAGGATGCATTGAGCAATCGTTCCTATACTGCCGTGACGGCTCGAACCGGCGACAGTAATGTCGGTATCGCCTTTTACAAGTGATTTCAGAGAAATCGCATGAGCGCGAATTGGCAAGACGACCTTCTTTAAGAACAGCACAAACACAAGCGCCAAGACACAGCATGAAAGCACTGTGATAATTGTCGAAAGGGTTTCGCCCGTCTCAACGCGAACATGCGCCTCAGTAATCGCTGCCTGCCGAATGTTTGTGAATAATGACGTTCTTTCCTTCAATTTCTCCAAGACTGCACGGGCTTCCAATTCAAAAGCCGAAATTTCCATCTGGGAAACTGTTCGGCCTGCAGACACCTGCCCATGAAGAACTTGCGCGGTCGCAACCAAACGATTCATCTGCCCCTGCAGAGGGCGGGTTTCGGTTTGAATTGAGGCAAGCCCTGATACGCCCATGCCATCGCCATTCAACGAACCAATCTGGCGTTCAACCCGCTGCAGACCAGATTGAAATTCTCCGTCCAGAGATCCAATACTGTCAGCCTTGAATTGTTCTAAAGCGTGGTCGCGGAACATCTTGAACTCGCGCAACCGATTGGCCGAATTCGCCTGTGCCACGACCAACTTCTCAATTTTTTTGAGATCGCCTTCTGTTCGCGACAATACAAATACACTGGCAAATGCATTCGCGACAATCAACGTAACGGCCGCTGAGGCGGGAAATAACATCCGCCACTCGACGGACCTCCATAATTGAGACAGCATATTGTTTCCTTGACGCAGAACATGAGGGTGGTCGACTTAGAAAGTGCTAACACGGCAAATTCTTTTCGACGCAAGGCAAAAATTGTTCAAAGTCAATTTGAAACTGTTATAATTAATATTTCATTTCAAGATTTATCTAATATGTACAATTTATTCGCTTATTTGTTTCAATCATAAAAAATTAATTTACGAATTGAGCCAGAAAACAACAATGGCACAACCTATTGCTATGACGTCACTTTTTTAAGTCGTAAAAATACTTGAAATAATCAGGTTATTTCAAGATTTAACCCCAGGGCAATAAACTTCTGCAAAATAAGCAATTGGAAATAAATACAAAACACTAAGCACAGAAGATAGCCGTGTTATTGCCAGGTTATTTCGAACCTTGATGAAATATTGCAGTCATTGTTGTGCCTTCACCAAACTCACTATCGATCCCGAGCTCACCGCCATGCACTTCTAAGATCTTCTCGATCGCTGGGATGCCCAACCCCACACCGAAAGACTTCGTTGTAAATAGAGGTTCGCGGATCCGTGCCAGGTTCTTTGGCTCAATTCCTGGTCCGTTGTCGGCGATTTCAATATGAATGTGTTCACCGACCAACTTTGTGGTTATGTCGATCCGAGCTTTGTAATTAGGCGTGACCTTGGCCTTCGTTTTTTCATCCGCAGCTTCAGCGGCATTTGACAACAGATTGATCAAGACCTGGCGTATTTGATCGGAATCAATTGCCGCGGTGATGCCAGAAAGATTGCAATGACAAACAACCTCAGGCCCGCCAGCAAGATTTTCGCGCTCCTCATCGACAGTCGCTTTGAGCCAACTGTCAATCTCAACATCGGTCGTGCTGAGAACTTTTTTACGAGAAAAATCAAGAAGTTCTGTAATAATTTTATCGCAGCGACGGATGCCGTTGTTTATACGCTCTAGTTGTGGCTCCACACCTTCGACTTTGCCATCGAGCTTGCGGTCCAGAACAAATTTCGCCGTTCGAATAGCCCCGAGTGGATTGCGAATCTCATGGGCAACCGTTGCAATCAATTGACCGAGTTGCATCAGCTTGCCATTGCGCTGAAACTCTTCACGTAGCTTCTGGCTTTCGGTAACGTCGAGGCTTACACAAAGGTAGCCAATTATTTGTCCGTTTGCATCGTGCATAGGCGCGATCGTTGTCGACAACCACAAGTCCGACCCATCCGCCGTTCGGTTCAATGTCACGCCGTTACGCAAACCATCACGCGTCGTCGGTTTATGCAGATCTATCCAAGATGTGCCAGACTCAAGTTCTGGAGAAAAAGCATGGTGCCCCATACTTAAAAGCTCATCTTGTGAATAACCAGTCTTGGCGCACATCTTTACATTGACAGATATGAGCTTGCCATTGGCATCTGTCTCGTGCACCGCACCAACTTGGTCCAAAAGTTGTGCCCGCAATGCGTGTTTCTCAACGGCATCAATTCCCGATGAAACGTCATTCAGGCCACTAACCTCCACCGCAAGCCCAGGTTCTGGTGAAGCAATTTCAACTTCCATTTGGGCGCTCTCGATCACCATGCAATCAAACTCTACTTTAATTGTAACAACTAAATTACGTAGTTTCGTAAATCGATGAAAATGGAATATACGCTACTTAGTGCTACATTTCGATTAATATTACGGTTGCTGAGTTTTCCTCTTTGTCGGTGTAAATTTAAAAAGCGCTATTTCATATATTTATATCAATTCGTTCAACTTTAATTCACAGTTGTTTTCTTGTATTTCCCTTGAAACAATTACGTATTTGGGCATCATTAAACTTCAAAATACGAAACTCTTTATTCATTTAAATGTTTTCTTCTTATTTCTTTATTCACTTTCTTCATTCGATTTTCCGGTCGTTAGTTTACTAATATTTTAGGCTCCTAGTGGTAACTTCCCAGAGAATTGTTACGCCAATTTGGCGCTGCAAGCATCCTTTACGAGGGGGGGCTTATGCCTGATCAAGAACAACTTCGCATCCTAGTCGTTGACGACGAAGCCACACAAAGAATTCTCGCCAAAGACTATCTCGAGGACGCCGGCCACGTCGTTAGACCCGTCGAAGATGGTGCACGCGCGATTAAGATGGCAGAACGCTCAAAACCGGATATCATTCTCCTCGATATCCTACTCCCTCACGTAGATGGCTTTACAATCTGCGAGCAAATTAAAAGCAATCCTGAGACGGCGAACACACCGATCATTTTGATCACAGCTTCTCGCGAACCTGATGTAATCGAGAAGGGTTTGGCCGCTGGAGCCGACGACTTCATAACAAAACCAGTCGATTGGGAATTCCTAACCGACCGTGTTGTAAATGTCGTAAAAAGAGCGCGTGAACGCGCTGAGATGGAACGCCTCATCCATACTCAGCAAGCCGCTTCAATTGAAACTCCAATGCCATCTGGGGACGGATTTGATGACCAATTGGAAGCTCTGATTGAGACCCCTGATCTGCAAATTGAGCTGGCAAACGAAACGATTGCAGCAGAACGCGAGCGTGCCAGGGCTGAAGCAACTGAAGAAATCTCGCAGGAAATTGAAAGGGTGCGCGCCGAAAGTGCTGCTGAAATTCAAGCCCTGCGAAAAAGCCATGCTGAGGATATCGAAGGCATTAAGAACGCATTGCGATTGGAGTATGTTGAACAGATCAACAATCTAAAACAAGACCACAAAAATCAACTTGAGAATTATGTCGAACAGGTCCTCGCTGCACGCCAATCAGAGATTACAGCACTCAACAATGAACATTCCGCCGAGCTTGAAGAGCTGCGCAATGGTCACATGTTGGAATTGGAAGCACAACGCACCTATGCCGAACAAGATCTAGCAATTGCCGCAAAGCGCCAAACAGCTGAACTCCAATCACTGAAGAATGCGCTACAAGAAGAGGCAGAACTGCGCCAGAAAGATTTCGATACAAATCATGGAGAACCCTCCGGTGGCAGCGACGAAGCGCGCATTCAAGCAGCGTGGCGCATGGCGCAAAATTGGGGCAACACACATCAGTCTCTAGCCCGTGCGATCGTTGAAAAGGCAAAAAGCGCTGGCGAGACACCAGAAATTCGTGACATCCAGCGGACCGCAACGACATTGTCACACACGCTTGGAAAGATGAAAATCTTTTCTGAAGCAATGTCAGCTTCATCTGAAATCGAAGAAACACCCGTTCAACTCTCAGAGCTCATCGAAAGCGTCGCTCAAGAAACGCAAGCGATGGCCAGAGAACGCAGAGTGGTGGTGAATACGCAACCGATTGACCCCGACATCTTTGTCAACACAGACGCAAAACGTATCCGATATGTCCTGATCAGCCTTCTTGTCAACGCGATCAGATACACGCCGGCTGACGGCCGTGTGGAACTCAAAGTTCGCACAGACGAAAACGGAGCGACAATATTCGACATCGTCGATTCAGGTGTTGGTATCGCGCCAAGCAAAATTTCCGAACTCCTAAACTGTCTCGACGCGCCAAGCGAAAACATTGGTGTCAATCCATCTGAGGGCACAGGATTTGGCTGGCCAATCGCCACGGCGTTGACGCGTCGAATGGGTGGAACGTTGGACCTGGAAAGCAGACTGGGTATGGGAAGCCGCGTATCGATCGGATTTCCAGCAGAAAAACGCTCGTATCCTGCAACAGAAAATAGCTATCTGGCGGCCAACTAAGCAATCGGTCAGCAACAAGTGTAATTGGAGAGTATCAAATGAACGCAGTGAACAGTATTGAAGCTGACAGTGCCCAAACGCCAGTTTTAAACAAAGAGCTGCTCGATCAGTATCGCTCGCGTAAATCGAGTTTGCTAGAACGACTGATCTCAGCATGGCTGGAGGAAGCGCCACGCTTTTTCCAAGAAATGCGTAAGGCTGCAGAAGATGACAGCCTACAGGGGATCCGCGCACAGGCCCATGCGTTGAAATCATGCTGCAATAACCTTGGTGCTTCGCGTCTGGCAGGTGTTTGCCAAAACCTTGAAACGGCGGCACTCGAAAATGATAGCTCAATCGTTGCACAGGAAATGGAAAAACTAGGTCCTGAATTTTTCGAAGCCGAACAAGCTCTGCGTGGCGAACTTTTCAAGCTCAATCCTGACGCAAACATTATCGCCGAAGAGAAAACAGAAGAACCAAGTTTTTCAAGTGATTGGGTCTAGAAATGAGTAGCAGTGTCAAAATTCTCGTCCTAGACGACAATGTAGACGTGGCTCAGGGCGTTGGCGAAATACTTGAGATGAGTGGTTACGACGTAACCCTTGTCCATGATGGAGAAAGTGCCGTTTCGACATTCTGCGGCGGACAATTTAATCTTGGCCTGTTTGACGTGCGAATGCAGGGCATGAATGGCGTCGAAGCATTTTTGGAAATCAAGCGTCAACAACCAAAAGCCAACATTCTTCTCATGTCCGGCTATGCTGAGGACGATTTAATCAAAAGTGCATTTGATAACGGTGTTCTTGGCCTGTTGTCGAAACCGTTTGAACCCGACGAGATGCTCGACAAGGTGCGCGTGTTTTGCGACAGAGCGGTTACTGCTGCCTAACTCATTTTCAATAACTTATATCGTCAATATTTCGATGAATTAACACTGCTTCAGTGGGAGGCTCTGTTGACTGGAACTGAAATCGCTAATGCCATTTTGAAGATTTCAGAAAGCATGGATTATTCATGCCGGCTTCCTGAAAATACAACAGACAGCAGTGTAGAGATTGTAAAGGCAGTTAATACGCTCATCGAAAATGCTCAGGCCCGAGACGTCTCTCTGAATGAACGTTTGGCGGACCTACTTGATTCGCGCGATGATGCTCACACAGCCAACTTACTTTTGCGTCGTGTGAAAAAACAGTTACACGAACGTACAACTGAGCTTGATAACGCTCTGCAAAAGGCAGACGAAGCAAGTACCGCAAAATCACAATTTCTAGCGAATATGAGCCATGAAATCAGAACGCCAATGAATGGCATTCTTGGAATGGCCGAACTTTTGCGACGCCAAGGATTAAACAAAAAGCAAACAAAACAAATCGATACGATCCTCAACAGCGGCCGTGCGCTTCTTCAAATTATCAATGACATTCTCGATTTCTCGAAAATTGAATCCGGAAAGTTTGATCTCGATCCCAAACGCTTCAATCTCAAAAATTGCCTCAGCGACATTGTCGAACTTCTTCGCCCTACCACTGAACGCAAAGGCATTGCGATAAATCTTGATATCGCACCCAATCTCGCAGACTACTACATCGGAGATGCTGGACGGATCAGACAGGTTGTGATGAATCTCGCTGGAAACGGCGTGAAATTCACTGACGAAGGCTCCGTTACAATAAAGCTGTCTGGCACAAACATCGATGGCGAAAGTGATTTGTGCATTGATCTCATCGACACAGGAATTGGGATTAAAAAAGATAGCTTACCGGCAGTGTTTGAAAAATTCAGTCAAGTTGATGCAAGTTACACACGCCGTGCTCAAGGGTCTGGTCTCGGGTTGACGATCTCTCAATTGCTCGCCCAACGCATGAATGGTGGCATCACGGCCGACAGTGAATTCGGAAAAGGTTCCACTTTCACATTCAAAATGCGACTACCGATTGATGCTGAGCCATTCGATGAGGTAGTCCAAAAGATTTCGCTTGAGAATAAAAATGTCGTACTCGTTGGTGCCAATGACGAAGTCACCCGCGCGCATAGCATTTTGATGCAGCAACACTGCATCGTTACGACCACCCCCGGTTTTGGCGAAGCTGAAGCGTTTCTGTCAGCCATGCCTGAAGAAAATGGCCCCTACATTACCGTCATTCACGATATTTTATCTTCCGACGAAACGTTGCGTAAGATTTGTTCGTTGCGCGAGAAATTTACGGCCAAACGTGTTCCCATTGCACTATGCATATCAAACGGCACGCCAGGTGATGCGAAAAATTGTGAGAAATCCGGAGTTCAAGCCTATCTGTCGGGCCCGTTTCAAGACGATGATCTCGTGCAGCTAATCACTCAAATACTAGAGAATATTAATGCACATGATGGTGACAACAAAATCGAGCTTGTGACACGTCACTCTTTAGCAGAATCTGCGTCGAACAATTCGATCAAGACGGCACCTGACACCACAACAGAAACTGAAACAAGTGCTGAACCCGAGACAGACACAACAGCCTCGACTTCCACCCATCGCATTTTGATCGTGGATGACAGCATAGTAAACCAGGAAGTCGCCAAGGATTTCCTTGAAGACCTTGATTGCGATGTTGCGGTAGCAAACAACGGCGAAGACGCTGTTAAAGCCACCGAGGCAAGCAAGTTCGACGTAATTTTGATGGACTGTCAAATGCCTATCATGGATGGGTTTGCTGCAACAGCGGCGATCCGCAACCGCCAGAATGGTGCAACAAAAAGTTCAGTTCCCATCATCGCGCTTACGGCAAATGCCTTTGAATCAGATCGCGAGAAATGCTTGGCCTCTGGTATGTCCGATTTTCTAAGCAAACCATTTTTGCCATTGGACTTCGAAGCCGTCGTACAAAAGTGGCTGCCATAGTCCCTTCGAAAAAGAACTTGATTAAGTTTCATCGACTCGTTTTTTCTTGAAAATTCATCAGATGCCCGGCACTTTGCGCTACATCGCTCTACTTTTAGCTTTCATCGGTTCTACAATGGGCTATGTCTATTCAGGATCTGAATTGCAAACCGTCACCGTGACAGGAAAACATGTCGTAGAAGGGCGCGGTTATAAGGGCAGATCAAGCAAGCGTCTGGTCGTCGAAACAGATAACGGTGATTTCGCAATCCTGAAATTTCCTCTTATTGGTTATTCCGTGGGCGCCGACACGGTTTTCGACCAACTGGCCCCTGGTCAATCGATTAAAATTCGTGTTGGTCACTGGCCACCTGATATTATTAGCAAGCACGCAACGCCTCACATCATGTCGATTTTTTAAGTGGTTCAATGTGGCTGTCAGTTGCTCACAAAAAATAGACCGAGTAGCTTTTGCATGCGCTGTTGCTCGAATTGCACTTCAATAGATCGACCAACTATGCTTGCCCCTGATATAGGACATTGACCCGCACACTTGAATTTCGGCCGAATAACGTAACCATTCGGCCAAATGGACACGCGTTCTGGAATGCTCCGTTATCCTTGCAGACACATTGGTCGGCTAAGCGGCCGGGAGGACAATAGCGGCAACCGGCAGGTTCTAAGGCTTTTTACAAATACGCTAGTCTGGAGTGGCAATTTATCCGGTACCGCCGGGTCGTATTCCCTCTAATTTGGGTTCCAATCCTTGAACGCAGACGCAGTGATCCCAAGGCACCAAATACTGCAATGGAGTTTTTAAAAAATGACACCCATCCCTCATGCAGTCGACTTATCCCTAAAACCGGATATCAAAGCATTTTTTGACGAACTGACGAACACTGTCAGCTATGTCGTGAAAGACCCTCAGTCCGATTCATGTGCTGTGATCGATAGTGTAATGGATATTGATTATGCTGCTGGTCGCATCAGTTATGTTTCCGCCGACGAGGTCATAGCCCACATTGAGCGCAACAATCTTAAAGTTGAGTGGTTGATCGAGACACATGCCCACGCTGATCACTTATCAGCCGCGCCCTATATTCAAAGCAAGTTGGGCGGCAAACTTGGCATCGGAAAAAACATAACGATCGTGCAGGACGTCTTTGGCAAAATCTTTAATGAAGGCACCGAGTTTCAACGCGATGGCAGTCAGTTCGACCGGTTATTTACCGACGGAGATGCCTATCAGATTGGCGACATGACCGCATTCGTTATGGCCACACCAGGCCATACTCCGGCCTGCATGGTGCACGTCATTGGCGATGCGACTTTTGTTGGCGACACACTCTTTATGCCCGATGCAGGATCGGCACGAGCGGATTTCCCTGGCGGCGATGCACGCATTCTATTTCGATCAATCAAACGCGTGCTTTCACTTCCACCCCAAATGCGATTATTTATGTGCCACGATTATGCACCAGGCGGCCGCGAATTTTCCTGGGAAACATCTATCGCAGAACAGCGCCGATCTAACATTCATGTTCACGACGGCATAACTGAAGACGAATTCGTAAAATTACGCACGGAGCGCGATGCAACCCTCGACCTGCCAGACCTTATAATTCCATCAATTCAAGTCAACATTCGCGCCGGAAATCTGCCCGACGCCGATGACAGCGGTAAGCAATTTCTTAAAGTGCCAATCAATGAACTTTAAAATATAATCGTTCAATGCCGACATTCGTTTAAAAGAAAGTATTACATGATCACGTACCAAAAACTCACCGACGACTTATCCGTCGCTGGCCAAATCAACCCCAATGATATCGCCAAACTTTCCGCTGCTGGTTTTAAATCCATTATCTCAAATCGACCCGACGGCGAAGGTTCAGACCAGCCGTCATTCGCAGAAATTGAAACAACTGCCAAAGAAAATGGCATCGCGGCGCGATATATACCTGTAACCACTGGCACGGTGACCGACGAAGATGCGGCTAAATTTTCAGTTGTAATGTCTGAGTTGCCCAAGCCGATCCTCGCCTACTGCCGGACGGGAACGCGCAGCACAACACTGTGGGCACTGGCTGAAGCCGACAAACGCCCGATGTCCGATATTCTTTCGCGAGCCAAAGACGCTGGCTACGACATGAGCGGTATTGTCCGCCGCATAACGAGCGCAGAAGAAGTTCGAACCGATACCCCCGTCGACAAATATACTGTCGTTATCATTGGAGGTGGCGCTGCAGGTGCTGCAGTTGCGACAAGTCTTTTACGACGCATGAGCGACATAAACATCGCAATAATTGAACCGTCCGATACACACTACTACCAGCCCGGATGGACACTCGTTGGAGGCGGCGTATTCTCAGCCAAACAGACAGCAAAACGGATGGCAGCGGTTTTGCCTAAACGCGCCACTTGGATCAAAGCAGCCGTCGCTGGTTTCGAGCCCGAAAAAAATCAAGTTGTTATCGAAGGCTGTCGCACAATTTCCTACGATCGCCTTATTGTCTGTCCTGGCCTAAAACTGGCTTGGAATGCGATTGAAGGCTTGACAGAAACGCTCGGAAAGAATGGCGTCACGTCAAACTATCGGTATGATCTGGCACCCTACACATGGGAACTTGTACAAGGCCTAAAATCTGGCCGCGCGATATTCACCCAGCCGCCAATGCCTATCAAATGCGCAGGGGCTCCGCAAAAGGCTATGTATCTGTCAGGTGACCATTGGTTTCGAACCAAACGGCTCGCCGATATCGACATTTCATTCCACAATGCCGCCGGAGTGCTTTTTGCTGTTAGCGAATACGTCCCTGCATTGATGGAGTACATAAGAAAATACAACATCAACTTAGAATTTGGTCACTCTCTGATTAGCGTCGACGGTCCATCGAAAACCGCACGCTTTGAGAAGACACTGCAAGATGGGACGAAGGAAACCATCGAAACGCAATTCGATCTCTTGCATGTCTGTCCACCACAACTTGCTCCAGACTTTATCAGAGCCAGCGAGCTTGCCGACGCCGCCGGATGGGTCGACGTTGATCCTCAGTCTTTACAGCATAAAAAGTATGACAATATTTATGGTCTTGGTGATGTCACCAATACACCAAATGCAAAAACGGCTGCAGCTGCACGCAAACAAGCCCCGATCGTCGCTGAAAATATTCTCGAAAGCCTGGGCTTTCGCGACACACGATATGTCTACGACGGTTACGGTTCATGTCCCCTCACCGTCGAGCGCGGCAAAGTCGTACTTGCCGAGTTTCTTTATGGCGGCAAAGTCTCTAGCACATTCCCAAGCGCCCTATTCGATGGCAAAAAACCAACCCGCGCTGCTTGGATACTAAAGGCACGTCTCCTGCCGCCGATCTATTGGAAAGTTATGCTAAAAGGTCGTGAGTGGTTAGCAAAACCAAAGGTCATGGCCTAATGCTCATGCAAGATGTTCTTGCCACTGCATCCGGTGCGATTGTTGGTTTGGTGCTGGGTCTCGTTGGTGGTGGCGGTTCGATTCTTGCTGTTCCTTTACTTGTATATATCGTCGGAGTTTCTTCGCCCCACGTTGCGATCGGCACAAGTGCGATCGCAGTCGCTCTCAGTGCCGCTACAAACCTAGTCGGTCATGCCAGAATGGGGCATGTGAAATGGCGCTGTGCGCTTGTCTTTGCGGCAGCCGGTAGTGTTGGTGCAGCCATAGGCTCAACGCTTGGCAAGAACTTTGATGGAGACAAAATCCTGCTTTTGTTCGGCGTTCTCATGATCGTCGTAGCCGCGCTGATGCATTTACGTAGAAATCCTGACGGCGACCCGTTTATTCAACTCACGACATCGAATGCCAAAACGCTTCTACCCAATCTCGTCTTTTACGGTGTTGGAGCTGGGCTACTCTCTGGGTTTTTTGGTATTGGCGGCGGCTTCCTTATCGTCCCAGGTATCATTGCGGCGACCGGAATGCCGTTAGTCTTTGCAATTGGTTCGTCTCTTGTTTGCATCGCAATATTTGGCTTAACGACGGCTAGCAACTATGCCCTCTCGGGTTTGATTGATTGGGTGCTAGTTTTCTGGTTCGTTGTCGGCGGAATATTTGGCGGTTTTGTTGGTCAATGGGCCGTCTCGTATCTGACAGACAAGGAGAACCTTCTGTCTCATGCGTTTTCAACTATTGTCGCGGCCGTTGGCGCTTATATTGTTTGGCAAGGCTTCGCTGCTTAGTCGAGCAGGTTCGATCTTCAAGAGACGATTAGAAACCCCACGTTTTCTTAACTTTGAGCAACGCGACAAGAGCTGCGTCGCGTCGCGTGGTCAAGGTTTCGGCGTCCTGACCTTCAAGTTCTTTATCAACGCCCGCAATCAAGATTTCTTTGACCTCATCTGTTAATTCAGGTGTGCCAAGCTGGCGCCAGCGTGCTTCCTGAGTCGGACCGAGATGGTCGAGGTAATTGCGATAACCCTTCTTCCCGCCACCGAGATGATAGATAAGATGTGGTCCCATCAGGGCCCATCGCATTCCCGGTCCATAAGCAATAGCGCGGTCGATGTCTTCAATGTCTGCGATCCCTTCGGCCGCGACATGAACGGCTTCGCGGTAAAGTGCTGATGTTAGGCGATTTGCCAGATGGCCAATCATTTCTTTCTTGACCCGTATCGTCACGCGCTCAAGCCGCTTGTAGAACGCCTCAGCCGTGTCCATGGTTTCGATCGCCGTGTCGCGACCTGAAACAAGTTCAACCATTGGAACCAGATGTGGTGGATTCATTGGATGGCCAACGATGATCCGTTCTGGCCATCGGGCACCTTTCTGAATGTCGGAAGCTAACAGCGACGATGTGCTGCTTGAGATGACAACAGCTTCATCAACAATGTCTTCAAGGTCGGCGATTGTCTTGCGTTTTATTTCGATCCGGTCTGGTCCGTTTTCCTGAACGAACTCAACGTCAGCCAAATCAGTCAAGTCTGTCGTGAATGTCGGGATGACCGGTAGTTCGCTTTTTGCCAGTCCCAGCGCCGATAGATCCGACCATGCACGACGCACGAACGCGTCAAGCTCGGATTTAGCATTTGGGCTTGGGTCGTAAACAATGACTTCCAGATCAAACGCAGAAAACAAGCTTGCCCAACTTGAGCCAATTAGGCCGCCACCAACAACTCCAACCTTCGTAATCTGAACTACATCCCTCATGACTCACACTTTGCCTGATCCGGTTGCATCCTGGAATTGAATTGCGGCCTTGGCGAAACTTTCAGGTGTCGTGTGTTTCTCTATCCTAGCGCTCACGGCGGGATCAAGTTCCAATCCCCAACTGCAGATCATACAGCCTAATGTGACATACATGCCATGAATGGCGATGATATCGAGAACCTCTGCCGGGGTAAAATGCGATGTCAAACGCGCACGCAGTTTGGCAGAAAGCGAACGATCTTCCATCAACTCATCAATTGCCGACAGGAGTGCTGCTTCTTTTGGACTCCATTTGTCTGATACGTCGCGATCCAACACAGCGTTGATTTCATCGAGATTCAAACCGCACCGCAACGAGCGGTCGACGTGCGAGGCCCATTCGTACCACGCCGAAATATGCACGCTCACACGCAAGATGACCAATTCGCCGAGGCGTGGACCCAACGTACCGCCGCTCACCGAATAGTTGCGGAAATTCCACCAGGCTTGAAGGAGTTGCGGATTGTGAGCCATCAGTTTGTGCACATTGAGCGGTGCATCATTCATATCTGACAACACGTTGCTAAGGGAGCTATTCCACTGATCTGGTGGTAACGGAGAAAGGGATTGACAAGTGGCAGACGTCATTTCGAGCTCCGCTTAGGATAACCGGTCGATCGGCCCCGCCACGGGCGAGGCATTCATCTCATAGATGGAACGAAATACGGTATAAGGCAAATCAGAAAATCCTGCACACCTGCACATTAAATGTCTGCGCCAACAACCAAGCCGTTCAACGGCTCGATGCGCGGCTTGGTCCGAAACCGTCGCTTATGGCGCGCATGTCCTTGCCCCTTAAAACTGATCCACAAATTTTGTAAAACTCTACCAAGAATGAAGGGGTGGATAGATGGCTCGAAAGCGGTATTCAGACGAAGATATTTTACGGATTTTGCGTGAGATTGAGGTGCACCTGTCGTCTGGCAAAGATGTGCCGGGTGCGTGTCGGTCGGCTGGTATTTCAGATGCGACGTACTACAAATGGCGCAAGAAGTTTGGCGGCATGGGCCGCTCTCAGCTGTCAGAGATGAAGTCCCTGGAGAAAGAGAACCAGAGATTGAAGAAGATTGTCGCCGATCTTGAGCTGGATAAGTTGATCCTGAAAGAGAGCCTTGATTTTTTAAAACCAAAAGTCTGACGATCCGCGACCTACGTCAGGCGGTTGTTCATGTCGGCCAAAAGATCGGTGCGTCAGAGCGGCGCAGCTGTCAGACTATCGGCATTGCCCGCTCCACACAGCAGTATAAGCCAGCCGAACAAAATGACGACAAGCTGCGCTTGGCTCTTGTTCGCTTGGCAAAACAGTATGGTCGGTACGGCTACCGCAAGATTGGCGAACTTTTGCAAGCTGAAGGCTGGCACGTGAACCACAAAAAGGTTGAACGGCTCTGGCGCGAAGAGGGTTTGCAACTCCCCAAGCGCCATAAGAAGCGCAAACGGCTCTATCATCACAATGCATCCGTCATCCGCCTTAGACCGAAACACCCAAATCACATCTGGGCGATCGACTTTGTGCATGACAAGCTGAGCAACGGTCGAAGTTACAAGATGCTGACGGTGTTGGATGAGTACACCCGCGAAGCCTTGAGCGTGACCGTTGCGCCGAAGATGGGGTCCGCCGATGTGCTTGAAGCCCTTTATCCACTTTTACTGAAACACGGAAAACCCGAATACATTCGGTCCGACAACGGTTCCGAATTCATCGCTGAAGCCTTGCAAACGTGGCTCAGACGCGTTGGGATCAAGCCGATCCAGATCTATCCAGGATCACCGTGGGAGAATGGGTACAACGAGCGCTTCAACGGGACACTCCGTCGCGAGGTGCTCAACGCTGAGTGGTTTACGAGCATCGACCAGGCTCGTGTGGTCATCAATCAGTGGCTCAAACACTACAATCATACACGCCCACATCAGGCCCTAAATATGCGACCACCCGTGCCAGAAACTCTACTTCAAACTGGCCTATAACAAGGGGGCTTTACAACCGGGATCGCTCCTCAAAGCAAAAGACATTCACCTGCCCCTATCGATTGACCCGATTTGAATGTTAGTTCATTGCTGGCTTGAAGTGCAACCCAATGTTGGAACACCGAACGTAAGAAAATTCTCTATTGAAGGGGTTGGCTTCGAATAGAATTGCCACCTCGCGATCGATTTTTCTTTTCCTTGTTATTGTTTTTTTTTGCCCTGTTTGCAGGAGTTGTCTGTGTTGGTGGAGGCCCACGCCAATGCTCTTCTTTTGCTTGTGGCGGATTTCCTGTCCAAGATCGATAAGCGGGTGGGCCCACAAAGGACTCAGCCTCAATCTGCAAGTTCGAGTCTGCCGCTGCAGGCACAACGAAGCTGATCACCGATAATGAACAAACAATGCCCTTGAGTTGCATATAAATCACCGCTTTGCGAATTCTCCTCGCCCACAGAACTTAGTCAATGTTCGCAAACAAA
Source organism: Hyphomicrobiaceae bacterium (assembly GCA_050633705.1). Taxonomy (GTDB): domain Bacteria; phylum Pseudomonadota; class Alphaproteobacteria; order Rhizobiales; family Hyphomicrobiaceae; genus JAJFHI01. Next base: position 217,194 of record JBOEGZ010000007.1, on the reverse strand, counting down.
GAAAAAGATATAATCAGGGGTCCTCTCTTTTCAAGCGTACGAGGCCAGATATGCATATTCATGTCTTTATTTTATCGATAACCACCCTTGTAACCGGAATCGTCCCTACTGCATACGCACAAGCAATTGATACTAATATTCAGTTCGAAGCGGAAAGCTTTGTCCCAAAGCCAGATTTTGAGCAAATAAAGCAACAAACCATTACGACAGAACGTACTGTTTTCGAAGAAAAGACCGAATTAAGTACACAAACTGTAAAAGCCTCAAGGGACGTTCTGGATAGGCGGTTAATAGAGTTACACAACGAAAAAAATCTCGATTCCTTGCATGGATCAGAAGAAGTGCTCGAATCTCTTCGCGGACCGGAAAAAATTGAAGAAAAAGTAAAAAAACTTACGGACGCCGAGGTGTCGACAATACTGAAAGATAACAACCGATCACTTTTCGATGTAAAGAAAATTGTAAGGAAACGAAAGGTTCCACGTATCGTCCGCGAAAAAAAAACAGTGCCTCGTAAAACAACAACGGCTGTAGATATGAAAACAGGCCACGAGTACAGATCCAACGCCACACGGAGCAACATAAATTCGGTTGAGGATAACCTCCTCACGGCCTACGGATCTGTGTCAGTGAAAGTCCCGATTGGCCCTGATGAAGACACTGTGACAGTTCATGGGAGCGTCTCGAGGGTGAGATACGACGAACTGACGGCGAAAGATATAGATCTGAGCTCTATATCTGCGGGCTACACGTCAACGATAATGAAGCACTATCTTTCATCGGAGGAGACGGACGGTCCTGTCACACGAGACAAGGTTTCTGTTGGAGTGAAAAATTTGTCGATATTTGAGCCTGGATTTGATCGGAGGAGAATTACTTTCACGACACCGGAAGTCACAGTTGGACGCGAGATGATTGGGCTCACAAATAGAATTTGTGGTAATCCCGGAAAACGGTATTACTGCCAATCCGCGACCATTTCAGCTACCGTCGGTCATAGCTGGTCTGATCTAAGGTCAGAGAACAATGCTGCGCTAACAATCTCTGCATCCATAAGTTCAACGACTTCCGTCCCGGGTTTGAGCATCAGTGCAAATGGAAACATCATTGGCACGACACGGACTGCCAGCAATACAGATCGTGAAGACATCGTATTTTTACTAGGGGGCGGATTAAACTGGCAGCCTAGGGCAAACATCACTATTTCTGCGGCAGCACTCTACACTTCACAACACTCTACTGTTGACGCAGCGAGATGGGCCGGCGCCGATGTTAAACCATCCGTAAATCTTTCCATGTCCTTTTGAGGTCTAAAATTAGCTGCGCACCTGAGCAAGCTTATAAATTTGATGGAAGCTAGATGTGTCGCCTGAGGATGTTGCCAGCATTCGCATCACTCGATGTAAAGCTGACACAATTGATACCCTACCCTTAGTATGACCTGCGTCGACAATCCATTCGCTGGTGAACGGGGCCCAGATGTTGGCCGGACCACCTTTAAGCTAACGAAGGTCTATTCTATTACTTGGCTTCAGTTTGGCGTTGTACCAATTCAGGTAAGGCATAAAGGTGTCCGGTTCCACTCTCAGGTATCAATTTATGCGAGTGCTTCAAGCACTGGTGAACCGGTCAAACCTTGTCTGGCCCGCGGCTGGCGAATGCTATTTGGCCAATCCACCGGTTTGCTCAATGAACATCAAAATCGTGTCGAGACCAGAACCTGCGCGCAGATCGGTGAACACAAACGGCTTGTCACCCCGCATGCGCTTTGCATCGGCCTTCATGACCTCAAGTGACGCGCCGACGTGAGGTGCAAGGTCGGTCTTGTTTATGACAAGCAGGTCCGATTTGGTGATGCCAGGTCCACCCTTGCGCGGGATTTCCTCGCCTTGTGCGACGTCGATAACGTAGATGGTGAGATCGGCAAGTTCTGGAGAAAAGGTCGCGGCCAAATTGTCTCCGCCTGATTCAATGAAGACGACATCAAGTGCGGGAAAACGTCGGCGCATGCTGTCGATAGCCGCGAGATTAAGAGAACAGTCTTCGCGGATTGCCGTGTGAGGGCAACCGCCGGTCTCGACACCCATTATGCGATCTGATGGCAAGGCCTGCACATGCACGAGAAACTCGGCATCCTCCTTCGTGTAGATATCATTTGTAACAGCACAAATGTCGAAGCGGTCGCGCATCGATCGGCATAAGGCAGCGGTGAGCATTGTCTTGCCGGAACCAACTGGGCCACCGATACCAATGCGTAAAGGTCCATGTTGCGATGATGTCATGATCTAAAAAGCCTCGTATGTTGTATCTCGTGCTGCATGGCGCAAAGGTCACTCATCCACGTTGCACCACCCAGGTCGTCAAGTCCGGCAAACTCGAGTTGCCGCGCCGTCGTCGCAACCAGCGGCAACAGTGTGGCTTGGATTCGTTGACCGTCTGTTTGACCGATGACCCCCAGCCGGATCGCAGCCGAGATCAAGTTGCCGACAAACGCAATTCCGTAAGCATTCAGCGTATCGTGTCGCGCAACGCCATGAGCAGCGCTGGCCAGCGCCACGGCCATGGGATACGCCATGTCGATATCTCTTTTGCCGATGAAGCCGTCCATCTTGGGAGCAGGCCAGGCGGCAGTAGCTGCGGCCATAAAGGCATTTCCTTGAGCAACGGTTTCGAGCTTGCGTTCTGAACTTGGTTGCAACGCAATTGCGAGGTCGTTCATCTCGTCGAATGCTTTGTGGTCTTCGCGCGCGACGCTATCCCAAGCAAGCGCCATAAGGATCATATCGTTGCGCGGTGCGCCACCGCGCACGAGATCATCGAGCCATTCGGTGAGCGATTGACGGTCATGCACGAGTTCTTTTGCGACTGCTGTCTCAAGCCCATGGCTGTAGGCAAATGCACCGACCGGAAAAGATGGCGACAACCAGATAAGTAGCAGTGAAGCGCCACGCGCGGCACCATTTTGTTGACCACGATCGATGCCGTTGTTGTGTTCACTGGTCTGTAAATTGGGCTGCATGTCGGGTCTAGTGTCCGGCGGGTTAGTCATGGCTGTGATGGCGATGTGCACCACTGGCTGCGTCGTTACCATGGTGGTGGCCATGCTGCAGGGCACCGTGACCGCCATAGGCACCGCCTTCGGGTTCAAATGGTCGGCTGATCCTGCTGAGAGCCGCCCCAAGGCCTGCAAGCATGTCGGCCAAGACATGATCATACTGGATATAAATCGCCTCAGGTGTGATCTCTGCTGGCGTGTGCCGGTTGCCAAGATGCCAGGCAAGTCGCAACAGTTCGAATGGAGTTTGCGAACGCACTTCGAGCAGGTCCTCTGGCGCCGCTTTGACGGCAATCAGTGATCCATCACCGAAGGCAAGCGCGTCACCTGGTGCCAGGTAAGTCGCTTTGGCAAGGTCGAGAAGGAACCGTTCACCGCTATCACTGGTCATGGCGATACGCCGACGATAACGACCCTCACGTTCCAGTGTCACGCTATCGATGGGCGTGCGGTCGGCGATGTCTGACTTTCGCACCACACTCACAATTTTTTTCATGAAATTGTCTCTCTACGCTTTTTTTAAAAAAGGAAATAGCGCTGCGCCATCGGCAAGTCCTTGGCCGGTTTGCAAACCAGCAAGTCGCCGTCGGCGCGCACTTCGTAGGTTTCTGGGTCGATCTCAATGTCGGGTGTCGCATCGTTATGAATCATCGCAGCTTTCGAAATGCCACCACGCGTATTATCAACAGGCGCGAGTTTCTTGGAGAGCCCCCATTTCACACCAAGATCGGCTTGGGCGGCAGCCTTGGAAACGAATGTCACAGACGTTGCCGCAAGTGCTCCACCATAGGATCCGAACATCGGGCGGTAATGTACCGGTTGCGGAGTTGGGATCGAGGCGTTGGGATCTCCCATCTGCGCGGCTGCGATCACCCCTCCCTTAATGACCATATCGGGCTTTACCCCGAAAAAGGCTGGTGACCAAAGCACGAGGTCGGCCAGCTTACCCGCCTCGACGGAACCAATGTGCTTCGACACGCCATGGGAAATGGCGGGGTTGATTGTGTACTTCGCGATATAGCGTTTGACGCGGAAGTTGTCGTTGTCCTTGCCCGCGTCCTCAGGCAATGCGCCGCGCTGCACCTTCATCTTGTGCGCCGTCTGCCAGGTGCGCACGATCACTTCACCGACGCGTCCCATGGCTTGGCTGTCGGATGCAATCATCGACAGAGCACCGAGATCATGAAGTATGTCTTCTGCTGCAATTGTTTCTTTGCGAATACGACTCTCGGCAAAGGCGAGGTCCTCAGGTATCGACGAGTCGAGGTGGTGACAGACCATCAACATATCGAGATGTTCGTCGATGGTATTGACAGTAAACGGTCGCGTCGGGTTGGTCGAGGATGGTAGCACGTTAGCCAACCCCGCAACCTTCATGATATCAGGCGCATGACCACCGCCAGCACCTTCGGTATGAAAGGCATGAATCGTGCGGTCCTTGAAGGCCGCGATCGTGTCTTCGACAAAGCCACTTTCGTTGAGCGTATCGGTGTGGATCATCACCTGCACGTCGAAGTCGTCAGCGACACCAAGGCAGCAATCGATGGCAGCGGGCGTGGTTCCCCAGTCCTCATGTAGTTTTAATGCGCAAGCACCAGCATTAACTTGCTCTTCAAGTGCGGCTGGCAGCGCGGCATTGCCCTTTCCAGCAAAACCGAGGTTCATCGGAAACGCATCGGCAGCGCGTATCATCATTTCGATATGCCATGGACCGGGCGTACAGGTTGTGGCGTTTGTGCCTGTTGCTGGTCCTGTGCCACCACCAAGCATCGAGGTCACGCCTGACATGAGAGCTTCTTCAATTTGCTGCGGGCAAATGAAATGAATGTGTGCATCGAAACCACCGGCTGTCAGGATCTTGCCTTCACCAGCGATGATTTCGGTTCCTGGTCCGATGACGATTGTAACGCCGGGTTGTATGTCGGGATTTCCAGCCTTGCCGATGGCCGCGATGTTGCCATCTCTTAGGCCCACGTCGGCTTTAACAATACCCCAATGATCGACGATGAGGGCGTTGGTAATAACGGTATCCATAGCACCGCCAGCGCGCGTTTCTTGGGCTTGGCCCATACCGTCGCGAATAACTTTTCCGCCACCGAATTTCACCTCTTCCCCGTAGGTCGTGAAATCTTTTTCGACCTCAATGAAAAGTTCTGTGTCGGCAAGTCTGACTTTGTCGCCGACAGTTGGCCCGAACATATCGGCATAAGCGGCGCGTGAGATTTTTGCTGGCATTACTGGAAGCCTTAAGAATGAATTGGTGGGAGAGCATTGTTCAAGAAAGATCACCCATGACAGCTTGTCGGAAGCCGTAAATTTTACGCGCGCCAGAAATGGCGACCAGCGCCACCTCGCGTTCTTGGCCGGGCTCAAAACGCACGGCGGTGCCTGCTGGAATATCAAGTCGCATACCGCGCGCTTGGTCACGATCAAACGACAGTGCAGGATTGGTTTCAAAGAAGTGATAGTGACTGCCGACCTGGATCGGTCTATCGCCGGTGTTGGCAACTTTTAAGGTCACGATTTCCCGACCGGCATTGAGTTCAATATCGCCATCTTGGGTGATGACTTCGCCTGGTATCATGTTTGGTCCCTCAACACGTCAGCGGATTGGATTGTGAACTGTGACGAGCTTTGTGCCGTCTGGAAAGGTGGCTTCAACCTGAACATCATGGATCATCTCACCAATGCCATCCATGACCTGGTCGCGGCTGAGAACGCTGGCACCGTCACGCATAAGCTCGGCAACGGACTTTCCATCACGTGCCCCTTCAACAACGAAATCGGTAATAAGCGCAATAGCTTCCGGATGATTGAGTTTGACGCCACGTTGCAATCGTTTGCGCGCAACCATTGCCGCCATTGCGACAAGAAGTTTGTCTTTTTCGCGCGGTGTCAAGTTCATTGCAGTTCCTCAAGCAGAAAATTGGAATTGTTACGTCCACCATACCCGTGGCATTGGCCGACTGCTCAAATATTCGCTGACCCCGGCCAGGTCACGGCGCAGTGGGGCCGTGCCGTGGCCAAGTAAGCGCACACTCAATATACCGTCCCAAGCACTCGCCGCTGCCTGAGTTTGCGCGCCAGCGAGAACTTGGCGCACACCGTTAAGCCGGTCTTCAGCGTCGGGTGCCACATAGAGCACCGTCGCAACTGAATTATAGCCAGCGGCAACAGCCGGGTGAGCAAGAATCTCGTTGATTGATCCATGAATATTTACAGCATCGGCATAAATCAATTTGCCAGCACGCTTGATCCTCCATTGATCGTTGAAGCACCCAGCCGTCACCTTCTCGCCCATCGCCGTGCGGCCAAAGGTAAAGCATTCTGCAATTAAGAGGCGGCCGGTCGCGTGAACATCCGCATCGATCTTTCTGGCCAAGTGCGCATCAGAGAACAGAATTGATTCCTGTGGTAACCAACAAAGCATTGACTGAGCGTTGGCAGTTAGCTGTGTTGCAATACGGGTCTCCGGACCAAGCGACCGATATATGCGTTCAGCCGCCTGTGTTGTGACAGTGGCACTTGCACCATCGCCAACCTGCACAGCATAGTTTGCCCTGTCGCCGCTGGCCATACCGCCGGCGGTGTTGATGATCACGGCTTCGGCGCCGTCATAACTGCGTGGAATGCGCACGCGGTATCCGCCGTATTCGTGGTAACTCTTGGCAACCGTTTTGTCGGGCGCGTGCGCTTGCACTTTAAACAAAATATCGATACCGCCGTCGGCGCGAAGACCGGCGAGCGACTCTGCAGTGGAGGCTGCAACAGCATCAGACCGACAAACAGCGACGGACATCGTCCTCCACCATTTCTTTGCGCGTACCACTCATGACGATTTGCCCCCGGTCCATAACGGCATAGCGGTCGCACAGATCTCGCGCAAACTCGAAGTACTGTTCGACCAAGACGATGGCAATCTCTCCCTTGCCGCGCAAATAGTCAATTGTCCGGCCGATGTCCTTTATGATCGAGGGTTGAATACCTTCGGTCGGCTCATCGAGAAGCAACAGGCGCGGACGAATAACCAGTGCACGTGCTATGGCAAGCTGCTGTTGTTGGCCGCCTGACAAGTCTCCACCCCGTCGACCAAGCATGCTACCCAGCACTGGAAATAGCTCAAAAATCTCGTCGGAAATTTCGCGTTCTGTACGATCCAAGGCCGCAAAACCGGTCTGAAGATTTTCTTTTACTGTGAGAAGCGGAAAAATTTCGCGCCCTTGCGGCACTGAGGCGATGCCACGACGTGCGCGATTATAAGGCCGCAAGTTGGTTACATCTTCATCTTGCCAGCTAATTTTTCCGGCAGTTGCTGGATGATGGCCGCTGATCGCCCGCAACAGGCTGGTCTTGCCGACACCATTGCGTCCAAGCAGGGTCGTAACCTCGCCAGGACGGGCTTCCAGCGTGACCTGGCGCAAAACCTGGGCCGCACCATAGTGAAGGTCCAAGTTCTCTATCTTAAGCAAGGCTCAGCTCCATCTTTGCATTCGTAACGCGCCACAAGCAATCGGCCCGTTATGTATGCGCCCGGCCGTCGTAAGTTCTGAGGTTCCAACGATGGCAGCATGTTATTATCTCGACTCATTTTCAGCGTCCCAGATAGACTTCGACAACGCGCGGATTGGACGAAACGGTATCGATGGAGCCGGTCGCCAGCACGCTCCCCTCGTGCAAGCACGTGACACGCACGCCAAGCATACGTACGAAATGCATATCGTGTTCGACCACGACGACCGAATGGTCGCCTGCAATTTCCTTCAATAACTCGGCCGTCGTCTCGGTCTCAGCATCGGTCATGCCGGCGACCGGTTCATCGACGAGCAGCAACTTAGGATCTTGCGCCAACAGCATGCCAATCTCTAACCATTGCTTTTGACCATGGCTGAGGTCAGCAGCGGGCCGGTCGCGGTGTTCTATGAGATTGACACGGTCAATGACGGCATCAATGTCGTCATCAGGGATATGATTACGTGCTCCGAATAGTGCCCCCCATGGATCACGCGTTCCTTTAAGCGACAACAAAATATTGTCAGCCACCGAGTGGCTTTCGAATACAGTCGGCTTTTGAAATTTACGCCCAATACCCAGTTCGGCAATCTCGGCTTCATCGTGCTGGCGTAGATCGACTTTGCCGTCAAAGAAGACTTCGCCTTCGTCGGATTGGGTCTTGCCTGTGATGATGTCCATCATGGTTGTCTTGCCCGCGCCATTAGGGCCGATGATTGCCCGCATTTCTCCCGGCTCCAGATAAAGCGACAGGTTGTTGAGCGCTTTGAAACCATCGAAGCTGACGGAAACTCCGTCGAGATAAAGGACACTTGCGCTGAGACGTGGTTGATGCTGAACCATCATGAACTACTCCGCTGATTGCGGCAGCGAGGCCGTCTTTGGTTTCGTTGTGCGTAAGGACATCAGTTTTTTGACGCTGCCGAGAATACCTTGCGGCATCACGAGGGTGACGAAAATGAACATTCCGCCAAGTACAAACAACCAATAGGGTGCCAAAAAGCCTGTCGTGAAGATGGACTTCATCAGATTGACGACAACAGCACCGAGAGCAGCACCAACGAGTGTGCCACGCCCGCCAACTGCGACCCACACGACGGCTTCGATCGAGTTTGCCGGTGCAAATTCCGATGGATTGATGATGCCGACTTGCGGAACATAGAGCGCACCTGCAAGTCCCGCCATGCAGGCAGACAACGTGAACACAAATAGCTTATAGTTATAGACACGGTAGCCAAGAAAACGCGCCCGCGTCTCTGCATCGCGAATAGCGATGAGCACCTTACCGAAGGCTGAAGTCACAACGACCCGCGCGATGAGGTAACAAAGTGCCAGCAGCATCACACTTGCAATAAACAGTGCCGCTCGTGTCCCATCTGCCTGGATTGAAAATCCAAGGAGCTCCTTGAAGTCGGTTAGTCCGTTATTTCCGCCAAAACCCATGTCATTGCGGAAGAATGCCAACAACAAAGCGTAGGTCATGGCCTGCGTCAGGATCGACAGATAAACGCCGGTCACGCGGGAGCGAAAGGTAAGCCAGCCGAACAAAAAGGCTAACACGCCTGGCACGAGCACCATCATCACCAAGGCGAATGGAAACCAGCTGAAGCCGTACCAGTACCAAGGCAATTCCTGCCAGTCCAAAAAAACCATAAAGTCGGGCAGATCAGGGTTGCCATAAACACCACGTGCACCGATCTGGCGCATCAGATACATGCCCATGACATAACCGCCGAGCGCGAAAAAGGCGCCATGGCCGAGCGAGAGAATGCCGCAATACCCCCACACAAGGTCGAGCGCGAGTGCCAGTGTAGCGTAGCAAAGATATTTGCCCAAAAGCGCAACAACATACGTCGGCACGTGAACGGCTGAACTCTCAGGCACGAGCAAGTTCAAAACCGGCACGGCCACAGCGATGAACGCCAGAATGCCGAGGAAGATCTGACCTTGCCTGTCAGTTGCGTTGAAGATCGTTCTCGTGATCATGATTCCACCGCCCGGCCTTTCAGCGCGAACATGCCGCGCGGGTGTTTTTGAATGTAGAGAATGAGGAACACGAGTATCAAAATTTTGCCGAGAACGGCTCCGGCAAAGGGCTCCAAAAACTTATTTGCGACACCAAGTGTAAAGGCTGAAACAAGCGTGCCCCACAAGTTGCCAACACCGCCGAAAACGACGACCATAAAACTGTCGATTATGTAGCTTTGGCCGAGGTTTGGTGACACATTATCGATCTGCGACAACGCCACCCCGGCGATGCCCGCGATACCCGAACCAAGCCCAAAGGTCATGGCATCAACAAATCCGGTTCGAATGCCCATACCGCTCGCCATTGAACGGTTCTGCGTGACCGCGCGCATCTGCAATCCGAGTTGTGTCAATCTCATCAACAACAATAGCCCCGCAAATACCGTCAGAGAAAATACGATGATCCACAAGCGACCATAGGTGATTGAGAGGCCAAAAAAGTCGAAAGCACCAGACATGTAACTTGGCGCGCCAACCTCGCGATTGGTCGGACCGAAAATCGTTCTGACGGATTGCTGCAGAATGAGACTTACACCCCAGGTCGCAAGCAACGTCTCCAGCGGACGCCCATAAAGAAAACGAATAATCCCTCGCTCTATGGCGATACCAACCGATCCTGCGACCAAAAATGCGAGCGGAATTGCGACCGGCAGTGAAAGGTCAAAGGCATCTGGCGCGTAAACGCGAAAAACTTCCTGCACGACAAAAGTGGTGTAAGCCCCAAGCATCACCATCTCGCCATGCGCCATATTGATGACCCCCATGACACCAAACGTAATGGCAAGACCGATAGCCGCCAACAAAAGCACCGAACCAAGTGAAAGCCCGTACCAAACATTCTGTGCGATCTCGATATTGCTCAAGCGCCGCTCAATTTCTCCGATGGCCTTGTGCGCGGCTTGCTTGATCTCGGGATCGGTCGCGTTTTCCAACACTTTTAGGGCGCCGACAACATCTTGATCGGTGTGTGTCGACAGCATCGCGATGGCGGCAAGCTTTTGTTCTTTTACCGATCTTTCAGTTCCAATGATGATTGCCGCTCTGGCGGCATCGAGCGCTTTTCGAACCTCTTCGTTTGTTTCTCTGGCGAGCGCTTCTTGCAATGCCGGCAGCGCATTGGCGTCCTGCGATTTGAAGAGCGACTTCGCAGCCGCCATCCGTTTTACCGGATCCGGAGAAACCAACGTCATGCTCGCGAGCATTTTTTTAATAAGATTACGCAGACGGTTGTTAAGACGAATGGCCTTCTTTTTTTCTGGTACGTTGGCAAGCGGCTTTGCGCTCAACGCGTCGAACAGATTTCCGTCCGCAGCCTTATAAAAAAGTAAACCGTCTTCCCGGTTTAGATAAAGACGCCTTTTGCTCAAGGCCTCCAGAAGTGCCCCTGCATGCGGCGCACCCGACTGTGCGACCGCCTTGATTCCGATCGAAGTTGATGAAAATTTGTTCGCTGCAAAATGTGAGAGCGCTTCTTCAAGACCGGCGGCACGAGACGGTGTGCTTATAACAAAGCAGAGCAATGCGCTCGCCAGCAACAGCCTCGTAATCATGCTACCCAGGTGCACGGTTTTTTTCCTATCAATCTGGGACATACGATTTAGCGCTGGTCCGCAGTTCCATTTTCATGAGACGGCACGGCTCTGATGAGCCACGCCGTCCTGAAGTTGTTTTGCAGGTCATTGCGGAGTTAGCCCGCCTCGCCGCACGTCTCCGTTTTGGAATTGAAGTTGCCACACTTCTTCTCTTTCCAGTCCGATACCAAATCCTTCGAACCGGGGAGGAAGTTGGACCAGGCATCACCGGGGACTAGATCGTCGGTCTGCGAGACAACGTCAAATTGACCGTCCTCACGGATCTCACCGATCAAAACTGGTTTGGTGATGTGATGGTTTGGCAGCATTTTCGAGACACCGCCGGTCAGGTTGGCAACCTCAACACCGACGATCGCCTCGATAACCTTGTCAGGATCAATGGTGCCGGCCTTTTCGACCGCCTTGACCCACATATTGAAGCCGATGACATGGGCTTCCATCGGATCGTTCGTTACTCGTTTTGGGTTTTTCGTGAACGCCCGCCACATCTTGATAAAGGCCGCGTTCGCGTCATTTTCAACCGACTGGAAATAGTTCCAAGCCGCGAGGTGGCCGACCAAGTTCGTTGTGTCGATACCAGCAAGCTCCTCTTCGCCGACAGAAAATGCAACGACAGGAATGTCAGTCGCTTCCACGCCCTGGTTGGCGAGTTCTTTATAGAACGGAACGTTGGCGTCCCCATTGATCGTCGAAACAACGGCGGTCTTTTTGCCAGCCGATCCGAACTTTTTGATGTTTGACACGATTGTCTGCCAGTCTGAATGGCCAAACGGCGTGTAGTTGATCATGATGTCTTCACTCTTGACGCCCTTTGAGATTAGGTAGGCTTCAAGAATCTTGTTGGTCGTGCGCGGATAGACATAGTCGGTTCCTGCAAGCACCCAGCGCTTGACCGAACCACCGTCCTCGCTCATCAGATAGTCGACAGCCGGAATCGCCTGCTGGTTCGGCGCAGCACCTGTATAAAAGACGTTGCGCTCAGATTCCTCGCCTTCATACTGGACCGGATAGAACAAAATCGAGTTGAGCTCTTTGAAGACTGGCAGCACCGATTTGCGCGAGACTGAGGTCCAGCAACCGAAAACGGCCGCCACCTTCTGCTGTGCAATAAGCTCACGTGCCTTTTCAGCAAACAGTGGCCAGTTGGAAGCAGGGTCGACGACGACTGGCTCCAGTTTCTTACCAAGCAGACCACCTTTTTTGTTCTGTTCCTCGATGAGCATGAGCATAACATCTTTGAGTGTGGTCTCACTGATCGCCATCGTGCCGGATAATGAGTGCAATACCCCCACCTTGATGGTGTCTTCTGCCTGCCCCTTCGATGGAGCACCAAGACCCAGCGTGAAGGCCATAGCCGTCACGGCAAGCATCTGTTTCCAATTGTGTCGCATGAATTGCACCTAAGCTGTTGTTTGAACTGCAGCCCATTCAGCAATCGCTGTGCCAACTGGTTTACAAATTCTTAGACGCGCTTCTATGCACCTGATTTAGCGATCATATTTGGATCGGAGCGAGTTCAGTTTTTATACAAGTCGTCACCTGCAATCGAATTGTGCTTTTGAATTGTGCAAGTTGGCGACCAATAAATAGGCAATGTCTATTTTCTGCTTTCAGTTCCGTGATTTTAGCATGTTCATGACCACAGAATAGGCAACTCACTGATCGCTCGATTTTCTTGAGTGTTGAACTTGACCAGCATTCATAGGGGTTTCTTGGTCAAACCTATTCGTCCTGCGCGTATTTTCAGGTGACGGTTTTTTAATCACACCTGAGCCAACAGCAATCTGACCAACCCTGGTATTATGGCGAGAGGTTCACGTCGTTTTCGTGGAGAAGGGGATGAACAATAGGCTCGTCTATCGTTGAACTTGTGATGCGGTTCGTTGACCAACACCCCGCACAACGAGAAAGTTCGCCACCAAGTCCGTCGCTGCGTGATGGATGCACACTACGCGTGATGATAAGGGCCAGGGAACATGTGCTTGCGCGCTTCTTCGTCGACATCAATGAGAAACTTGAACCTTTGCAGTAACGCATCGACACGGCCCACAGCGGGCCGCTGATTGATCGTTGCAAACCAGCGATTGACATTGATAAATTCTGTAAAAGGTTCGTTTTTTCCGAACACACGAGGCGCGTTTCTGGCCCAGCCCCAAAGAGCCATGTCAACAATTGAGTATTCTTCGCCGACCAGCCATTCACGGTCAGAAAGACGCGCATCCAAAATTTTGTAATGGCGTTCTGCTTCGAACTTGTAGCGCTCAACGGCATATTCAAGCGTGCCTCGGGCATGAAGTTGAAAGTGCACGGACTGGCCCGAATATGGCCCAACACCGGTGGCAATGAACATCAACCACGACAGCAGATCGGCATTGTTGACCGGGTTCTCCACTGGCATGAATTGGCCGGTCTTGCGCCCAAGATGAAGCAGGATCGCATTGCTGTCGAAGACCGCCACGCCATCATCGACAATCGCCGGCGCTTTAGCATTCGGATTGATCTTCAGGAATTTCGGCTGGTGCTGATCACCCTTTCGGGTCTCCAATGGAATTGGCTCGTATGCCAGCCCTGCCTCTTCAAGAAACAATGCCACCTTCTGCGGATTAGGGCCAGCGTTGTAATAAAATTGAATCATTTTTTCCTACCTGTTTGGAGAGACGGTACGGCATTGCAAGTCACGACACAACATCACCACGTAATGCGAAGCGATGCTGAGACTGACATTGACAAACCAATATCCACAACCAGAAATTTTTGAGCTGTCATGCAATTGCGCAAAAGGCCAGGTACGGGAGACAGCCAAAACAAGAATGTCATTGAGCCGGTCTTGCGGCTGCCAGTTTCTCGAACCGTCGCACCGCGTCATCCGCTAACTGGCGTGTCAAGTCACCCGCACTGGTTTGATTGCAAAGACCAGCGGCCTGCCCGGACCAAAGAGACGTAAAGTCACTCGTCCCTATTGCTTCCGCAGCCACCTTCAAGGGCGCCAAGGCGCTACCAGCGGTTGGAAACGCTGGCGCCAGGTCGGACAGGGGGCCAATATCACGCATAATCCGATTCATTAGTCCGCGTGCGGGCCTACCTGTAAACAAATTTGTCAGCGCGGTGCCATCATCACGCGCCACACTCAGAGCCGTTCGGTGAAGGTCGGAGATCAGAGATTCTGGAGTAAACAGGTATGCCGTACCAATCTGTACACCTGCGGCACCGAGCGCGAACGCGGCTGCTACGCCTCGTCCGTCTGCAATCCCGCCTGCAGCGATCACCGGTACTTTCACAGCATCGACGATCTGGGGCACCAGTGCGAAAGTACCTAATTGAGTTGTCGTCTCGTCTGTTAGGAACATACCGCGATGCCCGCCAGCCTCAAAACCTTGCGCGATGATGCCATCACAACCCCTGTCCTCAAGCCATCGGGCCTCGTCGACAGTGGTCGCGGAACTGAGCACATAGCTACCGGCAGCCTTGACACGTTCGAACAATGATTTGGACGGCAACCCAAAATGAAAGCTCACGACTTCAGGCTTGACGTCCTCAACGACTTCGCACATCGCCTCGTCAAACGGTGCACGATTCACGACTTGCGTCGAGATGGACGCATCCAATTGAAACTCTTCATAGTAGGTCGACAGATGCCGCTTCCACGCAGCTTCACGGTCGGTGTCAGGTACCGCCAACTTGTGGCAGAAGAAGTTGACGTTGATGGGCTTCGTCGTTTTCTCACGGATCAAACCCAGTTCGCCACGCGCTTTAGCGACGTCGAGCATGGCACAAGGAAGTGATCCCAGACCACCTGCTTCACTTACAGCAATCACCATGTCGGCGCCGTTTGCTCCGGCCATGGGCGCTTGAATGATCGGAAGTTCGATATCCATGAAGTCGAGCAATCTTCGATCAGGCCACATACGTTCTATATCCTCTGCCACTTTGAAAGCTATATTGTCGGCAAACTGGCAGAAAAATCCAGTGTGTCGTTGAATTCGCTGAATCGGGATAAGTACCTTACATACTCTACGGATCGAAACGGAGTATAAAAACTTGAACAATCGGGTTCGGCTCTTTTGTTGAATGCGGCCGTTCTCAAATTGTAGCTTTGGTTCTTTTGGCGAACCAATTGTGGCGGTGCGGCAACTAGGTTTGTTGGGCGCAGAAACGCAAGGCGCAAAACGATATCGACAAATCGAGCATCTTGCGGTCGAGTTCAACCTCGATTTGATCGTAACTTTTTAAGTCAACGCCTGGGAATAGCTGCTCTTACCCGTCTGTTTGACCAGTTAAACCGCCGTGCGAAGGACCAACACAGTTCTACGTATTGCCGGTAATATGACGTGCTATTTTCAGGATATCGAGCACGACAACACTTGCATCTTTTGTTCTCGAGGACGTCTCGACCATCACCGTCCAACAAAGACAGCCGGAGAATATTTTTCTGCAAGTCATCTGTCTCAATCCGCAGTAATTACATGAAGTTGCCCACGATCAATCAGTTCGCTGTTCGCCTCGTTAAAAACCTTGATCAAGTATACACCCGCGCCCTGTGGTGCAGTGATGCTACCGGCGAGAGATATCTTTCCACTCAACGGAACAGACTTCGTCGCGCTATACTTCAAGGTCGTCTTTGCTAGGGCATCATCCATGTTTTCTGCTCGCTCCAGACGAACTTCCAAATTGACATCGGTCACTGTGTCAATATCAAATTGCGTGTCTTTCTCGCCGCTCAGATCCAGCTCCATCGCAATCTTTTGACCAGGGGCAACAACCGCAGAGTCAACCTTTAGACCAGACGAGACAATACGTTTTCCGCCAATAAACAACTGTTCTTGATCGCCCGTCACTTCGAAAACTTGTTCGTCCAACGGGCGTAAAATAACACCGTGAATTTGCTGCTGAACAGAAGGATCATCGAAAACAAACGGATGTTTAATTCGGTGGCTTGTAATGGCGTGAACTTGGCGGCCTTGATTGAATTCTGGAGGCACAGCGCTTATACGATGAACCGTGCCATCACCGTCAGACGTTTCGCGGAATGTAAAACCTGCTCCATCGCCAGGTGCGTTCGGAGATAAATAGTGGGTTTCGATCGTGCCTTCTACATCCCGTCCGATAACTGCGGCAAGTGATTTCACACCGGGCGGTATTTTTTTCTCGATGATTTTATGAATGAGTTTACGGTTTTCGATTCCAGCCGCAAGAAGTTGTCTCTTTAAGTCACACCTCGTGTATGGACAAGGAGAGTTGTGTATGGACAAGGAGAGTTTCCGAAACCCAATACTTTTTGCGACCAGAATTTATATTCAAGAATTTGGTCGATGTTGTTAATTTCTTGGTTATGCGAAGCTCCGAAATGTCCAACAGCACAGCAGCGTACATGCGTTGCTGCCAATTCTATTGGACTCGACATCGATAAAATGATGTCTTGAATTTCTCTTTGCCCACCAATTAAGATCTGGCTCAACGCACCCCAACCCTCGCTGTAGGTCCCGATAACGTTGTTCGACCCATAATGCGGAACTGCCATTTCAATATATGTGTGAAGCCTACTCGCGGCTGAATGCGGACCGTTAAAATTTTCGTTAGGCCACGACGTGCCGGTTGGCGTGCCATACATGGCATTGCAAAGAGTGGTAAGCTCATCGCCAGTCGGAGACGAAAGTCCACTCAGCGTTTCTGTGCCCCCCTGACAAACACCCTTTGGTGATCGCCCATCAAGCATAATGCGCGTGATGATCCCACCCATACTATGGGCGATTAAATCATACTGCCCGCTAGGTACATGCTTCTCAATAAACGTATTTAAACGTTTTGCGGATGCAAAATTTGTACGGCGCCAGTCGTATGGGAAGACAAATAACGTGCGGTTCTCATGATAGCTGCCTGTTATATTGCGGCCTGTGAAGCGGTCTGTAATGGACCTCTTCCCCGTCAAAAAATCAATCAGCCCCGAATAGACGCCCACTTCTATTAAGCCAAATACAAGCGGAACTCCTCGCAAAACGTCTGTCGCATTCAGGGAAACAGGATTTGCATTGGCGGGTAATAAATCGAGTTTTTTAAAGTTTGAACTATTAAGAGAACCAGAGTCACCCCAGACAACATCGCCTGAGCTATCAGAAAGCTGGGATCCGACAATCCCCGGAACGAAAATAATGGGACGCTTCACCTGAGCTGTCGCGGTCGCGCAACAAAACAGAACCGATACAAACATGACGACGGATAATTTTCCGAACATTGGTATTCCCCATCAAATAAAATGCTAAATTCCAATGCAGCAGTTCAATGGCATCCAGCCTTCTTGAATGGTCCTTCATTCATCATCGAAAATTCCAACTCCGAGTTCAACATCAAGCTCATCGCACCACGCGATGACTGCGCCTGCGTCACTTGGCTTAAACTTGTCAGAGATGAAAATTGTTCGCCTTCCGAACACTTCAGAAAATGGAATTAAATTTCTGAATACCGTATCATCAACGAATTTTCCTTGCCCATCTCCTAGAGCCCATGCAGGGGCCGGAGCCTTTCCATCGAAGAAAAAATCATCACTGGTTTCCAACTCTGCACCATTCGCTTTTTCGGTAAGTTTGAACCTTCCGCGCATCGTATGCCCATTGATACCCATAAATGATCCGCGTCGTATTTGCATATTTCTACCCTCCCGCGCAATTGGGCTCGTCCAGAATTTTCATGGACAGATAATCGAGGCGGTGTGAATGCGTGTTTGCTTAAATGTGAACACGTTATGAACAACACCAAAAAACGGATACTTTGTTTTTGGGAGAGTGTTAAAAAGAATTTGGGACAAAAATTTCGCACGCAAGTTTTCACAAATCGTCTTGTTTTATTTGAATTAAAAATATTTTTGTAATGGATAGCCTCTATGCTTGGCAGTCTTATTGACCTGATACTCGGTACGATCGCTTCGTCTTCGGAGCGCCTACGCGTATGGCATCGTTGGCCTTTTATTGCTGCTGTCATCATAGTTGTTGGTCATCGGGCCAATCTGCGTCGGGAAAATTTATTCGACACAGAAAGCTCACCGTCGGAAATAGAGCCGCAACCGAATTGCGATATCAACGAAGCTCGTAGTTACGACGGAAGTTTCAATGACCGCGACGCGCCACAGATGGGCATGGCACAAACTCGATTTGGCCGAAATATCCCGTTGGCCCACTCATTCGAAGAAACTGCACCGCAGCTTTATCACCCCAACCCGCGCGAAATTTCGAACCGGTTGTTGGCGCGCAAAGAATTTGTACCAGTCCCTCACCTCAATTTACTTGCTGCCGCCTGGATACAATTCATGGTGCATGATTGGCTGACACATGGAAAGAACGACAAGACAGATTTGCACGAACTTTCATTGCCCGAAGGCGACGACTGGATCGATAAGAACGGAGAGGCAAGAATGCGCATTCCGCGCTCGCCGGTATCTCCAGACAGTGGACCGGAAGATGAAAACCGTCCGAAATCTTATCGCAACTACGCCACTCACTGGTGGGACGCGTCCCAGATCTATGGATCGGACCACGAAAAATGCATGCGATTGCGCAGCGATCCGAATGACAAAGACACCCCCGGCTTACCGTTACCAGATGGCAAACTCTGGCTTGACGGCAACGGAATGCTGCCGATCGATACACAATCAAATCATCGCAACCATGAGTTAGCTGGAGAAAATGGAAATTGGTGGATTGGACTTTCGGTCCTTCACACGCTGTTTGCGCGCGAGCACAATGCCATCGTCGACCGGTTGCACTTGGAATATCCCCAGCAACCCGGCGAATGGTTGTTCCAAAAGGCGCGGCTCGTAAATTCCGCTCTTCTCGCCAAAATACACACCGTTGAATGGACGCCAGCGCTAATGGATTCTCCGGAAGGGCGCATTTTTATGCGTGGAAATTTTTGGGGGCTGATGGGAGAAAAATTCTGGCGTCGCTTTGGGCGCAATTCCGACAACGAAGTCATCGCCGGCATACCCGGATCTTCAGCAAACCATCACGACGTCCCCTTTTCGATGACAGAAGAATTCACAGCTGCCTATAGAATGCATTCCTTGCTGCCAGATACCTTCACGTTTCGCAGCCACAACGACGATCAAAAGTTGCTGGAGACCACGCTTGAAGCCGTCTCAATGAGTGGAGCGCGATCTGTTTACAAAGACGTTTCTCTTGAGGATGCGATTTACTCACTCGCGACAGAAAATCCTGGTGCGCTGGTCTTACACAACTACCCAAACGATCTTCGTCGCTTGAATAAAAAGCTCGATGACGGAGTCTTCATGGATTTGGCCGCAGTCGACATTTTGCGCGACCGTGAGCGCGGAATTCCGAGATACCAAGAATTTCGCAAACTGGTGGGATGCACGCCACCAGAGACATTTTCCGATATAACGGACGATCCCGACTGGCAACGCGAACTCCAAGAGATCTACGGATCCGTCGATAAAGTTGACTTGCTCGTTGGCACACTGGCAGAGGCACGATCGAAAAACGGTACCGCACCGAGATTTGGTTTTTCTGACACCGCATTTCGCGTCTTTATCGTCATGGCTTCACGCCGCCTCAAAAGCGATCGTTTTTTTACAGATGATTTTCGACCAGAAGTCTACACCCAAGTTGGCTTTGATTGGGTCCGAGATAACTGTTTTGCAGGCGTCGCAAAGCGCCATTTCCCAGCCCTCGCATCGTCTTTTCAACAGACACGAAATCCCTTTTTTCCGTGGAAGAAAGCGAAGATATAACCCAATGTTTCGTCGTATTCGCATACCGTTTCTCATCGATGTTTTTCGGATCAATTCACCTCACGAAATCCGAAGCGTGTCTAACGACGACCAGCTTGACAGAGATTTTAAAGTCAAAGGACCGCTCTTCAACCAGATGCTTGTGCGCCGCCTCCGCAAGACGCTTAACGTTGACGGTGTGCCTTTGCCATCAATTGCACCGAGACATTCTCAGTCACGCGTCGATGAACAGCAACAGCTCATGGCCCGCCTCACCCCAGATAGCTTTGAGCACTATTTCAATTTGCCTGCCTTTGCAGCTCTGTCGGATTTTGTCGAGGGGAAGCAATCGCGCCCCGCCGGTGAACTCACGCAAGAATTCATCGGTCAGCTATTCTCAGAGAGATACGTTGCCGACCGCGAAACATGGGCCGCTGCCCAATTGCTGGATGCGGCTGTGAGGACAAAAAACCCGTTGCGCCGTCTTTACTGGGCCATAACGGGAAAAATAAAAAATGCCCAACAAACACTTGCCAGAGCCGTCAATGGAGATTTGTCTGGAGTTCATGCGACAGGGGTCGCAGTTCATACCTTGTTGGTTTCGCTAGAGCGACTGGAAACAATCTATCGCGACGAAACGTTGCGGTCGACTTTAACCCCTGCCGCTGCATCAGCCCGCGCGTTGGTCGCGCCAAATTCCGTACTGCGACAATCAAACGGCGGTTATCTCCACAACATCGGACCACTCTTCGATGGCACTTTGGTGATTCTAAATACGCGCGATGGTGGATACAGATCTCTCGATCCACGAGTCATGTTTTTGCGGGACAGTTGGAGTTCTTGTCCGGCGCATCAGTTGGTGCCAGCTTTGCTCATAGAGTTGTGGAAGCGTGCCAAGAAACACAGCTTAGCCGACACCGAGAGCGCATCCAAGATTGAAAAAGACTTGAAGACACCTAACAAAGAAACCGATCAGAATTCAACCTTGCCTTTTGTGCGAACGAATGAGCCCGCTCATGGCTAACACAATCTCAATTGCATCGACCCGCGCCAAAGCAACCCTACATTTGGGTCGCTATAAAACGGTATTGGCGGTTGTGATCATTGTCGAAACTGTGATTGCAATTCTATTATTGATAAACCCTGAACTGTTGCATGCAGGTGGCGATCTTCAGACTGGGGCAACTTCAAACTGGATTCGCGCGACAGCCGCCAACGTCTTGTTCTTATCGGCCTTACAGTATTCAGCATATCTTCGCCCCATTGAACAGCGCTTGCTAAATGTAATCGTAATTCTTGGTCGCATTGCTTTAGCATTTTTTTACTTCTTCTTAGACTGGCAATTCATTTGGATTGCCGTCTTCGAAACCATTGCGGCCGCAAGCCTATACTTCACCTATCGAGCCGCCATCATTTCAGAACTGCAAACGCGACCGTAAGGACACTCTCCAGGACCACGCCACCTTAATACTGCACAAACTCTGAAATCCGGGAAAGTTCGCAGATGGAACACCAAATCGATACACCTTTCAAGATTGGCAAGCTCGAAATTAAAAATCGTATTTTGCGCTCAAGTATTTCTGGACGTATCGATAATTACGATGGTTCGGGAACACGATGGCGCAAAAATTTTGAGAAGACTTTCGCACGCGGTGGTGTTGGAGCAATTATCACATCTCACGTTCCAGTGCATATGTCGGGGCGGATTTTGCCGAACTACGCACACATCGACCGGGACGAAACAATTCCATTCTGGCGTGAACTCCATGAAGAGGTGAGTGCTCTTCACGAAAACAAGGCGGAAAGGTGCCGTGTCATTCTTCAGTTGTCCTATTCGGGTCGTCAACAGGATGTTCAAGGTATTGAGAACTGGAAACGACTACCTGATGGCGCAACAAGAAAACCCGGTTACTTTAATGGTTTGCGCTCTAGAAAAAGTTCTCCGGAAGAAATCAGAGAACTTGTTAGGCACTTCGTCGACGGCGCACTCCGCGCGGCCGACGCCGGCATAGATGGCATCGAATTACATTCAGGAAATGGATACCTATTTACTCAGTTTCTTTCATCGGCGATTAACGATCGCGAAGATTCCTACGGTGGCAGCCTGGAGAACCGACATCAGTTCTTAAGAGAAGTCATTACTGCGATTCGCGCAGAAGAAACTCTCAAGACCATTCCGCTGATTGTGAAGTTAAGTATCACAGAAGACAATGGTGCGATTTTTCCATGGAAAGCCCCTGGAAACACGCTCGAGGAAAATATCAAAATCGCAAAGTGGAGTTGGGAAGATGGCGCCGATGCTATTCATGTTTCCTCAGGTACGCTTTTCCCGCATCCGCTAAATCCCGCCGGCTTTCTTGCTACAGATATGCTAAAGCGCACTTACAAATCGCTAATCGACAGCGGAACAAAAACATTTCGACGATATCTCATGTTCCGCAACCCTGTCAGCAGATGGGCAACACGTTTGGTCTGGGAGCGGGCCCTGCGCACCCAATTGTACACCACGCGCGGAGATTATCTACTCGGACGGCGCCGGTCTGACCGACCGCCCTGGCAACAAATAGAAGGATGGAACCGTGAGGCAGCGCGCGCGGTTAAACAGGCCGTCGGCATTCCCGTTTTGTGCACTGGATCGTTTCAGTCGTTGAAAGCCATCAAGTCAGCAATTAGCGATGGCAGTTGCGATGCGGTAACGATGGCGCGCCCACTGCTGGCCAATCCCAATCTGCCAAACCAATTGCTCGAAGCAGAACGCAGGCAAGTGTCAGATTTTCTGCCCAAAAAACCATGCACATTATGCAACCGCTGCTTGATCGCAGTCCTTGAACACCCCCTCGGCTGCTATGACCTCGATCGTTATGACGATCCATACAGAACACAAGCGGAACAATGGCAGGATATGATTGATGGCGTCATGAACTTTTACAACGAGCCCAAAAATCAAAACGCTGTTGGTGAGATCAATGATTGATGCCGACAAGCGTGTCAATTTTCATAAACGAGACAATTAGGTTAAAGACAATGAACTTACATCACTGGAAGAAGTTATTTCTCGGAAAAGGCATTTACAATATTGTTGGTTGCATCTTTTGTGCCGTGTTCCCAAACGTCGTACTCCAGCAGTTTGCTCCGCAGCTCATACAAAACAGTCATTTTTTTTTCTTGCTATTCATAATGCACGCGTTTGTTTTTGGAATAGGGTTTGTCCTCGTTGGGTTCGAAGTGCGTGAGAACCACGTTGTCGTATTGACCGGAGCTTTGGCAATGTTTGCTCTGTTCCTCATCTTCATGTTTTATTATTTTTCTGGCGCGCTCAGCGCATTCGCACTGATCCCAGCGTTCATCGACCTTGCCTCAGCGGTTCTGTTCGCGATTTTTTGGTGGACATACGAGTGGGCGCCAACTCGAGAGCAGAAGCTATAGCCATCAGACCGGAGAACTATAAGAGCAGAGTATGTCTTTCGTTCTTTACGCGAATTTCTCTGCTTTCCACTACCTGAACTCATTCACGCCTTGTTCACAACTGCGCAAAGTGTCGTTCACATCGTGCACTTAGATTACGTCTATTCCTTCAAAGATATTAATTCAAAAAGTATCATTTCGAAAACATTACATCCAAATACATTGAAGTTTCAAATCATATGAAGCCAAAAAGAAATATTATAATTAGTTATACTTAGTCTCCCCTACTTTAAATTGGCGGGTAAGATATTCAGCGGGAATCCTAACTCGTCAATTTACCAAAGCTTGAGACACAGGGAAACTTGTCGTCTCAGGTTGAGGGGCGAGCAACACAAATCATATGTAAAGAATTAAACCGGGCTGGAAAGTTTTTGCTTTTCTTTGTTTGTTTGACTTTGCAGAAGCCTTTGACGCAGAACCCGCGCTGCAGAAATCGACCTTTGAAGCTCTCGCTCAATTGGTGAAATTTTCTGTTCGTCAATCAGAGTAGTCGTTTTAGCTTCAACTTCGAGGTCTGCCGCTAGGTTCGCGAGCTCTGAAAAACCATAGTTCGCAGCAGTCCCCGCCACACGATGTGCAATACTCTCAACCTTTTTGCATTGGCCCCTGACGACTGAACTGTGAAGGTCGCTTGTGGCGTCAACGAGAGATCGTTCACATTTTTCGAGAAGAACTGCGAAATCCTGATGTCCAACAGCGCTGGCAAGCGCCTCAATTTGAGGACGATTAAAGAGTTGGGGGATTTTGACGTTGCACAAAGCAAATTGGGGTTTCTTACGATTGACTATCTGCTGGCCAAGAACTTCGGTGAGCTTGTCAGGATCCAAAGGCTTTGGCACGACCGCATTCATTCCAACCTCAAAATAGCTTGAGATCTCGTTTGGCATCATGTTTGCTGTCAATGCGATAATCGGCGTGCGTTTTTCGATGTCGGGCTGAAGATTGTGGATATGTCGGACTGCTTCTATGCCACTAATTCCTGGCAAACGCATATCCATAAGAATGATATCAAACTTTCCTTCACGCACCTTCACTATGGCTTCTTCTCCGCTTTCCGCTATTTCGACGATGTGGCCATCGTTTTCCAGAAAACCGGTCGCAACCTCCCGACTAATCGGATCATCTTCCACCAGCAGAATTGAAAGTGGTTGCGACACGAATGGTGCTGACGTCAGCGATTGTTCTTTCTTGAGCGCGAAACCAGCGCCAACGCGACCGAATGCCAAATCGAAACTGAATGTGCTGCCTTCACCGACGGCGCTATCGATCTCGATCTTGCTGCCCATGGCTTCGACAAGGTGTTTCACAATCGACAGGCCCAGACCAGCCCCTCCCATTCTGCCCTCGTGGCTATTACTTGCTTGTGTCAACGGTTCAAAAATGAGGGACTGTTCGTCAACAGGAATGCCCGGTCCGGTGTCAACAACACAAAACGCTACCCACACTTTATCAGCGCCCAGCGTCTTGAGATTTACCGCAAGCTCAATGCTTCCAAAAGACGTAAACTTAACGGCATTTCCGACAAGGTTTAATAGAATTTGGCGCAGATGCGGCCTATCTCCAATCACATAGTCGGGAAGGCGTTTGTCATCTTTGAATTTGAGTCTGAGACCTTTCTCTTCTGCAAGTGGTTCGACAATTTCTTTTAAATCTACGATCAAATCTGCAAGCGAAAAGGCCTCCTGCTTTACATCTAAACGTCCCGATTCAATTCGGGTTATGTCCAACAGGTCGTCAATTGTCTTGCGAAGAATTTCACCGGAATGTTCAATAGACCGCAGTGCATGTTTGATTTGAGGTGCCGGCCGCTCTCGGCTAACAGAGAGCCTTGCCATACCCAAGATACCGTTGAGAGGTGTCCGAAGCTCATGACTGATCGTTGCTAGAAATTCTGATTTTGCTTGATTGGCCCGCTCAGCCTCCTCTTTGGCAAGGGCTAGGCTCTCCTGGCTCGTCACCAACAAGCAACGTTGCACGTAATTGATACGAAACACACGCTCAATAATGTATCCAGCAACACCGGCCAGAACTGCCGTTGAGATGATAAAAAATGCATTGTTAATGAGCAGATAAAGCGGAAGTTCAAATACATACCAGCCGAGCCCGCAATAAACCGAAAACGACAACACAGAACCGGTCATCGCATTGCTGAAATTAAACGGATAGAGAACGAAACACCCGACAATCATGAGGCTGACGCCCGCATAGTAAAGCGATCGCCCTTCAGTCTGAGCGAGCACCAAAATCGCGAACAT
This sequence comes from Hyphomicrobiaceae bacterium, assembly GCA_050633705.1. Lineage (GTDB taxonomy): Bacteria > Pseudomonadota > Alphaproteobacteria > Rhizobiales > Hyphomicrobiaceae > JAJFHI01. The sequence goes on along the minus strand of JBOEGZ010000007.1, from coordinate 191,574 downwards.
TGTGGAGCCACATACCAATAAAATTATCCAAAGGCACATCTGGTGATGCCTGCGGTAGAACTCTGTGAATGATACGGTGAATAAAACTGCCAAAGCGGCAACAAGACCAGCACGTAATGACCAAGTAATCAAATAGTTAGGACCAATGACCTTAGGGTCAAGAAATCCAAAAAGAATGTACAGCAATGCAGTAAATGGAATAGCGAGTTGAGTTTGAAACGCAAAAGTTTGCCCCGTTTCTTTCTGATACGTGTTCTCAAGATCAACGTTTGTGAACTTCAACGTAAACGGATGCAGCTGCGCTGTCTTATAGACGTCTTCGCCTAAATTTTCGATCGAATGCTTGGCTTTCTCCTGGTTCCACATCGGCTTCGTCGTTCCATATTGGTTACGTCACAATTGTTATTCAATTGACACACCCAGTTGATATCCGACTCCAGGAACGGTCCGAATAAGCTGCCACGGCTTACCTTGCGGCTCGAGCTTGCGGCGTAACCTGCTGATGAGAACATCGACGAGACGTTCACTTGTCTCATCACTCTGACAGCTACTTATCGCATCCAACAGACGGTCACGCGACAAGACACGACTTCGTGCATGAACCAAAGCTGCAAGCAGATCAAACTCAGCTCGTGTCAGGTCGATCGAGTCTCCGTCGAATGCAACTAGCGAACGACGATCAAGGTCAAGCTCAAGATCACTAAATCGAATTATCGAGCCACGAACAGCATTATCGCTGGCAAGGTGCGCGCGCCGTAAAATATTTCTTATGCGAGCGGCGAGCTCGTGAGGATCAAAAGGTTTTGTCAAATAGTCGTCACCGCCCAAATCCAGGGCAGCAAGTTTCGTCTCTCGATCCTCCCTCTGCGTGACAAATATGATGGGTGTATAAGATCGCGCGCGCAGCTTTCGCGCGACAACGAGACCATCCTCGTCCGGAAGACCGAGATCTAATACAATTAAATCAAAACCAAATTTATTGATCTTCTTCTCAGCCGCAGCCGCCGTTGCTGCGCCCGATACACGATAATTTTCCTTCTCAAGGAAAGCAATAATCAATGCCCGAATGGCAGGATCGTCTTCCACGACAAGCAGATGGTGTTTGACCATCGACGCGATCTCCCACAACACTGTCAAAAAATCATTCAACTTAATATAGATATATACTAGTTGGCGCTTGAACTCCGTCAACCAGACCAAGAGGTTGTTGCGTCACGAATTATCGATTTTTCGGTGCTTTTGATTGTTTCGGTGAACGAAGCCACAGCGCCGGTAAAGCCAAACTCATTAATCGAGGCAGATAAGCTGTCTAGCCCCGCCTGTCTGCACAAGCGAAACAAGGACTTTCTATTTAGATTCTGACCTGTCGCCAAATTGCTGTTTCGATTTGATTTTTGGTTAATTCTCGCCTCGCGTTGCAACCTTTTCTGCTGGCGCAGGAGGCGGGGAGCGATGAATGCGGGCGTTGATGTCTGATCCCTATCATGTTGTATCAAAGTCGGGATCATTGGCATGGCGACCGTGGCCACCAGCATGCAATCTGGCGTGAAGTTTGGGCCTCTCAGCACCACTCGTCGAAATGCGGTGAGCGAAGAAACTGCGACCTCGTCTACGTCAACAGCAAACAAATGAGTTTACGTATCTGATAATTACCCATTTTATTGACCCGATTTTCGCAATTGAAATGGCGCTGGCAAACGCACTCATCACAACCAAGTTGTATCATCTCCCTCAACACAACCGGCTGGATTACCAACAAAATGATCGTCTCTTGCCATAGAGCCCCTTGTTATAAGGCAATTTGATGTAAAGTTTCTAGCACCGGATATGAAATTCAAGGCTGAGGCCAATTCGGAATTGCAATTAAATGCAAGAAAGTAATTCCAGGGTGATATTGTGAAAAACCACATCAGACTAGCGACGTGCGCAGCGCTCACTGCTTTGTTATGCACAGAGGCGATTGCAACAGAGTGGAATGTGTCTTTGTGGGGCAAGCGCCGTGCGTTCACCGAGCATATCGAACGCCTCGCTGAGCTGGTCTCAGAGAGGACGAGTGGAACATTTAAGCTGAAAATTTTTTACGGTGGGCTGTCCAACGCGCGCGAGAACTTGGACGGAATAAGCATTGGTGCATTCGAGATGGCGCAATTCTGTGCTGGCTATCACCGCGACAAGAATCCGTCGATCACATTGCTGGAGCTGCCATTCCTTGGTGTGACTTCGCTTCAACAAGAGCGCGAATTGTCGATGGCGCTTTACAAACACCCTGCCGTTCAAGCCGACATGGCATACTGGAACGCCACACTTCTGATGCCGTCACCTATGCCCCAATACAATCTGATCGGCCTTGGTAAAATACCGACAACACTGACAGACTTCAAAGGGCTGACCGTGCGAGCAACCGGAGGAATTGGCATGGCCATGCAAGCCATCGGTGCCGTCCCAACGTCGATGTCATCGGCCGAGGTGCGCCAAGCCATGGATAGTGGTGTCATCCGCGCCGCCAGCTTGGCTCCCCATGCACATCTTTCCTTCGGCACGATTGAAAATGCCAAATGGTGGACGACCAATCTCAACCCAGGAACATTGAATTGCCCTGTGGTCGTGAATACTAAGGCGCTGAACGAACTTTCCGAACCCCATCGTGAAGCACTGTTGGGGGCAGTCGACGATGCACTCGACTATTACATAGATTATTATAATAAAAAGACGATGTCGGCCTGGGGTCCAGCTCTGGACAAACGAAGCGTCAAGCGCGTGACTTTCACTGAAGAGGAGATTGCAGCTTTTCAAAAAGCTGGTGGAGCCCCCACCGCCGAGGCGTGGATCAAAGAAAACACAGCCCGTGGCTTACCTGCTAAAGAACTCTACGACTTGATCTCTGGCATGATTGCTCAAAAACGCAACTAAGAACACCTGAGCAGACACACAACATGTGTGTAAATTGGGCTCGGCTATTACAATACAATACTGAAGAGGACGTTATGGCCGGTTCAGCCTCCATTCTTACCGACGATAGCCAGCTCAGCCGCTTGGACATTCATCTTTATAGAATTGAAAAATTTCTTGCGCTGGTCAGCGGAATAGCTGTGTTTTTCTTGATGCTCCTTGCTGTTGTGTCTGTCGGCGGACGCAATCTTTTTAATCATCCACTGCAAGGTTATGTCGACTGGATCGAACAAGTGATGCCGTTGATTGCATTTATGGGCATCGCCTATACCCAACGCGATGGCGGCCATATCCGCATGGATATACTCGTTGGCAGGTTGAAAGGTCGCGCGCTTTATGTGATCGAATTCATCACAACGTTAGCTGTTCTTATTTTGATGGTGCTGTTGGTCTGGGGCAGTTGGGCACACTTCGATCGCAGTTTCGATTTTTCCGCGCCAATGTGGAGCCGCGACAGTTCGATGGATATCGCATTGCCGATCTGGCCAACCAAACTTTTGGTTCCGATCGCGTTCTCTGTGCTTTGCCTGCGGCTCTGCTTGCAGATCTGGGCCTTTGCGCATGCCATTGTGACAGGGATCAAACACCCTATTGCCGTTCCAAGGATTGAAGACGCAGCAACGCTCGCCGCCAAAGAGGCCAAACATGTTTCCGGCCGCGACACCTAAGGAAATCTGAACGTGGAACCAATCGAAATCGGACTTACGGTCAGCTTTGGCATGCTCATCCTCGTTTTTCTTGGCATGCGTGTGGCTTTCGCTGCCGCGATGGCCGGATTGATTGGGCTGATCTGGTTATTTTGGGCGCGCAAAGGCTACGCACCAGATGATTTCGGATGGGCATTGATGGTCGCGGTGAAAACCGCAGGACAAATTCCCCACGCAAAAATTTCCAGTCAGGCTCTAAGCTTGATCCCGACTTTCATCTTAATCGGCTATCTCGCCTATTATGCCGGCCTGACCAAAGCCTTGTTTGAAGCCGCAAAGCGTTGGCTGGCCTGGGTACCGGGCGGACTTGCGGTCTCAACGATCTTTGCAACGGCCGGGTTTGCAGCCGTGTCGGGCGCATCCGTTGCCACCTCTGCCGTTTTTGCCAGAATTGCAATTCCAGAGATGTTGGCGATCGGCTATAACAAACGCTTTGCAGCCGGAGTCGTGGCTGCCGGTGGAACACTGGCGAGCTTGATTCCACCCTCAGCAATTTTGGTTATCTACGCGATTATTGTTGAGCAGGATGTCGGCAAATTACTTTTAGCCGGCTTCATTCCCGGAGCATTCTCGGCTTTGGTCTATGGCTTGTTGATTGTTGGGCTGGCCGTGACGATAAAGGATTTTGGACCGCCGGTAACAGGATTTACGTGGCGCCAACGATTTGCTGCATTGCCTCCCGCTCTGCCAATCGTTTTTGTTGTGATCACCATCGTATTCTTTGTCTACAACCCCTTTGGTGGAGAAGCCTGGGGAACACCGACCGAAGGCGGCGCCATCGGCGCATTTGTCGTCTTTCTGATGGCACTTTATCGCGGCATGCGGTGGTCACAACTGAAAGATGCTCTGCTGGAAACCGCAAAACTTAGCGTTATGATTTTCACCATCATTTGGGGGGTCTTAATCTATGTTCGGTTTCTCGGATTTGCCGAATTACCAAACGCGTTTTCTGATTGGATAACGTCACTGACACTGTCGCCAATGCTCATACTCATCTGCATTCTCCTATGTTATGCCGTTCTGGGCATGTTCATGGATGCGATCGGTATGCTTCTATTGACGCTGCCGGTTGTCTATCCTGCTGTCATGGCACTCAATGGTGGTTTGTCGGTATCGGCTGGCGATAGTGCTTTTGGTATGTCCGGACCAATGTGTGCGATTTGGTTTGGCATCCTGGTCGTGAAGATGGCGGAACTTTGCTTGATTACACCACCTGTTGGTCTCAACTGTTTTGTTGTTGCCGGTGTACGCGACGATCTCACTGTTGAGGACGTGTTTAAGGGAGTCATGCCATTTTTCATAGCCGATGCAATCACAATTGCACTCCTCATCGCATTCCCAATTATCGTTCTTTGGTTGCCAGGGCAGGTCTAGACTTGAATGTCCAGCCACGGGCCCAGTTGCATGTTGCGAAACAACCGCGATAATTCTCCGCGCCAGACCAAGCTTGAGCATCAAGACAACCCCCATGCGAAAGCGCCGGTTTCAAGCATAACCGTGACACCAAGACCAATCGTCAACACACCGATCGCAACAAAAAGAGCCCTATGCGCCCATCGCCCGCATTGTTGGGCAAGCTTTAACGGCCAAGCGGCAACGCACGTTAAGGCCGCCATACCGAAGATCGACCCAACACCAAAAAGAACGATGTAACGAACAGCCGTCCAAGGCTCATGCGTTGCAGCTAACGCCAACGCCAGCAAGGCAGCCGACCCTGCTGCCCCGTGTACCAGGCCAACGAACAAAGGCTTTAATGTGAGCCAATTTACATGCTTGTGATCGTGAGGGTCATCGCCATGGGGGAGAACGGATGTCCGGTGGCTGTGAGCATGAACATGCACCTTACCATCACCATGATCATGCGCGTGGAAGTGAACTTTGTCTCTGTGCATACGCCACAAGACATTGATACCAAGCGCGACTAATAAAACACCAACCGAAAACTCGAGTACGGCAGCGACTTTGTTTGTCAAAACAAAGCCAAAGAAAATGACGAACGAACATACGAGAAGTAAAGTCAACGTGTGCCCAATTCCCCAAGTCATGCCCATCACCGCAAGGCGTTTGGGCGAGCTTTTGTTGGTTAACATGGCACTCACAGCAGCGAGATGGTCTGCTTCGAGCGCGTGCCCCATGCCCACCAAAAACCCGAGTAGTAAAATAGAATCCATGTCATTCCACCTCAACAAAAGCGTGGAGATTTCTCACCAGCCAACATGTCGACAATGCAACCGCTGCCAAACAATGTCTTCCAAGGTTCCATTTATGGCGGTCAGATGAACTAACTCAGTTTTCTTATGGTGCCTGTTCGTACGTAAATACTCCATCCGACATATGCTTTCATGAGTTTACCCAGCAGAAATCTCTGCTTGTCATAAGCGGAAGAGTTCGTGCCTAAAACGCGCTCGTCAGCTCAGCTTTGCTCTTTGTCGAATAGGTCCTTCATGAACGGCATCGACTTCCAAGCTGGGTCAGGGGGTATGTAACCTTCACGCGGAATGTACTCAGAGGGTTCTTCTTGACTGAGTTTTGGAATGTAACGAGGACAGTTGGTGAAGATGTGCGTTGCCGTGACCCTGATGATCCGTTTGGCACCGTGTATCTGCGCGATGGCTTCCTTGGTCTCGTCAATTTCAGCCATGCCATTCACGCGCAGTCTTCTGGCATTATTGAAAAGCTTGCCATCGAAACGAATGAACAATAGGCCGACGCGGGGATTTTTCAGAATGTTTCCTAGGCTCCGATACATTCGATTGCCGTCGTAGTCGGGCCAAGCGAGTGTATTGGGGCCTGTCACTTTGATAAAGCCTAGCTCTCCCCCTTTGAATGAGCAATCGACACTTTCGTCAGTCGATGTTGCGAGAAAGAAGAACGGAGACGTTTCAATGCACTCTTTGTCTTCCTCGTTGAACGCAGCTCTCATTCGGTGTTCTTCAAGGCGGTCTGGAACATCCCGTCCTTCGTAACGGTCTTGTAATTCCCTCATGCCATCGTGATAAAATTCCATTCCGCCGTTCCTTCGCAGTCGTCCGATGTTTGAGGTTCAGTGGAGAAGTGCTGGGAAGCACTTTCAAACCAGGTCATTACCTGCAGCCAGGTTCGATCAAATCGAATTGTCACCGAGCCCAAGAGACCCATAAGCTGAACCTTGATCTCCAGGTACTAACCATGCCAAGCCACAGCCGACAAGTGCTTGCTTGTGGCAGCTCAGGATCATGAGGCTATATTCGCACAAGTTATGTTAAAGGGCCGACCCCTCGATTGAGATCGCAGAATGATATGACTCACAGCGAACGAATAGCAATGAGGCAAGCGAAGTTTGAATAATGCATATCGTAATCATGCCAGTCGCGATTACAATAGACAGATACCCTGCCAAATACTGCACACTACAGCTATGTAGTGTTGACTTTATCGCGTAATACAAACGAAATCAGCACGCGCATTTCGTTCGCTACAAAAGAAAGATAAACTATTCAAAACCAATTCGATTGGAGGAATGTTGTGAACGAATTGAGGTCAAAACTTCAAGAAAAAGAATTTGTAATTGGAACGCTGGTTAGCGTCGCTTCGCAACCCCTAGCAGAAGCATTGTCGAGAACTGATCTGGATTGGCTGTTTATTGATATGGAACACTCGACGCTTTCTTATGACGATGTGCAGTCAATGATTCAATCGTTAGGTGAGCGATGCCTATCTTTTATTCGGCTCCAAGATTCGTCAACTCGGTCGGTGAAACTGGCCTTAGATACCGGCTGCACCGGGATCATCGTTCCTCGCGTTGATACGAAAGATAAAGCAATGGAAATCGTGAATGCCGCGATGTATCCCCCCATCGGAGAGCGAAGCATTGGTGTTTGCAGATCAAACCAATTCGGCAAAACGTTGTCTGAATCGATCGTAGGCGACAACAGCCGCATCTCGGTGCACGTTCAGATCGAGCATGTCGATGCTTTGGACGAATTGGACGACATTGCCCAAGTCAACGGTATCGATGGACTGTTTGTCGGCCCTTATGATCTCTCAGGAAGCTTTGGAAAACCAGGCGCAATACATGAAGAGGATGTTGTGGCAGCTATAAAGCAGGTTGAGCGCGCCGCTGCCAAGAACAACAAGGTGCCAGGAATATTCTGCGGGAATGAAAAGGTAGCACAAACTGCAATTGAAAACGGATTTCAATTTGTCGTCGTAGGCGCAGATCTGCTTCGTCTCATGAAATCATGTGATAAATCAGTCGACACTTTACGAAACGGGCGCTAGCAGCTTTAGCCGTTCTCGTGAACTTGCACCGCACAACGATGAACATTGGCGTGCCAACCGATAAAGAATATTCTGGCGAAGTCTGAGAACGTGGCAGGGCGATAATATCTGATCCACGGTTATGACAGGTCTCAACCGTTGTTACGTTTTGTACCTAGCGCCTTTAATTCTTACCTCAGTTTCGACAGAGCTTATCGCAAGCGGCCTTTAGTTTACAGGCAAAGTCACAGTGAACGCACCTCGAAGACTCCCTGGTGTAAAACCTACAGCCTTGTCCTCGGGATAGAGGTCGCGAATTGTGTCCAAAAGAGCAGGTGCAACGCCCGTGCCATGGCAAGTTAGGCAGGGCTTTCCAGTCGTGATCGCCTTCATGTAGCGAAAGCTTGAGCGGCCGTCATGCTTTACGACCTCAAAGTGTTCCAATGTTTTGACGTCGGCGCCAGCTTCGATCTGCTTTGCAAAATGCTCAAGATTTTTTTGTTCCCAAATATCTGGTGCATTTTTCGGATTTCTGAGCTTCAACGCTGTACGTGCGATGCGCCCACCTAATTTATCCGAAATATCCTTGGCAATCGTTGGAGCCGCCACATTGCAAACCGGGATTGCCGAAGCCGGTCCGTTCGCTTTAATGGCCTTAACAAGCTGACTTTTTAAACGGCTTGCTAACTCTGTTACTGCAGAACGCGCAAACGCCGTTTTTGCTTCGATAACGTCGACATTCCTGGCTTCCTCGGCCCAGGTAAGCTGCGCAAAAAGCGTAACGGCGATGAAAATTCCGATGCGGATCATAACTTACTCCGGAAATACGGTCTCAGGACATCAAAGTTGGAACCCAAAGAAGTGATTCAAGGACTGATGGATTTCTTCGATTAATACGACTTGTCGCAAAGCCAACACGATTGATCAAGACGACATGTCTTTAGCAATGTCGCAAACCTTGCTCGTGTCTAGTATTCAGTGTCCAACTGAGCGCCTACGTTTCTCGTTCAATTTCCTGACTTATGCCTGAAATTATCAATTCAACGACTATCGGTTACATCTAGCAGCGTGTTCATCACATATGACGACCATCATTAAGAAATCAAAAAATGGCCTTAGCCACTTCCTTATGTTTTCCAGCCGCCCAACGGAGTACCGGAGCCAAGTTCCTTAGCACGGTCGGGATGTCCACCCCGGGGCTTGCGACAGCAGCGAGCTTGACATCGCCAAGCCCGAGACCTTCTTGTCCGCGATAGCGATGGTAGCCCCAGCGAATGGCGTAGAACGCAAGCGCACCAAACGCCATCGCCGCCACATGCCAAAGAAGCAGGCCTGCGCCTTCGCCAGGCAGTGCAAGATAAGCCGCAACGGCAAGTCCTGCGGGAATGGCGGGCAAGGACAGAATATCGGGAATGATGAAGCGCCGAACGTCAGAGACGGTGATCGCCAGCATTACGAGAGCGAAGAGGAGGGAGATTAGAGTGGTTGTGAGAATTTGCTCATTCACGGTAAAATTATATTAGTTATAGAACCGTCGGCCAGCGCTTTAAAATTGAACACGTTACTTTTCAGCCTTTTTAAGAAGAAAAAACCAAAACGCATTAATTAAAAAAGCAAAAAAACCAATAACAAAAAAATTTATAAAAAATACTTTTGAAATATATAAATAGTCGTAATTATTAGTTGAAGTGTCATAAAACTCGTTTTGAGAATTATTCTGAAGTCCTATGTATAATAAGAGTATAGATGCCCCGACACCTATTATCGCAGATATCGCGACACAATATAGAATTTTTTTTCTAAACATTACTATCTCCACGGCTTGTTTCTGTAGATTGCCCCAACACGCGCGCCGTAATTAGAAACCTGTGTGGCATTCGAGTTGTTATAAATTGTAGCAATGTGTGAAACAGGAGTAATGGGGCTCATCACCCTGCTAATATTTCGAAGCATTGCTGCGCCAGCCATAATATTTGCCTCAGGATTTTGCAAACTCGAACGACTACCAAACGCTCCCCCCCAGTAATCCGTATTTATATTCATTGGGAGAACAGACTTATTCACATCCAATATTGCAGGAATAGCATCGTAATATCCATGCGTTGTCTCCATGAACATGATTGATCGAATCAAGTCGGCATTCACGCCAGTATTCTGCGACGCTCGAATTATTGCTGAATTATATCTTTCAAAGGTCGAAAAAATCTTGAATTCATACCATGGAGCTTTTGCCGTCGCATTCGGATTACCCCTGAGGGATATTTTGCATCCCGCACCAACAGCAATACATCTTTTACGAGCCCCATCCCCATTATACAAACTTGCGAACGCTGCCGTGATGGCGCCGTTGGCGCATTTGCCACCGGAGACAACGGAACCAGCACACCCAACAGCGGCCGAGAACGCCGTGTCGAGTGCAAAATTACCCATGGTAATCGCGTTGGAGAACACACCCGCTGCACCGATTGGCGATACAGTCTCGAAATCAATTCATTCGGATCCGTCAGGGAGCCACTGCATGCATGTGAGAGAGGCATGCGCCTTCTGTCACCTTTTGCATGCGCTCACAATGACACAAGAAACGACATGTATGTTTGGAATTCGTGAATGAGCAGTGTGTTGCGTGCTGTCATCAATACTTTTCGTTGATAAGCGGGTTCTTTCTCAGTCGCTTGGTCGCGAGGTTAACAAAAGAGCGGACCTTGGCAGATGTCGCTTGTCCATCGGCGTGGACAATGTGGATTGGAAGTGGGTCTGGTTCGTAATCCGTGAGAATGGTTTGCAACGTACCTTCACGCAACTCTGGGCCAATCTGATATGAGAGCACCCTTGTGAGGCCGAAGCCAGTCTTCACTGCGCCAATTGCCGCCGGCATTGAAGAAAAGGTGAGTCGTGGGCGGATGCGAACGGTTACCCCATCGCGGAACCTCCAGTCATCGGTTGGTCCGACGGGGCGTGCTGCGACGATCTCGTGCGCCCGCAAATCTAGGGGTGTCTTTGGCAATTTATGATCACGAAAATAACACGGCATTCCGCAAACAACACGACGCACCTGGCCGACCCTTGCTGCATACAAGTTTGAGTCCGGTAGTCTGCCGATACGAACCGCGATATCAAAACCCTCATCAATGAGGTTGACCACGCGATCGAGATAGACACATTCAACGACAACATCGAGATAGGTGGAGAGATATTCGAGGATGATGTCCGTGATGTAATGTTGACCAAAGAGCGTCGGCGCCGTGATCCTAAGGGTACCTTTAGGCACACGGTGTGCGCCACGCACGGCATCGCGGGCTTCGGCATACTCAGAGATGATACGCTTGGCGTCACCGAGGAAAGAGGTGCCGACCTCTGTCAATGTCATAATTCTGGTCGAACGGCGGATCAATACAACACCAAGATCTGCCTCGAGGTCGTTGAGGATACGCGTCACGGACGGGGCACTTAAAGACAGATTGCGTGCCGCTGCCGCTAAGCCTCCCGCCTCGACAACTTCCACGAATACCTCAAGGGCACGCATCCGGTCCATAGTTGATTATTCCAATTTACAAAACATAATATTTTGCAAATAAGCTATTCTTTCATTTGACGCAACTGGATATCTTCTCAGAATCACGAAGTAAGGGATTGGCTGCCCTGATTGTTGTGAAGGCCAATTTTTCTGTTTCCCAACTCAAGATCCGTCAACGATTTCGATATCTGACACACCAAATCAAGCAATAATTGGAGCAAGCTTATGAACCCGCATTTTTCCACTTCAAACGCCCCCATTAAGCTCTATCGCAGCCCTCTTTCGGGTCATTGCCACCGCGTTGAATTGATGATGTCATTTCTCGATCTTCCTTACGAGACGGTCGATCTCAATATGAAGAACCGTGCACACAAAGAGCCCGAGTACGTCGCGATCAGCCCCTTCGGCCTTGTACCTGCGATTGATGACAATGGATTTACGTTGTCGGATTCCAACGCAATCCTTATTTACCTCGTGCAAGCCTACGGTCGTGATAGTCATTGGCTTCCAACAGAGCCCACGACAGCGGCCGAAGTACAGCGCTGGCTTTCGATTGCGGCAGGACCAATCTTTGCCGGCCCATGTTCTGCACGTTTGGCGAAAGTCTTCGGTGTCGATCTTGATCACAAGAAAGCCGTTTCGATCGCACATGATCTCCTTGCAATTACGGAGCGACATCTGACGAACCGTGATTGGCTGGCCGCTGATACAATCACCATCGCTGACGTGGCGGGATACAGCTATATCGCTCATGCTCCAGAAGGTGGTGTGAGTTTGGACTCTTATCCCAACATTCGCGCATGGCTTGCCGCCATCGAAGCACAACCCAAATTTGTTGGCATGGCCAAATCGCCGCTTCCAGAAGCTGCCTAAGTAGACGCGCTGAGGTTCAGTAAGAACATGAACACGATACCCAAGGAAACAGTTGTGGTTGAAGCAAACTTTCCCTTTCACGCTGGAGAACTGGAAGCGCAAGAGCGCGCCGGTGTTGGTGATGTTGCCTCCTGGGCAGCCGGCGTCATTCGTGGACAAATGCCTGAACAACATCGCGCGTTTCACACGTCGCTACCCTTTCTCGTTCTTTCGGCCAGAGATCAGGCCGACTGGCCATGGGTCACCATTGTCGAAGGGCCGGAACAATTTGTGCGCTCGCCGGACCCCAAGACACTGACCATTGCAAGTGAGTTGCAGTCGGATGATCCACTTGCGGAGGCTTTTCGGTCTGGCACAGATATCGGCTTATTAGGAATCGAACTTGCAACGCGGCGACGCAATCGATTGAGTGGCGTTCTTCATCGCGAAGATGATCACTATGTCATCGATATCCGTCAAACGTTTGGCAACTGCCCGCAATACATTCGTGAGCGGGAATGGCGACGGGTACCCAGAACCAATACGCAGGTTGCGCAAACATCACAGACCCTAAATGAGCACCAGATCGCCCGGATCAAGCTAGCCGACACTATGTTCATAGGTACCGGTTACAACGCCCGCGATGACCGCCCTTCAAATGGTTACGACGCTTCGCATCGCGGCGGTGAGCCAGGATTTGTCCTGGTGAAGAACAAAGATCATCTGCAGATTCCAGATTATTCCGGCAACAACTTCTTCAACACTATCGGTAATATTTTGGAAAATCCGCAAGTTGGTTTGCTGTTTGTTGATTTCGAGACCGGCGGCCTTTTGCACATCACTGGACAGGCTGAGATCGACTGGGAGGCAAACAACGCTCAGGACCCTCAGACCCGCCGAATAATTGACGTGAAGATCGATCAGGTCATCGATCGACCCAACGCACTCTCATTGCGTTGGCAAACGGAAAGCTCACCTATTCGCAATCTTGCAGTAGTCAAGAAAGTGACCGAGTCGCAGGACATTAGTTCATTTTATCTGAAAGCTACAGATGGTCGTCCACTTGATCCATTTGAAGCCGGTCAACATCTTCCAATCGAACTTGATGTGCCCCAAACACCTGGCCGAGTCCGCCGCAGTTATTCTTTGTCCGGTGCGCCTGGACAAGATGGCTATAGGCTGAGCATCAAACGCGAGGATCAAGGACTTGCTTCCCGCTTCATGCATGATGTTGTACAGGTCGGCGATGTGATCAGTGCACATCGACCCTCAGGTGATTTTGTGATCCCGTGCGGTCAGTGCCCTCTGGTTTTGGTAAGCGCCGGGGTTGGTTTGACACCGATGCTTGCGATGCTTCATGCAACCAGCATGCAAGATAGCGAGCAACCCGTCTGGTTTTTGCACGGTGCACGTAACGGTCGATACCACGCTCTTCATAAAGAAGTAGATGACATCGTGCGCAACCACCCGAATGCGAAAAAACTCATCCTTTACAGCCAACCCGATGATAAGGATCAGTTTGGTATATCTCACAACGCGGTTGGCCGAATCTCTCCGGAGATACTGTTGGATCTCAATGCTGGACCTGATGCCCATTATATGCTTTGCGGACCAGCGCAGTTCCTCGCCAATATTCGCAATGGCCTTGAGGGCGCTGGTGTCCCCGCCGATCAAATCCACTTTGAAACATTCGGGCCAACTGGTTGAACGATATAGAGTTGTCCATGTGGGTTTTCGCCATACCGAAGTAGCCCCGCAACATATCTACTGAAACCTCTAGAACCTTACCGATCGCGCAGTTATGTTGGAATTTTAAGGTGTTAAGACACGGGCACTTCAATTAACGCCAATCTCTGCGATCAACAAAATCCAGAAATTCAAACCAAAGTAATGTCTGCTGCTGGTCCAGAGCGGCAGTGGCAACCAGTATCCGAAAATTTTGTAGCTGAAAGAATAGCGGTCTCTAAAGCTCGAATCGCTGATACTCACTTTTGACCCGCTACAGAAGAAGTCACAACCCAATGGCCGTTACGTACTTACGTTCGGTACTTGGCAATTGATCCGAGATGTAACCTGAAGACTATTCATTGGGTTCCAGTTACAATCCACCTGTGCCGAGCTGACGTTGAATTTGAGCACATCAAAGATCAATTAATTGCCCCGCTCGCCGACATCTGATCACAAATCCGTTCTGGCGGTGAATATACCGAGGTTCCGCAACAAGACGGCTCGGTTTAAGCTAACCGAACCATGTAGTCTCCGAATTGTTGCGCGTCCCAAGTTGGCGAAACTTCAAACTCCTCTTCCCGATAGGAGCCGCCTAACAGCCGATATCTACTGGATCAGCAGATCACTGGCTAACAACTAACGACAACTCAACCATGGCAAGAGTGACAAGAACGCTGTCTCCGTGGTTTGGGTCAGGTTGCCATCATGGCGACATGCTAGCCAATGGTTATCCCAGAGTTGCGATATTCCGGCTAATGCTGGACAATGAATAACCGTTGGAAGGACATCCGGATCGGGGAATAATTGAGCGAGAAAAATCTATTGGATGACGCAGCCTTGCTCGAGCAATTGCGATCCGGGCACAGCCAGGCAGCGGAACAGCTCGTCCGCCGACACGGTGGCTGGATGCTCGCCGTTGCATATCGGATTCTAAAAGATAAGTCGGCTGCAGAAGATTGTGTCCAAGAGTCCTTCTTGAACGCATTCCAAAAGATCAACTCTTTTGAAGCGCGCTCGACCCTAAAATCGTGGCTGCATCGAATCGTAGTTAATTCAGCCCTTATGAAACTTCGCTCCCTTCGCCGCGCAAACGAGCAGTCGATCGACGCACTGTTGCCTGAGTTCGATGGAAACGGTTGTCGTATTGAGGCGCCATGGAGAAAGATTGAAAGACCGGACGAAATTATTCAGCGAAGCGAGATGTGTGAGCTTGTACTGTCGAAAATCAACGAGTTACCGGAAGATTACCGTATCGTTTTACTGCTTCGTGACATCGAAGAACTGAGTACACGCGAAGCAGCCGAAATTCTTGACTGCAAAGAAGGAACAGTGAAAGTGAGGCTGCACCGCGCCAGAGCGGCGCTCAAAAAGCTGTTGGAGCCAATGCTTCGAGGGGAGGTGTGACGGTGAACGCAGCTTTGACACGGGCGAAACGATTCATGA
This sequence comes from Hyphomicrobiaceae bacterium, assembly GCA_050633705.1. GTDB lineage: Bacteria > Pseudomonadota > Alphaproteobacteria > Rhizobiales > Hyphomicrobiaceae > JAJFHI01. Next base: position 176,142 of record JBOEGZ010000007.1, on the reverse strand, counting down.
AGGGCAAGATGATGCGTCATTTACCCGGCATGATAACGTGCGTCGAATTTGAAGAGTTTATTGTGAGTTATCTCGAAGGGACCCTTCCAGAGGTAGAGCTAAAAAAATTCGAATGGCATATTCGTTTCTGCCGGGAATGTCGCGAATATCTTGTGGCTTACAAGAAAGCGATTGAGGCCGCGCGTGCATCTGTTAGCCAGGGAACTGCATTCACACCAGCAGAAATCCCCCAGGACCTTGTCGATGCCATTCTGGAGGCCCGCAAAAAATGGTAGCAGGTCGGATGCGAGGCACATTCTTCCCCAGGTTGGTACCACACTGCCTTGTAACCTTTTCAATCATTCCTGCATCTATTCCGAGAAAAAAGACGGAGGGCCAATTTTAGGTGGTGCACTGCGATTTGTGCAGACGAGGCACGAGGTGTCGACATTGAGGTAGCAAACGCCGAGAGGGTCGAAATTGTTGTACGAATGCAGCCATGGTGAGCCGAGTCCGATGACTGGATCGAAGATGACAGAACGACATGAGGTAATTGCGACGGGCATTTTGGGTATGCTCGCCGCACTATTAGTTGGCACGGGAGAATTCTTACTCCACTTTGATCCACTTGCGCGCTACGGTCAGGGCTTTGAATTTTTCAAGGGTGTCAGCGAAAGCCAAGCGACACTCGGTCATTTCATTGGTGTTCTGGGAGCGCCTCTTTATGTTGTCGGAGCTTGGCATCTTTATCTCATGCTGCGTCCCGCCAGTCGTTTCTGGGCAAAAGTACTGGCCTTTGCCATGGCCTATGGCTGTATCGTCGGCGCGGTATGGATTGGGTCGCGTGCAACAGCGGCGATGATCGTCAACACGACGACGGGAGCAGAGTTTGAAACAGCAATCGCCCTTTATGATTTGCGTTATGAGACACTGTTGACGGTACTGAGGATCGTAATTCTTGCCGTTTCAGGCATCCTCGTCTGGCTGTCACTGACCGGGCGTAGTGCATATCCCCGCTGGATGGCTCTGTTAAATCCAATCCTCTTGATCCTGGCAAGCTTCCTCATCTTTTGGCTAGCACCAGAGATCGGGAAATACCTGATGCCGATCGCGTTGAACGTGGCTTATTTCATAATATTTACAACTTCGACTCTGATTGCTATGCGATCATTTACCGGAACAACTAGAACATGAAGATCGTTAAATACCTCGGTTACATGCTGGTTGCGATTGTCGCTTTGCTAGCATTCGGTTTCATCGGCAAGACCACATATGATCGGCAAATTGACTACGATGTCGATTTGGCTGGGACGGCTATTCCCAAATTCACCGAGATCGACGTTCCGTTCTATCAAATTTACAATGCTACCGAGTCTTTACCGTTTGTCGCCGGTGCAGCGATCGACGTCGATGGAGATGGCACTGAAGAGCTGTTTCTTGGCGGCGGCCGGGGGCAGCCTGACGGGTTGTTTCGCTTTGAAGGCGGTAAGTTTATTGCGATCAACAACGCAGGTGGCATTACCAAACCAGATGACGCACTGAGCCACGGTTCCGTCGTGCTCGACGTCAATGGGGACGGTACCGAGGACTTAATAGTCGCTCGCGAGGGTGGCCTCTGGCTGCACACCAATGACGATGGAATTTTTTCCTCGCATAAACTTGACGCTCCGTTGCGCGAAGATACAACGCCGCTATCGGTTGCTGTCGGTGATATTAATGGCGACGGCCACTTCGACATGTATGTCTCCGGCTACATTCGCAACGATTTGGTCGAAGGCCAGAATATCTTCAACAAGGAAGGATATGGTGGCACCAGTGCATTGTTCATAAATCGTGGTGACAACACGTTCGAGAACAAGACCACGGAAGCAGGCCTTCACTACAAACACAACACATTCCAAGCCGTCTTTATCGATGTTGATCGCGACAACGATTTGGACCTTGTCGTCGCCCATGACACCGGTCAGGTCCGCACCTGGCAAAATGACGGTTCGGGAAAGTTCTCCAACCTCGACAATCCCACATCGAAATTCTTTACCTATCCGATGGGCATTGCGGTTGCCGATTACGACCAGAACGGCCTTGTCGATTTCTTCTTTTCAAATGTGGGCTCAACGCCACCGAATTTCCTTTTAAGGGGTGATCTGCGCGATGATCAGATCAACAACTGGAAATGGATGTTGTTCAATAACAACGGTGGCTTTCAGTTTAAAGATGTCGCGCATGACGCCAAGTTAGCGGACTATGAATTTTCGTGGGGCGCCGTGTTTTCAGATCTCAATCTTGATGGACGCGAGGATCTGATTGTATCGGAGAATTACATTGGCTTGCCGCTACACAAGCTGGAGTTTTTGCGGTTGCCGGGGCGCGTTCTCGTACAAACGCCATCCGGAAAGTTTGCTGCGGTCGGGGCGGAGGCTGGTGTCGTCAACAAACACTATTCCATTTCACCCATTACCGCGGATTTCAATGGTGATGGCTACCCCGACATCGTTCATGTCAACTTATCTGGCCGCTCGAAAGCTTTTTTCAGCAAGGCCGGGGACAACGGTTACCTCAAGGTCAAGCTGCCGGCGACGGTTGGGTCAATCGGAGCAATCGTCAAAGTTTCCTTGGACGATGGCCGCGATATCACCAAGTTTTATGTATCGGGTGAGGGCTTGTGTTCCGATTCCTCACGTATGATTACCGTTGGTCTCGGCAAATCGAACAATGCAACAACCGTTTCCGTCACCTACATAAACGGGACAACAGACCAAAAAAACGGCAGCTTCCGCAATGAGGTGGTTTCGTTTTGAGCGCGACTTCGAAAGCCCTGCCGTGGCTGGCGCGCGTTGTGATCCTAGGTATCGCTGCTATAGCGCTTTACCGATTGTTCCCTGTCATTTTTGCAGAGTGGCAGGGAACCAAACCGTGCCCAGCCGTCGGCCCGATTCCGGCGTGTTATGTCGTTGGAATTGGCTTTGCAGTTATGAGTATTGCAGCACTTCTTGGGCCGGCGCGATGGGGTTGGCTGTTTCTCATCGGCTGGTTGCCGGTGTTCCTTCTGGCATTTAGCGGGACAGCATTTGAAATTGCTGGCAGGCCGACCTGCCCGCTCACGCCGTCAGGTACACCGATGTGCTATTTTTCGTTAGCCATTGCTGGACTGATCTTGCTTCCAGCCTATTTAATCGCCAAGCGTGCATAGCAGACAGTCCACAACAACAGTAAGACAATCTATTGCACGACGTTACTGTTACGCGAGCTTCTTTCTTGTTTTTTGTCAACGCGTTATTGATCAGGCGGTCGGCTATTCGCGTTGGAAGATACCATGAAAGTATGATGGACGTTTTTGCACCATCGCCCAATTCATGGGTGGTATGTTGTTTCCTGCCTTCAATAATGTCCTGCACGAGCTCTGCAATGATATCCGCTGGCAGCGTCCGCCTTTGCGCGTTGCGCATAATCCCCTGCGAACGCGCGGCAACCTGCGCAAAAAGTGTAATGCTGTACCCGCGCCCAAAATTATGGTGCCAACCGGTATTGGGGCAAATGCCCCGATCAAGACGAGCATTGTTGCTATTCCAGATAGAAATATCCGCACCATCGCGATCTAGTCTTTTTGTGAAAGCCAAGTGTCGGCAGAACCCATTGCCAGACCGAAGACAACATGAAAGACGAATGTCATGACCGGGATCATTGAGCCGACACCAAAGCCGAACATGCCGTTGCCCGACATGGGCATAAAGCCAACCATCATCAACAACTACGCCATCAACGCTACAATGACATCCTTGCGCTGATTGGAGCCGTTTAGAATTGGCTGCAGGAGCGCAAATACCGTGCCCTAGATCACAGAACCTATAACGAAATGCATAACTCAACCAACGGCTATCACACGTGGTAGGCCGCCCACATCATGGGCCAGCTCCGCTAGGTCTCGTATAGGGTTCACCTGCGGGGCGAACCCAGACAACATCTTTACAAACATGAACACGGACAGGACAACCGTGCCAAGTAAGGCCGACAATAATTGCGTTGCGATGGTTTGGACCTAAAAATTCCAATGTCCTGTCTCCCTTGTCTGTCAAATAAGTGCACGTGCTCAATGGGAAGCAGCACCTTTAATCTTTCGACACATCACGTGCGCAGCTCAAAAGTCCATGAGCTGTGACAACGTGCGAACTGGTGAGTTTCGAACCACAGAATTTTAGATGATAATCGGTCTCAATTGGTTACAGCCAGAAGCCATGAACGTGACACTTGTATTAAGGTGGGTTGTCCGCCCAATCACCACCACGCAGTCCAACCTCACGCCCCGCAGCGTAGAGTTTTTTTTGGTACTCCGTATCGAATAGCTCTTTCGGCTTACCTTTGAATGATGTTGGAATGCTGGTGAATTTGAACTCAATTTTGTTGCGCGTGGCAAAGGTATAGAGTTTGTAAATACTGCCCACGCTCGCGCTCTGCATCAGCGTCCACACCGCACGTTCTGTTATCGAGAGCGTTGTGGGGCATACAGCCTGATCTCCGTTTCGGTGCGCAGGTCAGCCACGCGTTGTGGCACAGGCCTCCAACATGGCTAAGGCGCCTACAGTCGGCATGTCCGTTCCGACAACTCGTCAATTAAAACGCGCTTGTTTTCCGAATAGTCGATGGGGGCCTCGATAAGGTGCACACCGCCGGAGGAAAATGCCTTTTCCAGAGTTGGCAAAAAGTACTCCGTACTCTCGACCCTGTGTCCCGTTGCGCCGTAACTTTCCGCATAGGCGACAAATTCGGGATTGCCGAATTCAAGCCCCCAGTCGGCGAAGTTGCTGACTTCTTGCTTCCATCGAATCATACCATACGAGTCATCGCGAAGCACAAGAACGACGAGGTTCAGTTTCAACCGCACAGCCGTTTCCAGCTCCTGGCTGTTCATCATGAAACCACCATCGCCGCAGATCGCCATAACCCTGCGATCGGGATGAAGCATGGCTGCCATCATCGCCGATGGCAGGCCGGCACCCATGGTCGCCAAAGCGTTATCAAGCAACACCGTGTTTGGTTCCGGTGTCCGGTAGTTGCGAGCAAACCAGATCTTATACATGCCGTTGTCGAGCGCGATCATGCCGTTTGGGGGCATGACTTCGCGCACGTCTGCCACAATCCTCTGCGGTGCCATTGGGAATCTCGGGTCGTCGGCGCCTTCCAGCATGTGTTGGGAGACGTCAGCCTGCACGGTCATAAAGTATGAGAAGTCGTGAGAGGGCGAAGGTTCAATCTTCTCGGTCAGCTTTTCAAAAGTTGATGCAACGTCACCAATGAGTTCGAGCTGTGGAAAGTAAACTTCATCGACTTCTGCTGAATTGAAATTGACGTGAATGACTTGTACGCCGTCGGGCTCCATAAAAAACGGCGGCTTCTCGATTACGTCATGGCCAGCATTGATGATGAGGTCTGCGCGATTGACAGCACAGTGCAGATAGTCCCCTTCCGAGAGCGCCGCGGTCCCCAGATAGAGAGGATGGTAGCCACCAACAACACCCTTGCCCATCTGTGTATTGAAGAATGGAATCCCGGTCTTGTCGACGAATGCTCTCAGCGCGTTGTCGATACGTTTTCTGTTGGCGCCCGCGCCGATTAGCAGTAACGGGTGTTTCGCTTCACCGATCAATTCAATGGCGCGATCGATCACGCTGATATCGCAGTCTGGCCGTCTGGTGTGTGAGCGATCAAATAAGTGGACATTATGAGCATCGAGTTCTGCGATATCTTCTGGAAGCTCAAGATGGACTGGACCTGGCCGCTCCTCTTCTGCAATTCGAAACGCCTCTCGGACAAGGCTCGGTATCGTCGAGGGATAAACGATCTGTTTCGCAAACTTTGTGATTGGCGTCATCATTGCAACGATGTCGACAATCTGGAACCGGCCCTGTTTGCTTTTCGTAATCGGTTTCTGCCCCGTAATCATGAGCATGGGCATCGCCCCCAACTTGGCGTAAGCAGCAGCTGTCACAAAATTGGTGGCACCTGGTCCCAGGGTTGCCAAGCATACGCCCGTTCGCCCCGTCAACCGGCCATATGTGGCCGCCATGAATCCGGCGGCCTGTTCGTGGCGTGTCAGGATAAGTTTGATTTTCGACGTGCGAAGGGATTCAAGAAAATCGAGGTTCTCTTCTCCCGGAACACCAAAAATGTACTCGACGCCCTCATTCTCCAAAGCTTTTACGAGAAGGTCGGATGATTTAAGCTTGGTAAATTGGTTCACGACTTATACCCCCTATGCGACGTTTCGGAAATTGGGTAGAACTTCAGGTTCGGGAAACAGCTCGTCCATAGAGATTGATTTTCCGTTGTCCTGTACGATCCGTACATGCATGCGTTTGAGTGCCCGTGGATGGTCCGCACCGCACGAATGCGCAATCAGAGTAGTGCCGTAAGCGATCTTTCCGGCGAAGTTTTTGACGCGCCGGGCTTTATCCTCTGGATCCAACCCACGTTGTAGTCTTCTGTCGTGTGTCGTAATGCCCGTCGGACAAGTGTTCTTATTGCACTTTAGAGCCTGAATACAACCGAGCGCGAACATGAACCCGCGCGCGGACACCACAAAATCGGTTCCGGCACAGTAAGCCCATGCGACCTCCGCCGGAGTGATCAGTTTTCCGGATGCGATGACCTTGACGCGGTCGCGCAGCCCGTAAAGCTTCAAGGTATCGATAACAATAGGCAAAGCCTCCTTGATCGGAAGCCCAACATTATCGATCAAAGGCATGGGTGCAGCACCCGTGCCGCCGTCGCCACTATCTATCGTGATGAAGTCCGGTGCGCTTTCTATGCCGCGGGCATGGATTTCCTCGCAAAGCGAAGCCAGCCAGCCATAAGCACCAATGACGCTCTTGAATCCAGTGGGTTTCCCCGTTACGCCCCTGATATGATTGATGTAGTCGAGTAGCTCACCATTGTTGTTGATTTCGGGATGGCGGTTGGGCGAGATTGAATCGTGACCGGCTTTGATTCCCCGTATCTTGGCAATCTCCTTGGTTACTTTTGCACTAGGGAGAATGCCACCCTTTCCGGGCTTGGCGCCCTGACTCATTTTTAGTTCGAACATTTTGACTTGTTCATGAGCGGCGACCTCACGTAGCTTTTCATCCGACAGACTGCCGTCGTCAGTTCGCACACCATATTTGGCCGTGCCAATCTGAAAGACGATGTCGCAACCGCCGTCCAAATGATAGGGGGAAAGTCCGCCTTCACCTGTGTTATACCAACAGCCCGCAAGTTTAGCGCCGCGTGATAAAGCGAGTACGGCAGGCTTTGATATAGCTCCAAAACTCATCCCGGAAATGTTGATGAGTGAGCCGGCTCGGTATGGCTTGCGGCTGTAAGGCCCGATCACAACGTCGGGTGTCTCTGTCGCATCTTCGTCGAGTGTTGGATAAGGACAATTGACGAAAATTTGCGTGCCTGCTGGCGAAAGGTTTCGCGTTGAGCCGAACGCTACAGTGTTGTCGACACCTTTCGACGATTTGTAGACCCAGTCGCGCTCAGCACGGTTGAACGGCATCTCTTCGCGATCCATGGCGAAGAAATACTGACGGAAGAACTCTCCAAGCGTCGAAAAAATGTAGCGAAAGCGCCCCAAAACAGGGTAGTTCCGCCGGACAGCGTCCTTGGTCTGCGAGATGTCAACAATGAAGAGGAAGATGAGTAGAAGGACAAAGAGTCCTATCATGAATACAAAAAGGGAGGAGAGCACACCGAGGCTCTCCATCGTAAACTTACCAAGCCAATCCATGGATCTTATTGTCCTCCGGCAATTGAAATTGCGGCCCAAATAACTGGCAGCCGAAATAGTATGCGAGCGCCAGCGCGCCGTAGTCAGGCAAAACTTCTTCTCGGGCACAGTTATTTTATGATGCAGCGAACTGTGTATTCGTTACAGGCAATTTTTCATCAGGATAAACGCACGCGATCACACGCGAACGTGATCGACATTATTTCGACCTTGGTTAAACGCGTAACATAGATAGCATCCGACCCAAAAATCGTCCTTGAGACCGGGGCTCTCAAGCGGATGTGGCTTTACGAGCTCTAAAATATTCTCGCGGCGTCCTCCATTTTAGCCATTGATGCCTTGCGCTATCGATTCAAGAACATGCTCGAAATACTTTATTTCAAACTTGTCAGCATTTTTCGCATTGCCGCCGTAAAAAACTTCACCTTTGGATTTATAGTCCACAATGATAACTGCGCTGTCTCTAAGGTCCGGGACAAAAACGAAACCTACGCCGTTCACCACCATAAGGGTGCATGTGATATTACCAGCGAAGTTCAGAAAGTCGCGAGAAGCAATTCGATCGACGTTTTTTTACCGGACGGATTTCAACACTACTCTATTCTGGTGACCAGAAAAGCAGGTTCCGTGCCTTATGGATGGTATCGTCTTGCTCAGATCGGATACCGTGGAGCATCTGGAGGAATTGATCAACTTGGCACCCTACAAGTCTATCTTACAGAAAACAGACACATCGTTTGTCGGGCTCTATAACAGGACGCTTTAATGTTGAATCGCACACGCTCACCTTCTCCTGATTTAGACACCGTTCCAGAATTTCGTGAACGGGCACCTTGGTGGGGCGGAGACCTGCAAACCTTACGCAACCAGCTTGTCGAAACCGCTACGCCGCTTCCCAGCATATCTCAGCCTGTCACGTTTCCTACATCAGACGGTTCAGGCGATATACTCACGGGCATGCTCGAAACGCCGCGGGTAAACGTAAAGGGCCCGCTCATCGTTTTGATCCACGGACTGACGGGCTGCACGGACAGCACTTACATCCGGCAAACGGCTAAATACCACCTCGAGCGAGGCCATCGGGTCCTACGGGTGAACCTGCGCGGTGCTGGCTCCTCGAGCAAATCGTGCAGTCAATACTACCATGCCGGAAGCGCCGGCAATCTCACCGATATTCTTGCAAATATTGACAACAACCTTGTGAGTGCGGGCATCTTTGCCATTGGTTTTTCGCTCGGCGGCAACATTCTCATCAATCTTCTGGCCCGCGACTGTGCCCCCGTTCGCATCATCGGTGCAGCGGCTGTGTCAGCACCGATCGTTCCAATCGAGGCGGCGCAGCGTCTTATGGCGCCACGCAACTGGCTCTATCACACGTGGCTTTTGCGCCGCATGAAGAAGGATTACCTCGGACTAAATGCGCACCTGGGTTCTGATGAAGAGGCTTCTATAGCCAATGCGTGCACAATTTATCAATTCGATAACGATGTGATTGCACCACGCAACGGCTTTGCAGATGCAGATGACTATTATGCCAACACGGCAGGCATGAGAGTCTTAAGCGATATTCAAATACCGACCCTTTTGATTCACGCCGAAAATGATCCATGGATCCCAGCGACGCCATATCGAAAACTTAAAGAGAATTGTCCGGCAAACTTAAATGTCGTGCTTGCAAGCAGCGGTGGTCATGTCGGTTTTCACGCAAAGGACGCAATGCACACCTGGTACGACCGTCTGATAAGTCGGTTCCTTGACTGTCGTCTTACCGAGGCCACATGATGAACAATACCGTCGTTTCGCGATGGATCTCGGAGGAACAATTCTGGCATTAAGCTTTGATGCTTAAAGTCCCGGTTGGGGCGACTTCACCGCTAGGTCGCATGTTCGGCGATCCTTATCCGTACGTCAATGCTGATGTAGGATGCACCCTATCAATCGAGAATATACGTCTCTAGTTGGCCCATCACAACATTTCAATTTTGTGATGGTAATCGCAGCTTTCACTAACAATGGACATTGTAATTCAGTTGCGGCCCAGATAACCGATGCCAGCAATTAGGGTCGCTACATCGACTCTCTAATCGATGGCGACCATTACCACCTCTAAAAAAGGGCCTCGCTCCAAAAACGAGCAGGACACTTGAATTATATTTATACTCTAAGAATTAACATAAGTGATGCGGCGATGATGATTACAGACGCCATCATTTACCCGAAGACGTGACCGAGCAGTATCCCAACATCCCTTGGCGGCGCATCATTGGAACAGGCAATCAAATTCCGCAGGGATATTTTCGGGTTGACCCTAAGGTTATGTGGGGTGTGGTGACCAACCACTTGCCGCGCTTGAAGCTAGTCATCAACACTATGACGAAAGCGGCTGACAAAAGCTGTGTCTCGTTCTGCTGAATTGGAAATGTCTCTGCGAACTCTAGGGCACGCCACCCAACATTTCTGCTTGATCGTGAGCACACCTAAGCTGTGATCAAATCCATCAATGCATGCCCCGACACCCTGCTGCAGGAGAGACGGTGCAACCTACGACGAGTCGCGATTTGGAATTCGATTCCAACACTCCCCTGCCCTACCAAAAACCATTTGCTATTCTGAATTTGTGGCGACGCAAAATTCAGTTTCAAAAGTGGCTAGGAAGTGCCTAGGTTAATGGTGCTATCAAACTAAATTCATCTAACTTATTGGAATATTTGGTACCGCCTCCCCGGCTCGAACGGGGGACCTCTAGATCCACAATCTAGCGCTCTAACCAACTGAGCTAAGGCGGCAATCCGAGCAGACCACGACTTCTGGCCGCTATTCGACACCGAAAGTCGGTGTTGAGCGTGGTAATAGCCGATAATTGATCCGACACCAAGACCCGATTTGCTGAATTTGAACAACGGCTAAAACGCCGCGTTTGCGATACCTAGTCCGCCAGTCTTCAATGATCAACTGTGCATAAGCTCTTTGCCTCGCAGCAAGGATTCAGACCCGACATTTTAGCTGGCGTGTGCGTTTTGACAACGCACTAGATCTGTTTGAAACGTTCTGTGAATAACGAAAAATCATTATATTCCAATAAGATATCATATTGGACAGAGCGAACTCCAAGCCTGTAAGATGTATCAGCATCTAACAGGCTGCAACCGGAGGTGTCTCAGCTCGCGGTAATCGACCTGCAAATCCCCAACAAGGCACCTGGCATTTCGTTCGCAATAGCTTTTGGAATCCCCTAACAATCACCCCGTTATGAGGAGCTATGCATATAATCTGGATACCCGTGAGATGACGGGATTCAGCGAAGACTTGGAGCAATATCGCCAAGCGGTCTGGATCCTTGATCCGGTACGCAACCGCGTTCTTGCGGCCAACGCATTGGGGTGCGCGCGGTTTGGCTGGTCGACAGACACGCGTATGCCGCCCTTGATCCTGGACGCCGGGATGCCAGGTTTCGTCCGCCTCAGATTTCTGATTGGTGAAGGTGACCTCAAATCTCCGCAACAAGAAGACCTGTTACTTTGGACGCGAAACGGGGCCGAACGCATCCCATGCCTTGTCTCACGTGTTTCTGGAGTAGATGAAAGGCTTCTGTTGGTCGAAGAGCGCAGCGAAACGCATACTTTTGAAAAGCGCTCGGTCGCTGGCAAACCGCAGATCCAACAAGACACTCCAAAGGCTGCCAAAAAAGAAACCAAAACACCGCGCAAACCTGCTCTAAAGCGGCGTAAAAAAAACGCAACAAAAGCGAGCCCAACTGCAGAAGAAAAGACCGCAGCTAACAAGGTAGAGCCGGTCAGCAAAAAATCGAATAAGACTGCGAAAAAGACCAAGCCCTCGCGCTCAAGTTCTCGCTCAAAATCCAGCACGTGTTCTTCATCAAAAGTGAAATCCACCGCAAAACGAAAACCTGCGCCGAAGTCCAAGTCGAAAAACGAAATTGCACAACCGGAATTGCCGATCTCGTCGCCAATACCGCCGGTCAGTGAGGAAGATCGTGACGCGGCAGTGTTGCTCGCCATTGCTAAGCAAATCAGGTCGGGCAAAAAAATGAACCTTTCACCGGCCCAAACTGAATCCCTGCGTGATGCCCCAGTCAGTCGTCGGGCAACACCAGACAAACTGCGCCAATCCGAGGTGTCGTCGTCGGCAGAGGCTTCCTCATCGGCCAAGTCTTCGTCAACACAAAACAAAGCTAAGAGGAAACCCAACAAACGCAATGACGACTTCCTCAGCGTGCCTGACTTCAACAAAGTCGAACAGGCGCTAAAATTTTCGGTTGAAGCGCTGCGCCAGGCTGCTCAATACAGCAACAACGAACCCACTGTTGATGGCGGACTGGGAAATATTCCGATTTCAAATATGACCGTTGCAGGTCTTGCGAAACTCGCCCACGAGATGAAAACAAGCCTTAGCGCCATTTCGGCAGCTTCGGAGATCATGAGAGATGAATTGATCGGGCCAATCGAAAACGCCCGATACAAATCTTACGCGTCAGACATTCACGACAATGCTCAACACCTGCTCGGCGTCATTGCCCGTATGCTCCCCAAGGAAACCGAAGACCAACAAGAGAGCAAAGGCCCAACAGAATACACCGAGCTTGACTTCAATGACCTGACACAACGCGTTGTCTCCGGCCTAAGGCCGTTGGCAAAAGAACGCGGATTAACCCTCGCATTTACCGCCAAACAACGCCTGCCCCATGTCGTGGCTGACGCAACCAGTGTGCGCCAGATCATCATCAATCTCGTCACCAACGCTATGAAATTCACACCGGCCGGTGGAAAGATCACGGTCGCAACCAGCTATCGGCTCAATGGCCCGGTAAAGTTAAGTGTTCGTGATACAGGACCTGGAATGCCACATGCCGCGGTACAACAAGCCTTGAAAGGAAAAGGCCCCGATGCACTCAGACGGCGCCAAGGCGGTGGTTACGGTCTTGGTTTTCCTCTGATCCATCAGTTGGCCGAACAAAACGGCGCCAAACTCGACATTAAAAGCAAACTTGGCCGCGGCACGACAGTCGACGTTTGTTTTGGCAAAGACCGCGTCATTCCAGTTTAACGGATAATCAAGAAATCTATTATGAAACAAGCCGATTGGCTTTTAAAGTTGACGAATAGAGTCTAATCTGGCCGCAACCAAAACGAACACGGATTTACCTGCCGATTTGCGCCAACGCGATAAGCAATTTGCTTAAAGGGCCGAAGCCAAGTTCTGCGATTGAAAATGAAACCCTCGTAATGCCGCTCCCGCCAAGACCGATTTTGACCAGCCCGCAAAGCACTTCGCTTCTAGGACGCGCGCAAGCTTGGCACGCCAGCAGCGAGACCAGCATTGGCTGGTCTGTGGTCGTTGCCGCAATCCTTGCGGTCATGAGCATCCCAATCTTAACAATTGTGTACCTAGCGTTTTCGCCATCCGACAACATCTGGTCCCATCTCGTCGCAACGGTTCTACCACAATCGCTTCAGAGCACGCTCATTTTAATGTTGGGAACAGGTGCTCTTACATTCATCATCGGCACCGCCTCCGCTTGGCTCGTAACGATGTATCGTTTTCCCGGTCGTGGAGTAGTCGACCGACTGCTCGTATTGCCGCTTGCCGTTCCCACTTACATTGTCGCGTATTGCTACGTTGAATTGATGGACTATTCTGGGCCAGTGCAAAATTACTTGCGCTCTACAATGGGTTGGACCTCCATTCACGACTACTGGTTTCCCGAAATCCGTTCTCTTGGTGGCGCAATCTTCGTCATGGCGGTTGTGTTGTATCCTTACGTTTACCTCAGCGCTCGCGCCAGCTTCATACAGCAGTCGGTCTGCGCTCTTGAAGTTGCACGCACTCTAGGTCGCACTTCACTTGGCACCTTTTGGTCGGTTGCCCTTCCCCTCGCCCGACCTGCCCTGGCAGCCGGACTTAGTCTCGTCTTGATGGAATGTCTTAACGACCTCGGAGCGGTTCAGTTTCTCGGCGTCGAGACACTGACGGCCAGTATCTATTCAACATGGCTGCAACGATCGAACCTTGGCGGGGCCGCGCAAATTGCGACGATCATGCTGATGTTTGTTGTTATCTTGTTTGCACTTGAACGCTTCGCGCGTGGCCGTGCCCGTCATCACCACACAACTGGAAGGTACCGTTCGATACCATTTCAAGATATCGAAGGTTGGCGCGGATACGCCGCCGGAGCCATCTGCCTGTTACCATTTCTGGCCGGATTCGTAGCGCCGTTCGTGGTCTTGCTCGATCATGCAGTGACTTATTGGCAAGACAGCTTCGCCAGTGGCTTCGTTGCAGCAGCCCGCAACAGTCTTCTACTTGCATGTTTGAGCGCCACACTTGCTGTCATCATCGCTGTGACGTTGAGCTATGCACGTCGCGTTGCCAACAACAAGTTTACCCGCCCGGCGGTCCGCATGGCGTCGCTGGGATACGCAATCCCAGGAACAGTTTTAGCAATCGGCCTGCTCATACCTCTTGCAGCGTTCGACAATATGTTCGATGGCTTTTTGCACGAAACATTTGGTGTATCTGTTGGCCTATTGTTATCCGGCTCGCTGATCGCTGTCGCTCTGGCCTACGTTATTCGGTTTCTTGCGGTTGCACTTGGTAGTGTTGAATCCGGGCTTGAGAGGATTTCACCCAATCTTGATGCCGCTGCTAGGGCACTTGGCGAAAGCCGCATGTCATCATTGCTACGTGTTCATCTTCCGCTGCTTTTGCCAGCCCTTGGGACTGCGGCGCTGTTGGTGTTTGTCGATAGTATGAAAGAGCTACCCGCTACGTTGCTCATGCGACCATTTAATTTCGAAACACTGGCAACACACGTCTATAGCTTTGCTTCTCTTGATCAATTTGAAGAGGCGGCCCTCGGCGCACTTGCCATTGTCATGGTCGGCTTGATACCCGTTTTGCTATTACATCGCACCATCGCTAGAGGACGTGCAGGACAATGAGTACATTCAGTTTTTCAAACGCCCAGACAACGCCCAGTTTGTTTTGTTAAGGTCTGGGTGAAAAAAGAAGTAACGCTTCACATCAAACATTCAGAGATCGCCACATGATTTACAGGTTCATTGCCGCTTTCGTACTTTCCATTCTTACGATTGCCAATTCCAAGGTTGATCCCGCCTTTGCTCAAACCGAAAGCGATCTCACAGTTGCGACCTTCGGTGGCGCCTACGGTCAGGCGCTTGATATCGCAGTGTTGAAACCCTTTGCAGATGAAACCAACATTCGCGTAAAGCCAAAATACCATCCTAAGAATGAGGATTCTCTGGATGCTCTGAATGCGACGGCTCCACAACCAGATGTCGTGGAACTCGACAGGCATGCCATCGACACAGCGTGCGCTAATGGTTTGCTGACAAAGTGGCAATCTTCCGGCGCCGAGGACAATAACCGCGACACCGGTGACACCGACCGCACACGTCAGAGTAACCGAGATACCTTAGATGGCTTTTTGCATGATTGCGGTGTCGCAAGTTTATCTTGGGCGTCAATCACCGTTTTCAACACCAAGGCCTTCAAGAAAAAGCCTCGTCAACTCAGAGATCTGTTTAAAACAAAAAGCTTTCCCGGTAAGCGCGCGCTGGTTGCCAAGCCTGAGTTTTTGTTTGAGACCATTTTGATGGCTGACGGTGTCAGAGCTGGAAAAGTTTACGAAACACTTGAAACAGATGCTGGCTTGAAACGTGTTTTACGACGCTTGTCTAAGCTTGAACCCCATATCATTTGGGCCAATACGCAAACTGAATCCCTGGACTTGGTTGAAAAGGGTCAAGCCGTTTTGGGGCAAGCGTTCAACGGACGCGTCTTTATTGACAGTGCGCGTGGTGCGCCAATTTCAATTGTTTGGGATGGGCAGATCTACGACACAAATTATTATGCCATTCCGAAGGATGCGCCCAACCAGCAAGGCGCCGAAAAATTCGTCGCCTTTGCAACCAAGACCGCACAGTTGGCCGGTCATGCAGAACTCATCGCTTACGGACCACGCAAGCGATCGGCAATTGCTGAACTCTCGCTTCATCCAACACTTGGCATTGAACTTGCGCCCTATCTTCCGACACATCCAAGGAATGTTAAGCGTGCCCTGGCGCGGGATGCTGCGTGGTGGGACCTAAACCGCCCCCGCTTGGCACATGCCTTTGCAAACTGGATGTCAGGAACAGAAGCCAGGGCGGAAAAACGCGCCCAAGATGCAATTGCCAGAAAAGCAAAAAAGAAACGACGTTACAAAAAACGGCGCAAAAAAAGGCGCCGGCGTTAAAGCGCGCAGCAGCAAGAATTACCACTCCATAGTTCTGGCGATAACTCTGGCCGTCACCAAAGTGCGACTGCCAGAGTTATTTTTTTGACAAAACCTTTTGCCAGTTGCCCGTTGGCTACCAGGTCCGGCGTGGACCGGTATCAACGTGGAACAATCCACCACCGTAGTGTTTATAACCACCAACGCCAGATGCGCGCTTGATAAAGGCCCAGGCTTTACCCCAGCTTCCGTGAACACGAAAATCCACCGCGCTGCCTGTCAGGTGCTTAGAACGTTTCGCACCTCCAACACGAGCATTGCGGCTACGGCTGCGACATGTCGATGAAACTGTGACCGAGCCATAACTGGCCGCAATCTTATAAACGAGAGCTTTCAGACGACCGTTGAGGCATTTCGAGGAGGCAACCCAGCGCACACCTCCGCCCGATAAGCTCTTTTTCTTTGACTTAGGGTAGGCCGATTTGCCCAATGCCGCGACACGCACTTTCTTAGATTTGCTTTTCTTGTTGGCGTAACCGTAACGGCCACCTTTCCAACCAATCTTTGGACGCTTGCTGGCTTTTTTATATTTCTTCTTATAACGCTTTTTCGAAGCATACTTCCGCTTTGCATACCGACGCTTCTTATAAGACTTGCGTTTTGAATAACGGCGCTTCTTGTAAGACCGCTTAGAATATTTTCGCTTAGCGCTGCGGTACTTTCTTTTTTTGTAGTAGCGCCGACTCTTTTTATAATACTTCTTCTTTTTGTAGTATTTTTTGCTCGAAGCAGACTTTGACTTTGAAGACGCAGTTGCTGCACTTACATCGGTGCTGCTAACTGGTGTTGCTGTCAAAAATCCGAATGCAAGAAGTAGCGTTGAGAGCGCAAACACAATGCGTGCTGCAAAACCCTGCTTTGGCGATCGGCCAGCACCAATCGCGGTATGACTACCGTTGTTACTCATGATCAAATCCTTCCACCCGTCTCAGCGTTATTTATTTGTTTTTGTAACGACTGAGGCTCCCGGGATCTTTTCTCGTGTTCCCACACGTTCATCCCTTAAAACGAAATGGCTGGTGTCGAATACCAGACGTCGCTTTAAGACCCAATTTGATGGCAATCGGACAGTTGTCTTTGAAACAACTTGCACGACGGCCAACAAAACGAGCGAATGGTTAAAGGGGAAATTTTCAAGGAGTCAGGATTTTATACAGTATGGTTAACGCCAGTGTCTTCACGCGCCTTAAGTCGAAGATTTCTCTTATTTTTGATGGTTAAGTTGTCGCACCGATAATAACATGACAACCGCTTCAAGTAGTCTTCCAAGTACTGTTGCGGGGCTCGACATTGGAAAGGTATTTTCAAATGCTCTGCAAGGCGCGAACACTATGTTCGTTTAAATAATCGCTGTGTTGTTTCAAGAAGTGATTCAACTTGAGTTTTTCACAAATCAAAGTTCTGCATTATCCCGTGTCTGAACACGTTCTGTGTAAAATGGCAGCGCGAAAATCATTGCAATACAGCCAAACGTAATACCGAAAATCCCGGCCGCCGCGGGCCGCAAGCCAAACCAATTTGCCAACGGACGCGTGTGTTCCGTCAACACACCCCATGCCGCCAACTTCTCATCAGGTCCAGCCGAGCGCCACAACGTCAACAATTCAAAATAATCTTCTTTGGCATAGTCGGCGACTGTCGAAAGCGGCATCGTAAGATGAAAAAACATGATTGGCGCAAACAATGGCGCCAACAAATAAAACAGCCCAACCAATAGACCAACAACCATTCCAATAATAACGACCAACGGATTCGTGTTTGGCCACAACATCGTGATCAGCAAAGCCGGAATGAACGCTCCAGCGGCAATACTGAAACTTCCAACAAACAATTCGGTTGCTGCACCACCAACAGTCATCGCCAATACGGCAGCAACGTTAACAAAGACAAAAACACTAATTTTTGCATTGGCAGTGTTCGGTGATTGCTCATCACCAGGTTTAGAGATTGCTTGATTTTCAAAGAACGAAGTCTTCAATGCGGCCGTTAGAGCCAGAATAAAACTAACAAATGCGCAGATGACACCAAGCGCGCAAACCACCCAAATCCATGTTGGGGCATGTGTTGCCGCCAAGATTAACAAAACCGGTTGAATGCTTGTTAGCGCCACATCATCGACCCGCACAACGCCACCATGATCGGTCTGTGCGGCACAAGCTGCAATCACTGCCGTTATATCATTAACAGCTCGCCCACAAATTTCACCAACGCTGACTTGCCCGGGTGGACCAGCGAGCCAACTTGGAAGCTGTGACACTGGTTGGCCGATGATCTCTTGGAACATGAAAAATTTTGCAACAGCTGCAATCGCAGGAGCGGTCAAGACCAAGAGCAATACGAAGAGCGCAGCAATGGCCCCGATCAAAAATGCTGATCCGGTCTTGGAAGGTAACTTTTCATTTTCTACCGCACACAAGATGTGTGGCATGACCGCCGTGGCAAGCATCAGGCATAAAGTCAGCGCTGCAAAATTGACCAAATCGAAGTGCACCTCTGGTCGTGCATGAACCTTGAATGTCACAGGATCGGCGACACCCGATATCAATGCCTGGCGCTCTAACTCTGCAACCGCTTTCAGCGCGCTGCCGTAGCCCAATTGAGGAACCGAACCACTGAGTTGAGACAAACCAATCCAGACGAGGAGCGCCAGAATGGCAAACAGGACCACAATCGCGCATCCCAAAAGCAGTCGACGAAGACCAACCTGAGACAATGCCAACGCCATGACACTCGCAATAACCGCTGTGCCAAACAGCACGTCCACACGAGCGAAATTGACCACACGTGCAACGTTGTCAGCCAGCAATGCCAACACCGCAACGAGCACTACGCCGCTCACAACAATCGCCACAAAAATGCCAACACGCTCAACATTGAGATTATTGGTCTGCTGTCCCAATAAAGCCGGAACCGATCGTAAATTTCGACGCGCTAACAGCGGGCCCGTCCAAGTCGTCACAAGCACCATACCGGCGCTCCATCCCAACCCAAGAACCAAACCATCGTAACCACGATTAAAAGCTGCATCGATCGAAACGATCGTCAGTGGCACACCCAAGCTTGCGATCGCCAACGATAGCCCCGAAAAAAACGAGGACCTCGGCATCGAACTCATTTGATATGGCATCGGTGGCCCACCTTGACGCGACACCGCAACCCAACAAAACGCAACGCATAGGACAGGAACCACATGCGCGGTCGTAAAAAATCCAAGTGGAAAGCCATGAATTTTGACAAGGTTTAAGATGTGCACGACAGCCGGAAGCACGATCACAATAACGCCAAGGCATAAGGCACCGGCGAATTGCCCCCAACCAGATTGGGCTGTGCTCTGCCGAGCATTGATCATTGAATTTGAGCCTTGCATGCTTGCCCCCAATGTGCGCCATCACTTTAAGCGATTTCGCGCGACATCTGAGCCTCATCGAGTATCCGACCGGTCAAAAATTATTGCCAATTTTTCGATTGCGGCCACTGTGATCTTGTCGGGCCAGCGCGAAAACGACCTTTGGCAGCAAGAATTCAGCACAGAGACTGGCGCAATCATTAAGATGTGTAGGCAACACTGTCATTCATTTTGAAATCAGCACCGGATGAACAAGGGAAAAACTGGGCAGCGATGACCCCACAAAAAAGAAACGAGACACCGCCTTTTCGGCGTGTATCTCGTTGCTTTCGTCTCCCCAGACTCGGGCCATTTTTTTCGTTGGTGCGCTTCGGCCCTGCGTCACCTGAACGCACAATGTTGATCTGAGGGGCTAATGTCAAGACATCTCAGAAACAAATAGTTAGATCGAGCACGATCTTGAATTTCAATACATTTTCAACAGTGCCCGGTTTTGTAGAATTCTGCATTTTAATGTCTTTTCTTGCCGAATGCCCTCTTGTTGAGCAGTCGCAGCATATCTGCATGGCAATCTCATTATGCAGCGTGCTGATTTCGAGAAATTTGTTAGCCAACTCAGTATTTTTCCCGTTATACTGCGCCGCAATATAGCTCGAACCGACCATGCCCCGAAAAATCGAGGCACGGATTTGAAAAGCCAATTTGAGCACTATTGCTCATGACGCCAGCGCTTTTCGCCCGAGCACTTCGAACCAGGAGAAAGCACTTGAAAATGAGCGAAAATCTCCCCAATCAAAAGCACTCAGCAGCAGACCACGATGAAGGTTATCTGCGCATTGTTGGTGAGCGGGTTCGCCTTCAACGGGTCCGATTATCCATGTCGCGCAAGGTTCTCTCCCAATCATCGGGGGTTTCTGAGCGCTATTTGGCCGAACTTGAACGTGGAACCGGTAACGCCTCTCTGCTGATCTTACGCCGAATCGCCCGTGCTCTAGGCCTGAAGGTATCTGACTTTGTCACAGAAACAGTCGAACGCCCCATCGATCTGACGCTCGCAATCACCCAATTGGAGCGGTTGGGACCAAGCGATGTCATAAAAGCCCATCGCCTAGTTGCAGAACGGTTTGGACCAAAGAAAGAAGCTCGAGCAAACGGTATTGTTGCGCTGATCGGACTTAGAGGGGCGGGCAAAGCAACGATTGGAAAACTAGCAGCCGAAGCCTTAGGTGTCGCGTTCGTTGATTTGGACCATGAAATCGAACAACAAAGTGGGATGGAACTCTCTGAGATCTTCTCAACTCGTGGCGAGCAAGCTTACCGGGACTTGGAACTTGAAGCACTAAAGCACGTCATTGCGAACAATGATCGAGCTATACTTGCAACAGGTGGTGGCATTGTAACGTCGGACGAAAACTTCAATACACTGCTGAAAAATTGTCTGACAGTATGGCTTCGGGCTTCACCAGAACAACTGCTCGAACGCGCCCGCAAAGCTGTCGCGTTGCGCCCAACAGGCTTATCGCGCCAAGCCTCAACAGAGCTCACTTTGATGCTGGAAAATCGCCAACCTCTATATGCTCAAGCTGACGCTGGTCTCGATACGCAAGGCCTTTCGGAAACTGATTTGGCCCACAAGTTGGTTCAATTGATCGCGGCTCAATCGCTACGAAGCACCTCCAAAACCGATGATCCGGTTAAATCACCAAAGCTAGCAACCTCAGAAGGTGTGAAGTTGTAGAGAGATTTGCGCCTGATAAAAGTGAGTTAAAGGGCGTTTCTAATTGGCACACAGACCGCGCAAATTTACCGAATAGATTGAATTCTAATACCTATTCGATGGGGGCTTAACGCCTTAAAGACGGGATTTGTGTTAGGTTCTCCAGGTTAAAACTCGATTTGTTCAAATTTGTATGTGTGTGTGAACTAAACCCGTGACGCAAAAACGTATCCTTCTCATAATTGGCGGTGGCATCGCTGCCTATAAGTGTCTGGAGCTGATCCGGCGCCTGAGTGATCGTGGGATCAAAACGCGCACGGTCATGACGAAAGCTGCGCAAGAATTCATTACGCCCTTATCGGTCGGCGCTTTGAGTAACGAACCAGTTTTCACCGATATGTTTGATCTCAATGACGAACGCGAAATTGGTCACATTCGCCTTAGTCGCGAGACCGACTTGCTTGTTGTCGCGCCCGCAACGGCAGATTTCCTCGCCAAAATGGCTGGGGGGCACGCCAACGATCTTGCGAGCACTGTTTTGATGGCAACCGACAAACCCGTGCTCGCCGCTCCAGCTATGAACCCACGCATGTGGCAACATCCAGCGACACAACGCAACGTTGTCCAACTTAAAAAAGATGGAATCACGTTCATTGATCCAGAGTTCGGTGAAATGGCCGAAAGCAACGAAGCCGGTCAAGGCCGCCTTGCCGACATTCCAATTCTCGTCGATGCCATTGAAGCAGAACTTGCCAAACCACGATCCAATTCTGCTCAGGAAAATCGCACGCCAGCCAACACTTCTACCGGTTTGCTTTCTGGGCGCCATGTCTTAGTGACCGCTGGACCAACGCATGAACCCATTGACCCCGTGCGCTTCATTGCCAATCGATCCTCGGGCAAACAAGGCTATGCCATTGCTGAAGCCGCAAGAGACGCTGGAGCCAACGTCACGCTCATCACCGGCCCTGTCACCTTGGCTAAACCGCATGGAATTCACGTTGTCGATGTTGAAACCGCAGCAGAAATGCTTGCTGCAACAAAAGCCGCCTTACCTTCTGATCTTGCCATCTTCACCGCCGCCGTAGCTGATTGGCGTGTGGCTGACGCAGGCAACAAAAAAATCAAAAAACGGAAAAAGGGTGCACCCAAACTGTCCTTGGTCGAAAACACTGACATTTTGAAAACCATCGCGTCGAAACGCAAAAACCGCCCAACGCTCGTCATCGGTTTTGCCGCTGAAACCAATAATGTGGTGACCTACGCCACCAAGAAGCTCAAATCCAAGGGGGCTGATTGGATTATCGCAAACGACGTATCCGCCCAAACAGGAATTATGGGTGGCGACAGAAATACTGTGCATCACATTACATCTAGTGGTGTTGAGAATTGGCCTGATATGGCAAAAGAGGATGTCGCTAAGCGCCTAATCGCTGAAGCGTCGAAAGCCCTCAACGCCAATATCAGAGTCAAATCGCAATGACCCGCATCACCAGCATTGAGCCCACGCAAATTACCGTCACAGTAAAACAGCTCGACCACGCAAAAGGTTTAGCACTTCCGTCCTATCAAACGACAGATGCCGCTGGCTGCGACCTTGCCGCCGCGGTTCCCGACGACGACGCCCTTACCATTCATCCCGGTGAACGCTTGCTGGTACCCACAGGTCTGATCTTAGAATTACCAACCGGCACCGAAGCCCAGGTCAGGCCACGGTCTGGATTGGCTCTAAAACACGGCATCACGGTTCTTAATAGTCCAGGAACCATCGACGCGGACTATCGTGGCGAAATATCTGTGATCCTTATCAATCACGGCGATGCGGCATTTGAGATCAAACGCGGAGAACGCATCGCACAACTCGTCATTGCTCCTGTCAGCCAAGCAGGCTTTGTATCGGCTGAAACACTGTCTGATACGGACCGCGGACGTGGTGGATTTGGCTCGACAGGGCAGTAATCTTGAATTTTCAGCTTCAATTTGGCTTGGTCCGCCAAGCTTATTGGCAACCAGAACGAATTTACTATTCAAATCATCAGTTCGTTAATTGCGGTAATCTCATCAGGTAACTATGTTACTTGCATATAATTTTCGCTGGCATCATCGATCCAAACGACGACAAGGATTTAAAATGACCGATCTTCCTGACATCAAAACACTTGCGGCCACGACGAGTTGGGGGCGCGGTAAAGTCTATGACAACATCACCGAAACGATCGGCCACACGCCGCTTGTACGCCTAGCAAAGATTAAAGCCGCATCAGATGCCAAAGCTGACATCTTGATGAAGTTGGAGTTTTTTAATCCGCTCTCGTCAGTGAAAGATCGTATTGGTGTGGCGATGATCGATACTCTGGAATCACAAGGCCGCATTAAACCCGGCGAAAGCGTTTTGATCGAACCAACATCCGGTAATACAGGCGTAGGCCTCGCGTTCGTTGCCGCATCGCGTGGATACAGATTGATCCTGACAATGCCGGAAACAATGTCGATGGAGCGACGTAAACTCTTCAAACATCTCGGTGCTGAACTTGAACTGACACCTGGTCCTGCCGGGATGGGTGGAGCAATCGCACGTGCCAAAGAACTGGCGCAAGAGACGCCAAATGCCGTTATAACAGGTCAATTTGAAAACCCTGCAAACCCACTGGTGCATGAAAAGACAACAGCAGTGGAGTTGTTGAATGACACCGGCGGAAAAATTGATGCCCTTGTTGTCGGCGTTGGTACGGGTGGCACGATAACCGGATGTGCGCGGGTCTTAAAACCAAAAATTCCAGGATTAAAAATAATCGCTGTTGAACCTGAAAACAGTCCCGTTTTGTCTGGCGGCGATAAAGGCCCCCACAAGATCCAGGGGATCGGCGCTGGATTCATCCCTGATGTGTTAGAGCGTGATGCCATCGACGAAGTTGTCAAGGTTCCAAACGATATGGCTTTCGAAGTGTCACGTTTGTTGGCACGGGTTGAAGGTATTCCAGGCGGCATTTCAACGGGTGCCAACCTTGCAGCGACGCTTACCGTTGCTGCCCGCGACGACATGGCTGGTAAAACAATCGTCACGTTCGCACCTTCATCAGCCGAACGCTATTACACCGGCGATTTGTTTGTCGAAGCCTAGCGCATGCCCATACAGACCACCGGCGTCATCGTTGCGATCTAGCGACCCCAGTCACCATCACACAACATCAAATTCAAGCGAGATTTGGCGTGATGGGGTTGCAAGATCGAAGGTCTGCTGACATGTCAAAGCGACAGCCTCTATTGAGAACCGTCGATGTTGGGATAATTCCATGATTAAGAAAGTCTGCGCTGGCCTCGTATTCCTTGCAATGGTCTCACTGATCATCGTCAGCTTGTCCAGAGGTAATGCCGATAGCGCGCCACACGGAACGGTCTTTACGAAAAACGGAATTGCCATTCGCGGCTACGACCCGGTTGCCTACTTCACTGAAAATGCAGCAAAGAAGGGGTTTGCAAAATACAAATTGGAATTTCAACGCACGACTTGGTATTTTTCATCGCAAGAAAATCGAGAGCTGTTCGATGACGATCCATTGAAGTATTTCCCTCAATATGGCGGCTATTGCGCGTGGGCTGTTGCCGCCAAAGGACAAGCCTTTTCAATCGACCCAACCGCATGGCGCATTGTTGATGGCAAACTCTACCTCAACTACAGCCACGATATCCAACGCAAGTGGGAAGCTGATATTCCAGGCTTTATCGCCAAAGGCGATGAAAAGTGGCCGGCATTGAAAAAACATCTGGCGGGGATACGCGGCAGCTAAGTCCAGTACAATATGAGACTGCCGACTGGGCGACATCGCGCAAAACGTCCGACAATCAATGAGACGCCGATCTCACAAACCAATTGAACGCCTCGCTCTGAGAATTCATTTCACACCGCTGGCGACGCGTTCCATGTCCGCGCACCCGACCGTCGCCGATTGCCCTGTTTCGATATAGCAGGCGCTGATGCGATCCATTGTGTGAATGCGACCATGCACGTAGCCTGTGCTATCTGTTGCGACCCAAGAGAACGTTTCGTTGTCTGGATAAATGATTCCAAGAAAGTTTTTGCGCTCGATTTCCGGCCCACTGCCATAATCGAAATAGCCTCGAAATCGGCGGTCTTTTTGTTCGGTGATATGGACTGTCTTTTTTACTGAAGTGTAACCTTTGCGATCGCTTAATCTCAGATTTTCACCCGACCACGATCCCAAGATGCTTGGAATAGCCCCGTCAGCATGCGCCACCTTAACCCCTTGCGAAATCATGACGACACCAACGCAAAGCGCCAACCCAATGCACCAGTCCAAATTCTTCAATCGAAACACCATTTACCTCTTGAGACATGAGAGCATTATTGAACAATCTCCCACACGATATGTACTTGTTGCGAAACACGAACTTCCCCAGGCTTAACAGGCACATTGCCAACCGGCTCGGCACCAGAACGCACGGCCGCCATCCCACGGGCCATGTGTGGAGCAGGAGACGACACCGTCATACGCAAAATCTTTCCAAGCTTTACGCCACCAGCCGTGGCAAGTTCTTCTGCCATCTTACGGGCATCGCTAACAGCATTACGGCGTAATCTTTGCCGTCTGCCAAAATCAGGCTTTACGACCGGTTGCACACTTTGCACGCGATTGGCCCCGGCTTCGATGAGCTCACCCAAAAGAGTTTCCACGAGAGAGAGATCTCGAACCGTGACATAGGCGAGGTTTTCAGCACGAAACCGGCGCGCGCCGGGCTTTTTGCTCGAACGTGACCCCCGGGAGGCTTCCCGCAAATTAACTCGTGCCGTGCGAAGATCTTTGTTTGCGACACCTCGCGCAGTAGCGGCTTGGAATACATTTCGAATGATTTTTGCATTCTCAGCCATCGCCGCTGGTGCATTGTCACCAATCGAGTTCACACCCATTACGATCGTCATCGCATCTGGCTTGACGAAGGCTTCAGCTTCACCGCTCACCTCAATTTGCGGAATTTCGTTAATTGGATCCGCATGGACCACCGGAGCGGTCAATCCGAGCACTGCAAAGGCTCCACCGATGCAAAGATTTCTGAGTACAGACGAGACCATCAAAAACTCCAAGAATTTGAGACACCACTACCATAAGTGAATATTCTCAATTTCGGCAGAAAATCCAGGCTGAAGCGTAACCTGTCAATTGCAGGGCCACTTTGAGGTCGCATATTGACACCAACGGCCGTTACACTTTCTTGAAAATACAGCTACTGTAGCAAACTATTGAAAATAGATTACTGGGCCTAACCCCATGACATTATCTGCCGAAGAAATTCAACGCTATAAGCGCCATCTCGTCTTGAAGGAAGTTGGTGGTGCGGGACAACAAAAACTAAAATCCGCGCGAGTCTTGCTGGTGGGGGCCGGGGGACTTGGTTCACCGCTGGCTATGTATCTTGCAGCCGCTGGCGTTGGCACGCTTGGCCTGATCGACGATGACGTTGTATCCTTAAGCAATCTGCAACGTCAGGTATTGCATGACACGACGCAAATTGGTGTTGCAAAGGTCGACAGTGCGAAGCAGACGATCGCGCGTCTTAATCCAAATGTGAATGTCGAGACCTTCAACACGCGTATTGATGCACACAACGCAATCGAAATAATTTCGAAATTCGATATCGTCGCCGACGGTTCAGATAACTTCGATACGCGCTATCTTGTTTCCGACGCCTGCTATCTTGCCAAGAAAACGCTGGTTTTTGCCGCCGTCGGGCCGTTTGACGGCTACGTTACGACCTTCAAACCGCACGAGAAAAATGCAGAAGGTGAGCCATATCCGACTTACCGTTGCATCTTCCCAGAAGCGCCACCTGAAGGAACGGTTGCCAATTGCGAAGAAGTTGGTGTGCTGGGTGCCGTTGTTGGTGTTGTTGGAACATTACAAGCCACAGAAGTTCTCAAGGAAATTACCGGCGCTGGTGAAAGCCTCGCAGGGCAACTGTTGATTTACGATGCCAAGAGCGCCCGATTTCAGAGCGTAAACGTTGCGTGGAACCCAGCCAATGCATTATCTGGCGAAAACCCGACAATCACCGACCTTTCAGGTCATATCAAACAGGGTGATGATGCCACGTGCCATGCCTAAACTTTATCGCCTCAGTAAGTTCGCACTTGTCCTGCCAAGGAAATCAAGCGTAAACCATGAGATCTAGGGCCAATGTTGGCTGGAGCATCTCTCAATCGTTGCCTTTTCTACAGTCTCGAACACGATGCTTTGCTTTCGATGACCAAGGCCTCTTCTGCTTCAAGTTGGTTCCGAATTTTTGCGAATTTATCTAGATTAGGTGTTCACCAGTGCTTGCTGTTCGACTGTACTTCATTGCAATTTTGCAGATGATTGTTGCGCCATTTGAGATCCTAATAGGGCGGCGTCACAAGTCATATGTCACAAAGACGCGAATAAAAGCTCCGCGACATGTTGTGTGGGACATCTTAACGGCCGATGACATCAAATTTGGCGGTTGGATGCCGATACATTATCAAACCCGTCCACATCCAGATGACAGTGACAAACTGATTGCCAACATCACAATTGGCGAACAGATCTTCAAACTCGTTTTACGTATTCTCGATCAGCAGCCACCTGAACACATGGTTATGCAGGTTATAGAAGATGGTAGCGATCGCGAGGTGATGGCGGGTGACAATTACTTTATTTCCAAAGGCCTGAAAGAAATCGGTGACGATACTCAGCTTGTCATGTCCCACGAACTCGACCACATTGGCGTTTTCAGACAACTCTTTATGCCAGTGAATGTTGCCCAATCTGCGTTGAGAATATCGCGCGAAGCTGAACGGCGCATGGCCGCAGACACAACATCGAAACCTAGTCGCGCACGCGCAACCATCAGCGAAAATGCCATACGCAATGCGGTCGTCACAGGATTTTTGACATTCGCCAGTTTCTTATTTTTCTTTCATTGGACGAGCGCTGCCATTTTGCTCGGCCTCATTCTGATTCATGAAGTTGGCCATGTCATTGCCATGCGCCAAATGGGGCTTGCTGTTCAAGGAATCTACTTCGTACCCTTTATGGGTGGCCTTGCTGTTAGTCAGGAGTCATATGCCAACGAAGGCGAGCGCGGCTACATTGCGCTGATGGGGCCGGGCTTTAGCGTGCTTATAACAGCGATCCTTTTGTGGCTTGCCTACTCCAATCCAAACCAACCGCTACTCGCCCACGCAGCCTACATAAGTGCATTGCTCAACGGCTTTAACTTATTGCCAATTCTGCCGCTGGACGGTGGCAATGTGACGGGCGCGCTACTGTCTCGAACATTCGGCCTTAGAGAAAAAGTTCAGATGGCGACCCTGGTCGCGGCAATTGGATTGTGCTCCATGCTACAGTTTTGGCTGGGAGCCTTCATTGCGCTGTCTGTGTTGATTTCAATGCAACAACATGGCGATCCGGCGGTGAGCTTGATGCCAATTTCAAAGAAGCAACGAAACTGGTTAGCTATCGCTTATGCAGCAACAATCGCGTTTTATATCTTTGCTGCAATCAGCGCGAAACAAGTTCGCTTTTCATTTGTTCCGCCAGACCAATATCAAAGAAGTTCACAGCCGCTCGCTGAAGCTGACTTAAATAACCAACCTTATCAGGACAGGTCGTCTTCAACAGACACAAGAACCACTGAAGATGATTTAAGCACTCTTCGGTGCGAAAATGATGAACGCCTTGTGATCTCAAGATCGAACCGCAACGGCGTTAGATGTGTGAAAGACTGAACTCCGGTAGGTCCTTGTTATCACCGATGTCTAATTGTTTTGAATGAGCTTACGTAATCAGCAATGGGCGACCTTACTTCACACCTAGAACATCGCAGGATGCACGCGGTCAGGTGGCAAATGACCATCGAGAAATGTCTTGATATTGATGATGACTTTTTCGCCCATATCAACACGGCCTTCGAGTGTTGCAGATCCCATATGAGGGAGAGCAACAACGCGATCAGAATTCAGTAATTTTGGATTGACCGCTGGTTCATGTTCAAACACATCCAAACCGGCACCGGCGATAGCATCGGCTTCAATCATTCGGGCCAACTCATTTTCATCGATCACTTCACCACGGGCCGTATTGACGATAAACGAAGTTGGCTTGAGCAATTTCAATCGACGCGCTGACAACAGGTGATACGTGGCAGGTGTGTGGGGACAATTGACCGAAACGATGTCCATACGTGCCAGCATTTGATCAAGGCTTTCCCAATACGTGGCCTCGAATTCCTGCTCCACCGACTCTCGCAGTTGGCGACGGTTATGGTAATGGATCTGCAAACCGAAGGCTTTTGCCCGCCGGGCTACGGCTTGTCCGATACGCCCCATGCCAATGATGCCAAGACGCTTGCCATAAATTCTGTGCCCCAGCATCCAGGTGGGCGACCAACCTGACCAACGGCTTGATGAGTCTTTCAAGTAAGTTGAGGCTTCCATCAACCGGCGTGGAACAGCCAGAATAAGCGCCATGGTCATGTCGGCGGTATCTTCAGTTAAAACACCTGGTGTGTTTGTCACTGTGATCGCGCGATTTCCAGCGGTATCGAGATCAATATTGTCGACCCCTGTCCCGAAGTTTGCAATCAACCGTAATTGATCTCCAGCCTGAGCGAGGAGAGCTCGGTCAATGCGGTCGGTGACCGTTGGCACCAAAACATCAGCTGTTTTCACGGCCTCAATCAGTTGCGCCTGTGTCATAGGCTCGTCATCGACATTCAAGCGTGCATCAAACAGTTCACGCATCCGCGTTTCGACGACATCGGGCAATTTGCGCGTGACAATAACAACTGGCTTTTTAGAAGGATTCGACATGAGCATTCCGGAAATTAGTAAATTCGATGCAGCTATAGGCAGGTGAGGTATCAGACAGCCTGCCACGCCACCGCACCAAGCCGATGACATTAGGCATCCAAACGGCTTGAACAGGTGTTTATCAGATGGACACTCGATGACAAAGTCTGCATATCGCCTTTTTTTCTCGCGAATCTTCGCTCAAAAACGATGACGACCCTCAGATCCGATAAGTCGTTTAGGCAATTTCTTTAATTCTTATGCCACTCCACGACCAATTCTCGTCT
The DNA here is from genome assembly GCA_050633705.1 of Hyphomicrobiaceae bacterium. Classification (GTDB taxonomy): domain Bacteria; phylum Pseudomonadota; class Alphaproteobacteria; order Rhizobiales; family Hyphomicrobiaceae; genus JAJFHI01. The sequence continues at coordinate 145,910 of JBOEGZ010000007.1, read as the reverse complement.
TCAAGTGACACCCGAAATATGCGCCACCACATCATCGACAAACGCTCCCAATCCCGACCGCGCCCTGGATCTTGTGAAAAAGTTGTCTCTTGGAATGCCGGGACGACGCTTTTCTTGTTCTTCCTCACGTGGATGGCGCTTGTCCCATGCCTCCCGTTAAGCCCGGCTCTGGCCCAAGATTCTGCCCAACGCCAAGGGCAAAGCGGCCTATCGGTACCTCGTTTTGCCAGCCTTAGAGCCTCACGCGTGAACTTGCGCCGAGGACCGGGAACACAGTATCCAACCGCGTGGGTTTATCGTCGCGCAGGCCTGCCTGTGGAGATCATCAAAGAGTTTGAAACATGGCGCCAGGTTCGCGATTCCGACGGCTCGACAGGTTGGATCCTTCGCACCCTGTTATCCCAGCGCAGAACAGCGCTTGTCTTGCCTTGGGAGGTCAAAAAGGACAAACCCCGTCCACTCGTCGCCTTGCACAAAAGAGCTGACAGTCGTTCTGACATTGTGGTTCAGGTTGAATCAGGTGTCATCGCCAACATTTCGACCTGTGACGGTCGTTGGTGCAATGTCATCATTCAAGATTTTGAAGGTTACATTCTACAAAATCAGCTTTGGGGTGCCTACGCTGACGAAGTCATCCAGTAAGCCTCGCACGCTCAAACGAGCGTCCGGCATTGAAATAACAATACTTTGTCTTAGGCCTTTTTCACGCGCACAACAACATCGACATGCGTAATCTTCATGCCTTCAGGGGGCTGAGGAAGGCCATCGATTTTGAGGTTATCGTTGGGAATGTCCATCAACTCCCCATCCGGCTCGATCAGGAAATGATGATGGTTTGACGTGTTGGTATCAAAATAAGATTTAACACCGTCTACTGCGAGTTCACGAAGTAAGCCGGCGCGACGAAACTGGTGCAACGTATTATAAACAGTTGCCAGCGAGACGTGTTCACCAGCCTGTGCGACTTCGGCGTGCAGCAATTCGGCTGTCACGTGGCGGTCAGGTCCGTCGAACAACAACGACGCCAAAGCAGTCCGCTGGCGTGTCGGACGTAAATCAGCCTGACGAAGTAGCTCCGTAATATCGCGCCCAGAATTCTGTGAAGTCATTTGTGTCATTGTAGTAAAACACACCTAAGTTTTAGAAAACGCGAGAACAATTCTAACAAACCCGCTGAGACCATCGGGGCACTAAACCCATAAATTCGGGAGTCCTGTCCCCCTCTATATAGGTTGGCTGCCGCCAAACAGCAACTGATACACCTGGCAAGATTGATACAAAATACACTTTAGCGGGCAAACTCAGCCGTTTCGCTTTTGCAGCCCTGTATGATGTGATAGTTAAGCCGCGGCTGGAATTTAGCCTAATAGTCCGAAGTCTGATAGATTAGGCTGGAACAAACACGAATTCGCGGGGTTGGACGTTGAGCGAGACAAAGTCACAAGAACAGGCTGAGCGCCGTTCAAGCTACGAATATGAGGATTTGCTCACGTGTGGTCGCGGCGAACTTTTTGGGCCTGGCAATGCGCAGCTTCCGCTACCACCCATGCTGATGTTCGATCGCATCGCGAAAATCACTGAAGAGGGTGGCGCCCACGGAAAAGGCCAGATTGTCGCTGAATTGGCGGTCGCTGGAAACGAACGCCTCGATTGGTTTTTCGACTGCCACTTCCAAGGCGATCCGGTGATGCCCGGGTGCTTAGGCGTCGACGCACTTTGGCAGTTGACAGGATTTTATCTCGGCTGGCTTGGCGCCGCCGGGCGCGGTCGGGCCTTGGGCGTTGGCGAAGTCAAATTTACAGACATGGTCCTTAAAACAACCAAAAAAGTCGAGTATGTCATTGATATCAAAAGAGTCATTTTGCGTCGCCTGAAGCTTGGCATCGCTGACGGTGCATTGATTGCAGATGGCGAAACGATCTATACCGCCAGTGATTTGCGCGTTGGATTGTTTGAATCTTGAGGTCTGCAGGTCCGCGTCAAGACCACGCGCTCGATAGCTAAAATTTGAGATCATAGCGAACGGATGACATCACGCGGCTCGACTCATTGAGACTGCTGACTTATGACCAATTGGTGCGTGCTGTTGTTGGCCAAAACTTAAATTGCGATGATGCTGGAACGGTGCCATTTGGCTAAAGAAAACGTAAGCTAAGATATGAGCGGGAACTGCGCGAGAAATCACAAACGCGCCCCGACAAAAATTTAAGAGAGGGTTTCGCCGATGAGGCGTGTCGTCGTTACCGGCCTGGGGGTCGTGTCATCAATCGGCAATAACAGCCAAGAAGTTCTTGCTTCTTTGCGCGAGGCTAAATCAGGCATCGTCGCCGCTGAGGATTATGTCGAAAAGGGTTTTCGCTGCCAGGTTCATGGCGCACCTATCATCGACTGGGAATCTCAAGTTCCACGCAAACCCAAACGCTTTATGTCCGAAGGTATTGGCTGGAACTACATCGCTATGGAACAAGCGATCCAAGACGCCGGTCTGGAAGAGAGCGATATCATCAACGAGCGCACTGGCATTATCATGGGGGCTGGTGGGCCTTCGACACGTGCGATCGTCTCTGCAGCACAAACAACGATCGAAAAAGGTCCGAAGAAAATTGGTCCCTTTGAAGTGCCAAAAGCAATGTGCTCTGGCCCATCGGCTGCACTTTCTACCGCCTATAAGATTAAAGGCGTCAACTATTCCATTTCCTCAGCTTGCGCGACGTCGGCACACTGCATCGGCAACGCGGCTGAAGTCATTCAGCTTGGCAAGCAAGACATCATCTTTGCAGGTGGTTGTGAGGAACTCGACTGGACCTTGTCAGCGTTGTTTGACGCGATGGGTGCCATGTCATCGAAACATAACGACACTCCAGCGACTGCGAGCCGCGCCTACGACAAAGATCGCGACGGCTTTGTGATCGCAGGTGGTGCAGGCGTGCTTGTCCTGGAAGAGCTTGAGCACGCGAAGGCTCGTGGCGCCAAGATATATGCCGAACTTGCCGGTTATGGTGCGACATCCGATGGCTTTGATATGGTCGCTCCTTCAGGAGAAGGGGCTGCGCGTTGTATGCAACAAGCACTCAAGGGACTGGATGGTAAAGGGATCGGCTGTAAGGTCGATTATATTAACCCCCACGCGACCGCGACGCCGGTTGGTGATGCCCGTGAAATCGACGCGATCCGCGACGTATTTGGCGACGAAATCCCTCATATCTCTGCGACAAAGTCGCTCACAGGGCACTCATTGGGCGCTGTGAGCGTGCAAGAAGCAATTTTTTCAATATTGATGATGCAGAATAGTTTTATATGCGAGAGTGCGCATATTCAGGAAATGGATCCAGCGTTTGCGGACATACCGATTGTGCGCGAACGTTTAGATAATGAACTCCTTAACTGTGTCATGTCGAATTCCTTCGGTTTTGGCGGAACAAATGCGACTCTAGTGTTCCGCCGCATGGACAGTTAGTTATTAACACAAACCTGTCTTCCATCGCGGCTATTCTGGCATGGGCCATGTAGCCCGAGTAGGACAGCCCGATATGAAATTTTACAGAAACAGCAATAGTTGCTGGTTCGATATTGATGGCCGCGCCTCAGGCGCGAAAACGAGGACACCAATGTCCAAAACAGATATTGCAAAACCCGGCCCGCTACTGGCAGGCAAACGCGGCCTCATCATGGGCGTCGCGAATGAACGTTCCATCGCCTGGGGAATAGCGCGTGTTCTGGCAGGCCAGGGTGCTGAACTCGCCTTTACTTACCAAGGCGAAGCGTTCGGGCGTCGCGCCGTACCGTTGGCCGAATCCGTTGGCTCCAAGCTAGTCCTGCCTTGTGATGTCAGTGACCTTGATAGCGTCGACAAAGTTTTCGCCGACATCAAAGCTGAATGGGGCGAAATTGACTTCATTGTCCACGCGCTGGCCTTTTCAGATCGCCGCGAATTGGTTGGCCGTTACGCCGATACCAGTCGCGAGAACTTTACCAACACAATGGTAATTTCTTGCTTCTCATTTACAGAAATTGCAAAGCGGGCTGCTGATCTGATGCCAAACGGCGGCTCACTACTGACACTGACTTACGGTGGCGCTACGCGGTGGGTTCCTTCTTACAACGTCATGGGCGTTGCCAAAGCCGCCCTTGAAGCCTCTGTCCGCTATCTTGCCGCCGATCTTGGCGAGCAAGGCATTCGCGTCAACGCACTCTCGGCTGGCCCGATGCGCACACTCGCCGGGGCCGGTATTTCAGACGCCCGCTTGATCTTTAACTTCCAGAAAGATCACTCGCCGTTGCGCAAAACCCCATCACTCGATGAGGTTGGTGGCTCAGCACTCTATCTTCTGTCAGATCTGGCTGGTGCCGTCACAGGTGAAGTTCATTTCGTTGACTGCGGCTACAATACCGTATCGATGCCGACGCTCGAAGCTCTGAAAGCAGCGGATGAAGACAGCGACGGAAAATCATCTGAGGCAGCCGAATAAGGCAGTAGACGATTTTCTCAACTCCAATTCATAAGCGGCCCGCAGTTTGCGGGCCGTTTCTTTTTGGGTGGATCTATCCAAGTCCTTGACGTTGCCACCATTCCAAGATCAAACAATGCGTCATGATCGGTATTTTTGATTCCGGCCTTGGGGGCCTGACTGTTCTGCGCGCGCTTTCGGCCCGCTTCCCGAACCAAGCTTTCTGCTATCTCGGTGACCACGCGAATATGCCCTATGGCGAACGCACCTCCGACGACGTCGTCGCTTTAACACGTGCCGGTGTAGAACACCTATTCAATGATGGTGCCCGCCTTGTGGTATTAGGCTGTAACACCGCAACGGCAGTTGCAGCCCGTTCATTGCAGCAAAATTGGCTACCAACATCTCAGTGGCCCAAGCACAACGTTGTCGGCATTGTTGCGCCGACCGTTGAAGCTGCGACCCAAACACCATGGGCCGTGACAACGCCGCAATATCCGCAAAAATACAACGATGACACCATCGCCGTATTCGCCACAACGCGAACCATCGCCGCCAATGTCTATGCTGAAGAAATTCGCAAACGCTGTCCGCGAGTGATTGTCCATCAACAACCCTGCGCAGGACTGGCAGGTGCAATCGAAGACCGTATGCCACTTGCACAAATCGATGAAATGGTCGCTGAGTACGTCACCCAATTGCTTCACAAAGCTGACGGCCAACCGATTAACAGGGCAATCCTCGGCTGCACGCATTACCCAATTATTGAGGACGTGTTCCGTCGCCATTTGCCATCAACAACGCGACTGCTTTCACAGCCTGATATTGTTTCTGACAGTCTAGAAGATTACTTAGCCCGGCATCCAGAGTACGTATCTGGCGGCGCGACAGCCAACAGAGTCCGCTGCTTCACAACGGGTGATGCAGTAGCGGCGAGTAAAGCCGCACGCGTGTTCTGGCAAGACGCACCCATGTTTGAAGCTCGACCTGTCGAATGATGTCACCGACATGACGTCTTGACCAGAATTTCTGACTGATAGTCAGCCGTAATACGGCGATCTACCCAGCTATGGCGTGAGGTAAACGTCGTAGACCCAGCGTTTGGCGGCTTAATAATACCTTCAGCCAACCACTTTTGCAGTTTGCGCACGTTACGCATCTTGATATCAGCAACCTTGCTCAATTTATCACCAAGTGTTCTACCTTTATCACCTGATGAACATCCCGAATTTGCTGCAATATCTTTCTTAAGCTTCGTCACGGTCTTTTCCAGCTCTGCAACCTGAAAATAAAAATCTGGAACACCGCGCTTTACCCGGCAAATCATTTGCTTGCGTGCTTTGAGAACCGTTGGAAAAATTCCAACCGTTTCGTTGACAAAGGCAACAACCTCTTCCGGGTTACTTGTTGCCTTGGTCGCCAGAACACCGTCGCGCACGAGGTTTAGCGCCGTCGACATCGTCGAACTAAAATCTTCACCCGATCCGGCAATAAACCTAAACGAACGAGCAACTTTCGAACCCAATTCACCTAAGGTCTCGACAACCAAATCGTCAAATTTTGTGACAGTCATCAACCCTCGATCTGCAATGCTTGCCGCATTCCCCAAAAAACCAAATGCGTTTTGTAAGTTCTCGGTAAAATCGACAATGTCTTGCGCATAACTGTCGCTGTCTTTCAGTTGAAGCTCAATCTTGTTGCCACCCGACGCCAAGCAAAAGTCCAACACCGGCAGTTCTGGCAAATCCAACTTCATCAAGCGGCGCAAAATTTGACCGCGCCGTGTTTGCAAATTGGCGCGCTTTTCAATATCGACAATTTCTCGATCATAATTGCAGGCGCGTGCATCTTCCTGAGGCTTTTCGGGCGCTGCTGCTACAGGTTCTGCCTGAGCAAGCTGCACCTCATTCACCGGTCGCAATGCGTAGTGATAGAGCATGCCGAGCGAACCAGGACCTTCCATTCTAATGAGAAGAGATTTAGCCGGAACTTTATTTGTTGATGGTTTTAGGAGAAGTTCTGTACCGCCGGAAGAGCTCTTGGAGATTTTCGATTTGTTTTTGCAATTCTTCTTCAGTTCATCCCGGCTTAATCGCAAGGCGCTAGCGCGCAAATTTTCTTGCGCAACTTTCTCTTTTCGCTCGCGAACTTCGTACAACAAGACCTTGAAGCTAGGCTTAACACCACCGTTCTTATAACAGCCAATTTGAGCGCGTGCCGACCAGCTCGCGGTGATCAGAATATTTTTCCCCGGCAACAATGTTTTTGGTGGTGGGCTATACTGGATATTGAATTCAGAATCCTGGCCAAACCGGATCATCTTCGGATTATCGATTGCCCCAACATTCTTCTTGTCTTTTAAGATCACATTGATCTTGCCATCTTCGAAACTAAAACGGCGATAATATTTGATCGTCGAATTTTTTTTACCAAAAGGCGTTGCGCGCTCGATCAAGCCCGGACTTTCCTCAGCGACCTTGCCGTTCTTCGTTTGCTCCGCGCGCTGCAATACATAAATGTGTTCGCTTGGATCTGGTGACTGCCCGTATGCAATATGAATTGGCCAACATACTGTTGCGACTGCGAAAACCCATGAACTCCAATGTAACGTTTTCATCGCTCTCTCGCTTTTTGAATGCACTGGCTGATATCATTCAGTTTAATGATAACAAGCCAGGCAATTCAAGCCGCATTGCGAAAACCGATCTAAGTCAATTTCCGAGACCAGTTTAAACGGTTTCAGTTTTCTTGCGTCTCTTCAAAGAAACTTTGAGTTTTGCCAACTCAGATTTGTAAGTCGCAATTGCATCCAATCCTTTTGGTGTAAGTTGATAGATGCCAGTTTCGACACGCTCAAACCAACCATAGTGATCATCGGCCATAATACGCCGCGCGACGTCAACACCAGCCATCTCAGCCACATGAGCCGCCTTTGTCGGACCATTTGCTTGCAGCACTTTTACACAACGCAAAGCATCTTGACGGTAGGCCGTCACCAATCCTTGCCGCGTCGCCCCGCCCCGATTGGGATCACCAACACGCTTGGCAAACTCCTTAAGCAAACGCGATCTTCTTGGTTTTGAAAGGCGCGGCTTATAAGGCGCAGGATCAACATGCACTGTAACAAAATCATCTTTCAGACGAACGGTCAGGAGACCAAGACCAAGACGCCGACACAATGACAAGTTGCTCTTTAAAGCTTTCTGGAAGGACCTGCCCGACCCCAGTGGTACAGCAATATAAACTGCGTCTGTTACCGCTTGACGAGCAATTGCCTGATGAAACAACGACAACGTGAAGCCTGTTTTAAGCTCAACGATTATCGGTTCATCACCTTCTTTGACAGCAACGATATCGACAGCGCCGACTTCGCCTTTCACGTCATACCCCTGAGCGACCAAATAGGCTTTCACAGGTAAATAAAGTTCTGTCTCTAAAATGCGTGCTGATGCCATACCCAACACTAGCTGAGTCGCCGTTTTTATCTGAATACAACGTCATCACACACTCTTGCGACATCAATAGAGCACTGAATTCCAACGACTTTCAAAGGCCGGTTGGCAGAAAAAACCGCCTGTCGCGGATGCGACAGGCGGTTTTAATTGTTCTAACGTGAAAGGCTGAGCTCTTAAACCTCGCCGTGGACGGCGACGCTTTTTAGTCTCGCCGTGGACGGCGACGCTTTTAGTCTCGCCGTGGACGGCGACGGGGCCGATCCCGCGACATCTCTTCTGCAGGGTCTGGTTCGCCTTCAGCACGCGGAATCTCTTTACCCGTTTCCTGATCGACAACCTTCATTGACAAGCGAACCTTGCCACGATCATCGAAACCAAGAAGCTTGATGAAAACTTCCTGACCTTCTTTGACCACGTCGCCAACAGACTGAACACGCTCTGGTGCCAGTTGCGAGATGTGGACAAGTCCATCTTTGGGACCAAAGAAGTTCACGAACGCACCAAAGTCCATGATCTTCACGACCTTGCCTTTGTAAATTTCACCAACTTCAGGCTCTGACGTAATTGCCTTGATACGGTCCATTGCCGCTTCAATCGCACTGGCTTGTGCCGCTGCAATTTTCACGGTTCCATCATCATCAATGTCAATTTTCGCACCAGACTCTTCGACGATCGAGCGGATAACCGAACCACCTGAACCGATCACTTCGCGGATTTTATCCGTTGGAATCTGGATCGTTTCAATGCGTGGTGCAAACTCACCGAGTTCTTCACGAGCACCCGTCAAAGCTTTCGACATCTCACCGAGAATGTGCATCCGGCCGCCTTTGGCCTGGTCTAACGCAATGCGCATGATCTCTTCAGTGATACCCGTAATCTTGATGTCCATCTGCAATGACGTGATACCGTTTTCTGTACCCGCCACCTTAAAGTCCATATCACCCAGGTGATCTTCATCACCAAGAATGTCGGACAGGACAGCATAGTCGTCGCCTTCCTTGATGAGACCCATCGCAATACCTGCAACAGGTGACTTCAACGGAACACCAGCGTCCATCAACGCCAATGAGGTGCCACATACTGTTGCCATCGAAGACGAACCATTACTTTCCGTGATCTCTGATACGACACGGATTGTGTATGGAAATTCTTCAGCTGAAGGCATAAGTGGATGAACAGCACGCCATGCAAGTTTGCCGTGACCGATTTCACGACGACCGGCGCCGCCCATACGACCCGTCTCACCAACTGAATATGGTGGGAAGTTGTAGTGCAACATAAAGCGCTCTTTACGTGTGCCCTCCAGCGCATCAACGAATTGCTCGTCGTCACCGGTGCCAAGCGTTGCCACAACCATTGCCTGTGTTTCACCACGGGTAAATAGTGCCGAACCATGCGTGCGCGGCAAGATGCTGGTCTCGGAGATAATTGGACGAACCGTCGTCAGATCGCGACCATCAATGCGCTTGCCCGTTTTCACAACGTCACCACGCATGATGTCCATTTCCACGCCTTTGAAGCCGTCGCCCAGCAACGTCTTTTCCGCGGCATCGTCTTCTGGAACTTCAATCTCGGCGAAGACTTTCTCTTTCGCAGCCCCAACCATATCCTGACGCTTCTTCTTATCAGGTGTCGAGAACGCTGCGCGCAGGTCGTCGCCAACAAGACCCATGACCTGCTCTTTGTATTTTGATTTGTCTGGCAGCGAAATATCCCAAGGTTCTTTCGCAGCTTTTTCAGCCAGATTAATGATCGCTTCAATCACTGGCTGGAAGTGCTTGTGACCAAACATCACGGCATCAAGCATCTGCTTTTCGGAAAGCTCATTTGCTTCAGATTCCACCATCATCACGGCATCGTTGGTACCAGCAATAACCAGATCAAGCGCAGTATTTGGCATTTCGTCGAGCAGCGGGTTCAACACCAGCTCATCGTCAACAAGGCCAACGCGGGCTGCTCCAATTGGACCAAGGAACGGCAAACCGGATAACGTCAGAGCAGCTGAAGCTGCAACGAGACCTAGAATATCGGGATCATTTTCCAGGTCGTGGCTTAAAACTGTGATCACCACCTGCACTTCGTTTTTAAAACCAGAGACAAACAATGGGCGGATCGGACGGTCGATCAAACGTGATGTCAGGGTTTCTTTCTCAGACGGACGGCCTTCACGCTTGAAAAAACCACCAGGGATTTTGCCCGCAGCGTAAGTTTTTTCTTGGTAGTTTACGGTCAACGGGAAAAAGTCGATGCCCGGCTTTGCCGCTTTCGCGCCAACAACTGTTGCAAGTACGCTGGTATCACCATAGTGAGCCAAAACAGCAGCGTCAGCCTGACGCGCGATGCGACCTGTTTCAAGCCTTAGCTTGCGGCCACCCCATTCTATTTCCACGTTATGAATATCAAACATTTTTCGTCTTTCGTACGGTCTATGCGGGTCTGTCTCGCGTTCTCAAATTTAGAATATCGAACGATCACATCCCGACTTTGGTTTCTCTTATTTACGGTCGGTCGCTCCAGGCATCACGTGTCTCGGTTATGTGATGCGGAGTGGGGTTTTGGATCCATCAAACAAAGCTTGTTGACTGAATCCGATCACGGCGTTGCTAACCCCAAAAAGTAACACGGCGGACCGAGACCGGACCGCCGCATTTTCTTTGCGCTATCGGCGAATGCCGTTGCGCTCGATGATTGCTTGATAACGCTTTACGTCTTTCTTCTTCGTGTAGTCGAGAAGCTGACGGCGCAAGCTCACCATTTTGAGCAGGCCACGACGTGAGTGGTTATCTTTTTTATGTGTTTTGAAGTGTTCGGTGAGATGGTTGATCCGGTGTGTAAGAATTGCAATCTGTACTTCCGGTGAACCCGTGTCACCATCCTTCGTCGCGTTTTCTTTAATGAGCTCCGCTTTGCGCTCAGCAGTTATCGACATCGCACGTCCTTTCAAAAAGATCTTCGGAATGGAACGCGTCGGCCTTTGGTTTGACTTAACGCCAAATTGTGAGGGGTCAACGTTCTCTGCGGCACCTGCCGGGATGTCGTCCAGCAGGGTCACATAAAAGCGCGCAGACCAAGAGGCCCGCGCGATTTGGGCTTTATACACGAAATGCTGCCTGATGCGAGCGCGAATATGCCGACCAAGCACATTATCTTTGAACGGCGTAATGCCCACGCTTTCAAAGCGATTGCGCCCTATCATATCGACCTGCGACAGCCCGCCGCAAAAACCCTCATCACCAACGCCAAACGCCTGAATCGAGAACCACCAAGTACAGCGATCTGTCAGCATCGAAACCCCATAGTCTTGGTGCATTATACGTATGCTTCTTATTTTTGACTTGAATTCTAACCCAAGTGAAACACCCGAAACGGTTTGAGGCTGCCACGATCGGCTTCAACCAATGCCACGACCTCGCCGCCACAAGTTGCATAACCCATCCCTGACGACACCGGTGCATCGCGCCCGCGCAACAAAACAGCCTGCCCCCGAGACAGAGATGCGGCATCGTTTGCTGTCACGGCGTAATCGGGAAGTGAGCGCAGAGCCGTTGCGACAGGTTGGAGAAATTGCCTGAGCTCGATGGCTGCCGTTTCAGCATCAAATTCTGGGAAATCATCACCAACACCGGCTTCATTGATCTCTGGCGGGGAACCAATCTCTCTAATCTCATCCAGTGTCACAGCCTGTTCTTCATCAAAAGGGCCAACCTTCGTGCGCCGTAAGGCTATGACATACCCATAACAACCCAACACCCGACCCATATCGCGCGCTAAAGCCCGCACGTAAGTTCCCTTGCCGCATGTTGCTTCAAATACGGTTTGACCGTCTTGCGGATGATCAATGGCTGTTAGCGAGTCGATAAAAACCGGGCGCGCTGCAAGTTCGACATCTTCACCATCACGGGCAAGATCATAGGCCCGCTCGCCATCAACTTTGATGGCCGAAAACTTCGGTGGAACTTGTGCAATCTCACCAACAAACTGATCCAGCACGGCGTTGATGTCTTCGGGCCCCGGGCGCTTATCGCTTGTTGCAACAAACTCACCTTCAGCATCATCGGTCGTTGTTTCCGCACCCCATTGAACAGTGAAACGATAAGCCTTTTCACCATCAACAGCGTAGGAAACGGTTTTTGTTGCTTCCCCGAAAGCGATTGGCAGAATGCCGCTCGCCAAGGGATCAAGCGTTCCAGCATGGCCCGCCTTTTGCGCGTTAAACAAACGCTTCACCGTCCCAAGTGCTTTATTCGATGTGATATTCAACGGCTTATCGAGCACCAGCCAACCGTGAACCGGATTACCCTTTTTTCGTCGTGCCATGGGTGTCGCTTAACCTGACAATTATTTGGATTCGAGATCTCTGGCGACGCGAGGAGACGCCAACAATTCATCAATACGATTGGCGGCAGCAAAACTATCGTCAGACAAAAACTTTAGATCAGGGGCGTATTTCAAATTTACCGCACGCGCAACGGTCCCGCGTATGTATTTCTTGTTCGCATTGAAAGCCTTTAAAACTGGTGCGAGATCCTCGCCACCAAGCGGCACAATATAAATGCTCGCCGTACGCAAATCGGGCGACATTCGAACTTCAGAGACCGTAATCACGCGACTTGAAATGACATCGTCGTGCAGCTCTCCACGCGATAACAATTCAGCAACCGCGTGACGGATTGATTCACCGACACGCAATTGGCGCTGTGACGGCCCCCTTACAGCATCAGAGTTTTTGGCCATTGATCTTTTCCTCAGCAAATGCTGCAAAACGGCGCGCTTCTTGCTCGGAAGAAAACGCGCGATCGGGCACGGCGATACCCAAAATAAGATTTTGCCACAATATCGTGTGGCCATCTTGAACGGTTACGTAGGGAAACCCACTCCACGTGAACTTGGTCTCTCCATGATGGGCATCAACCTCCACGCCAGCATCATCAGCCGTCAAAACGATATCTTTGCCATCAAGTTCTTGTTGAGTGTAGCGGCGGCGATAACCCCACGGCACAAGAAGAAACTTTATAGCGAGCAAAAGGACGACATAAGCTAGAAAAGCCCAGCCGAGATCTTTCTCTCCAAGCCAAAAAGAAAATACGCAAGCCAGCAAAGCGATAACCAACAAGACCAAGAGCCAGTGCCTGCTACGCCGACGCCAAGGTGTCAGTTTGAAATAGGCGCTATTTAAGACTTTGAAATCATCAAATGTCCACCGCCATTTGGCGTCAAATTGCATTGATCTATTCACTCTCGACAGGAATTCGGCGCCGCAAGCAAAGCCGCAACGCCGAAAACAGTTGCCAATTATTTGCCACCAAGCACACACCTCAATCGCCGTTCAAGCGGGCTTGGCGTAATTAATCGTCCAGTGTCCGTTCGATGCTCTCAACATGGAAGCACTCGATAACGTCGCCAGCACGAAGGTCTTCATACTTGGTGAAAGCCATACCGCATTCCTGACCGGTTGAGACTTCTTTGACTTCATCTTTGAAGCGCTTAAGTGTCGACAATTCACCTTCGTGGATCACAACGCTGTCGCGGATGAGGCGAACTTTTGCTCCACGTTCCACTTTACCTTCGGTGACACGACAACCTGCAACCTTACCCACCTTCGTAATGTTGAAGACTTCGAGAATTTCAGCATTGCCAAGGAATACTTCGCGCAGCGTTGGCGCCAACAAACCAGACATTGCAGCCTTAACATCATCAACCAAATCGTAGATGATGTTGTAGTAGCGAATTTCAACACCGGCTTTTTCGGCTGCTTGTTTCGCTTGAGCGTTGGCCCGAACGTTAAAGCCCATAATGACAGCACCAGAAGCACTCGCCAAAGCCACATCCGACTCTGTGATACCGCCAACACCGGAATGAATAATCCGTGCTTCAACCTCGTCGGTCCCAAGCTTACCCAACGCTCCGGCGATGGCCTCGATCGACCCTTGCACGTCAGCTTTTGCAAGCAATGGAAATTCGCTCTTTTCACCAGCTTCCTTAAGTGACTGCATCATCTGTTCGAGTGTGCGTGACGAACTTGCAGCACCCAATGTATCGCGACGTTTTCGAACGCGGTACTCGGTGATTTCTCGCGCACGTGCTTCAGTATCAACGACCGCGAACAAGTCTCCCGCTTCTGGAGCAGAATCGAAGCCAAGAATTTCAACTGGTACAGATGGGCTGGCTTTCACTGTATTTTTGCCCAGATCGTCAATCAAGGCTCGAACCCGTCCCCAAGCCGTTCCAGCAACAACAATGTCACCAATTTTCAATGTGCCACGCTGAACAAGAACCGTCCCAACCGGGCCACGTCCACGCTCAAGCTTGGCTTCAATAACGATACCATCAGCTTTGCGATCCGGATTGGCCTTAACATCAAGCAACTCGGCCTGAAGGTTGATCGCCTCTAAGAGCTTATCAATGCCAGTGCCCTCTTTTGCCGAAACCTCAACTTCCAGCACCTCACCAGACATGCTTTCAACAACAACTCCGTGCTGGAGAAGTTCGGTTCGCACACGTGTTGGGTCTGCTGTTGGCTTATCAATTTTATTGATTGCAACGATGAGTGGCACTTCACCAGCGGTCGCATGATTGATCGCTTCAATCGTTTGCGGCATCACGCCGTCGTCGGCTGCAACCACCAACACAACGATATCAGTTACTTTCGCACCGCGTGCGCGCATGGCTGTGAAAGCTTCGTGGCCAGGCGTGTCAATGAATGTGATCTTACTGCCATCACCCGGATCAACCTGGTAAGCACCGATATGCTGGGTAATGCCGCCTGCTTCGCCTGACACAACGTTGGCCTTGCGGATGGTATCGAGCAACGATGTCTTACCATGGTCAACGTGGCCCATGATCGTAACAACTGGTGCACGGGAGACTTGGTTTTCAGTGTCGTCTTCATCGCGACTCATGAAACCTTCTTCAACGTCGGCTTCTGATACGCGCTTTGCAGTATGACCAAATTCTTCGACGATCAACTCCGCGGTATCTGTATCCACCACGTCATTGATTTTGTGCATCTCGCCTTGCTTCATGAGGAACTTGATCACGTCAACGGCCCGTTCCGTCATGCGGTTGGCCAGCTCTTGAATAGTAATCACCTCAGGAATAATAACCTCACGTGAAATCTTTTCACGCGGGGTTGCAACACCCATAGACTTTTGCTTTTCGCGTTCACGCTTGCGTTTTAGCGATGCAATAGAGCGCTCACGCTGCTCACGGTTCAGGAGTTTATCGACCGTCAGTTTGCCACGCTCGCGACCACCATCTTGGCCCTTTTGAGGTGCACGGGCACCTTTGCCACGCTTGCCACCGCGTTCGTTGCCGCTCGGCGCATTGGCCTTTGCTTTTTCAGCAGGTGCGGTACGCGTTGGACGCTTGATCGTACTTTCATCTTCCGGCGGCGGTGCATCGGCAGGCGAAACAGGCAGTTCAATCTTGCGAATTTTACCACCTGAGCGCGGCATACTCGCCGTATCTAAAGAACGCCTTGGTCCACCACGCGATGGTTGACCGCCGCGATCCGCTGGCCGTGTTTCACCCGCCTTACCTGTTGGCGCGGGTTCTGACTTTGGTTCTGCTGCTTTCGCCGTTGTCGTGGGCTTTGCAACATCAGCCTTTTTAGGCGCCGCTGGAGCTGGCGTTTTTTCTTCTGCCTTTACGTCAGGTTTGGCTGGTTCATCTTTTGGCTTTAATGCCTCGGCCTTAGCTTTTTCTGCTTCGACTTTGGCGCGCTCAACCGCTGCGGCCTGTTCCGCGATCTGGCGCTCTTTCGCGTCAGCCAAAGCCCGCGCGCGCGCGTCTTGCTCTTCGCTTGAAAGCCCCTTCAAATCCGAAGTTGTTGGCTTTTTCTTTGCTGGTGAAACATCTTTGCTCTTTGCAGGAGGCTGTTTCGCAACAACAGGCTTTTTCTCGACCGGTGCTTCAGGTGTTGCAGCAGCGCCCTCAGAACCTGGAGTCGCCAGCTTGCGCGTTTTGCGCTTCTCGACAACAACCGATTTCGACCGGCCATGGCTGAACTTTTGCCGCACAAGGCCGGACTCGACCGTCCGCTGCAGAGAGAGCGGCTTGCGCTTCCCTGAACGTAGGGTTTTATCGGACGTGTCTTTCGTGTCGCTCATACGTTTTCCGTTCAAACTCTCTGTTTCGCAACCGTCAGGATGCCTGTTAATGCACCTAAGCATCATATTTCTAGAGCACTTTGCACTCGCTCTTTTCGTCGCTTTCACGATTCGATAAGGACGAACTGTGCTCGATGCCTGACCGATAGCGTGCGAGGCGTTCGGCTTCGGCTAAGAACCGTTTTGCTGCGCCGCCAGTAATTAGCGCAGCATGTACCACATTTGAGCGGCCCATGGCCAAACTCAATTGCTCTACAGTCAAACAATCGACGACGCGAGCCCGACCGATGGCTTTTTCCCCGCCGTCCCGCGCGATGGCCATATATTTACGATCGAGCTTCTCGCGGCCGCCTTCAGCCGCCCCAGCGCCATGTATAAGGCCTTTTACGCGCCCAGTCTCAAGAACTGTAGTCACTTTATCAAAGCCTGAAAGCACCTGGCCGGCCTTATTGGCCATCGCCAGCGCGCTGGTTGCTCTGTTAACCAATAATGCCTCAAGCTTGTCGGCAAGATCGCTTGGTACTTCAACCGGTTGCTTCAGTCCGGCGGCAAATGAGCGCCGTTTTGATGCTTCTTGTACAGAAGTCCGGTCAGCCGTCACCCAAACGCCACGCCCTGGCAACTTCAAACCGAGATCAGGGACAACGCCCCCAACCGGGTCTGCGACAAAACGGATTAGATCGTCGCGTTCTCGGCGCGTGCGCGTGACGGCGCAGCGGCGGATCGGGCCCACCACCGGCTCTTCGTCAAACTTGGCTGGCTTCTTCTGCCGACCACCCACGCGTTCGTTCCTTTATGTGCCATTGCCTGCGCCTAGCTCTGAGCGCCGTCGCTGGACGTACCAGCTTCGGTCTCTGGAGCAGCAGCTGCAACTTCTTCGCCTTCTTCTGCCGAAGCCTCACCATCTGCTTCAACAGCGGGCTCTTCTTCTTTGATCAAATCTTCTGCGCTAATCCAGCCTGCCAGAACACGGGCGGACATGATCATATCTTCGGCCTCTTTGCGACCGATTTCAAAACCATCCAACACGCCTTTATGACGCACAGGCTCGCTATCACGGTCCTTCTTGCGCTCTGTCCAGCCAACCAAATCATCTGTGGCGCAGTCGGCGACATCTTCTACGGTTTTGATGCCATTCTCACCGAATGCAACAAGCATACGCCCTGTTACGCCTTCAATCTTTGCAACATCATCTTCAACACCAAGCTCTTTGCGCTTGTTGTCTCGATCACGTTCTGTCTTTTCCAAATATTCACGAGCGCGAGATTGAATTTCTGCTGCCGTGTCATCATCGAAACCTTCGATATGCGCGATTTCGTTCAGCTCGACATAAGCCGTTTCTTCGATCGATGCGAAACCTTCGGTGACAAGCAATTGCGCAATCACTTCATCAACATCCAAGGCATCCATGAACATTTGAGTGCGCTCGCCAAACTCCTTCTGGCGGCGCTCACTTTCTTCATCCTCGGTAAGGATATCAATATCCCAACCTGTCAACTGCGAAGCCAAGCGAACATTTTGACCACGTCGACCGATCGCAAGCGACAACTGACTTTCTGGAACAACAACCTCAATACGATTGTTATCTTCATCCAGCACGACCTTGGTCACCTCTGCCGGCGCCAATCCATTGACGATGAAGCTTGCATCTTCGCCTTCACCTGGCCATTGAATAATATCGACTTTTTCACCTTGCAACTCGTTCACAACGGCCTGCACACGGGCACCGCGCATACCAACACAGGCCCCGACCGGGTCAATTGCAGTGTCTCTTGAATTGACAGCGATCTTTGCGCGTGATCCTGGATCGCGTGCAACCGCTTTAATTTCGACAATACCGTCGTAAATCTCTGGAACTTCCTGAGAAAACAACAACGACATAAATTCTGGACGTGCGCGTGAGAGGAAAATCTGCGGCCCTCGTGGTTCGCGACGCACATCATAAATCAACGCCCGAATGCGATCTCCATAACGCACATTTTCGCGTGGGATCATTTCGTCGCGGCGAATAATGCCCTCAGCACGACCCAGATCGACAATAACGTTGCCATACTCGACGCGCTTAACCGAACCGTTGATGATTTCGCCGACGCGATCTTTGTATTCTTCATACTGGCGATCACGTTCCGCTTCCCGCACTTTCTGGACGATCACCTGCTTGGCGTTTTGGGCAGCGACCCGTCCAAAGTCCAATGGCGGCAACGGCTCAACAATCTGGTCGCCGATATTGGCGTCTGGGTTGCGGGCGCGGCCTTCTTCGAGAGTAATTTGCGTTGCGTCGTTTTCGACTTCTTCAACGACTGTCATCACCCGCGACAAGCGTGTTTCACCCGTCGTTGCATCAATTTGACAGCGGATCTCATTTTCCGCGCCATAACGCGACTTGGCAGCTTTCTGAATCGCGTCTTCCATCGCCTCGATCACAATATTGCGGTCGATCGATTTTTCTTGTGCAACAGCCGTTGCGATCTGCAAAAGCTCCAACCGGTTAGCACTGACACCTGCTACGCCCATGATCTAGTCGTCCTTTACCTTGTCAGCCTGATCAGCTTCTTCAAAAGCGTTCTCAGCCTTTTGGCTCTTCTTACCGCGACGCAAAGACTCGCGGACCAATTCATCCGTCAAAATCAAGTGGGCTTCTGCCACCAGTCCAACGGGAAAACCCAATTCTGCCGGGCCGGTGTCTTTGAGATCAACACTTAACCGGACCTCGCCGTCTTCAAACCCTTGCAACATTCCTCGAAAACGCTTGCGACCATCAATCAGCTCACTCGTTTCGAGTTTTATCTCATATCCAACCCAGTCTGCGAAATCAGACGCACGCACCAAAGGCCGGTCAATGCCCGGAGACGAAACCTCCAGATTGTAATTTCCGGCCACCGGATCATGAACATCCAACAACGGCGACAATTCCCGCGAGATCCGTTCGCACTCACCAACTGTCAACGTTCCATCGGGACGCTCAGCCATGATTTGAACAGTCTTTGGATCACGACCTGTGAGCCTCACGCGAACCAACCGAAACCCGAGATCTTGTAGAACTGGTTCGGCAAGCTCAGCAAGAGCCCCAGCAACGCCCGTTTCTTGAATGAAGCGGTCACCCAACTCAACGGGTTCTGGGCCACCATCTTCGCTCGTTTGCATAGAGTTAAAAATCCGTACTATTTCCGCCCCATGAAAATTTCCAAAGAAAAAAGAGCGGATCCGGAGGATCCACTCTCAAAGTTGAGATGATCATGAGCAACTCCAAAGTACGTTATGCCGCAGGGGCTTGCAAGCAGAAATTGCACTTTTCCGCAGGCTTATTTGAGCGCCGCCATTTTTTATACACTTTGCTTCTTTTTCAGCGACAAGAAGTAACAACAACGCCCCTCGCGTCGTGCTTTTTGCTCATAGCGCGTTTGCGGCCAATCGCCCGGTCGTTTACGCCAATCGTCAGGACGTTTTGCTGTCCATTCAAAGACATCCGCCTCTTGCAATGCGATCATCATCCAACGTGCGTAGTCGCCGATGTCGGTGCCAATCCGCAATTCGCCACCCTCGCACATGACGCGCGCCAATGCGTTAAGCAACGAAGTATTTACCAAACGACGCTTGCGATGGCGCGCCTTTGGCCAGGGATCGGGAAACAACACAAAGGCTCTTGAAATGCTCGCCTCTGGCAGCCAGCGCAGCACATCGCGCGCATCATCATCATGCACACGGACATTGGCCAACGCCTGATCTTCAACACCGCGCAAAACTTTAACCACGCCATCTTCGAATGGCTCACAGCCAATGAGGCCAACATCTCGGTTGTGCTCTGCTTGCCAAAGCAAATGCTCGCCGCCGCCAAACCCGATTTCCAGCCAGACATCTTCTACGACTGGATTAAAAAGCGCGGCCAAGGACTTTGGCACCGCTGCATCGAGGTCCAAACGGACACAGGGCAAAACGTCATTCATCAACGCCGTCTGACTGTCGCTAAATTTGCGCCCGCGCCTGCGACCAAAACTCCGCAATTCATCGGTATGCGATTGTGAAGGTTGTTTGCTCATTGGCATTGCACGTTGCTAAATTCGATCAGTATCAAGAAAAAAGCAGCCGCTCAAATTCGGCGGCCGCTCTACACAACTTCTATTGTCTAACCTGCAAACCTACAAATACCCGGCTCGAAGAAAATTAGGCCACTGCCGATTTTAGAGCTGTGACGAGATCTGTAGCTTCCCAAGTAAAGCCGCCGTCTGCATCCACATCACGACCGAAATGACCGTAAGCGGCCGTGCGAGCGTAAATTGGATTGTTGAGTTTGAGGTGTTCGCGAATACCGCGCGGCGTCAAAGACATAACATCACGCAATGCAACTTCCAGCTTGGCTTCATCAACATTACCGGTGCCGTGGGTATCGACATAAATCGATAGTGGCTCAGCGACACCGATCGCATACGACAACTGAATGGTGCAGCGGTCTGCCAGTCCGGCCGCAACAACGTTCTTTGCCAGGTAGCGCGATGCATATGCCGCTGATCGGTCGACCTTCGTTGGGTCTTTGCCTGAGAAAGCGCCGCCGCCATGTGGCGCCGCACCACCATAAGTATCAACGATGATTTTGCGACCAGTTAGCCCCGCATCTCCGTCAGGACCACCAATGACGAATTTACCCGTTGGGTTTACGTGCCAAACCGTGCTGTCAGTGACCCATTCAGCTGGCAACACATTGCGAATATATGGCTCGACGATCTGACGCACATCATCTGAGTTTAGGCTTGCATCGATGTGTTGGGTCGACAGGACAATTTGCGTAACCCCAACAGGCATGCCGTTTTCATATTGAATAGTCACCTGGCTTTTGGAGTCTGGACCAAGCTTACCCGCATCGCCCTCGTTGCTCTTGCGTGCTTTTGCCAAAACTTCAAGAATCTTGTGGCTATAGAAAATTGGTGCAGGCATCAATGCGCCCGTCTCACGACAGGCATACCCAAACATAATACCCTGATCACCAGCACCTTCATCGACGTGCATACCCGTGCCGGCATCGACACCTTGGGCAATATCTACAGATTGGGGATGCAAAAGCACATCGATGTCAGCATCCTGCCAATGGAAACCATCTTGCTCGTAGCCAATGTCTTTGATCGCCATACGGGCAACATGAGCAATCCAGTCATTTGTCACTGTTGCTGGACCACGTGTTTCGCCAGCAATCACAACCTTATTGGTGGTCGTCAGCGTTTCACAGGCCGCTCGGATTTGCCATGGGTCGATACCTGCCGCAGGCCCTTCACGATAAAACAAGTCGACGATCTCATCAGAAATGCGATCGCTCACTTTGTCGGGATGTCCCTCTGAAACAGATTCACTGGTAAATAGATAAGACGTTCTTGCCACGACAACCCCATGTTCCAAATGTGCGACCCCCAGCGGCTCGCGAATTTCGCCGGGTTGTTGCAAGCTTTAAGGATACGGTCAAGTTTCACCCAATTTGGGCGAGCAATCCATTGGGCAAAGCGGCCTCTTTGCCGTCTATGTCATACCCTGTATTCTGGGTGAATCCCGGTCCAACGCGCCATCTCAGACGGCCGTTCACGGCCCAATCGGCGCTCTAAATCGCAAAATGGTGCTGGCTCAAAAAGCCTTGAAAACGCATCAGATTTTGAGGGAAAGCCGCACCTTGCAAATTATGTCGACAAAAGCGCGTTACGCTTTTGTGTCCTTTTCTTCCACGTTTGCCAGCGATCGGACCAATTCAACGATCGAACGGCGCACACGTGGGTCCGTAATGCGGACAAATGCTTTGTTAAGTTCCAATCCATCACGACTGGACAAAAATTCTACGACGAAGCCTTCTGCTGGGGCCTCTGCAAACCCTGGCGCTTGGTTCGCCGGTTGTCCATTTGGGGTTGGTGCTTCTTCGTAGAAAAACTGGATTGGAACACCCAGCACCTGGGCCAAATCAAAAAGTCGGCTGGCGCCAATCCGGTTCACGCCCTTTTCATACTTTTGAACCTGCTGGAAAGTGAGACCAAGCTGATCGCCGAGCTTTTCTTGGCTCATGCCAAGCAACATACGACGCAAACGAACACGACTTCCGACGTGCACATCAACCGGATTTGCTCTGCGGGAACCGCGCTCTTTTTTGCTATCTTCGGTTGCAATTTGCTTGTTCATTGAATTCTCACCATTCGTTCGCCCCCGTGCACACAAGTCCTAGGTGCAAGTCTAGCATTCGTCAATCTATGGTATTGGCTGAATTTTCCTGAAACCCGTCTGCAAAAGCCTAGCGCCACGACAATCAGCTTAAATTAATGGTAAAATTTTACTTTATTCAAAAATAGTTTTTACACGGGATTATCTTGCATTCGCTGCTAAGTATTCGAAGGCCTAAAACCCTCGTGCGAAGACGCGTGACTTAAACGTTGTCTCGGCGCCCCAACATAAAACCGCCTGCCAGAAATATCGCAGCCAACACAACTGCAATCCAATCTCCAAAGATGACATAGACAGTTTTGGGCAATGCCATTGGTATTGTGCTATCGACCGTACCCCGGCGATTGAGATCAAGCCGCGCAAGGATGCGGCCCTGCGGACCGACCACGGCCGAGATCCCACCATTGGCAACACGAATAAACGCAACGCCCTGTTCAACGGCGCGAATACGAACTTGGTGGAAGTGTTGACGCGGTCCGGTCGTATCTCCAAACCAAGCATCATTGGTCACGTTCAATAACGCTGCCGGACGCTTGCCATCTTGCACGATCTCATTGGGAAACAGTGCCTCATAACAAATCAACGGCGCTACTGCACCAAGACCTGGAACCGGCAACAACTGTCGCGGCAACACACCCGCAACAAAGGCTCCGCGTAGCTGGGTGAGTTTGCGCAAACCAATGGCATTGAGAAAATCAGGAAAGGGAAGGTATTCGCCAAATGGGACCAAATGCGTTTTGTCAGTTAGTGCAACCAGCCTTCCCTCGCTATCAAATGCCATCAAAGAGTTGAATGCATCTGGTTGTGCGCCCTTAGCACTGCCCCCTTTTCGACCATTCGCACCAGGGCGTTGTTGTTCAACAAATCGCAGCGCACCCGTTAACAACGTTGTCTTCTTGGGCAGCAACTCACCAATCTCCACCAAGGCCTGAGGTGTTCGAAGTATCAAAAAAGGAATTGCAGCTTCAGGCCAAATGACGTGTGAAATTTCGGCAAGACCATCGTCTCGACCATCCGGCGCCGTTTTCGACAAGGCAAGCAAAGTGTCGAATATTTCCCGACGCTTGTCCGGTCTCCATTTGTCGCTTTGAGCAATGTTTGGTTGCACCAAGCGAACTTTCACATCAGCCATCATGTCTACGGGTCGCTTGTTGGTCTGCAGCCAACCAAAAACAAATCCCGCCATTAAAGCAACGCTGGCAATCACAAGTCCTGCCCACACGCCGATACCCGAACGCCGTTGTTCGAGGGCGTCAACGGCTAACACAAAAGGGCTTGCCGCAATGACAACCGTCCACAGCGTCAAACCGTAGATACCAAATACAGAAGCTGTTTGCATGAGCTCTAAAGGCTGAGTGAGCGCATAACCAAGTGTGTTCCAGGGCAATCCGGTAAACAAATTGCCGCGTAGCCACTCAAACCCCGTTATTGCCGTGGCAAGCACAAGCAAGCGGGATAATCCACGACGCCAAAACCTGCGCGCCAGTGCCGTTGCCAGACCATAAAATATCGCCAGACCAGCAGGCAAAAGAGTAACAGCAAACGGCAGCAGCCAAGCAAATAACTCCGCCTCCACGAGGAACGCCTCACCAATCCACACGAGGCCAAAAAATAAGTAGCCAAACCCAAACCACCAACCGTCCCAGAACGCATGACGCCAAGATGGTGTCCTGACCGTATCCAAAAGCCAGACGAGCACCGGCAGTGAGACAAACAATATCGGCCAGAAGAAAAACGGAGCCATTGAAAGGACAGACAAGCTGCCTGCGAGACAAGCAAGACTAGCGCGCTTCCAACCGGTTTGATGCATGAGCCAGCTTCGGGCTTTTAAAAGAAACCAATCTCCCTCCACCTAGATCCTCAAGCCTTTTGCTCGCGGACTGGAGCCGCCTTCTTGTTTTTTGCAGATGACGAAGACGCAGCTTTCCCGGCCCGTCGAGGACGATGAATTTTTAACGTCTTCACGCGCCGAGCATCAGCATCGAGAACCTCGAACTCAAAGCCTGACGAATGGCGCACCAGTTCTCCACGTGCAGGCACCCGTCCAACCGTCGTGAACACCAAACCACCAAGTGTGTCGATATCCTCTTCTTCCTCAACGGTCAGAAGTTTTTGACCCAGATGTTCCTCAAGGTCTTCGATCGGCGTACGCGCCGCTGCAACAAGACCAAGCCTCGGGTCTTTTATGATGTGGGTTGCTTCTTCTTCGTCGTGCTCATCTTCGATCTCACCTACGATCTCTTCAACCAGGTCTTCGATTGTTACGAGGCCGTCTGTTCCACCATACTCATCAACCACCAAAGCCATGTGAATCCGCGTCGACTGCATGCGAATAAGCAGGTTCATCGCTGGCATCGATGGAGGCACGTACAAAATTTCGCGGCGAATTTTGGCAATCGAAATCGGGCGAGCAAGATCTTTTTTGTTTTGCACAATCAGGTTTGCGGTCTCGGCCATCAAAGCTTTATCTGAGCTCTCTTTGCTCGAGGTGCTGGATGCGCCTTTGGTATTTTTTCCAGATTTGCTCGCCTTTTTTTGACGGCCACTGCCGTTTGCCGCCGTCTTGGCGCACTTTTGATCTTCCGATAACAACCAATGGAACAGATCTTTGATGTGCACCATGCCGCGTGGGTCATCGAGCGTGTCATGGAACAACGGTACGCGTGAAACCCCGGCCTCCTGAAACGTCTTCAACAGCTCAAAGATCGTGTCGTCTTCATCTGAGGCAATGATGTCTGCCCGCGGCACCATCACGTCTTCAACCCGGCTCGACCCAAACCGAAGCATGCGTAGCATCATTGCGCGCTCTTCATCGGTGATAGAGTCGTCTTCTTCAGCTGGTGCTTTCAACGCGAAATCCAACGTATCGCGAACGCTTGGCATCGCCATCCCAAATTTTGTTTTCAACCGCTGAAGCCAGTTTGCAGAAACTGGAGCGGTCTCGGGACTATCAGGGTCTTCGGCTTCTGTTTGTGACACGTCTGTCTCAGAGGTCATTTTGATTGTCTCGCTGAACTTGCAAAGTTATCGGCATAGGGATCAGAAATTCCAATAGTATTCAAAATAGCTGTTTCGAGACTTTCCATTTCGCCAGCCTCATCGTCTGTTTGATGGTCGTAACCCAACAAATGCAAAACGCCGTGCAAAACCAAATGTTGCACGTGATGGGGCACCGAAATACCAGCTTCGCTGGCTTCTTGTGAAACGGTCTCCCAGGCTAATATGATATCACCGAGCTGGCGGCGGCCACCTTCGTGATTGGCAATGCCAGCGTGCGCACATTCGTTATCGGCTGGAAAAGATAGCACATTTGTTGGCTTGGCTTTACCACGAAACTGCGCATTCAATTCAGCCACTTCCGCGTCATTCGACAACATGACTGTCGCCTCGACTTCACCGTCGATCAGCTCCGGCCACGCTGCAATTGCAGAAGCGATTTGGTCAAATGAGCGATTTTTGGAAACCCCAGCGCCTTCCCACGCGCCTGCCGCTAGCATGACATCAAGAAGCAGTCGCGACCCAGGCTCGTCAGGCGCAGACAGGTCTGGCTCACCAGGATCAACACAAAGCTGGTGTTGAGCTGGGTTAGGTAACGGTGATTTTTGCTGTTCTGACATCTTCACTAAAACAAATCTTACGACGAACGCTCATAGGCTTCGACAATACGCGCAACGAGATCTCGACGCACCACATCACTTGGCGCAAACCGCACGGCTTCGATGCCTCCCACATTCTCCAGCAGGTTTACTGCCTGCATCAAGCCCGACATCATGCCAGTTGGCAAATCGATCTGACTCGGATCACCCGTGATCGCCATTTTCGATCCTTCGCCCAATCGCGTGAGAAACATCTTCATCTGCATGCTTGTGGTGTTTTGAGCCTCATCAAGGATAACGAATGCATTGGATAGAGTGCGCCCGCGCATAAATGCAAGTGGCGCGATCTCAATAACACCCGTTTCAAGATCTTTTTCGACTTTTTCGGGAGGCAAAACATCATACAGCGCATCATACAGTGGGCGCAGGTACGGATCGACTTTTTCGCGCATATCACCTGGCAAGAAACCAAGTCTCTCACCCGCCTCGACAGCTGGGCGTGACAAAATTATGCGTTCCACCAAACCTTTTTCCAGGCAGTGTGCAGCAAATGTCACCGCAAGATAGGTTTTACCAGTGCCTGCTGGCCCGATACCAAACACAAGGTCTTTTTGGTGCAGTGCTTTGATGTAATTGGATTGCTGGAGTGTGCGAGCCTTGATGGTTTTGCGCCGCGTGACAATCTCGCCTTGTCCCGTTGAACGTCCCTTACCAGGACCTCCTTTGTTGCTCTTATTATGACGCAACAGGCCATCGAAATCTCCCGGTGCAATTGCTTCGCCATCAACGGCGCGGACGTAGAGTTCTTCGAGCACATCGCGCGCGATTTTGCATGACGCCTCAGACCCCTTCAAAACGATGACGTTGCCATGCGCATGAGCATCTATACCGAGACGATCTTCGAGAAGAGAGAGGTGACTGTCGTACTCGCCGAGGAGGTTTGGCAAGATTTTGTTGTCGTCAAATGGAACGACGAGGCGCGCAGTCTCTTCCCCGACATGCGGTGCCCGAACTTGACCAGGAATTGTCTGGCTGCGAGAGCCTGTCAAAAGCAGTGTCTCCATCCTATTTGCACAAACACCTAATGACCCGGTGTCTTAAACTTGAATACAGAATACGCCAGCTCGGCCGTGACGCAATCACAATCTGCCAACCAAACACGTCGTCATCATGTCATATTTGCCAAAAAATCAAGCGCTTATGACACCTACAAGACTGTTGGTGCTTGCAGAAGAGATTTCAACTGATTTGATGCTTCCAAGCAACGAGTCATCGCCATCAACGTGAACCATTTGTGCATAAGGCGAGCGACCAACAATGGCGCCGGGCTTTTTACCAGGCCTTTCAAACAGAACCGGCATCTGGCGACCAACGCAATCCTCATTGAACGACGTTTGCAATTTGGCAAGAAGTGCCTGCAAACGCTGCAAGCGGTGCGCACTCACTTCGTCTGGAATTTGATCCTCAAGCTTGGCGGCTGGTGTTCCAGGCCGCGGGCTATATTTGAATGAGAAGGCCTGTGCAAAGCCAATCTCTTTCGTCAAAGCCAGCGTCTGCTCGAATTCCTCATCCGTCTCGCCAGGAAATCCGACAATGATGTCTGTCGATAAAGCGATGTCGGGACGAGCCTGACGAATGCGTTCAATAACCTTGCGATACTCTTCCACCGTGTGCTTGCGGTTCATCGCGGCAAGAATCCGGTCAGATCCAGCTTGGAATGGCAGATGTAGATAAGGCACGAGTTTTTCTTGTGTCCCATGTGCTGCAATCAAATCGTCTGTCATGTCGTTTGGATGGCTGGTCGTATAACGCAATCGTTGCAAACCATCGATACCGGCAAGAGCATCAATGAGCTTTGCCAATGAACAATCTGATCCATCGGGACCTTCGCCATGATAGGCGTTTACGTTCTGGCCAAGCAGCGTCAGGTCGCGAACACCACCGTCAACCAGGCTTTTTGCTTCCTCCACCAAAACCGAGACAGGGCGAGAAAACTCGATGCCGCGCGTATAAGGCACAACACAAAACGTACAAAACTTATCGCAACCCTCCTGCACAGTCAGAAAAGCCGTCGACATTCGTGTACCGGTGCGCTTTGGTAATTTGTCGAATTTATCTTCCTCTGGGAAAACCGTTTCAACAATGCTGCGCGACTCTGAGCTTGCACGAAACAACAGGTCGGGGAGGTTGTGATAATTTTGCGGTCCCACGACAACATCAACGACCGGCGCACGTTTTGTAATTTCTTGCCCTTCGGCCTGGCCGACACAGCCGGCAACCGTCACCAGCGTTTCTTTACCGAGCACTTGGCGTTGTTCTTTAACCTGGCGAATGCGGCCAAGCTCGGAATAAACTTTTTCAGCGGCCTTCTCGCGAATATGGCAAGTGTTGAGAATAACAACATCAGCGTCTTCAATCGCGCCGGTTTGAGAGTATCCGTAAGGTTCTAGCGTTTCTGCCATCCGTTCGGAGTCATAAACATTCATCTGGCAACCAAATGTCTTTACGAAAACCTTCTTTTTGGCTCCCAGCACTTCACGTCCTCCATCAGACCCTGTCGCCGATTTACGAATGTTGCTCATCGTTCATTCCAATCCGGTTAACAAAGCACGGCTGTACAAAAGCTGTTTTGCAAAAGCTGCGCCACCTTGCCTTGTACATCCGCTTTCAAGACCACGATTCCGTGAGACTTGCGCAATAAGTTGTGCGGCGCAATGTGCATTGTGTATCAGCAATGGGGAAATCATCTCCATTTGCGCTCTTTTCGGCTGCTTTCACTGGTCCCCGTGACCTTGTGAACCAGCGAAGGGTCTGGGCGGGTCACGGCCACCTGGTGCCCGACTGGTAGCCCGCGCAAAGCCGCAACGACATTTTTGCGCACCAACTCCTCGCTTGCGCGTGCGAGATCTTTTCGGTCCTCATAATCGGCTAACGGCACCGGCGGACTGATGCGTATGTCAACATCTAATGGCCCCGCCTTGAGCAAACGCCAGGCATGGCTCTGCATTTCCATATCGCCATACCACCCGACCAAAGAACGCTCACCTCGCGAAATCGGGATGCCGTGAAGCTTGGTATAAACCAGCGAAATCGTCTGCACGACCGCGGTGGTGCGTGTTGTTTGGTTTGCATCTTGGGCGA
Organism: Hyphomicrobiaceae bacterium; assembly: GCA_050633705.1. Lineage (GTDB taxonomy): Bacteria > Pseudomonadota > Alphaproteobacteria > Rhizobiales > Hyphomicrobiaceae > JAJFHI01. The sequence goes on along the minus strand of JBOEGZ010000007.1, from coordinate 116,976 downwards.
ACGGTTTATCGTCCTTGATTGGTTTTTCATCCGTACTTTGCTTTTCGTCTGGACGCCTTCTGATTGGTGGCTTGGCTGCAGCAAACAGTGATGTCTTAAACGGCAGCACGCGATTGCCATCACTTGATGTTCCTTCCGCAAACAACACAACCGTATCGCCCTCATCCAAACGCCGTGTTATCTCCGTTGTTGTATCATTGACCTCCATACGTCTCCTTCGGTCGACAAAAACCGTTCTTTGCAATCTGGCAAGAGAGGCGACAAACGGCCAAGTCCCAACTTCTTTTTTTGCAACAAAAGAAATTGGCGCCACAGCAGATAGAATTGGAATATCAAGCCAGCTCGTGTGATTGGAGACCAACAGAACCGGACGATCACCAACCACAGCCCCATCGATGTTCAGCCGCACACCTAGAATACGACACACATTGCGATGGTACCAATTGGGAAACCAACGCGCGGTTGGTTTGTGAACTCGAACGAACAACGCCTGCAATGGCATCAATGGAATCGTAAAAGCAAAAAATGAAGCAAGCACGGCACCAGCACGCCACCTGTTACCGCCTGAATTATGCGTCGCCATGACGCTCACCGCCACAAAGTTTCATCGATTGATTTCTTCGTCCGCATCTTCAACAGCCGGTTCGATATTTAGATCGCGCGCCATCACAACCGCATCCACTTTGCCACCGCCGTCGCGCGAATAATATCCTGGTCGACGTCCGACCTCCGTAAAGTTTAAGCTCTTATATAAGCGATCTGCCGAGCGGTTGTCTTCTGCGACTTCAAGGAATAACCGGCGCGCTTCGGCGATCGTCGCTGCGCGAATAAGGCCTTGCATCATAATGCGACCAAGACCTCGTCCCTGAAATTCTTCAAGCACACCGATCGAGATAATTTCGGCTTCATCGGCAGCGAGCTGGGCTAACACAAAACCAGCATTAACGGGCTTATCCAATGTCTTGGCGTCGCGCACCTTTGCAACCAACGACATTGCTGCCGGGTGAGCCAGCAGGGCCCGCATATCGTCAAGCTTCCAGGCCTTTTCAAACAATAGAGCATGCATGTCCGCGATTTTTTTGGCGCGGTCAGGATCTGCCCACAACAGGCTGACAGATTTCTCCTCTAACATTCCTAGTCTCGCCATAGTCAAAATTCTCGCGGTCTTACAAATAACATTCGTACAGTCTGCTTTAATTTGATTTTATTCGTTCGATTGATTTTCCGATCTGCGGTTTGGCATCGGCCGGACGCAGGTACAACGGCATAACCGGATCAACCAAACCAACCTGTCCGCGCGCCGCCATGTGCCACAAATCCAGCGCGTCAGGTTGCAAGTCTGGAAGGTGCGCGAAACTTTCAGGCAGACCCACTTGCTTTATTCGGTCGCAAACTGTGCGCGCGCCTGAACCAACAAATATTGCGCCATCTTGACTTGCCAGCTGAGCTGCATCATCGATCGAAAGTAATTGAACGTTCTCGTCTTCACCAACGCCTTGAGGCGAACAAACCAAGGTATAAACCGCCTCACGCCGCGCATCGACGGTTACGACAATGGCCCGATTACCGTCGCGAACAGAACGGCTCTCATGATCAAGTTTTCGTGCCGCTGTTTGGCCCATAACACGCAGCGACGTCGTCGCATGAATTGGCGCATCCAATGCCAGCCCCAGAGCCCGTGCTGCAGCAACGTTAATGCGCGTGCCAGTGAAGGACCCCGGACCATGGGTTACAGCAATTGCATCAACTTGAGAGGCTGCAACATCGCCCTCATGCAAGACCTGTTCGATCAACGGAACGATTGCTTCAGCATGCCCCCGCTGGCGGGGTTCATAACACGACGCCAATGGCGTCAGCTTCGACTGAATTTCTCTGGCAGACAGGGCTGAACCAACGGCCACCGAGCAGGCCTGAAAACAAGTATCGAAGCTTAAAATTATCATCTCAGATTGGGCGGCTCATTTCATTTGGACCGATTATAACACATGTTCAGTTTTTAAGGCGTGGCTCGAAAAACTCACAGTCTTCAAATGATCTCTGCCATCTCATCAAATTGGAATCGTGGTGAACGCTCAAACAATTCGCCCGTTACGCCATATCCAAGATTGCAAAGAAAATTGGATTTAGTCTCGGTTCCACTGAAAAACGCCTCATCAACACCCTTTGGGTCAAACCCCGACATCGGTCCACAGTCGAGCCCAAGCGCGCGCGCTGCCAATATCAGATAACCCCCTTGAAGGGTTGCGTTTCGAAATGCGGTTTCTTTTATTTTCTCCGACTTGCCAGTGAACCAACTTTTTGCATCCGTATGCGGAAACAGCTTTGACAAATGTTCATAAAATTCCAAGTCCTGACCAATAATCACACAGACAGGTGCCTGCATTGTTTTCTCGGCGTTATTGCCGGACAAATGTGGTTTTAATTTCGCCTTTGCGACCTCCGATTTTACAAAAACAAAACGTGCAGGTGAGCAATTCGCACTCGTGGGAGCCATCTTCACAAGATCGATCAATTGCTTAAGCGTTTCATCCGGCACGTCTTTGGATTGCCAAACATTGTGCGTGCGAGCATCAAGAAACAACTGCGAGAGGGCGCCATCAGACAAAGCTTGAGACATAAATTTGATCCTTCTAACCGTTGAGAAACATGCTGAATTGGTGGTCATATACAGAAAAACCCCGCGGTATGCGCGGGGTTTCCTTAAACCATCCATATCGGTAGCATCATTGATGGCTACATCGCTTCAGATTCTACGCCCTGAACTTCTGGACAAAAATGGCGCAAAAGATTTTCGATTCCATGATGGAGTGTCGCTGTTGAGCTTGGGCAACCCGAACACGCGCCCCGCATTTGCAAATAGACAATCCCTTCGCGATAGCCCGCAAACGTAATATCTCCACCATCTTGTGCAACCGCTGGGCGCACTCGCGTCTCGATCAGGTCTTTAATCGTTGCAACAATTGGCTCATCTGCCGGATCATAATTGCCTTCCGTGACATCGTTTGCGCCATCCTCAGCAATTGCTGGTGCGCCTGACATATAGTGTTCCATGATCGCACCGAGAATCATCGGCTTCAGGTGCTGCCATTCAGCCTCACCCTTTGTCACAGAAATAAAGTCAGACCCCAAAAAAACACCCGTCACGCCATCAACATCGAACAGGCGTTTTGCCAACGGCGAATCGTCCGTTCCCGATGCGCTGCGAAAATCTGCCGTTCCCGACGCCAGAACTTCCCGACCTGGCAGAAATTTTAAGGTCGCCGGATTGGGCGTTGCTTCAGTCTGTATGAACATGCCTTTAGGCCTCCGTTTCAACCGTCACCATTTTAAGGTCGTCGGCTCACTTCGTCTTCGATCATTGCCACTCGCCAACCATTTGAATTGCAAGCAACCCACCTGCGCAGTCTTCATGTAGAAAAGACCTGGGGCAAAGTCGAATTGGATTCACGTGAATTTCTGAATTTTACGCTCTTTAGAATAATTCTAGTTTCAAGATAAGTACTGTTGCCCCCTTTGTCGAGGCCTCATCGGCCAAGAGGACACAAAAATGGTGCTAAGGGCATCTGCCTGAAAATAATTTCTTTATTTAGTTTCAAGCAATTAGAAGATCACGCCAATGCTTCGATCTCTTCAACAGTAAGATTTCCCGGCACGATCGTAATGGGGATCGGGTATTGCCCCGCTGTTGAGCCTGAAGCCAGGGCAGACACCAACGGCCCCGGTCCCTTGGCATCGGCCGCCGCCCCAAGCACTAGAATGGCAACATCTTCGTCCTCATCAACATGAGCAACGATCTCTTCAGCCCGTGTACCTTCCCGAATCACTTCCTCAACCGCAACGTCCTCAGAGCCTTCGCGCTTGAGCTTGCGTCGAAACAAACGAAACATCGCTTTGGCCTTGTTTGTCTCTTCTTCAATGTGGACGTCGCGCACGCCCACCCAATGTTGGAAGTCTTGTGGTTCGATCAGATACAACAACACAATCGAACCCGATGAGTGGCGAATACGGGCTGCTGCGTAATAAAGGGCTGCCTCCGACTCCTGACTGCCATCGACAACGATCAGAAACTTACGGTGGTGACCTGGTTCAAAAGAGCGGCGTTTTTTCATGGAGAGTATGCTGCCATTGGTTGGTATCGGCCACAACTAGGATCTTGAAAATTTACAACACAAGCGACGAATGCACTGCAACATCACACACTAAAAAGAACTTAACGGGAAACCTGTACCCAATCTGCGTTAACCTATAAACCCAACGATCTCCTTGACTTTCGTCATAACCGGGTCAGCCACGCCTCGTGCTCGCTCTGCACCATCGCGTAAAATTCGATCGATCTCATCAGGTTCAGATTTCAACCGTTTTATCTCTTCCGCCATCGGTGCAAGCTTTGCGGTTGCCAATTCTGCCAGCGCACTTTTGAACCCAGAAAACTGCGCACCACCATGTTCGGCCAGGACGCCATCTCGGCTCTGGCCCGCAAGAGCGGCGAAAATGCCAACAAGGTTTTGAGCTTCTGGACGATCCTTTAGGCCTGCAACTTCACTTGGCAGGGCTTCAGGATCTGTCTTTGCTTTTTTGACTTTCTTGGCAATGACATCCGCGTCGTCGGTCAAATTAATTCGTGAAAGATCGGATGGATCAGATTTTGACATCTTTTTTGTTCCATCACGCAAACTCATGACGCGGGTTGCTGGCCCAGTGATCACAGGCTCTGGCTGTGGAAAGAAAACACCATCCTCAAAGCCTGCTGAAACAATGTCCTTGCCAAAATCACCGTTGAATTTTTGTGCAATGTCGCGGGCAAGTTCAAGATGCTGCTTTTGATCTTCACCAACCGGCACATGCGTTGCACGATACGCCAGTATGTCGGCAGCCATAAGGTTTGGATAAGCATAGAGACCAACAGACGCGTTCTCGCGATTTTTGCCGGCTTTTTCTTTGAACTGCGTCATGCGATTGAGCCATCCAAGGCGTGCGACGCAATTAAATATCCACGCTAATTCCGCATGCGCTGAGACCTGGCTTTGGTTGAACAAGATGCTCTTTTTCGGATCCAAGCCAGCCGCCATATAAGCAGCTGTGACCTGGCGAATAGAGTCTCGCAATTCAGCCGGATCTTGCCACACGGTAATCGCATGCAGATCGACCACGCAGTACATACAGTTGTGGGTCTTTTGCAATTCGATCCATTGCAACATTGCACCGAGATAATTTCCAAGGTGTAGGCTACCGGTTGGCTGCATACCGGAAAATACGCGCTCTTCGAGTTTCATCAGGTGGGGTCCCGCATTCCTTAAATTTCGGCGCGTTATCGCGTGTTGCGGCCAACAACGCAAGAGTTAGCAGCCTGTAAAACTTCGAATTCAGACCGCAAATTCAACGTTCGCGACCAAACCGGAGCAATTGGCGCAACGGCATAATCCCGGTCACAGCGATCATTGCGCCATAGACCGCAAGTCCCAACCCAACCAGACCAGCAAGCGCCATCACCTGAACCCAAAGAGCTTGGCTGCTCGACGTCAGCGGGCCAAGTTGGGGCAACGCAAACCAAAGCACCAACCCCATGGCGCAACTCGCGATGACCAACAGGGGTAAATTGCGCCTAAGACGCGCATCAGTGACAAATTTACCGTGGTGACTAAGGTTGCGCCAAAGCATTACGGCATTGACCCAACCGGCAATGGATGTTGCCAATGCGATCCCAACATGAGGTGGCAAGCCTAAAACCTTAAACATATAAAAAAGCGCAAGCGAGCCAACCACATTAACAACGAGGTTGTAACCCGCATACCGCATCGGCGTTTTGGTGTCTTCGCGTGCAAAAAATGCCGGCTGAAATACCTTAATCAAAACAAACGCTGGCAAGCCCAGCGAAAACGCTGCCAGAGCCATAGCTGTCTTTGGCGTGTCTGTGCTCAAAAATGCACCGCGCTCAAACAGGACCCGTATGATCGGTTCCGCCGTCAAGGCCAGTGCGACGGCTGCTGGTACCGTTAGTAACAAGGCAAATTCAAGTGAACGATTTTGGCTTGCCGAGGCCGCAACATCATCGCCAGCGCGTAACTTGCGAGCCAAATCGGGCAACAACACAATGCCGATCGCAACTCCAACAATGCCGAGCGGGAGTTGATACAGACGATCTGCATAGTAAAGGTAAGAAACGGCGCCAGCTTGTAATGAAGCTATAATTGTTCCAACGACAATATTGATTTGCGTGATACCACCGGAAATAACGCCAGGAATGCCAAGTTGCACCAAGCGTTGGACGCCTTGGGTATAACGTGGCCGACGAATTTTCAGTCTTAATCCAGCATTTCGAGCGGCGAACCACAACATGGCAAACTGGGCAATGCCGGCCAACGTCACACCGATCGCAAGAATAAGCCCGGCCTCTTCCCGTCGGGCAAGACCAAACCAGAAGATCGTTGCAAGCGACAGAATGAGAACAATGTTGAGCAAAATTGGCGCCGCCGCCGCCGCCCAAAATTTATCCATCGAATTCAATGCGCCCGACAACAGTGCCACCAGCGACATGCACAACAGATAGGGAAATGCCACCTGGGTGAGGAGTACGGCCAAATTATATTTGTCTGGATCGGTCACGAACCCAGGCGCCAACACCATCATCAACCACGGCATCGCCAAGATCGCCAGCGTTGAAAATGCCAGCAACGTAAACAGCAGAACCGAGAAGGATTCTTCAGCAAACCCTCGCGCCTCATCTATGCCATCACCCTCAAGGCGCTTAGCAAACAACGGAACAAATGCGGAGTTGAAGGCACCTTCCCCAAACAAACGCCGAAACAGATTTGGAAAACGAAAGGCGACGAAAAACGCATCCGCAACCGGGCCAACACCAAGGGCTGCAGCAATCAGGATGTCGCGTGCGAATCCGAGAATACGGCTAACCATCGTCAGGCCGCCGACTGTTGCAAAGGAACGATAGAGTTTCATGACATTTTGCGTAGCCGAGCACGCTTCAGGGTGCAAGCAATAGCTCCCCTTCAATCCGATCTCGCGCAAGAGTGTGTTAAAAACAGCTTTGTTTAAAGCCCATTATCCAGCGTGGCGTTCCATGGCGTTGTCATCCTCGTGTTGCAGCACCTCAACAAGCCGTTCGCGAATAGTCTCTTGGCGGCTTTCGTTTTCAATCTTTTTGTTTGTCAGGTCTGTGACATAGAAAACGTCAACGGCTTTTTCGCCAAACGTTGTGATGTGCGCCGATGAGATGTCGAGATAGAGATCTGAAAGCGCTGTTGTCAAATCATACAACAATCCAGCACGGTCGAGGCCAGCCACTTCAATGACTGTAAAGTTATCAGACAACTTGTTGTTGATATAAACCTCTGGCTCAACATCGAAGGCTTCAACACGACGTTCGCCCGGACGTCGTCGCTCCAACAATGCTTTCAACCTTCCTTTGCCTTGCAGCAGACGATCGATCATTTCACCGATGTTTTTTGTCCGTCGGATTTCATCGGTGTCTTCACCGAGTTCTCGTTGTAACAAGAAGCTGTCCAGCGCAAACCCATCACGAGTCGACGTAATACTTGCGCCGACGATATTGGCGCCTGATGCCGCACAGGCCCCGGCAAACAATGACAACAGTCGCGGGTGATTGGGTGCAAAGATCGTCAATTCTGTTACAGCCGTAAACGCATCGGTTGTCGCATCGGTGAACAGCTTGCCTGTCGATCTATCCGCTCGGCGCAACAAATCTGCGTGCAGTGCGATCTTGTCGGCATCAAACCTCAACCAGTAGTCTGGATAAAAACGTTCAACAAAATTATTAATATCATCGCTGGCCCAATCTTTCAGCTTTTCGCGCAACTCATCTTGCGCCATCGCTACGCGTTCAGAACGTGCGATTGTTGAATGTCCTCCGGCCAAGGTCGGCTCAGTTTCATAGTACAGCGTGCGCAACAATTGGCCTTTCCAACCATTCCAGGTGCCGGGGCCAACAGCGCGGATATCAGAAACAGTCAGCAACAATAACAGCTTCAACCGCTCTGGGCTTTGCACAATAGCGGCAAAGTCTTTGATTGTTTTTGGGTCTGTAATGTCACGACTTTGCGCAATATTGCTCATCGTCAGGTGCTCGGCAATTAACCAGACAACCGTATCGCACTCTGCTTGCGTGAGGCCAAGTCGTGGGCATATTTTCCGCGCCAAACGTGCGCCAACAACGGAGTGATCTTCGTCGCTTCCCTTGCCGATATCATGCAGGAGTGCGGCCACGAATAACACGCGGCGATTCTTTATCGTCTTAAACAATTCCGTCGACAAAGGAACTTCATCTTCCGATCCACCGTGTTCAATATCCGACAGCATAGCAACAGTTCGGATCAGGTGTTCGTCAACCGTATAGTGGTGATACATATTGAATTGCATCATCCCAACGACGCGGCGAAACTCCGGCATGAACCGACCAAGCACGCCACTCTCGTTCATGCGGCGAAGGGTCGTTGCAGGATCTGGTGTCTCGGTTAGTAGCTCAAGGAATATTTTGTTTGCCTTGGGGCTCTTGCGAACTTTGTCTGTAATTGCTCGAGGTGCCGCCCTAAGAATACGTATTGCGTTCGGATGCAGAAAACTCTCTGTTTTCGCCGCTTCGAGAAAGTACTTTAAAACATTGACGGGATCACGCTTGAAGACGTCCTCATCGTGCACGTTCAACCGATCATGCTCGAAGAAAAAACCCTCACTGCGCGAGACCTCATTTCGCCTACCCCACGACAAGGGATTGAGAAATTTTTTCAATCCAGGCGTTTCTTTGAGTTGCATCATTTCTAACGTGCCACAAAGGATCGTTGTTAGATCGCCGACGTCCTTAGCAGTTAAAAAATAGTGCTTCATGAAACGCTCAACCGCGCGCAAACCGCCATGCTCTTTGTATCCCAGAAGCTCGGCCATTTCCGGTTGCACTTCAAAGGTCAAGCGTTCTTCAGCGCGCTTTGTGACAAAGTGCAAATAGCAGCGCACGGTCCACAGAAAGTCTTCACACCGTCGGAATGTTGCGACCTCCTCTTCTGTAAAAACACCTTTTGCCACAAGAGGTTCACCAACATCTTCTCGGTAGATGATTTGTGACAACCAATGCAGGGTGTGTAGATCTCTAAGACCGCCTTTGCCATCCTTTATATTCGGCTCAACCCGATAACGTGCATCTCCTGACTTTGCATGACGCTCATCTCGCTCTTCCATCTTGGCGTCCACAAAAGCGCGGATCGTAGCCGGCGTCATATCTTCTTGGATCGCACTTTGAAGATCTTCAAACAAAATCGCTTCGCCAAGAATTAGCCGAATATCTAAAAGCGATGTGCGAATGGTGTAGTCTGTGCCACCGAGGCGAACGCATTGTTCGACGGTTCGTGTCGCGTGTCCGACTTTCAGCCCAAGGTCCCACAGCATATATAGGACGTATTCAACAACACTCTCCCCCCACGGGGTCTGCTTGTATGGCAGAAGAAACAACAGATCGATATCTGACCCAGGCGCGAGAAGTCCACGCCCGTACCCCCCTGTCGCAACAACGGCCATTCGTTCCGCATCGGATGGATTCGTTGCCCGGTACACGTGCGCTGTTGTGTAGTCGAAAATTAAAGAGATCAAAGCATCGTAGAATTGAGACAGGCTGGATGCACACCGCCGCCCATCTCCGTCCTCGACGAGTTGATGTCTGGCTCTTTCATGGGCAAGCGCCTTGAGCTCTTTCAAGCGTGTCAGAATATCGGACCGCGCCATGCTGGCATCGCCATGATCATTGAACAGCGCTGTTAATTCTTGACGCAACACTGTTGGATCAAAAAATGGTTCTGCAATTGCGGTTTTCTGATGGTCCATATAATTTTCGAATTCCGTTTTAGAACCAGGCCCAAGCTCGGAACAAAGATCCAGCACATGGCATCGCGAATTTGGAGTCTAGCACATTCTTTGTGTTACGCAGGGCCGCCTATGATAAGTATGATTTCAGTCCGATTTCTTCAGCGCCTTGAGCTTGTAAAGAGCATCAAGCGCAGCTTTGGGCGTGAGATCATCAAGGCTTAGATCATCCAGAGCTTCTTCTACTTCTGAGGGGCCACGCGGTTGGGTGACAGGGTTATGCGGACGAGTGGCTGCAAACAGGGGCAGAGCATCTAAAACATCTTCCGGCTGATCCGGGCGACGGTCGCCGTCTTCCAATATCGCGAGCACTTCACCAGCGCGTTCAACCACAGTTTGTGGCAAGCCAGCAAGCTTTGCGACCTGAATTCCGTAAGAACGATCAGCCGCACCTGGAACGACTTTATGCAAAAACACGATGTCGTCGTGCCACTCTTTGACTTCTATCGTGACGTTGGCCAAACCATTGAGGCGCTCGGGCAATGCCGTCAACTCATGATAATGTGTCGCAAAAAGTGCCCGGCAATGGGTCACCTCATGTAAATATTCAAGTGTCGCCCAAGCAATCGACAAACCATCAAAGGTTGCCGTGCCGCGACCAATTTCATCAAGAATGACCAATGAGCGCGCCGTCGCTTGATTGAGGATGCTTGCTGTCTCGACCATTTCAACCATAAACGTCGATCGCCCCCGTGCCAGATCATCTGCAGCTCCCACTCGGCTGAACAACCGATCAACAACACCGATGTGAGCTTCGCGAGCAGGAACATAGCTACCCATTTGCGCGAGCACTGCGATCAATGCGTTTTGTCGAAGAAATGTGGACTTACCGGCCATGTTCGGCCCCGTCACCAACCAGATACGAGGATCACGGCTTTCATCAAAGCCCGGAGGAGGGGCTGCTTGAACACTGCGGCCAAGACAACAATCGTTGTCCACAAAGGGCCCACTATTGGCTTTTGCCAACGCTTGTTCAACAACAGGATGGCGACCACCTGAGATCACAAATGTCCGACTGTCATCGACCAAAGGACGGGCATAGTTTTCTGTTTCCGCCAGTTCGGCCAAACTGGAAAGCACATCAATTTCGCCAAGGGCAGCAGCGGCAAGACCAAGCGCATGTTCACCTGTCATAACGCTTTGTGCAAGTTCGTTGAAGACCTCGTTTTCAAGCGCCAAGGCCCGCTCACCTGCCGTCGAAATACGTCCTTCTGTTTCAGCAAGCTCAACGGTTGTGAACCGCATCGCGTTTGCCATTGTCTGGCGATGGCGGAACGTTTCGACCAGTGGCGACTGTTGCAAAGGTCCTGCGTTGAGTTGGCTAACTTCGATAAAATAGCCAAGAATATTGTTGTGCCGAATCTTCAGCTTCTTCACGCCGGTCATTTCGATGTAACGCGCTTCTAAGTCGGCCATGACCTGGCGACTTTCATCTTTCAGTTGCCGCGCTTCATCAAGCTCTTTGCGATAGCCCTCTCGCACAAAGGCACCATCGCGTTTCAGGTGAGGTGGCGCCTCAACAAGCGCTGCCTGCAGGTTCTTGCCCAGCGCTTCCGGGATGCTTTTCAATGCACTTACCGCAGCTTCTACTTCTGTTGGTAATCCGATCGTATTTTCACCAGACGCCTGAAGTAGTCCGGCAACTTCATTTGCTGCCAAACAGCCATCTCGCACGCTTCCAAGGTCGCGAGGTCCCGCGCGGCCAAAGGCCAAACGAGAAATTGCACGAGCAATATCGGGAACTTTCCTCAAAACCGTTCGAACATCTTCACGCACGCGACTGGCATCAATAAAAAATGACACTGCATCAAGGCGATCGCGAATAACTTCCGGGCTGCGCAAAGGGCTCGCCAATCGGCTTGCCAATTCACGGGCGCCAGGACCTGTAACAGTGCGATCAATGGCGGACAACAAACTGCCCTGTTTTTCACCTGACGTCGAACGCACAAGTTCCAAACTCGCGCGGCTCGACGCATCTATCAGCATGGCACCATCTGACCCGGTGCGACGCGGCGGTCGCACCAACGGCTTTTTGCCAATTTGCGTCAGATCGATGTATTTCAGCAAGGCTGCAATTGCTGCAAGTTCCGGCCTGGTAAAATCACCAAATCCACCAATCTCAGAAACGCCCAACACTTCCTTGAGTTGGCGCACGCCCGACTGGCTCTCGAAATATGCCGCCGGTAAAGGCGTGCCTGCAGCACCCGCCAAATCGATCCACCGCATCAAGTCTTCATCATTAAGTAGCGCATCACTTGCCAACACTTCTCCTGGCGACAAACGCGTCAATTCACCTGGCAAATCAAGCCCGGTCACTTCGCCGACTTCAAATTCGCCGGTGGAAATATCCAATGACGCCAGCGCCACAGTTGTACTTTCATCAATAACAGGTGCACCGCCCGTGCCGGGACCACGGAATATGGCTGTGAGATAGTTGCGCCGCGATGCATCCAGCAAGGCATCTTCCGTCAACGTGCCGGGTGTCACCAAACGTACAACATCTCGATGCACGACCGCTTTTGACCCACGTTTGCGAGCTTCAGCTGGATCTTCTAACTGCTCACACACTGCGACCCGGAAACCGTGTCGGATTAGACGCTGCAAATATTCATCAGCACGCACCACCGGCACACCACACATCGGGATGTCTTCGTTGAGATGTTTGCCACGTTTGGTCAGAACAATATTCAAAGCTTGAGAGGCAACAACAGCATCGTCAAAAAACAGCTCGTAAAAGTCGCCCATTCGATACCAAAGCAAGCTGTCTGGGTTGGCCGCTTTGATCTCCAGGTACTGGGCCATAGAGGGCGTGGCACTCGCCTTGGATTTAGGCGACTGGGCCTGCTTTTTCGGTTTTGTGTCTAATTGTGAAGACTGTTCCGGCTTTACATCTGTATTGCTGCCGCGAGTTGCCATCTGAAAAACCTAAAAATTCTGTTCACTGCTTAGTTTGCGCGATAATGCGACACGAAGCCAGACCGGCGATCGTTTCTGCAAGCGGTCTTACAACATGTCACGGCCTCAGCCTGGCGGCAAAACGCAACATGAGAAACCCATTCTACCAAAGTTGCGTACCATTAGTGGCGAACCAACCGTATTGAATGCACTAAATGGACTCGCAGGGTGAGACACAGTTTCACGGACAGCTTGCAATGGCAGGCAAGGTCTTGCCATAAGTGTCTGCGCGACGACAACCAGCTCATTTAAACGAATTAGTGAAATATCGATCCCGACTCGATATTGGCTGTTCTAAGATGCGCCAGTGCTAATTCGCGTTTTTGCATTACCAGTATTCACCTTGCAAGTATTTTTCAGCCCCACGATCGGACAACTCTATTCCATGTCGAACAAGCAAGCGAACCCGCACGTTACATCGCAAGAAGCACTACAATTCCACGCCCAGGGGAAACCTGGCAAGCTAGAAATAACGCCCACCAAGCCGTTGGCAACCCAACGCGACCTGTCACTGGCCTATTCGCCCGGTGTTGCTGCGCCAGTCGAATCCATCGCGGCCGACAAATCGCTCGCATATGATTACACCAACAAAGCAAACCTTGTTGCCATTGTCTCGAACGGAACCGCGATCCTGGGACTTGGCAATCTTGGAGCCGCTGCCTCGAAACCAGTGATGGAAGGCAAGGGAGCACTATTCAAACGCTTTGCCGACGTCGATGGCATCGACTTGCTGGTCAATACGGAAGATGTTGACGCCTTCGTCAACTGTGTTCGATACATTGGCGAAACATATGGCGGCATCAACCTCGAAGACATCAAAGCTCCAGACTGTTTTTTGATTGAACAGCAACTGTCTGAGTTGCTCGATATTCCTGTCTTTCATGACGACCAGCACGGCACTGCAATCATCGCAGCCGCAGGCCTACTCAACGCACTAGAACTCACCGGACGCAACATCAAAGATTTCAAACTGGTTGTGAACGGTGCGGGTTCAGCCGGCATTGCCTGCCTTGACTTATTAACCGCCATGGGCATGCCGAAGGAAAACGTTACGCTTTGCGACACCAAAGGTGTCATCTACCAAGGTCGCAAGGAAGGCATGAACCAATGGAAATCAACTTATGCCGTTAAGACCACCGACCGCACTTTGGAAGAGGCTTTCAAGGGCGCCGATGCCGTATTTGGACTTTCAGTGAAAGGTGCCTTCACGCCAGACATGATCAAGTCGATGGCGGACAATCCGATTATCTTCGCCATGTCAAATCCCGATCCTGAAATCACACCCGAGGATGTCGCGTCAGTTCGAAGTGACGCCATTGTCGCCACAGGAAGATCTGACTATCCTAACCAAATTAACAACGTCTTGTGTTTTCCGTTCATGTTCCGCGGTGCACTTGATGTGCAAGCTTCGACGATCAACGTCGAGATGAAGATCGCTGCCGCCAAAGCACTAGCGGATTTGGCACGCTCGGAAGTTCCCGATCAGGTGGCTGCCGCATTCCATGGCCGCCGACCAACTTTTGGCCCGGACTATATTATTCCGGCACCATTCGACCCCCGCCTCATCAGCCACGTTCCAACAGCCGTTGCTCAAGCCGCGATGGATACCGGAGTCGCTCGCAAGCCAATTGTCGATACCGCAGCCTATATTGCCCGGCTGAGCGGCCGTCTTGACCCGATGGCCGGTTGGCTACAAACCACGTTCCAAAAAGTGCGCGATAACCCAAAGCGCGTGATCTTTGCAGAAGGCGAGGACCCCGCAGTACTAAGTGCAGCGAACATTTTTTATGATCAAGGTTTCGGACATCCAATCCTGGTTGGCACAACAGAAACGATCAAAGAAGAAATCAAACGGCTCGGTTTCAGAACGCAAAGCGAATTTGAGTTCATAGATACACGCCAGTCCCCATACACAGAACAGTTCACCGATTTCCTTTATGAACGGCTACAACGCAGAGGCTATCTGCGCCGTGACTGCCAACGTTTGGTCATGAATGAACGCAACGTATTTGCTGCGTTGATGGTCGAACATGGCTACGCAGATGCGATGGTTTCGGGCGTAACCCGCAACTGGACAAGTATTTACAAAGATGTTCACCGCGTCATGAGTCCTGAACCCGGGCGTCATCCGATCGGTGTTTCACTGGCTCTCAGTCGGGGACACGCTGTCATGATTGCAGATACCAGCGTGCACAACATGCCAACCGCCGACGAGCTGGCCAACATCGCAGAAGAAGCGGCCCGCGCCGCGACAAACTTCGGCTTTGTCCCGCGCGTTGCATTCCTTGCCAATTCAAACTTCGGTCAACCCCGCGGCGAGCGTTCAGATGAGGTTCGCGATGCTGTTCGAATTCTTGAAGAACGACGCGTTGATTTCGAATTCGACGGTGACATGGCCGCAGACGTTGCACTTAGTGCAGACCGGATGGCACAATTCCCATTCTGCCGTCTCTCAGGGCCAGCAAACGTATTGATCATGCCAGCATTTCACGCCGCATCGATTTCGACAAAAATGTTAGGCGAACTGGGAGGTGCCACGATCATTGGACCAATTCTTGTTGGCCTTCCGCGGTCGGTTCAAATCTGTACATTGGGCTCCAACGACGCCGATATCGTCAATATGGCAGCGCTAGCAGCCTACGATGTCAATCGATAACAAAATCGAGCATCCATCGAACGACGCTTCGAGGGATCATCGCCTAAGAGGCAAAAGCCGCAGCGACATACAATCGTCAAGCAATGCGGCTTTTGACCTCATCGGGCGTCCCGAAGTGCCCGAAATAACGCGGATCGATATTCTCCACCGGTAGAATAATCAAAACATCCGTCGTGTTGAATTGTCGGTCAATCACGGCGCCGTCGCCAACAAATGCACCGAGCCGCAAGTAACCTTTGATCAATGGCGGCATCACCTTCAATGCTCTCTTAAGATCTAGGTCGGCGACGTTCATGCGATTCATAGAAACGTATTGATCATCGTGCGCCCGACAACGCCACTCAGCGGGCGCACTGACGTTGTGGTGTAGGAAGCTTAATGCCTCTGCGTGAGCGTCCGGGTCAGTCCCCTCAAAACTTGCGCACCCAATCATGACGTCAACCTTGTGCTCACGCACATAAGTCCACAGTCCATGCCACAACAGTTCAACGCTTCGTTTGTTGCGATAAGGCTTTTGCACACAAGAACGCCCAAGTTCCATAAAGCGATAGCGTGGAGATTTTCTCGCAATGAGTGGCGCGATATCATATTCACCCTGAGTGTAAAAACCCAGTTCGCGTTGAGCTTGCGCGACCTCTTGGCGTAACACGCGATACGTTCCAACGACCTTTGGTCGGCGGCTATTGCCCCAGGTGCCCGGGGTAACGGCATTGTCAACAACAAGCAGGTGATCACAAAAAGAATCATAAGGGTCTTCATCCCTGCGGCGGATCCGTGCCCGCGAAGATGGATTGGCTGACATCTCTTCGTAAAACACTTCGTAACGCAGCCGTTGCGCCAACTTGATGTCGTTTCGCCCTCGGGCTAAGCGAACTTCGAGGTTACCAAGGCGACCAAAAACCTTTGGCGGCAAACGCCGCATCAACCTTGCAAGTGAGGCCTCTTCATCAAGAGCGTTGGGATCAAACAACGCCTGACGCGCTAACATGCCTTGCGGCAACGGTCTAAATGATGATCTGCTTATGAAGCGTCCAGCCAGCCGCCGAGCCGTATTTCTCATTTGCTTTTCCCTTACATGCCCCAACTGCCAAGCACTCATGATCCTAGTGCAGGCCGCTTTGTCTTAAGCTTTGACAGTCCAGTCCGATCCCCAGCACATCCCAAACGCAGTCATTTAGATGTGCACCAGAACTTACTATCGTGGCGCTAACATGGATTCGTGACGGCTTCACGACAACCCTCATCGGCCAGTCGTCAATACAAAGCCTAACGCAAATGATAGACAGGAAAATTTAAAATTTTCAAGGAATGTCAATGTGAAGCACCCTGCGTTCGCACGTCGACAGGGAGTTGTTGGCAGAGAATTTACGACACCTTCATCTGCCCGGAAGATTTAGGTACGTCCACCCATTGCTCAATCAGTGCCCGTAAATCCTGTGCATCAAATGGCTTGGCAAGGTAACCATCCATTCCTGCATCAAGGTAACGCTTCTTGTCTTCTTCAAACGCATTGGCTGTCAATGCCAATATGGGCGGGCACTGTGATGACCCGGCCAACAACGTCTCAGGCCTTTCAAACAGGGCTTTAATTTGCCTTGCCGCCTCGACACCATCGATCCCCGGCATATGAATATCCATCAAAACCAAATCGTAAGCTGCTTCCTCACCGTCGCAAACACGTTGCATCGCGACGACCGCCTCTTGGCCTGTTTGAACCGCGTGAACACTGCAACCGGATTTTTCAATCATGCGCGTTGCAAGAAGAGCATTGATTTCATTGTCTTCGGCCATAAGAACGCGAACGCGTTGTGATTGAATCAGTGGGACGTGTTGCGTTTGCTGGACAGGCAAGTCAATCATCTTACTGCCCTGAAATTTATCCCTGCAGGCGTGCTTCAACGCATCGCGATCCAATTCGTATTTCCCGACCGGCAGGATAACCCGAAATGTCGAGCCTTGCCCCAAGACACTTTCAACCGTGATATCCCCACCCATCGCCAGGGCAAGGCGTCGACTTATCGCAAGGCCAAGTCCTGTGCCACCATTGCCCCGCCGAACGGCAGAATCAGATTGCACAAACTCTGAGAACAAATGGCGGCAGTCTTCCTTCGATAGTCCAATGCCGGTGTCACGAACCTCAAAAGCCACCACAAGAGCCCCGTCTGTCAAACAAACGTCTTTTACAGCTTCAACTTGCACTGTGATTTCACCGCTATCAGTAAATTTGATGGCGTTTGAAACGAGGTTGAGAATGATTTGGCGCAGGCGCACCTCATCACTCATGACAAGCCGTGGGAGTTGAGGCGACACATGCCAATTGATATCAAGGTGTTTTTCGCGAGCCCGGACGGCCATCAATTCAACGGCATCTTGTACCGTCTTTTCGAGAACAAACGGAAGGTTTTCCAACTCCAATGCACCGGCTTCAATCTTCGAGAAATCTAGAATCTCGTCTATCAGAGACAACAGATTGCGTGCAGATTGATCAATGGCGCGGGTGTAAGATTTTTGTTCGTCGGTCTGTTTCGTTTCGTTGAGCAAACTGGACATACCCAGAATTCCGTTCATGGGCGTGCGAATTTCATGACTCATTGCCGCCAGGAAACGTGACTTGGCTCGATTTGCCGATTCGGCTTGATCTCGTGCTTCTTGCAATTGTTCTTGCTGCGCACGCTGTTGGGTGACATCACGTCCAACCCCTTGCACTTCGATGTCGCCATCAGAACTGGTCGTAATCAATTGTTCATCCCAAACAATCCAACGCGAACCAGCCTTGGTTACAACTCGTTCTGTAAATTGTCGTTGACGTCGATGGCTCTCGTCCAATGCCGGCTTGGTCCCATCCGTTTCAACAACAATCGGTGCGAACGGGCGCCCGATGACGTCTTCCGCCGTGACGTCGAACATTTGACAAAATGCAGTATTGACGAATGTTAATTGGCCAGTACCGTTGCGGCGTAAGATCATGTCAGATTGGGTGTCCAACAAATCTCTATATCGGACTTCCTTTTCCGAAAGCTCCCATTGCACGTCTTGCAACTCTTCAATGCGCTTTTCAAGACGATCACTCAACTCGGAAAAACGCCCAAGACTTGCACGGTCTGAATCAGATTCTGCGCCATTCCAATGCGCTCGACGTAGTGCGAAGAAAATAAGTCCAATGCCGACCAAGGTCAGCCAGTGAGAAACAGACAACGGCTGAGGCAGGCTCAACATTGAGAGAAGAAGAAGGGCGACTGCGCCATAGCCTGCAAGCCGTCGGGGGCCTGGGCCATTGAGCCATTCTTGCCGCAAGCGGCGTCCGCGAAAGTTTGGCCAGGAGGCGGCAAATCGTGCAGCTGACGCCGCACTCAAACTTCGCCCGATAGAGCGCGTTTGCCTGCGACTGCGGGCGGGCGGATCTGATCTGAACTGATACTGTTTTTTGTGCACTTTAAACGCCATCGACATTTCGGTCTCAATTGCGTCTCAAGAAACATGCCTGATTTAAAAAAAGGCTGAATTTAAGTGGTTAACACACCTTGTGTATCAGCGACCAAACGTCCGTTTCGTTCAACATATAATACGAAATATTCTATTTTTAAGGCTGTTAGATAACCTACAGAACATTTGGGATCGTATGCCCAGGCGTTTACCGCACAATTTGAATGTAGAAAAATCTGTCTTCAGGAGTTGTCACCCTTAAGCGGACGAGCCGCTTGAGGTGTCATTAACGGGACACCGTCCCGAATTGGGAACGCCAAACCTGCCGCCGTTGATATCAACTCACTGTTGGCAGCATCATAAGTCAGCCGCGTCTTTGTCAGCGGACACACCAGTATCTCCAACAAATGGGGATCAACGCTTGGCTCGCTCGCTTTTTTTGACGTTTCATCTTTGGCCATCAGCAAAGCTCTTTCGAAAGTTGTAATCGCAAAAACATCGATTAACCATGCGTACATTGAATTTTATTGAATGGTGCTGCCGCCGTCTTCACCGCCTGAAGCCAATTCCATTTCAGCAAGTGCCACCAAAACATTGGCGCGTTCACTCAAGTCATCTGCCTCCAACAACGCCTGCTTTTCTTCCGCACCATATGGGCTCATCACCGATAATGTGTTGATGAGAAACTCACTGGATGCTCTGAGAATTGAATTCCAATCCGCACTCAGGTGATTGCTATCGAGATAAGTCTTCAACACCTTGAGAAGGTGTTGTCGATCAATCGTGTCTTCTCCCAGTCCTTCGACAAAGTCGTTTTTGAATTCGGTATAGTCAACTGACGCGATACGGTAGGGCTCCATCGTTTCAATTTCGCTCGATATGCGAAAGCGTGAAATCCCTGTCAGAGTAATGCTCAGTCGGCCGTCATCAAGTTCTTGATAACTTGTAACACGCCCGACGCAGCCGACGTTGCGAAGATCAATGGTCTTGCCTTGTGGACTTTCCAATTCCGAAGCCTGCGAAACCTCACCTGCCGAGGCTAATTTTGCATACCCCTCACCATGCGTATCTGGCTGAACAATGCCAACCACACGGTCACCGCTGATGACGTCATCAATCATCGCCAAGTATCGCGGTTCAAACACATTCAATGGTAAGTTTGCACGGGGCAAAAGAATTGCACCAAGAAGTGGAAACAATGGAATTTGGTTGGGCAAGTCGCCAGGAGCCCGATAGTTCTGCAAAAACGACACGCTTATCGCTCCACTCAAAAATCACCGGATCTCGACTTTGTTCGGTCTCAATCAAGAAAACAATAGCGAAGATAGCCGTCTTCGACCATCAATTGTAGCCTGATCTTTTGACCCCCAGGCCTCAAAAAATTGCAGCAATTGTTTTCTTGCCGCCTCATCATTCCATTGGCGGTCATTCTTAAAAATCTCCAACAGATGGTCGACAGCGTCTGCGTTTCCACCGCTTGCAGCCAGCGCGACAGCCAAGTCAAATCTGGCTTGATGATCCGACGGGTTGGCTGCCAGTTTGCGCTCAAGTTCTGCCGTTTCACCGGCGTCGCCGGCCTTGTCTGCAAGTTCGAGTGCCGCCAAAACAGCCTGCACGACATTAAGATCTTGCTTGTCGGGCGGAACCAATTCGATGGTTTGGCGTGCCAGGCCAATGTCACCGCTCTTAAGGTAACACTGAGAAAGCCCTGCCAAGGCTTCGCCATTGTGGGGATCGGCTTGTAAAACAGTCGCAAAAATCTCAGCGGCAGATTGCAGCTCTCCCGTTTCAAGGGCCTCAATGCCTGCTTTTAGGACCGTCGCCAAATCAGCCGCTTGTTCCGCGCCAGCTAAGCCACCAACAAACTCTTGCACAACATTGTCTGGTTGAGCCCCAGCGAAACCGTCAATCGGGCGTCCATCTCTAAATGCGTAAACCGTTGGCACTGTTTGTAAGCGCAGCTGTCCAGCGATAGCCGGATTCTTGTCGATGTTGAGCTTAATCAAACGAATTTTATCAGCATAGGGATGAACTGCGTTCTCTAGCGATTGGGAATGTTGCTGACTCTGCGGACTGGCGGATGAGTAAAAATCAACGATTACGGTCACATCGCGTGAGGCGGCCAAAACATCGTTTGCGAATTCTGCGCTCGATGTTTCTTTCGCGCGCCCATTCGGTGCTCCCAATTCAGCGGCTGCATCTTGTGTTGGTCTCGGTGTCCCGAAATCCATTGGTCTTCTCCCAAAAAGTCGTTCAGCCCCAATATGCGACCAAATCCGGCGGAATTCATATCACATGGAACATTTATTCAATCTGCAAAATTTTATGCCCTTAAGACGTAAGCGCGACAACGGTGGGCTCGTGCCCAAATTTGCGTATGAAGCGGAAAAGGTCATCACGCGAGATATTCGTCGTCGCATCATTCTTGAGCGGATGGCAATTAATGCTCTCATGGACCATCAAGGCTGCGTCAACAACAACTCTGACCCGAACGTCCCTGTCATTTATGACACACAACGCCGAAACAGAGCCCGGTTCCACCCCTAAAACCTCCATGAGTAAGTCCGGTTTCGCAAAGCTCAGTCGTTTTGACCCAATCACCGCAGGCAAGGCCTTAAGATCAATCTCAGTTCGATTTTCAGCAACAACGAGAAACAAGCGTCCTTTCGCATCCTTCAAAAAGAGGTTTTTGGTATGCGCTCCCGGCAATGCAGCCTCAACGTCCGAACTTTCCTCAACCGTGAAAACTGGCGGGTGCTCCAGCGTGTGAAAGGCGATATCCAGCCCTTCGAGAGCCTGAAATAGGTCGTCCTTGGTCGCTGGATATTGGTGTGGCTTAGTCGCGGAAACTTCTGAGTCCATCAGGCTATTTCCAAGGTTGGTGAAGCTATTTAGCCGAACTTAGCCTTTAATTTACTTGGAAAGAATACTTTAACCCCCAATCAGTGTTTACGACCTCTCGAGACCTCCTTTTAGCAGGCTAGAAGGCCGGGTTCTGGCACTTCTCCAGGGGCGGCAAAAAAGGGTAATATTAAGAACTTGATCGGGCTTGCAATCCGTCTGGAGTTGCGCAATAAGTCCGAGCTGTGGCGTTTTCGGCGCCAAATACGGAGTGCGGGCGTAGCTCAGGGGTAGAGCGTCACCTTGCCAAGGTGAAAGTCGTGAGTTCGAATCTCATCGCCCGCTCCAAACTTTTCTCAACATTTCAGATTTGCACCAGCCATGAGTTACAGCATCCTGGATTGCAGCACTCAGTTGACGTGCCATTTTTCGCAGTTTGATCGATAGCTTTCTCAGACAAACCAAACGACCGTCATTGCATCCCTGCTTAGGCCTGCCTTAGGCAGCGCTTTGTGGCGAGCTGGCGGTGTCGGACTGAGACTGATCTGTCGATGTTGAATTGGTCGATGTGGTGTCGGCTTCAGACGCTGGCGCCAAATTTCCCGTTTCCATCCGCTCCAGCACCTCAGCCGTCAAAGCCCTAACTGCTGTCCCAACATCTCCAGGATACTTTGCCGGATAGGACCTTAGAATTGCATCGAAACGCGCCGCATCCTGAAGGGCTGTTCGACGCGGAATTGCAGCCGACAGACAGCGGTTTTCCGAATTTTCGGCAAGCCAGTTGTGATACTCCTGTTCTGAAGCCGCGTGCATGTCTTTCATGTTGACAATAACGCCTAGGTTTTCAGCAAAACCCATTTCGGGATTGAGAGCCTTAAACCGTCGGAAAACTTCTAATCCGCAGACAGAGACATAATCGGCTTTGGTGGGTGACAAATAAAAGTCTGCCTCGCGAAGCCAGCTTTCGGTCAACACCGATAATCCTGGTGGACAATCAATCAGGACAATATCAAACACAGAGCGAATGTCGGTCAGCAACGTACCGATCACGTGCCGCAATTTCGTATGCTGGCTTTCCTTAGAAACTTCACGCTCAAACAATGTCAGTTGCATATCGCTGGGCAAAAGGTAGACGGAGCGCGCATCGTCAACATCTGAGATATTCCGCACAACGAAATCCGACCAAGGCACAGGTGTATCGCGCAACACCTGAGACACGAGAAAGTCTACAATCGTCTTACCGGAATTTTGCAACCCATGAAGATGGGCGACGGTCATCAACATGCTCGAGATACTGGCCTGGGCATCGCTATCGATCACGAGGACATTCTTGCCGTGTTCAGCCGATAAGGTCTCGGCCAGCGCCAGCACCAGTGTCGATTTTCCGACACCGCCCTTGGTATTCATTACCACAATCGTATTTCGCATTTTGCGCTTTCGTGCCCCCATTGTGCGCCGTCATGGTCACTCTAAAACGCCGATGCGTAATGCCCGATCCACATCAGCGCCAAGGCGCCCGGCTAAAGTCACAATCTCGTTCAACCTGCCCACTAATTAAGGCATAGTCGGGGACTTATGTACGACAAATGAGCAAAAATAGAAAAAGAGCGCATCTGTCCGGATGCGCTCTTTGAAATCGAACTTGGTCTTGCTCGGCAGAGCCGAATTATTAAGCGAAGCAATAATTCAGCTTGATGCTGAAAAACCGTGCGTTACCAATGACGTCCACGACGCGCTTGCCAAACCACACGCTCTGGACTGACGAGAACGCGCTTGTGAATCGTGCGCGTTACCGCTGGCTCGTGAACCACTTTGCGGCCTGCTGGGCGGACAACAACCTGGCGGTGAACGGTTTTGTAAACAGGCTGGGTGTGAATACGACGGGTTGAAGCGGCACGAACCAAGACGCGTTGGCGAACCGTCTTGTAGACGGCTGGTGTCACATGACGAATGCGACGACCGGGGCGGACAACAACTGTTTGTGCAACGGTTTTAGTGATCGCAGGTGTACGGACTTTACACTTGGTCAGGCGACCGTGGCGGTCTCGGCGGTGCTCCCAATGATAGCCACCGCGTCTTACAACAACTGTTCGATGAACCGTACGCGTCACCGCAGGCGCGTGTGTGTAAGAAACTTGTGGCGGACGCACCATGACCTTGCGTGTTGCGGTCGTGTAAACCGCTGGAACGTGCTCAACGTGCCTGCGCCCGGGAGAAACCATGACGCGTTTCGCAACGGTCTGAACCACCGCAGGTGTGCGGACAACGTGGCGTCGACTTGGACGAACAACAACTTCCCGAGAGACTGTTTTGTATTGCGCAGGCACGCGTTTTTGCGTGTAGCATTCAACAACACAACCGCGCGCGCCGGCTTGTACGGTAAGTGGTGCGAGGGAAACGGCCAAAGAAGCAACAGCCAGTGTTGCAGCCGAGCGAATAAACATGGGGTGAAGACTCCGAACTAAAGGGACTGGCAATGGTAGCCAGAACCGATCAACAGAATTGAATTCCCCCAGAAAATGGCGATACGGACCTCAATCCACCAACCAGGGTGCGATATAACTGGATAAAAACTACTGGAAAGAAGCACACGTCAGAAGCAGCAAACTCGAGTTTGGTAAACTGGTGGCTAGCGGTCGTGCGAAGATCTAGAGCGCTGGAAAAGCGTTAAAAAGACAGCTTTTACCAAATGTGGACGCATTGCCCCTTGTGTCGCACCGTGGATCGCCCTACGAAATGCATCAGCCAGTCATCCGTAGAGTGCGGTTTTTATTGCAAATTCTCAGAAGTTAAGGATAGGCACTATGACCTCGATCTTGTCTAAGACAGTCTCTCATTCGCTCAAACTTCTCGCTGTCGTAATGCTTTCGCTTTCGTTAGCAGGTTGCGGAGTCAACAATATTCCAACGAAAGAACAGCAAGCCAAGGCAGACTGGTCGAAGGTCCTTAACGAATACAAAAGACGCAGTGATGTAATCCCGAATTTGGTTGAAACCGTCAAAGGATTTGCTCAACAGGAAGAAGACGTACTTACGAAAGTCATCGAAGCACGCAACAAGGCAACAAGCATCAAGATCACACCGGAAATGATCAACGATCCCGCCGCAATGAAAAAATTCCAAGACGCTCAAAAAACGCTGGGTGGCGCTCTGCGCCAGCTCATGGTCGTTGTTGAACGTTACCCCGATATTAAATCCGGACAAAACTTCCTTGCACTGCAAAGTCAAATCGAAGGTACAGAAAACCGTATAGCGATCTCGCGACGCGACTATATCGAAAGCGTGCGAGCTTATAACACTGAACTCATCACCATTCCGGGACGCTGGTGGCGTGCATTTCTTTATCCCGGTTATAAAGAAATGGCTTCCTTTACGATCGATGAAGCCGAAACAACCACTCCAAAAGTCGACTTCAATACGTCGAATTAGTCGAGATGGGCCGCGGAACCATGACCGCTGCAACTCTTCAAATTTCAGACTGGAAACATCGCCAGCGCACTTTGCGTCAGCCAAACTGCATTGGCGGAATTGGTCCTGCAGCCCTTGGCGCAATCTACTGGTTGTTGATGGCACTTTCAGTCGTTGTTGTTTTAACGACAACGCCTGTTCTGGCTCAGCCCATATTTCCAGAATTAACCGGGCGCATTGTCGATGGGGCGAATATCCTCTCCGATGAGGATGAAGCAACCATAGAAACAGAATTGGCAAAACTTGAAGATCAATCAACCGATCAAGTCGTCGTCGTCACGTTGCCTTCGCTGCAAGGGTACGCGATTGAAGATTTCGGTTATCAACTTGGCCGCCATTGGGGTATCGGCCAGAAAGAAGCCAATAACGGCATCTTGCTCATCGTTGCGCCAAGCGAACGCAAAGTCCGCATTGAGGTTGGACGTGGTCTTGAACCGCAAATGACAGACATTATGAGTAAACTCATCATTCAAAATGCGATCCTTCCTCAATTTAGGCGTGGCAACTTCCCGGCAGGTATCAAGGCTGGGGTTCGTGATATCAAGGATGTGCTGTTGGGAGATGCCAACGAGGTCGCGGCGCGACGCGCGAAGAAGCCGCCGTCAGGACTAGATGCGGAGACGATTTTTTCGATACTGATATGGATCTCAATCGCGACTTATATTTTGTATCATACATGCCGCGATATGCGCGATCCTGCAGGTGCGGCTCGCCGGCGCCGACGGGCTGGTCGTGTGGTCGTTGTTCCAGGTGGTGGAGATTGGGGTTATAGCGGTCGCGGCTGGTCTGGAGGTGGCGGCGGTGGCTGGTCTGGTGGAGGGGGCGGCTTTGGCGGCGGCGGTGCATCCGGAAGTTGGTGATAGAGCACTTCATATAAGACCCAGCGGGCTAACGCAGACTTTCAGGCATCACTCAGACAGAGATGAGACTAACCATGTTCAAACAGAGTGAAGAAAAGAGAATTGCGGCAGCGATAAACGAAGCCGAGAATAAGACGTCGGGGGAGGTGGTCGCCGTCGTTGCAGCCCAAAGCGATAGCTACCTTTACATACCGATCATGTGGGCCTCGATTGTTGCGCTATTTGTTCCCTGGCCGCTGATATTCTTCACGGGGCTGTCGCTTCCTGCAATTTACATAACTCAGCTGATCGTCTTCTTGGTCTTGCTGGTGAGCTTATTTCCAAAATCTATTCGAATTTGGCTGGTCCCACCGGCCTTAAAACGTTTGCGTGCGCATCGCCACAGCGTCGAGCAATTTCTCGTTCAAGACCTCCACACAACAAAAAGCAGGACCGGCGTCTTGATATTTGTCTCGATGGCAGAACGGTTCGCTGCCATCTTGCCCGACACAGCAATCGCCAAAAAAGTCGATAAAAGTGTTTGGCAGGACGCGGTTGACGTTCTTGTCAAAAATTTGGGCGAGAACAAACCGGCTGACGGATTTGTCGATGCGATTAACCGCGTTGGTGATGAGCTTGCCAAACACTATCCACCTGGCAGCGAAGATCCCAACGATCTGCCCAATCACCTGATTATTCTGGAATAAAGAAAGCTCAACTTCTAGAACTGTAGCCCACCGAAATTATCACGCTGCTGGTACACTTTCAGGCGCTATGAGGGCGTTAAGCTCGGCAATGCGTTCTCGAACTGCTTGAACATTCATCTCGTCACCTTGAGCTTCATAGCGCATCGCAGCGCTTTGAAAAGCTTCGACAGCCAAAGCCAAATCGGTACCTTCGTGACCATCCGATTGTGCAAGACTCCAAATAGCCAAGCCAAGATTGCATTCAATCTCAGCAAGGTCTGACGTGCTTACATCCCTCGCCATTGCTTTGCGGGCATTGTTGAGTAAAGCAATAGCCGACTGCAATTGACCAATATCTGAGCGCTCGAAAGCCAATTGGATTTTCGCCCGTGCCATAGCAGCTTCTGCTTCGGCTACGACTTGCGAGCTGATGTCAGATGAATATTTCAGCACGCTTTGCAATGCCTGCATTGCCGTTTCAAGTTCAGATGAATCGTCGGTTTCTTCGCCAATCCTCTGGAGTGTCGCACCTAATCCACACTGCGTTTCAGCCCAGGCTTCAAGATCACTGTCGCGGGAAATGACACCCATGGCTTTGCGATAGCATGACACTGCGTCACCCAATGTCACAACGTCACCTTGAACTTCGCCTTGAGCTTTCAACGCCTGCGCCAACAGCAATTGCGCTTTGGCCCAGTCTTTGTGCGAAGAAATTCTCACCAAAACATCCGCCGCTGGCTTGAAATGCAAGGCTGCTGCAAGAAAACGTGCGGGTCGCCCTTCTCGCTTGCCCAGCAACATCAGCACCTTGCCTATATCAAGATGCACACCAGCCCATTCCCGAGGATCGTCTTGCTCCAGTAAGAGCCCACCGGCTTCTGCATAAACGCGCGTTGCCTCGATCAGCGCATCGGTATTGTTTTGCGTTTTGCCAAATTTTCCAAGTGCCTCAGCACACTTGGTCATCAACCGCCAACGCTCGTAACGGGCTGTGTCTGGCAACAAACTGCAAGCCGATTGATAAAGAACGGCCGCTTCTCGCCAAGACATCAAAATTTCATGATATTTGGCCCGCAATGTTTTCAAGGCCAAGTATTCATACGTTTTCTCTAGCGATAGTTTCTCTCGGCAATCATTGCTGCGCGGTAACTTAGACGCCGCCATCAATTCGGCACGCTTCAACCGCTCACCAGCATCAGAAAAATCACCACAAGCCAATGCGTCTGCTGTGCCTTCCAAAGCCTCACAAAGGTCTTTGTCCATACCGATCGTCGCACCAACTCCGTGCAGTTGTTCAATGAGAGCGCGACAGGATCGAGCTTGCTGCTTGAGTTCGGTTAGATTGCAATTTTCGCCGTAACCAGCTCGGATGAGGCCTGCAATGGCTAACTCGCTGAGCCCTGTGCCCTCGATCACGCGCGAGATAAGGTCTTGAAATTCTCTCAAGCCTTCTTTGCCGCTATCGCAATTCTGCTCGTCACTGTTTTCGACCCCAAGTTCGCTCTGCGCTACAGCGCCGTCAGATAATTCGTTGTTCGACCTTTTCTGCCGACCAAGCTTTCCTTTCTGAATGGTCTTTGCACCTGAGGCATCGTCAAATGACAGGAGGCATCGCGCGATCGCAGGTTTAAGTGCCACGATCGACTCGTGATTAAGCAACAGGCACTCAAACAGCCATTCCATAAGAACAAATGCCAAAGGCGATTGTAACCTTGGATCTTGCGAATAAGAGCTGTTGCGCATTAAGGCGCTCAACTCTGATGACAAATGGCGCGCAATTTCAGAAATATCGCCATCTGAAAACTGCTCCACTTCGGCTTGCACAACAGCCGAATGAAGAAGATCCGGGTCCAAGCGTAGATTGTCGAGAAGCTCTGGCAAAACAGCAAGGCAACTTTCCACTTCTTGCTGTGAAACATCGGTTTGGCGAACTTGCGACAAGATGCGAGACTTCATATCCGACAGAATATCCGTCGTCGTCTCGCGATGCGTGCCCGTCAAGTTATAGATCAGGCGTGAACCATCTGAAATGGCGCCAGACGGCACGGAGAGGCCAAGGCCAGTTGCCCACATGGACACGCCCGCTCCGATAAATCGTACCATGGCCAATTCGATTGCCATGCCTCGTATCACCCCCTGACCGAATCATGTCGACCGAATATAGCCTGTATGATGTTGAGATGCCGTAACTGACTTCAACGTCTGACAACAACGTATCCGGTCTGTTGCTGCTTAAAAGTTGCACACACCACCCAGACGCAGTCGCTTGCGATATTGAAGCTTGCATACATTGGGCGCAATTTCTTTCGATTTTATCAATGGCGGAAATGGCGATGACCGGTAAAGACCATTGCAAGGTCGTTGTCATCTGCTGCAGCAATGACTTCATCATCACGCATCGATCCACCTGGCTGGATGACCGCGGTCGCTCCAGCAGTGGCGGCGGCTAACAGACCATCTGCAAATGGAAAAAATGCATCCGAAGCAACGACTGATCCGTTTACCAGTGGTGCCTTCAAGCCCGCAGCCGATGCTGCGTCAGCTGACTTAGAAACCGCAATCTTGGCGGAATCAATACGACTCATCTGGCCGGCTCCAACACCAACAGTCGCACCATCTTTCGCATAAACAATTGCATTCGACTTGACATGTTTTGCCACGCGAAACGCAAACTTTAAATCCGCCATTTCTTCCGTCGTCGGCGCTCTCTTGGTCACAACTTTTAGATCGAAATCATCCACAACAGCGTTATCGCGCGATTGAACCAAGAGGCCGCCAGCCAAAGTCTTCATAATTTCCCCCCCCATACGAGGATCGGGCAAACCGCCAGTTGTCAAAAGCCGCAGGTTCTTCTTCGCCGCGAACACCTCTCGCGCTTCGGGTGTCGCATTGGGTGCAATAACAACCTCAGTGAAGATCTTGGAGATCTCCTGTGCAGTATCGGCGTCGATCTCACCATTAAGTGCGATGATCCCACCAAAAGCACTAACGGGATCGCACAACAATGCTTTCTGGTAGGCTTCAATCAACGATGCTCCAACAGCAACACCACAAGGGTTTGCGTGCTTGATAATCGCAACGGCAGGCGAAATTTGAGCGTCAAATTCTGCAACCAACTCGAAGGCTGCATCGGTATCGTTGAGGTTGTTATAGGACAATTCCTTGCCCTGGTGTTGGGTCGCGGTGGCAACACCGGCGCGACTTACACCACCGCGATAAAAGGCTGCCTTTTGGTGTGGGTTTTCTCCATAGCGCAATGTTGATTCCAACTCGCCAGAAAATGACCGCCACTTTGGCGAACTAATTTCAAGCTCGTCTGAAAACCAGTTTGCAATCGCTGCGTCGTAGGCGCCTGTTCGGGCATAGGCTTTTGCGGCAAGCAACTGGCGCGTCTTTAAAGTGGTCGCCCCATCGTTGGCGGCCAATTCATCCAGAATAAGTTTGTAGTCAGAAGTATCAACAACGACTGAGACCGCGGCATGATTTTTGGCACCTGCCCGGATCATAGCCGGACCGCCAATATCAATATTCTCAATACAAGCTGCAGCATTTCCACCCTTGGCAACGGTTTCTTCAAACGGATAGAGATTAACGACCAACAAGTCGATCTGAGCAATTGCGTGTTTGTCTGCGGCTTCTTCATGCTCGCGATTGCCACGTACCGCCAACAGCCCACCATGCACTTTCGGGTGCAAGGTTTTGAGGCGGCCGTTCATCATCTCCGGAAATCCGGTAACATCGGAAACGTCTTGAACCGGCAAACCGGCATCTTTAATCGCCGCCGCAGTACCACCTGTCGAAATCAATTCGATGCCGGCTTGAGACAGCGCTGATGCAAACTCGACAAGCCCTTCCTTGTCGGAAACGGATAAAAGGGCTCGGCGAATTTTGTTCGTTGTGTTTGTCATCACTTTTCTTCCATCGGGCCTGTCGACCAGACTATTGCTAGCAGTTCATGTTTTCAGACAATACGCTGGCCAGGAAATTGGCCACGTTTTTTTTAGGCGGCAGAAATACCCCAAGACGAAAATCTTGGAACGGTTCCTGACATTTATTGGCACTATCGTCGTGTTAGTGTCCATTCCACAAGGCTTTCGCCAAAGGTTGCGCCACGTAATACTATTTGTGTGGCATGGCGTGGAGATGAACTATCGGCGAAGTACATGCTTTCTTCGAGAGAAACAATGGCGCCTTCGCAGGAAAAAACCAAAGTCACACCATCACTTGCTTCAATTTCGAGTTGATCTGGCGCCTCGCCCGCGCAAACTGTGACATCTGGATGCAGATGGAAGTGAACGGCAAACGGCACATCCTGCTTGAGACGCAAATCTCCGGTTTCCTCTGGTGGCCCCAAACGATCACGACCGGATAAAATATTTCCGTCCGATGATAGTGTCAGTTCACGAAAGTGAAGAATACCAAAACGCTGCAGATATCCATTATGATTTGCGCTGAACGACTGCGTACCGTGGCGAATTGACAGCTTACTTTCGACAACACTCGGTTCCGTAATCGCAACACCACCGATCAGACCTTCCAATTTGGAATGTTGAACAAGGCGCGCCGATGACGTTTCCCCAAGACACAACGTATTGTGGCTTGCTGTCGCTCTAGACGCAGGTAGCCAATCTGCATGTGCTGATCTGGGAATGCCCCCATTCACAAAGATCGGCGCTTTGTCGATACTCATCTCAAAAGACAAGCAACCGGCCTGGGCACTCTTCGCGAATTCCAAGCCAGGCGCTGCACCGATATCGCAAACAATAACCGTCTCTTGGTTTGTCAATCGAACATACCCAGATTGTTGCGCAACCCCTCCTCGCAAACGACTGTGCTCTTGATCGTCGTAAGCCAACAGGCGCGCCAAGCTTGCACCTTCCGTTGCGCCAACACCATTAAAGCGCGCGAGATCTCCGTCGCCAAGGCGCATAAAGCGCAAAAACCCGAACATGCGCTGGCGTGCTTGCACCAACACGTCTGGCTCTGAAAGCCCTCGATTTGCGAAACACTTTTCCAATGGCAGAAAATCGAGCAACAACGTCACAGCTGTTGTTGGATTGCGATCAAGGTGCCCGCCATCCTCCAAGATTTGTTGCGACAGTTCTTCACAAAACATGCGCTGAATTCTCGGACGTTTCCTGTCATGCCCAGCGATGCACAGGTTTGCCAACAACAGAAACGTTAACGATTGCAGACGTGGTAATCCCTGAGGTGCACTACGCCAGGTTGCGGCCAAGCGAATGAATTGCTCACCGATACTTCGCAAAATGAGATCGTAGGTTTTGGCATCTGTATCGCCAAGAAGAAGGTCTGCGTGCGACAACCACGACGCCAAGCGACGACCTAAAATATCCGGCTGCCAACATGGGTCTGACTTCCCGTGCCGTCGCTTAATCCAATCAACGACAAGCCCGCGCGCCATGTCTGGACTTTCAGGGTCCTGTGACGCTGTAAAGTGATTGAGCCAATCAAATCCATGCAGAGCATTTCGCCACGTCTCGTTTGGAGCAACTGCATCGAACGGCGACAACTCATTGAGCTCTACTGGCGTCCCTGCAAGGCCGAAATGCCCTTGGCGATATTCCGTCACCAAACTTGCATCAGCGGAGCGCAAATCCGACGGAACCAGCAAAAGCTTGTCAGAAGAAACAACTCCGTAACGCCAGCGCAGCAGTTTTGAATTTAGCAAACGCGCGAGCACAGACTGACGTGTTTGCTCGGAAAGCAACCGTCGAACTGTCATGCGGTCTTTAATGCTCAAATCTGGCATCTGCGTATCAACGCGAACAATTGCCATGGCGTCGGCCCCCACTGCCATTCTCCTCTCTTTTGTGACCTTCGGGGCAGCTTGCGTCCACCATCAGAGCAAGACGAGCTGTTGGTAACTTATGTGAATTATGGGGATGTCTCATGCGACAGACAAAATCAGTAGCGATTGGCAAAGCCTAGAGGCGATTACACCACATATTTCAAACCTCGGCGTGATGTCGCAGACGCGAGGCAAAGAACCCATCAAGTCCGCAAAGTTCAGGTTTCTCCACGCGCAAATGGCTTGGCAGTGTTCGCAAATCTCCATCCGGTGTCACCCACTCCGCATCAATAATCGGATCACTTTGAGAAGAAATTGGCTCGCGCGAAAACATTGGATGTTCGGCCAAGAAGCGCTCGATCTGAAGCTCGCCTTCCTCAGGCTCGAGCGAACAGGTGCAATACACAAGCACCCCCCCAGGCCTGATCAGCGTTACAGCATTGTCCAAAATTTTCGCCTGCAATTGAGCAAGCTTTTTCACATCGCTCGGACGCTTCAAATGTGGAATGTCGGGGTGACGCCGAATCGTCCCCGTCGCTGTGCAGGGTGCATCGACCAAAATAACATCGAACTTCTGCTCGTCCGGAGGAACGCATTCTGCTGCATCACCTGTCACGCACATTGCTGACATCTTAAGCCGTTTTAAATTTTCTCTGAGACGGTCAAGGCGTATTTCGGATTGATCGAGCGCGGTCACATGCGCGCCGGCCGCAACAAGTGCTGCTGTCTTTCCTCCGGGTGCCGCGCACATGTCTAGCACGTCTTTGCCCTTCACATCCGCCACAAGGCGAACCGGCAATGCGGCGGCGGCATCTTGCACCCACCATTCGCCATCCTCATAACCCGCCATCTCTTCAATGCGACCGCCACCTTCAATCCGAACTGTGCCGGTTTGCAAGACTTGGCCCCCGAGGCGTTCTGCCCAAAGCTTCGGTTCGCTTTTAACGCTGATATCGATAGGTGGCACAGCCAGAGCTGCTGATACCATCGCGCGCGTCTCATCTTCACCATATGTTTTCACCCAGCGCGTCCACAGCCAATCTGGCATCGCAAGACGAACATGATCGAGTTCG
Organism: Hyphomicrobiaceae bacterium; assembly: GCA_050633705.1. GTDB lineage: Bacteria > Pseudomonadota > Alphaproteobacteria > Rhizobiales > Hyphomicrobiaceae > JAJFHI01. The sequence goes on along the minus strand of JBOEGZ010000007.1, from coordinate 83,345 downwards.
CTGTAGACCTCCGCGCCCTGCTCAGAAACGCGACGCAAGACGGCGTTGACGAGTTTTTCAAACCGTTGTGTTGCACGCCGCGCCTTGCACTGCTCAACGGCCAGATGAATTGCAGCATGCGCCGGCGTTTTCAGTATGAGAATTTGTGTAGCTCCAACGAGCAAGACAGGAGCCAAAGGGCTCTCGCTTACTTTCAGCGGTTTTTGCAGAAACTTATCCAGTACCGTTGTCAAAGACCGTTCGTGGCGTAGAACGGTGGCGGCAATTAACCGGGCAAAGGCACGGTCACGGGGTGTGAGCTCTGCGAATTTCGCAACCGTTGCTGCATTTGAAAGCCCTTCGTCGAAGGCGCGCTTATGACGCAATACGGCTTCGACCAACATCCCGGCGAACTGGCGAGCGACCAAACCATGAATAACCTTGTCAGATTCACGCTTCTTTGAGCCACCGCCCGCCCCACGTCTTGGACGTTTTCCACCCGGGGATCGGTTTGGTTTTTTATCGGTCTTATTGCCCGAAGTGCGTTTTTCTTCCGAACTCCGGCGGGTATCAGGTGGGTTCAATGTTTCTGTCTTTCTCTGCCACTGCAAATTCAATTCATGTCATCATGCCGGCGAGAACCCAACCTCATACCTTGCTCGCATCAACCCCAAGGGCCGCGTCGGCGTTTTTGTCTTGGTCGAAACGCTTCTGCCCGCCCGCCGTGAGACCAGGGTCCGCGTGGCGAAACAGTTGGCTCGTGGGTCGAAGTCGCGACATGATCATTCTTATGAGCACCGGTATACCCCATCTCGCGCGCCATCGCTTCTAATTCTATGATGCGGTTTTTCGTTCGTGGATGCGTCGAGAATAAATTGTCGAACCCTTGACCGGTCAGGGGATTGATAATGAACATGTGGGCTGCCGCTGGCACGCTCTCGGCTTTTTCGTTAACGATATGACGGGCACTGTTTTCAATTTTCCGCAGAGCGTTGGCAAGGGCCATAGGGTTTCCGCTAATCTGCGCGCCGAGCCGGTCTGCCTGATATTCACGCGACCGGCTGATGGCCATTTGCACGAGCATTGCCGCCAATGGGGCAACGATTATTGCGGCAATCGTCCCAAGCCAGCCAAGTGGTCCGCGATCCCCACCGCGTCCACCACCAAAGATCATCGAGAATTGCATGTATTGTGCAAACATTGAAATGGCACCACCGATGGTGGCCGCCACAGCCATTGTTAATGTGTCGTAGCTTTTAATGTGCGCCAGTTCGTGCGCCAACACGCCAGCGATCTCATCTTTGTCTAATGTCTCAAGCAACCCTGTGGACGCCGCCACGGCAGCATTCTCAGGATTGCGCCCTGTTGCAAAAGCATTGGGTTGTGGTGATTGCAAAATGTAAAGGCGCGGCATTGGCAAATCCGCTCGGACCGCGAGGTCGCGAACCATGTTGTAGTAGCCCGGTGCCGACTCTTGCGTGACTTCTTTAGCACCAAACATCCGCAACACGACTTTATCGGAGTTCCACAAACTTATGAGGTTCATCACCAAAGCAACGATAAAGGCAATGACAATGCCGGTTTGGCCACCAACGACACCCCCGAGCGCAACGAGAATTGCGGTCAGGGCGATAAGTAACACCGCCGTTTTGGCGTAGTTCATAGGCATGCTTACAACTCCTCCTCACGACACGCTTTTCGAGGTTTAGCCAGTCTGCTGACATACAATTTTATTGCCGAACGGTCTAAATTCCAGACTATATATAGGTGATACTGGGCCTGTTTACAGACCCGTGCTTATTTTCATCAATCCCGGACTTTCATCTATGGCCAGCAAAGAACGAACAAACCAGCCGAACGAGCTAGAGAACGAAAAGCCTAATATCGCGGCTGCACCTGGTAAAAAGCTAACGCCCCAGGCCAAACGCGCATTGGCCGAAGCCGCTGAACGTCGGCGCAAGAAAGAAAACGATTTACAAAACCCTGCAAAAGAACTCGGTGGGCCAAAGGGCGAAGAACCTGTGCGATATGGCGACTGGGAAAAAGGCGGCATCGCCTGGGACTTCTGAATTTTCCCCAATGTTTTGCCCCAATTTGGGGCCTAAAGATGCGCCGCGGAATTTAACAACGAACGTATCAGCGTCCTAATCTGGATCACCAATATGCGGGATCAGGACCCTTCCGGCCGCGAGCGATCCGAAAGGTTGCATCTAACTCTGATCACAAGACGCATTGACATTGTTACTGGGCAAAACACTCAAATCATTGATATTGAATGATTATTTTTGCCCTTCGAACCACAAGTTAGTAATTTAGAAACCTTGAGTTACGTCTTCAGGCGGCGCAGGCCAGACTGGAGGTGACCCAGGCACCGTCCTTGCAGTTCTCCCGACATCAATTTCACGATGTCTTTAGGAGATACGCAATGTTGGCCGGTTTCAATCAGCTTCGGAACAGATTTAATTCTGACGAAAGCGGCTCTGTCTTGGTCCTCTTTAGTGGCGCAATGTTCTTACTGTTGATAAGTGCCGGTGCCGCTATTGATGCAGCCCGCGTATTCCAAACCCGTACACAACTCGCTCAAGCCATTGACTCCGCTGCCTTGGCCGCTGGTCGTAGCCTGCTCGACGGTCGATTGAGCGATGACGATGTTCGCAAACGCGCCATTGACTATCTTCAAGCCAACATCACACACGAAACCAGAAGTCGCCTGTTTGGTACATTGGATACGCTAAACATCGCAATTGACCGCGCCACAGGTCGTGTTTCAATTACAGCGAATGTCATTGTTCCAATGACAGTAATGAAAATTGCTGGTGTCAATGAATGGATTGTCCCGGTTAAGTCCGAAACGCGCTTCGAGCAAAAAGACATCGAATTATCGCTTGCACTTGACTTAACAGGGTCGATGCGACGCAACAACCGCATTGAGGCCTTGAAGGATGCAACAAACAATCTCGTTGACATTCTTTTGCCAGCAGCAGGCACACCCAACCAAGTGCGCATCGCTCTTGCACCCTACTCATCTGGCGTAAACGCTGGTGGTTTGAGTAAAATCGTAACCGGGAATAGAGATTCAGGGGTTTGCACATTCGAACGCGAAGGCAACGGCTCAGACCTCATTTCGGAAGCAGCACCTCAAAATGGCCATTACCTTCTCGAAGCCTCACACTCATCTATGGCGCGTCAGACAACATGTCCAACTGCAAATCCGATCGTTCCGCTAACAACGGACCGTCGTGAACTCAAAGATGCTATCGGTCGCTTCCGGGCCTCCGGATATACAGCCGGTCACTTGGGTATTCAGTGGGCTTGGTTCATGGTTTCCGATGCTTGGACGAGCATCTTCACCGGCAACAGCACACCGGTTGCATACGGAGAACAAGATACCATCAAAGCAGTCATCGTTATGACAGATGGCCAGTTCAATACAGTTCGCGGAGATTCCAGAAAACCTGACTTGTCAGCAGACATCGCCAGGGACATGTGTAACGCAATGCGCGATAAAGACATCTGGGTATTCTCAGTTGGTTTTGAACTCAACAACGATGATGCCCGTCAGGTTCTGCGTGACTGCGCTGGCAGAAACGACCGGTTCTTCCTAGCTGACGATAGCGAAGCCCTTAAGGCATCGTTTAAGAGCATCGCGAACCAACTGAATAACCTTCGTCTATCTCAGTAAGATTGGTCGAACGGCAAAGCAGCAGACGACAGCTTCGTCATTGTTCGGTGTCAAAAGAATAATTTCGCCCTCCAGTCAATGGACCTGGAATTGACGTTCCTCGTAACGAAAAAAGAGCGCGTGTCCCTGGACACACGCTCTTTTTTTCGCACAACTGTTTTACGGGCACTTCCTGTATTCAATTGACAAAGAATACTAAGTTATCGATTGCCATGCGGCAGTGAGACTGCACGCAAGCGCAAGCTCGTGCCGACGGAGGGGATTTATGGCAAGGCATAGCCGTCTCAAACCAAAACTAATGCTGGTTTTTCTCGTTTTGGTGACAACGACACTCGCCCTTTGGCTTGGCCTCGTTCCACAAAGGATGAGCCCATTTGAACCTGTCGACCTCGCCTCCAACGATCAGTGGTTTCTCAATCTCCGGTTGGCGGCACTCAGACGAGATAAAAACCTCTGTCGCAAGACCTTGCTGCCACCTTACGTGAAATCAAAAATGGTTTTTGACAAGCCAATAAAAAAAGGATGCGGGTGGTATAATGCTGTCCGTCTATCCGAGGTTGGCGAAGCAAGACTTTCCACCGGTACAACAACATGCGAACTCGCTGCTGCCTTATCGATGTGGATGACACATGTCGTGCAACCGGCGGCGAGATCCAATTTCGGGTCCGATGTCGCCCGCATTGACCAAATGGGCACCTATTCTTGTCGCAACATTATCGGCAATCAAAAGTGGCGCACTGTACGCAGCCAACATGCAAAGGCCAACGCGATCGATATTTCAGGATTTCGGCTTAAAAACGGACGGCATATTCGCGTCTTGAGTGATTGGAAGAAGGAAACCCCGAATGGGCGGTTTCTTCGTCAGATTCATCGCAGAAGTTGCCGCTACTTTCGCGTCGCCTTAAGTCCAAATTACAACCCCGCCCACAAAGATCATTTTCACTTTGACCGTGGTTTTTTCAAAGCCTGCCGATAGAAAGGTTCGAGCCCATCAAAGCTCATCCAAAATATTGGCTTGCCAAAGTGGCGATTTCACAGTGAGGCCGTTTGTAATTTTTTCGCACCTTCATTCATTTCTGAGCTTTGTCAGCATCAGCCTGAAACGCGTGATGAAAATCTACTTCAGACATAAAAAACAGCGCATGGGAATGCGCTGTTTTTCAAGCTGTTCAGCTCATAATTCGCGTTCACGCGAAAGCAATTTTACTTACGATCGATTTTGCCGATTCTCGATTAAATCATCAACCACGGCTGGATCGGCCAATGTCGAAGTATCACCGAGAGATCCAAAGTCATCTTCAGCAATTTTGCGCAAGATCCGGCGCATGATTTTGCCGGACCGCGTTTTAGGAAGTCCTGGTGAAAACTGAATCAAGTCAGGTGAAGCAATCGGACCAATCTCTGAACGAACATGGCCCACAAGCTCTTTCTTCAGCGCGTCTGACGGGTCAACACCGCTCATCAATGTAACGTAACAATATATGCCCTGACCTTTTACATCGTGAGGGTAGCCAACAACGGCCGCTTCAGAGACCGAAGCGTGCGCGACGAGTGCACTCTCAACTTCCGCAGTTCCCATGCGGTGGCCAGATACGTTGATGACATCATCAACCCGGCCAGTGATCCAATAATATCCGTCTTCATCGCGACGACAGCCATCACCCGTAAAATAAGTGCCTTTGTAAGTCGAAAAGTACGTTTGCACGAAACGCTCGTGGTCCTTGTAAACAGTGCGCATCTGTCCTGGCCAACTATCGAGCAGCACGAGGTTTCCAGAGGCCGCGCCTTCCAACGTTTCACCTTTGTCATCCACGAGTTGTGGTTTGACACCGAAAAACGGTTTGGAAGCTGAACCCGGTTTCAAAGCGGTTGCACCAGGCAACGGTGTGATCAAAATTCCACCGGTTTCTGTCTGCCACCAGGTATCAACAATTGGGCAACGGCTTGCGCCAACCACTTTGTAATACCAATCCCAGGCCTCGGGGTTGATCGGTTCGCCAACCGAACCCAGTAAGCGCAGCGAGGAACGGTCTGTGCGATTTACAAAATCATCACCCGCACCCATCAATGCACGGATCGCTGTTGGCGCCGTGTAGAAAATATTAACTTTCCACTTGTCACACACATGCCAAAATCGCGAAGGTGTTGGGTAATTTGGCACACCTTCAAACATTAATGTCGTCGCACCGTTCGCGAGTGGACCGTAAACGATGTAGCTATGGCCAGTTACCCAACCAACATCTGCCGTACACCAGTAGATATCACCGTCGTGATAATCAAAAACATATTGATGGGTCACAGAGGCATAGAGAAGATAACCACCGGTCGTGTGAACAACACCTTTCGGCTGACCGGTTGAACCAGACGTATATAGAATGAACAACGGGTCTTCTGCGTTCATTTCCTCTGGAGGACAATCTGCGGAAACCTTCACCAACTCTTCATGCAGCCAGAGATCTCTGCTGCTATTCCAAGCAACGTCACCGCCAGTTCGGCGCACAACGAGCAATTTCACATCGTGCTTGACGTTGTCGATCGCAGTATCTGCATTCTTTTTCAGCGGCACCGTTTTGCCGCCGCGAAGCCCCTCATCAGCAGTGATAACGAATCCGCTGTCGGCGCCTTCAATGCGCGCTTGAAGACTGTCAGGCGAAAAACCGCCAAAAACGATTGAATGCACCGCGCCGATGCGCGCACAAGCCAACATCGCATATGCTGCTTCCGGAATCATCGGCAAATAAATCGTAACCCGGTCGCCCTTTTTGACGCCGTTCGCCTTCATCACGTTGGCCAATTTACAAACACGTTCATGGAGCTGCTTGTACGTGATTTGCTCATCATCGGTCGGGTCATCACCCTCCCAGATAATTGCGACCTGATCACCACGCGTTGCCAGATGCCGGTCAACGCAGTTGGCGCAAACATTGAGGCTGCCATCTTCGAACCATCTGATAGAGACGTTGCTGGCATCAAAGGATGTGTTTTTGACCTTTGTGTATGGCTTTATCCAGTCGAGGCGCTGACCCATTTCGCCCCAAAAGCCCTGAGGATCATTAATCGAGCGATCATAAAGCTCCTGATATTTCGCTTCATTAATCCAAGCTCTCTCCGCCCATTCGGCAGAGACCGGATAAACCGCGTCCGACATTATTTGATCCTCCATCAACGAAACTATAGCGTGAACTATTTTTTGGTTTGTTATCGCATATCAGCAGACAGCACTAACCGACAAGTGCCAGTAAGTAGGATACAGGCAAATTCGAACACACCGTTGATCTTAGTCAATTGACAAACGAGCCTGGAGCAGTTCTTCCAGAAGCCTGGAAATAGCCATCAACAACCGCTCGGACTGAGACGCAGGGCGAGGCCGCAGCTTTACCTTAATTTCTCAGATTCCCATTACACCAATAATTAAACCCTGAATTAGCAAAACACCGAGCCAGTGGAGTCCATCAATCAGGGTAAGGGCGAATTTGCGGTTCTGGAAGGCATTGTCGACCGCCATGATTGTTGCAACGAACCCGACCCAAACAAACAAAGCTGAGATAAGACCGTTTGATATGGTTACTTGTCCGGTGCCGAGATGGCCAATCAGACCGGCAAGAACAAACGCCATTAAGAGCTGAGCAACAAACGTCAAAGCCATGGTGGTCGCATAACCACCCTGTTGTTCCAATTGTTCTTTTGTTTTGCCAAGCGCCGCCAGCCATTTAAGACCCAACACACTGTAGTAAACACCACCAAATAGGAAACTCACAGCTGCGGCCAAAACCACAGCCCAATAGTTCACACCTGCAAAATCCATTCTCTCGGCCTCTCTATTGACGCCAACACCCGCGACTGCGAGCAAAAACCTACTTGGACAGCGACTTGTGTTTTCTAATCGCTTTTGGGTCCAGCCCACCCATTTTACAGACTTCTTTCCATTCTGCAGCCTTTACGGGCTGAACAGACAAACGCATCGACGTGACAAGTGGCATATCGCTCAGTTTGGCATTCGCTTTAACGTCGGCCAACGACACCCCGATTGGCATATCGCAAACAGCACGCACGTCTACACACTCCCAACGCTCATCATCGGTCGTTGAATCTGGATGTGCAAGTGCACAAACTTCGCAAATTCCGACGACCTCTTTGCCTTCATTCGAATGATAGAAAAAACCGAGATCTCCGATCTTCATCGCTCGCATATTGTTGCGTGCCTGATAGTTTCGCACACCATCCCATTCTTCGCCCGTCTTGCCCTTGGCCTTGAGGTCGTCCCAGGAAAAGACATCCGGCTCAGACTTGAAAAGCCAAAAGCCATCTCCTGACAAAGGCGTCTTTGTAGCGGGTTTGGGTTTTGCTTTCGTCTTGGCTTTTTTCGCTTTGGGCTTGGCCGCTTTTTTTCGCGTACTTGATGGCTTTTTGGTATTTACCGACATGACGTTACATTCCCCACACCAATCTCAAGATTGGCAAAACGTTAAAGCCAATTTAAGTCTCGTTCGAGACCGTCGACAACGATTTGCGAAGTCTTTCACAGATATTGCACAAATCAGCATCCAAATAGGCTTGAGCTTCGCCGTGTCCCCACACAGGGGCCGGCCACGCAGGATCGGACGTTCGTCTTCCGATCACGTGAACATGAAGCTGGGATACAACGTTGCCAAGGGCCGCCGTATTGATTTTGTCAAAATTTCCAAAAACAGATGTCAGGGCCCTGGAACATTTTACGGCTTCGTCTAACAACTGAATGCGGTCATCGCGATCAAGATCTGTCAACTCAATCAAGTTTGGTTTTCGGGGAACAAGAATGAGCCAGGCAAAACGGGCATCCTTCATCAGCCCGACATAACAAAGATCAAGATTTCCGATCTCCAAAGTATCTGCTGTAAGGCGTGGGTCTAATGAAAATTCCATCATTAATCTACTAGTGTTTTTCTGATTTCATCGGTCGCGAAAGTAATTCTGAAATAGCTGTGTCGACATCCTGCGCGCCTGAGACGATGGCATAAACAGCCTCGGCAATTGGCATTTCAATGTTGCGTTCTTGAGAAATTTTATGAACCGCTTCGGCTGTGTAAACACCTTCCGTTACAGAGCTTCGCGAACCGATAACTTCTTCTAACGTTCGCCCCTGTCCCAAGGCCCGACCTAATGACATGTTCCGCGATTGCGCGCTCCCACACGTCAAAATGAGATCTCCCAGTCCTGACAACCCCATTAAAGTATCGGTCTCAGCACCAAAGGCTTGGCCCAAGCGGCGCATCTCATGAAAGCCGCGTGCGACCAGTGCGGCGTGTGCACTTGCGCCAAGCGCTTTACCTTCAACAATGCCTGCGGCAATCGCCATAACATTCTTAAACGCACCACCGAATTGAACACCGGCAAGATCCTGCGACCAATAAATCCGAAATTGGCGATATCCCAGTGCTTCGGCCAGCAAACGACCGCTTGTCTCATTGGCACACGCCAATGTTAAAGCGGCTGGCAAACCGCGGGCAACGTCGGCTGCAAAACTTGGGCCTGAAAGAATGGCAAGCGTCGCATTGGGTAACGCTTCAGATACGACATTCCCCATCAGTCTGCCGGTTGAAATCTCGATGCCTTTTGCGCAGACAACTACTGGCTTTCCATCGTGCCACATCGGCGCCATTTCCTCGGCGATCTTGCGCAAATGCTGTGCCGGAGGAACCAACAAGATAACATCACATGCGACCACATCTGATAGCTGACCCGTGGCACGCAGGCGATGGTTGAGATCGACGCCTGCCAAATAAGTCCTGTTGATATGAAATTCATTTATTTCGCGAACGGTCTCAGCTTCATAGGCCCAAAGAATGACGTCGTGTCCAGCCTCTGCCATTGTCTGCGCCAAAGCCGTCCCCCACGCACCACCGCCGACAATACCGACACTTCTAACGTTCATGACCGTTTCCATCTCTTCATTCCACGGGTCGCGCAATAACCCAGATGCCTCTCAAACACTACCCCCGAGTCCCACGCAGCTCGGCCTCTCTTTGCAATTTTGAGGAGTTCATCGGCGTTTCGTCAGCGACTATAGACCGAATACTGTGATTGCTCGGAGATTAAGCTTTGACACCGGCACCGATCGCCGGTGCCGCATCCGGGTCCAATGGCCAACGCGGTCGGACAGGGGCATCAAATGGGTCTGTAATACCCAGCACGTATCGCTCAGCGCCTGCCCAGGCAATCATCGCGGCATTGTCTGTGCATAAATTCCCAGGTGGCACGTGAAGGGTGTAGCCACACTCGTCCATCAACTGCTGCAATGATGCTCGTAATTTTTGGTTCGCTGCGACGCCGCCAGCAACAACAAATCTGCGCGGCGCTTCTGGTGGCAATTTTTCTTCCGCAAGCTCCATTGCACGACGACACCTATCAATCACACTGGAACAAACTGCGACTTCAAAACTTGCACACAAATCTGCAACGTCTTGGTCACTCAATGGGGCAGTCGCTTGGGCGCGTTGGCGCACGGCGGTCTTCAAACCCGCGAACGAAAAATGTGGCTCAGCCCGCCCCTTCATAGGACGCGGAAACGCAAACCGTTTCGCATTACCCGCTTGAGCCGCTTTCTCAACAGAGGGACCACCAGGCTGTGGCAATCCCAAAAGCTTTGCTGTTTTGTCAAAAGCCTCACCCAGCGCATCATCAATTGTTGTCGAGATCCGATCGTACTGGCCCACACCGCGCACCAACAATATTTGCGTATGTCCGCCTGATACCAGCAGCAACATATAGGGAGGGGCCATCTTTTCGGTCAATCCGACCGTAAGCGCATGCCCTTCGAGGTGGTTGATGGATAAAAAAGGAATTCCACGCGCGAGACTGATGGCCTTAGCTGTAATCGCACCAACGATTAACCCACCAACCAGCCCCGGTCCCGTTGACGCGGCAACGCCATCCAATTCATCAAACGCAACGTCTGCCTGCCTCAAGGCGTCTTGGATCAGGTCATCGAGGCACACAACATGTGCCCTGGCCGCCAACTCCGGCACAACTCCGCCAAAAGCCTTATGTTCCTCCCACTGAGAGCGGACGATATTTGAGAGCAATTGCCCTTCACCGGACGCTGTGCGCCGCACGATGGCCGCTGCCGTCTCATCGCAACTCGATTCAATGCCAAGGATGAGGCAATCCTGTGCCTGCTTTGCCGCCTGATTGGCGCAATCGCGAACCTCTGACATCCCAGCATTTGGTTGTTTCTGCGTCATCGGCAAACCTGAATTGTAGCGTTAAAATGCGACGCGTTGGCCAATTTACCGGAGCGCATTTGCGTTAATTGGGGCTCAAGGGCATTAATGGCTGCATCAAAAAAAATAGCCCATTGCGAGAGCATTATGTCTCGGTTACTGGCTTAGCACACCTGTTATCCTAAAGCCGATCAGGCTCTAACATCCCGAGGTCTACATTTGCAAGATTCGATCGTCCGCATCGGCACCCGTGGCTCGCCCCTGGCGCTGGCTCAAGCAAATCAAGTTGCCCGAAACCTGATGGCGACACACCAGCGGCCAGAATCTGATTTTGAGATTGTCATCATAAAGACCTCTGGCGACCAAATCCTCGACCGGCCGCTATCTGAAGTCGGCGGCAAGGGGTTGTTCACAAAGGAATTGGAAACGGCACTGTTGTCACGCAAGATAGATCTCGCTGTTCACTCGATGAAGGATGTGGCAACGACCTTGCCGGAAGGACTGACGGTCTCTTCAATTCTTAAACGAGGAGACGTTCGCGACGCATTTATTAGCCTCAAGTATGGCGCGTTTTCACAACTGCCTAAGGGTGCCACGGTTGGAACATCATCCTTGCGCCGACGCGCACAACTAAAAGCGCTTCGTCCAGACCTCAAAGTTGTCGAGTTTCGCGGCAACGTGCAAACGCGCCTCAAAAAGCTGGAACAAGGCATTGCCGATGCGACGTTCTTGGCTTGTGCCGGGTTAAACAGATTAGGAATGTCCGATCGCATCAGCTCTGTCGTTGCGACCGAGACGATGTTGCCGGCCGCCGCACAAGGTGCCATTGGCATCGAAACCCGAATTGATAACGACACAGCACGCGATCTCGTTGCACCACTCAATCATCCAGAAACCGCTCTTTGTGTCACGGCAGAGCGGGCCTTTTTAGCCAGGCTCGACGGGTCTTGTCGCACGCCCATTGGCGCCCTTGGCGTGCTTCACGGTGATGGCAAGAGCCAAAAACTTGTCTTCCGGGGCCAAATCTTGTCTCCCGATGGTCAAACCACATTCGCAGATACCGCTGAATGTAACCCTGCCGAAGCTGTCTGTATTGCTGACGCTTCTGGTCAGAAATTGTTGCAGCAGGCAGGTCCTGGATTTTTTGACGATCTAACCGAAAGACCCAGATAAACGAATGCGCATTCTCGTGACCCGAGCCGAACCAGATGCCAGCGCGCAGGCTGAAACCTTGCTGAGCTTGGGGCATCAAGTTCTGATTTCGCCAATGCTGGAAGTCGAGATTTGCCCGCCAGCACAATTCGAACTTTCAACCGCCCAAGCTGTCATTGCGACCAGTCGAAATGGCCTTCGCGCCATCGAGAACCATCGCGATCTTGGCAGATTTTCAACCCTACCAATTTATGTCGTTGGTCCAACAACAGCCGACTATGCCCGTAAACTCGGATTTCAAAAGGTGATCACGGGGCCCGCAGCGGCGCCTGAACTGGTGGATATCATCTCACAACAGGCTGAATACCGCGATGACCGTCACAAATTCATTTATCTGGCTGCCAAACAACCGTCGTTCGACATGGCAGGTAAACTTGGCGCGCTTGGTTTTAGCGTTGATCAACAAGTTGTGTATCATACCAAAGCTGCGTCTTCTTTTCCTGCGCCTATATTGGCAGCAATCAAGGCCGGTGAAATCGATAGTGTTATCTTAATGTCGGCCCGAACAGCGGCAATATTCGCCGATCTTTTGATATCGAACGGTATTCAGGAGCAAGCAAGCACAATAATGTTCCTATGTTTTTCCAAGGCCGTGGCTGAAGCTTTGCGGGACCTTAACCCTCATATGGTTGAAATAGCTATTCGTCCCAGAACAGAAGAAGTGCTTGCCCTTGTTCATCGGATGGAAGAAAAATCTAAGTAAGTTCGCATTCTACCTTGGGATTTTTGAGCAAACGTCAACTGAATTGCTTGTTGCACTTGTAGGTCTGCAACCCAATTTAGGTGATACGGCCAAAGGTAAATGCAAATTAATGCGTTTGTAGAGGTGTTGAGTACAATGACTGACAAAAAGAGTTCATCTGGCAAGGACGACACCAAGCCTGGTGAAAAACGCCCCCACGCCACGTTAGATCTCAGAGCAACTGAGGTTGGCAAACAGAAAGCGGCGTCAGCTTCAAGCTCAAAGTCTGATATCGCTAAAGGTTCTGGTGCTGGCTCGGCCAAAAGTTCTGAGACGACCAAACCTGGCGGCAAAACCAATCCAGCTTCATCGACGAAATCCAACGCTCAGACTCCGCATGGCGATAGGGACGTGAGGAAGTCCGGCGGCGGTTTTTTTTCTCACATGGCAGCCGGTATTATTGGTGCCACACTAACGCTTGTTGGTTCCAGCTTCTTGCCACCCATCGGCGACCCAGATCCAACAACTTCTGCCACCGATACTTCTGTGCTTGAACAACGATTGGCGGCATTAGAAAACGCGCAACCTGCAGGCACAAACGCTGGCGCGGCGCTTCCCACTGATCTCGTTGAAAAGCTGAACGCAGCAGAACAGCGACTTACAGAACTGACCAAGATTTCAGCAGAGCTTGAAAGCTTAAAATCGCAGCAAAGTACATTGGTTGCAGAGACCGAAAGTTTGTCGAAAAAAGTATCCCAGAATGATGCGCCAGGGAGCGCTACATCGCGCCTGATCGCTCTGGAACAACAATTAAAAACTCTTTCTGCAGCCGCAGCACCTGGTGACGGAGACGCCACCTCAAGTTCAATTCCTCAACTGGCTGCAATTACGGGTCGCCTTGCAGACCTTGAGCGCACGCTCACCAACCAAATGACAGCGTTGCGTGATGGTGTCGCTCAAGATGTTGAAAAACGCATCGCCACGACTGCTGAGGCAAGCGTTGCCGCTCAAGCCGGTACGGAACGTATGGATCGGGAATTGTCGATTGTAAAAACTGATACCGCCCGTTTTAACCAGCAGCTCGAAGGCCTCAAAGCAACCTCAAAGAGCATCGCCGACAAACTCCGCGTGGTGCAGGAAGAAACCGGCACGCTCTCCAGCAACTTGTCCAGCCTCAAAGACGACGTCACAGTGCAACTTGGAAAAACGGCGAAGCCTGATGACATCGCCGCTGCTGTTAAAGGGGTAAAAGAAAACCTCGCAGAACTTAAAAATAAAGTTGAATCGGTGGTTGCAACTGAAGACGCGCGTTCGCAGAACGCCAAGCAAATCGTTCTCTCACTTGAGTTGGCAAACTTAAAGCGTGCTTTGTCACGTGGTCAGTCGTATGCAACAGAATTGGAAAGCGTCAAAAGTGCTGCCACGGGGACGTTTGATTTCTCAGTTCTCGAGAAGTTTAAGAATGATGGCGTGCCAACACTGCCAAAACTGCAAAGCGATTTTGAACCTCTGGCCTACAAAATTATCAACGCAGAAAGTGTACCAGCAGATGGCTCAGTTTTCGATCAACTGCTCGCGGGTGCAAAGTCTGTCGTACAGATCCGCAAAGTGAAACATAACCCTGATGACAAAGGTGTTGAGGCGACGGTTGCACGCATGGATGCTGCACTTAAGGACGGCGCGCTTGGCAACGTAATTGCGGAATCGAAAAAGCTATCGCCTCAAGCCGCAACACCTGCACAAGAATGGCTCGATCAAGTCGCGTCCTTGGCCCAGGTCAATGAGGCCATGGCGAAAATCGACCAGGAACTTAAACAGTCGCTTCGCGGTGACCCGAAATCCTAAAGTGCAACGACTGACGTGATGCCCCCTGAGATGCAACGCACCTTAAAAGGTAAGTGAAATGTTCCGAGTTCTTTTCTTTCTGTTGTTCGTCGCCGTCGGCGCTATGGGTATGTCATGGCTTGCTGACAATCCAGGCGACATCGCAGTGAATTGGGGTGACTACAAGCTCAATATTTCGCTGTTCGCCGCCGTCTGCCTAATGGTGGCAATACTCATTGTTTCTTGGTTGAGTTGGGCAATCATCAGTGGTGTTTTCTCGACGCCAGCTGCGATCGGCAATTACGTCAACCGACGCCGCCAAAGCAAAGGTTTAGAAGCCTTGTCAACGGGGATGATTGCGATCGGCGCAGGCGATCAAGCCGCGGCAACACGGTATGCCCTACAAGCGCGACGCGCTCTGCCAAACGAACCCATGACGCATTTATTGCGCGCCCAAGCTGCACAGTTATCTGGCGATAAAGCAACGTCACGTCGTATCTTTGAAGCAATGTTAGCAGCCCCCGACACTGAACAACTCGGTTTGCGTGGCCTCTACCTCGAAGCCGAGCGAGAAAATGAGACAGAAGCGGCAAAGCACTTTGCAGAACGCGCTGTCAAGCTCAATCCAAAACTCGGCTGGGCCGTTGACGCTCTATTCTCATTGCAATGCAAATCTCAAGATTGGGATCGTGCGCTTGAAACCGTCGCCATTGCGCGGAAAAATGGACATATCGAAAAGGTCACAGCCAATCGCCGCCGCGCCGTGCTGCTTACGGCCAAGGCGCAGCCATTGGAGGAAGAGGATCAAGTCAAAGCGCTGGCTCTGGCGACCGAAGCCCACAAGTTGGCACCCGACCTTGTTCCAGCAGGCGCCATAGCCGGGCGCATTCTGGCAGCCCGTGGAAATACGCCACGCGCCACAAAAATTATTCGCCAGACTTGGAGTAAGGCCCCCCACCCTGACCTTGCAACAGCTTACGCCTTTGCTCGCCTGGGAGACAGCCCACGAGACAGGCTCGAGCGTGTTAAAAAACTGACTAGCGGCAACCCGTATTCACTTGAAGCCCCAATTGCCGTCGCCACTGCGGCTATTGATGCACGCGAATTCGACGAAGCACGCAAAGCCCTTGCACCGTTGCTCAAAGACCGTCTTACACAACGCGTTTGCACTTTGATGGCACGGATCGAGAGCGAAGATACGGGCAACACCGGTGCCGTTCGAGAGTGGTTATCTCGCGCCGTAACTGCACCGCGCGATCCTGCCTGGACAGCCGACGGCGTTGTATCGAATGCATGGGCACCTCTTTCTCCTGTAACGGGTGCCTTGGATTCCTTCCAATGGCGTGTACCGGTTGATGCTCCAGAAAAATCCGACAACGATCTTCTCGTACAAAAACTCGAAGAATTCGCAGCCCTAGGTGGACACGCGGAAAAAACAATTGAGGCCCGAGAGATTGCGCACTCAAACGCCGCGACCTCACCTGGAGCTCAGCCAGCAAAGCCTAACCAAGGCGACACCATCGATAAGGAAAAAGAGGCCGCCAAAACATTTGATATCACAGGTGCCAGCGCCGCTCCTGGTGTTGCTTTTGCCATGCCCACGACAACACCAGCGCAAGCTGACGTCGAAAGCACGGGCGAGACAGCTGGCGATCGAGCCCGAACGACGCCCGCTCAAAACCTTGCACCAAAGGCGAAAAGTGAAACCGCGATTGGTAACGGCAATGGCACCACTAAAGCGAGTGCAACTCCGGTTCGCGTCGAAATTGACGACGAAAAACAACCAAGTACTTCCGATGATGAAAAGCAAAAGGTGCACCAGCGATCGAACCCGAAAGACGAAGATACACGCCTGTTTGTTTCACCACCCGCGCCCGATGATCCAGGAATCAAACGCCCTGAGCGAAAGGTCAATCGAGACCCAGCCAACCCATACCGCCGGGTTACATCCTAACCGCGAAGAAAAGCCTGTTGGTTCTTGCAATTCCGGAACGATCGGCGTAATTCAACGCTCGTCCCCAGACGGGGCAAGGTAAGCCGCTTTAGCTCAGCTGGTAGAGCACGTCATTCGTAATGACGGGGTCAGGTGTTCAAGTCACCTAAGCGGCACCAACAAAATCAAATACTTAGTAAAAATAATCGCTTTAACGACAGAATACGAGGGATGTTTAGTGGACGTATTTCGTCACAACAAATAGCTCTGCACCTTTTGCCCCGCATTCCAACATCACAAGTGGTCTGAACTGACCGGCGGGTATGAGCCACGGCAGTGTCGCGCCAAGGGGTGCGGCGCGCTGTTTTCAGATCCCCCGCAGCCAGGGTGCCCCCTCCCTCGTCCTGGTAAGCCAACGGTTAAAGCCTTTGTCGAGGCGTCCAATGGTAAGCTGAGAGCGGAGTGCTTGAATGCGCATTGGCTTATAGGCCTAGCAGATGCGCGCAAAAAATTGGAGGGTTAGCCCCTAAGGCATTCGCCTGCCGGGGCAACGGGAGAGACGACAATAGGGTTCGCCCACACAGTGCGATCGGCAACAAACCACTTACTGCACTATGGAATTGCTCCGAAGCTACCAGCCCACTTTGAGCAATCACGGAGAAAATACCAGACCAAGTGGTCCAACGTTTGCGAGCAGTTCACTTTGGCAGAGTTTTAAGAATTCGAATGCCTAGATTTAAGGGGGCAGGACACTAGATTTGATTGAAATGTCAGAGCTGCGAATTGAATAAACTGGCTGATTATTCAAGTCGTACTGCAATCGCTGACACACCGAAAACAGGTTTGCTTTTCTTAGTGATCATTGTTCGCTTCAGGTTTAGAGCAGAACATTAGACGTGGATCAGGGCCATTAAGAGGATGCAGGAGCTTGATGCCAGAACGGCTATTGGTCGACCAAACAACACGACCTATCAAACGTGGGGCTCCTTCAATCTGAACGACGACCTCTTCACCGATAGCCAGGTCGCCACTGGAATCAAGCCCAAGCCCAGTAGCCGAAATATCTCTGACAATAACTTTGCGGTCGCTACCATTCACGTGAAGAGTCGCTGAAAATTTAACCGGTGTGCGTTCGAACTTGCGTCGCTCAGCCCACTTTGGCATTAAAGCGTTCCCCGTCTGGTCGATCAAAGGATACTCTCCACGGACAACGCTTTCCAAAAGTTCAGACAATGGCGCAATCTCTCGACTCGAACCGTGCATCCCATGATTGGTCAATATATTATCAAGTTCAAATAAAACTATTCGACTTGCATTGGATACCGTTCGCCAGCTCTCAGCTAGCTCGTACAATTCGGCCTGATCTCCAATCCCCCAATACGCACCCTTTTCTGCGAGACGAATTGTTGCATCCTTGGCGAGCGTCAGTTTGGAATTGAAACTATCCAAGAAGGAATAAAGTTCGGAATTCTCATAATACTGCCCAATCCTAATTGACGCTAAGACTAGCTTTGAGGACTCTCGAGGGAAGTACTTGATAAGAGAACGCGCATTCACATCTGGTACATTGTCAGACATTGCGTTGGCAACGCACCCCGATATCGCAAGTGTTATGCAAGTCCTTAAAACCTCCGGGTACAAGGTAACCACGAGAGCCAGAAAATCGTTTTGAAATGCTATGTCAGAGTGATCACCTGCCGCGCGATTGTCTACCCTAGAATAGCTTCCTTCCTCAAGACCAGTTCGTGTATTCGAAAAAGGAGGTTGCTCTTGATGACGAGCCGCAGTGAACTGGGTATTGCTTGCGATATTAGAAATTGACGCTTTAGGCTTACGGCGGAGCGATGGGGTGTCTTCCGGCACGACGGGATCGATAACCTGTTGTCTTTTAGGAACTACGGTCTTCAAAGAACCGACGAATTTAACGCCAATATCAGCACCCTTGCGCCACACGACCTCACAGTTTGCCTCAAGGCCATCGATTTCTACGACAAGCTCAAACTTGTCGGGAACGCTCATGCAATCTGTTGTGCGCAGATGGGCACCAGTCATCGATATATCGCGGACTGTGCAAGATAGCGTACAATGCCGATCGTTAAAGGCCACAACGCCACCTTTAAGAACTCGACGCCGCCGTGTTTGACGCACTTCCCAATGTGTTTGTTGGGAGGGCGTGTCAAGCACCGGGTACTCACTCGACTTCTTAAGTTTTATCGCATGATTTAACAATTTAAACCCACCCATTGAAAAGAGACCAAACACTTATGGCAAAGTGAAATTATAAAATTTCATCAAACCTGTCTCTTGAATGAGAACAGTCTGCCACTCGAATATTTTCTCTACTCAGAGACTAACGGCAATACGATTTATCTGCATCGCGATGATGCGCGATAACTAGCGAAGGACCGATGGCCTAAGTTGAATTAATGTTTTTTGAATTGTGGAGACATCCCGAATTATCGGGTCAACACCATGGTATCATACCAGCGGGTCCGTCATTTTTTCTGGCGGAACCGGGCGTTTTAACTACCATTATAGCATTTAATTTAAGGAGCACTTAACTCAATGTTTTTTGGTTCGAAGAATTGCATGCTCTGGCCTGCAAGCACACCTTACGCGCACCAAAAGAGAGATAATGGGACGATCACAATTCCTGTCCCAAAGACAAACCAGCCCCTGCAAGATATCGCAATTGCCTCAATCAGTCCGTTGTTATTTAACAAGGGACTGATTGAGGTGCACAGCTTCAAAATTAGACGACGGAATTTCAGTCCGGAATCATCCAATATCCTTCTTCACGCAATTACGACCACTGCTCTTGGCTTCGTACAGCTTGCTGTCTGCTCTTTTGATCAGCCCTTCCCGGTCTTCT
This sequence comes from Hyphomicrobiaceae bacterium, assembly GCA_050633705.1. Lineage (GTDB taxonomy): Bacteria > Pseudomonadota > Alphaproteobacteria > Rhizobiales > Hyphomicrobiaceae > JAJFHI01. The sequence continues at coordinate 63,962 of JBOEGZ010000007.1, read as the reverse complement.
CCTTTACGATAAGTCGCAATGCCAAAAGAAGCCGTGATCTTTCGTAAAAGTTGGCCAGTGTTGTTTATTTTGAGTTCTTTCTTTTCAATCTCACATCGGATTTGGTCAGCAAGTACCACAGCGTCTTCAGTATCTGTGTTGGGTAGAATAAGCGCGAATTCTTCTCCACCATAGCGCGCGACGATATCGCGACCTTTGATATTTGACTTGATCAACTGCGCCATGATCTTCAAAACTTCGTCACCAATAAGATGTCCATATTCGTCATTGAAGCTCTTAAAGTGATCTATGTCTGTCATTACCAAGGAAAGTTTATTGCTCGTCTTTTGCGCTCTTCCGATCTCATCAGCCAGCGCCATATCAAATAGACGTCGGTTGCCAATTGAAGTAAGTGCATCGCGCAAGCTCTCTTGTTGAGCCTCTGTTAGATCAGCGCGGAGTGAATCAAGCTGTTCTTTAGATTTTGCAAGGCACTCATTTAACTTTCTCGTCTCTTCTTGGAATTTTTTATTTTCGAGAATGAGTGATTGGACAACTTCTTTAATATGCTTGGGTTGACTCTTGTCGGATAGCTGTCGGTTTTTCTTCACGATCATCTGCGCAAAGCGATCGTTAACTCCCAGATAGTCCGAAACCAAATGAACAACCTCATTGAGTTCCCGTTGAATTTTCCAATTCGAATCGAGCTTCTCAGCACTTTCCGATGTGTTCAACCTGCTTGTAGCAGTAGTTGACTGTGGAGCTAATGAAAGTTTTTCTGGCTTAAAACGTAAGACATAAAAACAAATGAGCCCGATAACGGTCACAAAAAGCAACCATAGGATTGGTTGGTTTAGTACTGAACCGAGGGATTTTGTTGCCTCACTGGCGCTGCGTCTTGATAGATCTAATTGCACCTTCGGCAATTCAATAGTGGAGACTATAGTACTCCAACTCTCGACAGATGTTATGTTCGCTGTCAAGAATCCACTTATAAAAAACAACACGGAAAACGCGACGTTTGGCGGCGACAGGTATTGCTCGCGAGTCATGCTTGGTCATCCTGGCAATGATTGGCAAATAGCTTAGATTTGGAATATTTGTGCGCATCATGCGAATTGGAACCCGGAAGGGGTAACTATTGCCAGCCAGAAGCAATCATTGCTTTCTCAAGTGTGGGTCTCACACGCAAGGCATCTACGGCACCAATTCCGTAAACTTAGACAGAAAAAGCCTGCCACTTGGTTAACTCTTAGCCAATTCCTACCAAGCTGCTTTCGTACCTAAACCGACAATACGCCCACGGCTTGGGACCACAGCCTCTACATTTGGTGGTACAAATACACCTGAAAGTCGCGGGGTTTCATCTAAAATGTTTTTCCCAAACACATAAAACTGAAGACCTTTACTCAGCTCGATGCCAGCCCGGCCGTTAATTATCTGGTAAGAATTTAGAAAAAACGAGTTAGCGACATCTGCGGGACGATCCCCGACGTACTCCCAACCGATGTTTCCAAAAGCCACAGCATTAAACCCTAGTCCAAGTTCCGATGTTAACTGTCGATAATTAAGAGCAATGCTTGCGGTAACCTCAGGTACGTTGGTTGGCCTGTTACCGCTGACAGCCCCCGCTAGCGCGCGCGTTGGATCGATGTTCACGAGTTTTGCACGCGTGTAGCCCATAGCTGCCGTCAGCGTTATTGCGTTCGTAATCGGGAGACCCGCGGCGACTTCAAGTCCATATGTAACCACATCAATATTTGCCGGACGAAAACTAAATATAGACGGGTCAAATGCCACGAGCTGTTCATCATTGATTTCGTTGTAGAAAGAGCCGACATCTAAATATACACTTGTGTTACTTGGGCGATATTTATAGCCCGCTTCATATGTCCAAGTTTTCGTCGAGGCGTAGGGCGTTGTCGGCAAACCAAATGCCGCATCGTTCACGAAGCGCGGAAAACCACCCGACTTATAGCCACGAGACGCTGTGATGTATGCACTGCTATCCGGGCTAATCTCGTAGGTTAGAGATCCGCGCCCCGTTGAGAAATTGTAGTTCAGAGAACCTGCATCTCGGTAACGATCAACAGTCCCTGGCGCACCAATCCCCAAAAAATGAAGATCGTATTCCTTATTTTCGCGCGTTAAACGGGCGCCAGTGGTAACGTTAAATCCGAAGCCAACTGGAACCGTTATTTCTCCAAAACCTGCGAAGCTATCGGTTTTCAGGTCATTCAAACGTCTGCCATTTAGCCCAGAAAATAGAATGTTTTTATTGAGGTAATCGGCGTAAAATTGGCTACGATGATATGAAGCACCGATCACCCAAGATAAATATTGACCCGGTTGAGAACTGAACAGAATTTCTTGATTTACTGTTTGCACTTTCTCATTCCAAAACGAAAATGAGTCATTGATGGAAAATGCTGAAGATGGAAGGCCTGTAATTTGAGCGAACGTCAGTCCTTCAGTGTCGTCATTGAAAAAATCAATCGTTTTCAGTTGGGTCAAACCTGTTGTGCTTTTGAAAGAGTAAGCCTCACTCTTATGTTCGAAAATCAAGGTTCCAGCGACAAAGCGGCGCTCTGAATTTGGATCATGAACCAGCGAAGCAATGGGAAAGCGTGGCTCAGAACCGAGTAAAAAGAACGGAAACGTTCTGTCATCACGATCACCATTTAGACTTAGGGTCACTGATGTTGATGCTGAAGGCGTGAATCTTAGTGTTCCTCGTCCCGAAACCACGTTTTGTTCACCCAGGTCATTGCCCGTGATGAGATTGGGCACAAATCCATCGACACCGGTAAACCGTAAGGCCACTCTACCAGCCACTAGGTTCTCAATAATCGGACCTGAAGCCACCGCTTCATTCAGAAAATATCCATCGCTACCAACTTCCCCACGCAGTGAAAATTCTGGAACATTTGTCGGCGCTCGTGTTGTAATGTTGAGCGCACCTGCTGTTGTGTTTCGACCAAACAGTGTTCCTTGTGGGCCTTTCAATAATTCAACTTGCTGCAGATCAAGAAACCCCACGTCCGCTGCAAACAGTGGCTGAGGTACACCGTCTACAAAAATCACGAATGTCGTATCATCGGGACCAAGCGGGTCCAACAAAGGCCCCACACCACGGACCAGAAAGCTTGTAGAGCGACCATCACCAAAACCTGTAACGTTGACGTTAGGAACGTCACGAATAACTTCCCGCACCCGATTAGCACCAGTTCTTTCGAGCTCTTGCCCAGTCTTAACAATTAGGCCAAATGGTACGTCTTTGGGATTATCGATGCGTTTGCGAGCGTTGACGGTCACTGTGTCATTCTGCTCGACCAAATTGTCGCCAGAAATACTCGGAGTTTCAGTGTTAGAAGCTTGCGCTGATGAAGCAACACCAGGCTGCTTCTTGGTCTGGCGCTTCACTTTCGGTTCAGGTTGGTCCTCCGGCTTCGAGTCAATTATTACCACGATGGGAGGCAAAGTCTCGTCTTGTGCCGTCTCCGGTGTGTCATCAGACTCTTGGTTGTCCAATGTATCAACCGGTTCTACTTTGCTCGGCGTTTGGATTTCATTGGGATCTGATTCTAACTTAGGTTCCGAGCTGACTTCATCATTATTTTGCGGAACAGCAGTCTGACCGACTAGCGATGCGGGCGACAAAACACAGAACATTGCAGTCACGATACACACACCCCATACACACCGTTGAGTTTGTGTCTCGGTACTCATTAATCATTTTTCCAAAGCTGATCGAACTTCGAATTCAGGATTGACAACTAATCACCTGTACAACTAGATACTTGAGTAAACTTTTATCTGATTGTGCGCAAGACAGCTTAAGGGATAGAATTCTCATTGACGAATTGTTCCGCAACTAAAGCGGAACGTTGCGCTAGTGACATGTCTGTTTTGTTTTTCCGGATTACAGTGACACATCGATCTCAACTAGCCTGGTTGAAAATTGACTGCAGAAGAAATGACTTCGACATCGTTTCAAACTGCACCAAAGCTTCTGTCTGGAAAGAAATCAGAATACGCGTGTTAAAATACCTACTCATGATTTCGATCTAACAAAAAGCAAATCTATAGATTCAGAATCCAGAATTTCACGGCATGCAAAACATTTCGTCCAGTGGCTTCCTCAATACAGCGGCTACATACCGACGATAAAGTAAGTTCACGCTTTCAGAATTGCGAAGGCCTCAAACCACACCAATCTGGAGTGAATCAGAAATTCTCCTATTGAACTTTCTCGTTCAGCCGTAAGGATAGAATATCCAAGCCCAGGCTGATTGACTTACCAGGACCGGCAGCCCATTCCGAAATTTCTTTGCGGACGCCCGAAATTTCTCCCAATGCTCCTGAACATTCTAGAACTGTTACCCAACCGTTTAAGACGGACGTGAGTTCCTGTTCACACCAGGAATTTCGCTCGTGGTCAGAAGAAATTGATTGTTCAGCACTAATTGCCCACGCTTCACCAAGCGTTTTTGTAATGCAGTCCCTTTTTTTCATAAAACCGCGTGCACTTCCAATATCTTCGCATATTGCCTCATAACGTTCGATCAAACGTTCAAGCCTATAGAGCCTAGGTTGAGCACTGCTGTTCACGGGATTAGGTTCAATGATGATAACTTGCGTATTCTTGTGGCAAAGCTCTTGAAGTCGAGAGAAAAAATTCTGCACGTCATCTAAATGCTGAACCACAAATCGGAGTATCACAGCATCAAATTTGCCTTTCGGCGCTGTGTTTATGATATCGGCAATCTCAAACTTGATCTTGGTGTTTTGGTGTCGCTGTTGAGCGAGAGAGACCAATGCTGGTGAACGATCTACAGCCGTAATGCTTTTGTCTGGGAATTCTGCCTCCAGTTGCCTGGCATAATCACCATTGCCACATCCAATATCAATGATACTGCGAACACGACTCCAAGTCGGAAGCGCTTTGACGGCGGTGATTTCTGCTGGTGACAACAGCTCAACTTGATGACTTAAAAGTTTGTCCCAGACATCTGCATTCGCACAGAATGTATGGCTCATTAAAGAGCTATCACATGCGCTTGCAGGAGCACTTGTTGAGAACTGTGGTTGATCCTGTTGTATCGTCATTTCTTACGCACCCTTAAATTACTTGCAGATCGTCAAACGAAGAGCTTAAACTTATTTAATATCTGACCTATGCGAATCTAGCTTTCGCGCTTTACCTGCTTAAGCCAACCGACATTCCGAGAAAATTTTTGCACATGTGCACCAACGAAAATCCATCAGACAATGCTCATTCAATCGTTAGTATTGGAACGGGGGCTCCAATACTTGTGTTCCACGGTGGCCCAGGTTTCTCTCACAAATATCTGGTTCGTTGGTTGTCCTTTCTCAGCAAAACACACACTCTGCTATTTTTCGACCAACTGTCGTCAAGCGCACCGCCTTTTCAAGATCAGAATATTGCAGTCAGCTTTGACGACACAATCAAACAGGCACGCGAGATAATTGCTGATGTTAGCGACGGCAAACAACTAACGCTTATTTCTCATTCCTGGGGTGCTTTGGTTGCATTAACCGCGTTGAAAGAATTCCCACAACTCAAACTAAATGGCTTGCTCATAAATCCCGTACCTTCCACTCGAGCCGGATTTGATGAAGTGCGCGATCGCTTGTTCGCACGGTTGCCGCACAGCGCACTTGAAGCTATTGCGTCACCAAACTCTACCCACCTTAGCGCCGAAGAACTAAATTTCATTCTACCCTACTACCTCTCGCCCAACAGCACTGCCGAACTTGACGACCTTACATTTGACCTCGCCTCATATCGACAAGTCTACGGTTCGCTTGGCGACTATGATATTCGACCGGAACTTCATCGGTTAAGCGAGTGTCTTTTGATCACTGGAGCCGACGACTTCATTCAGGCTGACGACTTAAAAGATTTTATTTCGACATGCTGTTCGACATCCAATATTCCGAGTGTGGGACACTTTCCCTTTGCCGAACAACCTGACCAATTCCAATCCTTGGTCAGTCGTTTTTTGATCTCTACGAAAGAGACCTGAGATAGCCAAACTGTCTCCTTACCCTGGCTGAAAATTCTTCACCGACCGTGGTTGAATTGATATTGATGTGTTTTTGCAGTCTTGCGGAGATGCAATATTTGAAAATTCCAAGCATCCTTTGAAATTTTCTCGCCTGGCAACTACATATGCCGGTTGACATAGCGAAGTGTGTCTACAATAGGACATGGCTGTCCTTCACAATATCGGTCGTAGCCTTATAGTTTTGTTTTTTGATCCAGTCGTCAGTGATCGTTACTTGTGCAAAAGTTGAAATTAGTGAGGTTGCCATCTCATGTGAGATCTTTTCATCGTTTCCTCGAATAACATGGCTTGTTGAAGCATCCTCAACGAAGGTGTATTTGTGGCGATACGACGAACCCTCCACAATAGTGGCCAAGCATGCGACGGATCCCGTAAATCCTGCAATGACTGCATTTCTGCCTCCGCCTTGGTCCATTACACGACTAAATTCACTGCTTGAATAACAAGACGGTAGCGACCGCTCGAAGGTCATATCCGACCCTGCAGGCGAAAACCCATCGATCCAATCTGAAAAACGCTCGTTCGGGTTAAAAACCAAACTGCCTTGTAACCATCGAACAAAAGCTACAGGTATTTGTGCGCTTCGAGCACATGTCAGCAGCTTTCGGCAATTTTCAACAACGGGTTTAAAACTGTCCAACCCGAGAGGTCGAGTTTCACACAGATATTCTTGTTGCAAATCGACAAGAATAAGCAGTGGCATTGCCTCGCTGTCTTTGAACCTTCCAAGTCCTACAAAACTCATTGACCTACTCCAAAAAGTTTGAATTCATCAGGCAACTTGGGAGCGCATTGCAGATCGTTCTAACAAGCAGGGAGCATCCCATACGCCCTCTGGACGTAATATAACTCCTGGGTCAACACCGATTGTAATCGGCGATGGATGAACAGGTAGATCAGACTCCATCTCTTCATAAGTGAAGTCCGAAAATTTAAAGGGAGGGTGGCGGTTTGATTTTTCGAAACCAAAACCTGCCCAGAATTTTAACTTGTCGCTTCGCGCATGAGCATAGAGCCTTTTATATCCCTTTTGGCGACATAGCTCTCTGGCATAATCGATTAATTCACGGGCAACACCAAACTGCCTGAATTCAGCGCGCACTGCCAGCCGTTCAAACTTTGCAAAACCTGCAAAATATCTAACCCTGAGGCAGCCGACCGGCTCTCCATCCACAAAGCCAACAATGTGTGTCGCAGAAAAGTCGTTTCCATCAAACTCTTCATCGAATGGACATTTTTCTTCACCCACGTATACCGCTGATCGGATGGCGACAACTTGCATCATTTCTGAGAAACTATGAACGGTCTTTGCCGACACTCGAGGACGATTTGCTATACCATCTGTTTCCTCGGATCGAAAAAGCCCTGACCCACTCACGTGTTGCTGTGCTTTCGAAACCAACTGTCTTTGGAAATGATGAAACCTTAGACCTTTCGGCCCACTCTTTTCTGTAAACCCTAGGGCTTGAAGAAATTTGCGCCCTTCGTCTGTTGCAGCTCGTGCAATAAAATCAGAATCGCAATAATTTGGTGATTGTAACTTGTCCATCACCAGTGCCAGTGCCGGTGTCAATGTGCCTTTAGCGTGTAATGCCCAGACGTATATTGCAGCGGGTTTCTGGTGTTGTTTCGATAGAAATTGGGATTGTGGGTTCCCAACATCAAGAATTCCGTTAAGTAGTGCTTCTTTCCCATCATCATTGAGCATCAAAAACGCAACGAAACCACTTGGTTCGGCCACGGTGTCTGAATTTCGCTGATGTCTTGTGATAGCCCAAAACGAATCAGGATTTGCGATCGCCACCGACAGAATGGCATCTGATGAGGCATGGAAGGTTATATCCTTCTCGGCACGCTCAACCAAAGACGGAATCTGATCGGATGAAGGCATAAATACAGTAAGTGAGCTGCACAATCTCTGCGTGTTGAGCTGATCCAAATTTCGAACACTTGCGGGAGTGCCAGTTGTTCGTGAGTCAAGACCTTCAATATGCTGAAGCATTGTGTACGCCCCTTACAAATATGCTACTAATTACGCGGGATATTAACCAAGTTAAACTGAGAGGCCGCCAAAGCGATGCCTAAAATTCGTCGTCAGTCTGCTCCGTATATGGAGCATGGATCGGTCGATACCCTAAAGCGGTTCAATTGGGACGATCTCCGAGTATTCCTCGCCGTAACTCGAACCAACAGCTTTCGCGCAGCCGCGATAGATTTGGGACTGTCTTTCAATACGGTGCGTCGACATATCGAACGCTTGGAACATCGAGCTGGCGTTCCGTATCTCGTCCGTCATGCTCAGGGTGTGGAGATAACGCGCGAAGGACATGCCCTCCTGAACAAAGTGGAGAAAATGGAGTCAGCTGCGATAGAAATCGGTCGCTTGAACTCTCGTTCATTGCCTTCGGTTTCCGGTCGCCTGAGAATAAATATCACTGAAGGTTTGGGAACTTTTTGGCTTGTACCTAGGCTCGTTGAATTCCAAAGAGCTCACCCCAACTTAATCGTTGAGGCAAACTGCAGTTTTCGAGAACCTGATCTCACACGCATGGAAGCAGACATTGCGATCCAGCTTGTAAAGCCCAAGCACGCAGATCTGAAGGTCGTCCGTCTCGGACGCATGCATGCAATGCCATTTGCTTCAGCAGACTATATTAAGCTGTTTGGAACGCCGAAAAGCATAAGAGAAATTGAAAATCACAAAATTGTTGAGCAACTGGCCCCGCAACTTGACGTGTCCGCCGTTGCCCGGCTCTTTCCAGAGCAAAAAAGAGAAGGATTTGTTTCGCTCGTAACGAACACGAGTACGGCACACCTTTGGGCAGTCATGAGCGGCGCAGGTATCGGCATGGTGCCAACATATCTTGCCGCCATTGGTGCACAGCTCACACCAATTGACGTTGGCCTTACCGTTCAACATGATATCTGGATGGCTTATCACCCCGATACTAAGAGGTTGAAAAGAGCAGCCGTCGCAATGGAGTGGCTTAAGGAAAACTTCGACGGCAGCAAATTCTCTTGGTTTGCTGACGAGTTCATTCATCCGAATGACATTACCCCAACGAATACCAAAGATACTTTTGCCGGTCGTTTCACTGGACTCAGCACAAAACAAGGTCTGGTGTAGAGACCTATAGAATGCTGTCACGTCGACGAATATCTCAACTAGTTCTGACTGTCAGCGTCACTTTAACGAGGCAACGAGCTTGTTAAGTTGCAATTCTGAAATCGATTTAAAATTGTCCTGATCAAGTCGCATAATTAACGATGACAACTCATCTGCTTGATCCGGTGATAGGTCTCCCTGATCGCTTAGCAATTCAAGGCCGGTGCGCGTGTCACTGGACCAAATAATTCTGCACCGAAACTGACCAACTTGGTCGATGAAAATTTGTAGATCAGTTCCAACTGCCAGTGGAAGACCAAAATTCAATCCGAAGCCATCATTTGAAGCATCGACAATTACAACATCCCATTCTTTGTCATCGAAAATGCAGCGCGCCGGCCAGTTTACAGATTGGCGCTCACGACGCCGTCTGTCTCCCGAAATAAGTCTATCATCACTAAGATTACTATTCTTAGATTCACAGTCCGCAATACCAAACTCAATTAATTTGGGATTCATAACTGAAGTTCCTTATCTCCACATCGCATTCAAAAATCGCGCATGGTTATGGTTACTCGCGCGCACCATGGCTTTGGCTAACTAAAGAAAATGGGATGAAGAACCGAAGGGCCATCAAGAAGATTGATCCCCATCGTCGACTTAATAAGGTAAAGCACAATCACGCTGCCAAACAGGGCGAGAGAACTAACGATAAAAATAATGGCAAAAAATAATATTGAGGTTTTGGGAAGGCTGATTTGTCCCTCTGACCTTAACCTCGTTCGGTTGCGCCGCTCAGTCCCTAAAAGCATCCGAATGTAAAATCGGCGGCCAAACCAAGGAATACTCGCACAATAGTCAACAAAGTGACTGGTCTGCGGTGTCAAATTTGCCGCGGACAAGCCTGCCAATTGGTCGGTTGTGAAACTATAACGAACATTTTCAGGAATATTTTGAAGCAGCCTTATTGTGGCTGGATCTAGACTAACACCCTTTGCTTCATAACCGCACTGTATGGGCTCAGGCACTCCCGGCGTTGTTTCACTCACCAACATAAACTTTGCCTCCTAAGGCCGACATTCAAACTTAAATCAATTCGAACATGCGAGAATTTCTCCGCCGACTTCGTAATTTTCTTGGCACAATGGTCGATCACACTCGTGGACCAAAATGGTGGAATCAGAATATGTCGCAGCCTTACAACCGTCTGCGATCGCGCGCAGACGAACCATCATTTTGGGTGCGATAGACAAGGTCAGCATCTTGGCGACTGCCTAAAAAAACATGGCAGTTCGAGTATTTGAACGTGTCGGCATATTGCCGATACCCTGCTTAACAGAGCTCACGTACCAGAGTTTCGCTTATTTCAGCTCTTTCTGATCGCGAGTTTTGAGGAAAGCAACTTCATTTTCACGGGCCTGCCCACCTCGCAACTCACGTCTTGATAGGTAAGACACGCCAGAGGTCTACAAAGTTCAAATTTAAATAAAAATCGACAGAAACATGGTTAGCAGAAAGTAAATTGAAAAAGTTCGGACGCCCTGACTGGAAATTTTCTTCTGCTGAACGCTACCATCTCTTAGACGAATTGCGAGGCCCAGCTCAAAATGGGCAACTTACCTTGTATCAACCCAACATACTTCGTGCTTGTTGAGGCTTGTCAGAGACAGGGCCTGCTACATCCTGGAAAAACAACGCTTGGTTGATCACTCCCTGCACAACGCGCTGCTCAAATGGTTTGAAAATTAAAAAGTTGGGCTGACGTCGAAGATCTGTCAAATGAGCTTTGCGGCAAGCAGCAACAATGGCAATCGGCTTCATGTCTTTTGTTATAATTTCATCAACGGTTTCGAGCATCTTGTTACCGCAAACAGTGTTTTCAATATCAACGAGAATCAATCCGGGCTTCTTGTCCTCGATAACAGAAAGGGCTTGCGCGTGTGTCGAAGGCATTTTGAAGACAGAGTGCCCCAAGTCGTGTAAAATTTTCTCAAGGTCAACTGTATCTGAAAACTCGTCTTCAATAATAAGTACGGTGGTTGCAATGTGGGCCGAGACCTCTGCCATAGCTTCAACTAAAACACGGTCAAATTCAGCTGGTGAAATCTGCAAAACTTCCGCGGCATCTTCTTGACTAAAATCTTCTAGCACAAAAAGCAAAAAAGCTTGTCGAGAGAGTTGCGGCAATTGACCAAACCGATAGTCAATTGTGTTGACGGCGCCGGCCTCTGTAATTGAATTTCGAATCCGCGCGCCAACGGAGCCTTTCCAGAGCTTGCACAAAACATTGAACAAAATAACTTTTGAATTCACTTCTCCAACGGTTCGCAATTGACCAATGCGGCGCAGCACAGAAATTACGAGATAATCGCCAACCTCTTGGCAACCGGCAAGCGCTCTTGCGAAGCGTCGAAGCGCTGGTAAGTATTCCACAAATTCCCTGCCATAGCGCATTTCTTATCCTACGAAGGAAAAAGCTCTCTTTAAATTCGCATCATGTTTTTCGAACACCACATTTTTTACCCATAAAGCAACTGCTTGGCTGACCCGTCAGATCCGGTTGAGGCCCGTGTAAATATGCTCAAAAAAATCAAATTTTCCCCTTCCGTTACCTGCAATTCAAAACCCTAAATCCATCACCACACATGATCATTTGACATTCACTTCAAAATGTGCACAACTAATGGTTGTACGCAGTGCAACTAGTGCGTGTTTTGGCATTACGAATTCAGAACAGCAATGCCATCGTTAATCAAAGTTTAGAGTGCCAATATATAAAAAGATGATCTGAAACATTGGCATCCCTACGAACCAACAAATACAGGCATTTAATAGAATCACGATAAACCTTGTGCCCAACTCGCGATGCTTACAAATCTTAGTCGGCCTGCTCCAAATATCGAACACTTGGTACAAAAGTACAACCTCAAATTAATTCATTGTGCGGAATAGAGATTCTTTTTCGGGCAAACGGCGCCTATTTTTTGGGACCAAGAAGCCTGGTAATTCTACCTGCGACTAATCAAGGACAACGATTAGCCTGTGAACAATTCATCAACGTGATCGGTGGACGCCTGCAATTCGCACTCCGTGAGCGTGATCTTACCGTGGTGAATTGGCCTCCCGCTCCTATGCAATCAGAAGACCTAGATGTGCAATGAGCAAGAAAACCTGAAGACATTGAGCGATGCTGGGCCAGATCGATGTACTGCCTGAACCACTGATTTATGGACGTGCGGTTGTTTTGATTGGCGGTGACGATGCGCTCAATACTCATCACTTCACTATAGAGCGTCCGATAGAAGAAATTGTTGCGTCGATTGCCCATGGCATTACCTGAGCAAGTCTGGATGAGATTGATGCCAACGCGTGTGAGTTGGGTTTAAAAATCTCTACAAAATTTTTGGCTCAACAATCTAGAGGAGGAAGACAAGCAAGAAAAAATATCTCAAATCGTTGCGAGGATTTTCGAGACACCGCGATTTCAGTATCAAAAACTATACCGAAACAACCGATGCAAATGTCTCTGACCGTGCCATATTCCAGTACCTTGTGAATGTGGGATGCTTACTCTCTCCTGAAAGTAAGACACCAGGTTCTATCCAATCGTATTGACTTGCAGCTGACCGAACTTCCCGACTATTTATTCTTATCATCAAATGCTGCGGAGTGAATTGCGAGGTATGGTGCAAACCACAAGCCTCGACAACGCCTTTCAATGCTTCAAGTGTGTTGGCATGAAACTGCGCCACCCGCATATGTTTGGTCGTAACGTCCAACGCGCGATAGCGGCCAGGGTCCTGCGACGCAACCCCGGTAGGACATCTATCGGTATGACAGGCTTGCGCCTGAATGCAACCGATCGAGAACATAAAACCTCTCGCCATGTTGCAAGTGTCAGCTCCCAATGCAAATGCTCTCGCCATATCAAAGGCACTGATAATTTTTCCAGTTGCCACGATCCTAACTTTATCGCGCAGCCCCAAACCTACCAGCGTATTGTGGACAAGCATCAGCCCTTCCCGCAACGGTGCTCCAATATTGTCTGCAAATTCTACAGGTGCTGCACCGGTTCCGCCTTCCGATCCATCAACTGAGATAAAATCAGGTGATAAGCCTGTCTCGAGCATTGCCTTGGCTATGGCAAAGAATTCCCAAGGATGTCCGATGCAAAGTTTAATTCCAATAGGCTTACCGCCAGATAGGCGCCTAAGTTCATCCAGAAATTCCAAAAGCTCGACTGGCGTTGAAAAAGCACTGTGCTTTGTTGGACTAATGCAGTCGACACCGATTGGAACACCACGCGCTTCAGAAATGAATTCGGTCACCTTTTTGCCAGGCAAAATTCCACCATGACCCGGTTTCGCACCTTGAGACAGCTTGACCTCAACCATCTTGACCTGGTCACATTTTGCCTGGATTGAGAATTTTTCAGGATCAAAAGCGCCTTGATCATCCCTGCAGCCAAAATATCCACTCCCCACCTGCCAGATTAAATCTCCGGAGTGTTTTCTATGAAAACGCGATATGGAACCTTCACCGGTCGTATGTGCGAAGGATCCAACTTTGGCGCCTTTATTCAATGCCTCAATTGCATTGGGAGAAAGTGCTCCATAGGACATTCCCGAGATATTTAACACTGAACTCTGATAAGGCTGCTTGCATCTCTCGGCTCCAAACTCTATCCGAAAATCTTTGCACTCGACTCGGGTTGGCGCCATAGAATGATTTATCCATTCATGGCCGACCTGCTGCATATTTTTTAAACTGCCGAATGGGCGCACACCTTCTATTGCCTTAGACCGTCGATAGACGAGTGCGCGCTGCTCGCGCGAATATGGAACCTCATCGTGGTCGCTTTCCAAAAAATACTGGCGAATTTCTGGCCGAATACCCTCAAATAGGAACCGAATTCGAGCAATAACCGGATAGTTTCTCGATACTGCGTGACTTCGCTGAAATAGGTCGTAACCACCAATAACAGCACCCAGCAAGCCGAAACCTACCAAAAGCCCACCACCAAATGGGAGCAGTTTTGTGAGCAAAATGCCGATCGGTATAAACGCGACTAAGATACCAAATGGGACATATCGTAGGTTTCGCATGAAGTGCTCCGGTATTAATCGATCGAATACGCAGCACGATTGATCCCAACGTTAGTGAGAATTGTTACGCAAGGACCGGAACTCAAATGAAACCATTTTTGCAAAAATCGCCACATTTACATCTTCAGAGCAAAAACAGCTAATCCTGCCATCCATAATCGCGATTTGGCCCTAATTCTTTTAGACTCAAAACAACAATTGCAATCGCCCAGCTCAGAGCATTGAAACACTTATACTTTTAAGCAAGGTCGTTCATTTGGCTGAGGTGAAACAGCACCTGACAGTCTACTTAATGCCACTCTTAGTGTAGAAATATATGGTTTAGCTTGTGCTTGGCTTACGCAGATGGCTTAAATCTCGTCATCTAAAGCACATTTGAAGATCTATATGGCTCACGCGAGCAACTAATAAATAAGAAGTGAAGAGAATATAGACTTGATATTTGATTGCCTGAATTATTTCTGCTTATTACATAGTACGGAGTATTCGAGCATCTAAAATCATAACTACACAATAGAGTTGCTCGATAATTAAATTTACGCAATTGAGTTGTTTGGCAATAAAACGTGGAACTCGTTTGCGAAAATTATACCCAACTGAAACAGGGCTAGAGAAATTTACTGATGGGCGCAATAGTATATGTCGGTGGTGATACACGCGCATGTTCTAGCATGCGGACATTGATCGATGGCTCATTCCAATTTTTCAACTTCGTCTGCGGGCACGATACACTCAAATTTCTCGAAAATTTTGAAGGTGAAGTAGATGCGGTGATCACAGACGAGCGCATGTCGAACGTCAATGCAAGCCAACTTTTAAAAGCTGTGGCAGCTCAATGGCCCAACGTTGCAAGAATTCTTGCAGTTTCAGACACAGACTTCGAAGCTTTATGCAAGCACGTCAACGAAAGTAATATCGATTATGTAATTCAGCTTCCAATGATGCATGACAAGCTTACGGATCTGATCCGTGAATGCGTTGCACAAAAAAAAATCCCTGCACCACCTGTTGGCTTTCAAGAAGTTGAGAACAATCTTCAGCTCTCTATAGTTCGCGCAGAACTCGCTGCAGCATCGCTACTGCAAGCCACTTCAGGCCAGCGCCGGGTCGAATCAACTCTAAATCAACATTGCAACAATCACGACTCTGCAAATGTGATGTTCGAGGAGATTTCACGTCTTCGCAAATCAATCGATCAAGTCACATCTGCGTTTTCCTTCAAACGAGACTTTATAGATAACGGGACAGCTAACCTCGGCGAATGTTGCAAGAACGCTCTGAACCAACTCAAGCAACGAGACCTAGACGTCGAAGATATTGAGATTGATTGCAACGATAGTCTGTCGATCAAAGCTGACGGGGAGCTTCTTGCCGCCGCATTATCACAACTTTTCGCCAATTCACTACTGGCGACAAGTGACGTGCAAAGTCCGTCGATCAATGTTTCGGCCAATCGCTCCGGTCGCGACGTTGTTATACAAATTTCAGATAATGGATCATGGAATGATATTGAGACTCTTTCGAAAATCTTGAAAGACCTCGACTTTGTTGACAAAAACGACCAAATTCTCGGAACGAATATTGCGCTATGGCTACTGCGCGAAAATGGTGGATCCGTTCAGTTTCAACCAACACAACCATTCGGGATGACTGCTGTAATCACTTTTCCGCTTTTACTACAATGAACGAAATTTTTAGGTGATCCTATTTATCTCTGTAGTTCCGAAATAATTCAGCAAATCTCATTCGCCGCTCGGTTGGCACCCGTCTCTCGCTCAAGGAGAAGCGGCCTCTACTCATTTTGGAGGAAATTTCAGGGTATAGGTCCAACGGTCAAAACTGTCCCTCGCAAACATGAAATTTTTCTACGCGAAAGACGCCTAATCTTGGTCCAGAATTTCTAGCAATTGCGGCATAGCCGTTGTGACAAAGATCAATTCACGAAAGCATAGTCCGCAATATTTTCACTTACTGGAAGAGTGATAGAATAGATTGTGCTGACTGGTTCGCTATTGAAAGTGATTGAACACCTAACTGTTGCTGAACTTGCAATGCTTGCAACCGGGTCGACTCTTCGTTCATATCTGCGTCAACAAGCTGCGAAATTCCTTTTTGGATACTATCCATTAACGCAGATACGAAATCTTGCTGCATTTCTATTCTTGTTGCCACCGAACCAAGCGAAGCGGTTGAACTCGTAATTGATTGTAAAGCCGTATCTATTCCTGAAATATAGTCATCAAGTATCGTGAGGTCGGCCGTACTGTCAGTCAGAGTAGACACGTCCATCGTTGAAATTTTAAATGTGGCTCCGCTGCCAGCGCCTGTTCGATCCTGATCAAGAATGCCATCGGCATTATCAACGTCGTAAAGTTTCAGAGCGGCCACGTCCACAGTAATTGTTTGAACCGACACTCCTGTGTCATTTCTCGTAAAGGATGACACAATTGATTTTGTTGCCTCTGCAGTTACACCAGTTGGCGTAAACAACCAGTTCTCGCCAGAGAAGGAAGCAGAAGACGTAATGCCTTCAAGCTGATTTTGAAGCTCTGCAACTTCAGCTTGAATCTTAGATCGGTCAACACCTGGTTGACGCGCAGCAACAAGCTTCGCCTTAAGTTCACTGACCACATCGACAGTTGTTTCCAGCGCAGCGTAAGTAACGTCAACGGTCGCGCCTCCAAGACCCAAGGCGTCAACGACAGTTGAGAGAGCATCGTTATCGGATCGCATGGTTGTAGCAATCGACCAATAAGCTGAATTGTCTGAGGCCGTTGCAACGCGCAAGCCGGACGAAATGCGATTTTGTGTCTCAACGAGCTTTTGATTGGTATTTTCCAATGCGTTCAGCGCCGTCATTGCAGATACATTTGTATGAATACTTGCCATAACATGTCCCCGTTATCCATCCTGACAGAATGGATTCTTTTTCAATATTTGAAGAAGACATACGGCATCATGCCGTAAGAGACTTAGGCGAAGCTTCATGCTTCACTGTGCGCCAAGATGTAACTCACCTAAAGAAAGTTTGCGCACTGGCTGAACATTACATCAGCAGTCTTCTCAACTCCCCAATCTTTGAGTGATTCCCAATTGAAAAGAAAGCAAACACAGCATTTTGAGAGCAAAATCGCTAATGTTGAATCGGCAACAGATGCTAAACTGCCGCTATTGTTTAATTAATTCTGTCAATACCTTCGAATAAAATCGGCAACTACGTCAGTTTCTTCCAATCTCGTGCAGAAAAAAGCAATTTCTGTCCATATCCAGTTTGATCCAATTTCTGAAAAATCAACGAAAACAAATTGAGTTTGAAGACCCTACGATTACGGTTGCACGCACATCGTTCGGCCAACGCTTTATCAATTCAAAATTTAATTCAATTTTTTTGAAACAAAAGAGCCTTCTAACTTGTACTCCTGATGTACTTGTTAAAATATCAACAGCACTATTCAGCCATTATTAGGCAAACCGCTGAATTTCAAAGAAATGATTTCTTGGGTGTATAGCCAAACCTCGTTAGGCACACTTTGCTTTATGGGACTTTGTTTTTAGTCGCCGCGTCAAAAGTTTACAAAGCTTAATTTTCTGCAGGCGATTAACAGCTGAAGAAATTAGTCCGCGACTATTTCTGCTCAATTAATCGGTAGCACAATGAACAAAATATCACGCGCTGAATTTGATACGGCAAAAGAAAACGCCTTAGCAACTGGGGTATTTGACGGGGTATTAGATAAGATCGCGGCATGTGCTGTCGTCGATATGGACGGCAATATACTGTACGCATCAGAAGGTTTCTGCGAAATTTCCGATCGCTCCATATCAGCCATCATTGGCAAAGACTGCGGATGGTCGATTGGAGGAAGAAACTTCGAACAATCTGCGCTTGAAATTAATTCTGCTCTTGGGTCCCAAGGTGTCTGGCGGGCCGTCTGCGATAACACAAAACCTAACGGCGATGTTTATTGGGTTGATTGCAATATATTCTGCTGGAAGCATGAAAATGGTGAACAGCGCGGTTATTTAATGGCCCAGATTAACATCACAGATTCGGTCCAACAGTACTTAAAGCTGCAGAAAAATAACAACTCTATAGTATCGGCTCTAGAGCATTTTCCAGGTGGTTTGTTGATCTTTGACAAGAATCATAAACTCATTTTTTGCAACAAGAAGCACAAACAGATTCTAGAACTTCCAGACGAACTATTTGAGAACGGCACCCCAACACTTGAAACCATTACACGGTCAAATGCCATGCGTGGTGAGTATGGGGAAGGTGAAATAGAAGAGCTGGTGCAGAAACGTATTAGTCGCGCCAGACTTAATGAACCGCACGTTTATGAACGCACTAGGCCAAATGGAACAGTACTCGAAGTTCGCGGAGCACCGCTCGCTGACGGCGGCTTTGTATCAACACATGTAGATATTACTGAAAAGAAAAATGTTCAAAATCTAATTGCGCATATGGCCCACCATGACCCTCTGACTGGCCTTGCGAATAGAGCCAAATTTGAGTCAAGCCTCAAATCGATTAGTTCGCTAACTGAGCACGGGAAAATCGTCGCTATCCATTACCTCGACTTGGATCGATTTAAAGCAGTGAACGACACAAAAGGTCACTCTATCGGCGATCAGCTCCTGCAGGCTGTTGCTGAACGCCTTAAAAAATTGATTGGTACAACAGATATTGTTGCCAGGCTTGGCGGAGACGAATTTTCAATCATTCAAACTGACGTACATGGACCGGCATGTGCAGGCAAGCTAGCTAAGGATATTGTTTCCGAAATTTCTAAACCCTTCCATATCGACGGTCACACAGTAAATATTGGAACCAGTGTCGGCATTGCACTTGCACCACTCGATGGTGTGGACGGTAGCACACTTTTGTATAGCGCCGACGTCGCGTTGTATCGTGCAAAGTCAGAAAGACGCGGTACTTTCCGCTTTTATGAAAAAGACATGGACATCGAAATGCGCCAACGCGCTGAACTCGTCCTTGACTTACGTCGGGCCATCGAGCTGGACGAATTACATATTCTTTATCAACCGATAATGAGCCTGGAAGAAGACCGTCCAACAAGCTTTGAAGCTCTCCTGCGATGGGACCACAGTTCTAAAGGTCCGATTGAAACAGGTGTTCTCATTGCAGCCGCAGAAGAAAGTGGATTGATTACCCCCATCGGTGAATGGACGCTGCGCGCCTCTTGCGAAGAGGCAATGAAGTGGCCTGAAAATATTTCCATATCTGTAAATGTCTCTGTTATTCAATTTCGCACCGGAAACTTTGCTGAAATAGTACTCAACATACTTTCTGACACTGGCCTGGATCCCTCGCGGTTGATTCTGGAAATAACAGAATCTTTGCTTATAAAAGACAATGACAGCGTCGAGAAAACTCTGAATATTCTAAAAGCAGCTGGTGTTCGCTTTGCTCTCGACGACTTCGGCACAGGCTATTCGTCACTGAGTTATCTCAACTCGATAGAATTCGACAAACTCAAGATTGACCGGTCCTTCGTTTGCAACGTGAAAGATTACAACAAATCCCGTTCCATATTTCGCGCAATAGCAGGACTTGGTTCCAGCCTCAATATTACGACCGTCGCGGAAGGCGTCGAAGGTAGTTCACAGCTGGAAACTTCAATTAC
Source organism: Hyphomicrobiaceae bacterium (assembly GCA_050633705.1). Taxonomy (GTDB): domain Bacteria; phylum Pseudomonadota; class Alphaproteobacteria; order Rhizobiales; family Hyphomicrobiaceae; genus JAJFHI01. The sequence goes on along the minus strand of JBOEGZ010000007.1, from coordinate 44,032 downwards.
AGAGGGTGTTAAAGAATTCCAAGGTTACTTGTTCTCTCGGCCAGTTGCTCCCAAAGACGTGCCAAAAACATTTGGTCTCACGGTTTCAGAATTCAGAAAGAACGCGAAATGAGTTTCTCTTTTACTAAACACAACACCTAAGCTATCGCCGCTTTCTGTACGAAAAAACCATCATGCTGGAAATCTCGATCCAGCATGACGGAATACTGTCTTGATCAATTGCAGAAATAGCTTTCACGCAGGCGAAATTTATCCAGTTGAATAATCGTCCATCAAAATTTGGAGGCCACCTTATTCACTAAGAAGACGAATGAAATTCTCACGATGTCAGTGATCAAGCACTAATGGCTTCAGGTGAAACCAATTCATCTACCAACTTGCGCGCCCTATTCAACCTACTTTTAATCGTTCCAATCGAACAACCCGAAACCTCACTAGCTTCAATGTAGCTGAGGTCTTCAAACACTACTAAATTTATGGCTTCTCGATGCTTCGCCGACAGTTTAGCCATAGCGATATTAACGTCGTTTAACTCTGACCGCACGGATTGTTCAGGTTGAAATATGAGGCGGTCCTCAAATACGTCTGCATCGTAAGTGGTTTCACGCTTATACTTTCGCAGATTGTTATAATAAATATTACGCAATATTACGATGAGCCAGGGGATTATTGGCGCATCACCTCTAAAAGTCGGGGCCTTCTCCAAGGCGCGAACAACGGTCTCTTGAACAAGATCCGCTGCTGTTTCACGGTTGCCGGAAAGTGCGGTTGCAAATGCCCGGAGCCTGGGAAGAGATTCGACCAAACATGTCTCAAAATCGTAAGCGGTTTCAACTCTCATGATTATATCCTCGCGGGTTGCCCACCCCACCGATAATCAGAGACTCTTTGTGCTTTCATTGATCAAGGAAAGACCAGCCGCAACCAAACAGAGACCAATTGCTCATCTCTTAGAAGGACGGATCTAGCGTTATATTTCTCAAAATCAATTAGGAGCTGAGTAATGAAGACGCGGATTGGACAGTGCTGTTTTACAAACATGTCTCGACGCAAGAATTCATTTCTGCGCTATTGTTACGAGGCGAGATTACCGTGAGAATAGCTAACTATCCGTAAAATTTTACGCTGAAAAGGCTGAGCTCAAACTCATCAAAAACATTTCTTAACTTCCAATTTAATCTCGATTTAAAAGTCTTGTGCAATCATGCCATCTGATAAATCGATGATATATGGCGTCATTTAAGCTTTACGAACAGCTTTGGGACATAGGGGACTATGATTCAAAAATTGATAACCGAACGACGTAAACACTCCAGGCAGACCACATGGCAGGCCGTGAAAGTCGTTGTTGACAACACCGTTTATGTTTGTGACGTAATTCAGATTTCAAATTCTGGAGCAGCCCTTGAGTTGGCTCAGAACTTGGATGTCCAACATAGGCAAAAAGTAAAATTGGTTTTTATTAACGGAACCGAGGTTGCGGCTAGAATCGTTTGGGTTAACTCAAGAAAATGTGGCGTAAGCTTTGACATAAATTTTCTGTCTCACTCAGATTTACACCACTACGAATATATGGGTTATGAACTGTATCGACAAATGGTCAAAACGCAGAAGCTCCGAGCAACCGATTCCTAGTCCGTTATGAACTTTGTTGAATTTGCTCAACCACGAATGGTTGCACTACACAGCCTCCGACTTGGCTTCGTCTATTTTTTGTCCGTTAATTAAAATTAACCCGTGCAATCGGCACTGGTTTTGAAAAGTTAAATAACTCCTAAAATTTATGTTCGCATATTATCCGCTGACCATACCGTAATTCAATCTGAATAGGTTAGCCTCTTGTGTGTCAGGGGTAAAAATTAATCGGGTGGACGGAAATGTCGATTTCTGCAGAGTTAGAGTTCAGACTTAATAACATTGCTCAGTGGTTGAAAGAGGAAGCACCACATACGACCATCGAACAAAAGCATGTCGTACAAAACTCGTCCGAACAAGCCTATTGGAACTACGGTTATATGATGGCATGCGCTGACATTGTATCTCGACTGCAAGAGGAACCGTGCAATTCACCAGTCCAGACAGAGCAATTCAAAGTTGACGGATAAGCCGTAGTTATTCCGAACTCAAAGAAAACTATTTTTGTCACGCCGCGAAACCCCATTTTCTATTTCATCCGGGTCTTGATTGCGCATTAGATATTCGAGATCTAACGCAAAGCGAAGGTCTAGCGCGGACTGCCAGTCAGTCATCATCGGCAATCTGTTGAAACGTAGGGGAGATGAGGCGTTTTCTGGGCTTATTGATTGCGCCACTAACTGTTCTCGTTCAGGAAAATTCGAACCCGTGGCAGCACCGGCTATATCTTTACTTGGTATATTCGACGACTGATCGAGTTCTAGCATTTCACCGGACACCGCACGTCGACCCGGAGCCGTACCCGATAACTCTACTGAAGAATTTCCAATCCAAGAAGCTTCAACCATCCGTCGCTCGACTAACCCTGCAAGAACTTCCCCTCCGGCTTTATTGTACTGAATGAAAATTGACCGCGCTGTTTCTAGATCGCCAGCCCTCAAAGCATCGCCAAGACCAGCATTCACCCACGCAGTCCCCGCATTGTACGTCAAAGACGTCATTGCAGCCTTAGTGCCTTCGTCAATATTTGGCAGCTGCGCGTTTACGATCTCACGCGCTTTACTGATTTCATTTTGAAATCTCTTATCCGCTTCATTTTTGTCGATCACCTCGCCTGGAAATTGAGCTTTGGTGCCGTACCCATTTGAATATTGGGCGTAATCCCATTTGGCTTCGGCATTGAAACCTTCAAAAGCCTTGATCGAATCTAAAAAAGCAGTCTGCATCAGTCACTAACCGTCCAAATTGAGTTGGTGCAGCGCGACGATAACTTGTGAAGCTTGTCTTAACCTTTTTGAAACGTGACCGTCTCATTCTCTGGTCAGCGCTCCCTTGGAAAAATTCGGTAAATTTATGTCGTCAGATAGAGATCTCGGACAACCAAGTTTCCAAGCTTTTATCGAGTTGGAACAAATGCATTTCAACCAAAATTCAGCGCAAAATCCGATAAGCCGGTCCGCTACAGATGCAATAGAAGAATCGACAAGCCGATATTGGCTCTTTGAAGCGACGCAACGTCGAAAAGACCAGCACATGTCCACCGAAAATTCCGCAGAGCATCGGCCCAACACCCGGCTGGCCCAGAACTTTGAAAGCGTTCCTGAAATTTCACCTGAGAGCAAACTAAAATTACTTCAGGAAGACCTCGATCGGATAAACGAGCTAACGCTTAATCAGCTACAGGCGCTACGCCGTGACATTGCAAAACTATTGCATCCTGACAAAATTGGAATCTCCGGAACTGCTGATGCGACCTCAAAATTAGCAGAAATAAACTCTGCTATCGATACAGCAATTTCCCGAATACTTGCCAATAGTAAGCGGACAAAAACTCTACCCCATCCAAAACATTCTCTACGCACTCAATGAAAAAGAGACTTACCTAGCGGCACATGATGGACATTTCCAATTTGTACCTTCAAGTCTTGTAGGGTGGAGAATATTTGCTCTTGGGTTAAAGCTGTGAAACAGTTCACACTCTTTGTAAAACGCCTCTTGAGGCGTTGAATACAGCGCGTATTTAAACAAGATGTCTGAGCCAATACGTGATTTTAGGTCTTCCACCAAATCTCTGTCTGATCGACCGACATAATTGACATAGAATGTTTTATTGAAGTCCTCGTAACCGAGAACAAAAGTGCCGGGACAACGCCGCCGAACAGCATGTCCAATTCCATCAACATCAAGTCTATGCGGACCCAACAATCCGGTTTTTGGCATCCCTACCCTCTCTACGGTTTTGTTGCTGATCATAGTTACACCTGCTGTCTAACAAGTTCTGGTCTACCTAAACTCACAAATAAATCTCATCATCATTTCTCCAATCTGTTTCAGCCGCCCGCTCAACTGCCGGGGCATTATTTTGCTGATCTTGGCGCTTTCCATCTCCACCAAAGTTGGATGCATCATTCTCTCGAGAGCCAGAATGTTCGGTCTCGTTATTTTCTATTGCAGAATATTTTTCTAAATTTCGATTTGCTTCGTCAACTCGCGTAACGTCACTTGTCTTGATCAAAAATTGATCAATCACGTAACCATCAGATTTCATCTTCTGATTGATCGTCTCCTGACTCGCCTGAAGCTTGTCTACCGCCTCCGCATTATCCGCGATAATCTCAACTGTAAGTTTCTGGTTTTTCAGAGATAGCTCAATTTTCACGGTCCCAAGATTGTCAGGCTGCAACACGAGATTCAACGATTTAACAACGACTGAACTCGTTAAGCCTGGCGTAAAGGTTGGTATTGCATTCGCTGTGCTTTTGGCGGGTACCTCCGGCAAATTCGACAACAGAAATTGAACAATTTGAGACCCGACAGGTTTTTCACTTGGCCCCTTTTGAGGCACTACGGTCGACGATGCTGAAACTTCGTAAGAATCCATGGGCTGTAGAACGGACCGCACTCGCTCGTCCCTTTCAACCTTATCAAACAAAACGGATTGAAAATCTTTCGTCGTCAAGACGCGATCCACCTGCGTCAGTATGTTTTCTGAAGTAGTCTTCGTTACGAAACTCGGAAGTTTCTCATTCTCGACAATAGAACGCGGGCCTCCTATTGCAGGGCTTGCCTTTGCCGTCGCCGGTTGATCAATGATCGTAGCAATTGATTTCTGTCTTTGTTGATCTTCTTGCACCATTGGATGATGCAGATCTCTCATGTTGCTCTTCGACTGCAGATCAGGCGGAGATGTTTCCTTATTGATCGTAACTTGTGCATTTTGTTTGACCGAAATTGATCCTTCGCCCTCTCTCACACGTTCTGCTTTTAAAATTGTTCGCGGAATAGTCGTATCAATGGCGTGTTCTATTTCGGTTTGACCTGTCAGCCGATCGACCTGGGGAGAATCAAGCGTCGAGTTTGACTTGTCATTGGACACTTTTAGCGAATTGTGGGGAACTTTTACTTCTCCAACAAAAATCGCTGTGTTCTCTGCAAGATCAGACGTTGGATCTTTCGAGAGATGATCGGTTTCTACTTCATGCAAACTTGGCTTATTCAACTCGACGGGTGACGTGCTGGAATTTTCGGTGGCGTTTTTAACGAGCTCGGTTGACACTGGTGTTGGAAAAAGAATTTGCGAAATTTCATCTTGTTCTCGCCCTGCATGTTCGATCACTTCTGCTTCATTCTGCCCTAGCACCGGTGAATCAATTGCAGGCTCACCGTCGACAACTCGAGCCGTGATCAAGTCTTCATGCAGTTCGAGGATGTCCAAAAATTCCTGACCGTCTTCTCCAGTCTTATCCTTTGCAAGGCGTGAAGGGTTGACGCTGTGTGTAGAAGTTGAAGGAAGAGGAGCTGCTAAAGGTTTCATTTTCGCACGCCCTCCCCGATTGAAAGTAGGTCTTTAGACCGCGCTCTCAGTTTATTGGCCTCTATACTTACTGCAGTCGGTTCAAATTTTTGCCCCTGATCTATCACTATCGGAGCATGCAACTTTTGAACAATTGCGACTATCGCGTCGGAAAGTTCGCCGTAGTCGGGGGTTAAATTATCGCGTCGCGATTGGTATTTTTTTGCAATTTGATCGGCGACGCTGGCCTCTTTGAATACGCTAGCCGCAGCGGTATAAAGTTCTGATGAAATTGCGACTTTCGAGTCGCTTGTTCGAATACGCCCTGCGGCTTGAGAGAATGCATCCGCCGAATTTAAATTTCCATGGCGAAGTTCCACCTCTGCGATTTTCAAAAGAATGGATATTCGAATCTTGTCTGGAACGCTCTCAAGCGATTTAATCTGTTTCTCAGCGACAACGGTCACGTCGTCTGGATTCATTTTATGAATCTCTTTAGAAGCATCAGTCAGAAAGGCATCTGCATACAAGGATTTGTGAAATCGGCGTAAGTATCTTGATAATAAACTGAGAAAAACATCGTCTCTTTTCTCAGCCACAGCGTATGCCGCCTGCATACGAATTGCTGTATCCTCGAGATAGCTCCCTGGAACAAGAGTTCCGACCATTGCAAAGTCTTTGTCCGCATTTTCCGGCCCGTCTTTGCCATTGAGAATCGCCTTCACAAGAAGCAGACATGCTGCTGCAATTCGGTCTAAATCTCGGTACTCAACTGACATAAATTGTTTCTTGGCAACAGCCATTGTCTTTTCACGGTAAGCAATCGCTCCCTTCACGAAAGCATCATGTTTCCCGAAATCGATGCCCTTGCCTAATAGGCTCCGAAATGTGGAGGCCGAACCACCGATAATCATAAACATCGCTGCCGCAATCGCATTACGAGGTTGCTGCCAAACCTCACTAGGCATTGTTTCAAAACTCTTGTTTGCTTCAGACTGCAGTATTTTTTTCTTCTGCAATGCAGATTTATCTCCGTGCGATAACCGGTCTTGCATCGCCATTATTTCCCGCACGACCATATAAGGTTCGGTTGGAGACACATTTGCCTTTGCTGGTGAAGCAAATGCCAATATGCCGACTCCAACTGCCAACAAGCTATCCGAAAATTTTCTCATCATTGTTTTCTAGTTCCGCAACAATATTTCAATTCGTCTATTCTCTGCCGCCTTGGGATAAGCCTTAATACGAGGTGAGGTGGAACCGTAACCTTCAATCCGAACAACTCGCTTTTCTTGGAACCCTGCTCTCTTCAGCATATATCTAGCCATCTGGGCACGCGCTGTAGATAGACGCCAGTTGTCGTAAACTTTTGAAACATAAGGTGTTGCATCAGTATGTCCGCGGATCACAACATCGCCCGGTGTCTCTTCAAGACTTTTGGCGATAGCGTCAATCGCAGTGATCAACTGAGGCTTAGGCTTCGCTGAGCCACTTCGAAACATCGAAAAATCAAACTGATCTGTAAGCGTGATCAATATTCCCTCTTCCACTTTTTCGAACTGAAGGAGCGGTTTCTCTCTTGGATCTAACGCAGCAAGCATGCTTTCTATTTTTTTCTCCAGCACCTTTACTTTGTCGTACTCCTGCGTCTCACTTCCTTTGTTAATTTCAGGCGGAACAGTTTTTTCTACTTCTTCAGGACTTTGGACAATTGGATCTTCCGGTAATTTGTTTGAACTTTCCGAAACTTTTTCAACACCCTTAGCGTTCAGATCTTCGGGTGGCTTCGAGACGTCAGAAACGTTTTTGATTTTTTCTTCGTCTGGTCTCACCAAAACCACTGGATCTTGCAATTGTGCAATCTCGTCCAATGTCCCAAAAGGATCTGAGAACATCTTCTGCTCGGAATTAGTCAAATTTGCATTGTTTTGCTCAACCTCAGACATCTGTTCCGTCCCGCTTTTTTCACCTGAAGTCTTTCCATCTTGTACTTCAGTCGTGCGCTCCGGTGCGTTTGTGCTCCGCGCTGATCCTGCCTCTTCGATTCCTTTGTTACTTGGATTCTTTGAGTTCAATTTGATCGGGTTAAAGTAAGCTGCAACCTGACTAACAGTTTGCTTGTCTGAAGAATTTATGAGCCACATCACGAGGAAGAACGCCATCATAGCTGTAACAAAATCAGCATAGGCGATCTTCCATGCGCTTCCGTGATGACCGTCATCATCGTCAAGAGACCCTCTGCGAACGATGACGATTTCAGGAGGGGCTGCAGATTCGTTTTGTGATGTCATACTAACAATTCAGCCATTGTCTGTTTCCATTCTGAAAGGCGGGATCGAATTAAAGTGGAGCCGATTTGAACTTGCACATCTAGAACTGAAGCTGTTTCAATATCAGAATGACTGACATCAACAGCAAAATTTTTCATTGTAAGTCGGTCAGCTAATTCAGACACAATCGGTTCTGGTCCGCTCAATTGAATACGGGTATTCGTCCTTCCATCTAATTCTCTCTCAATCGATCCTTCGATTTTTCTTACAGCCGCTAACATCCCTTTTTCGTCAATCAACTCCTTCAATACGCCTGAAACCATCGATTCTATTGCCAAGGTTTTTTCTTTTTGTTGCGCAATAATTTCCTCGACCAACCCGTCGATACGTTCCTGTATTAGGGACAGTCTAGCCTGCGTCTCTTGGCGTTCGTGCTCAGACCGTCGCGTTTCACTTGCTTCTTTTTTTGCTTTAGAAACTCCGTCAGCAAAGCCTTTTTCGTAACTCTCTTCCAACCGGTGTTCCAAGTTGGTTTGAGTATCCACACACCCGTCCTCTAGACACCTTTCGTTTGAATCAGGCAGAGGCACATTGTCTGTCGAAGGCGAAAATTCAGAGAGAAAGTTTGCAATAGGTGTTAACGACACTAAACCTCCTCCTTAGTCATCCACTGCTTGAGGACATCGGCTGCACGCTGCTGATCAACGGCAATGATCTTTGCAAGCCTATTAGCGGGCTCGTGTCTCAATCCATCGGTTAACTCAGAAACAATCCCATTAAATGGATCTTCTTGATCAACTTTCGGCGATGGCAAAATTTTTGAATGATCTGATGCTAGTTGCTGCTCGTCCAGCGGTGCAGCTACCGTCTTATTATCCTGATATGATATTGGAGGTTTGCCAGTTTGATCACTTAAGACACCCTCGGTCTGCGCGCCTTCCACAACTTGGGGCATCTCAGAAGTGCTTAACTCCTGAGCTTGTAATTGAGCGACTGGAATTTCTGCAATGCTATTGGAAATAGGCCGCAAGCCGAACCACACAACAAGGAAGGCAAACAAGACAAGCGCGATACTTTTTACGACGCTACCTGTGTGCTGCATCGCTTGTTCTAAAAAGCTCGGCCCCGAAATCTCCGCGCTGTCAACATTGTCACCCAAAAAATTCACGGCATTGACTGACAATTCATCGCCTCGATCATCCTCCACGCCAGAAGCTGCCTGGACAATTTTCTTCAATTCGAGGAGGCGCCCATCTACATCCTTGTCTGAGGGGTTTGCACCTAACGTTTTGACTAACTGCTTTTTGTTTACGACAACTGCGACCGAGAGACGATCAACACGATATCCCTTTCTCGAAATTGATACGACTTTAGAATTGACTTCGAAGTTTCGCACCTCTTCTTTTCGAACGCTATTTTTCTTCGAGACATTCTCTGTGGACGACTCGCCTTCTTGCTCCGGAATATTACTTTCGACGCCAACACCAGAATTATTTCCAACGTCTTGCGAAGAACCTGTATCTTTGATCGTTCGGATCGAGCGTTCTACCTTGTTTTCAGGATCAAACTTCGTCTCTTTACTTTGTTGTTCGTCTACATTTAATCGCGCAAGAACACTTACTCGGAAATTCCCTAATCCCAGATAAGGAGCCAATGTTTGTTGAATTTTTTCTTTCAACTGATTGGCAAAATTTTTCTCCATGTCAATCTGTTTGCCAGTGAGCATGCTCTCTGACGAACCACCACTTGCAAGGACACGCCCATCGGTGCTGAGCACACTTACGTTATTGACTGATAACCCTGCAACTGCAGCAGAAACGAGATGTCTGATCGCTTCCGGCGACGGCATCTCAGACCCAGGAGCCGCACGAAGCACCACTGATGCTGTTGGCTCGGTTCGCAATCGACGAAAAGAATTGCGGTCTGGCAAGACCAGATGTACGCGCGCTGCGCGAATTCCACGCATGGATTGTAGCGTGCGTACAATCTCGCCCTCTAGCGCCCGCGAACGGGTTATTTCTTGCATAAAGGACGTAAGGCCCATCGAGCCTAGATTGTCGAACAACTCATATCCAGCGTTGGCACTCCCCGGTAGACCTTTCTCGGCCAAAATCATTCGCGCACGATTTATTTCCGCTCGTGCAACTTCAACTTTCGTGCCTTCAGCGTTGACGCTAAATGGAATGCCAGCTTCTGAAAGCGCCGCACCTATTCGACTTGCTTCGCGGGATTCAAGTCCGACATATAGAGTTGTATGTTCCGGTTGCCAGACGAAATATGCGCTTCCGATAATACTAGCAAGCACTGTCAGACCAGTGGCACCAAGTAAAATAAGGCGTTTTGCACCCAAAGAAATAAGGCCAGACCTGAACTGGTCAAGCATGGCTAGACTATCCATACGCAATCCCTCAAGAATCTCTTAGACTTGCGTCAATAGTACGGACGTGACCTTGCGTGAGAGTTGTCAAAAAAAATTGGCCACGCTGGGAGCCGCGTGGCCAATTTCCTTCAATATGTGCCTAGATCTATCTAAACAGCGATAGTATCGACTGACTTGACTGGTTTGCAATGCTCATGGCCTGAACACCGAGCTGCTGCTGAACCTGAAGAGCCTGCAAGCGTGTCGACTCTTCGTTCATGTCGGCATCTACAAGGGCACCAACACCGCGTTCAATGGCATCCATCAGATTCGAAACGAAGTCATTCTGCATGTCAACGCGTGAGCGTTGTGCGCCCAGGTCACTAGCAGCAGTTGTCATAGAGGTGATTGCACCATCAACTGTGGAAATGATCTCCGCAAGGTCGGCAAGATCGGCGGCAGAGTCAGTCAGCGCCGAAATATCAAGGTTTGCAACACTGTAGTTCACAGCACCATTTGTCGTTGTGCTTTCAGTGTCAAGAATACCTGATGCTGCAGCGTTTGCATCGAACAGTGCTGTGGCGGAAACATCGATATCAATCGTTCCAACAGATACTGCACCTGCAGCATCACGCGTGAACGAAGATACGACTGACCGAGTGGCATTGTATCCTGCTGCGTTGGAATCAACAGACAGGAAGTTTTGACCAGAGAAAGAAGCTGAGTCTGTAACACTGACCAATTGGTTTTGAAGCTCAGTGATTTCAGCCTGTACTTTGGTACGGTCGATGCCTGGCTGAGCAGCCGCAACGAGTTTGCTCTTAATCTGTGTTGTAATATCAATTGCTGCTTCCATACCGGTAGAAGCCACGTCTACGGTTGCTGCGCCAAGACCAAGTGCGTCTTGAACCGTTGACAGCGCTGAGTTGTCAGACCGCATCGTTGTTGCAATTGACCAATAAGCTGCGTTGTCTTGAGCAGAGCCAACACGAAGTCCCGTTGAAATACGGTCTTGTGTCATTTCCAATGATTTGTTGGTTTGGTTCAGCGACTGCAAAGCTGTCATTGCAGCTACGTTTGTATTGATACTAGTCATAAGGAAGTGTCCCTTTTAATAATTAACTCTGGGACATGCCGGGCGATCCGGTATAGCGAGGACGGCATCATGCCCACAGGCTGAAGGACAGCCGCTTCTCACCACACGGGATGAATAGACTAAATCACTTACTTTTTAATTAACCTTCGTGAAATCATACGACGGACCTGATAAGTCCGCCTACCAGTAAATTCCAACCATCAATCAAGACAAAGAAAAGAATCTTTAATGGAAGGGATAAAACTGTAGGAGGTAACATCATCATTCCCATAGACATGGTGATTGTAGCAACAACCATGTCAATAACAAGAAAGGGCAGTATCACGAGGAAACCGATTTCAAATCCCCGTCTCAATTCTGAAATCATGAATGCCGGCACCAAAATACGCATTTCGATCGTGTCGAGATCATACGCTGTTGTATCTCCTCCGAACTGTTCCCTAGCTAAATCTTGAAACAGAGCAAGATCCTTTGGTCGAACATTTGCGACCATAAAGCTGCGAAAAGGTTCGGCGACTTTTACATACGCTTCTTTCTCAGATATTTTGTTTTCCAGCAGCGGACTAACGCCATTTTGCCACGCTTTGTCAAACGTCGGTGACATGACGTAAAACGTCATAAATAGAGCCAAGCTTATCAAAACTAGATTTGCTGGAGTCGTTTGCAGACCTAGGCCAGCTCGCAAAAATGATAGGACAATCGTAAATCTTGTGAATGTCGTAAGCATGATCAGTAGCCCGGGTGCTACCGATAGAACCGTCATTCCGATTATTAGTTGTATGATACGCGAACTTGTCGCGCCATCGCCTGCTGCTGGCGACAGGTCAATCCCCAGTTGCTGAGCATGAACATCATTCATCGACAGCATTAAGAAAACCATTGTAGCGATAAATCGTGCGATCATCATTCGACCACCAATGACTGAATAAGTATTTCTGAAACGTGGTCTTCGCTACGCGCCACAACTCGAGCATTCAAATCGTCGATTAAGTTTACAAGTCCTGATGCGCCCTCTATGTCGCTCAACGATATCGTTTTCAAATAAACCAAAATATCTTCGGCAACTTTATCTGCGATATAATCTGCAGTGCCTGAATGTTCAGCTTTAAAGACAAGTACGGACTCGATCCGGATCAGTGTTTTCGACTTATTTCCTATATTCGTTATGATCGGTCGCAATGGTATCAAAACGGATTTCTTATTCTCTTCTTCTGACTCTTCGTTGTCGCTTTTTTCCTTTTCAGGCTCATCAGAAGTTCTCTGCGTAGCATGCTCACTTTCTTGAGAATGCGGTGTCAACAATGACATTCCAACGCCCCCGCCAGCGGCAATCAGTGTCACTACGACCATTCCAATCATGAATGGGACACTGCTACTCTTACCTGTTTTTTCCCCTTTTTCAGACAACTTCAGCAGCCCCTATTGTCGTCTCTAACTAAAATGGTGTGATGAGATCAAAGATTTGTTGCCCCCAGGCAGGTTGTTGCACTTCCGACAAGCGACCGCGTCCACCGTAGTCAATTCGCGCTTCTGCGATCTTATCGTACGAAATTCTATTATCCGTCAGAATGTCTTTAGGTCGAACAATCCCGGAAACACGCAATTCACGGAGTTCGTAGTTCACTCGAACTTCTTGGCTTCCACTAACCAAGAGATTCCCATTCGGCAGAACATCAACGACAATTGCTGCAACAAGAAGTTCAATACTTTCCGACCGATTTATCGTGCCACTGCCCTTCGTCTCAGTATTGCCATTATAATCGACGTCGAGGGCAGCAGCTCCATTTGCTTTAAAGAACTTGGTTGTGCCGGAAAAATCGATATTAGCCCCAACACCTCCAGTTGAATCCCGCGAGCGATTTGATGAATTGTCCAGAGAAGCTTTGTCTTTAATCGATATCTCGACCGTCAGGATGTCACCTTTTCTCCGCGCACGAGGGTCTCTGAAAAGGTCCTGTCCATCGTCCCTCCAAGTCGATCCGGATACAAATTTTTCTCCATAATTATCTGAAATGGGTATCGATGCTGTTTCTTGCACGAGCCCTTCACCAATCGGTGTCATAGCTGGAGCAACACCAATATCCCTCGGGTTCGCAGCACAGCCACACAAAAAAGCTGCGACAAATAAAAACAATATCGTTGCCATATTCTTCATTGCAAATTGCCAGCCAAAGCCTTTGCCGCCTTCGATTGTTTGGCAAAATTTCTGGCCTCCATCGCAATAAATGATGTAAGTGCAGCAGCTTTCGTTGGCTCCATTTCATCAAGGATAGCAGCCGCTTCGCTAGGCCCAAGTTGCAATAAAATGTTCTTTGCAATACCAGTCTTCATTGCCCCCAACTGATTGGCTGCATTGTCAGGCTGCATCTGTTTGTAGATATGTTGGAGGCGTTTTTCATAATCCTTCGCAATCATGGAACGCCGGTCAAACCATTTTTCTAATTCTGAGATTTTTTTCTTGAGTTCGTTGCTGCTCGCTTCAACCTGCTTTTTGACTTTTTCCAAGTCTCTTTTCTGCCATTCAAGACGTGCGTTTTTCGCGTCGTCAGTCAATGAAATGCAATAGTCTCTCGCAATTTTTGTCTTTGGAAGTTCAAGCTTTCTGGCTTTGTTTTTTTTCTTAATCCCGCCAGTTGTAATCATCGTTTCAGCAGGCGCTTTGACCTTTAGAATTAACCGCTTAGGATTGCGAACAGGCAAAAGAATTCTACTGTAGTCAAAACCGCCACCCTCGTCCGACGAGTGGTTAGGTTTATCTGCCGATTTTTTCGGCTGATATCTTGGTAATTCGATTTCAATTAATTCTGCAGCCCACACGTCTTGAGGAAAAGCGGATTGAGCATTGGCTTTGGAAGAAATTTCAAACAGACAAATGAACAACGAAATTGAAGCGTAACCCAAAATACGAACCGCATTTGCGCGGTTCGATGCTTCGTCAAATGTCTTAAGTAGCCCGTTCATTGCACCACCAAATCGGCCTGAAGCGCACCTGACGACTTGATCGCTTGCAAAATCGCTATGATTCCAGTCGGTTTCAATCCGATCCGATTAAGACCATTGACAAGTGTTTTGAGATTATTGCCCTTAACGATCGAAAGGTCACCGCCATTCTGCCTAGCAGCAACTTCCGTCTGAGGCGAAACGACCGTCACTCCATCAGAAAAGGGAGCCGGTTGTGATACCCTCTCATCTTCAGTCACCCTGACGACAACTGATCCATGCACGACGGCAACAGTCGATATTTGAACGTCTTTACCAATCACAATCGTCCCTGTCCGCTCATCCACAACGATGCGCGCAGGCGTGTCAGGAACAACTTCCAGGTCACCCAACATAGCGAGATATCGGGTCGTCGTTACACCCCTTGGAATACGGATGGAAATGGACCGAGCGTCTCTCTCGCGAGCAAGTGAACGTTTAAACTTATACCGCGTAAACGAATTAATTGCTTGTGAAACTTTGACTGCGGTTGAAAAGTCTGGGTTTCGAAGCTCTAGAATAATTTGATCTCTATGGCCGACGACGGGCGGAGATTCTCGTTCAACGAGAGCACCATTGGGGATACGTCCACTAGTTGGCACACCGCTTGTAAGTCTGTCTGCTCGTCCTTCTGCAACAACACCTGAGGAAGCAACAGCCCCCTGTGCAACAGCGTAAACATGTTTATCCGCACCAGAAAGCGGACTCATAACAAGAGAACCGCCAACGAGTGACGTCGCATCTCCCAATGACGAGACGGTGACGTCAATCCGTGATCCCCGTCCTTGAAACGGTGGAAGTTCTGCAGTTACAATAACTGCTGCTATGTTGCGTGTTCGAACATCTTGCCCACGAATATTGATCCCCATGCTATCGAGCATGGATTTCAGACTTTGGCCGGTAAACGGTGAACTGCGCAAGCTGTCACCCGTGCCGTTCAATCCGATGACCAATCCATATCCAACAAGTTGATTCGTTCGAACTCCTGCAACGGTGGTTATGTCTTTAAGACGTGTCCCAGCCTCAGCAATTGAATGCGTCACAGTACAGAGTAAAAAAACTAACGAGATAAATCTCATTTCCCGTCAACCCTTACAATTTTATCATGCCCAACTCGCCCAGAAATAACACGGCCCGTTTCGATATTTCGCAACGTGATCATTTCACCAGTCTTTCCAGACTGTAGTGCGCTAGCACGGCTCGAAATTGTCAAAGAACCAACTTTGAATTCGACGAGAACAAGACTTCCTTTCTTAATCACATCTGGAATGCCGACGCTGTTGAGGAAAATTGGCTTGCCGGGCAAAATTGTCCGCAGGGCAACGCGACCTCTCAATTGTGATACATCCCGAATTACTGGTAATCTTTCCAGTTTGCGCGATCTAAATTTTCGCATCTTCAATACTGAATTCGTTATTGAGTCTCCGGGGTAGAGAACAATATTCGCAACAGGTAGTGAAACAATGCGGCCAGCTTGGGCGGTGTTGAAAAATGGAATTGTTCCACTTACGCCAAACAAGATGAAAAAGAATAACTTCGATGCCACTTGACGCACCATGTCGCGAAGCGGAATCATCGGATTCCCTTTGCGATGGTGCCGAACATATCATCGACGGCCTGGATAACTTTCGAATTCATTTCGTAGGAACGTTGCGCCTGAATCAAATCGGTAATTTCTCGAACTGGATCAACATTCGAACTCTCTAGATGTCCTTGATGAATTGTCCCAACAGCGGCACTACCAGCGACGGCAGTCGTCGCGCTTCCCGAGGCAGTCGTCTCCCGAAATAGGTTACCACCAAGTGGTTCAAGCCCTGCTTCATTTGCAAATGTTGCAAGAGAAAGTTGCCCGAGCAACTGAGGCTCCTCAGTTCTGCTTGTGCGTGCGTAGACTTGGCCACTTTCATTTATGATGACTTCGGTCGTGGTGCTTGGAAACGTGATGTTAGGCTCCACGCGGTTACCATCAAGCGTGACCAGCTCCCCATCTGCATTTCTATTGAATGCACCAGCGCGGGTATAAAATGTTTCGCCATCCGGACTTGCCACCTGAAACCATCCGCGACCATTCAAAGCAAGATCGAGTTTATTACCTGTATTTGTTAGAGCGCCTTGTAAATGAACGTTTCGCACGGCAACAGACCGCACACCGAGACCGACCTGTGCGCCTTCTGGAATTGGACCACTGCCGCCGCGATTGGAAGTTCCGGCAACGCGTTCAGCTTGATAAAGAAGATCGGCAAACTCTGCTCGGGCTCTCTTAAAACCTGTTGTGCTGATGTTCGAAATATTGTTGGCGACAACTTCTGTATTGAGCTGTTGTGCTGTCATGCCAGTAGCTGCGATTGCAAGTGCTCTCATAAGAACTTCCTTCAGATAGCCATTCGACTTATTTCGAGATATGCTTCGACCACCTTGTTGCGAACGGCAATACCTACTTGTAGAGTTTGCTCAGCTTCCATTACTGACTGAACGACAGTCTGCATTGATGCTTTGCCCTGAATGCCAGCAGTCGCCGCAGCCTCTCCTGATCTCAGCGCCTCAATGGATGAGTCAAATACATCGGCAACAACTGCGCTAAAGTCATTCGTGGCCTTTTGCGTTGGAGCAATTCCTGGCACATCTACAAGTGAATTGGGACCAATTGGTGCGGAAGTTTTATCTGCACTAACTAGCGGAATAGAATTGGAAATTGCATCAATCATTAGCGACTCCTCAACAGGTCAATCGTCATTGAAACAAGCTCTCGCGCTTGTTTGACCACTTGAAGATTTGCTTCATAGGAACGGTTGGTTTCACGCATGTCAGCCATTTCCATCAGGACATTAACATTCGGCAGTTTTACATTGCCGTTTTCGTCGGCCGCCGGATGAGATGGGTTGCTCTCAACACGAAAAGGAGCATCGTCAGCACTAATCGAACCGACGATCAATTTGTTGACCCCAGTCACCTCATCTAGCTGACTAGAAAAGCTAACCGTCTTACGCGCATATGGATCTGAACCTGGCGTATTGCCGGTTGATTGTGCGTTCGCCAAATTTTCAGAGGCGACACGCAAGCGAGTTGACTGAGCCTCAATTGCTGAAGCAGCCGTAATCATCGAAGCTTTGAGACTATCTATCACGATCAACTCCTAACTGCCGATAGAAGCATTCTATGAAATGCCTGCATGACATTCACATTCAGCGAATAGGCACTCTTGATCGAGCTTCCTTCTATCATCTCTTGTTCAACGCTAACGGTATTTCCCGAGTGCTTGACCTGCCAGGTGTCCTTTGATTCGGTAACGTAGCTCCCATAGGATTGACTTGACGCAGCCATGTGCCGCCCTGAAGTCTGGTTGAGGAGCACACTCTGAGACTCCAAGACAGAATCAAATGGTTCCACAGTCTTAGCGGCGTATCCTGGGGTATTCGCATTAGCTACATTTTCGGCAACAACGCGTTGGCGAACTGCCAGCCAATCGTTGTGCCGGGTCGCAAGATCAAAAAGACTAACCGGTGTCACGAAGCACCTCTGAGTGTGAATTAGAGTGTGCTGACATCATCCACCACCAAACTTATTCCAACCTTGCGCCTCTACAATGGAGCTGGATCTAGCTTGGAGACTCACTGAGGGAGAAAAAGGCCACCGATGTTATTGTTGTGGAAGCATTTTCGACATCGATTGGTTCGGGCCGCGCCTCGATAGCTCAAACACGATATTGGCAATGGCTTTGTAGAATTCCGGAGGTATCATTTGGCCAACTTCAGTTGCAGCAAACAACGCCCGCGCTAAGGGTTTGTCCTCTAGAATTGGAATATTGTTCTCTTCCGCCTTCTCGCGAATACGCAGCGCAATTAAATTCTTGCCCTTTGCTACGACAACGGGAGCACCACCCTCTGATGCGACATAGCGTAGAGCTACGGTGAAGTGTGTTGGATTGGCAATCACCATTGTAGCTTTGGGCACATCATCAATCATACGAGTCCTGGCGCGATCACGGGCCAGCGACCTTAGGCGAGACTTTAGAATCGGGTCGCCGTCGCTTTGCTTCATCTCATCCTTGACTTCTTGGCGGGTCATACGAAGATTCTTGCGCCAGGAAAATCGAGTCCACGTCACATCGGCAACAACCATCATTGACATCGCCAACAAGACAGAACTCGTAAAATTTGTTGCAATGGAAAGTGCAACTTCAGGTATAGCTGCAGGGGCTTTAAACATGACATCAATCATGTCCGAATAATTTCCGAACAAAAATGCAACGCCAATTGTCCCTACGACCGAGAGTTTAAAAAGAGACTTCAGAAATTCGACAATTCCGCTTGCCCCAAAAACCCTCGTCCATCCTTGCGAGAGGGATAATCTTGACATTTTTGGCTTGATGCGATCGAGGGACACACGCGGTGGCGTCTGAGCAATGGAGAGCGCAATACCTAGAGAACCGATCGTTAGAACGATAGGTAGAATTACCATTCCAATCGCTCCCAACAGTGACATCAAAAGTTGGACAACAACACCTCTGTTTGACAAACGAATATCACCGGCATTCGAATGCACAAACATCAAAGTCTCTGCCAGAGACTGCGTCGCTGGACCTAAAATAAAGACCATGACAAGAAAGATTCCAGCCATCGAACCGAAAATTGCCACTTCGCGCGAAACAGGTGCATTACCCTTTTCAAGCGCATCTTGCGTTTTCTTCTCAGACGCCTCTTCTGTCTTGCTCTCTTTGTCTGGCTGTTCTGACATCGCTGTTTGGACCTTAGGTCAAATCAGGACGGCTAATTTGTCCGGTTGCAAACATTTCGAGAGCTGTGTCGGAAACAATCTTTTGAGCATCTTTAACCTCGGCAATGTCAGCAACGTTGCCTGATGCAAGCTCAGAATCAATCATTCGTCTGGTCCGCCCACCTACACCGCCGAGAACATGCATCTGGAAGCTTTTTTCACATTCAGATAACGCGAGCACCGTTTTCTCCATCGGCACCTTCTCGAAAATAATCGAGCAATCTTTCTCGGTTAAGGTCACGAGATCTTCGAAAGAGAATAACGAAGCTCGTATCAGCATTACTTCTTTTTCATTCGTCTTTTCCAATTCATCCAACAGCATATCGACCTGAGGCTTTTCGAGGCCGTTAAGAATTCCAATTATCTCATCGAGATAATTGTTGTCGTTGTCTTCAAATGCAGCATTGATAAATTGCCATACCGCTCGTTCCGGCTCAGAAGGAACCTCTTTGATCACAAGCAACCGACGCATAATATCTTGCGACAATTGATCTGGCAGCACCGCCAGAATCTTAGCTGCCTGCACTGAGCCAAGGCTTTTCAATACATAAGCTACAATCTGCGGATGTTCGCACGATAGCAATTCAGAAAGCTCAGATATTTGAACATCAGCAAACCGGCTCCAATCAACTGACTCTGGTCCAACGTCAATTGTATCGTCTGCGAATACGTCAGATATCTGTTCTTCAGTTAGTACCCCTGCGAGCATCTCTTCCGTCTGAGAACGTGATGACACCACACCGACACCAATTTTGAACGATTCCGCAAATTCATCAATGAGATTTCCTAGTGCAGGTTGAGCCAACGATTGGAGACTGAAAACGCTACGCGCAATCGTCTTTACTTCATCGGGATCAAAGTATCTAAGAAGTTCCTGAGCCTGTTCCGGTCGCAACGCGAGCAACAGAGCAGCAACGCGTTCTGGACCCGATAAATTCGGTATACTTTGTTGTTGCGGAATACTCTGCTGTTCACTCATTGGAGCATCTTTTGCCTAGACTTTAGCCGATTTACACTGGGGCAACGATGCCCGTAATCTTGACCCCAAATTGCGAAGTCTCTTCGTCGATCACGACAAGCTCACCCCGAGCGACCAATCTATCATTGACCATGACGTCGATTGGCTCACCCACCTTACGATCCAACTGGATTACGGCGCCTCTGCCGATCTGAAGTAAATCTTTGATACTCATGCGCGTCGTACCCAGTACAATTTCAACCGGAACTGAAATTTGGCCAAGTGCACCCAGGCTGCCAAACGAGTTTATACTCGAGCCAGAAGCACCTTCGAACGACGATATGTTTGGCTGAACAGTGGGTCCATCTTCCGTTGAATGACGACCCGTATGCGGTAGCTCACCTTCGCTCGCCACCTGGTGTTCCTCCGATTTTAATTCTGACATCATAGATGTGCTCGAGATTACTCGACCTCCAAGTTAAACCGCAAACTCAACCTTTGTTTTCAAACTTTTTCATGGGCTCGAGAACGTCGGCAACTCTCATTGCATAAGCTCCATTCAATTGCCCAATCCTGCTTAAGAACAGAACGTTTCCATCACCAAGTATTGGAAAATTATCATCGGTTTTAGCATTTATCGGGAAGACTTGACCCACTGCAATTTGAGAAACATCTGCGATAGAAAATTCCTGCTGTGCCACGAGCACACGCAAGCCAATCCGACTCTGCAAGATCTCATTCTCAACATGAAGTTTCCAGTCAGGGTCGTGTGCTTGGTGCGCCTTCTCTTCGTGTTCTGTTTCGATCTCAGAACGAAACAACTCAATCATGTCCGAAGGAAAACAGATCATCACCGATAGTTCGATCTCATCATTGTCGATATGCAATTTAAATTGTTCGTATGTCTCATTGCAATGTGGGATTCCTGCAATTGAAGAACTGAGAAATTTTTCCGTGAAAATTTCCGAACGCCAAGCAACAGTAGACATCGTCTCCGTCAATGCCGCCGCCATATGTTCGAATAACAATTCAGCGATCGCGCGATCCAACATGGAAACGCCTCGCGTATCAGCCACTGAAGATCGTTCTCCATCACCACCAAATTTCAAGTCTATAAAGGTTGCCAATGATTTACCGTCGATAAAAACGTAAATTGGCTTCAAAACTTGCGGGCTATGTATCTGGCCAAATACTATATCGTCACTTGCGCTACCGAGAAGTTCGTCAAAACCTTCTGTATGATGTTCTGCAGGTAAAAATGAAACTTGATCTCCTAGTCCAGCGAAGACTTCTTCACTAAGGCATTCTGCATACGTTGAGAGAATATTCTTAACGCCATCTCCGTCGCCCAGTTGTGATTTATTAACTTCGAGGAAAGTTAGAATTGCCTCAAGGTCGCCTTTACTTGAATGCGCTTCAGTTTGCATATCTAATTTCCTATCTCCACCTAAGCAGGTACGACACCGCCGCCACCAAGCGTTGCTTCCTCGACTGCTTCAATGCTTGGGCGATCGGACGAAGAAATTGTCTTGCGACCATACTCAACTGCAATTTGTGGCATTGCTCCGTTCATAAAAGCTACGAGTGTTTGTTTAGCTACCATGAATAGTCGCAGCTTTTTCTCGCGGCATGTTTTCACCTTAGTCGCTATGGGACCGACGACTGCGTAAGAAAAGAAGATCCCAGCAAAGGTTCCAACAAGTGCCGCACCAATAAGTTTCCCCAAATATTCGGGTGATTCGGCTAAAGCCCCCATCGTCTTGATGATACCCAGGACTGCCGCGACGATACCCAATGCGGGCAGACCATCGGACATTGCCGAAAGCGCATGATAGGCCTTGAGTTTGTCAGACTTAATAGTCTGGATCTCATCATCCATAAGCGCTTCGACTTCATGAGGCCTGGCATTACCAATGATGATAAGTCGACAATAATCGCAAATGAATGCGGTTAGCTCTTTATTCGCGAGAACGCTGGGATATTTCAGGAAAAGTTCAGACTCTTCAGCATTGTCGATCTGAGCCTCAACTTCACTACGCGAATCGCTGCGCAGTCCCCGCATTAATTCATAAAGGACACCCAGGACATCCATATAGTCCTGGTCCTTTGGAACGTCATTTTTCAGCGCTTCAACCACACCTTTACCGGCATCTTTTATGGTCTTCATTTGGTTCGCAACAACAAATGTTCCCATCGAAGAGCCCAAAATAATCACGTATTCCCAGGGCTGCCAGATCACGATAGGATTTCCACCCATCGCGACGAAGCCACCCATCATGCAAGCAAGCGTGATTATGAGTCCGACTAAAATCGTCACAAATCTATCCCACTAAAAAATCGACAGAATTCCACTTAACCTTCACAGCCTTACCTGAAGCTGATCCGGGCAGAAATACATCAGGTCCGCGCAAGCTAGAACACCGACTTTGATCCTCTGTCGTGCAATCCAACCGCAGGGGAATTAACTTGCTCAGCACAATTTCCAGCTTTCGGCTAATCTCTGAGAATCTCGATCGGACTCTCGAAACGACGGCTGAAACACCATTGGTTGCACGCGAAACCAGCTATTATCTCAGTCGTATTGGTGACATCAAAACTATTGACGACTTCATCGCAGATGACCGCATTTTTTCGTATGCAATGACAGCGCACGGTTTGGAAGACATGACGTATGCAAAAGCCTTCATGCGCAAAGTTCTAACTGAAGGGATAGATTCTGATACAAGTTTTGCAAATACGCTATCAGATACTCGTTACCGTCAATTTGCAGAAACATACAACTTCGAGCGTTACGCAGATGCAACGACCGCATTCGACCGAACCCAACAAGGCGCAGTTGACAAATATTTAAGACAGACGCTCGAGGTCAATGCAGGGGCAGAAAACCAAGGTGTGCGGTTGGCTTTGTATTTCGAACGCAAAGCTTCCGAAATTACGAGTCCATTTGGAATTCTTGCTGACCCAGCCCTGTTAACAGTTATGCAAACAGCGCTTGGTTTATCTCCAGCGACATCTGCAGTAGATATCGACAGACAGGCTGAACTGATTACAGAGCGCTTCAACATCGAAGACTTACAGGATCCAGAAAAGCTCGATGAACTCCTTCAAAGATTCGCCGTTCTTTGGGAGGTGTCAAATCCTCAATCCGCGGCCGCGGTCCCAAACATTTTAATCGGTCAATCAAGAACTTTTGGCTTTGGCTCAGATCTCCTTGCAGCCATCCAGAACTTTAGAATCGGCGGGAGGTAATGTGATGGATACTTCAATGTATGTCGCGGTTTCTGGTCAAATCGCACAACAAAAACGAATGGATACCATTGCCCAAAACATCGCCAACGCGACCACTACTGGGTATCGCCGCGATGCAGTTCAGTTTGACACCGTCTTGTCCGGTACAGATTCCGAAGCAACTGTCGCCTACACATCACGGGGTGAAACCATCATATCTCGAGACCAAGGTGCTGTAATAAAGACTGGCAACCCATTGGATATTGCTGTCAATGGCGCAGCTTGGCTTTCGTATCTCGGACCCGATGGGCAGGTTTTCACACGTGATGGACGAATGCAGATCACAGCCAATGGAGAACTAATGACCATCACCGGACATCAAATACTTGATGCCGGCGGGGGGCCGATGCAATTGGATCCAAACGGGGGACCGCCGACAATCGCCGCCGACGGGACAATTACTCAAAACGGAAGACAACTCGGAGCAATCGGCCTATTTACAATACCATTGAATGCCAAGCTCTTACGCGCTGCTGACTCCGGAGTCGTTCCAGATGTCCCTGCTGAGGCCGCATTGGACTTTAGTAAAAATAGCATCATCCAAGGTCACCTAGAAAATTCGAACATTCAGCCTGTTCTAGAAATGACCCGGCTTATAGAAATTCAAAGAACTTTCGATGCTCTCGCCACTGCAATTAGTGACAATGATAATCTTTCGAAAGAAGCCGTGCGAACACTCGGTACTGGCTCATAAGACGCATGTCACCCGAAGCAATTAATTCATCCGCGATGAGATTTGTGCAGCGAACCTCTGAAGACAGTGACCACGCTCCAAGTGAACTCGTTGAAGTCGCAGGTAGAGTCCATGCCATAACCGCCACGCACTGTGTCGTGAAAGGATTGTCTCGGCATGTAGCGTTGCGAGATCTTGTGTCAATATCTCGTAACGGTACCGACCAGCTATTCGAAGTTATTGGCGTCGACGACTTAATGGTCAAGATCAAAGCGCTCGACTCACATGTCGCTGTCATGATCGGTGATATTGTCTGGCATAGAGGACCTCTTCGTCTAAGACCAGGCGATGACTGGAAAGGCCGATCGGTCGACGCAATCGGCCAGCCTATCGACGGCCAGCCTCTACCGAAGCCAGGAAGATTTTCCTGCTCTACGAATATTTCACCACCTGACCCGCTAGGGCGTTCTCGATCCCAAAAATATGTCGCAACCGGTGTACGAGCAATCGATATATTCACGCCTCTCTCTGAAGGGCAACGGATTGGGATTTTCGCAGGCTCGGGCGTTGGAAAATCAACACTCCTGGGCATGCTTGCAGATTCCAGTTCATTCGATGTCGTCGTCCTGGCGCTTGTGGGTGAGAGAGGACATGAGGCAAAGGAATTTCTTGATCAAATACTTGGAGAGAATCGCGACAATGTTATTGCTGTCATTGCGACATCTGATCAAAGTGCCTTGAAGCGAAGATTAGCACCGAGAACAGCGATGACTATTGCAGAACACTTTTGCAATGAAGGTGCTCGTGTTCTTTTGCTATTTGATTCGATCACACGCTTTGCCCATGCCGAAAGAGATGTTGCACTCGCGGCAGGTGAACCTCCTGTCTCTCGCGGATACCCACCGTCTGTATTTTCATCAATGGCAAGTCTACTCGAGCGTGCCGGCATGGCAAGCACCTCACAAGGCTCGATTACAGCCGTTGTCACAGTTCTCGTCGATGGAGATGATTTCAACGACCCAGTATCCGATGCCGCAAGAGGTTTCCTCGACGGTCACATCATTCTTGATCGCAGCATTGCCTCAGAAGGTCGTTTCCCTGCGATCAACATTCTGAATTCAACTTCGCGCATGGCAGATCGAATATGGACAACTGAACAATCAAAAATGGCAAGAAAAATGAAGGCGCTCTTGTCTAGATACGAAGAAACGCGAGACCTTAGGTCAATGGGGGCTTATCAAGCTGGCGCCGATCAAGAACTCGACAACGCCGTTCTCATTTCACCAAAAATTTATGATGCATTGTGTCAAACGCCTCGTGACCCGAAAGACTCCGACCCTTACAATACCTTTTTAGAAATGATCGCAAAGTAGTTTCAAGTGACCACAACTACTTTTTCGAATGACCCGCCTGAAACTCTCCAAAGCGCCGACCGCGAAGAAAGCTTAAGGGGACGAAATACATTTCTTGTATCAACAGATTTTTCACGGCACCTTTTCCAAGTCGGTCATCGATTGACGGTAAAAGCATATTGGAAAATTTTACGAGATCCTGTTTTTGTGGCTTAACAAATGCGTCAGCGGGAGCTCCATAGATTGATTTAAAAGTTTCATACTTAACATATTGCTCCACTTCACCAGCATCAACCGACACTATAGACTTATCGAGCTGAACAACGAGATTTGATATTATGAAACCCCGAACATTGCCATCTTTGATGGTCGGCACATTAGACTGAACCGTCAAGGAAACGATCTCAGGCTTTTTAGCGGAGTTTTCTTTTTCATTTTCTCCACCAAGCAATCCAGGAACAAAAAAGTTAGCGGCAGCAAATACAATGACAGCCCAAATGCCAACCCCTATTACCTGAACCATCAGTAAGACCTAACACCAAATTGTGTAGACGTGTATGTGCCGTCTGAGTCGGATTCTTTAATAGCGCTCGAGATTGTATCAGCGACGTCATTCACTGCGCGGATATGGATCTCTAACGTACGCTGGTTTTCATCTAAAGCCGTCCGAAGTTCCTGTAACTTGCGATGCAGTTCCTCCGATTTAGATAAATTCGCAACGTCCCTCTTTATACGCGAAAAGGCAGCCAACAATTGAAGTTTGCGGTCGCCAAGTTCACCTAGATCAGAGTCAACTACGTTGTTCAGAGATTTATGCTCGATTTCTAAGACTTGCAAAAGCTCAGAAATCAAATTTAATAAATGCAAATCAGAAGCTGTTGCATCCGTTGCCCGCGTCACTTCAAAAAATCCTCTCGCAATTCATAAAATGAATTTATCGTTTCGTATCACTGCGCAATCCCACAGCACGGTCGATATGCTCTGCGATGCCGATCGAAGATCTTTGCGCTAGAGAACCTCCGAGAGCATTTGCCATCATTGATTTGTAGACATCGCCAGACAAGCCATCGCCAAATACACTTTCTGCATTTTTGGGCAACATTTGCTTGATGAAACTCTGCAATACAAATGCCTCAAATTCATTGCCAACAGTCTTCTGAGTTGCAGGGGCCTTACCAGCAGGAGAAAACCCTTTCGACTGCACGAGGTCTGCCTCAATTGACGGCGAGCTTCTGGTGACCGTTGTAATCCAGTCCATCTAAAATCCTGTTGTATCTGTTTCAAAACGATATTCGGCTCACAAGCCTGCCCCAGGCTTACGCCTGGCTATCGCTTGGCGAGAAACCCATTCTAAACAATCTTCTTCGCTCTGCTTTCGAGTTTCTGCGTATTGCAAAGACTTAAAACGCTCTAAAGCAATACTTTCTTGTTCCGTCAATTTAGCACTCTCGCGAACAAGTTCGTTCTTCTCACTCGCAAGCGACTGCAGTTCAATTGAAATATTCGTTAGGTTTTTTTCCAATTGTGCGGAAAACGTATGACCCGCAATATCATTATTTGAAATCCAGGCAATTATTGCATCGCGTTTTTTTTCAAGACCGCTTATCTCTTCGCTAACTTGTTGTACTTTTGTGCTTACCATCTCTTTCTTTTTTCTTGTCACACTGAGAATTCGTCCTTGCCGTTTGACTGTCATAGCGGTGACCTTGCTCCGAGCAATGAATTCTTTATTGCCGCATTAAAGTTTACGAGAATATTATCGGCAACGAGAAACAGCAGTCCAAACCCACCGGCAATGAGAAACGGCATAGATATGAAATAGATTGGTATCTGTGGTGTAAGCTTATTGAGAAGTCCAAAAGCGTAATTTATTGCCAAGGCATAAATAACAAAAGGTGCTGACAACCTAAGCAATAGAAAGTAACTGCCGGAAAGGCCGCCCGATAATTGTTCGAGAAACAATCCGGGATCGAGTGCAATACCCGTCGGAAAAGTGGAATATGACAATAACAGTCCACGCACGACTTCTAGATGCAGGTCAGAAACAAAGAACATTACGACCGCAGAAATAGATATAAATGACGCGATGGACGGTAATGGCTCGCTGCTTTCTATGGGCACACCAGGCAGACCACCCATTCCAATGGCCAAGCCAATGAATGAAACAAAAAATTGCAGCGCAAGCAGGAGTAATCGTGTCCCAATGGCCATTGCCATACCGATCACAAGCTCGGAGACTGCTAAAACAAGTAATGTTGAATCTGCCAATGGGAACTTAACGAATTTTTTAAGCTCTACGATTGCAAATGGCGCCAATGCCAATGTAATGCCGAAAGCTAAAAACAATCGCACTTGAGAAGGTACACGAGAGCTTGAGAAGCCTGGCATAACCAGAAAAAAACCACCAATTCTGCAAAAGACTAGAAAAACCAAAACGACTTGTTCTACGTTTACGGTGATCATGAGACCGAACCAAGCGTCTCAACTTGAACACCTCTCGAAATTTCAGTATGTGAGAGAACTGATAGTGTCGGCCATAACCTCTCTGTCACCATGCGCACAAATGTTCGCATATCCGGAGTTGTAACGAGCACGAAGCTCTGCCCGGCATCCATTTTCTCTTTCACTAACTTCGACAGGTCTTTTCCAAATTCTTCAATTTGGCTCGGTGCAATATCAAATTCAGTGACCTCCCCGTTTGCGTCCCGCTTTAATGCCTCGTGAAAAGCCAAATCCCATCTTGGTCCCAATCGTAGTACGTTCAGGACTCCGCCGTCGGCAAGATCTCCGCAAATCTGAGATGCCATTCGCATCCGCACATGTTCGACGAGTTGTTCTGCACGCCGAACGTGGGGAGCGACTTCCGCAATTGCTTCAAGAATAAGGTTTAGGTTGCGTATGGATACTCTTTCCGCAAGCAACAGTTTCAATACCGCTTGAAGGCCAGAGTTTGATATCTGTGATGGTGAAATTTCATCAAGCAACCGTTTGTATTCAGGGTCTAATCGATCCAACAATGAACGCATATCTTTGTATGACAGAAGTTGAGAAAGATTATTACGAACGACTTCGCGAACGTGTGTTAAAAGCACGGACAAGCTATCCACCGGTGTGAAACCACCGCGCTTGAGTTCGGCAGCATAAGACTGAGGAAACCACATCGCTTTCATTCCGAAAGCCGGTTCGACCGCATCTTCACCCGGCAAATCTGGTGCCGGACCATCTCCTAGAACAACAAGGACCTCACCTACTCTTAATTGTTCAGCCGCCACAACAGTACCGTGAATTTTTACCTCGTATCGTTTTGGCGCCAGTGAAAGGTCATCACTGACCTTGATCTCTGGAACAACGAAACCAAATTGCTCAACGAACTTGCGCCGCAACCTGCCGACACGCATATGCAGTTCATCGCGCTGCTTCAAGAGTGAAGCCGACACCTGCTTACCAAAACACAACTCAAGCTCTGGCATGCGTAAGGATTCTTTGAGCAAATCTCGTGAAGCTTCTTTTTCCTTAAGTTTTTCGGCTTCTTTTTCCTCGATTTGTGCCGCCTTTTCGGCAGCTATTTTACGAGGAATTGTACGCGACAACGCCAACATTCCAGTGCCCAAAATAGCAAAAGGAAAAAAGGGCAGCCCCGGCGCAATAGCTAATAAAAGCACCACACAGCCAGAAATCATTAACGCGCGTGGTTGATTTCCCAATTGCCCGAAAACTGCTTTTTCCGCAGAGCCCCGCGTCCCACCTTTGGCCACGAGTAAACCCGCCGATATTGATACAATGAGTGCGGGTATTTGAGTTACAAGACCATCGCCAATCGACAATTTTGTGAATACATCGGCGGCTTCCGATAGTTCCATGTCATAGCGTGTAACGCCAATTATGATGCCGCCAAACACGTTGACCACAGTAATGATAATTCCGGCTATGGCATCACCGCGTACAAATTTAGACGCACCATCCATGGAACCAAAGAATGAGCTTTCTTCTTCAAGTTCTCGGCGTCGCTGTCGAGCTTCTACTTCGTCAATGGTTCCAGCAGAAAGATCAGCATCGATCGCCATCTGCTTTCCAGGAATTGAATCGAGTGTGAACCGAGCCCCAACTTCAGCAATACGTGTCGCACCTTTTGTAATCACAACGAAATTTACGACGACTAGAATTACAAAAACAACAGTACCTATGACAAAATCGCCGCCCATCACGAATTCAGAAAATCCAGCGATCACGTGTCCAGCCGCATCGACGCCCTGAGACCCGTTGGCAAGTATTGATCGCGTCGTTGCAACATTGAGGGACAACCGCAGCAAGGTTGCAATGAGAAGAATTGTCGGAAAAACAGAAAATTCAAGTGGCTTTTCAATCCACAACGCGACCATCAAGATGACAACCGAAAGTGAAATGGAAAAAGCCAAACCCAAGTCAATTAAGACCGTGGGCAATGGGATAAAGAGAACCATAAGAATGAGGATGACACCAACAGCTAGAAGCAATTCTTCTGGCGCGGTCTCCGGAGAAAGCTTGCCCATTGCAGGGGACTGCATAGCCATAGTGGTGTAATTGCGACCGTCGAACTACGACCAGTCGCTCCTTATTATCTAGAAACTATATTTAGAACCCAGTTTCAACGCGTAAGTAGAGTTGTTCGGCAAAGCGGAACAATACCGCACCTGTGAATGGCGCCGTAACCGAAGTTACAAGCAGGATCACAACTATCTTTGGTATGAAGGTAAGTGTTATCTCTTGCACTTGTGTCAGTGCCTGCAGAAGTGCAATCGAAATGCCTACCACCATAGCAGCAACAACGGCCGGGCTTGCAGCTAAAATGATTGTCCATATAGCGGACTGGACCAAGTCAAGCGCATCGGATTCACTCATATTATGACACCGTCACACCAGGACCAAGAGTAACGGATTTGCCATTCTCAAGCCTAGCCTCGGCGCCATTCGATGTAATACGGATTGAAGCAATGCTACCAGAAATGCTGCCGTCGTCAGTCGATACGTTACGCCCGACCAGTCCACTAGCCTGGGTAATCGTCATTGACGTCAACAACGCGTCGAGTTTTGTGTTCGAATTGATTTGCTGTTCGACAGCAGAAAATGACGCGATCTGTGACATATACTGTGTCGGGTCAGTCGGGTTTGTTGGATCTTGGTTCTGCAGCTCAGCAACGAGTAAACGAAGAAAAGAATTATAATCGAGCGTATTTTGCGAAGATGCTGATTGTTGTGATGTCTGTGTTAAGCCTGATGCAGCCCCTACAGAATTGACTTCCATTAAACAGCCTCCTTTACATCTATATGTTGCTGCATGCGGTCTAATTCTGGAACATCCCCATTCAAGATTTTAGCTTCAACATCGAACAGACCCCGTAAAATTTTCAGCGCCTCAAAATTTTTGTTTCGATGAACCGATTTTTTCACTTTTTCCAGTCCGACTAGGATATCGACATCCTTGAATGTCGTTATCAGATCTTGATACATGCCATCGAATGCCGGCAGAACGTCCGTAATGCACTTTGGATCTATCAACATCGTCTGAACGATAAAATATAACTGTCTAAGCGCAGTATGGGTTTCATTTGCTTGAATGATGTGCGCCTCTAAAAGGAACGTGACATCGTTTAAAAGCTCTATCTTTACTTTTCTATCAACCCTGATCACTGCGCCGTTAAGATAGAGTTTTTCACCACTGCGAAGACCGATATGAAAACGTTGCACTAGACCAGCCCCCCGCTCAACATTTTTGATATATCAATCAGCCCTTGAAAGTTTTCCGATTTCCTAAGCCGTATTTCTGCTGTCTCTCGCATAACCCAAATGCCAATAGAGATTATATTCGCGCGCAACTCATCTGAAAGTTCATTTTCCGGATCAGAGAGATCTTGCATGAGCACCGACCAGAGCCGTCGGGTAAACCATATGGCTTCGATTGCTTCACGCGAATTCACGCCTTTAGATTTGGCATCTTCAAGCAATGCAATGCTATGATCGATGGCACTCTTTTCATTGTCACGGGCAAAAGCCGGACCGTCTTCAATAATTTCGCTGTAAGATACTCTGCTCATTTTTTCACAGTTCTGTCCGGGCCAATAAATTGATGACCAGTTATCAGATAAAGTTCATTAGACTAAGTCGTTGAATTCGCGCCGTCGCGGCATAAGATGTCTCAAGCTGTGTGAGCAACGTAGAGAGCCGGTTTGCGGCCTCTGTTGAATCGACCGACTCCAGTTGATTGATATGGCTCGTAACGATAGTCATGCGAACAGAGTCGTATTTTGTCCTTGTCTCAACCTTATCTTGTACAAGACCAAGATTGGATTGCATTTCTACAAGACCAGTTATAGACGCATTCACCTTCTCAAGCGCCGCCATCGTGGCAGCTTCGTAAGCTGGCTCATTCATGTTTTCGATTCCGAGATCAGCAATAATCGTCAACCCACTTGCCAGGTCTCGAAATGCTTGACCTTGCGCCGTCGCGGATAAGTTCAAAATTTCGTTTTCCGATACCTCTACCTTGAATTCAGTGTCGGAGGCCGATGACCATGTCGTGCTCCAATTAGGATCTTCGAACAACGACGAGAATGCATTTCCTAGAAAATCCTCGACATCTTGATCCGACAAATTTTCCACGGCGGGATCTGTTTGAGAAACCCCGAATTCGTTGAAGAAAGCTGTTGCAACACCGAGACGTGCAGATGATGTCGTATCGCTAAAATAGTCGCCAAACGGCGGCTGCGAAACATTATCGCCAGCAAACACATACATGCCTGCGAAAGACGTATTGCCAATATCCTCGAGTGTCGCCAAACTTGATTTGGCGTGAGTTATTGCAACCGTGCGCCCAGAATCTAATGAATTCCCTATTGCCGTCGTCAACTCTGCTACGAACGACTGAGCTTCAGAAACAAGATATGTGAGTGCTTCTTGCGTTGCATCTAGTCGCGAAGACAAATGCGCATTGGCATCGCTACGAGTTTCTATTTTTGATAATTCAGAACGCAGCTTAACATCCGTGGAGATCTTCGAACCAAGCTCCAACCCTACATCGGCATGCCGTCCTGTACTTAACTCTCGTTGGGCAACGTCAAGTTGCTCTCGGATTCGCGATATCTGAGAATTGTTCGCACTGAACCAGCTGTAAGTGGAAATTTGGGATATTTTCATCGCATCACGTCACCGCTAGCAGCGCACCAAACATCTCGTCGATCGTACCAATCAAACGCGATGCCGCTTGAAACGAACGCTCCAACTCAAGAAGATGTGCCATTTCAGTGTCAAGATTAATCCCAACAGCGTTCGATAAAGACTCACTTGCTCGCTGGAAGACGGTCGATTGATATGTAAGCTCCGACTGTGTATTCGAGCGTATTGCCTGCAACCATCCCGAAGTATTTGCAGCGAGGCCCTCTATTGTCGTTTGTGTCTCCAGCCCAGTTTCAGCAGAAAACAAACGTATCTCTGTAAAACCTTGCGTTAATTCAGCGAGCCGATCCGTAAAACCTGCTGCACCGGTATTGTTGTATACGTAGGCCGGGTTTCCTGGGTCTGCCAGTCCTCCATCACGAATACGATTGATATCACCCCCAAGCGCCGGATCGGCTGCAGGATTGAGAGTAATCAAACCAGCCAAGCCTGCGATTAGCGTTCCGCTAGCAGGAACTCCCGTTGCACCCGTGTATGTAAATAGTCCCGGCAAATCCGGTTGTGTTGGGGTAATAGACTGATCACTTTCCGCGAACGTTTCGATCAAACCTCGCGCAAGCTCGTCTAATTGACTTTGAAATGTTACAGACAAGTCATCTCGCAGAGTTGTCAGTCCGACAAGCCGACCCGTTTCCAGTTTCATGACCGCATCTGTGCCAGTGACTGGCACACCATCGATCATTAGGCCATTCGCCGTAATTGAACCATCCAACCCTGGACTCTTTTCGAATGAGATACTACGTGGGTGCCTCTCAAATACGACGACATCGCTCTCCGTTAGGATTAGCATGTCATTGTCCGAGCGTGTCTCTGTTTTTATGCCCATCTCTTTGGACAATTCGAAAAGAATTTCGTCGCGCGCATCTAGTTCGTCTGTAACATCAGCTCCAATGCGAGTACCACTTATAATCTTGTTGTTGAGTTCTTCAAAACGTTCGAGCAATCCATTTACATTACCGACTATGTCGGCAATTTCAGAATCTGCATCGCGACGAACCTGTTGGACGACCTCGTTTGCGCTGTTCAGCGTATTGACGATGTCCCCGGCTGCAGACAATGCACTATTGGCTGCTGAATTATCGTGTGGGTTTGCCTGGTAGACTTCAAGAGCCGACTTTAATTTCCCTAACATAGCTACTGGAGAATAGTCTGACTCTGGATCGCCGATTACTTGATCGAGCCGATCCAGACCTCCGCTAATCGTTTCACTGTATCCAACCGCCGACGAGGCTCCCAATGCACTCGTAAACAAGGAGGCATTTGTCGCGCGGTTGACCCCCTGGATCGCAACACCGCCATAATCCAGAGGCGTGATCGACGCAATCTTTCGACTTGCATTTGGGTCGCCAACGTTACCAATATTTCGCGAAATGAGAGCGGTGTGCTCTGCAGTTGTAGCGAGCGCCGAGCGCGAAATATTCCAACTGGTCGTGAGAGACATAATGTTTTGGCCTAATCCTCATCAACTGACCTTACGGCCGCCAAAGTCTACCGAACTAGGTTTACGACAACATCGGTCAACTCCGCGCCTGTCTGGAATACCTTGGAGTTTGCAGTGTAATTTCTTTGCGTCTCAATCATACTCGTCAATTCAGAAGCAATATCGACAGTGGATTGCTCCAAGGCACCAGAAACGATGCCACCAAGACCGGCTGACCCTGGCTGTCCAACTCGAATCTGACCCGAGTTAGCATCAGCTGCAAAAATGTTTCCAGAAATTGCCTGCAGGTTGTCGGGACTAACGACAGTAGCAAGTGGAATTGAATATGACTTAACTCGAGCGCCGTTATCATAAACTGCGTATAGGTCACCTTCCGGTGTGATCTCCATTCTATCGACCCCGGAAGCGGTATTTCCGTTCACCACAGTAGCTTCGTGAATCAGAAAATCACTCGCGAGTTGGCTCGACTCTGACATATCAATCGACAGAGTAGCACCGTCGGGTACTGGCACATCTAGAAACCCAGTCGTTGGGTCGACCAATCCGCCAGTTGCCGGATCGAAATCTAATGTCGTTGTCGCGAGTGGGCCTGCTGTGTAGGGAAAGCCTGCTGGTCCTGCGGCTGCCCGGTCGTAAACAGTTACTTCCCATTCCTCGGCAGCGGTTTTCGATACAAATATATCGAGTGTTACTTCGCGTCCGAGATTGGCAAATGCGACCATAGATGTCTTAGCTGAGAACTCTGACGCAACACCATTGGTCGACGGCAAGTTGGCGGCGGCTACGATATCGGCATCAGCAGGAAAGTTGGCCGAAAGGCTACCGGTCGTGGACGGGTTTGCCTGCAATGCCAATGTGCCAAAATTTATCTGCTCCAACCCCGCCGTGCCGTTGGCAACCCCAGGTTCCCCGTCCCCACCAACAGGATATCCCAACAGCTTGAAGCCAGCAGCGTTGACCATTTCACCGTCACCATTGAGGACGAATGATCCAGCTCGAGTGAGAAATGCTTCGTCGGAGGTTCCCTGAACTAAGAAAAACCCGTCACCCTGGACCGCGAGATCGGTTATTGACTGCGTATATGTGAGCGCACCCTGTTCCGAAATTGTACGTCGTACGGTCGTTTGGACACTTCCCGATGTATATTGTGTTTCAGCCGAAATCGGTATGAGCGTTGAGAACTCTGTCGATGCTTTTTTATATCCGGTTGTACCAGCATTCGCGATGTTATCTGAAACAGTCGACAACCGGTCTGCCTGGGCGCGCATTCCCGAAATGCTCGTCCTCATTGTACCAAACAAGCTCATTTTTACTTCTCCGAGTTCGATTTCGTCTAACAACTCGGAGTAATATAAGCTTACGTAACTTGCGCGACGCTGATCTTAGCTTCAGATCAAGTTTGGCTTGTCGGATCAACCAACCTGTACCCAATGAACCGTAATGACTCTATCGGGTCTGAGTTTAACCGCCCCCGCAACTTCTTGCGAAGTTTGCTGATGTGACTTTCGATAACGTTTTCATCAATGTCTTCATTAAACAGTCCGTAAACTGAGCTGAAGATTTGATTCTTTGTCGCCCACCGCCCGTTCTTCGCGGCAAGATACTCAAGAATGCGCAGCTCACGTCGAGGCAATGGCAGCGGCTCACCAGCAACAATCGGATCTTGCCCGTCTGCAAAAACTGTTATCTCACCGACTTTCAATTCAGAGTTTTGAACAGATGCTCGACGGCGAATTGCATTGATCCTCGCAATTATTTCGCGAACATGAATCGGCTTGTTGACGACATCATCAAATCCAGAAGCAAACAAATTTAACGTGTCATCAAGGCTTTTGTCGTCACTCAGAGCGATTACCGCAGCTTTCGTCCGCCTTCTAATAAGTTGTGACAGAGCCGATCGATCGTCAAAATTGCCGAGCAAAAAAGCTTCTACAGAATTTATATCAACTGCCGATGCGCTCTCAACCCAGTCCGACAACTCGTAAGGTGCTAGGCCCTCCGCGGCGAACCCCTCGCGCGAAAAACTAGACCGATAACCGTCGGACACAATCTCACGGTCGTCCACGATTAGAATCATTTGTAAACCCCACCCACCGTTGGTAAAATATTCGTTAATTTCCAGGATCAAGTGATTTGCCAAGTTTATCCACATCTACGATGCGATCGGCGCGAACAAAGTCCGTGCCGTTGCGCACTCGCAACACGCTGGTTCGTTGGGATGGCGAAGCTGCAAATTTCCAAGCTCAAAATGCTTGAAAAGCCAATCAATTTTAACTGTCAAACAGCAACACCTACTTGTCTCAACGCGAACATTTCGAGTTGGTCCACTACCGACACTCGATAATTGGCAATTCAAATTGCGCATAAGGTTCGCGTAAGCTTCGCGCTACAGAAGAGGATAAAAATGTTTGATGTCTTCGTCCTGTAGCCGCCAAATTGCATCCGGTTGAAACTAAAACTACGAGCTGTGGGCTCTGATTATCTCAACATGTAAATAGGTAAAGGGGAAATGGCGGCATGACACCGGAATAAATATGGATGTTAATGCTGATGCTGCCAGAAAATCAGTTGCAGACAGAGTTGATGCCCTCTCCCGAAAACAGTCTTATCTTGATGTGCACAATCGCTTCCCGCCTACAGACAGAATAGAGGGGGGGATGCGTAACCCCAAGGGCAAGAGGTACGTCTTCGACTGTGAGACATTTTGAGACGAATCAGGCCTGGAGGACTTTGATCTCATCTTCGCTCCTTACGTCGCTATGATGATCTTAAAGTCCAACCCCCAGGACAACTCAAGCGCATTTCAAAGGCATTCGCCGTCAGACCCGCTAGCTGCCCTTGCCCCTTAAAATTGAACCACAAGATTTTTAAAAATCTACCAAAGATGAAGGGGTGAATAGATGGCTCGGAAGCGACATTCAATCGAACACATTTTGAAGGTTTTGCGTGAGATCGAGGTGCATCTGGCGTCTGTCGCTGTGTTTCTCATAGTGCTTCGCAAGCTTTTGCTTCGGTAACGCCCATTCCGGGTCAATTCCCGAAAAAGAACTTCGCTAAAATAGCATCCGTACTTGGTTCAAAAGCGGACATCAGTTATTTCAGGTGCTTAGTTCGCATAATGAATCTTATGTGAAAAGAATCAGCTTTATTACTGCTCAACTACCAAATGCGGAACTGAATTAGGAAAATTCAAAGTAGCGCAATGGGTAAATCCGAGCGGTTTGCACTGGGCTGCACGACTTCCGTTCACCCTTTACTATCGTTCGTTTAAGCCGCATTTCCGGTTCACACCCGCGATCGCCACTGAGCGCCACCCGAAAGAGTCTTCAGGGCCAAGAAGCGGAAGAATACCTCGATAATTACAGTGACTTTAAAATGGCGACTGCAAAGATCATACCTTCACTATGTAGCACGCGCACGCGTTCACCGGTCCAACAGGTCTAGCATTTCATCAATGCGTGTGAATTTTTCTCGGGGTTTCCCCTTCGCGTTACCGCGTTCGATCTCGGCGGAGTCGATTTTTAACCAATCAGAGAATGCCACTCTTTTTACGCCGCTCGTTTTGAGAATAGACAAAAACCCGTCAATGCCAGGCTTTGTTTCGCTAGTCAGATCGCGGATGTCGGCGCGGAGACTTCTGATCGTCTCAATGCTGTCGGCTCGATTGGTGCCAATGATACCATTGGCACCACGTTTCAGCCATCCGGTGACGTAGAGACCGCGCAAAAATTGATTGCCATCAACAACACACCCTTTAATATTCGAAAGCACGCCAGCGGAAAAATCAAATGGCAAACCCGGAAGGGGCACACCACGATACCCGATACTTCTGAAAACCAGTCCACAAGATATCGTTTCTGTTTCCTCTGTGGATCGCGCAACTTGGGAAAAAGCGGGACCCTCTAGTCGGTTTCGTGTCAAGAAAATTTCCTGCACGCGCTGCGGGCCTTTTAGAGCAATAGGACTTAAGCAAAAACGAAACTTTATTTTACGCTGCCCTTCACACGTGTCTTGCTCAGCAAAGCTACGGAAAATTTCCAAGTTCTTATCAGCGTTCGTATTGGTCTTTGCCTCAAGCTCGATATTGCTTTGATCGTTGAGAACACACTCTTGAGCATTGACGCTCGCATTGGTGTTGGTAATTGACCCAAGTTCGCGAAGCTCTTTTGCCGTGAACTTGGCCTGTGCCGGACCACGTCGTCCGATTATATGAATCTCTCGAATCTTGCTTTCAGCAAGCGCTTCAAGGGCATGGGCCGCGATATCGGTATTGTGCAACTCATCGATGGGTTTGGCGAGAATTCTCACAACATCGGCTGCAACGTTGCCTTGTCCGACAACGACGGCAACCTCTTGGCTCAAATCAAATTTCTTATCTCGGTAGTCTGGGTGCCCATTGTACCAACCGACAAACTCTGTTGCGGTGTGGCTTCCCTCCAGGTCCTCGCCTGGAATTTCCATTTTCTTATCGGCATTCGCCCCACAAGCCAGCACAACGCCATGGTGCGTCGTCTGCAAGTCCGCTATGGAGACATCACGGCCAAGTTCAATATTTCCAAGAAAGTTGAATTTCTCATGTCGCGCGACCTTGTCATAGACGAGTATTGATTGCTTGAGTTTGGGATGGTCTGGTGCAACACCGCTCCTGACCAATCCGTACGGTGTCGGAAGTCGTTCGATCATGTTGACACGCACGTCTAGATCAGACCGGAGCAAAGCCTCCGCCGCATAAAATCCGCTTGGACCACTCCCGACAATGGCGACGTGGACCGGCGTATCGTGCGAATTATCTTGGTTGGACATACCGGCCAGCGCCCTCTCGGATTATCTCAAAACCCGAGTTTGGTGCGGCGGGCTTCTGCGGTAGGTAGCGGGTCTTGCTTCTCGCTGATAATCGGCAACGAGCGCGAGCGTTCTAAGTTGATTGCAATCCACGGCGTCTTGTCGTCAGGCATATCGATCACTTCGTAAATTGCATTAACTGGGCACGCGGGGATGCAGGCGCTACAATCCACACAAACATCTGGGTCTATATAGAGTTGTTCGTCATCGGCGTGAAAACACTCCACGGGGCAGATTTCCACACACTCTGTAAAACGGCAGAGCTTGCAATTGTCTGTTACAATGTGAGGCATGTGCAGTCCTACTTTTCAATGGCGTTTGTGTTCAATGGTTCTTGGTAATCTCGCAAATGACGCAAAAAACAGCAATCAATCCAGAGTCTACAGGACGGTTCAACCGCTCTTGTTTTTATACAACGGCTCGAAAATTTTGAATTGCGCTTGGTTGAGCACTGAGACACCATTGCCAAACATCATCTACGTGGACCGATAGTTCTTGCCCAACGGAACCGGTAAATTCCTGCCATGCATCCATGTGTTCATGACTAACGCCCACGAGACATGGCAGATCATGACCAACAGCAAATTCAATCGCCGGACGAAAGCCGCGTCCGTTAGCTTCCAGTTTGCCAAACCTGTTCACAACAAGAATATCCGCGCCACGTTCCAAGCCGGCAATGGTCATACCGACAGCAGATTCGAGCGCACCCGTGTCGAGCGAACATCCGCGCGCCTCTGGTCCCCTATCCTCTGAAATGGAAATGGTTTCGCCACTACTCAGAATTTCAAGCTGCATATCGCAGCGCCTGCGATCTAGCCGATGCGTGTTGTGTTTAACTGCACCTGCCACGCGATATCCGTTTTCAGATAACCTGGATGCGATCGTACTCATCACAACATCAAGCGCGTTACCATTGCCGGGCTGGTAGGAAATCGCTGCTAGCAGTCGACCGGCCTCTTCTGACATATCGGCAAATTCCTCATCAAATCGAACGAGAACCGGTGCAGTATCCCGCAGCCAGCCTTGTGACAGGGTTGCTCATGTATTGAAGGGCCACCCCCTCGGGCAAACGAGACGGTGGCCGTGTGTTAGTTGGCGCGCGTCACCTCGACAAGGTTGTCAGAGAACGACGGCGCGTGACCCATGTCTGTAAATTCAGCAGAGCTGATCGAGTTCACTGTGCCCTGATTCAACTGACGCCAATAGCCAAGTGTTGCAACCACAATTCCAGGGTTTACATCGTCCGTGATCTTGGCCACGCCCTTAAACGCACCACGGCCGTTCGCCACCTGCACACGGTCGCCCTCGATAATTTCGCGCTTCTTTGCATCGACAGCGTTGATCAGGACAAACTGTTCACCCTGGCCTTTGATTTTGTGATCCATGTTGGCGTAACACGAGTTCAAGAAACCGTGGCTCTTTGGTGAGACAATATTCAGAGGGAACTTCTCCGCGAGCAGCGGATTGGATACTGGCGACTCGCGCGGCGGTGTGTAGTCCGGTAATGAATCCAAAGCCTCACCAGGTTGGAAGTCATCGTACATTTGTCGGAATGGGCCGGCAACAAAATTTGCTGCACCAGGAACCTCCAACATGCACTTGCCCGACTCGGTCGGGAAGTTGCCTTCCTTGTGTGGGGCACGGTCGTCTTTGGTGCCAACTTTTAGGCGGGCGAAACCGTGTTCGCGCATGTATTCGAGGTCAATGCCTTCGCAAGAAGGCGCATCCCAATCGACGTAATTTTCCAGGCACTCACTATCCGACCACTTGAAATTCTCTTCTTCAAAGCCAAGACGAGCGGCCAAGCGACGGAATATTTCGTTGTTTGGAATAGCTTCACCTGGAGACGTTGCCGACTTGGCATTGTACGTCAGGTAGAGATGGCCCCACGACAAGATCATATCTTCCATCTCTGCGCCCATAGACGCCGGCAACACGATATCAGCGTAGGACGCCGTATCAGAGATAAAGTGTTCGGCTGAGACCAGAAACAAGTCGTCGCTCTTCAAGCCCTCAACGATCTTGTCAGTTTCCGGCGCTTGGGTCACTGGATTGGAGTTCCAACACATCATCGATTTGATAGGAACCTTTAAGTCTATTTCACCGGTTAGTGCCCGACCGATCTGCAAGTTGTTGATGACTTGCGTGCCTTTGGGGATCAGATCCGGACGGCAAATAACATCAAATTTGTATGGGTGCTCCCAAACCGGGAACTGAGTGACCCCGCCACCAACATGGCGCCACGCACCAGTCAGGGCTGGAATGCAGGTTACAGCGCGGATCGTTTGACCACCGCCGTGATGGCGTTCAAGAGCCACACCCATGCGAATGGCTGCTGGCTGCGACGTCGCCAACTCGCGGGCAAATTTGCGAATATCATCAGCTGGAATGCCGGTGATTTCAGAGGCCCATTCTGGTGTCTTTGTCGATGCACGTTCTTTTAGGGCTTCAAAGCCGGAGGTGTGGTTATCGACATAGTCCTGATCGACAAGGCCTTGTTCAATAATTGAATTGATCACAGCCATGGCCAGCGCGCCATCGGTGCCAGGTTTTGGACAAATGTGCCAATCTGCTTCTTTTGCCGTGCGTGAGGCGTAGGCGTCGATCACGACAACCTTTGCACCGCTCTTTTGCGCTTCTTTGACAATCGCCCAGTGGTGCAAGTTCGTACTAACGCTGTTGCAGGCCCAGATCACAATATACTTCGAGTGGATGTAGCTTTCAGGATCTACGCCAGCCGTTGGTCCAACGGTTAACAGCCAAGCAGTACAGGAGCCTTCGCCACAGAACGTACGTTCCATAACCGTCGCGCCCAGACGGTTGAAGAATGCATCGCCACCATTGAGGCCATGTACCAAACCTTGGTGGCCGAGATAGCTGTATGGAGCGATGGCTTGAGGACCATGCTCATCAATAATCTTTGTCCAACGACTAACGATTTCATCAAGCGCCTCATCCCATGAAATACGCTCGAACTGCTTGGAACCTTTGGGTCCGGTACGGCGAAGAGGATAGAGCACGCGATCTTTGTGATAGTGACGTTTCTCATAGTCTTTCAGTTTGACGCACAGTCCGCCACGGGTCATCGGATGATCGGGATTACCACGCACGCTTTTAACGATGCCATTGTCGACTTCGAAAATCATCGAACAGGTGTCTGGGCAGTCGTGTGGGCAACCGCCAAAGAACTCACCATTCTTGGGTAATTTGTTCATCCGTTCCCTCCAGGTTTTTTTATTCACCTTCGGCCTTTTTTGACCGCTGTCATTTTTACTTAGGTTCGATAAGACGCGAGAAACGGCGGGATCGAAAGATCCAAGCCGTGCTTTTTTGTTGGTACCACCAGATGTTGGTACCAAGAATTGATGTTGGCTTGGACCCATAAAGATAGACCTAGACGTTACATCTATGGCACCAATGGCTGGTCCGAGTTAAGAAAAGGAGGCTTGCGTTGGAACTTGCATTAGTTCTCGACCCTAACGCCGATCAATCACTTCAGGCACAAATATTTGACCAAGTCCGCGCGCTTATTCTTGACTGCCGCCTAAGTGCGGGCATGGCCATGCCGGCAAGTCGAACACTTGCCGAACAGTTATCGGTTTCACGCAACACCGTTATTCTCGCTTACGATCGCCTAATCGCGGAAGGCTACATTGAGGCACGCGGCACGGCAGGTACGTTTGTCAGCTCGTTTTTGCCCGACGGCCTTATGCAGATTTCAGATGGCGCTCTACCAAAGAACGTGCACGACGAGGTCGATCCAGAACCCGTATTGTGTTTTGCGGGGGCGCCAGGTGGAGACGGCAAGTCAAGCCGGCCCGAAATAGATTTCTGGGCAGGCCGCTCAGCACAAGAATCTTTCCCAATGCGCGTTTGGCGCAAACTTCTCATAAGATATCTGGAATCTTCCGACGTCAACTTGGCCGATTACGGTGACCCCGCAGGTCTTCTCGAATTGCGTCAGTCGATTGCGGAGCATTTGGCGCGAACGCGCGGTATGATGGTGGGTGCTGACCAGATTGTCATTACAGGAGGCTCACAGGATGGCTTAAATCTTATCCATCGACTTCTTGACAACAACTATAAACCATTTTTTGTTGAGAACCCTTGCTATCAAGGTGCCGCTTTACTTTTCC
Source organism: Hyphomicrobiaceae bacterium (assembly GCA_050633705.1). Taxonomy (GTDB): domain Bacteria; phylum Pseudomonadota; class Alphaproteobacteria; order Rhizobiales; family Hyphomicrobiaceae; genus JAJFHI01. Next base: position 1,228 of record JBOEGZ010000007.1, on the reverse strand, counting down.
AAAGTCTTGGCGAAAACGTCTGCCCAATTCCAGTCGATGAAGCAGGACTGGTCGTCAACGACTTGCCAGATGATCGCTCCGGCGTTGTTTTCATCACGCCATCACATCAGTTTCCAATCGGTGTAACCTTAACTCTGGAGCGCCGCGTTCAACTTTTGAACTGGGCTAAAGCGACAGATAGTGTTATTATCGAAGACGACTATGACAGCGACTTTCGCTACGATGGCCCTCCGCTAACAGCGCTTGCCGGCCTCGATAATAGCCGCCGCGTATTCTATCTCGGAACATTTTCTAAATCATTAGGTGCGGGTTTGAGACTTGGCTTCACCGTCGTACCAAAATCATTCGCAGCCCGTAGTAGACAAATCAAAGCCTACATGAACAACGGCCAACCCTGGCTCGACCAAATTGTACTCGCGGAATTCCTACACGGAGGTGAATTCGATCGCCACCTGAGGCGGGTGCGCAAGATTTACAAGTCCCGCCGCGATCATCTTGTTGAATGCCTTAAGGAGTATTTTCCTGAAACAACCGTCAGCGGTGAGCATTGCGGCTTGCATTTGGTTTGGAAAATTCCGCAAAGCTTTCCTCCGGCTAGTGATATTCAAATTGAAGCCCGCTCATTGGGAATTGGCATCTATTCTCTGCGCAGCAGTGCCGCCCTTGATTTCAATCAGAACTCAGAAGATAGCATCTTCGTAATTGGCTACTCATCGGTCCCCGAAGCTGACACGACGCGCGCCATATTACGCTTGCGTGTTTTGATTGATGAGATGTTACAGGGCGACGGCCTATCAGATCACAAATCCAATGACGACGCGGCAAAGAATCAGAGCGATCAAATGCAGTTGTCAAAATAAAAACTAGCGCATTCACTCGGAAGCAACTTTAGAATCCTGGGAAGCATATCGATCGCTCGGCACGGCACGGCCTAGTTAGACAGAAATTCTGATAGTGCACGTGTCTGGACTAACGCAGAACGCAGGAAGATAATGACGTGCAAAGTGAAATTGTGGGCAAGTGTGGACGATATTGGACGCTAGCCTTTCTTACCCATCTTTCTTTCTCAGAATTTGTGACCTACCCCCATCCCAACTCTTTAAGTGCCCAACCGGAATTCCAAATTTTAGTCATGTGCCTAATCTTCGGGCCGTCAAACTCCATCACGTAAACATATTCAGACTCAGTTTTCTTGCCGGTCGGCGGTACCGGACCGCCCTCACCTGTA
>JBOEGZ010000006.1:0-315737 GCA_050633705.1 Hyphomicrobiaceae bacterium | reverse complement strand
TATCCGTTAATGCGAGTAAAGGAGATGATCGCACTTCCCGTGCGAACTGTTGTTCATCCAGACGCACTCTTGTTTATGTGGACGACAATGAGTGCAATCCCAGATGCTCTACAGGTGATAGATGCTTGGGGCTTTCAATTCGTGACCAATGGGTTCACGTGGGTGAAAACACACCCGAATTCAGGAAGAGCAGTTGTCGGGCTTGGAATGTGGACACGGCACAATGCTGAAATCTGTCTTCTTGCTAAACGTGGACGACCAATCAGGCAGTCGGCGGCTGTTCGGTCATTAGTTATAGCACCGCGTCGGCGTCATTCAGAAAAACCGGACGAAGTTCGAGATCACATCGTAGAGCTGTGTGGTGATGTGCCTCGGCTGGAAATGTTTGCTCGTCGAAAGACCCCGGGTTGGGACATTTGGGGGAATGAATTGATTAACGATGTGGAGCTGGAACCAGTCTGCGCGAAGCCGGTGTGTATGAACAGCAGAACGTAGAAATTGGCTGAACTTTGAGAAAGTAAAATCGGTATTTGGAGAGCGGAAAATGACAAAATCAGCGATTGAAAAAATAAAAGAACTTGAAGAGCAAAAAGCAGAATTAATTAATGAAGCTAGAGAGGAGGCGATGGATCAAGTAACGCAAGGCATTGAAATACTGGAAGAGTTAGGATTTCCGTACACATTGGCGCGACAAGACAAACCAAAGAAGGTGCGAACAAGACGGGGCACAAGGAAAGCAAGTCCAGATAAAGATTGTCCAATTTGTAAGTTTCAAACATCACCAGCGCATGACGCTCGGCATCACAGAAATCAGCCGGAAAAATCACCATTCACCGCTGACGAGTTGGAACAAAAAGGACTGAGGGTAAAATCAAGAGAGGCGGGAGCAGAGGAAAAGTTGAATGAGAATCTAGCATCAAGGATTACAGCGACGGAATTGTCAGAATGAATGGGTTGATGAAAGTGAGCGGGAAGCGACAGATCAAACAGAAAAATATATTTTCTGCTGACTGGTTGCTGACTAGCAGGATGTGGTTAGGGGGGGAAGAGAGGTAAGATATTGATTTTACTGGTGCCGACAGAGGGACTTGAACCCCCAACCCCCTGATTACAAATCAGGTGCTCTACCAGTTGAGCTATGTCGGCATTTCGCGGGATTGGCCAGCCTGGGCCCTGCGCCGCTTCGACTGAAGGCCCCTTGAAACTCGGGGTTGGCGACAGTCAATTGGGCGATCCAATGTGCAGAATCGCCTGTCCGTCCGCTCCATATAGCGGCTCGATCCATTTGTGCCAAGGATTTCTGAGGCCTTGGGGCAACGCAGACTGACGCAGGTCGAATTTTCGTCCACAGGCGTTGGAATTGGCTTGTTCGAAGGTGCGTGTTCTGCGGTGTATTCGTTTGCCCAAATTAGGTGGTTTTGGGCGTGGTCGAAGGATTATCCAGACACCTCACAATTGCCGACACAATTTCCTCTCCAGCCTCTTCAGGCATCGTTGGATAAAGTGGCAGAGTGATCATCTGGTTTGAGAATACCTCGCTGAGGCGGAGGTCTGCACCATGACCTTCAGCGCCGAAGCCTGAAAAATGGTGCACGCACGGGTAATGTAAGCTGGATTGAATACCGACGTCACTCATGCCTTGGCGAACACGATCGCGTTTGTTGGCTGGCACAATGATACCGGCCACGTGTGCCGAACCCGCCGTCGGAGCTTTGCCAAACAGATACGAGATATCGGAGCGTGCGTGGCGTGCGATGGCCTCAGCGTATCGTTTGGCGTGGGCTTGGCGTGCGGCATTGGCAGCAGGCAACTTTCCAAGTTGGACAAGACCGATGGCCGATCGCAAGTCGTCGATACGATAATTGAAGCCATGCGTTGTCACATCATAAGTCGATGCTCGCCCTTTGTGGCGTTCCCAAGACAGCGTCGTCATACCGTGCGATCGGAGCGCGCGCATACGTTTGGCGAGCGCGTCATTGTCGGTAACGATCATACCGCCTTCGCCACATGTCATATTCTTGTTTGAGAAAAACGAAAAGCAGCCGATGTCGCCAATCGCCCCAAGCATCTGGCCTGTGTTGTCAGGTGCCGGTGTCGCGGGAGCATGGCAGGCATCTTCGATGAGGTGCAGATTGTATTTTTTGCACAAGGCTACGATTTCGTTCATGCGACAGGCATAGCCGCCATAGTGCATAACAACGATAGCGCGGGTTTTCTCCGTGATCGCCAACTCGATTTTTTCGGGATCAATGGTTGGTTCAGTGAGTGAAACGATGTCAGCGAAAACCGGACGGGCGCCGACCGCTTTGGTCATATTGGCCGCCGCCACGAAATTAATGGATGGTTGAATAACCTCATCGTCGGCGGATTGTCCGATGTCGAGCGCCAGCATTGCAAGATGCAAGGCTGCCGTGCCGCTGGAGACTGCGATTGCATGTTTGCAACCGTGCAACTCGGCGAATGCCTCTTCAAAGGCGCGTGTGCGTGGTCCCATTGATAGCCAGGCGGAAGAGATGCACTCAACAGCAGCCGAGATTTCTGCTTGGTCGAGATTGGGTTCGCAAAGTGCGTATTTCCAGTTCATTTTTCTAAGCGCTCGATGCTTTTAGGTCTTGTGCTACTTTGCCGATGTTGAATTTCTCGGGCTCGCGTTCGAATATTTCTTGGGCCAGCGCATAGTCTTCAGGACGACCAATATCCAGCCAGAAAGCATCGGAGTTGTGAACCTGGACGTGTTCCCCTTTCTCAAGTAGCTGCAACACAAGATCTGGGAAATCGAGGTATTTGCCAGGCTGGATTAAATCGAGCACGCGCGGTTCGTAAACATAAATGCCCATGGATACGTTGAAATCGTATTCCGGCTTCTCGACATAGTTTGTCAGCCGCCCGTCTGGCTCAGTTTCCAAGACACCAAGACCAATCTTTCGTTTTTCTCTGTGACCTGCGATGGTCAGCGCCGCACCGGATTGTTTATGTACCTTGATAAGGTTTTGATAATCGAGATCTGTCAGAACATCGCCGTTCATAACGAGAAATGTATCATCTAGACCTTTGATGTTTGCCAGAGAGCCGGCAGTCCCTGTTGGTTCCTTTTCGCTGACAAAATCAACTTGCATCATTCGCGAAAGGTCTTGGTGCTGTGTCACGAAGGCGCGGATTAGATCGGCCAAGTGTCCAACAGCAAGCGTGGCATGCGTAAGTCCATGTTGCGCCAACTGACGCAGGACGACTTCCAAAATCGGCATGTCACCAATAGGGACAAGTGGTTTTGGAAAACTGGCAGTGAATGGGCGAAGCCGTGTCCCTTTACCACCTGAAAGAATAACGACGCGGGGGGATGTCACAGTGAACTCCAACTCTCAAATTATGTATTTGACTTAGTATGCATTAACAACGCGTGCGCGGATAAAACAATTCGACGCTTTTTAAATCGTGTTCCAATTTATTAAATCACAGCTGAGCCTTCGTGGTTTTATCGTTTGATATTAGCCAAGAATTTCATAGTTGCCGTAAAAGTTTTTTCGTTCGCTGATATCGCTCGTTAGGCGGCTGCTCAACGCCCAAATGATTTCATCGATACCATCTTGGACGCTCATTGCCGGTTCGAAGAAGAGTTTTGTGCGCACTTTTTCAAAGTTGACTTTGTAATTGCGCGGATCAGTACTGTGTTCTTTATAGGCAACATTGCGCTCTGGTAAGCGTTGGCATACGAGATCAACGATGCTTTGTTTCGTGTGATTGTTTTTGTCGCCACCAGCGTTGAAGACCTCGAAGCTGACGTCAGCGATTGGGAAGGCTAAGACACGGTCGATGAGGCGGGCAAAGTCAAAGACGTGACAGTAAGGTCGCCACGTGTGCGCGTCATAGACCAACAATTCGTTGTCTTCATGAAGTTCGCGCGTAAATTCATTCACTGTGAGATCAAAACGCATGCGTGGCGCGAAACCAAACGCCGTGGCAAAACGCAAGACTGTTGGGTGGTAATCGACCTTGCCTTTAAGGCCGAGAATTTTTGTTTCAGCCGCGACTTTTGACTTTGCATAAAGTGAGAGTGGGCTGAGTTCGAAATTTTCGTCGGCCATGGCGTCATCTGCAATCATGCCATAGTTTGAGCAGGTCGAGATGAAAATGACCTTGTTGAGTCCACGCCCGGCGAGACGATCTATACAGGCTGAGACGGCAAGATCATTGATTTCATGGGCGGCATCAGGAAACTTTTTGGTGATTGGATCGCCAACGAGGCCTGCCAAAATGACAACATCTGTTACGTCTTCGAGGGCTTGGTCCATTGTCTCATTGTGACCCATGTCACCAAGGGCGAATTCATAATCGGGATGTGACAGAAAACCAGTGATAGTGCTGGCGTTATCGTAAATGAGGCGGTCAAGGCATCGGACTTTGTATCCTTGACCGAGTAAGTATTGTGTGACCGGTGCACCAATATATCCGGCGCCGCCGACAACAAGAACGCGACGTGTACGTGTTGGTCCGAATTGATCGGAAAAGCGGTCGGCTTCAACTGAAATCTTTGAATTCAATGCCATTGGAATGTCTGAAGTCATGATGGTTAATGTTGTCTCGCTACTTAGAGTTTGAAATTAGGTCATGCAATATTCGTGCTCAAAACGATGTCATAAACCCCCTAACTATAGAATTTCGCAAATTCTGATCGCGCGGCTGGATCTTTTGGATTGTTGAATATGGGGTTGGCAATGATGTTGCGAAACGTACGTTCAAAGTTTTCCAATGAATGGCGTGCCAGAAAAGTGTCGCGCGCTTTTTTCTTGTCATCGTTGAGTAGTTTTCGATCGTCGTTGTAGCGCTTTATGTGTGCCAAGTATTGGGACGTGTATGTTTCTGGATCGAGAGAGTTGGCAATGACATGATCTGTAAATTCTGGACTAAGCATCTCTCGGATTGCTCCGGTATCAAAGGCCAGCGGTACGACACCGTTGGCCATTGCCTCAAGCAAAACCAAAGGGGCTAGGTCGTGATCTGTTGGATAGATAAAAAGATCGAGTTGGCGCAAAAAGCATTTGATGGCCTGGTCATCGAGTAGAAAGCCGGGAATGGCGAGTTGTTCACAAACGCCGTGTTTGGTTGCATAGTTGGCAATGACTTCAGGTGTCATATCCTGTGTTGACCGCCCTGCGATATAGCCTCGCACCTCAAGACCGTCGTTTTTCAATGCTGCCACAACATCGACGAAGCGCAAGACACCCTTGCGCTGGTCAAAGCTGCCAAAGAAACCCAAATTCAATGTTTCCCGACCGGTGCTTTCTGGGGTGCCCGGATCAGCAACATAGTTGGGGAGGTGATGAATCCGTGAAAACAGTCCGAATTTTGAGACCTCGTTGATGACGTCTGAAGATTGAGAGATGAGTTCGGTTGATTTTAGTGCCCAAGCGGTAAAGCGTTGGGAGAGCGTCGTTCCAGAGATTACTTCGCCAATGCCACGTGTGTGCATATGAATAAGGACACGGTGACCCAGTAATCGCCCTACTGCAATGACAAGTGCGTCGCGAAACAAAGCTTCGCCGTGGGGGGCGATTGTTGTGTAGACGATGTCGTCACGTTTGGTTGTCAAGACGCGCCAGCCTAATGACATAAGAAAAATTGCAAACGCTAGGTATTTGCGAATGGAGCGGTGGCCAATATCGTCAAGCGATACAGCACTTCCAGCCCACATTTGCTTGACCGAAACGTTCGCCATGGCATTCATGATGTCGTAGATCTGCTTTGACACCCGCGTGACACCATGGATGGGAGGCGGGGTTTGTGCCAAGAACAGGACTTTGAGTGTTTTGTCGTCGCCGTCGGATTGCAAGTTCTCTATCCTGTCGAGATGGACCAGATTAGGCGTATAGACCTTCGGCCAGATGTTGGCATCCAAAGCAATAATCGTTTGCCGGTGCAAACAGGATGTTCAGACGCAGTGAATTTTTGCTTGAACGAAAACATTGTGGCGCCAGTTAACCTTTCCTGGCTGAGTTAACGGCAATGCCGCACGACTGAATTTCGCTCAGAAGTCGAACGGCCACGCCCTTCATAAAATGAGATGACGTCGTAGGGTCCACGATGACCACAGATTTTATTTCCCACGACTTCAGAATACTCGCCATTTTTCGAGCTAATGCCGATTGCCGAACACCAGGGACCCCTAATGTCGTTGTGTTCGACACGCGTGCCAATGCCTGCAACTTCAATGCCCATCCCTGTGCATGATTTTGGCACAGAAGCCAGACGCACAACCTTGTTGGATTTAACCATAGTGCTTGTTGCGCTCTTGAGGACGATGGACAGGCCGATGTCTTCGTCGCCTGTGTGATGCATGACGACGGTATTTGCCTCAAAACGCGCGGCTCGTGTGCCAGGCCCTTGCGCCTCAATCCCCATTCTAAATGCATTGGTGATCCGGTTACCCGTGACGGAAATCTTGTTGCCTGTTCCGGGCCTGGCTTCGAAAATTAAGCTGATGGCTTGATAAACGTCTTTAAACTCGTTGCCTGAGATTGCCGTGTCAGCGAGATGAAACGCCAACAGGGCTGCACCGTTCTTTGCACCTGGACGCCCACCGCGTAAGCCGATGCGATTGAATTTGTTTGACTGAATGACGCTTTGGGAGGTCGGGCCAGCAACAAAAATTGCGGTTTCAGAGCCGAAAGTCGCATTCGGGTCGATAATATCCTTAAAAACATTGCCTATGATCCGTATTGCCTGATTTGTCCCAGTTAGGTGGATACCGCCACCATGGAAGTTAAGTCCTGAAATGGTAATCGAAGTGGAATCGTGAATCTGGAAAATAGGTGCGGAATTGCCGGAGGCAGGCGTCAGAATTGCAGATCTAGAACCGCGGTAAATCTGAAAACTCTTAAGCTGAATTGGTTTTGCAAAGCGGTAAATGCCAGGTGGAAAATAGATGACGGCCCCAGCACCCGCGTTGTCGATGCCGTTTTGGATGGCAGCGGAGTGCTCTGCTGGTGATCCCGCTACAGCAATAAAATTTTGAACGTTTTGTGATTGTGCGGCGGCTTGTTGTGTCGTGTCGGTTAGGCAACCAAAGCAAATTATAGTAAACGCCACAAACCTAAAAGCAGAAGAGCAAATTGCCAAAACTCTGTTTGGCTCTGCGTGATGACGGCCTGTTTGCATGATGGGGGAAACCTCGATGACACGCGGCGTTAAAGTTGGGATTAGTTTTAAGCTTAATCAGAAAAGCGGTTGGTTGAAACGATCACAGCTAAGCGCTATGTGAGGCTGTGGTGTCGCTGAAATTGAAACGACAAAACGTGATGTTCGTCAATTCGGAAAGTCGGTGTTTTGCAACTCAATCGAAATCCTGCTGGAATAAAGATGCAAGCTAAGACGGCAATATTTTCCCTCGTCTATGGCCTGCACAAGCGCTTTGCCACAAAGCCCTTACCAGAACGGTTGGGGGTCTATTTTCATTCTCTTGAAAAGCATGAATGGCCGGCGTTTCGTGATTGCGTCGCAACACTGAGGTTTCATGGATATGAAATTGTCTCGATTGATGACTTCATTCGACCAGAAAAACCCCATCGCAAACAAGCTTTCATTAGTTTTGATGACAACTACAAAAGCTGGCATGAGGCGCTGGGGTTATTTCGTGAACTTGATGTAAAGCTCACCTTCTACGTTAATACACTGCCGTTGATTGAGACCACCAGTCGGCAAGAAATTTCGACCTACTTCGATCGAATTGTTCATCATGGCGATCGCACGGCTATGAGTGGCCAGGATGTAAAAGAGCTTCACGCAGAGGGACATACGATCGCTGCCCACACGCACTCTCATTTTGCTTTAAACAAACTGCCGCCTGATAAATGGGATGAGGAAATTCTTCAGTCCAAATTGATATTGGAAGATTTGATTGGTGAAAGTGTTCGACATTTTTCTTATCCGTTTGGTATGCGCCGGTTTTTCAATTCCGACCTTGAGGCTTACTGTCAGGTTATTGGGTTTGAGACGATTGCAGCAGCAATTCCAGGAATGCAGTACGCACAACCGTTCAATAAATTGCAAATGCATCGAACAGCCTGGACGACGGATGCAACTGCCAACCACATGGTGGAAAAGCTTTGTATTGACGGGCGAGTTTTTGAAAAGCTGACCGGCCGAAGTGCGATTGGATAAGTCGCCTTATTTCCACTTGCGATTTTAGCTCGTGTTCGGTGCTAACTGTTGCCCGAGTGGTGCGCGATCGTCTTGGTGATGGATTGTAGTTCTCGGTTCTTGAGCTTGTGCCAGCCGTGCGACATAAGCCGCCCGCAATATAACACCCCAGAAGAAGTAGTAGGGAACAGCGGAGAACGGCTTTTCAAACGCATCTTCTCCAATGGAATAAACCCAAACTGAGATAAAAAATGCTGCCATGATGAGCAGGTTGTTGGCCCACACCTGATCGCCACGTCGACGCAGAAATTTGTACAATCGAAACCATTCGCGTGCCAAAAAAGCTTGGATAGCAAACAGACTGATGATGCCGATCAATCCAAGGCGTGCAAATGTTGAGATCGTCGAGTTGTGAGGTTCTCGTACTTGCGTACCGCTAACATCTGAGAAGTCTGTCAATGGAATGCCATAGCCCAAACCAAAGGTGAGCGTGCGGGCGCCAACCGTCACATCTTCCCATATCTTCGTCCACCAGGCGAGGCGTTGGCCGACGCCAGACGCGGCACTATCAATTGCGCCGCCGCTTTTTTCTCCCCAAATTGCAGCAAAGTGATTGACGAGAAAATCAAGTGAGAATTTTTCGCCAAGACGCCCGGTGATTTCTATGCCGGTTGAAAGGATGAGGACCAAAGCTAACGCCGCCAGTACCATGCCAAAAGACAGACGCATCACGTCTCTTGGGCGTATGAAAGCTAATACGAAGAACAAAGCGATCAATTGTAGATAGGTGGAACGTTGCTGCAAAAGAACGACTGCAAAAGCAATGATGCCGCCAGCAACGACGACCGAAGGTATGAAAAATAGTCGTGTCCGGTCGAGAAGAATCTGTACGGCAGCCGTCATGGGTACGATCGAGCCACCGGTATAATTGAATAAAATTGGCGCGCTGTAACCTGCCGGTGCCGTGATCGTGGGCGAGAGAGCCGCGAGTTGATCTCGAAATGGGTATCCCAACATATAGATGGCGCCGATGATCAACATCAGGCGCAGTGCATGGGAAAACCGATCGAGAAAACCGGGCACGCTGGCAACGACGAAGCCGATCCAGATAAATAGGGAATCGATCATGTGTGAGGCGTCGCGTAAGGCCCAAATACTGTGCTGTTGTAGGCCCTTTACGGCCTGGACGCCCCCATGTCCCCACCAGATTAACAGGAACGTGAGCGGTGCAACTGTCGCAAATGCTTTGATGTGGCGGACTTCGAAAATCAGTGTTGCAAGAAAGGCGGCAATAAGCAATTCGGCGATTGGAATGCCAAAACTTCCAGATGGTGGCAGGCGCAGCAGCATAAATCCGGAATTGAGGACCAGATAGCTCGCAATAATGATCAGCACAATATTGGATCGTAATTTTAGCAGATCCATGTTGGCGCCCTCTCGGAATGCCTGGGGCGACCTTGCTGGAGGAACAGGTGCCAAGCCTCGGGCAAAGTCATAAGCGTAATGGCTTGTGATTGGAAAAACATGTTTTGGTGTCGGTTAAGTCTCAATCGGTTTGGCCATCTTTAAAGTAAGGTTAAGGCTGTTGCGGCGTATCGATCGATTTTCTGAGCAACAGCCCTCCGATACATAGGACGGCGATGATAAACAATCCCTCAGCAAGAAGGGCGCCAACCATGCCGAATGTTGCCACAAGTGGATAAGCGGCGAGCCCACCAATGAGGGCTGCAATCATGTTGGCGCGGAACTCAAAGTCGGTGCGTTGCATCGCGCGCATCGCCATAATCATCGCATCCTTGCCAAGGTAAATGCCCATGATCACAGCATAGAGCGCCACCATGTATCCATAACCGGCGTAGGACGGTCCGTAGACAGTGGTGAGCAATGTTTCACCAAACAAACCGATGACAACCAAAAGCGCGGCCATCGGGATCATGAATTTAAGCGCGAAAGTGCGAAGAAACTTTTTCAAGTCGACCAGCCCGCCACTGCTATAAGCGCGGCTGGCATGAACCGGGATGACATTGCCAAGAGCCTGCAGAGGAACGTTAATCGCGAACACCAGCTGTTGTGAAGCTCTGAGAATGCCAACTTCGCCTAAGCCGAGGAATTGGCCAACGGCGATGCTTGCAAGACCTTCGCGACTCCATTGGGCAAGGGTCGACGCGAGCAACCACCTTGCAAACTTCCAATGACGCCTGGTGGTTGAAAGAAAAATTGCGCTATTGAAGGAGGCAGCCTCGACCCAAATGAGACAAAGAACAAGTGGAATGAGATTGGCTGCGGCCATCAACCAAATTGCGGTACTGACAGAAGTATTGGCCGGCCAATAGAGAAATACGCCTAACAGACTGAAAAACTGTAGCGCACACCGAAGTGCATCCACGGTGACGCTGCGCCAGCCACGATCCAGGACGAAGTTGTAAACGCGAAACAAGTCAGGACCCTGGATGAAGGCCGCCAGGCATGCGGTTGGTAAGGCCAATGTGTCGAGTTTCCACTCGGGCACCAATAGGGCGGAAAATTTCAGCGCGCAAAATACCAAAATAAAGGTGGCGAACGCCAACAAAGCTTGATGCGTAAATACCGTCCCGAACGCGGCACGTCTGTCGCGGTCGTTCCATTGAACAGACAAGGTCATGAGTGGTGCGCTGATCAAAACGCCCTGTACATTCTGGGCGAGATAGACAGCAAACCAAGCCAACACGTAACGACCAAATTCCTCAGCACCGAGGAAGCGCGCTAATATGATTGCGGTTAAGAAACTTGTCCCGCTCACAAGGGCCTGATCGACCAGCGCCGCACTGACATAGGTGTGTTCGCCAATAATGCGATTCTGAAACCGGCGAAGCCAGATCATGGAGTTGAAACCTTTAAGGCAGTTAGGTCGGTTAAGTAGAGTGTTGCGGAATGGGGCGCGAAAGAGGTGATCATAGGGGTGTGAGCAGTGTCATTGCGGGCATTGTGCCAATTCACTTATGCGGGTTTTGCATAACAGAATGATGGTTGCTGGGAAATTGTGGTGTTTGCGGTCATTTAAAAACTGAGAGTGAAAGTTAATGCTTGCACCTGCAATCTGAGTGGGCGTAATTTGGTTTGGCGCGCGTTGTGCAGAGGCTTGAGAGCGAATTCTCAAGCTTAGAGTTTTGGCAAACAATCGAAATATCTTTTTACGTAAAATATCATGAGTAACAACGTGTCATCACAAGAACTTAGCACGCACTCGATTCTTGGCGTCCCAGTGAGCCGTGTCACAATGCAGTCTGCTGTCGATCGGCTGGCGGCTTGGATCGAAGCAAAAACGACCCATTATATTTGTGCCAGCGACGTCCACAGCGTCATGCGTGCACAAGACGAAGCCAGCCATATGGAGGCGCTTTGTAAGGCTGATATGGTCCTTCCAGATGGTACGCCGTTGGTTTGGATATCTCATTTGCGCGGTGAGCGAGATGTTAACCGTGTGCCTGGACCTGACTTTATGTTGGCCGTTGTTGAACGTTCGGCAAGAGAGGGCTGGCGCCATTATTTTTATGGCGGGGCTGAAGGTGTCGCCGGCCAGTTGGCTGAAACATTGGCTGATAATTATCCTGGTATCAATATTGCTGGAACAGCGACACCACCGTTTCGAGCGTTAACTGAAGAAGAGAGACACGCGTCACTGCGCCATATTCGCGAGGCAAATCCAGATGTTGTTTGGGTTGGCCTTGGATGTCCAAAACAAGAACGCTGGATGCTCGATCATTTGTCGCAACTTGAAGGCGTCGTTTTGGTTGGTGTTGGTGCTGCCTTTGACTTTCATACAGGGCGGGTACGTCGTGCCCCACTGTGGATGCGTTCAAATGGCTTTGAATGGTTGCATCGATTGGTGTCGGAGCCGCAGCGACTTTGGCGCCGATATCTGTTGCAGGCCCCAAGATTTATTTTTTCCAGCTTAAAAGAAACGCTACTCATGAAGCGGTCTTCAATCTAATTGGCCGACCTATCACCTGAGCCACAAACTTCTGACAGGTCTCAAAAACCCGGCGTTCTCATTGCCACCCAGATGAGACCGCTGGGTTTTTCTGTTTGCCCCAGTCTTCCTAAAACGACGTCTTAAAGGCCGGTGTTCGGTTTTTTGATGAACGAAAAATTTGAAAAAATTGCGGGTTGATTAGAGATGACAATGCAATACTGTTGCTTAATCTCACGCGTTTGTGCCAACTCTGAATGTCCGAATCCTTCCCAAAAAAAACGAAGACTTACGCATCTGTGACGAAGATTGCGTTGCTGTTTTGGTGGCGTGCTGTGGACATTGTCATCATTGAATTGGTCAGGTCTTCTTTGCGTGTCAAACCTTCGCGGACAACAATGTAGACGGCGTTTGCAACAGAGGCCCAAGTTTCAGATCGTGTGCTATTTCGCAACAGGCTGTCGTCGATGATCACAAGATCGTAGTTGCGGGTCATCTCTAAAATGTGGCGATTCAACAGGCGAGTTTTGCCAGTCTTGGAGCTGTGAGGTTGGCGATGTCCGGCGGGTAGGATGTCAAACGGCAGCGCGGCGCTGGTCACTATGACGCGAGATAACTGCGCACTGCCATCAAGTACATTTAGTAGGCCTGGGCTCGAGGACGCTCCTGTGAGCCTTGAGATCGATTTGCGTTCGAATTCGGCATCAATCACTAGCACTGTCGAACCTGCATCAGCGGCTGCCAGTGCTAAATTCAACGCCACCGTTGACTTAGCTTCACCGTGGTCCACGGCTGTTAAAAGTACCGAGGGGTTGGTGTCGCCGGCAAACTGGGACCGTAGTGTCGCGGCAATATCCGCAATGGCCTGAGATGCCGGAGACTGTGGAGATGTTTCATAGAATGCCGGTAACGATGGCTTTGTTTGATTGCAAATGGCCCGATGTTGTTTGAGCCCGCCGAACAGGCCGCGTTTTGGCAAAACACTGTCGGTGAGTTTCGGGATTTCCAGCACCCGATTAAGCCCTGTGAACGATTTGACTTGGCGTACCGTGCGTAAATGTTGATCTGTCGCATCACCAAGAAATGCGAGGCCGAAGCCGCTGGCGAGCCCAGCGAGGGCCGAAAGCAAGAGCAATATTGACGTTGAGCGTTGCGATTTAAGCGGTCGTGATGCTGGCGAAATAATTTCAGCAACGGAGCTGTCGACGCGTGTTTGTTCTGCAAGTTCTCGCGAACGTGTCAGGAATGCATTGTAGACGGAACGGTTTGCTTCGGCTTCGCGCTCAAGTTCTCGTAGTTTAACCGACTTCTCGTTGGTAACTGATGTAACTGATTTTTGTTTTGCGAGATTTTCTGTCAGCGATTTGACATTTGCATTGGCGCGCTCGGCATTTAGGCGTGCAGAGGCAGCGATACGCCGCATCTCTTCGCCGAGTTGGCGTTGTGCAGAGTTGCGTTCATTTCGCACCTGTCGCATGCGTGGATGTGAGGGCAAAAGGGAAACACTGAGGGCCGCTTCGCGGCGGCGAATGTCGGCAAGACGACCCCGTAGATTGCTAATGATCGGTGATTGGATGGCTTCAAACGTTGCATCCGAGCCAACCCCACGACGACGCAAACGGTTTATTTGGTCCAAGCGTGCGCGAGCGCGTGTTGCTTCGGCGCGAGCCCCACCGAGCCGGGTATTTAATTCTGCCAACTGCTGTTCGTTAAGTAATTGGCCGGCAGCTCCAACAATGTCATTGTCTTTCTTGTATTTTTCTATCGCCTGTTCGCTGGCTTCAACGCGTTTGCGAAGCTCAACCAAGCTTGTTGTGAGCGCCAAGGAGCCGCGTTCAGCTTTGTTGGAACGAGATTTAATGCGTTCTGAAATATATTCTTCGGCAATTGTATTGGCGAGCAATTGAGCCTTGACTGGATCACGTGATGCGGCAAGCACATGGACAATGAAACTCTTTGATGTGCGATCAACCTCGACATTGTTGGCAAGATTTCGTAACGCCAGGACGTGTTTGGCCTCACTGTCGCTTGGTCTTTGAGAAATGCTTCTTAGATAATCGATGATAAATGCAAATCGACTACGTTCTGTGCCGTTAAATTCTGGGTCTTGGGCAAGATTGAGCTTGTTGACCACGCGTGAAAGGACGGTGTCGGAGGCGACAATCCGCATTTCGTTCTCGACCAGTGTCAAATTGAGTTCATTGCCGCTGGAGCCGGGGGTGACTTCTTTGTCCACGACTTGCAGGCCGCGGGGGTCAATCAAAATTCGTGCTTGGGTCTGAAAGGTTTGCGGAAGAACCGAGTTTAAAATCAAGGCGCCAAGTAGAAATGTGAGCGTCGTTGCAAGAATAAGCTTGAATTTTCGCTTAACTGTATCGACGATTTCGCCAACGCTTAATTCGTCGGCGACGACGGCTGAGGCAGGCGCTTCTGCTGCTCTTTTCCAGAGGTCGACGGGTTCAGATTGCGGACTTGGCGACGCGATACTCATGACTTAATTTTCTTGTTAAGCGGCACATGACCCCGAGAATTAATCAGGTTTCAGGAGGGCTAGTGGCGCATTTCGATACATTGTCCCCCATGAAATTTACGCACGAGAGCCAATGTGGTGGCAGTCGTGCAACTTGCGCGCCAACTGCCATCCAATCTGTTGCAATACCAACTCGAGTGTGGCCGGTCTGTCGATACAATTGTCGACACCATTGCCCGCCCAAAGACATTGTATTGAGCTGGCAAGTCGCGAAGCGGATTGGTTAATCCGCCAGGCGTATTTTTATTTGACAATACGACTTAAAATGTCATTTTTCTAAAAGGAAAAGAAAAAGATAATTCATTGGGTTAAACAATTTTGTTGTCAATGAATTGGAATTCTAAGAGTTCCTATACAAAGGGTGCGTGAAATATTGGGCTCAAACCAATTGGGCACTCTTTGTTGAATGTGAGTGGTGTGGCGTGAACAATTTAACAGTGGCTCGAAGCCTTGGCTCGCAGCCTGGCAAAACACACCGAGCTGAGTGGCTTGGCTTAAACTCTTTGGGCTTTACGGCCTTTGCAGTTTTCCTGGATGCCGCTGTGATCATTACAGCGGCTGTTGTGACCGGCATTGCCTATCACTACGCCGTATATGAAAAGATTGGCGTGCTGGAAAATTATTTTTCTATCGGTGTTTTGACGGCGGTCATTTACATCGCGCCATTTTTATTTCGCGATGAATACCGGGTGCAAAGCATTATCGGCAAAAAACGCACTGTCGCGAACGCGTTTGTTGTCTGGAACTACGCTTTTCTGTTTCTCGCAGCTATCGGCTTTCTTACAAAATCGACTGAAATATTTTCACGTGGCGGAATGGTCTTATTTTATTTCGCGGGGCTCGCCAGCGTCGTTGTAATGTTACTGGGCCTTCGGGTTATTGTGGCTCGCGCCGTTGAAATGGGTCTTTTATCGCGCCGCCGCCTTATGTTGATTGGTAGCGATACTGAAATATCCAATATGAAAGAGCGGATCTCGAGTAACTATCGAGAGTTCGAAGTCGTGGACACGATCGAGTTGCCAGAGGACTTATTGCCCGATGACATCCTTTCTAAGCGACTTGTTTCCGGTGTTGTTAAAGCGCGGAATGCCTATGTCGATGATGTAGTGATGCTTGTCGACTGGCATCATCCAGAACAAATCAACGCTGTTATCGAAGCTTTTGGTGCACTTCCAGTTGGATTGCATCTGGGCGCCTCACAGTTGATGGCGCGCTTCTCGGATGCAAAGGTCGTTCGTTTTGGTTCGGCTGCAGCGCTATCTCTGTCTGAGCCGCCACTTGCGCCATTGCAGGCCTTTACAAAACGAAACTTTGATATCGTCGTCGCGAGCATCGCTTTAATTCTGCTTTCGCCTCTGTTCGTGCTGATCGCAGCATTAATAAAATGGGACAGCAAGGGCCCGGTCTTTTTCCATCAACGGCGTACTGGATTTAACATGCGGGAATTTCGTATTTGGAAATTCCGTACCATGTCGACGATGGATGATGGCGATGTGATTGTGCAGGCGAAAGAAAACGATGCGCGGATTTCAAGGGTCGGTCACTATCTCAGACGGTTTAATCTGGATGAACTTCCCCAGCTCATCAATGTGATTGTGGGTGATATGTCACTTGTTGGTCCCCGCCCTCATGCTGTTGCACACGACCGCCATTATGAAGAGCGGATTGGAGTTTACATTCGGCGAATGAAGATGCGCCCAGGTATTACAGGTTGGGCTCAAGTCAATGGATATCGCGGCGCCACGAACACCGAAGCGCAAATGCGCGACCGAGTTGCTCACGACTTGCACTACATCGATAATTGGTCGCTGGCGTTGGACATATACATTCTGCTGCTGACGGTGATATCACCGAAAGCCTATCGCAACGCCAACTAGATCTGTTGCAATCACAGAAGTTTCCGCATTCAATATCTTAAAAGAGCTTAGCCCTCGCGCAATGCGCGCGACATGGCGTCGGTCAATGGGCGTAGGAAATAGCTCAATATTGATCGCGAAGATGTTTTGATGAACACCTCGGCTGGCATGCCGGGTAGAAGACGGTGTTCTTTGTTAACCTTGGACATTTCACCAGCTGCGATTTCAATTTGCGCGGTGAAATAAGCTGTCCCATCTTCGGTCAATAATTCCGCTGCTGAGACAGTCGTTACATGTCCTTGCAAGCGAGGTGTTATACGCCCATTGAAGGCTGTTAAATTGATTGTGGCAGGAAGTCCGGTGCGAACCTTGTCGACATCACGTGGCGCAATGCGCGCTTCAACCTGAAGCTTATCATTTTCAGGGATGATTTGGGCAATCGTACTGGCTGGCGTTATCACGCCGCCGACAGTATTTGCTTCCAGGGCGTGCACAATGCCGTCGCGTGGCGCGCGAATTTGAATGCGATGCAAGCTGTCAGCTTGCGCCTTATAGGTTTCACGTTGTTCGCCTAAAGCCGTTTGCACCTTATGCAACTCATCAACAACATGTTGCGTGAACTCTTTGTTCGCCTGGGCAATTCGCAACTTTGTCTCAGACATTATGCCTTCGGTTTTGGCAATTTCAGATGTTAGGCGTCCAATTTCACCCTTCAAGCGTGCGGTTTCGCGCTTTAGTGGGGCGATGCGCTGTTGATTGACATATCCCTTTTTAAACATCGGCATCAAAACAGCGAGTTCGTCAGCATTGATCCGGCTTTCGGTGCGACGGGCCGTTAGCTGCGAATGAAGACCGGAGGTTTCGCGCTTGAGTTGGCCAAGACGTTCCTTAAGTACTGAAATCTGTCCGTCTCGTGCCGCAATGCGGGCATTGAATAGGGCTAGTTGCGCTGCGTAAAACTTCTGCGCTTCAGTCAGGCTGTCATCAAGGGCATTTGGAATTTCAAAATTTTGTTTTCGATCTCGTTCGGCAATCAGACGCGCTTCTTGGATGGTAAGGTCGACGACGCGTGCTGCAACCACATCTCTTGTTGCTTTGGTGCGTGTTCCGTCGAGTTCAATCAGAACGTCGCCAGCCTGCACGCGGTCGCCATTTGCAACAAGAATGCGTTTCACGATGCCGCCATCGCGATGTTGAACGGCTTGATAGCGACCTTTGACCGTGATGGTGCCCGTCGCAACAACAGCACCAGCAATTGAAACAAGGGCTGCGAATAAGAAAACGCCGCCTGTGAGCCAGATGACAACGCGATGCCCAAACCGTGTCCACGGCTTGGTTTCTTGCCAAGACGAGCGAACCTTCATTGCAACTTTAGGCGGCTGTTCTTTTTTATTTTTCGCAAAGGAGGTCATACGCCATCAACTCCGTTGTTCTTTTTCTCAGTTGACTGTTTGAATAGTGCCAATACGTCGTCGCGTGGGCCAAAGGCACGTTGCAGACCAGCATTGAGATAAAGCAAGTAGTCGGCTTTACCGATCGCTTGAATACGATGTGAAACTATAATGACGGCGCGATTGTCACGACGCATATCGTCTATTGCAGCCGACAATGCGTTATCACCAGCACGATCGAGGTTGGCATTGGGTTCATCTAAAACCATGATCTGCGGGTCGCCGAACAGTGCGCGGGCAAGCGCGATACGTTGTCTTTGTCCGCCAGACAAATAGGCGCCTTGATTACCAAGTTCCGTATCATAGCCATTTGGCAGGCTCAGGATGAGCTCATGAGCGTGAGCGCGTTTGGCCGCTGTAATAACCTCATCGTCGTCGGCGTCTTCGCTGAAGCGTGAGATGTTGTCCCTGACGGTTCCAGGGAACAACCCAATGTTCTGGGGCAAATAACCAACATGCTTTCCAAGAGCATCTGCATCCCACTGATCCATACGCGCGCCATCAATTCGAATAGAGCCTTTTGAAGTCGGCCACAGTCCGACAAGGGCTCTTGCCAATGTCGATTTGCCTGAAGCGCTGGGACCGATAACGGCAAGCACCTTGCCTGGCTCTAGGTCGAAAGATATGTCAGCGAGAATAAGCTTGCGGTGTCCCGGCGCAGACACCCGCAATCCAGAAATAGACAATTCTCCGCGCGGCGCAGGCAGGGATGTTTTTTCCGGTGTTTGTGGTGTAGCGGCCAATAAGTCTTCGAGATGGTTGAAGCTATCGCGTGTTTTTAAGAAATTGCGCCAGTGACCGATCGCTTGCTCGACAGGTGAAAGCGCGCGACCAAAGATGATGGTTGCGGCAACAATCGTACCGGCAGAAATTTCGCCGTTAACAGCAAGATAAGCGCCAAGTCCGAGGATCATCGACTGAAGCAATAAGCGCATTGTTTTTGACAATGCCGAAACGGAGCCCAGTCGGTCAGCAGTTAAGGTTTGCCAAGCCAATGTATCTTGGTTTGACCTTTGCCAGAGGCGGCGGTACGTCGACATCATGCCCATGGCAGCAATCGTTTCGGCGTTGCGGTGCCCGTCTTCTGCAAGGGTCATGTTCTTTTCGGCCGATTTCAGCGACTCGATCATTGGCCCGCGCGTTCGAAATTCGCCAAACAAAGCCACGCCAAGAAGCAGAATGGCGCCAGCAATCGCAGCAATGCCGAGCGTCCAATGCATGAGCAAAATGACGAGCAGGTAGAACGGTGTCCATGGCGCATCAAAGAACGTTAACGGCCCGTTGCTGGCCAGGAACTGACGCACTTGGTCGAGTTCACGTAGAGGCGTCGCTGAGGACTTGTAGTTCATCATGCTTTGGCGCATGGAAGCGAGGAAAACGCGATCACTGACCCGACCATCGAAGTCCAGTCCAATGCGAGTAATCACGCGCGCACGTGTCAGTTCTAAAATACCGATAATTGCATAGATTGCTGCCGTCATCGCAGCCAGCGCGATGAGGGTCGGGATTGACCCTGACGTCATGACACGGTCGTAAACTTGCAGCATGAACAAGGGTCCAGCAAGCATCAAAAGGTTGATGACGCAGCTGAAGATACCGATTGAGATGAATGCACGAAGACTAAGACGAACAGCCTGACGCAATTCGCTGCGCCAAGGCTTGGCGTTCGGTTTTTTTGCCCGGGGTACATCTTGAACGAAAGCAGTTGGCGTTTGATCGTCGGCTTTGGGCGCCTGGGGTATTTCGCTATCGGCTTTCTTGAGGTCTAAGTCGGTTGGTTCGAGCTCGTCGGGCGCCAAATTGTCAGGCAGCACGATCTTGCTGTCAGCGTGTTGGTTGGTGTCAGACGGCGTGCCGGTTGCGTTTTTCTTTTGCAGCGCATCATCATGCAGACGTTCAAGGCGCAGTTTTGCTTCGTACATGCGCTGCGCATCGTCGTTGGTTTGATTTTTTTGGGGTCGAGAATTTGACTGAGCCACAACAGATACCAGGTACGCGAAAACAACTAACTTTGATCTCTCAACACGGGACCGACATCTTGTTTAAGTGCCCAAACCGCTTGAAATTCAGCGCCATAATTAATCCAATTGCGTGGAGATTTGATTAAAGTGGAGCCTGCATGACCACAATCGGCGCTTCGAACCGTGGTCGAGTTGCATGTCGGTCGCGCAAAATTCCATTAATGCGACCAGCATTCACCATTCATTAGCCAATTCGCGTAACCTTGGGGGGTGTGTCAGCCACTGTTTTTAGCGACAGTTGTTTTGTAAGTGTTTTTAAGGAATAGCGTATGCGTTTTAAAAAGCTCTCAGCTCTCGCCACCGCCGTTTTGGCACTTGGCCTCGCTGCACCCAAACCTGCTCAAGCGAGCGAGCGCAACCCGGTTTTCCAACGTTACACAATTCATTCCCACGTCGATCCATTCGCGTACCGTTATGTGCCGAAAGGATATTATCCCTACTACAACTCCGGTTATTGGCGTCCACGCCACTTGGTGAAAAAGCGTCGCGGCTATCGTATTCCGCGCTATTACAAAGCCTGGGGTGCGACCAAGCGTGGTTATAAGCATCGCCGCTGGCACAAGGCACATCACGGAAGACATCATCGTTGGGACTGGTAAGAAGAGCCGCGTAAGGCTCCATTATCTTGACTGCGGTCTCAGGCCTGAGTGATGTGGGCTATTTTTATGGTTTGCCCACTTGGCCGCTGCCGCACGGCGAATGCAAATATTGTCGCTTCTTGATCAGGCACGCCGCATCGAGGCTAAGTGTAGGGCGACAGCCGCAGCATTTGAAACGTTGAGGCTGGCAAGCGCCCCGCTTGCCGCTATCCGGCACATCAATGAACAGTTTTGCGCGGTCAGTTGACGCAAACCTTTGCCCTCTGCGCCAAGCACAATGGCTGTTGGTTCGCTGAAGGCTTGGTCTTCCAGTTTTGCTTCAGCACTGCCTTCCAGACCGATCACGGCAATACCCTGTGACTTAATCTCATCCATAGTCCGCGCGAGGTTTTGCACTCTCAGTATTGGAATAAGCTCAAGCGCACCGGATGCCGACTTTGCCAATGTTGCATCCAGCGGCGGACTGTGACGCCAGGTCATGATGACACCGGCGGCGCCGAACACGGCAGCCGACCTTAAAATGGCCCCCACATTGTGGGGATCTGTGATTTGATCAAGCAGCACAATCGGACCGGCATGGGCGGCTTCTGTTAAATCTTCAAGGCTTGGTTCTGGCAGTTGCGATGTTTCAAGCAGTGCGCCCTGGTGGACGGTATCGGCCCCTAGAATTTTATCGAGATCTTTTGGGCGCACGATCGTGTGTGAGGGCAGGTCGCCTTCGATGCGCGCTCCAAGACGGCGGGCCGCATTCTCAGTTAACGTTAAGGCATGGGGTATGCGTTTGGCATTTTCCAAGGCTGCGCTGACGGCATGGAGTCCATAAATCCAAACGTGGTCTGGATTGGTTGGACCTGAAACTTTCCCAGTCTTGGCCCCGCCAGCTTTCGAGCCAGATTTGCGCCAACCATCCTTGCTGCCGCCCTTTTTATCGCGCTGCCAGGCTGGCTTGTGGTCGCTCTTGCCAGATCCCGCTTTTTTCAATGCGGCCTTCTTGGGACTCGGCCTGGCGTCGGTTTTTGGTGGGCGGTTCTCAGACACAGGTCTTAAAGCTCATAGAGGTGAGGGCGCCAAATGACGCCAATGTGGGGCATGGAATGTTGCAGAATATCGCCGTTGTGTACGCCAACGCGATGCCAAAGTCATGCACCATCGCCGTTGGTCGCCTGTATTGCCCGGTTTCGAGCCGATTTGCGGGCATATCCTGGTTGACATCTCCCCATCCCAAACGCATAAACCGGGACCGTTGCCCCCGATTGTTGAGTGGGGCGATTTTTTTTGTAGGATTGTAGGTCTCTACAATTCGGGCAATGGCACGGAGGAGTGCCCGAGTGGCTAAAGGGGGCGGACTGTAAATCCGCTGACTTATGTCTACGTTGGTTCGAATCCAACCTCCTCCACCATCCCGTTTTTTGGCGGGTAGGATCGTATGTAACTCGGTCTTGATGTGTTATTACCGGTTGGTGACGTGAGCACGCAACGAACGAGGATGAGACGCGTTCGGCCAAAAAATGAGACGCGGGTATAGCACAATGGTAGTGCAGCAGCCTTCCAAGCTGAATACGCGGGTTCGATTCCCGCTACCCGCTCCAAAACTTTCCAAAACCCCAGACTGATCTACCCCGCTGAGATGGCTGCAGCCAAACCTGCGTGGTTTTTTGCTGCCCAACACCTTTCGGTGTTGGGGTGGATCGATTTTGGTTGCCCTTTCTAGGACATCCTATTCAACCGTTGCCGATCAGCCTTTCTCAGCCGTGGTCTTTGACTTTGTTCTCAGGCGCATAACAGTTTTCTGTCAGTTATTTGTCAAAATAACATCTAAGCTTCGCCGCATTTACCGTTCATTAACCGTCCGCAGGGACATTCGAGGGGGATGTTTCTGTCAGGACTGAGTATGCGTAACGACTTCCTATCGACACCGCGCCTGTTGAGCGGGTTCATTGTAACGTCGGCGGCCATAACATTTGTCGCTTTGTTCTTGGCGGCCCCAACGCGTGCGGCAGGCCCGCCGCCGTTGTCAGGGCCGGAAATCAGCAAACTCATTAGTGGGACGACCGTTCACCTTCACACACCCGTGGGAGGCGTGTTGCCTGTTCTTTATCGCCATAACGGGACGCTCACCGGTCGCGCTGGTACGATGTTGAGCTTTTATCTCGGTGCCTCACGCGACGAGGGCAAATGGTGGATTTCCGGATCAAAGCTCTGCCAGCAATGGAACGTCTGGTTTAAAGGCAAGAAAAACTGTCTCGATATTCGCCGCAAAGGCGCGGACTTTCATTGGAACGATGGCAAAGGTGAAAGTGGTCTTGCGACAATTGTTGCGCGCTCGAAAAAGACCGTGGTTGCCAGTCGGAAGAAACCCAAAAAACGTAAAAAACATGTGCGGATAGGTCCGCCGACCGGACTTGGCGCACCGTTTCCGATTCCAAGCAGAAAACCAAAGGTGCCTGCTGTCACCGAAAGTAACACGCCGACAAGTGACGCTGTTGTGGTCGCGGATAAACCCGCCAATAAAAAGCCAGCCGTTAAAAAGGCTGTTGCGGCCAATGCAAAGCCCCGCCAAGTCGAGCGTAAGACCAGGACGACTGTTGCGGCATTAGCGCCACCGCGTCATGTGGCGCTATCGCCGGTGCGTGCTGCTACACCTGGTTGGTCGGCGGGTTCGGCGAAAACACCGCAACAGCGCTGGGCGGAGAGGCAAAAAGCATTAAGAGCGGAATTGAAAAAGCTGGCCGATCTGCGCGTTAAGGAGCGGGCCCAAAATGCCCAGGAAAACGTGCCTCCCCGCAGCACGCGTGCAGGTTTCGTGACGGCAAAAAACAACGCAGCAACCGCCACACCTCGTTTTCGTGTTGCCGGAGTTGCGTCGTGGGATGTGCTCAATATGCGCGCCGAGCCAGATGTTGCTGGCGCGATTGTCACAACAATTCCATCCGATGCCACAGGTGTTGAGATGGCTGGTGCGTGTTCGCGAGATTGGTGCCGGGTTAAATACGCAAACCGCCACGGCTGGGTGCATCAAAAATACTTGGAGCGTGAAGCGCCGCGAGTTGCTGTGCAAAAGCGCTTTCGCGTCGTTGGTGTTTACGATGGCGATGTTTTAAATATTCGCCGCCAGCCCTCGGCGTCCGCGCCCGTTTCCGGTGCCATTGCACCGAATGCCGACGACGTCGCGATTACAGGCGCATGTCGCGGAGAGTGGTGCCCGGTGGCCCATCGCCAACACCGCGGCTGGGTACACCGCTATTATATCGAGCTGAACGCCAAGACCATTCGCTAGTCGCTGATGTGCTGGGCACTCAGGAAACGTTGTCACCTTATAACCGAGATGATCAGTAAAACTGTTTGATATTCTTTATTGCAGCAATACCTTCGTCTGACTGAGCTTTGCTAACCCATCGACCACTGAAAGTACTGTTTCCCGCAGGTGCCATGTACAAATATTGGGTCTTACCTGGGTGAAAAGTTGGTTCAAAAATATGGTGACTTAGGGGGACTATGAAACCAGCTTGAGTAAACTTGGCTTTCCAGTAGCCGGAAGGAACTTTGAAAGTTGCATGGCTACAGGTCCACATGCTGCCAACGATTTTGTCATTGACGACAAAATCCAATTTCACTCTCGTCATAGCCGTCTGAATTAAGTGATCCATCGGGATACAAAATCCATGAACAACAACGGTCGTTGTACCACCCTTCAATTTTGCTATTTGGTCTGGTGAGAGTGGTTCCTTACAGCCTGCCAGTCCCAGTGTTGCAAGAATGATGACCCAAAAAGAGATACGAAGCATGGTTTACCCCAAAACAGCAAAGCACGTGTGCGGAATAAATGTGAAATTGTCAATGAAACAGGCGTCTGTCCGTGACATTTAGCGTGGACAGCGTTGAAATACGAAACTCATCTCGGGATTGATGCTTTGTGGGGCTTATTTCGGAACTGGTTGAGAAGTCTCGTGGTCATTTGCTAACAAAAGACTGATGAGGGTCACGATTGAAGCTTTCCGCCTGACCTGTGCTCGGCAACACGTTATGAAGTTTTGAGCATGCCGAAATTGGCGCCCGCGCTCCTCCTCACTCCCAAAACGGATATAGATATGCTCGTCGTTACAACCAACGAAATTCCTGGCTACCGCGTAACTAGAACAATTGGGGTCACGCGCGGTCTTTCCGTCCGTTCTCGCAGCGTGGTTGGGAATATTGGGGCTGCGATCCAAATTTTTCTTGGCGGCAGCATTTCTCTGTATGCGGAATTGGCAGAAAAGGCGCGCCAGGAAGCCTATGAAAATTTGATTAGTGAGGCTGAAGCCCAAGGCGCGAATGCGATTATTGCCATGCGCTACGATGCCAATGAGATGGCGTCTGCAGTAACGGAGGTGCTGGCCTATGGTACCGCAGTGGTTGTTGAGCCAGCTTAATATAATGCATACGGAATAAAAATAGTTAATGCGTCTACAATAGAGTAAAATGGACACACGCAAGCAAAAAGCTATCTTGGCACGTGACAACCTGCTTTTGATGGGTTAGAGATGCGCGCCTTGCGCAGTGTGACAGACGCCACAAAGCCAGCTTAGGGGTGTAGCTCAATTGGTAGAGCGTCGGTCTCCAAAACCGAAGGTTGTGGGTTCAAGTCCCCCCGCCCCTGCCAGGACTTATGCATTGATTCCGCGGTGAGGGCGGTGGAGTCAGTGCAAATTGTCGTTTCTGTTGTTGCTGTTGTTGCAAGTGAAGTTTTTGAAATTTAGCTCCTCTGGATAGCTGATTAGATGGCGAAAAATCCGTTTGTATTCGCGCAGGAAGTTCGTGCTGAAGTGTCGAAAGTCACTTGGCCAACTTGGAAAGAAGTATGGATCACCACTGTGATGGTTTTGATCATGGTGTCGTTGGCCGCAATCTTCTTTCTTTTTGCAGACCAACTGTTGGGTTGGATTGTGAACACAATCTTGAATATCGGCCGGTAATTGACCGGCTTTATTGTCGCGGTCGGCAGCGGTGCTGCGGGCTGATTTCTCACGAGCTAAGCGAAGATAGAGACTACGGATGACCAAGCGCTGGTACATCGTTCATGCTTACACAAACTTTGAGCGCAAAGTGGCTGATGCCATTATCGAGCGCGCGAAGGCAGAAGGTTTGGAAGATGCTTTTGAAGAAGTCTTGGTGCCAACCGAGGATGTCGTTGAGGTAAAGCGTGGCCGTAAAATTCAGACGGAACGCAAGTTTTTGCCAGGATACGTGTTGGTGAAGATGGAGATGACGGACGCAGCGTTCGTGATGATCCGAAACACACCGAAAGTTACGGGTTTCCTGGGCTCTGACAATAAGCCGATGCCAATCGGTGAAGAAGAGGCGATGCGCATCCTTCATCAAGTGAAGGAAGGCGTAGAGCGTCCTAAGCCAACGATCAGTTTCGAAGTTGGCGAACAGGTCAAAGTGGCGGATGGGCCATTTGCATCGTTCTCTGGTCATGTCGAGGAAGTCGACGAAGAGCGTGCAAGGCTCAAGGTGGCGGTGTCGATCTTTGGTCGTCCAACGCCTGTGGAATTGGAATTTGGCCAGGTCGAGAAGGTCGCCAGCTAAAAGGCGGCTTATCGATTTTGCTTTAGGTTGTCTGCCGGCCCGAAATACGGGTGTGTGGCCAACCGGAAAATCCCGGCGCAACGGTGTGTCGGGTTGGTGATCGGGCAAAGTGTTTGACCATATCGCCAGTCATGTGCGGGAGAGGCGACAGCATCGGTGATGTTGATTGTTTCGTGGACCGCTAACCCTGAGACCTTTGGGTCTCGCATAAAGTTCAGGGGAACTTATGGCGAAGAAAATTGACGGCTTTATCAACCTACAGGTGCCGGCTGGCAAGGCGAACCCGTCGCCACCAATCGGTCCTGCGCTTGGCCAGCGCGGTGTCAACATCATGGAATTTTGTAAGGCGTTTAACGCCAAAACGAAAGATGTCGAACCAGACACACCTATTCCAGTGAAGATCACAGTTTTCACAGACAAGTCATTCACGTTTGTAATGAAGACGCCGCCAGCGTCGTTCTACTTAAAGAAGGCAGCCAAGCTGTCATCTGGCAGTCAAGAGCCTGGGCGCAATACTGCTGGCTCGGTCACGATGAAACAGGTTCGCGAAATCGCTGAGCTGAAACTGGTGGATTTGAATACAGACGACGTCGAGCAAGCGGCACGCACAATTGCTGGCTCAGCACGGTCAATGGGTATCGAGGTGGTGGAATAAGATCATGGCAACAACACACACACCTGAACAAATTCGCGCCACACGCGCTGCAGGCGGCAAGCGTTTTGCTGCAGCCCAGCAGGGTTATTCTCGCGACGAAACCTATGCAATCGCCGAAGCTGTAAAGCTGATGAAAGAGCGCGCGAAAGCGAAATTCGACGAGACCATTGAAATCGCAATGAACCTCGGCGTTGATCCCAAACACGCAGACCAAATGGTCCGCGGTGTTTGCCAATTGCCGAAGGGCTCAGGCCGCACAGCGAAGGTCGCTGTTTTTGCTCGCGACAAGAAAGCGGACGAAGCAAAAGCTGCAGGCGCTGATATTGTTGGGGCCGAAGACCTCGTCGAACAGGTTTCGAAAGGCAACATCGATTTCGATCGCTGTATTGCGACACCAGATATGATGGGTCTTGTCGGTCGCCTTGGTAAGGTGTTAGGCCCGCGCGGCATGATGCCAAACCCACGCGTTGGCACAGTAACGATGGACATCGAGGCGGCTGTAAAGGGCGCTAAGGGTGGCGCGGTTGAATTCCGCGTTGAAAAGTCTGGCATCATTCATGCTGGTGTTGGCAAGGCGAGCTTCTCGGAAGCAGACCTTGTGACAAACATCAAAGCCTTCGTTGATGCGGTGGCCAAGGCCAAGCCAACGGGCGCAAAAGGTACTTACGTTAAGCGGATCTCGATCTCATCAACGATGGGGCCTGGCGTCAAAGTTGACGTTGGTTCTGTGTTGGCGGGTGACGCTTAATACGAACTAGAATTTCTAAGGTCGGGAGCGCTTTGAAATGAGCGTGTCGGTCTTAGAGGTCAAATCGGAAAGCCGCGAGATTTCGATCTCAATGTTCTTCGGTTTGAACCTGTCCGAGACTGTCGGTGTGGGATGCTTGCTTGTCAGGGATTTCGCTTAAGCCAAATGGGCCGGCATGAGATAGGAGACAAATCAAAGATTTGGGCGAGGAAGACCTCGTTTCTGAAGTATTTGGTTTGAACCTTCTGGGTCGCACCCGTGCTGTTTTTTTAAGGCAAGC
This sequence comes from Hyphomicrobiaceae bacterium, assembly GCA_050633705.1. Classification (GTDB taxonomy): domain Bacteria; phylum Pseudomonadota; class Alphaproteobacteria; order Rhizobiales; family Hyphomicrobiaceae; genus JAJFHI01. The sequence goes on along the minus strand of JBOEGZ010000006.1, from coordinate 287,947 downwards.
GCGGAGGACAGGAACGAAGCGTTGTTTTTGACCAAAGCAATTTGGTTTGAAACAGCAAGGTGCAACCCGCAGGGGGCGGCAAATTAAACCGCACCTGCAACATGAGGAGTTAGCCAGTGGAAAGAGCCGCGAAACGTGAGCTCGTAGCCCAGCTACACGATGTGTTCAAGGACACAGGCGTGGTTGTTGTGGCCCACTATTCCGGAATGACGGTCGCTGAAATGACTGCCTACCGCAAAAGCGTCGCCGACGCTGGTGGGAAAGTCAAAGTGGCCAAAAACCGGTTGGCAAAACTTGCGCTCGACAACACCCCATCTGCTGGGATCGCTGATTTGTTCAACGGTCCAACCTGCATCGCCTATTCAGACGATCCGGTTGCAGCAGCCAAGGCCGCCGTCGATTATTCCAAAACGAACGACAAGCTTGTCGTTCTTGGCGGAACGATGGGGGAAACTGTTCTCGACGCAGATGCTGTCAAAGCACTCGCTGCACTGCCATCGCTTGACGAACTCAGAGCTAAGATCATTAGCCTCTTGACCGCGCCACAGACGAAAATCGTCCGCACGATCAAAGAGCCAAGTGCTAAGCTCACACGAGTTGTTCAAGCCAAGGCAAGCGCCGACGAAGCTGCTTAACGGGCCCGATACGAAATCCATGGCATGGCGCCTTGATGGGCACATGCTGAGACACTGATAAGGTTTGAACCTAAGGACTTAAACGATGACTGATCTTACAAAGATTATTGACGACCTCTCTAGCTTAACTGTTTTGGAAGCTGCTGAACTTGCAACGCAGCTTGAAGAAAAGTGGGGCGTTTCTGCTGCTGCCGCTGTTGCTGTTGCAGCTCCTGCCGCTGGTGGCGGTGCTGCTGCTGAAGAAAAATCAGAATTTGACGTTGTATTGGTTTCTCCAGGCGACAAGAAAATCAACGTCATCAAGGAAGTTCGCGCCATCACAGGTCTTGGCCTGAAGGAAGCGAAAGAACTTGTCGAAGCTGGTGGTAAAGCCGTCAAAGAAGGCGTCGACAAAGCTGAAGCTGAAGAGCTTAAGAAAAAGCTCGAAGAAGCTGGTGCTTCTGTCGAACTCAAGTAGTTCGAAACGTGGCGGGGATTTGGCGTTTGCGTCAGGTCCCCACCACGATCTTCTTTAAAAGATGGTCGCTGCAAACTTTTGTAAACCAGCGGGTTCATCTTTTAAATGACGGTTCTCCGGAGGACCTTTGAGGGGTGCAAAAACACCTTGAAAAGGGTGCTCCGGTGAACCGTTTCAGGCATGAAGGATGGCGCCCTTCGTGCACACGACCAACAGCGGGCCCGTCACCCGCGATAATAATTCGAAGGATTGGGCATGACCGAGATGTTCAACGGCCGCAAGCGACTTCGTCGTAAGTTTGGATCAATCCGCGAGGTGGCAGAAATGCCAAACCTCATCGAGGTGCAGAAAAGTTCCTACGATGATTTCCTCATGGTCAAAGAGCCGGAGGGTGGGCGTTCAGACGACCAGGGCTTGCAGTCTGTATTCAAGTCGGTTTTTCCAATTTCCGACTTCGCAGGCAAGTCGACGCTGGAGTTTGTCGCGTACGAATTTGAACCACCAAAATATGACGTAGAAGAGTGCATGCAGCGGGATATGACCTATTCCGCGCCATTGAAGGTGAAGCTGCGCCTGATCGTCTTCGATATCAACGAAGAGACGGGATCAAAGTCGATCAAAGACGTCAAAGAGCAAGACGTTTATATGGGCGATATGCCTCTAATGACCTCGAACGGTACGTTCGTTATCAACGGTACAGAGCGTGTGATCGTCAGTCAGATGCACCGTTCGCCAGGCGTCTTCTTCGATCATGACCGTGGTAAAACACACGTCTCTGGGAAGTTGCTGTTTGCAGCCCGCATTATTCCTTACCGTGGCTCATGGCTCGATCTTGAGTTTGATGCCAAGGACGTCATTTACACCCGCATCGACCGTCGCCGGAAGCTGCCAGTGACAACGCTTCTCTATGCGCTGGGGCACAATGACGAAGAAATCCTCGATATCTTCTATGACAAGATCGCGATCAAGGATTCCAAGCTCGGCTGGAAAATGCCGTTCGATGCTAAGAAAATGCGCGGCATGACGCCGATTGCAGATCTGCGCAACGCCAAGGGCGGCGAAGTTATCGTGTCAGCGGGTGAGAAATTGCTTGCGCGCAAAGCACGTGATTTGGCAGCCGATGGCTTGAAAGAAATTCTGGTCGCTCCAGAAGATCTTTCCGGGCGCTACTTGGCTGAAGATATTGTCAATCTTGATACTGGACAGATCTATGCCGAGGCCGGTTCTGAGCTCACGGAAGAATTGTTGGCAGAGCTTAAAGATCAAAAGATCAAAGAGTTCCCAATTCTCGACATTGACCACGTGAATGTGGGTGCTTTCATCCGCAACACATTGGCTGTCGACAAGAACGCCAACTCCGATGAAGCGTTGATGGACATCTACCGCGTCATGCGTCCGGGTGAGCCGCCAACTGTTGAGACAGCGACCGCGCTATTTGAAGGCCTGTTCTTTGATTCCGAACGTTACGACCTTTCAGCCGTTGGTCGTGTGAAGATGAATATGCGTCTGGCTGAGCTGTCAGACTTTGAGCCTGCGGAAGATACAGTTCGCGTGCTGCGCAAAGATGATATTCTCGGTGTCGTGCGCACGATCGTAAACCTGCGCGATGGGCGCGGTGACATCGACGACATCGACCACCTCGGCAACCGCCGTGTTCGTTCGGTTGGTGAGTTGATGGAAAACCAATACCGTGTTGGTTTGCTCAGAATGGAACGCGCGATCAAGGAACGCATGTCGTCGGTCGATATCGACACGGTGATGCCACAAGACCTGATCAATGCGAAACCAGCCGCTGCTGCCGTTCGTGAGTTCTTCGGGTCCTCGCAGTTGTCCCAGTTCATGGACCAAACCAACCCGCTGTCTGAAATCACGCACAAACGTCGTCTTTCAGCATTGGGTCCAGGCGGTCTGACGCGTGAGCGCGCTGGCTTTGAAGTGCGTGACGTTCACCCAACGCACTATGGCCGCATCTGTCCGATTGAAACGCCGGAAGGGCCAAACATTGGTCTGATCAACTCGCTGGCGACTTTTGCTCGTGTCAACAAATATGGCTTTATCGAAAGCCCTTATCGCAAGGTTGTTGATGGTCGCGTGACAGATGACGTCGTTTACCTGTCGGCGATGGAAGAAATGCGCCATCACGTTGCGCAAGCGAATGCTGATATCGATGAGAAGGGTCGTTTTGCAAAAGACCTCGTCACATGCCGCTTTAACGGCGACGTGTTGCTCGTTCCATCCGATGTTGTCGATCTGATCGACGTTTCGCCAAAACAGCTTGTGTCGGTTGCGGCAGCGCTCATTCCGTTCCTGGAAAACGATGACGCCAACCGTGCCCTCATGGGTTCAAACATGCAACGTCAGGCCGTGCCGTTGATCAAGGCGGAAGCGCCTTTGGTTGGCACCGGCATGGAAGAAGTTGTGGCACGCGATTCCGGTGCTGCAATCGCAGCCCGCCGGACCGGTGTTATCGACCAAGTCGATGCCACACGTATCGTGATCCGCGCGACGGAAGAGACCGATGCGTCCAAGCCAGGTGTCGACATCTATCGTTTGCGCAAGTTCCAGCGTTCGAACCAAAACACCTGTATCAATCAGCGTCCTCTGGTGAATGTTGGTGACCGGGTGCGCCAGGGTGAGATTATCGCCGATGGTCCTTCGACCGATCTTGGTGATTTGGCGCTGGGCAAGAACGTGCTCGTCGCGTTCATGCCGTGGATGGGATACAACTTTGAGGACTCTATTCTGTTGTCCGAAAAGGTTGTCTCAAACGACATCTTCACGTCGATTCACATTGATGAATTTGAGGTGATGGCCCGCGATACCAAGCTTGGCCCAGAGGAAATCACACGCGACATTCCAAACGTTTCGGAAGAAGCGCTGAAGAATCTCGACGAGGCTGGTATCGTCTATATCGGTGCTGAAGTGCATCCTGGCGATATTCTCGTTGGTAAGATCACACCAAAGGGCGAAAGCCCAATGACGCCGGAAGAAAAGCTCCTGCGTGCGATCTTTGGTGAGAAAGCTTCAGACGTTCGTGACACCTCGCTACGTCTGCCACCTGGTGTGGCTGGTACTATCGTTGAGGTGCGCGTCTTCAACCGACACGGAGTTGATAAAGACGAACGCGCGATGTCGATTGAACGCGAAGAAATCGAACGCCTCGCGAAAGACCGCGATGACGAGTTACAGATTCTTGATCGCAACGTCTATGCCCGTCTTAAAGAAGTGATTATGGGCAAAGAAGTTGCCAAGGGTCCGAAAGGCGCGCGCAGCGGCACCAACGTCGATGAAGAAGTTTTGGCTGATATCCCACGTAGTCAGTGGTGGGAAATCGGTCTGGCTGACGAAAAAGCTCAAGGCGAAGTTGAAGCCATCAATAAGCAGTACGAGGACGCCAAAAAGAGCCTCGAGCGGCGCTTCGTTGATAAGGTCGATAAACTGCAACGCGGCGATGAAATGCCTCCGGGCGTGATGAAAATGGTCAAAGTGTTTGTTGCGGTGAAGCGTAAGCTGCAACCGGGCGACAAGATGGCTGGACGTCACGGCAACAAGGGTGTGGTTTCGCGTATTGTACCGTGTGAAGATATGCCGTTCCTGGAAGATGGCACGCATGTTGACGTCGTGCTGAACCCATTGGGCGTGCCAAGTCGCATGAACGTCGGACAAATTCTCGAAACGCATATGGGTTGGGCGTGCCGTGGTTTGGGGCGTGCAATCGATGAGGCGTTGGAGGAATACAATGCCAGCGGACAATTGGAGCACCTGCGTCGTGAGATGGAGAATATCTACAACGAGTCAGGCCAAAGTCCTGCTGACGTGACGGATACCGATCTTGTGGCGGCTGCGGAAAATCTCCGCAACGGTGTTCCGATCGCAACGCCAGTGTTTGACGGCGCCCGCGAACCGGACGTTGTGAATATGCTTGAAAAAGCTGGCTTCGATAGTTCCGGTCAGGTGCAGTTGCGCGATGGACGAACAGGCGATGCCTTCGATCGCAAGGTCACTGTGGGTTACAAGTATGTCTTGAAGCTTCACCACTTGGTGGACGACAAGATCCACGCCCGTTCGATTGGACCATACTCACTTGTCACGCAACAGCCACTGGGTGGTAAAGCCCAATTTGGTGGTCAGCGTTTTGGTGAGATGGAGGTTTGGGCACTGGAAGCTTACGGCGCCGCCTACACCTTGCAGGAAATGCTGACAGTGAAGTCAGATGACGTTGCTGGTCGTACGAAGGTTTACGAATCCATCGTACGCGGTGACGACACCTTCGAAGCCGGCGTGCCGGAAAGCTTCAACGTGTTGGTCAAGGAAATGCGTGCCCTTGGTCTAAACGTTGAGCTGACGAACAAAGGCGACGATGACGATGAGATTGAAGCCGGTGGTGATGCGGGACCAGATTCTGGACCTGCCAAACAGCTGCCACCTGCAGCAGCAGAGTAAATGAAGTAGCACCTGGCCCACAAGACTGGGCCAGGTGTGATGCCCTGGTTCGTGCGACGGTGCGAAAAGGGTTGACGACAAAGACAGCGAAGACTGATCCCAAGGCTTGAGGATCAGAAAACATTTGAACCTTCGGGGAGCCTGGCCCGCCCCCGCATGGAGACGACCAAATGAATGAGATGAGCAACCTCTTCAAAAATCAATCGCCGTTGCCGACGTTTGATCAGATTAAGATTTCACTCGCGAGCCCGGAAGACATCTACTCGTGGTCTTTCGGTGAGATCAAGAAACCTGAGACGATCAACTACCGGACATTTAAGCCGGAGCGCGACGGTCTGTTCTGCGCCCGGATCTTTGGTCCAATCAAAGACTACGAATGCTTGTGCGGTAAATATAAGCGCATGAAGTACAAAGGCCTCATCTGCGAAAAGTGCGGCGTTGAGGTGACGTTGGCAAAAGTTCGTCGTGAACGCATGGGTCACATCGAACTTGCCGCACCCGTGGCGCACATCTGGTTCTTGAAGTCACTGCCGTCTCGCATCGGCTTATTGCTTGACATGCAGCTCAAGGAACTTGAGCGCGTTCTCTATTTTGAGAAGTATGTCGTCATTGAACCGGGCATTACGCCGTTTGTTGAAAAACAGCTTCTGACAGAAGAAGAGTATCACCAGGCCATCGAGGAGTTTGGTGAAGACGGCTTTACGGCCGGCATTGGTGCTGAAGCCATTCGTGAAATCATGCAGGCGATGGATCTGCATCAGATTTCCGAAGATCTGCGCAAAGAAATTTCTGAAGCGACGACTGAGTTGAAGCCAAAGAAACTTGGCAAACGGCTTAAAGTCATTGAAGCGTTTATCGAAAGCGGCAACCGTCCGGAATGGATGATCCTGACTGTTGTTCCAGTGATCCCACCAGAATTGCGCCCGCTTGTGCCGCTGGATGGTGGGCGCTTTGCAACGTCTGACCTCAACGATCTTTATCGTCGCGTGATCAACCGTAACAACCGCCTTAAGCGTTTGATGGAATTGCGCGCTCCTGACATTATCATCCGTAACGAAAAGCGGATGTTGCAAGAATCTGTTGATGCGCTGTTCGACAACGGGCGTCGCGGCCGGGTCATTACGGGTGCGAACAAGCGGCCGTTGAAATCGCTTGCCGACATGCTGAAAGGCAAACAAGGCCGCTTCCGTCAGAACTTGCTCGGTAAGCGCGTCGACTATTCCGGCCGTTCCGTTATCGTGGTGGGACCGGAGCTGAAGCTGCACCAATGTGGTTTGCCAAAGAAAATGGCCTTGGAATTGTTCAAGCCATTTATCTATGCACGCCTCCAAGCGCTCGGCCAGGCTGCAACGGTGAAGCAGGCCAAGAAGCTGGTTGAAAAAGAAAAGCCAGAAGTCTGGGACGTTCTTGACGAGGTGATCCGTGAGCATCCTGTGATGTTGAACCGGGCGCCAACGTTGCACCGGCTTGGCATTCAGGCATTCGAGCCGCAGCTCATCGAAGGCAAGGCAATCCAGCTGCACCCGTTGGTCTGTGCGGCCTTTAACGCCGACTTCGACGGTGACCAAATGGCGGTCCACGTGCCGTTGTCGCTGGAAGCCCAGCTTGAAGCGCGCGTCTTGATGATGTCGACCAACAACATTCTGCATCCCGCGAACGGCCAGCCGATCATTGTGCCGTCGCAAGACATTGTGTTGGGTCTCTACTATCTGTCGATCGTGCGTGACAAAGAGCAAGGCGAAGGCATGATCTTTGGCTCTGTTGAAGAAGTGCATCATGCCTTGGAGCAAGGTGCTGTTCATCTTCATGCTAAAGTCAAAGCGCGCATGAGCTTTGTTGATGAGACGGGCGAAGAAGTTTCAGAAATTATTGATACCTCACCTGGTCGGATGATGTTGGCAGAACTGCTGCCGCGTCGACCTGGTATCAACTATGAGCTGGTCAACCAGTTGCTGACGAAAAAGGCAATTTCGGGCTTGATTGACGCTGTCTACCGCAACTGTGGTCAAAAAGAATCTGTGATCTTCTGTGACCGCATCATGGCTCTAGGCTTCCGTCATGCATTCCGCGCCGGCATTTCGTTTGGCAAGGACGACATGCAAATTCCAAACAGCAAAGATAAGATCGTTGCTGAAACGGATAAGTTGGTGCGGGAATTCGAGCAGCAATACAATGATGGTCTCATTACGCAGCTTGAGAAATACAACAAGGTTGTTGATGCTTGGTCGAAATGTACCGACCAAATTGCGAAAGAGATGATGGATCGCATTTCATCGGTGCAGATCGATCAGGAAACCGGACGCGAAGAACAGATCAACTCGGTTTATATGATGAGCCACTCAGGCGCGCGTGGTTCGCCCGCCCAGATGAAACAGCTTGCCGGTATGCGCGGCCTCATGACAAAGCCATCAGGCGAGATTATTGAGACGCCGATCATCTCGAACTTTAAAGAAGGCCTTTCCGTTCTCGAGTACTTCAACTCGACGCACGGTGCGCGCAAAGGACTTGCTGATACGGCGTTGAAGACGGCGAACTCAGGTTACCTGACACGTCGACTTGTTGACGTTGCGCAAGACTCGATCATCACAGAAGAGGATTGTGGAACCGACGAAGGCTTGAAAGTGCAAGCTGTTGTCGATTCCGGTCAGATCCTTGTGACATTGGGCGACCGCGTTCTCGGCCGCACGGCGCAGGAAGATATTAATGATCCTGCAACCGGTGAAGTCTTGATCGAGAAAGGCACGTTGATTGAAGAGCGTCACTCCGATCTTTTGACAAAAGCAGAAGTGCAAGAAGTGCGTATCCGCTCAGTTCTGACGTGCGAAACGGAAACGGGTGTGTGTGCCAAATGCTACGGCCGTGACCTTGCGCGTGGTACGCCGGTCAATATTGGTGAAGCTGTTGGTGTTATCGCTGCGCAGTCAATCGGTGAACCAGGAACCCAGTTGACGATGCGGACGTTCCACATTGGTGGCACGGCGAACGTGGTTGATCAGTCGTTCATTGAGAGTAGCTTTAACGGCAAAGTTAAAATCAAGAACCGCGCTGTTGTCAAAAACGGCGCCGGACATTTGATTGCGATGAACCGTACGTTGGCAATCGTGATTGAGGACCAATCCGGTAAAGAGCTGGCGACGCATAAAGTTGCTTACGGGGCACGATTACACGTTGATGAAGGCGACGAAGTCAAACGCGGTACGCGTTTGGCGCAATGGGACCCTTACACCCGTCCGATTTTGACGGAAGTCGATGGTGTTGTTGATTTCGAAGATCTGATCGAAGGTGCTTCGGTGCGCGAGCAGACGGATGAAGTCAAAGGTACGACCAACCGCGTGATCATCGATTGGCGTGCGACACCTCGTAGTGCCGACCTGAAGCCGGCGATTGTCGTTAAGGACAAGAAAGGCAACCCGATCGAAGTCGAACGCGGTGGTGATGCCCGTTATCTGCTGTCGGCTGATGCGATTATGTCAGTCGATATCAAAGACAAAGTGAAAGCGGGCGATGTGCTTGCTCGTATTCCTATGGCGTCTGCGAAGTCTGGCGACATCACGGGTGGTCTGCCGCGTGTTGCCGAACTGTTCGAAGCGCGCCGTCCAAAGGATCACGCGATCATCGCCGAAATCTCAGGCACTGTGGCATTCGGCAAGGACTACAAGAACAAGCAGCGTATTGCGATCAACCCGGACAACGAGGAAGAGGATTCCGTTGAATATCTCATCGCTCGCGGCAAGACGTTGACGGTGCAACCTGGCGACCGTGTTGAGAAGGGTGACTTCATTTACGACGGCCATCCAGCACCACACGACATTCTGGCGATCAAAGGCGTTGAGGAGCTGGCGAACTATCTCATCAACGAAGTCCAGGATGTTTACCGCCTTCAGGGTGTGACCATTAACGATAAGCACATCGAGGTGATCGTTCGCCAGATGCTGCAGAAGGTTGAGATCACAGACGTTGGCGATACCGACATGATCAAAGGTGAACAGATCGACCGCATTGAATTTGAAGAAAACAATGCAATTGCGGAAAAAGCGGGCTTGCGGCCAGCTTCATCGATCCCGGTTCTGCTTGGTATTACCAAGGCTTCGCTACAGACCCGGTCATTCATCTCAGCAGCTTCCTTCCAGGAAACAACGCGTGTTCTGACTGATGCCGCTGTTAACGGTAAAGCGGACACGCTGGAAGGTTTGAAGGAAAATGTCATCGTTGGGCGTCTGATCCCGGCTGGAACAGGTGGCACACTGCGCCGTTTGCGCCGTGTCGCACAAAAGCGTGATGACTTGATTGCCAAGGAAAACGCAAAAATCGATGCCGAGCGCGCTTTGGCCGCACCAGTGGATGGGCCAGAGGCACGTCGTCGTCCAGCCCCGGCCGCTGTCGCCGACCCAGCACCGACTGCTGAGGAAAGTGGGCCAACGGAAGGATAGTCCCAGGCGCCGAGAATTCGCCTAAAACCAGGTGTTTTGGATTTGATGGCGATTTTAAACCGCGTCTAACTGAGGCGTCCTAGAGCCGACAATTTCTTAAAGGGCCACTTTGTGTGGCCCTTTTTGCTGTTCAGGAGTGCAACGCGCTGGTGCGAGGTCGGTGGAATTGTGAATTTATTTTGCGTTACTAGGCGTTAGCCTGTTGACCATGAAGAAAGCTGTGTATATAGCTCCCGAACACTTCCGGTAGGCGGTAGTTGATGCGGGTTTCCCAGAGGCAATTTGGGGAGCAATTAAGGCGCAACTAAACGGTGCCGGTCAGAAGCCGAAGACATTTATTGGATCATGATCCCGATCTGCATAAGCAGAACGTTGGGTCCTCTGGTTTTTCGTCGTGTCGGACCTCAGGAACTGGGGTTTGGCGTTGTCGAATTTTTGCACGCGCATTTGCGCGAGTTGAGAATTGTCCGCGATTGGGTGCTGTAGAATGCGCCTAATTGGAGCATTGAGAGGCTGATTGCAGTCTTGAGTGTGGGGACGGTAAGGGAAAGACGGACTGGCCTATGCCAACGATACAACAATTAATTCGCAAGCCCCGGACGCGGAAAACATATCGCGAGAAATCGCGTCACATGGAAGCCTGCCCGCAAAAGCGTGGTGTGTGCACCCGTGTTTACACAACAACTCCGAAGAAGCCGAACTCGGCGCTTCGTAAGGTTGCAAAGATCCGGCTGACCAACGGCTACGAAGTCATTGGATATATCCCAGGCGAAGGCCACAACCTGCAAGAGCACTCTGTTGTGCTGATCCGCGGCGGCCGCGTGAAGGATTTGCCCGGCGTTCGTTATCACATTGTTCGTGGTGTGCTCGATACACAAGGCGTCGCCGATCGTCGCCAACGTCGTTCGAAGTACGGTGCGAAACGTCCGAAGTAAAAACATTGCGCTCTGGGGCATGGCTTCAGCAGCGTTGTCGAGAAACAAATTTAATAGAGACTGAAGGGCTGACGCATGTCCCGTCGTCATAGTGCAGAAAAACGTCCGATCAACCCCGACCCGAAATTCGGGGATATGGTTCTGACCAAATTCATGAACGCCGTCATGATTGATGGCAAAAAATCCGCAGCCGAGCGCATCGTTTATGGAGCGCTGGATCGGATGGAAGATAAGGCGAAAGCTGAGCCGTTGCCGATGTTTCATCAGGCGCTTGAGAACGTGATGCCAACTGTTGAGGTGCGTTCTCGCCGTGTTGGTGGGGCGACGTATCAGGTGCCGGTTGAAGTTCGCAACGAGCGCCGCCAGGCATTGGCTATTCGTTGGCTGATTACAGCCGCGCGCGCGCGCAACGAAAACACAATGGTTGATCGCCTGTCAGGCGAGTTGATGGATGCAGCAAACAACCGCGGCACGGCAGTGAAGAAGCGTGAAGATACGCACCGGATGGCGGAAGCCAACCGGGCATTCTCGCACTATCGCTGGTAGGAACTGCGTCACACAGAAATTGGCACGTTAGGCAAAAGACATGGCACGCGATTATAAAATCGAGGACTACCGCAACTTCGGCATCATGGCTCACATCGATGCGGGTAAGACAACGACGACTGAGCGGATCCTTTATTACAGTGGTCGGTCACACAAAATCGGTGAAGTGCACGATGGCGCCGCCACGATGGACTTCATGGATCAAGAGGGTGAGCGGGGCATTACAATTACGTCCGCTGCCACGACTTGTTTCTGGAAGGGCCGTAACGGTGTCGAGCACCGTATGAACATTATTGACACGCCGGGACACGTTGATTTCACGATTGAAGTTGAGCGTTCGCTGCGTGTTCTTGACGGTGCTGTGTGTGTGCTTGATTCCAACCAAGGTGTTGAACCTCAGACGGAAACAGTTTGGCGCCAAGGTGACAAGTACAATGTTCCGCGCATTATCTTCGCCAACAAAATGGATAAAACCGGCGCAGACTTTTACATGTGCGTCGATGACATCAAGTCCAAACTTGGTGCGCGTCCTGTGCCAATTCAAATTCCAATTGGTGCCGAGAACGATTTTGCCGGCATGGTCGATCTCATCGAGATGAAAGCCTATGTCTGGGAAGGCAACGACAAAGACGCGCAGATGACTGTCCAGGACATCCCCGATGACCTGAAAGACAAAGCCAAAGAATGGCGCGATCAGATGGTCGAAGCCGTCGTGGAAGTTGACGACGATGTCATGGGTGAATACCTCGAAGGTAACGAGCCAGACATCGACACAATCCGCAAACTGATACGTAAAGCGACCGTTGCGGGTGACTTCTACCCAATGATGTGCGGTTCTGCGTTCAAAAACAAAGGCGTCCAACCTTTGCTCGACGCTGTCATCGACTTCCTGCCAGCACCAAGTGATCGCGAAGCTTATACCGGCGTTGACCCTGACACAGATGAGCCACTTGATCGCCGTCCAGACGATGACGACCCAATGGCGTTGATCGCCTTTAAGATTATGAACTTCGAGCACATTGGTGCTTTGACCTTCTGTCGTATCTATTCCGGCAAGTGTACACAGGGCATGAACCTGATGAACACCTCGCGGGGTAAGAAAGAGCGTGTTGGGCGCATGTATCTGATGCATGCCGATGACCGCGAAGAGATCAAAGAAGCTTTTGCTGGTGACATTGTCGCTATCTCTGGTTTGAAAGATACGCGCACCGGCGAAACGCTGAGTGATCCGAACAAGCAGGTTATTCTTGAAAAGATGGAATTCCCTGATCCTGTGATCGAAGTGAAGATCGAGCCCAAAACAAAGGCTGATCAGGAAAAGATGTCTGTCGCGCTGCACGAGATGTCGGTCGAAGATCCCTCATTCCAGGTTTCTGTTGATCAGGAATCAGGTGAAACGATCCTTAAGGGTATGGGCGAGCTCCATCTCGACATTAAAGTTGATATCCTTCGTCGCACGCACGATGTTGACGCCGAAGTTGGCGCGCCACAGGTGGCCTATCGTGAAACGTTGGGCAAGCCAACTGAGATTGATTATACCCACAAGAAGCAGTCTGGTGGTACAGGACAGTTCGCACGCGTTAAATTCCGTTTGGAGCCGAATGAAACGGGTGCTGGCAACGAGTTTGTTTCTGAGATCGTTGGTGGAGCTGTTCCGAAGGAATACATCCCAGGTGTTGAAAAGGGCATTCAGTCCATTTGGGATAGCGGTGTAATGATCGGCTTTCCAATCGTCGACATGAAGGTGACGCTCTATGATGGTGGCTTCCACGAGGTCGACTCGTCAGCTATTGCCTTTGAGATCGCCTCTCGCTCGGCAATGAAGGAAGCCTGTGACAAAGCCGGCATCAAATTGCTTGAGCCTGTCATGGATGTTGAGATTGTGACACCGGAAGAATTTGTTGGCGGCATCATTGGTGATGTCAACAGTCGTCGCGGGCAAATTCGCACGCAGGAAATGCGCGGTAACGCGAACGTAATTCGAGCATTTGTTCCACTGGCGAACATGTTCGGTTACATCAACACATTGCGCTCGATGAGTACGGGCCGCGCCCAGTACTCAATGCAGTTTGCGCATTACTCAGAAGTTCCACGTGCTGTCGCCGATGAGGTGAAAGCAAAATACGCCTAAGAAGACGCAAGGCGCACACCTTGTGTGTGGTTTGCAGGAAGTAACTAAAGTTTAGACTTGAGTTCGCATCGATACGATATCGAGTGAAAGCAACAACTGAAGACGGAGAGCCGAGACTATGGCCAAGGAAAAGTTTGAGCGGAATAAGCCGCATTGCAACATCGGAACAATCGGTCACGTTGACCATGGCAAGACATCGCTGACGGCTGCGATTTCGAAAGTTCTGTCAGAGGCCAACAACTCGGAAGCTGTTGACTTTGCAAACATCGATAAGGCGCCTGAAGAGCGTGAACGTGGCATCACGATTTCGACTGCTCACATCGAGTACGAAACGGAAGCGCGCCACTACGCACACGTCGACTGCCCAGGCCACGCTGACTACGTGAAAAACATGATCACAGGTGCCGCCCAGATGGATGGCGCGATCCTGGTTTGTTCAGCCGCTGACGGTCCAATGCCTCAGACGCGCGAGCACATCCTGCTTGCACGTCAGGTTGGCGTTCCAGCCCTGGTTGTATTCTTGAACAAAGTCGACATGGTTGACGATGAAGAGCTTCTTGAGCTCGTTGAAATGGAAGTTCGCGAGCTTCTGTCATCTTACCAGTTCCCAGGCGACGATATTCCAATCACCAAAGGTTCTGCTTTGGCAGCGCTTGAAGGTCGTGACGACGAAATCGGCAAGAACGCTATTCTCGAGCTGATGAAGACGGTTGATGAGTACATCCCACAACCAGAACGTCCAAAAGATCAGCCATTCCTGATGCCGATCGAAGACGTGTTCTCGATTTCGGGTCGCGGTACAGTGGTAACAGGCCGCATCGAGCGCGGTATTGTTAACGTTGGTGAAGAAGTTGAAATCGTTGGTGTTCGCGACACGACGAAGTCCACAGTTACGGGCGTCGAAATGTTCCGCAAGCTCCTCGACAGTGGTGAAGCTGGCGACAACGTTGGTTGCCTGCTTCGTGGTGTTGACCGCGAAGGCGTTGAGCGTGGTCAGGTTCTGGCAAAGCCAGGTTCGATCACACCGCACAAGAAGTTTAAGGCTGAGGCTTACATCCTCACCAAAGAAGAGGGTGGTCGTCACACGCCATTCTTCACAAACTATCGTCCGCAGTTTTATTTCCGCACGACAGACGTGACCGGTGTGGTTTCGCTGCCTGAAGGTACGGAAATGGTTATGCCGGGTGACAACATTGCAATGGACGTGGAATTGATCACGCCAATCGCGATGGAAGAAAAACTCCGCTTCGCTATTCGCGAAGGCGGTCGTACGGTTGGTGCCGGCGTTGTTTCGTCCATCACCGAATAACGAGGAATAGAATTGGTAGGCGCCCGGGTCGCGGTTCGACCAACCTGGGCGCTTCCCATTTCATAAAGAGTTCGAGAGCATGAACGGCCAAAATATTCGCATACGGCTCAAGGCCTTTGATCATCGTATCCTCGATGCATCGACCCTTGAGATCGTGAACACGGCAAAACGGACCGGCGCTGATGTGCGCGGGCCAATTCCCTTGCCGACACGGATTGAGCGTTTCACAGTCAACCGCTCACCACACGTAAATAAGAAGAGCCGTGAGCAGTTCGAAATGCGGACGCACAAACGGCTCTTGGATATCGTCGACCCGACACCACAGACGGTCGATGCCTTGATGAAACTTGATCTTGCGGCCGGTGTGGACGTCGAGATTAAGCTGTAGAGCGGCGAGATAGTTTGAGGCCTTAGTGCCTTAGATAAACTTCGAGCTTACGGAAATTGGATTTGATGCTGACAATAGAGGCGTTCTTACCTCTTTTTGGAACAGCAGGAATTTAGGGAAGGAATGCACATGCGTTCCGGAGTGATTGCACAAAAGATCGGGATGTCCCGGATCTTTGACGAAGCCGGAGAACATATTCCGGTAACGGTGCTACGTTTGGATAATTGCCAGGTGTTGGGTCACCGCACGGACGAGAAGAATGGCTACACGGCTGTTCAACTTGGTGCGGGCACGCGTAAAGCTGCGCGTTTGACGAAAGCTGAACGCCAGAATTTCGCGGTCGCCAAAGTTGCACCAAAGCGTGAAGTTGCTGAGTTCCGCGTGTCACCGGACAACCTCATTGAAGTTGGCGCAGAAATTACTGCTGATCACTTCATCGAAGGTCAGTTTGTCGATGTAACCGGCACCAGCATCGGTAAAGGGTTTCAAGGCGCAATGAAGCGTTGGAACTTCGGTGGTGGCCGGGCAACGCACGGTAACTCGATTTCTCACCGTGCACTTGGTTCAACGGGTCAATGTCAGGACCCGGGCAAAGTCTTCAAAGGTAAGAAGATGCCTGGGCAGATGGGCAATGAGCGCGTGACAACGCAAAACCTCGTTATCGTCAAGACAGACGTTGAGCGCGGCCTTTTGATGATCCGCGGCGCCGTTCCTGGTTCCAAAGGTGGTTGGGTGATGATCCGCGATGCGGTCAAGAAGCCTCTGCCGAAAGATGCTCCGACGCCTGCAGCAATTCGTGCAGCAAATTCGGGCCAAACGGCTGAAGCACAAGCGAAGGAGCAAGCGTGATGAAAGCAGACGTCACAACGCTCGACGCGAAAACAGCTGGATCAGTTGATCTTGCCGAAGCCGTATTCGGCCTCGAACCACGCGTTGATCTCTTGCATCGTATGGTGCGCTATCAGCAGCTGAAAAAGATGGCTGGTACGCATCACGCTCAAGACCGTTCCGAAGTGAAGGTCACGGGCAAGAAGATGTACAAACAAAAGGGTACGGGTGGCGCGCGTCACGCCAACAAAGCGGCACCACAGTTCCGCGGCGGTGGCAAAGCGTTTGGTCCAAAACCTCGTAGCCATGCGGTTGCCCTGCCAAAGAAAGTTCGTGCTCTTGCCTTGCGCCACGCGCTTTCGGCAAAAGTCAAAGCTGGTGAGTTGGTTGTTCTCGACAAAGCAAGCTCTGAGAACGGCAAAACAGCCCAGCTTCGCGCGCAGTTCGAAAAACTTGAGCTGAAAAATGCATTGATCATTGATGGCGCTGAGCTTGAAAATCAATTTGCATTGGCCGCGCGTAACATCCCAGACATCGATGTTCTGCCGATCCAAGGCATCAACGTTTACGACATCCTGCGCCGTCATAAATTGGTGCTGACGAAAGCCGCCGTTGATGCGCTGGCTGCCCGATTTAAGGATGCCAAGATGCCAGCGCCACGCGCTGAGGAGGCAACATCATGAGCCTGTTAAAATCATATGACGTCATTCTGCGCCCGATGATCACTGAAAAGTCAACGTTGTTGGCTGAAGCAAATCAAGTGGTTTTCCAAGTCGCAAAATCCGCCTCAAAACCTGAGATCAAACAGGCCGTCGAAAACTTGTTCAAGGTCAAGGTGAAGGCAGTCAATACGATTGTCCATAAAGGCAAAAGAAAAGCGTTCCGCGGCCGTATGGCTAAGCTGAGCGATAGCAAAAAAGCGATCGTCACACTCGCCGATGGGGAATCCATCGACGTGACGACCGGACTGTAAGGGGCTGAAGAAATGGCTTTAAAGACATACCGACCAACGTCGCCAGGCCTCCGACACCTCGTCATTGTTGATCGTAGCAACCTTTGGAAGGGTGCTCCGGTTAAGATGTTGACAGAAGGTTTGAGCAAAACTGGTGGTCGCAACCACCACGGACGCATCACAACACGTCACATCGGTGGCGGTCACAAGCGGACATTCCGTTTGATTGATTTCAAGCGTCGTAAATTTGATGTGCCGGCAACGGTCGAACGCATTGAGTACGATCCAAACCGCACCGCTTTTATCGCACTCATCAAATACGAAGATGGTGAGTTGTCGTATATCCTGGCGCCGCAGCGTTTGGGTCCAGGTGATCAGGTGATTGCTGGCGAAAAAGTCGACGTTAAACCCGGCAATGCGATGCCGCTTTCGGCAATGCCAATTGGTACGATCATCCACAACGTTGAGATGAAACCACGCAAGGGCGCACAGATTGCGCGGTCTGCAGGTGCATTTGTTCAACTTGTTGGTCGTGATGGCGGTTGGGCGATCGTGAAACTGATGTCTGGTGAAACACGCAGGGTTCCAGCCGATTGCATGGCAACGGTTGGCGCGGTTTCGAACCCAGATCATTCAAACACGGTCACTGGTAAAGCCGGTCGCTCGCGTTGGAAGGGCACCCGCCCAACCGTACGCGGCATTGCAATGAACGCGGTCGATCACCCCAACGGTGGTCGCACGAAGGGTGGTAAGCACTGGGCGACACCATGGGGTATTTCGACCAAAGGCTTTAAAACCCGCAAAAACAAATCGACGGACAAATTTATTGTTCGCTCGCGTCACTTGAAGAAGAAGAAAAAGTAGCGTTGGGCTCGTTCATCCGGAAAAGTGTAGAACGGTTTTCCGATAAGATGAACGACCAAACAAACACCTACGGAAAGGTGCTTTGCGGTTTTCCGGTTCATGGGTGCAACGTGTTAATCGACTTGCTGTCAACGGTGTTGGTAAAGCAACGTCTAAAGGAGAGAGCCTAGTGTCTAGGTCAGTTTGGAAAGGCCCGTTTGTCGACGGCTACATTCTCAAGAAAGCTGAGAAGGTACGCGAGTCTGGCCGCAATGAGGTTATCAAGATCTGGAGCCGCCGCTCTACGATCCTGCCTCAGTTCGTCGGTCTGACGTTTGGCGTCTACAACGGCAAGAAGCACGTTCCTGTCAACGTTACGGAAGACATGATCGGACATAAGTTCGGTGAATTCTCACCAACACGGACTTATAGCGGCCATGGCGGCGACAAGAAGGCTAAACGATAATGGGCAAGCCTAAGAGAGAACGGAGCCTCCCAGATACCGAGGCAAAGGCTGTGACGCGCAATCTGCGTATCTCGCCTCAGAAACTGAACCTTGTCGCCGGTCTCATCCGCGGCAAGAAAGTTGAGCAGGCTTTGGCCGACCTCGAGTTCTCGCGCAAACGCATTGCACAAGACGTTCGCAAAACAGTCATGAGTGCTGTTGCAAACGCTGAGAACAATCACGGGCTCGATGTCAATGAATTGATCGTGTCGGAAGCATACGTCGGTAAGAACCTGACACTGAAACGGTTTCAAGCTCGTGGCCGCGGTCGCGCTGGCTCGATCATCAAGCCGTTTGCACAAATCACGGTCGTCGTCCGCCAGGTCGAAGATCAACCAGACGCGAAGGAGGCCTAGTTTTGGGTCAGAAAGTCAATCCAGTCGGCTTGCGCCTCGGAATTAACCGCACATGGGATAGCCGTTGGTTCGCGGGTGGCCATGAATACGGTGACCTGTTGCATGAAGACATGCGTATTCGCGATCACATTATGAAGATGCAGCGTCAAGCTGGTATCTCCAAGGTCGTCATTGAGCGCCCCCACAAGAAATGTCGCGTGACCGTGCACACCGCACGTCCAGGTGTTTTGATCGGCAAAAAAGGTTCTGACATCGACAAGCTTCGTGGTCAGGTTTCTCGTTTGACCGAAAGCGAAGTTCACTTGAACATCGTCGAGGTGCGCAAACCTGAGATCGACGCAACTTTGGTGGCTGAATCAATCGCCCAGCAATTGGAGCGTCGTGTTGCGTTTCGCCGTGCGATGAAGCGTTCGGTTCAATCAGCACTTCGACTGGGCGCGCTTGGTATTCGTATCAACGTCGCTGGACGTTTGGGTGGCGCTGAGATCGCTCGTACAGAATGGTATCGTGAAGGCCGCGTGCCTTTGCACACACTGCGCGCTGATATCGACTTCGGTTATGGCGAAGCGAAAACTGCTTACGGCATCATTGGTATCAAGGTTTGGATCTTCAAGGGTGAGATCATTGAACACGATCCAATGGCGGCTGAAAAGCGTGCTCTAGCAATGCAAGAAGGTGGCGGTGGTGGTGGTCGCCAACGTCGTGAACGTGGTGATCGACCAAATCGCTAAGACGCGATGAGTGCAAAACCAACCCTTCGCCGGTAGGACTTTTAGAAGATGTTACAACCGAAGAAATTTAAGCATCGCAAGATGTTCAAAGGCCGGATCCACGGCAATGCCAAAGGCGGTACAACGCTGAACTTTGGTTCTCATGGTCTAAAAGCCATGGCACCAGAGCGTATTACAGCGCGCCAAATTGAGGCTGCACGTCGTGCGATTACGCGTCACATGAAACGTGCCGGTCGTGTGTGGATCCGGATCTTTCCAGATCTGCCGGTTACGCAAAAGCCGCAAGAAGTTCGGATGGGCTCGGGTAAGGGCTCTCCAGAATATTGGGCCGCTCGGGTAAAGCCAGGTCGCGTCATGTTCGAACTTGACGGCGTGCCTGACGAGATTGCTCGTGAAGCCTTGAAGCTCGGCGCTGCAAAGCTGCCGATTAAAACGAAGATAGTCACGCGGATCGGTAGTTGATCCGCTCTGGTTCGAAAGGCCGGTTGGCAACAACGGGATGATCGAACCGGGTAGAAGAGACAAGAATGAGGACGGACGATGAACGCCGCTGAATTCAGAGATATGTCGCTCGACCAGCTCGACGACCAGCTCATTAAGCTAAAGAAAGAGCAATTCAATCTGCGCTTTCAGGTTGCTTCTGGGCAGTTGGAAAACACCTCGCGGATCCGCGAAGTACGCCGTGATATCGCGCGTGTGCAAACGGTCGCCCGTGAGAAACGAGTTGGTGGCGCAGAATAATGCGCATTGAGCGACAGAGCTTGAGACAAGAGAGAGTTTGAAACTATGCCAAAGCGCATTCTTCATGGGGTCGTCGTATCCGACAAAAACGACAAAACAGTTGTCGTCGAAGTCGAACGTCGCTACACCCACCCGCTGTTTAAGAAAACAGTGCGGCGCACTAAGAAATATCAAGCCCATGATGAGCAGAATACCTGCAAAGAGGGTGATCGGGTGCAAATCATTGAAACCGCACCGATCTCAAAAAACAAACGTTGGGCCGTACACACACCGGCGGTCTAAGTTTTTAGGGGTCACCCCTTGCAGGAGGCCTTCACAATGAGGCGCGGGAAATTCGCATCGCGACCTGTGAAGGCAACAACAAAGATCAAAACGCTTTCTTATGAGAAAGCAATGAAGAGAACCGCTGCGATAGGGCAGCCAAGAGAAGGACAAGCGCGATGATCCAGATGGAGAGTAATCTCGACGTCGCTGACAATTCGGGAGCCCGGCGCGTTCAGTGCATCAAGGTCCTCGGCGGGTCAAAACGCAGATACGCCCACATTGGCGATACAATCGTTGTGTCGGTCAAGGAGGCGATTCCGAAAGGCCGTGTGAAAAAGGGCCAGGTGATGAAAGCTGTCGTGGTGCGCACTGCCAAAGGTGTTCGCCGTCCAGACGGTTCGCTGATCCGTTTCGACCGGAATGCTGCAGTTTTGATCAACGCTCAGGGCGAGCCTGTTGGAACCCGTATTTTTGGCCCAGTGACACGTGAGTTGCGCGCGAAGAAACACATGAAAATTGTGTCGCTTGCGCCGGAGGTGATCTGAAGATGGCGAGTGCAAAAATTAAAAAGGGTGATCACGTCATCATCCTGGCTGGCCGCGACAAGGGCAAGCACGGCGAAGTTTTGAAAGTGGTTCCAGAAAGTGGAACAGCTTTGGTTCGTGGTGTGAACATTGTGCGCCGTCACCAGCGCCAGACGGCACAGGACGAAGGTGGAATTATTTCGAAGGAAGGGCCGATCAATCTGTCCAACCTGGCGATCGAGGACCCAAAAGACGGAAAACCAACACGCGTTGGTTTTAAAATTGCCGAGGATGGCCGCAAGGTACGTTTTGCCAAGCGGTCCGGTGAACTGATTGGCGATAAGAAGTAAGCGATATGTCTGATACAAATTCAAATGGCGGTTACACGCCTCGCATGAAGGCCCATTACGAGGCCGTTGTACGCGATGCGCTCAAAAGCAAATTCGCATACGCTAATGTCATGCAGATCCCGCAGGTCGATAAAGTCGTCCTGAACATGGGTATTGGTGAAGCCGTAAACGATCGCAAAAAAGTTGAAAGCGCCGTGCGCGATTTGACTTTGATTGCGGGTCAAAAACCGGTCGTCACGCATGCACGCAAATCCATCGCGACCTACAAGGTTCGTGAAGGTATGGCGTTGGGTGCCAAAGTGACGTTGCGCGGCGATCGCATGCACGAATTTTTGGACCGTTTTGTCACGATCGCGCTGCCGCGCGTGAAAGATTTTCGCGGTTTGAACCCAAAGAGTTTTGATGGCCGCGGCAATTATGCTTGCGGTTTGAAAGAGCACATCGTTTTCCCTGAAATTGATTACGACAAGGTCGATCAGATTTGGGGCATGGACGTTATTGTTTGCACAACAGCACCGACGGATGATGAGGCGCGCGAACTTCTGCGTGGCTACAACTTTCCATTCGGCAACAACTAAGGGACCTCGGTCTTAAGATACCGAAAGGCCTTTGGAGGATTTAATGGCTAGACAAGGCGCGATCGAAAGCAACAAAAAGAAACGCAAGTTGGCAGATCACTATGCCAGCAAGCGTGCGGAGCTTAAGAAGATCGCAAAGGATGCATCACTACCAGCAGATGAGCGCTTTAAGGCGCGACTGAAGTTGGCTGAACTTCCACGCAATTCGTCGAAGACACGTATTCGCAACCGGTGTGAACTCACTGGTCGTCCGCGTGGCTTTTATCGCAAGCTCAAAATGTGCCGCAACCAGCTCCGGGACTTGGCAAGCCAAGGTCGTATTCCCGGTATGGTCAAGTCGAGCTGGTAGGAGACACACGAGATGAATGATCCAATTGGCGATATGCTGACACGAATTCGCAACGCACAGATGCGTCGCCGACCAATGTGTTCGACACCTGCGTCGACGCTCAGAGGTCGCGTTCTGGACGTTTTGACGGATGAAGGTTTTATCCGTGGTTACGCCCGCGTCGAAGAGAAGGGTAAATTCCCTGAATTCGAAATCGAACTTAAGTACTTCAATGGTCAGCCGGCCATTAAAGAAATTAAGCGTGTATCCAAACCAGGCCGTCGGGTTTACTCCGCCGTAAAGGCGATCCCAACAGTTGCAAATGGTTTGGGTGTCGCGATCCTGTCGACACCAAAGGGTGTGATGTCGGATGCGAAAGCACGCGAAGAGAATGTTGGTGGTGAGATCCTCTGTAATATCTTCTAAAGATCGTTGCAGCTGATTGAGAGGCTAATTCGTTAGTCAAACCCACGCATTAGGAACACTGAAGGTTAAGCAATGTCACGCATTGGCAAAAAACCTGTCGAGATCCCCTCCGGCGTTACGCCGACAATTTCGGGGCAGACGGTGAAAGTGAAAGGCCCGAAGGGTGAACTGTCGTTCACGCTGCCGGAAAACGTTAAGGCGGAACTGGGCGATGGTGGTGTCGCTGTTTCACCTGCTGATGATACAAAGGCGGCTCGTGCAATGTGGGGAATGTCCCGCACGCAAGTGGCCAACCTTATTGAAGGTGTCACAAACGGTTTCAGCCATATTCTGGAAATCCAGGGTGTTGGTTATCGCGCGGCGATGAAGGGCAAGAAACTGCAATTGACGGTCGGTTACAGCCACGACGTTTCTCATCCAATTCCGGATGGTGTGAAGGTCGAGGTTTCCGGTGCCAAACAGGAAATCATCACGATTTCCGGCATTGACAAGCAGGTTGTGGGACAGGTGGCGGCCGAAATTCGCGCTTACCGTCCGCCAGAGCCATATCAGGGCAAAGGCATCCGCTATCAGGGCGAATACATCTTCCGCAAGGAAGGCAAGAAGAAGTAAGGATTGGCACGATGGCCAAGGGTCAAACTACGAGCGCTCGTCGCAAAGAGCGTGTGCGTCGCACATTGAAGGCACGGTCTTCGGGCCGTCCACGTTTGTCGGTTTTTCGCTCCTCGCAGCATATCTATGCGCAGGTGATTGATGATGTTTCTGGCAAAACGTTGGTTTCAGCTTCGACGCTTGAGAAAGATTTAAAGAGCGCGCTTAAAACCGGCGCTGATGTTGCTGCTGCGGTAGCAGTTGGCAAACAGGTGGCAGAACGCGCAGTTGCAGCCGGGGTCAAGGACGTTGTCTTTGACCGAGGTGGTTATTTGTTCCATGGCCGCGTGAAAGCGCTTGCCGATGCCGCCCGCGAAGGCGGATTGAATTTTTAAGGAAAGGACTGCACCTTGGCACGTTCCCCAGGTAGAGGCGGTCGCGACCGCGATCGCGACGACCGCGATAACGAGTTCCAGGACAAGCTTGTACACATCAACCGTGTGGCAAAGGTTGTTAAGGGTGGTAAGCGCTTTGGTTTTGCGGCACTCGTCATTGTTGGTGATCAAAAAGGCCGTGTTGGCTTTGGTCACGGCAAGGCGCGCGAAGTTCCAGAGGCTATTCGCAAAGCAACGGAAGCTGCCAAGCGTACGCTTGTTCGCGTTCCACTACGCGATGCGCGCACGCTGCATCACGACAGTCGCGGTCGCCACGGAGCTGGTAAGGTCGTTGTTCGCGCAGCGCCTCCAGGAACGGGTATCATCGCCGGTGGTGCGATGCGTGCTGTGTTTGAAATGTTGGGTGTGCAGGACGTCGTTGCCAAATCGTTGGGTTCGACCAACCCATACAACGTGATCCGGGCGACATTCGATGCGCTTCAGCACCAAGAGAACCCACGTACAATTGCATCTCGCCGTGGTATGAAAGTCAGCGATATCGTTGGCCGTCGTCGGGATGCTTCATCGCTGTCTGACATTTCGGCAGACGCGTAAAGAACATAATAAATGTAGATGTTGGCGCGGCGTTCGCCCGTTAACGAAGGTGAATAGATATGGCTACGAAAAAAACCATTACGGTTGAGCAAATTGGCAGTCCAATCCGGCGTCCGCAAAAACAGCGTCAGACGCTTATCGGCCTTGGGCTGAACAAATTGCATCGTCGTCGGACATTGGAAGACACGCCTTGCGTACGTGGCATGGTGAATTCTATTCCCCACCTCGTTCGCATTGTTGAAGACAAAGCTTAAGGCCCAAAGCATAAGCATTGTCTGAAACCAAACTGAATAACTTTTACGCTTAGGAGTGCCGGTCCCATGCGGCTCAACGAACTCAAAGATAATGAAGGCGCCAACAAGAAGCGCGTGCGCATTGGTCGTGGCATCGGTTCTGGTGTTGGTAAAACGGGCGGGCGTGGTGTCAAAGGTCAAAAATCGCGTTCAGGTGTTGCGATTAAGGGCTTTGAAGGCGGCCAGATGCCGATCTATCGCCGCCTGCCAAAACGCGGATTTAACAAGTATCGTCCGAAAAATTTCAACGAACTAAACCTTGGTCGGTTGCAGACCGCAATTGATGACGGGCGTGTTGAAGTTGGCAAAAAACTCGATGTTGCAGCGTTGGTTGAAGCTGGCGTTCTGCGTCGGGCGAAAGATGGTCTGCGTTTGTTGGGTCATGGTGCGCTGAGTGCTAAAGTTGACATTGTCGTCGATCACGCCACGCCTGCCGCAAAAGCTGCTGTCGAAAAAGCCGGTGGCTCGATAACGTTGATTGAGAAAAAAGTTCTCGCGGCTGACGAAGAAAAGCGCGCCAAATCGGCTGCTAAGAAAAAGGCAAAAGCAAAATAAGTTTTGCTCGGATTATCCCTGTTTCTCGTTAGGACGGGGTAAAATTTGGATTTCGGGCCTGGTTTTCTCAAGCAATTGCGCAACACTAGAGAAAAAGTATCAGGCCTCGGTTGTCCATAGCACTACAGGATCCCATTTTGACCATTTGGGGTGACAGATGAGTGTATACAGACATTTCGATATTTTTGGCCCCTTTGGGGTCAGTAGATTCGAAGGGGCGTATATGTCTGAGGCGCTGAACAGGTCGGGAGAATTAAGCCATGGTTTCTGCTGCTGAGCAGCTCGCCGCGAATTTGAACTTCAGCTCATTTGCGAAAGCAGAAGATCTGAAAAAGCGCCTGTGGTTCACACTGGGCGCTTTGCTTGTTTATCGCTTTGGTACATTCATCCCAATTCCCGGTATCAACCCGGTGGCTTTTGCCGAAACCTTCAACCAGGCCCAGAACGGTATTCTGGGGATGTTCAATACGTTTGCTGGCGGTGCGGTTGAACGCATGGCAATTTTCGCGCTGAACATCATGCCTTACATCTCGGCCTCGATCATCATGCAGTTGATGACGTCGGTCGACAAACGTCTCGAAGCTCTCAAAAAAGAAGGTGAGCAGGGGCGCAAGCAGATCAACCAATATACGCGGTATCTGACACTCGTATTGGCTGCGGCTCAAGCCTATGGCATCGCGATTGGTTTGGAAGGTTCGACGGCGGCGCGTGCCGGTGCCGTTGTGACCGATCCTGGTATGTTCTTCCGCCTGACAACAGTGATTACGCTGGTTGGGGGCACGATGTTCCTGATGTGGTTGGGTGAACAAATCACGCAACGTGGCATTGGCAACGGAATTTCTCTGATCATCTTTGCCGGCATCGTGGCAGGCCTGCCATCCGCGATCATCAACTTGTTTGAACTGACACGAAACGGTTCGATGTCGATGTTCCTGCTGTTTGCGTTGATCGCACTGATGTTGTTCGTGGTTGGCGCCATCGTTTTCATCGAACGCTCACAGCGTCGTTTGTTGATCCAGTATCCAAAGCGTCAAACTGCAGCTGGTCCGCAAAATGAGAACAGCTCACATTTGCCGCTAAAGCTCAATACTGCGGGTGTTATTCCACCAATCTTTGCCTCATCACTATTGTTGTTGCCCATCACGGTTGCTCAGTTCTCAGTCGGCTCGGATGGCACAGGACCGGAGTGGCTGACGAATATCGTTGCGCTGTTGGGCCGTGGTCAGCCGCTTTATCTGATTGTTTTTATCAGTTTGATCATGTTCTTTGCCTTCTTTTACACGGCCGTTGTTTTTAATCCGAAGGACACTGCTGATAATCTGCGCAAGTATGGCGGCTTTATCCCAGGTATTCGTCCAGGCGATAAGACAGCAGAATATATCGATTATGTTCTGACCCGTATCACGGTCTTGGGTGCGATTTATCTCGCCGCCGTGTGTGTGTTGCCCGAAGCATTGATCGCTTATGCAGCGGTTCCGTTCTATTTCGGTGGAACGTCCCTGTTGATTGCAGTCAGCGTAACAATGGATACTGTGGCCCAGGTCCAGAGTCATCTGTTAGCTCACCAGTATGAAGGTTTGATCAAGAAGGCCAAGTTGCGCGGTGGCAATCGCGCACCTGTACCAAAGATCACGAAGGGGCGGCGCTGATGAACCTCATTCTTCTAGGACCCCCAGGCGCAGGCAAAGGCACACAGGCTCAAGCATTGACGGCAAGTCATGGTCTTGTGCAACTGTCGACCGGTGACATGTTGCGCGCGGCTGTGAAAGCTGGCAGCGAGGTTGGCCTCGAAGCCAAAGCGGTCATGGAAGCCGGTGGTTTGGTTTCTGATGAAATTGTGATCGGCATTATTGCAGATCGCATCGAGCAACCAGATTGTGCGACAGGTTTCATTCTCGACGGTTTCCCGCGCACGTTAGCCCAAGCCGCGGCACTGGATAAACTGCTGACGACGAAGGGGCGGCGCCTGGATACTGTTATTGAGATCAAGGTGGACGATGGCGTATTGGTTGATCGTGTCTCTGGCCGCTACACGTGTGCGAATTGTGGCACAGGTTATCACGATACCAACAAGAAGCCGAAGGTGGATGGCGTTTGTGACAAATGTGGCAGCTCTGATTTTACCCGCCGGGGCGATGACAACGCTGAAACGGTGCGAAATCGTCTGATGGCGTACTATCGCGAAACTGCGCCTCTCATTGGCTATTACTATGCCAAAGACAAGCTAAAATCTGTCGATGGAATGGCGGCGATCGATGATGTTACGGCGCAAATGAATGGTGTTTTGAAGGAACTTGAGACAGTTTGACGGGTGTCAAGCGTAAACATTGACGGGGCCGGGTGGCTCGGTTACAACAACGCGATTTTTCAGACGCAGAAATTCTGGACGCCGGCCTGGCGGGAACCCCCCTCAGGTGCGGCGCTGATGGCGTTGAAGTGAGACGAAGTGCGTGATGAGACAAGGCCAAAACGAGGCTTTTTATCTCTAAGTGCATGATATGACAGTGAAAATATGACCGATGTCAGAGCGTATGGATTCTGACGTCGTTACCAAACAAGACAATCCAGCGTTTCGATGAC
Source organism: Hyphomicrobiaceae bacterium (assembly GCA_050633705.1). Lineage (GTDB taxonomy): Bacteria > Pseudomonadota > Alphaproteobacteria > Rhizobiales > Hyphomicrobiaceae > JAJFHI01. The sequence continues at coordinate 260,239 of JBOEGZ010000006.1, read as the reverse complement.
GAAGCGGTGTAAAATTTCGAGGCCTTAGGAGACAAACGTGGCTCGTATAGCAGGTGTGAACATTCCGACGGGGAAGCGCGTCGTCATTGCGCTCCAGTATATTCATGGTATCGGCCCGGCATTTGCCCAAAAGATCTGTGAGAAAGTGAAAATCCCGGCGGAGCGCCGCGTCAATGAGCTGACCGATGCAGAAATACTGCAGGTCCGCGAAGCCATCGACCGCGACTACGTTGTGGAAGGCGACCTTCGCCGTGACACAGCCATGAATATCAAGCGCTTGATGGATCTGGGTTGTTACCGTGGCCTTCGCCATCGTCGTGGACTGCCCGTTCGTGGTCAGCGCACGCATACGAACGCACGCACACGCAAAGGCCCAGCCAAAGCAATTGCTGGCAAGAAAAAAGCCTAAGCCAATTTGAATTTACAGCATCTGCCTTGGCTGGTTTTTGGCGATGCGATCAGATGTTTAGACCGATACAAATTTAACGTGAAGCGCACTGAAAAATTTTGGGCGCTATTGGAGTTTTAGAGGATGGCTAAAGACCAAGTGCGCGGGAAAGTGCGCCGCCGTGAGAAGAAAAATATTTCTTCGGGCGTGGTGCATGTTAACGCGACATTCAACAACACGATGATCACAATTACAGATGCGCAGGGTAATGCAATCTCGTGGTCGTCAGCCGGTATGATGGGCTTTAAGGGTTCACGTAAATCAACACCATTTGCAGCACAGATGGCGGCGGAAGATGCTGCAAAGAAGGCACAAGATCACGGCTTGAAAATCGTAGAAGTGCAGGTGACGGGACCGGGTTCTGGTCGTGAGTCTGCATTACGAGCGCTGCAGGCTGTTGGTCTTCAAGTTACAGCAATCAAAGACGTTACGCCAATTCCGCACAACGGTTGCCGTGCGCGTAAACGCCGCCGCGTTTGATTGATTTTGGCAGCGCGCACCATTCGTCGGGCTGCCGTCCATCCTGTCCAACATAGCGCCGGTAAACACCCACCGGCCGAGCACTGGGAAGTTGAGATACCATGTCCTGGGATGATCTAGAAAATACCGCACCTGCTGTTTCGCAAGCACCTGCACCTGCTCCAGCACAACCTGATGCTGGCCCCGTTAATTTTTTGCAGAAAAACTGGCAAGATCTTATCAAGCCGAACAAGCTTGATATCAAAGCCGGTCGTGATGCAACGCGTGTTGCAACAATCGTCGCCGAGCCGCTGGAACGCGGATTTGGCATGACGCTTGGCAATGCATTGCGTCGTGTGCTGCTGTCGTCACTACAAGGTGCTGCCATTCAAAGTGTGCAAATTGATGGCGTGCTGCACGAGTTTTCATCCATTCCGGGTGTGCGAGAAGATGTGACAAACATCGTACTCAACATCAAGGAAATCGCGCTTAGGTGCCATTCGGAAGGCCCAAAGCGTATGGTGTTGACGAAAGAGGGCCCAGGAGCGGTTCTTGCCGGGGATATCGAAACTGGTTCTGAAGTCGAAATTTTGAATCCTAACCACGTCATTTGCCACCTCGACCAGGGTGCTTCTGTGCGTATGGAATTCGTCGCAGGCACGGGCAAAGGCTATGTCGCAGCCGAACACAACCGTCCCGCTGATGCGCCAATCGGATTGGTGCCAGTTGATTGTCTTTATAGCCCGGTCAAAAAAGTTTCTTATAAAGTTGAGAACACCCGTGAAGGTCAAATTCTCGACTACGACAAGCTGACAATGACAATCGAAACGGATGGCTCGATTACAGCTGAAGACGCTGTCGCATTGGCAGCCCGTATTCTTCAGGATCAATTCTCGGTCTTCGTCAACTTCGAAGAGCCGCAAAAGCCAGTCGAAGAAGTTCAACATCCAGAGCTGTCTTTCAATGCTGCGCTGCTGAAGAAAGTCGACGAGCTGGAGTTGTCGGTCCGCTCCGCAAACTGCTTGAAGAACGACAACATTGTCTACATTGGCGATCTGATCCAGAAATCAGAATCTGAAATGTTGCGTACGCCGAACTTTGGACGCAAATCGCTCAACGAAATTAAAGAAGTTCTGGCGGCTATGGGGCTTCATCTCGGAATGGAAGTACCAAACTGGCCACCTGAAAACATCGAAGAGCTGGCAAAGCGCTTCGAAGACCAGTACTAAAACTCAAACGCCAACAGGGCTGAAAAGAATAAGCAGTCCCGTAAAGGTGTTTGCAAAAACAAACGAAGAGACATTATTAACCGGCTGAAGGTGAGGCCAAAGAACCTCCCCAGTAAATAACCTAAAGGGTAAGACGATGAGACATAAAAGAGCGGGTCGCCGCTTTAATCGCGATAGCGGACATCGCCAAGCGATGTTTTCAAACATGGCCGCTGCATTGATCCGCCACGAGCAGATTGTAACCACATTGCCAAAGGCGAAAGATCTTCGCCGCGTCGTCGAAAAGTACATCACTATGGCAAAGCGTGGAGATTTGAATTCACGCCGCTTGGCCGCCTCACGCTTGCGTGACGATGATATGGTCAAGAAGCTTTTTGATGTTCTGGCGGAACGTTACAAAGACCGCAACGGCGGTTACACACGCGTTCTTAAAGCTGGATTTCGTTATGGCGACAGCGCGCCGCGGGCCGTGATTGAGCTAGTTGATCGCGACGAGAGTGCAAAGGGTTCTGAAGATCGCGCGCGTCATGAAGCCAAGCTCGCAGAGCAAGGTGAAGAAAACGCTGATGCGATGCCACCTGGCTTATAAGGCTGGGTCGAACGATGACAGATGGTGCGGGGTCAAAACCGGACCGCCAAGACTGTCACGTTATGGAATAAAAATTTGTCGCCCCAGGACATTACGTTCTGGGGCTTTTTTTGTGCCGATCACTGTTGATTGCCACATATCTCTCTTACATATCGTCATGTCCGTTATCGTGCGATACGTTTGGGCAAGTGAAGAAACTAATTGTGAGCGATTTTCATGAAACGACAGTTTGCTGTTGATGCGAATGCAGGGGTGGCCTCGGGGTGCCCGATATCGCAGTTGTCCCAGGACCAATCTGGCAGAAAAAAATCTGTCCCACGCGCTCATCTGCTTCGTACTGCAATACTTTGGATTGTGGCTGCCTTGCTTGCCGGCGGCACAATCGTTCTTGTTATGACCGAATCTGGTCGCACCGAGCAGCCGTCACGAGCTGTGCCGCAATCGCGCGAAGCCGTGCAGTACTCTTTTGCTCCTGTTGTGCGTCGTGCCGCACCAGCGGTGGTCAATGTCTATGTTTCGAGCCGGGTCAAGACGTTTGCTTCTCCCTTTGCCAGGCACCCATTTTTTCGTCGTTTTTTTGGTCGCGAATACGGTCAGCCGAGCGAGCGAATGCAATCGTCGCTCGGCTCGGGTGTGATTGTGAGTGCTGACGGTGTGATCGTGACCAATGCCCATGTGATCAACGCGCGTGGCAAAACTGAGATCCGGGTGGCGCTGTCGGACAAACGCGAATTTGATGCACGTGTTTTGGCCACGGATGAGAAGTCAGACATCGCGATTATTAAGATTGCAAATTCAGATGAGAAGTTTCCTTTTTTACAATTTGAAAATTCAGACAATCTCGAAGTTGGAGATCTGGTGCTTGCGATTGGTAATCCTTTTGGGGTTGGACAAACGGTGACAAGTGGAATCGTATCTGGCTTGGCAAGAACAGGAATTGGTAAGTCAGATTCTGTATTCATTCAGACCGATGCGGCGATCAATCCGGGCAATTCTGGTGGTGCGTTGGTTGATGTGCGCGGACGCCTTGTCGGCATCAACACTGCAATTTTCTCGCGTTCTGGCGGATCGCATGGGATTGGTTTTGCTATTCCGTCCAATCTCGTCCGGCTCTATGTTGACAGTGCAATATCAGGCCGCGAAGTGGCCAAGCCCTGGATTGGTGCACGCTTAAAACCTGTTAATCGCGAATTGGCTGAGGCATTGCAATTAACACGCATAGCCGGCGCATTGGTAGAACGCGTTTATGACGATGGCCCGGCCGCCGCCGCCGGTCTTGAACCAGGTGATGTCATTGTCAGAGTTGATGACTTCTCTGTCGAAGATGATCACGCGGTGCTTCATCGATTGACGCTAAAGGGCATCAAGTCATCAGTTAAACTCACGGTTATACGCAAGAATAAGCGCATCAATATCAATCTTAATCCAACCGCCACTCCGATCTTGGGTCGTAATGATGTGCGAAATCTATCAGGTCCACACCCATTTGACGGAGCGCGTGTCGCCAACATCTTGCCGCATGTTGCAGAGGAACTGGAGTTGAATGAGAGTGAAGGTGTCGTCGTACTTTCAGTGCGACGGGGGTCTGCTGCAAACCGCCTTCGTCTTCGTCGGGGCGATATTATCGTCGCCATTGGCAATGACGCCATATCTGATCTCAGTGATCTTGAGACGATACTTTCACGCCAACGGCCCACATGGACGATCGTCTTGACACGCAACGGCCGATTGAGGCGTTTTCGCGTTCGTGGATAGCAAGGTGTTGGGCGCAGATTGAAGCCTGATGACTTACGTCTAAATTCGTTTTCAACACCGACATTGGTGCCCTGTTTCAGACATCGCCCTAATCTCTGACTGCTTTTCCACTAGCGTTTCTATTTTTATTGGCTTTTTGATGCGGTGGAGACTGTTTATGGGTTGGATTCTAGGGAAGATTAAATGGTTTCTTTTGGCTGCGACTGTTGCAGGGCCCGTGTTGGCGTATTCTGGCTGGGCTGAAAACGCACACATTGCCAACATTGAGAAGAACGGCGTTGAGACGTTTGCGGCAATCGACGGGGCGACGCGTTCCAAAAAGCGGCGTCGTGCTGCAACCTATTGGGTTGATTTGTCCTGGAAAGACGCTCAGGGCAAGCCCCAAACGGCGAAGAAAGTCTCCATCAGTTCTGAATTGGCAAAATCGATCATCAAAGATGACGCGATCATTGTCGACAACCTGCCAATCAAATACTTGCAGGGCGATAAAGCTGGTGTGCCCGTTGTGATGAACAACGTTGCAGCGCAAATAGAAAACAATGATTTTATGGTCAAAGTGGGTGGCGCGGCAGGCTTGCTCGGTCTCCTCGGTACAATTGGCGGTTTCGTGTGGGGCCGGCGAAAAGGCGCCGCATAACCTTGGTTTGAAGCCAATCCTACGTTGCGTTGATGCCAGGGAGAGGCGATATTAGCGAAATCTTTCTCAGAACCCGTATCGGCATAAAACTCAATGGCCAACTTGTTTGAAGCTGCAGGTCTTGAAGAGGGCGCACCGCGACCGCTTGCCGATAGATTGCGCCCGCAAAAGCTTACCGATGTCGTCGGTCAAGATCAGCTTGTCGGTGCGGACGGTTCGTTGACGCGAATGTTGGCCAGTGGTCGAATATCCAGCATGATTTTGTGGGGCCCGCCGGGTTGTGGGAAGACTACGGTTGCCCGGCTTCTGGCTGAAGAGACGTCTTTAGAGTTTGAACAGATCTCGGCGATTTTTTCCGGCGTCCAGGATTTGCGCAAAGTATTTGAGCGAGCAAAGGCCAAACGCCAAGCCGGACAGGGCTTGCTGCTGTTTGTCGATGAAATTCATCGTTTCAATCGTGCCCAGCAGGACAGTTTCCTGCCGCACATGGAAGACGGTACGATTACGCTGGTCGGGGCCACAACCGAAAACCCGTCGTTTGAGTTGAATGCGGCTGTGTTGTCACGCGCCGTTGTTCTGACGTTCCACCGTCTCGACGATGAGGCGCTTGAAGAATTGTTGCTGCGCGCGCAAGCAGAGGAAGGTCGACCTCTGCCGCTCGACAGCGTGGCACGTGACGCTTTGAAAGCGATGGCTGATGGCGATGGTCGGGCGATGATAAATTTGGCGCAGGAAGTTTATTCATTTGTCGCGCCAGATACCCAACCGCTCGATCGCGAGGCTCTGATGACGCTCGTGCAGCGCCGCGCACCGATGTATGACAAAGGGCGTGATGGCCACTACAATCTCGTCAGCGCATTGCATAAATCCGTTCGAGGTTCAGACCCTGATGCCGCCCTTTATTGGTTGTGTCGGATGTTGGATGGCGGCGAAGACCGCTTGTTCATTGCGCGTCGACTGGTCCGTATGGCCGTGGAAGATATTGGATTGGCGGACCCGCAGGCGGTGGGGCAGGCTCTGGCGGCAAAAGATACATACGATTTTTTGGGCTCGCCGGAAGGTGAGTTAGCGCTGGCCCAGGCAACGATTTATCTGGCGACGGCGCCGAAATCCAATGGCGCCTATGTCGCCTACAAAGCTGCTATGCGTTTGGCGAAAGAGCATGGCAGTCTTGCACCGCCGAAGACAATTTTGAACGCGCCGACCTCGTTAATGAAGGACGAGGGCTACGGTGCCGACTACATCTATGACCACGACACCCCGGAGGGCTTTTCTGGTCAGAATTACTTCCCAGATGAAATCGGTGCCAGACCGCAGATTTATGACCCTCCAGAACGGGGTTTTGAGCGAGAAATTCGCAAACGCTTGAGTTATTGGGAGAGTTTGCGCCAAAAGCATCATCGCACCTCGGACGAATAGCCTCGAGGGTCCCCATTTTTGGGCTTGTGGTTGTAAGGCTGGCGGAGGGTTCTTCAACGACATATAATGACGCCAGAGGGGTCTATAGGGTCGGTTTGGCATCGCGCGTTGTGCGGTGCGTCTGTAAGGAGTTGACGAGATGGTGGCATTCAAAGACATGTGGTACGGGCATCCCATAAACCACAGCATCATGACACCTTGTATTGCAGACCGTGAATTCAAAAATCTCGAAGGGCGCCTCATTCGCCCCGGTTATCCTGTTTATGCCAATCAATGCGCCATTCGCATGAGTATCGCTTTGCGACGAGCGGGTGTTCGTGCCAACCAACTCAAAGGCTGCACATCATGTGGCGCGCACGCGCATTCAGAAATGCACTTCATCAACTCTAGCCAATTGGCGAGTTCAATAACGCGCGCAAATTTGCCCGGCGTTGGCAAGATGGAGCGCATTACAGGTTCGCGGGTGGAAGATTATTATCCGCAACTGTTCGGTCGAACAGGAATTATTCACATTCGAGATTATTGGCAGCGTTCCACCGACGCGTCCGGCAATCCAACTGGTGACCATATCGACGTCTGGAACGGATATCGCTCAAGTGCAAAATGGTTGTTGGAGTGGTTTTCTTGGCTTGGGTATTACTCAAACTATGCCAATGGCAGTGAAATCTGGTTCTGGGAAGTGAAATAACGCTTTGGTGTTTGTCGCTCAAATGGCGACAGTGCAGCAGGCCAAAAGGGATAGAGATGCGATATCTGTTAGCAATCATTGGCGCGATCGTCGGCGCTCTTGGCGTGACCATAATGCTTAGTCCCATGGTTGCAAATTGGGTGGTCGGGGCATCAAGCTTCGATAGTCCCGATCAAGTTAGTAATTTCGAAGATGTTGTGTTCTTGGCGACCAGTGTTGGCGGTCTTATCCTTGGCTGGGTCATCGGTTGGGGGATTGCTGCAGCGCTAGGACTGGATAATGACGCCGATGAAGCGGGCAATTGAAGTCAATTCGCACACAACGCCTGGTGTGGTGACCCTGAATGTGGTCGCACAGGCATCAAGTATTTAAATCAGCAAGCGTTTTGCAAGATTAGAGAATTTTTGAGGATCCATTAAGATGAAGCTTTTCTTCCTGGCGGCGGCAGGCGGAGCCATCGGCGCAGGCGGGCGGTATCTGGTGAATGTTGGCGTTGGTCGCGTTGCCGGAGTGACTGCCAATTTTCCCTGGCCAACGTTTCTAGCAAATATTGTCGGTTCGTTTGCAATGGGCGTGGTGATTGGCCTATTGGCCTTAAAATTTTCTGGTTCGCCAGAACTGCGCACGTTCATTGCCACGGGGATCTTGGGAGGTTTTACGACATTTTCCGCCTTTTCCGCTGACGTTGTCGTCTTGATGGAGCGCCAACAAACAGGTCTGGCTGCGTTTTATGCGGCAAGCTCTGTTGTTTGTGCCGTAGGGGCCTTGTTGCTCGGGCTAATGTTGGTGCGGCAGGTGTTGGCATGAGTGCGGCGCCAGTTGAAACAATCACAGTTCATGCAGGTGATGATGGTATGCGGCTCGATCGCTGGTTTCGCCAACATTTTCCAGCCGTAACGCATGGCTATCTGCAAAAGCTATTGCGCAGCGGGCAGGTGCGCGTGAACGGCAAACGTGTCCAAGCTAATGAGCGCATTGCCACCGGTTCAGAAATCCGCGTGCCGACTGTCGCTCGCAATGCGCCAAATCGGACACCGCGCGAAAAGGCCACGCCCGCGACGTCGCGCGAGGACCGGGCTTTCATTGAATCGTTGGTGATCTATGAAGACGATCATGTTTTGGTGCTTAACAAACCTTTTGGGCTGGCCGTACAAGGTGGCTCTGGTACGCCGCGTCATCTCGATGGTCTGTTGGCCGGTATGGTGGATGGTGACAGATTTCGCGAGCGACCAAGGCTTGTACACCGCCTAGACCGAGATACGACCGGCGTCTTGCTGGTGGCAAAACATCGCCAGGCTGCGACCAAACTTGGTCGTGTGTTTCAAACACGCTCGGCAGCAAAAACATACTGGGCGTTGGTCAATGGTGTTCCCAAGCCGCGTCAGGGAAAAATCGAAGCCGCACTCGTGAAGGCTTCTGGGCCGGATGGCGACCGGGTGCGAAAGTCCCGACCGGGTGAGCAAGACAAAGCCATGCATGCGACCACGCACTACTCTGTCATTGATAATGTCGGGCAGAAGGCGGCGTGGGTCTCGCTGAAGCCCGTAACCGGACGACAGCATCAGTTGCGCGCGCATATGGCACTGATCGAAAACCCGATTTCAGGTGACAACAAGTACGACGGTCACTTGCGCATGCCAGCTGAGAACATGCCGGAAAAGCTTCACCTACACGCCCGTCGTCTTATTCTACCACACCCGTTTTTTGACAGTAAGAAACTGGATGTTACCGCTCCGTTGCCATCGCACATGTTGAAGACCTGGGACCTTTTGGGTCTTGATCCCAAACGTTTTGATGCAGACAAAATTGGCGAAGAAGAGGAAGAAGAGAGCAGACGCAAAAAGAAATAGGATGCGTATTTCGGCGCACCACCGACGGGTGGTGTTTCTTTCAATGAAACTTTGGACCAAGTCATGAAGCTTGTGATTTTTGACTGCGACGGGACACTGGTTGACAGCCAGAACATTATCTATTCAGCCATGTCGAAGGCCTTTGAAGACACCGGCCTACCGATACCGTCGCGCGCGACGGTACGCTCGGTGATTGGGCTGTCGTTGGTCGAGGCTGTTGGTTTGTGTATGCCAGACGATTGCTCTGCTGATCCTCAAGCCCTTGCCGAGATCTATAAAAATGCGTTCGCCGATCTGCGCAACGATCCCCAAAACGATGAACCTTTGTTTCCGGGAATGATTGAAACCTTGCAACACTTAAGCGAACAGCCAGAAACGATAATGGCGGTTGCAACCGGTAAATCACAACGTGGGATGCAGCGGATCATAAAACGCGAAAATCTCGGCAATTTGTTTCACTCAGTACAAACCGCAGACGAACACCCCTCCAAGCCACACCCATCGATGATCGTTGAGGCGATGACTAAAGCTGGCATCGAGGCGGATCGCACAATAATGGTAGGGGACACGACATTTGATATGCAAATGGCGGTCAATGCACGCGCGCGCGCCATCGGGGTCTCGTGGGGTTATCATGAAACAGGCGCATTGGCTCAATCAGGAGCGGCAACAATCATCGATACATTCCAAGATCTTCCAACTGCCATTGACGCGCTTTTGACAACTCGGGCTGCCTAATGACGACAAATAAAAACGGCAAACAGTCTGTTGCGATGAGCGATGTCAACAAAGATGATGTTGTTGAAAGCGCTGCAAAGCATGCTAGCGATCCGGCTGCACCACTAAAGAAGCGTTTTTATAAAACCGTTGATGTCGCAATGAGCGACAGCGGTTACACTATTGTGTTGGACGACCGCCCAATCAAGACGCCGTCGCGTAAAACTTTGAGCTTGCCGACGCGTCCTTTGGCTGAGGTCGTGGCGGCAGAATGGTCGGCGCAGGATCAAGAGATTGATCCGGTGTCGATGCCGATGACGCGGTTGGCAAATACCATCATTGATGGTGTCGACGAAAATCACGCCGACGTTGTCAAGGATGTGGCCCGTTTCGCAATGTCGGACTTGGTGTGCTATCGCGCCGAGGCGCCAATAGAGCTTATTGAAAGGCAAAGCCAGGCCTGGGACCCACCGTTGACATGGGCGCAAAGTATTCTCAATGTTGGATTTAAGGTGACGGCTGGAATTATGCCGGTTGAGCAAGATGGCCAGATCGAAGTCGCCGTTCGCAAGTATTTGGCAAAAATCTCAGCATTTGAATTGGGCCCTGTGCACATCATAACGACAATGACGGGATCGGCGGTGTTGGCGCTGGCCGTTCATGCCGGTGAGCTCGATGCACAGACCGCTTGGGCGGCGGCTCATATTGATGAAGATTGGCAGATCAGTCAGTGGGGCGATGACGCGGAGGCTAAGGAGCGCCGGGCGAGACGGCACGTCGAGCTAGTGTCCGCGGCACACTTTCTTGCCGCAGCTAAAGATTAGATACAACTTAAAAGAAGTCGCTTTGGGCATCCTAACGAATTGTTACCTTTGTCCCAATATGGTGGTCCGATCGGTAATTTCCGGAGAATTGGACCATGCACCGGACCCCAAGTATTCCAGAGATCGCGCAGCGTGGTCGGTTTATAAAGCGTGCCCTGGAACAGCAATCTGTCTATGCCATTTCAGATCAAGATGACTTGGCAAGCGTTGCTTCGCAGCAATTCAAGGACGTCGACGTCATTCTTCTGTGGTCGCAGGAGCGAGAAGCTGTGCGCTGGGCTGACGCCATTGCGAAAACGCCGAAAATCGAAACGCTAACCGTTGCTGAATTGCTCACGGACATCTTGCCGTCCCTTTCGCAACAAAACCGTGTTGTGGGCCTAGATTGGTCTGCTTCACCTGTTGAGGGTGAGTTTAATTCCATCGATATTGCAGAACGCCTGAGAGGCGAGGCAATCGAAGGGTTTGTAAAGCGTGCGCGAAGGACAGAGAGAATATTTATTCTTGAAAACTCTGTTGGGCCGGCTCTGATGCAATCGGCTGCCAATGTGCAAAAGATGTTTATGCCTGTTTGGTCAGACCACGACAGTGCACAACTTAGCATCAAAGGACCGTGGGCTGATATGGTCGCAATGGAGATTCCAATTTCGAACTTTCTCGGGCTGACATTACCGTGGCTTGCTGAACAAGGCTGGACCGTGGGACCAGACTTTGTGCATGGGGCGCGGACATTGGAATTGGCACCCAGAGATTTGGCCAGCCGTCTTTCTGTTCGCAGTGTTGCAGCTTAAGGGTGGTTGAGAAAATCTCGCAAAATTGACCTGCGAACGTCTGCCTTCAGTGCATTTCCTGTCGACCGGTGCTATGAGACGTATCGCGAGCGATCCTAAGTCGATGGTTTGGTTTTTGCTAAATTGGCGAGGGCCTTGCCACTAACGCTTGGCGCAGAACCGATCATTTACACTGAAACTTGCAGGACAGCACTGAGATGTCGATTACTCTGAATGAGCCATTCGTAATGATTGGTGCCGGAAAAATGGGCGGGGCCATCTTAAAGGGTCTTTTGGCTGCTGGCCTCGATCCTGCTGACGTGGTGGTTCAAGACCCCAAGCCGCCAGCAGACATGGCTGAATTTTTAGCACAACACGCCATCAAGCCGGTCGTTGAAATCAAAGACCTGGCAATGCCACCGGCTGTCATTATGACGGCTGTAAAACCGCAAGTTATGGACGTTGTGTTTCCACCTGCCGGGAAGCTTGCTGGACCCAATACGATTGTTTTGTCGGTGGCTGCGGGTCGGTCAATTGCCAGTTTTGAAACTCATGTCGCTAAAGGCGTTTGTGTTGTTCGTGCGATGCCAAACACGCCTGCCGCCGTTGGAGAAGGCATGACGGTGTGTTGTGGCAATGACGCGATGACGCAGGAACAAAAAACGGCGTGCACGACTTTGCTTCAGTCGATTGGTAAAGTTGGTTGGGTTGAGACTGAGGTTTTGATTGACGCAGTTACTGGTGTGTCAGGATCGGGTCCAGCTTATGTTTTCTGGTTGGCTGAATGTATGGCGGCCGCTGGCATTGAAGCGGGCTTGGACGAAGACCTGGCAGTCGAACTGGCGCGCCAAACCGTTGCAGGGTCTGGCGTTTTGATGGCCAAGACATCTCAGAGTGCAACGGATCTCCGCAAAGCTGTGACCTCACCTGGTGGTACGACTGAGGCAGCACTTGCGGTATTGATGCGTGAGCCAAATGGTTTGCGAGACTTAATGGTCGAAGCTGTTGCCCGGGCGAAAAAGCGCGGGCAAGATCTTGCATCTTAAATTTGGTGTCGCAGTGTTATTGATCAGCGAAATTTTCACATGAAGTCTGCGCATATTGCGTCATCGACCGAACCTTATTGAAGCTTGAGGAAATGAGTTTGCAATGACAGTAAAAATTTATCACAACCCGAAGTGCGGAACCTCACGCAATACGCTCGAGATGATCCGCAAAAGTGGGCAAGAGCCTGAAGTGATTGAGTATTTGAAAACGCCACCCAGCCGCGATGATCTGGTGCGGCTGATTGCCGAGATGGAGATTCCTGCGCGCGACCTATTGCGACGCAAGGGAACACCTTATGACGAACTTGGCTTAGACGATGAAAAGTGGACAGATGACGAATTAATCGACCACATGATGGCGCACCCAATTTTGATCAATCGACCGATTGTTGTAACCTCAAAGGGGGTGAGGCTGTGTCGACCATCGGAAGTCGTGATTGAAATTCTGCCAAATCCAGATCTGGGCACATTTACCAAAGAAGATGGTGAAGTCATCAACGCTAAGACTTCTGATGGCACCGCGTCGTAATTTTGCGTTATATTTATCGCAAGACGTTTGATGTTTAGACGTTGATCCACTGATGGACATCTTGTGCGTCTAAGCGCTGTAGGAAACTTTGGTCATGACGAGCGACACCACCACACGCGATCTGATCATTGATACCGCCTTGAAACTGGCAGAAGAACGCCCATGGACGGACGTCCTGCTGCGCGATATTGCCCGCGAGGCCGGGATTGACTTGGCCGCTATGCAGGGTGTGGTGTCGAACAAAGATGCAATTATTGCAGCATTCATTCGTCGAATTGATCAACAAATGCTGAGCGAGAGCCGTGATGTGTCAACGGATCAATCGCCGCGTGATGCATTGTTTGAAGTGATCATGAACCGCTTTGATGCACTTGCCCCCCACAAGCCAGCCTTGAAATCGATTGTTGGCCCAAAGCTGCCCGACCCGGATTTGCTCAGGGCTTTTTTGCAATCACAGGGTTGGATATTGCAGGCTGCCGGAGTGGACCCTGTTGGCCTCAAGGGTGGGGTGCGGGTTGCTGGTTTGCTCGGTCTTTATTCCACGGTGTTTCAAACCTGGCTTGACGATGATGATCCTGGATTGGCGCGGACGATGGCAGTCTTAGATCGCCGTCTTAGACGTGGCGAGCGTGTCCTAAAGCGAGCAGACAATGTCGTCGATATGGCTGAAGGTTTGTGTCGCACCTTGTATTCGATGCTTCCAACGCGGTTGCAATCGAAACAGGATGGTCAGCCTTCAAGTGAGCCAGAACTTGATACCCGGACGTGAAAACGTTGAAAGTTTTAAAGCGGAACCGAAATGGTTGCGCGCAGTCCGCCCAATTCACTTTCACCAAGTAAGATATCGCCACCGTGGCTTCTAACGATGTCACGCGCGATCGCAAGACCCAGTCCTGTATTGCCAACATCTTGGTTGCGTGAGCTGTCAATTCTATAGAACGGCCGAAAAACCTGCGTGCGTTGGTGTTCGGGAATACCAGGACCATCGTCGTCGATATGGATTTGCAACACTTGTGATGTTGAGTTCACACGAATGACGACGTGATCTCCATAACGAGCGGCATTCGAGACGAGATTTGTGATCGCACGTTTAAAGGCACGCCGTTTCAGCGGAACGAGCATTTTCTTGCGTCGTTTTGATAGCTTAAGTTCGACATCGGCATCGTAGACATCTGCGTCGGCGTTTATTTCCTCTAAAAACTCATAAAGGTTTGTGGGCTGTGCCTGCTCGCCGTCATCGCCTTTCGAAAATGCTAGGTAGTCTTCCAACATATGTTGCATTTCGTTGACATTGGCGGTCAATGATTCGGTTCCAGGACTATCCCCAAGCAAGGCGAGTTCGAGTTTGAAACGGGTCAGCACTGTTCTGAGGTCATGACTGACGCCGGCGAGCATGGTTGTGCGTTGTTCGACATGGGTTGTGATGCGTTCACGCATTTCAAGAAAGGTTTCAGCCGCCTGGCGAACTTCACGCGCGCCGCGAGGGCGGAAATCTTCGGGTACGGGACGGCCTTTTCCGAAGGCATCAGCAGCCTTTGACAGGCGCAGAATTGGCCTGATCTGGTTGCGCAAAAACATGATCGCGACGGTCAGAAGAATAATTGACGATCCTGCCATCCAGAGTAGGAAAATATGTGAGTTTGACGCGTAGGTCTGGCTGCGTCGGGCAATGAAACGCAGCACACCATCTTCGGCACGCACGCGAATTTCAACAAAACGTTTGTCATTGACCGAAATCCAGAAGGGTCGTTTGACCCGGACGCCAATTTCCCGAGATAGAGCGCGGTCGAGCAGATCAAAAAAAGGTTTCGGTTGTGTGGCTGGCAAATCTTCTGGTGGTAATATGTGTAAGTCCAGGTCCAATTTTGCTTTGGCGAGATCGATAAGTTTTCGATGTCCATCGTCATAAGGGTAGTCTTCGTAAATTGCGACGATGGCGCCAATGTTGCGTGCCGTTGCTTCAGACAAACGTCGCGTCACAGATTGCCAATGGCGCTCCATAAAGACGAAAGCAACAACACCTTCCAGGACCACAATCGGTGCAATGATGATGATGAGTGCGCGGGCGTAAAGCCCCTTAGGAAGCATTTCGGCGATGGTTCTGAGAAACCAATTTTTGCCGTGGCCCAGCAAAGCGCGCGCGCGGTTCAACTGACTTTTCAGTCTTGGAGGGGTATAACGGGTTGTGTAGTCACGCAAGAACGCCATGAGAAATTGCGGGCTCCATCCCGACAAAATGTCTTCGAAGTCTACCTTTTAGTCGGAATAGAGAATATAGCCTTTTCCCCTCACGGTTTGCAGATATACGGGGTTGGAGGGGTCGCTCTCAATTTTGCGTCGCAATCGATTGACCTGAACATCAATGGCACGCTCATTGCCAGTGGACTCATCACGAGAAAGTTCATGACGTGGAACGGGCGTTCCGGGCGACGCTGCGAGTTGGCGCAAAAGATCACGCTCGCGCTCCGTCAGTTTGACGATTTGATCGCCGCGTTTGAGTTCGCCGCGGCTGATTTGGAAAATAAGGTTGCCTAAGCGGATTTCATCGCATTCTTCTTCAACGGGCGGCTGGGTCCCACGCTTCAAGATGTTTTTGAGCCGTAATACAAGCTCGCGCGGCTCAAATGGTTTAGAGATGTAATCGTCGACACCAGTTTCCAATCCTGCAATGCGATCGTCGGCTTCTGCCCGGGCCGTTAACATGCAAATCGGAACGTCCATTGTTGCGCGCAACGCTCTAGCAAATTCCAAGCCGCCCTCTCCTGGCATCATGACATCGAGCAAAACCAGGTCGAACGACAATCCGCGCATCGCTTTGCGGGCGCATGCCGCGTCGCCAGAAGCTGTCACGCGGAAACCGTTCTCTGTGAGATAGCGTGCGAGAAGTTCGCGAATCTTCTGGTCGTCATCAACAATGAGAATATGGGGGGCATCGTCTGCAACAATTGTTTGAACTGCCGATTGATCAGACGAAGATGCATTAGTCATTTGTTGGGTCATTATCAGAACTCATACAGTCGCAAGAAGGGGGGACCAGAGAGGCAACATGATGGCGCTCATCTTCGCTGATCATCGCGTATAAAAAGCGCCGGGTTGCGTCATCAGTTCCAGCCCCTGCTTGTTGAAGAGCGCTTTTGATGCGGGCAACCTGAAGTGCGGCCAGCTCATCGGCGAGCTTGCCACCTTTTGGCGTCGTATACAGTAATCTTTCTCTACCATCCAACTTTCCAGCCTGTTGGGTAATGAAACCTTCGTCGATAAGTTGCTTGAGGACGCGGGCTAGGCTTTGCTTTGTAATCTTCAATATGGTCAGTAATTGTGCCACCCGTAGGCCCGGGGAACGGCGAACAAAATGTAAGACACGATGGTGCGCCCGGCCAAATCCATAAGTTTCCAGAATGGCATCCGGTTCGCCGACGAAATCGCGATACGCAAAAAACAGGAGCTCAGCATACGAAATTAAGTCGTCTGGAGAAACGTCCAGACCACGATCACCAGATCCAGTTTCTAAATTGGATTGCACGCGCGATGTCTGTTCGTGTTCACCACCCTGTCCAGCCCCTTCAACCGTCGATGGCGCAGGGCCAATCGCGTTATTGCGAGGGGCAAGTTGAGAAGATGCTTGAGTTACGTCAGCCATGCTGACATATTTGTCGTTGAAGCTTCGCTAGTGCAAGAACTTTCGCCATCCCTGGCTAATTGATCGGCATTTTTTACCAATTAATCTGTGGCAGAGATGAATTTGAGGGAATACACGGTTGGCGAAGTTCCATCTAGGGCCGAATGCTGGCGGCCTAAATTGACGAGATTTGGCGGCCAATACGTCGCCAGAGACGCCAAACCTGCTTTGAAACAAGATTAGCATTAGGTGATCGCCATTGAGACGGAGTGTCTTATGAGATCACGCCCAGGGAAATGACACGATATGGCAGACTTGCTCCCCTTCCACGATCGCGACGGATTCATCTGGTTTGACGGTGAACTCATCCCCTGGCGTGAAGCCAAACTTCATTTGCTCACTCACGGTTTACACTATGGCAGTTCGGTCTTTGAAGGAGAGCGCGCTTACGGTGGCGAGATTTTCAAGTTGGAGGAGCACACAGACCGCTTAATCGAGGGGGCTGGGATTCTCGATTTTGAAATTCCCTATTCTGCCGAAGTTATAAATCAGGCTTGCCGTGATGTATTGAAGGTCAACGAATTGGTCGACGGCTATGTCCGCCCAATCGCCTGGCGTGGTAGCGAGATGATGGGTATCTCTGCGCAACAAAACACGATTCATTTGGCAATTGCTGCTTGGAGCTGGGGCTCTTACTTCCCAATGGAAGAACGTTTAAAGGGTATTCGTGTTGCCAGAGCCAAATACAAACGTCCTGATCCGGCAACGGCTCCCGTCCATGCCAAGGCTGCTGGTCTTTATATGATTTGCACGATTGAGAAGCACCGCGCCGAAAAGGACGGTTATTCTGATGCAATGATGCTTGATTGGCGGGGTCAAGTTGCAGAATGCACCGGGGCCAATATCTTTTTCATTAAGGACGGCGTTATTCACACGCCAACGCCGGATTGTTTCCTAGACGGCATTACCCGACGTACCGTCATTGGCCTTGCCAAGGCGCGGGGGATTGAAGTTGTCGAACGGGCGATCATGCCTGAGGAGTTGGCAGAATTCACAGAGTGCTTCCTGACCGGGACAGCCGCTGAGATTACACCGGTTTCCGAAATCGGTGATGAGACATTCAAACCGGGAAAAATTACGCAAACCCTGCTTGCAGATTTTATGGATCTGGTACAGCCCAAAACAGCGGCAGCGCAATAAAACCTCTGACCTTTATTTATGTAACTCCCGAACTGGCCCGGTGCGATTAACCGATTAACCGCGTCGGACGGTGAGGTGTGTCAGATGGGTTGTCAGGGGCAAAGAAACATCCGACAGTTCGGGTCCGAATATGGTTTGTCTAGCATCAAACATTTTGACACGCGTTCAATGATGTTGGTCGACGTCCGGTCGCGTCTCAGGAGGTGGTTTACAATGTCCAGATTTTGGCGGGTTTTGGTGGCGTTGGGTGGGCTTTGTTTTGGCGTGGCAACTTTTGCGACCGTTGCCAGCGCCCAACAAACTACCGGCATTAACGTTCAGCGCGATTGTCAGACTGTGGTGAATTGTAATTTTCGTCGCGGTGGACAGTTTCGAGGCTGTGTTTCTTCGTTTAGCTGTCGCCGGTGCCGGTTTGTTGCAACCAAGTGTCGAATTGGAAATGACCGCCGCGCATGTCGCAAGCTGAAATGTTCGTGGGGGCGGTAAGCTTTAAACCCAAATCAACATTTATGATGGGTCAGTCCAAAGCGCGCTGAAGACCACAGAAATAAATGCAGCTATCACAACGAATGCGGTCGAGATGACAGCGGGTGAGGCGGCAATGCCGAATGTTGGTGCGACGATGTAGAATATGCCGGACCAAAATAATGCTGGAAGGAAAGCAACAAGAAGCAGGGCCAAGGCTTTGTCGGAATGAGCCAGACTTTGATTGGATGTCGTCAGTGATGGTGATGGGTTTGTTGCTTGCATATTAGTCCTAAAACGTTGTCGCAGTGGTGTGCGGGTTTCGTCTTAATGCTCGAGGGTGTCGAAAAAGGCCTTCTACATGAACGATGCTAACTGTGAGTCGTGAACGGTGTCTTAAAGAAATCGTCCATCAATGTGCTCTGCAATAACAAGCAAAAAGCAGCAAAATTTCAAATTCAACAGATCAACTGTGACTGGACTGTATCATTGAAATACGACGCGATAATCATTGGCGGTGGGCATAATGGCCTAACAACAGCGGCTTATTTGGCGATGGGTGGCCTGCATCGGGTCGTCGTTTTAGAAAAAAATAACGTTGTTGGCGGTGCGGCACTGACAGAAGAATTTCACCCAGGTTTTCGCAACTCCGTCGCCGCCTATACGGTTAGTTTACTAAATCCCAAAGTCATTTCTGATCTTGAGCTTGAAAAGTTTGGATTGCGGGTCGTTTTGCGCCCGGCAGCCAATTTTTGGCCGGTTGACGAAAAGCGGGCTCTGTTGATGCGTCGGGGGACGGCGGCACGCCAGGCTGCTGTGGCTGAATTCTCGCTACGTGATGGCGCTCGGTTGCCAGCTTACGATGCCGCCATCGAGCGGGCAGCAAACGTCTTGCGTGATCTCGTTTTGCAGACCCCGCCGAATGCTGGTGGAGGATTGCGAGATCTATTGTCGGGTGGGCGTATTGGGCGGAGACTGTTGGGGTTGAGCCTTGAGGACCAGCGCCTTGTTGGTGACCTGTTCACAAAAAGCGCAGCGGATTTTCTCGATGATTGGTTTGAAAACGAAACGGTGAAAGCGGCATTTGCTTTTGATGGCATCGTCGGAGCCTACGCCGCACCGTCGACACCTGGTACGGCTTATGTGCTCTTGCACCACGCTTTTGGTGAAGTAAACGGCCAAGTCGGACAGTGGGGACATGCCGTTGGCGGGATGGGCGCGATCACGCAAGCCATGGCGCGATCTTGTGAGGCAAAAGGTGTGGAAATTCGCACCCAAGCTGCCGTCGAACGCGTTGTTATTGAGGATGGCCGCGCTGTTGGTGTGAGGTTGGTTGATGGTAATGTTGTGAGCGGCAAGGTGGTGGCAGCCAACGTTGGGCCCAAGTTGCTGTTTAGAGATCTCATCCCAGACGATACGCCCAAAAGCACACTTGCACCCGAGCTTCGCCGCAGGTTTACGGGTATTAAAACCGGTTCCGGCACGTTTCGCATGAATGTCGCGCTGTCAGAACTGCCGGATTTCATCTGTCGTCCTGGTAAACAGGTACAAGATCATCACGGTGCTGGCATTATCATTGGACCCACGATGGACTATCTTGAGGCCGCATATATTGATGCGCGGCGGGAGGGTTGGGCGCAAAACCCTATCGTTGAGATGCTCATTCCTTCAACTTTGGATGATAGTCTGGCGCCTGCAGGCCAACATGTTGCAAGTTTGTTCGTCCAACATGTTGCACCAAGGCTTTCTGCCCCCAGGAGTTGGCGAAATCCGCACGAAAAGCAAGCTTTTGCCGACAAGGTCATAGAGACCGTAAGCAAGTTTGCTCCCAATTTTTCAGATGCGGTGATCGCGCGGCAAGTTTTGTCGCCGCTGGATCTCGAGCAGCGCTTTGGCATGGTTGACGGTGATATTTTTCACGGCCAATTGGGGCTCGATCAACTGTTTTCACTGCGTCCGGTCATGGGACATGCCGACTATCGTATGCCCATACCGGGGCTTTACTTGTGCGGCTCTGGTGCACACCCCGGTGGCGGCGTAACGGGTGCACCAGGACATAATGCAGCACGCGAAATCTTAAGCGACATGCGCTGGCCAAGTTGGCGCCGGTCGTTTTGACGTGTCATTGATGTGTGTTGAGATACCCGCATCAATGACACGTTTTCGTTGCGCAATTCGTTAAGTTTTCAAACGCGATGCGAGGAGACGTTCATGCAACTTTTTTGCACTCTGCGTTTTGCATGTTAGTGTGTCGGAAAACTTGAGTGCGTTCATGTATAAAGTTCTCAAAAAATTGCGCACTTCAGAAAGCAAAATACGAGAGACGTGACGAGAATGCTGCAAGTGACAGATAAGCTGGGTATTGCAGAGGACGTATTAGATGAACGCTTTGTGCGTTCCTCCGGTCCTGGTGGCCAGCATGTTAACAAAGTCTCGACCGCGGTTGAGCTTCGCTTCGATTTGCGACGTTGTAAGGAACTTGGCGAGCACCTTAAAACGCGCATTGGTCGCCTGGCTGGTCGCAGGATGAACAGTGATGGCGTTATTGTTGTGCGTGCCGAACGGTTTCGTTCTCAAGAATTGAACCGATCCGATGCGCGAGATCGCTTGGTTCGTCTGGTTAGGGAGGCGATGGTCCAACATCCCCCGCGCATCCCAACAAAGCCGTCTCGAGCGGCGAAAGCGCGTCGTTTAGACGCCAAGTCTCGCCGGTCTGCGGTAAAAAACATGCGCCGGGCGCGCCCTGATTTTGACTAGAGCCAGATTGAGCCGGGTCCATGTGGCGCATGAACATCCTGAATGGATCTGTGGTTGAGTGGTGGCAAGGCCCATCTGCTCGGGTTATTTGACCGGGTTTGGTGCTTATGTTGTCGATTATTCGCTTTTTGCATCTGTTTTACCTGTCGCGTTTGTGGGTATTGCCTTTGCTCTCAGCAATCCACGGCGTGGCGCGAACAAAAAAGCCAAGACAAAGGCGAAGCTCTGTAGCAGGACGATGCACGGTCCCGTGGCCCCATCGATGTGGAAGCTTATCAACGTTCCCAAAACACTCGAGCCAATTGCGACAAGCATCGCGATGGCGAGCATGCGATCGAAGTGATTGGTGAGAAGGAAAGCGATCGCACCTGGTGCAACAAGCATGGCCACCACGAGGATGATACCAACGGCTTTCAAAGCCATGATGATCGTCAGCGACAACAAAATCAAGAGTCCATAGTGCAACCAGCGAACCGGAAGCCCTATGGCTTGAGCATGCCGGGGATCGAAGCTGAAGGCGAGGAAGTCGTGGCGTTTGGCCAGCATAATCGCGAGGACGCCAAGCGAAATGACAGCGATTTCGGCGATGTTTGCGTTTGTGACACCAAGGATGTTGCCAAATAGAATGTGATCGAGGTGTTGGTCTGTCTCGACCTTGGTAAACAGAACCAGGCCAAAGCCAAACATACCGGAGAACACAATTCCCATAACCGTATCTTCTTTGATGCGGCTGTTTTCTTTCAGGTAGCCCGTGAGTAGGGCGCATGACAATCCGGCGATGAAAGCGCCGATGACCAGTGGAATGCCAATGATGAAGGCCAAGACAATGCCGGGCAGAACTGCGTGGGAGATGGCGTCACCCATCAAAGCCCACCCCTTCAGCACAAGGTAACAAGACAACACAGCACTTACAGCGCCGATTAATACGGCAGCCAACATAGCTCTCTGCATAAAGCTATAACTCATTGGCTCTGCGAATATCTCCCAAAGCAAGTTCATGGCAACGGTCTTTCTCCAGGCGATACAGAGGCAGGCGGCGGTGCGACGGTCTCCGCTGCAAGCTTGGCTTGGCGCCGTGCTGCGTAAAGCCCGTGTTTGGGGGCAAATAAGAATGTGAAGACAAACAGTGCCGTTTGCAAAGTGACGATGACACCACCGGTTGCCCCATCAATGAAGTAGCTCAGGTAGGCACCGACAAAGCTCGTGAGGGTGCCAAAGGCGACCGAGATCAAAAGGAGGTGCTCAAAGCGGTCGGTCAAAAGGTAGGCTGTGGCACCGGGTGTAACGACGAGCGCAATGACCAAACAGGCGCCGACCGTTTGTAATGCTGCGACCGTGCAGGCCGAAAGCAGTGTGAAAAACATGATCTTCAACCAAGTTGGGTTAAGCCCCACGGTTTGGGCATAGGCCTCGTCGAAGAAGACCAACATCAAGTCTTTCCACTTAACGACCAGTACAGCTAGGGAGATCAGACTAATGATCACGACCTGCCAGGCATCATAGTCCGAGATGGCGAGGATGTTGCCAAGAATGATGGTTTGAACGTTGACGGACGTCGGGTTCATCGAAACCATTAACAGGCCAGCAGCAAAAAAGGTCGTGAAAACCAATCCGATGATGGCGTCTTCACGCAAGCGGGACTGTTGACGTACAAAAAACATTCCGGCCGAGGCCAGAAGGCCGGCAATAAAGGCGCCTGCTGCGTATGGCAGCCCGAGGAGATAAGCACCACTGACACCCGGCACGACTGCGTGGGCGAGCGCATCGCCCATCAGCGACCAGCCCTTCAACATGAGATAAGCGGATAAAAAAGCACACACTGCGCCAACCAATGCGCTGATCGTCATGGCCTTGACCATGTACTCGTAAGCAAATGGCACCAACAATTCACTCATTGCTTGGTGCCTTGTTTTTTATCAGTGTCTGCCTTTTTTACCGTTGCTGCAGGTTCGTTTGTTTGGTGACCATAGAAAACGACCGGACGTTCGTCGTCTGTCAGGACGGTAACGCTGCGGGGATCTTCGTCGTCATGCAGGGCAGAGCCCTCAAGGCGGAAGTGGCGCAGGACACCGCCAAAGGTCAACTCGAGGTTGGCTTGCGTAAATGTCTCAGTCGTTGGGCCTGATGCAAGCACTGTTTTGTTGAGCAACACGACTTGATCACAGAAATCCGTCACACTACCCAGGTTGTGGGTTGAGACCAGCATGAGGTGTCCACCATCACGCAATTCCCGCAGTAATTTGACGATCGCGGCTTCCGTCTTGACATCAATACCCGTAAAGGGCTCGTCGAGAAGGATAATCCGGCCTTCCTGGGCAAGAGCGCGAGCAAGAAAAACACGTTTCTTCTGTCCACCGGACAGTTCACCGATTTGGCGTTGGCGATAATCGGACATGCCGACGCGCGCGAGGGCTTGCGTTACTTTGGCATGATCTTGACGAGAGGGCCTGCGCAAAAATCCCATATGACCGTAACGTCCCATCATGACAACGTCTTCGACCAGTACTGGAAAATTCCAGTCGACGTCTTCGCTTTGTGGCACGTACGCGACAAGATTTTTCTTCAACGCGTCTTTGGTCGTCATCCCCGAGATGCGGACACCGCCGCTTTGCGGTGTCAAAAAGCCCATGATCGTTTTAAACAATGTCGACTTGCCGCTGCCGTTGACACCGACAAGGGCACATATTGTACCGGCCTCGAGATTGAATGAGGCATCGTGTAGTGCTGTGTTTCCATTTGGATAAGTGACTGTGACGTTTTCAACGGCAAGCGATGTTTCACTTCCACCATCTTGCGCCTTATTTGGTGAGAATTGGGAAGACTGCACGAGGGTCATTGTTTGAACCCTTTGGCGATCGTGGACACAGTCACTTCTAACAACTTGACGTAAGACGGCACGGGACCATCGGACGTGCTTAATGAATCCACATACAAAACCCCTCCATACTTGGCTCCGGTTTCCTTTGCGACCTGGCGTGCAGGACGGTCCGAGACCGTGCTTTCGCTAAACACGACCGGGATGTTGTTGGCGCGAACGAGGTCGATTACCTTGCGGACTTGTTGCGGGGTACCCTGTGCGTCGGCGTTGATCGGCCAAAGATAAAGTTCTTTCAGGCCATAGTCGCGTGCCAGGTAGCTGAAAGCACCTTCTGAGGTGACAAGCCATCGCTGAGCTTCAGCGATATCCTCAATTTGTTTTTGCAACGGTTCGGAGATGTTTTTGATTTTCTCTCCATACCGCTTTGCATTGGTATTGTAGGTTTCAGCGTTGGCTGGATCGTGTTTGACCAAGGCCTTGCGGATGTTCTCGACATAAATCAAAGCATTACTTGGTGACATCCATGCATGTGGGTTGGGTTTGCCATTGTATGGGCCTTCACCAATTCCAATCGGCGTAATGCCATCACTGATGACAACGCTTGGTACGTCGGAAACGTTTTGAAAAAATTTTTCAAACCATCGTTCCAGGTTCAGTCCATTCCAAAGGACAAGATCGGCCTTCTGGGCCTTGATGATATCGCCAGGTGTCGGCTGATAATCGTGAATTTCCGCACCCGGTTTGGTAATTGAAACGACATCGGCTGCTTTTCCGGCGACATTTTGGGCAATGTCCTGAATGACAGTGAAGGTCGTGACGACGCGAAACTTATTGTCTGGCTCTGTCTTTTTGCAGCCAGTGAGGCAAAACACTGCGCCAAGGCTCAGAATTATTGCTGCGAGACGTGCTTTTTGATGGAGGATGTGGGACATGATCTACCATTTCTGTTGTCTTGGCTAATAAAGTTAGCTATTACTAACTCCATCGTCAAGTCGAGCTATTCAGACATCGGGACGCTTTGGATGCCACAAACATCTCAGAAGGCTGAAATTCGCCGTAGAGCAAAGAACTTCCAGCGTGTGCGCGAAGCCCACCAAACGGAATTGGCCGAAGACTACGTCGAATTAATCGATGATCTTATTGCTGAAACAGGAGAAGCGCGTGTTGTCGATCTTGCTGAACGGTTGGGTGTGACAAAGGCGACCGTTAACAACACCGTTAGACGCTTGGTGCGCGAAGAGCTTGTCAAAAGCGAACCCTATCGCGCGATATTTCTCACAAACAAAGGAACGCAGTTGGCGCGCAAAGCGCGCAAGCGTCACGAACTTGTACGAGAATTTTTGATTGCTTTGGGTGTTGATCACGAAACCGCAGACGCCGATGCTGAAGGCATTGAACACCACGTGTCGCAGTCAACATTAATGGCATTTCGCAAGTTTTTAGACCGGCAATAAAAAAGACCGCACGGCAGATTTATTGGCTACAGGTATTTGACGTCTGCAAAAGTTGCTGCTTCGCCGATGAGGGCATCGTTTTCATCAACGACACGCCAGACGACCGTGTCATTGATTTCGAACCGACGACCGGTGGAGCTGATACGAACTCCGCAATATCCATCAATAAATCCATCGCGCTCTACGATTTCGAAAATGCGTTGACGCGCCGCACGGTGCATTGGTTCGGCCGTCATTCGTGATGGCAACTTTGTGAAGTGTTGCCAATCCGTTTCCCAAACCTTGAGAGCTGTTTCATTTCCATAATTCAGGATGGGATCTGACTGTGTGTCGTGACTAACGACCACAAATGGCGCCTTGTACAGATCAATTGCAGCTTCTCGAGGGGTTAGATTTTCAGCGATCAAAGGGCGACCGACAAAACGACGAAAGCTGGACAGCAAATTCTGTGCATGCCTGACTTGGTAGTCGTTTGCAATTGATGGGCAGTCCATCGTGGTTGATGTCCGTTTCAAAGAAACCAGTTTGAAATAGGAAGATGTGAATGGAAACAGAAACTAACAGTGGGTTGGAACTCATTGATTATAACAGTATCAGCATAAAAAAAGTCGACGAATAACTCGCCGACTTTAACATCTTTTCTGAAGACGTTTTTTGAGAAATTAACCTCGCTGCCCGTCCTTAGGTCTATTCGAGCTGTGATCCTCAGCTTTCGTTGTCGTCACGATCGTTGTCGCTGCTCGACATCTCTTTAAGTTTGGCAAAAATACGCGCATCCTCTTCGGCTTCTGTTGAAACAGGAGCTTCTTGCTGTTCGGTTGGTTCGGGTTTTGGTTGCAGGATTTCTGCAACTGCCGGTCCCGCAGCGGCTGTTGTTTCAGCCGTTGGCAACAATGTGCCACCATCTTCTGCTTTGGCGTCAGGGTTTTTCTTCGCCTCACGCTCAAGTCGTTTCGCGGCTTTTTTTACTTCCGTATCAAGATCAATTTGCGTGCACAGTCCCAAGGCGACAGGATCTTGAGCAACGAGGGCGGCTGAGTTCCAGTGAGTTCGGTCACGAATTTGCTGCAAGGTCGGTTTGGTGGTGCCTGTCAGCCGAATGATTTGTGCATCCTTTAATTCAGGATGATTGCGCAGCAGCCAATAGATGGCGTTTGGCCGTTCGTGTCGGCGCGACGTAGGTGTGTAGCGGGCTTTGCGCTTTTTTGGCGTTTCTGGCAATTGCACATTGGATTTCAACAGCGCCAGTTTGTGGTTTTCGTCATCTTCGGCGATCTTGATTTCATCGCGCGACAGTTGGCCAGACGAAATAGGGTCCATGCCTTTGATGCCGGCTGCGACGTCGCCGTCGGCAATGCCTTTAACTTCAAGAACATGCAGTCCACAGAAAGCGGCAATCTGTTCGAATGTCAGTGCCGTGTTATCAACGAGCCAGACGGCGGTTGCTTTTGGCATCAGCGGGGTAGAATCGCTCATAGGGTTTCTCCAGCTCTCGAGGGGCGGTCCCCAAAAGCACAGTCCTTAAAAATAACGGGAAAGACGTACCTATAGCCCGATCTGGCGGGTTTGTGCAACCATCTGAAAGCGGCAGTGGTGATGAAATTCACCAAAATTCAAGGGGATGTTGCGGTTGTTATGGTGTGATTGTAGGGTCCGGCGCGAAAAAATGAATAATTATAACAAAAATCGACGGGATCAGCCCCGTACGGTTTGAAAAGAAGGGAAAGCCCCAATGGCGCGAGTTGAAGACGGTCCTTATTTTTTTGAAGACCTTAAATTGGGGATGGAGGCATCAATTACGAAATCCGTCACAGAGGAAGATATTGTGGCTTATGCCGCCCTTTCTGGTGACATGAATCCAGTCCACCTCGATGCTCAATATGCCGCTAAAACCATGTTCAAGCAGCGCATTGCGCACGGCATCTTAACGGCTGGTTATATCTCGGCTGTCTTTGGTATGAAAATGCCAGGTCGTGGTGCGATTTACATTTCACAAACGCTGAACTTCAAGGCCCCGGTTTTCATTGGCGACGATGTGACCGCCAAGGTCAAAGTGGTTGAACTGGTTGAGGGTAAAAAGCGTGTGCGGTTTGAATGCACATGTTTTGTTGGCGACAAAGTTGTTTTGACGGGTGAAGCTGTCTTGATGGTGCCAACCCAACAAAAAGCAGAGCAATCGTAATTGGCGACGTTGACCTAGGCATTGATTTAAGTGTCGTCGTCTTAGAATTCGTGAATTTTTCTAGATGTAGGATTACAACCCATGATCGTCGTTGAAGGTGCTGATGAAGTTCCTCAGGCGGCACGTGGCGGTGTTTATGCCATCGGAAATTTTGACGGTGTGCATCGAGGCCATCAGGCACTTTTGGCTCGAACGCGCGCGATTGCCGAAAGATTGGATGCGCCGGCGGGCGTGATGGTCTTCGAGCCACATCCGCAAGTGTTTTTTGCTCCTGATAAACCCCATTTTCGCTTAACGCCTAAATCCGCGAAATTAGCTCTATTGGAGCAAACCGGTCTCGATGCTGTTGTTGTGATGCCGTTTGACGCAGCGCTTGCCGAGCTGACAGCAGAAGAGTTTATTGAACGCGTTTTGGTCGAGGGATTGGCGGCCAGGCACATCGTCGTTGGCTATGATTTTCAATTCGGTAAAAAGCGTGGTGGCACGGCGCAAACGCTCATTGACGCGAGTAAGATGTACGGGTTTGAGGTCAGTGTTGTTGAACCACAAAGCAGCGGCGACACAGTGTATTCATCCAGCCAAATTCGCAAAAACTTGGCGGCGGGCAACGTTTTGGCCGCGGCGACATTGTTGGGACATTGGTGGCGTGTCACTGGTCGGGTTGTGGCCGGTGCCAAGCGTGGCACAGGCCTTGGGTATCCAACCGCAAACATCGTGTTGGCGAAAGGCACAGTATTGGGTCATGGGATCTATGCCGTGCGCGTCTTTACCGAAGATGGCGTCTCACACCAAGCGGCGGCTTACCTTGGCACCCGTCCAACATTCGATGACGGTGCACCCGTTCTCGAAGTTTTTCTGTTCGACTTTGATGACGACCTTTATGGCCGTGAAATTAGCATCGAATTCGTGGATTTCATCCGCGGCGACAAAGCCTATGAGACCGGCGAGGCATTGGCGGCCCAAATGGAAAAGGACGTCGCACACGCCAAAGAGCGATTGGCGCGAGCGGGGGGCAGTCCACCGAATTCGCAAAATTCTGGCATTTAAGCTCCCTCTGGCCTCATCTATTGTCCGATTTTTGGCGAAATGACACTCAGATTGATGGTCGAAAACGTCGTTGGCGGTCATGACTGTGGGAGTGGGCCCTTTGCCACTGGCGGGCGGGGCCAAGCGTTGCTAGAAGGCTGAGCAAAAGAGGACAGTTGCTCCAACGCGCTGGACACAACGGGCGCTCGGCCTGGCAGGATGAAAATGGCAGATAAGACAAAAGACAAAGCCCGAAAGGCGAAGGACGGTTCAGGCCGTGATTGGGCTGAGACGCTAAACCTTCCCAAGACTGATTTTCCCATGCGCGCGGGCTTGCCAAAACTAGAGCCACGCTTGCTGGAGCGCTGGGCAAATATTGGCCTTTACGATCGCTTGCGGGAAACATCGAAGGGTCGAGCGAAATTCGTGCTGCACGATGGGCCTCCTTATGCCAATGGCAACATCCACATTGGGCATGCGCTGAATAAGATCCTGAAAGACCTCGTGGTGAAGTCGCAACAGATGTTGGGGCACGACTCAAACTACGTGCCTGGTTGGGATTGTCATGGGCTTCCAATCGAATGGAAGATCGAAGAGCAATACCGCGCCAAGGGCCGCAACAAAGACGACGTGCCAATCAACGAGTTTCGCGCGGAGTGCCGGGAGTTTGCTGACAAGTGGGTTGATGTGCAGCGCCAGGAATTTAAGCGTCTTGGTGTTGTTGGTGATTGGGACAATCCATATTTGACGATGGCTTATGCAGCCGAAGCCACCATTGCGCGTGAAATTTTGAAGTTTGCCGAAACCGGCCAGCTTTATCGTGGCTCAAAGCCGGTGATGTGGTCGGTGGTCGAAGGCACGGCGTTGGCCGAAGCGGAAGTCGAATACGAGGATTATCAATCCGACACGATCTTTGTGAAGTTTCCGGTCGTCGAGGGCCCGGATGAATTGAAGACCGCTTCGTTCGTCATCTGGACAACGACGCCGTGGACGATCCCCGGCAACCGCGCAATTTCATTTTCATCGCGCATTGGTTACGGGGTTTACAAGGTGACCCAGGCTCCAGAAGAAAACTGGGCCAAAGTGGGTGATTTGCTCGTGCTAGCCGATGCACTCGCCGAAACCGTTATGACGTCGGCTAAGGTCGAGGCTTATGAAAAAGTTGGCGACGTTGATGCAAAAACCTTGTCCGATGTGCGGTGTCTACATCCCTTGAATGGCCAAGGCTACGACTTCGATATCCCACTTCTCGATGGCGATCACGTCACCGATGATGCGGGCACAGGATTTGTGCACACAGCGCCTGGTCACGGTGTTGATGACTACAACATCTGGATGGCGAACCAGGCGCAATTGAACAAACGCGGGATCGACACATCCATTCCATTTACCGTGGCAGGTGATGGTAAAATGACGGATCAAGCTCCAGGTTTTGAAGGCCGGGCCGTCATCACCGATAAAGGCAAAAAAGGTGATGCCAACAAAGCCGTCATTGAGGCGCTGGTTGCAGCCGACGCATTGATTGGTCGCGGACGCTTAAAACACCAATACCCGCACTCATGGCGTTCGAAAAAGCCGGTGATCTTTCGCAACACGCCGCAATGGTTCATTGCGATGGACAAAATTCTTGGCAGCCAGGGCGCCAATGCAACCCTGCGTGATATTGCGCTTGGCGAAATCAAACAGACAGAGTGGGTGCCTGCTGCTGGCGAAAATCGCATTACCGGCATGATAGAAAACCGACCTGATTGGGTTGTTTCGCGCCAGCGGGCCTGGGGTGTGCCAATTGCTGTGTTTCGTAATCCTGAAACCGACCAGATCATTCCCGGACCAGATTTCGACGCCGACAAAAATTGTGAACTCATCAAACGCATTGAAACGGCATTTTCTGAAAACGGTGCGGATGTTTGGTTTGAAGACGATGCCAAATCGCGGTTTCTTGACGGGCTTGTCGACAACCCGGACGCGTGGGACCAAGTTCGTGACGTGCTGGATGTCTGGTTTGATTCCGGCTGTACGCATGCCTTTACATTAGAAGATGACAAAGCCTTTCCGGGTCTGGCTGGAATCACGCGCAGGCGTGATGGCGGGCAGGATCGGGTGATGTACTTGGAAGGTTCGGACCAGCATCGCGGCTGGTTTCATTCCTCGTTGCTGGAATCTTGCGGAACCCGCGGTAAAGCCCCTTATGACGTCGTCCTGACACACGGTTTTGTGCTCGACGAGAAGGGCTTGAAGATGTCGAAATCACAAAAAAACGTGACGGCGCCTCAGGAGGTTATTTCTCAATCTGGTGCCGACATCTTACGTCTGTGGGTTGCGGCATCGGACTATTCCGATGATTTGCGCATCGGGCCTGAAATTCTCAAAACCTTCGTTGAGACGTATCGAAAAATGCGCAACACTATGCGTTGGATGTTGGGTGCATTGGCCCACTTTAACGAAGACGACCGTGTTGACGTTCGTGATATGCCGGAACTTGAACGCTTGATGCTGCACCGGCTGAGCGAGCTGACAGACGAAGTCACGCAAGATTATGTCAACTACAATTACCGAGGTGTTTTGGCCAAACTCGCGCAATTCATGAACACCGAACTGTCGGCTTTTTATTTCGATGTGCGCAAGGACGCGCTGTATTGTGATGCGCCATCAAGTCTGCGTCGCAAAGCATCGCTGACGGTGATCGATGAAATCTTCAGGGCGACAACGTTGTGGTTGGCGCCGATCATGTCGTTTACGGCCGAAGAAGCCTGGCTCGCGCGTTACCCAAGTGAAGATGGTTCTGTGCACCTTGAAACAACAGACATTCTCACCAAGCCAGAGCGTGCGCCAGAAATTGCCGCAAAGTGGGAGCATGTGCGTAATGTTCGCCGTGTCGTTACTGGTGCACTTGAGCTGGAGCGTGCAGCAAAAACCATCGGCTCCAGTCTTGAAGCTGCACCACACATCTACATTACCGATGAGGCACTGGTGAAGGTGCTTGGCGATGTCGATATGGCTGATGTTTGTATTACATCTGATGCAAAGATCATCTCAAGTGCTGCTCCGGCTGAGGCCTTTGCATTAAGTGATGTGGCCGGTGTCGGCGTGGTGGTCCAAAAGGCTGAGGGCAAAAAGTGCGCGCGTTCGTGGCGTGTGACCAGCGATGTTGGAAGCGACGCCGCTTATCCGGATTTGTCAAAACGTGATGCAGATGCGATGCGTGAAATTGAATCGAAACCAGCAGCTTAGAGTTTAGCAGAAACCAATAGGCGCATGAACGAGATCAAACATGGATGGTTCTGGGGGCCGTATTCTCGCCTTGGCTGGCGCGTGGCATTCCTGACGTTTTTGATCGATCAATTGCACAAGTGGTGGATGCTGCTGATTTATGACATCCGCGAGAAGAAAAAAGTCGAGGTGCTGCCCTTCTTGGATCTCACCTTTGTTCTGAACGAGGGCATCAGTTATTCCATGCTCGAAGGGGTCCAGCCCTGGATGTTGGCCGCTTTTGCGACAGTTGCATCGCTGGCCTTGTGGATTTGGCTGGCGAAGGATGCCAACAATCGCCTGATGGCAATCAGTTTGGGGCTTTTGATTGGTGGGGCACTTGGAAATGCCCTGGATCGGCTAACTTTAGGTGGTGTTGCAGACTTTTTCTCACTTCATGCATATGGTTATTATTGGTATATCTTCAACATTGCAGATGTCGCCATAGTTGCTGGGGTGGTCGGCCTCTTGTATGAATCTATATTCCTGAGTCGCAATGATGCCGCAAACGAGCACTAATTGCTTGATACTTGGGGCTTTACGGCGAATTGGCGTCGTTTGGGGGATGTTGGGACAATGACAGTCTTACTGAAAACTATGGCTTTGCCATTTGCGCTGCTGGTATCGCTCGCCCTTTCCGGGTGTGGCGGCGGCGGACTGGGTGATGTTGCGTTTGAAGGTAAGGTTTTCGATGCGCTGGGTGTGAATACCACGTCAAAGCGTGAGGATGCCAATTTGGCGGCCCGTGCTCCGCTTGTCATGCCGCCGGTTACAGGGGCTCTTCCAAAGCCTGGTGAAGGGGGTGTCCAATCAGATCAAACACTTGCTGGAATTCGCGATCCTGAAGTGACCAAGGCTGCTGAGAAAGACCGTCTTGCAAGAGCACAGAAGGAATTTTGCGAAAAGAATTATGATCCGTCTCAGGAATCCGTTGGTCAATCTTTTGAAGATGTCATTGGTCCTGCCGGCAGATGTCGCAAGTCAATTCTTGACAGTGTATCGATCAATAGCGGCCTGAGTTTCTAGCTCCGAAACACAGCAATAACAGTACCTTTGGTTTTTAAACCCGTTTCATTAACCACACTGCAGCTCACTTGAGGTGGCGTTGTGGTTGGCCGAGCGTCTTCCCGACACACATGAACGCGTTGTCATTTGACATCGGCAGGTCTCATACAGACATTTGGTAGAGAAACTTGAAACGAGTTCGCTTTTGGGATTCTGGGTAACGACGGCTTTTTTCGCTGAAATTGCACCAGAGCCCGTAGTGCAACCAATTCAATCACAGAGCAATGCCGCCGCAAGGTGGAGATTGCATCGAGGTACGATGATGATGAGCCGACGCGGTTTTGCGCCCCAGGACTTGGAGCAAACGGACCGACAGAAAACGGTCCCACAAAAAAGTATTATGTGCGAAATATTTCAACGTGTTTTTGACGGAAATTCTCAGATCGTCTCTTCAACAAAAACAAGATTTATGGATGCGGGAAGGGTCTTTGCCTGCATGATGGTGGCAATGACAGTGCTTGCATCTTTTGAAACAACACCAGCGTTCGCTGGTCCGAAAGCAACGAAATTCCAGCTATCGAATGGCATGGATGTTGTGGTCATTCCCGATAACCGCGCACCCGTCGTGACACACATGGTCTGGTATCGCGTTGGTGCTGCAGATGAACCCCCAACGGTCTCAGGCATTGCACACTTCCTTGAACACTTGATGTTTAAGTCGACGGAAAAAATCGCTGTGGGTGAGTTCTCCAAAATCATCTCGCGCATGGGTGGTCAGGACAATGCATTCACCAGCCAGGATGTAACGGCGTATTTCCAGCGTATTGAAAAATCGCGCTTGCGTGATGTCATGGAGATGGAAGCCGACCGTATGGTCAATCTTCGCTTGACCGAAAAAGAAGTGCTGACAGAGCGCGATGTTATTTTGGAAGAGCGCCGCTCGCGGATTGAAAATTCACCTTCGGCGATTTTCCAAGAACAAATGGATGCTGCTCTTTATTATTCTCATCCATACGGGACACCGGTCATCGGTTGGCAGCATGAGATGGAGACGCTCAGTCCGAAAAATGCGCTTGAATTCTATGCCAAATACTATGCGCCGAATAATGCGATCCTGGTGGTGTCTGGCGATGTCACCGTCGATGAAGTTCGCAAGCTAGCAAACCAAACGTATGGCAAACTCGCCAACAACGAGGCCGTTGGGAAAAACCGCTGGCGTCCAGTAGAACCACCACACCGTGCGGCGCGGCGTATTGAAGTAAAAGACCCGCGTGCGGGAAACCCATCACTCAATCGCTACTACATCGCGCCAAGCTACCTGACCTCTAAACCGGGCGAAGCCGAAGCTCTCGATTTATTGCTGAAGATCATGGCATCCGGCACAACGGGACGATTGTATAAGAAGCTTGTGGTTGAGGAAAAAATCGCTTCATCTGCCGGCGGTTGGTATTCCGGCAGCGGTATTGATAGTGGAAAGATTGCCTTGTACGCGGTCACTAACAAAATAGAGGACTTAGCGAAAGTTGAGGCATCGATCGAT
The DNA here is from genome assembly GCA_050633705.1 of Hyphomicrobiaceae bacterium. GTDB lineage: Bacteria > Pseudomonadota > Alphaproteobacteria > Rhizobiales > Hyphomicrobiaceae > JAJFHI01. Next base: position 225,964 of record JBOEGZ010000006.1, on the reverse strand, counting down.
GCGGTGATTGTCGATATCAAGGCCAATGGCGTAACAGATGCTGAGCTTGAGCGCGCAAAGAACAGCTACATGGCTGAATACGTGTACGACAACGATAGCCAATCGACTTTGGCAAGGCGTTATGGTTGGGGTCTATCGGTTGGTCAAACTCTTGAACAAATTGAAAATTGGCCGCAGGAAATCGAGAAAGTCACGGCAGAGCAAGTGAAAAAAGCTGCAGCCAATCTCGACATTCTCAAATCTGTGACCGGCACCTTGCTTCCGTTATCACCTGGTGACGCCGCATCTGCGCCGGAAAACTCAGTCGCTGAAACAAAGTCCCGCAGTTGATAAAGTTCCTAGAGGAAAAATCATGTATGCTCTCAAAGCAGTCAGCCGTATCCGATCCGGTTGGCACGTCAACATTGCGACCCTCCTTCTCGCGGTGGCAGCTTATCTCTTTGTCCTGCAACCTAATCCAGCGAATGCGATGAAAATTGAAACCGTTAAAAGCCCGGGTGGAATTGAAGCTTGGCTGGTGCGCAGCTCAAGTGTGCCACTGTTATCGATGCGATTTGCTTTTGATGGTGGGTCTAGCCAGGACCCAAAGGGGCGTGAAGGCGTTGCCAATTTCCTCACAGCAATGATGGATGAGGGCGCTGGCGACCTGGATGCGGGTGCCTTTCAAGAGCGTCAAGAAACGCTCGCCATGCGTATGAGTTATGACGATGGCCGCGATCACTTTTACGGCAACTTTTCTACGCTCACAAAAAATAGAGCCGAGTCTGTCAAGCTCCTGAAGCTTGCCATCACCAAACCGCGATTTGATGAAACGGCGATCGAACGGATGCGCAAGCAATTGCTGTCAAGCTTGGTGTCAGCTGCGCGTAGTCCCAACAAGGTTGTCGCCAAGGCTTGGTATAAGGCGGCATTTGGCGATCATGTTTATGGACGTCCCTCGTCGGGTACGCTCGAGACAATTAAGGCCATAACGCGCCAGGATTTGCTGGATTATCACCGACGTATCTTTGCAAAGAGTAACCTTAAAGTTGCTGTTGTTGGTGATATTGATGCTGACGCGCTTGGAAAATTGCTCGACGACGTGTTTGGCGATCTTCCTGAAACGGCAGAGCTGAGCGAAGTTCCGAAAATTTCGGTTCCGACGGGCGGAGCGCAAAAAGTTATTGAAATGAATGTGCCACAGTCGGTCGCGATGTTTGGTTTGGGGGCAATGTCACGTAAAGATCCCGACTTTATGCCTGGATTTGTGTTGAACCATATCGTCGGCAGTGGTGGCTTCTCTTCCAAGCTTATGGAAGAGGTGCGTGAAAAACGCGGGCTTGCCTATTCGGTTTATACCTACATCAACCCATTAGCCAAATCGTCCATCTTGATCGGGTCTGTGGCCACCAAAAATGAAGCAATGGGTAAGTCGCTTGAGGTCATCAGAGCAGAACTGCAAAAGATGGCGGATAAGGGACCAAGCGATAAAGACCTTCAGGATGCCAAGCAATATCTTATCGGCTCTTATGCTCTGCGATTTGATACCAGCAACAAAATTGCCAACCAGATGTTGGGCGTCATGATTGAAGACATTGGCATCGATTATTTTGAAAAACGCAATAGCCTTATCGAGGCGGTCACCGTCGAAGATCTAAAGCGGGTTGCCAAGACCTTGCTCGATACCAACAATTTGATTGTATTGGTTGTTGGCAAACCGGATGGTGTGAAAAACAGTGGCTAGGCTAGGCTAGGCCGCTAATGAGATGTCCGTTTCGCCGAGTTTTGAAAGCCGAAGGCCAATGCCTTCGGCTTTTGTCTTGGCGCGTCGCCATTGCGACTTGGCTCAATGGAGCAAACGGTATACTTCCGATGCAGGAGCAGTTTTAAAACGCGCGTAAAGCTTGCCTACACATGAAAAATTGCACAGGCCTTAGACCATGACGAAATCAAATGCCAATTCAAAGATGGGGTGCGTGACCCAGTCAATCGCGGGCTGTATGAGCGATGCGATTGGCGCGCATGGTTTAAGTCAATTTCAGCTCAACGACTACCTTGAAAAACTTGAGCCGGAATTGGCGCGCTTGCGCCAAGAGGTGACCAGTGCCAGCTTGCCTTTGCTGACAATTCCGCGTGAGAGCGACGATATCGATGCCGCACTAGCTGCCTACGAAAAGCTAACGTCTGGGGCAAAGGTTGTTGTATTTTTGGGCACCGGTGGGTCAAGTCTGGGTGGGCAAGCTCTTGCGCAATTGGCGGGATGGAATATTCCAGGAGCCTCTTGGCCGCCACCGAGTGGGCGAGCACGGACCCGCTTTTACGACAATCTGGACGGTGAAACACTGGAGCAGACACTTGCCAGTTTTGATTTGGAGCAAACGCGCTTCATCGTCACCTCGAAATCAGGCGGCACTGCAGAAACACTGGCACAGGCGATTGTCACGTTGAGTGCCGTCAAAGATGCAGGGCTTGGGGATGAAATTCCAAAACTGTTTCTTGGCATTACAGAGCCCGCGGTAGCGGGGCGTAAAAATGGTTTGCGAGACCTGTTTGCAGCCCATGACATTCCAATGTTGGAGCACCATCAGGGCATTGGGGGGCGTTATTCGTGCTTGACCAATGTCGGGCTTATGGCAGCAATCGCTCGCGGTCTTGACACACATGCCATCCGCAGAGGCGCTCAAGGTGTGATTAACACATTGATGCAGGCCGAGAGTGCGGCTGCTTTCCCACCTGCAGTTGGTGCTGCCATTGCGGTGGCGCTGAACAAGGAAAAAAGCATTCGCACACTTGTTATGATGCCGTACTCTGATCGGCTCGCCAGCTTGGCGTCATGGTTTGTGCAACTGTGGGCGGAAAGTCTTGGCAAGGGTGGTGAAGGGACAACGCCGCTGGCAGCCCTCGGACCGCTTGATCAGCACAGTCAATTGCAATTATTTATGGATGGCCCGCGTGAACATCTGATCACGGTACTGCGGACCCCGACTCAAGGTGCGGGCCCCGTCATTGATGCCGAAATGGCGGCCCAGTCGGGTGCGGACTATATGGCTGGGCAGACCGTAGGTGACGTTGTTCAGGCCCAAGCTCACGCGGTTCCGGAAGCTTTAGGCCGGGCGGGGCGTCCAGTCCGGGTTATAGATATCCCCAAGCTTGATGAAGAGCACATGGGAACGGTGCTGATGCACTTTATGATTGAGACGATTCTCGCCGGCCGTTTGCTGCAGATTGATCCGTTTGATCAGCCCGCAGTTGAGCTTGCAAAAATTTTGACACGTGAACGTCTTGCAAGCGGGTAAGCAACGGGTTTGGCGCAAACCAAGACTGTAATTTCATCATTGGAGTGGTGACGAGCTTTGGGAATTCGCCAACTTTCACTTGAAACGGTCAACCGTATTGCAGCCGGCGAAGTTATTGAACGCCCTGCAAACGTTGTTAAAGAACTCGCTGAGAACGCCATCGATGCGGGGGCAACGGTTATCGATATTGTGACGTCGCGCGGGGGGCTTTCCCTTATACGCGTGCGCGACAATGGTTGTGGCATGACACGAGAAGATCTGTCGCTTGCCGTCGAACGCCACGCAACCTCGAAACTTAACGAGGAAGATCTTTTTGACATTCGAAGCCTTGGTTTTCGTGGCGAAGCGTTGCCATCGATCGGATCTGTGGCACATCTCACGATCACATCGAAGCCTGTAGATGCAAGCAATGCCTTCGCTTTGACCGTCGATTGCGGTCAAAAGCAAGTCGCCCGCCCAGCCGCCCTCAATCAAGGCACTCAGGTTGAAGTCCAAGATTTGTTTTCTGCGACACCGGCCCGGTTGAAGTTTGTCAAATCAGAGCGATCTGAAAACATGGCCGTCTCTGATGTTGTCAAACGCCTTGCCATGGCGCATCCAACCATTGCATTTCAGCTTACAACGGGTGAGCGCACGAGCTTGAAATTGCCTGCGACCAAGGGTGATGGAGAGGGCATGCTCAGTCGTCTCGGTCGGATAATGGGGCGTGACTTTCTCAATGATGCGCTTCAAGTTTCTGGCGAACGCGATGGCGTGACGGTCAATGGTTTTATCGGTTTGCCGACGTTGCACCGGGGAGATTCAACGCAGCAGTATTTATTCGTCAACGGGCGCCCGGTAAAAGACAAAGTCCTGATTGGGGCGGTGCGTGCAGCCTATGGTGACCTCATCCCGCGCGGTCGCTATCCTTTGTTGGCATTGTTTCTCGAAATTGACCCACGCCAAGTTGATGTCAATGTGCATCCTGCCAAAGCGGAAGTGCGATTTCGCGATAGTGGCAACGTGCGTCGCGTTATGATCAATGCGATGGCAGCCGCGTTAACCCAATCCGGTCACCGTGCGTCGGCCCGTGGTGGCGTGTTGACGGCGGCTCACTTCCAAGCGGAACAATCTCAAGGTGGAGCCTCCGGTGAAGTGGTCAACCAGGTTTCAACGTCTGGTTCTGGTGTTTCAATGCCCGGGGCTGGAAACGCTTCTGCTTACAGCCAGAATTATAGTGGTGCCTCCAACAAGACTTATGTCGATGGACTTGGGGAGGTTATCCAGGCTCCATTTGCTGATGTCGCGCAACCGACGGCCAATACCGCCGCAGGGACCATGCCTGTTGACGAAGCAAAAGTCGCCCGGCCTTTGGGCGCGGTGCGGGCACAGGTGCACGAGAACTACATTATTGCTCAGACCGACACGACCTTGGTGATCGTAGATCAGCACGCAGCGCATGAACGTCTTGTTTATGAGCGAATGAAGAAAATGTTGGCCAACGGTTCGGTGGCTCGTCAGGGCTTGCTCATTCCAGAAATCGTCGAAGTGGGGCGTGATGCGGCAGCCGAACTTGAGGAACGCTCGCACGAACTTGGTGAGCTTGGGCTGGCGGTTGAACGATTTGGGGAAGACGCCGTCGCCGTTCGCGAAGTGCCCGCCTTGCTTGGTCAGACAAACGTTATCGGACTTGTCAAAGATTTGGCCGACGAATTGCTTGGCGATGGGCAGGGCTTTGCATTGAAAGAACGATTAGAAGCGGTGTGTTCCCGGATGGCCTGCCATGGCAGTGTAAGGTCTGGACGGCGCTTAACTCCAGAGGAGATGGACGCGTTGCTTCGTGAAATGGAAGCCACACCCTATTCCGGTCAATGTAACCACGGCCGCCCAACTTACGTCGAACTTCAACTTGCCGATATTGAAAAACTGTTTGGACGACGGTAGAGCCTGTGACCTTAGGTTCTGCCGCCGTCCACCGCCGCAATAGTTAACTGGCACCAAGAACGTATCTTGGTGCCAGTCGTTTTATTGATTAGTTCTTGCAGTTAAAGTCGAGCTTGATCCAAGGTGTATTGAGTTTGCAACGACCAGATTTGGTTCTCTTAAAGAATTTATCCAGTGGCAGATCATCAAGACTTAGCTTGCCGACTTTAACGTTCTCGTCGTCTTCGTCATCATTGTAAGCGTATTCGTCGTCTTCGCTGTTTCTTGAAGTGTCGGCGGTATCATCGGTCTCAGACATGTCGTCTTCAATGATCACGGCAGACGACTTGTTGGACATTTTTTCTTTATCATCACGATCAATGGATGCGACGTTCCGATCGTTGGTTTTCTTTGGTGGTGTCTTGGCTACTTTCTTAGGTGGCTTGGCTTTGGCTTCGATTTGCGGATCGGATTTTTGCTTGTCGCAACGAACAAGATCAGCAGGTGCCGGTTTCCAATACATTGTCTTTGAGAAAAACTTAGAACCTGCATAGCCAACAACGCGCAGCTTTCCGCTTTTCATTTTTTTAAGTTCAACACTGAATTTGCGGCGGCGTTCCGGGCTGTAGATCCAGCCGTTGTCCCACGTGGTTTTTCCGACGCGTGACACGTTGCCGATAATTTTCTTGCCGCAACCCTTGGTGTCTTTTTTCGATTTTGTCCAAACCACATGGCCGCATAGTTTTTTGCCACAGTGTTTGATTTCGATGGCCCCACGGCCTGTGTTGTTTAACCAGACGCCTGTTGGATCAGACGCTGCATTTGCCTGCTGACCGAATGTGAGCAGGGCCGTCATTGCGGTGAAGGCACCGACAAAATTTTTCGAGAGCATCGCGTTTATCTCCTCAATCGCGTTCCTGGAGATAGGTTTAAGCCAATCACAAAGATGGGGCTGTTCCGCGTGGAACACACCCAAAATAGACTGCCAACAATTCGAGGAGATAATAGGTCAGTCCTGCTCGCCTTGTCCCCGTCCGGCCCAAATTACGATGAATACGCCGATGATTCCGACAGCTGTTAGCGGCAGCAGGCGCCAACCCATCAACGGCGTGGAGATAAATCCTGCTTTTTCTGCAAGGACTTGGCAGATCCAGGCGATCAACGGTGTAAAAGCACTCATTGCAAGGAAGTTCTCTGTGCGAATTTTTACCACCGATGAGAATGTCAAATAATTCATGGCAACCAACAGCGGCGCGCCGAAGAAAATGCTGAGATAGATCGCATGATGATGGGTGAGCTGGGGGACCGTCGGAAGCATCGAAGTTTGGGAAATAACGTTGTTTGCGATCAGACCGACGCCGACAAACATAAAGGTTGTTAGCGCGATTGTTGTGGTGAGAACGACAAGCCCCGTCACGCGCATTTTCTCGGTAATTGTCTTGGCGCGGCGATTCCAGGGATGAAACTCACTGCAGAAGGTTTTGATTGAAACGACCGTTGAGCAAAGAATGCCGAAAAAAAGTGCCGGCAGCGTTGCGCCCGGTTCGAGGCCATCGAAAATCGGTAGGACGGCTGCGATAATAATCGCAAGCCCGAGGAGCATCAGCCAATCAATTCGGCGGGAAAAAAATAGCCAGCCAATAAAAACCGAAATTGGCACGGTAAGACGAACAGTCAGCGTCGCTTCAGCAGGTGCGAGATACGACAGAAGCATGAAGTAAGTGGTCTCGAGGGCAACTGCGCTGATGCCAAATAACCAGCTTGTCGGGTGCATTACGACTTTGCGCCAATCATCGCCAAGTCCGGTGTAAGCTAGCATGGCGATGCTTGCAACGAACATGGCTTGGGCAACGAATACGAGAACATGGACGTCATTTTGCGATGCGGAAGTGTAGACAATATTCAGCAGTGAAATGGAGACCACAAAAAGTGCGGCTTCAACCCAGCCATTTAGGCCAGGCGCACGCGTTGGCGTTGAATTTTCGTTTGTGCCAGTCATGTTGATGAAGCCTTAGCCAGTGGGGCGCTTGGTTGATGGCGTGCAAAGACCACCTGGGTGTCACCATAGGTCCTGTGGTCGAGCTGTTGAAATTGAGAAGGAAGGGCGACGTCGCTCTTGGCACGTTCTTCAAGAACGATGATCGCGTCTGTTGTCAGCCAGTTGCCAGAACTCAAAGATGACAGCGCGCGCTCACCAAGTTGTTGGCCATATGGGGGGTCGAGAAATGCGACGTTGAAGGGCGCCATTGCTGTGATTGGGCCAAGCCCGGTTGCGTCCCGGCGATATAGTTTTGATATGCCCTGTGCGCGCATGGCTTCGATGTTGCTGCGGATAAGTCCACGTGCTTGGGCGCTTTGTTCGACAAACAAACAAAACCGAGCCCCGCGTGACAGGGCTTCAAGGCCCAATGCTCCAGAGCCGGCAAAAACGTCAATAACGCGCGCCTCCTCGAGTGAGGGAATTTCCTGATCGTGTGCCAGAATGTTGAAGATCGCTTCACGCACGCGATCAGAAGTCGGCCTGATATTTTCAGATTTTGGCGCGGTCAGTGGTCGTCCACGCCAATCACCGCCGACAATTCTCATGGCCGCCCACCGCGTCTAGGACCGCTTGGATTCTTTTGCGACTTTGGCTTTGTGTTTTTCGCAGTTGGCTTGGAGCCCTTGTTATTTGCTCCACGGTTTTGGGTTTTGGATTTCTTTGCCAATGGCTTTTTGGGCGGGGAAACGCTGCGGTTTGTTGATGTTCCCTGACGCTTGGGGTTTGGCACTTTACGCTTGCGTGCGCGATTGTCTTTTTTTTCGTCATCTTGACCGACAGTCTCGTCGTCGGGTTCATCAATAATAAGGCCAAGCTCATCAGCGACTTTGCGACTAAGCTGTTCTCGCAACGCCCGGGGTTTGACGATTTCGACATGACCAGGCTTTAAGTCCAAAAGTTGGAATGGGCCAAACGAAATGCGGATGAGCCGGTTCACTGTTAGCCCGAGGTGTTCCATGATCCTGCGCACTTCGCGGTTTTTGCCTTCGCGGATTGCGACAGTAAGCCAGGCGTTGGCGCCTTGCACGCTATCAAGCGTTGCTGAGATGGGACCATAATGTACGCCCTCCACCGTAATGCCTTCGGTTAAAGTGTTAAGCTGTTCTTGTGTGATGGCTCCGTTGACGCGGACGCGGTAGCGGCGCAACCAACCCGTCTTTGGCAGTTCAAGGTAACGCGCCAATGCACCGTCATTTGTCAGCAGCAATAAACCTTCAGTGTTAAAGTCGAGGCGTCCTACCGAGATAACCCGCCCCAATTCGGCCGGCAGTGTTTCGAATACAGTTTGGCGGTCGTCTGGTTCCAGAACGCCGTCTTTGGAGAATTTTTGATCGTTGCGGTGGGTTGTCAACAAACCTTTCGGCTTGTGATAACGCCAGATGCGCGACGGCTCTGCGGCAGGCAAGGGATGACCATCGATCAGGATCTTGTCGCCGGGACCGACCTCGGTTGCCGGAGTTTCAAGAACGGAGCCATTGACGCTGACACGCCGGGCTTCAATCCAACGTTCTGCTTCCCGGCGCGAACACAATCCTGACCGTGCCATGGCTTTGGCGATGCGCATGGTTTCTGTGAGCTCGGCGGGGCGAACGTTCTTTCTTTCATGAGCGTTGAGGGCTGGCCGGTGATCACTGTGACCTGTGGGTCGCTTGCGACCTGGCATTGCGCCTTGGCCCTCTTTGCCACGGCGTGGCGGTTTGCCGCCTGGTGATGCCTTTTCAGGGCGCGCGCGTTTATTGCTCTTGGCGGTTGTACTAGGGCGTTTGCCGCGCTTTTGATAAGCGCTCTCGCCGTCACCCTGGTCGCTAGGGCGTCCCTTGCGGCTTGAAACACCGGAGGCTTTGCCACGACCGACACTAGAGCGGTTGTCTTGATGGGTCCCTTTGGCAGAGGCTTTATGGCGGCCTGGCTTCGCGCTAGGTTTGCTGCCTTGTGGGCTGCGCCTGGATGTCGGTTTACGCGTTTTCAAGATCTTGCTCTGTTGGTCTGCGGACATAATGGAGTGTCGGCAGAGGGATTGTTCACTTAGATTGGTTGGGTTGTACGCCAATGCGTGACACGAGATAAGAGGTCTTTATGACATCACCATCGATGGCAAGCCATATGCAGACGGCATTAGACCAGGCGCGCCTGGCTGCCAAGCGGGGCGAGGTGCCCGTTGGTGCGGTTTTGGTCGGGTCAGATGGTGAGGTTTTATCAACGGCTGGAAATGAAATCCGGGCTCTACGGGACCCGACGGCACATGCTGAGATACTGGTGATTCGCAAAGCGGCGGAGAAACTTGGCAGCGAACGACTGATCAACTGCGACCTTTATGTAACCTTGGAGCCGTGCGCCATGTGTGCTGGTGCCATCTCATTGGCCCGCATCCGGCGGCTATATTTTGCTGCAGGCGATGCCAAAGGCGGTGGCGTTATTCACGGGGCAAGGGTGTTTAGCCAGCCAACATGCCATCATGCGCCAGATATCTATGATGGGATCGAGGAAGAGGCTGCGCGCGGTCTGTTGAAGGACTTTTTCGCACACCAGCGCCAGCGCAAATCTTAAACCAACACTTGGGTGAGGGAGGTTTGCCCCCTCATAGCCGCGCTTCACTTCGTCGAAGCTGGTCCAGAGGCTGGACAGCCAATGGGCTCGGGTTGTTCTTCTAACGTTTCTGCGGCGAGAATGCGCTTTAGTTGATTGCGCAGTACGTCTTTTGCAGGCTCCGCCGCTTCCAAGATTTTTTCCGTTTTAAAGAAATCAAGCAGATAAAATTCACCGACATCCATATTGATGAGAATGTCAGGCTGGCGCGAGCGCAATTTTTCGCGCACGATTGAGTTCTGGAAGATTTGTGACGATGCGACCAGGGCTTCGAATGCGGTTGGGGTTTTGCGTTTAATGGCGGCGTGACCGGCGCCCGAGACGTCGATCGCGACGACCAAATCTGCTTCAGGCGCGACCACGTCAAATGGCAGCGGATTGACTAGGCCACCATCGATCAACAGGTGGTCCCAAAAAGATATAGGCTTGAAAAGTGCTGGTAGCGCCATGCTAGCAGCGACGGCTTGGCGCAGGTTGCCGGTTCTCAAAACAACCTCCTCTTGGGTGTAGTAATCCGTTGCAAGGATTCGCATCGGTATCTTCAGGTCTGCAAAGGTCTGCGCTGTGCCTGTTGGCAAAATATTTTCGAGCAATTTTTCTGCGCTTAACAGCGAGGAGCGCATTTGAAAAACGCTGAAAACCCGTTGCAACGGCTCGGCTCGTGCCCCCAGCACTTGTCGGGCAATTTCACTGCGACGTGAGAAGAGCTGTTCGGTATGAACCCGAATTTCGCTGGCCTTTAGCCCCGATGCATAAGCGGCACCGAAAATGGCACCGATTGAGGTTGCGCCAATGACTTTCGGGCGAATGTTCAGTTCGTCGAAAACTTCAAGCATTGGAATGTGGGCCAAGCCTCGCGCACCGCCACCGCCAAGTGCCAGCGCAATTGATGGGCGTTTGCCAGATTGAGCCGATCTTTTAGGAGCTGTCGATGGGTTGGCTTTGGTCATATGTTAAAGCTGCTTAGGTTCAACAGATTTGCGTCGTGGTTATGTGAGGTCGTGGCCGTGTGTCGTCGGGACGATGTGGAGTTGTGGCTATGTGACAATGACAACAACGACTATAGCGCTTTTCCATTCTCTCGAGCGATGGCACGATACCCAATATCGGTGCGACAAAACCCTTCTGGCCAATCAATTTTGCTGATCGCGGCATAAGCATGTTTTTGGGCTTCGCCGACCGATCCTCCGGAACTGGTGATATTCAAAACGCGACCACCGGCGGCAACGATGGCGCCATTTTCTCTCTTTGTGCCAGCATGAAAAATTTCCACACCATCACCATCAGATGCAACCTCAAGCCCCTTTATCTCGCTGCCTTTTTCGACCGCTCCGGGATAACCCTTGGCCGCCATTACAACTGTTAATGCTGCATCTCCGTGCCATTCTGGAGTGACGTTTTCAAGACTTCCTGTGGCGGCGGCATAAAGGGCATCGAGCAAATTGGATTTGAGCCTCATCATCAGGACCTGACATTCCGGGTCACCAAACCGGACGTTGTATTCAATGAGTTTTGGACCATCCTTTGTGATCATGAGACCAGCGTAAAGCACGCCTTGGTAGGGGGTCCCTCGTTGTGCCATGCCAGCAATGGTCGGGGCGATGATTTCATCAAGAGTTTGCTGAACAAGCTCCGAGCTTAAAACGGGAGCTGGCGAATAGGCTCCCATGCCGCCGGTATTGGGGCCCGTGTCTCCATCACCAACTCGCTTATGGTCTTGAGCGGTGCCAAATGGAACAATCGTTTTTCCGTCTGACAGGACAAAGAAACTGGCTTCTTCTCCCTCGAGCCATTCTTCAATGACAACTTCTGCGCCAGCGGCGCCAAAAGCGCCTTCGAAACAGCGGTCGATACCAGCCATTGCTTCGTTGAGAGTGCGCGCCATGATGACGCCTTTGCCAGCGGCAAGCCCATCGGCCTTGATGACAATCGGTGCGCCTTGTTTTTCAATATAAGCCTTGGCGTCGGCGGCATTATCGAAGTGACCGTAGGCAGCCGTTGGAATATTGAATTCATCGCATAGTGCTTTGGTGAAATTTTTCGAACCTTCCAACTGTGCGGCGGCTTTCGATGGGCCAAAAACGTTTATGTTGGCGGCTCTGAGATCATCACTCAGACCGGCGACGAGCGGTGCCTCCGGTCCGACGACGACAAGCGAGATGGCCTTGTCACGGCAAAAATCAACGACAGCTTTGTGGTCGGTGGTGTTAAGGTCTGGGAACGCGGCGATGTCTTTCATTCCAGCGTTGCCAGGGGCTGCATAAAGGGTGTTGATTTGCGAGCTTTTGGAGAGTGCCCAGCCAAGTGCATGTTCGCGGCCCCCGCCACCGATCAACAATACGTTCATAAACTTTGGCCCTTTTTACAGAATTTCTAACAATGATGATCCTGGTGCAACATTTTCCAATATCTGGCGCCCTCAAAGAGGGCGTTGATTGAAATATTACACGAGTTTTTGCTCTCGCCATGTTGCCTCTGGTAGCTTGATGTCGCATCCAAGGGCTGTTGGAACAACGCCGGGCTGCCGCATTGCCATATGTTATCCACGTTGGTGATGATAGCCTTTCATTGAAATTGGCAAAACGAACATTTTGGGATCGTTACTTGGCTCGAAAATCTGAAACAGGCTCTAGGGGCGATAATTCCGGCACACCGCCTGCTGCTGGCGCCAACGCTCCGGAATTTTCCGTTACGGAGCTTGCTGGTGCGATCAAACGTACACTCGAAGATGGCTTTGGCTACGTTCGCCTGCGCGGTGAAGTCTCCGGCTATCGCGGCCCTCATGCGTCGGGGCATTGTTATTTCGGATTGAAAGACGAAAAGGCAAAGATCGACGCTGTCGTTTGGCGAGGTGTCTTTTCGAAATTGAAGGTGCGCCCAGAAGAGGGCATGGAAGTGATCGCACACGGGCGTGTCACGTCTTACCCAGGTGCCTCGAAATATCAAATCGTCATTGATCGCTTAGAACCGGCTGGTGTTGGCGCGCTGATGGCGTTGTTGGAAGAGCGTAAGAAGAAATTCGCGGCTGAAGGTCTGTTTGATCCAGAACGCAAAAAAGCCGTTCCGTTCCTACCAAAAGTTGTTGGTATCGTGACAAGTCCAACGGGCGCCGTCATTCGCGATATGTTGGCGGGATTTCATGAGCGTTTTCCGACGCGGGTTATGGTTTGGCCAGTGCGGGTCCAGGGCGAGACCTCTGGTGGGGAAGTCGCACGCGCGATTGCCGGGTTCAATGCAATGCGGCCGGGCGATGCCATTGCGCGGCCAGACGTGTTGATTGTTGCACGTGGCGGCGGCAGTCTTGAAGACCTTTGGGGATTTAACGATGAAGCCGTCGTGCGTGCCACGGCTGAAAGCGATATTCCTATTATTTCCGCCGTCGGTCATGAAACCGATTGGACGTTGATTGATTTGGTTGCAGACGCGCGGGCTCCCACGCCGACCAAAGCTGCCGAGTGGGTCGTGCCAAATCATACCGATCTGCTAGAGCAAATGGGCGGCCTTGGCACGCGACTGATGACCGTTATTCGCCGCCAGCTCGATGTGGCACGCACGCATCTCAAGGCCGCGGCGCGGGGATTGCCAAACCGCGATGATCTGTTGGCTTTGCCACGCCAGAGATTTGATGCTGCCGACAAGCGTCTCGGACGCGCACTGTTGGCCAATACGCGTGCCCATCACACCCGCCAGGCTCGTGTTGCTGGCCGCTTGCATCCCAGGCTCCTGTTAGGACGCCTCCAGCGGGCTGGTGAACATCTCAACGTGCTGTCCAATCGTCAGGGGCAAGCCCTGCGCACCGTGACCCAGGTCAGGCGTCAGCGTTTGCAATCGGCTTCTCAACTTCTGAATTCACTGAGTTATCAGAGTGTTCTGGCGCGTGGCTTTGCGCTCGTGCGCGATGCCAACGCGCGACCGGTTCGCGATGTGGCATCGGCAACGGCTGCCCAACAGCTCGATGTTCAGTTTCAAGATGGTCGCCTAACCGTTAAGGTGGCTGACCCTGGGCAATCTCAAGAGGCAGAAAAGAAGCGAGCAATTCAACCGCAATCAGACAAACCGCGCACAATGTTGGGCCGCAAACCACGCAAAACCGACCAAGGAAGTTTGTTTTAGGGGCTGTTTTCTTGGAGTTTGGTTTGTGTTTACCAAAACGAACAGCGTCTTTAGCCAGTTCGTTGACTTGACGGTGTGCGATAATCGCGCTTTTTCTCTGTGGGGTTTCCCAATTTCGCCAGGCTTTAAGTAAACGCTAGGATACGCGACGAGATGAACCGACTTGAAAATTTCTTTGGTTTCGAGGGTGAGGCAAAAGTGCGCTATCTTGACGGCGAATTCCAAGTCGTGTCGCCGGGAGAGTTTGTCCGCTGTGCTGTGACCGGTCAGCCGATTGCCTTGGCAGATCTCAAATATTGGAGTGTCGAGCTGCAAGAGCCCTACGCTACAGCCAATGTTTCCTGGCAGCGCTATTGTGAGCTTCGGGCAAAAGGCGGCGTTAGCTAAAGGTTTATTGCCTCAGAAGGTTCAACGAATATCTCATAAGGTTCAGCGACGATAATTTCCGCTTCGGTATCCACCGCTAATCAAGGCGTCACTGATTAATGTGGCAATTCTTAAATGATTAGCAGCATCGAATGTTGTTTCGATGCCAACCACGTGCGCACGTTCTGCAAGGCGCGAAAGCCCAGCCGAATTCTGTTTGAGATTAGCAAGTCGCGCCATATCTTTTTGCGTCGTGACCAAAAGTGCGTCATGACGGGCGCGCAAGGATAACAGGGCGTCAGCGTCTTTTTCGCTAAATGGGTAATGATCGGCGTAAGGCATTTCAACCGCGATACGCGCGCCAAGAGATGTCAGCATGTCAAAGAAGCGCTGTGGGTGTCCAATGCCGGCAAAAGCAACCACGGGTTTATCACTGAGCCACGTGACGTCGCCTGCGGGCTGCGTTGTTGCTTGAATGACAGGTCCGGGAAAACTCCGACGGAATTCTTTCGTCAGGCGGTCTGCCAAGGCGCCAGCACTAGAGCTTGTTTCAGATCTTAAAAAATTTGTGTCGTTGATGACGATGGCATCTGTCTTTTCGAGTTGAAACTCAAGGCGCGCGCGCAACGGCCCCGATGGGATGACGCTGCGATTTCCTAAGCCTCGGGAGCCATCGATGACAGCAATTGTCAGGTCTTTTTTTACGGCCGGATTTTGCAGTCCATCATCCATGATAACCGCTGTAATCGCATCGCTGCGGGCTTCGATTGCGCGGATTCCGGCACGGCGATCGCGGGCAACGAGTGTTGGTGCAACGGCCGACAATAAAATGGGTTCGTCACCGACAGCACTTGCACGATGGTGGTCGGGAACAACCCATAGCGGTCCTGTTTCCGTTCCGCCATAGCCCCGCGTGAGAAATGCAGGTTGTTCGCCGCGGGAAACAAGCCGTTCGGCAACGAATACGGATAGTGGTGTTTTGCCGGCGCCGCCAGCGGTGAAATTTCCAATACAGATCACAGGCAAGCGCGAGCGATAGGCCACACGCTTTTTAAAGCGACGCTGTCCCATTTCGCTATAAATGTTGCCGACAGGTTCGAGCAGTCGCGCGCGCCAATCGTCTTGACCGCTGTACCACCAGTTGGGTTCCTTAAGAGGCACGCTTCAATCCTATGGCCTGGGGAAGTATTGGCAGCAGGTTGGCGACCGTTACACCAAGTGCGCCTTCCAGCGACGTTAGCGCCGTGCGTGCTCCAGATTGCATGCGTTTGACTTCCGTTTCATCTTTAATGAGTGCGGCTAATTTGAAGGCAAGGTCATCCGACGATGTTACAGTTTGTAGGGCCTTGTTGCGCTCTAGTGTGGCAAACTCGTCTTGAAAATTTCGTTTTGAGGGGCCGGTTAAGACTGCGGCATCGTGGTGGACGGCTTCGATTGGATTTTGCCCGCCCCGGTCAACCAGCGAGCCGCCGATATAAGCTATCGATGTCAACTTGTAGAATGTACCAAGTTCGCCAATGGTATCAGCGATATAAATATCGGTTTTTTCGGTTGGTAATTCGCCTTTGCTGCGCATTGCGACACCGAGACCGTGGGCTTTGACGAGATCTGCGATGGCCTTGCCGCGTTCAGGATGGCGTGGCGCAATAATTGTACAAACGGATTTGACGCGTTCTGAAAGTCGTTTGTGAGCTTTAATTATGATTTCTTCTTCGCCATCGTGCGTGCTCGCGCAAACATAAAATGACCGGGTTCCAAGGCTGTCTCGAAGGGCTGCAAGTGCTGCATCGTTTACGGGCGGCGGTGGGGAATCAATTTTTAAGTTCCCAGAAGTGACAACGTCTTTGGTTCCAAGGTCGGAAAAAAAACCAGCCATGCGTTTGTTTTGCGCGAGAACGATTGTGAAGCGCCCGAACAATTGTTTGGCAAGACCACGCGACTTTCGCCACCGCTTAAAACTGCGCTTCGACATCCGACCGTTGACCAACGCGATTGGCACGTTGGCACTTTCAGTTTCCAGAATGAGGTTTGGCCAAATTTCTGACTCGGTAAAGACTGCGAGATCAGGTCGCCAATGTTGAATGAAGCGGTGTGCGTATTGCGGGGTGTCGAGTGGTACGAACTGGTGAATGGATCGTGGTCCAAGACGTGTGTCGGCAAGTTTTGCCGACGTCACGGTTCCAGTGGTTAATAGGAATGACAGGTCAGGACGGCGCTTACCCAACGCCGCCATCAATGGCAGGATGGCATTGGTTTCGCCAACACTTGCAGCGTGGAACCATATCATTGGCCCTTCAGGGCGTGCAGCGGTGGCTTCACCGTATCTCTCATCACGGCGGCCCGCGATTTCTTTACCCCGCCGCTCTCGGAATTTTAGCATCAATGGGGTTGTCGCGCGCAAAGCAGACGTTGCCTTGCGGTAGGTTTTCAGGGCGAAACCCGGCTTTGGTGGCGGAGTAGGACCGTTGCGTTGATCCTCAGGTGATGGCGTCGCACGTTCAATATTTGCCCCGGCGGTTCGGTACGCTAATTTCGTCACGTCATTGAGGCTGTCTTCAACACGTTGACGGTAGACTTCGAGATCAGCCTCACTTGCATTGCGTGGCACATAGATTGGTGCGCCGCCCGCAAGGACAAGTTTTGAAAATGGCAAATTGATTGTCAGGCGGCTCCAGGTCTTCAACGCCCAGAAGTAGCGTGTGGCGACTGCAACAGGCACAATCGGTCGGCCCGAAAGCCGCGCAATCATAACGATGCCTTCACCAGCACGGCGCGCTTGCCCGGTCGGGACATCGGCCGTCATGACGACGGTGTTGTTGTCTTTAAGGGCCTTTACGGCAGCCCGGAGTGCATGCGCTCCGCCGCGATCCTTTTTGCGGCTGCCAGCGCCGGCGCCGCGAATCAACTCAACCCCGAATTGACGCATGGCTTCGCCAATCAGTTCAGCATCGCCGTGCCGGGCGACCATGGCTTTGACCTTTACCCCACCAGGATCCATCATATGCAGCATCATGAATTGTCCATGCCAACACGCGAGGATCAGCGGATGCTCATCTTTGAGCTGTGGCAATAGATCCGGCGGTGTTCGGACAACATTCGAGCTTTTCTGGACAAAGCGAATGACACTCGCCAGAGCCCGCCCGGCGTTTCGATTGAATTTTGTTTTGCGCTCTGCAGAAAGGGCCATTCAGCGGTTTGCCTATGGGTCGTATGAAAGCTTGCACCGCGGCTCTGGGGCAACGGGCACTTGATGTCATTACCTATAGCGCATAATAACCGAAAACGCAGTCGCTCCAGGTTATTTGCGCAACAATATGAGTGTGACTGATACGCTTGTTTGATTCGGTCAAGGGCGATCGTCGCTTTGGTATTGGAAATAAGTTTGCATTGGACTTGAGTATTCGCTTTTCGAATGCCTTTTCATCTATGAGATACGATTAAATATGGCAGGATTCGCGAAACAGACGAAACGGGCCGTTCGCCGTGTCACCAATTCGTGGCGCACAGGCCTTGCGAGCAATTCGCCGCAATGGGCTCGAACGCTGTTCGGCCCAACCGTTGCCTATTTGGACATGCTGTTTGTTGATCACGGGATATTCCGGATTTTGTATCTCAACAAGCATAAACTGTCATCAAATGCCTGGCGCAGCGCTCAGCCAACACCCTACCAAATTCGCAAATTGGCGCGCCAAGGCGTGCGCACCATTGTTAATCTCAGAGGAGAACGCGAATGTGGCAGTTATTGGCACGAAACGCAGGCTTGTAAGAAGGCCGGTATTAAGCTCGTCAATTATCGTGTGCGCTCGCGGGCCGCACCCGAGCCTGCTGAGATTCTCGGGGCCCGTGATTTATTCGCAGATCTGGAATACCCAATTCTTCTGCACTGTAAATCTGGTGCCGATCGCGCGGGATTGATGAGCGTTTTGTTTCGTCATTTTCATGAAGGTGCACCGATCGACGAGGCACGCAAAGAACTCAGTTTTAAGTATGGCCACATCCGTCAGGCAGATACCGGAGTTTTGGATTACTTTTTTGAACGCTATCTCGCGGACAATGAAAAATCAGCGATAAGCTTTGTTGACTGGCTGTCGACACATTACGATCCAGATGAGGTCAAAGCGACGTTTATGGCCAAGGGCTGGGCCAACCGTATTGTCAATTCTATTTTGCGGCGGGAATAGCGGACGTGTTGTTATCAAGTGTGGCGACGGCATTTTCGATGGCATCGTCATCCACAAGCTGTGAGCGCGCCAGACGGGCATAAGCACCATCCTTGCTCATCAGTTCAGTGTGTGTGCCAACCTCGATAATTTTGCCTTGCTCCAGGACCACGATGGCATCGGCAGATTGTACCGTCGATAGGCGGTGGGCGATGACCAAGGTTGTCCGGTTTCGTGTGAACTTGGCGAGTGCGTCTTGCACCAGGCGCTCTGATTGGGTGTCGAGCGCGCTCGTGGCCTCATCCAACAGTAGGATCGGGGCATCTTTGAGAATGGCCCGCGCCAATGCCAGACGCTGACGTTGGCCACCGGACAATCGCATGCCTTGATCGCCAATTTGAGTTTCATACCCATCTGGCTGGGCCAAAATAAACTCATGCGCAGCCGCGGCCTTTGCTGCAGCTTCGATTTCGCCGTGACTTGCCCCCAGTCGGCCAAGTGCAATGTTGGCGCGAATGGTGTCATCAAACAGGGTCACATCCTGGCTGACGATCGCAATCGCATCGCGAAGGGACGCCAGCGTAACATCACGCAAATCCTGACCATCGATTTTAATGCTGCCGCCGGTAATCTCAAACAATCGCGGCACAAGATTGATGACGGTGGTTTTTCCAGCACCCGAGCGTCCAACGAACGCGACCGTGTGCCCGCCCTTGATGTCGAGCGAGATCGTGTCGACAGCCTGCGCGGTGCCTGATTGCCCGTCGTATGTAAATGACACATCGCGGAATGCGATGGCGCCGTTTGTGATTTTTAGTGATTTCGCGTCTGGCTTGTCGTTGATTTCAGGTTTCTTATCAAGAATGCGATAGATGTTTTCTGCACCGGCGAGGCCTTCGTTGATCCGCCCTGCGAGATTGCCAATCCCGCGGATGGGCTGCGCTGCCATTAACAGTGCCGTTGTAAAGCCCATAAAATCACCGACGGTTGAAACGCCTTGAGCAATACGCCAATAAGCCAGGCCAATCACGCCAGCTACGGCAATCCCACCCAGTGTTTCGAGCATTGGATCAAGACGGGCGCGGTTGCGAACAGCTTTCATGCGGAGTTTGAAGACTTCTTCAAAGCTCGTGTTGACGCGATTTGCTGCGTAGTCCTCCAAGCGGAACGTTTTGATCAAGCGGGCGCCAGATAATTTTTCGCTAAGCTGCGAGGTCATATCGCCAAGTTCGCGTTGCGTTCGTTTGGCGACGCGTCGGAGGCGTTCGGAGATGATCGCGATGGGGATTGCAGCAATTGGGTATACGCCCAACACGATAAGGGTCATGAAGGGATCGAGGTAGATCATGGTCGCAACGAGTGCGGCGATCATAAGCCCGTCTCTGACGGCGGTGTTCAGTGTCGATTGCCCGGCGTCTTGAATAAACTGGACATCGTTTGTGAGCTTTGAAACAAATTGGCCAGGCGCGCTATGAGACATTTGCGCAAAATCTGAATTGACCAGATGTGTAAACACGCGTTGGCGCAAATCGGTCGTCATTCTGAGAACGATGCGCTGAGTCGCGACAGTTTGGAGGTAGAGGAAAAGGCTACGCAAAGCCGTTGCGGCAATGATGGCTGCCAGCACGTACCAAAGAACGATCGGGTCACTGTCAGCGGTTTGTTTTAACAGGATGTCGAATGAATATTTGATGATAATGGGGTAGCACCCTGATACGGCGGCAAGGACTGCCGTGTAGCAAAGCGCGATTGCAATATGAGCACGGCGAGGCCAAACCCAATCTTTAAAAAAGCGGGCAAGAAGCGCGCGCGTATCGGGCGATATGCCCAATTTGCTTTGCTTCTTGTCAGGCGTTGGAGCCGCATTCATGTGTTTGCTATCCTGCCAAATCTATGACCGCTATAAGACCGCTTTATAAGGCAACAGTGACGTTACCGCCGATACCTAAAATGTGTAACCGGAATTGCGAACAAAAGTTGCGCAAGTCATTCGATTTTTGGTGCACTGGAGACTACTTATTCTTCGTCCTCGTCAGACTGAGGGTCGAGCAATTTGTGGATGTGGACGACGAAGTATCGCATATGTGCGTTGTCGACCGTTTGTTGGGCCGCGGCTCTCCAAGCTTTTTTGGCTTCGTTATAGTTGGGATAAATGCCAACCATATCCAAGGCGGATAAATCGGAAAACTCAACTTTGTCGAGTTCGGTGAGTTCGCCACCGAAAACAAAGTGGAGAAGTTGCGTGCCTCCTGTTGTCGAAACAGAAGGTTTTGATTTGTTGGGCTTTGGCATTTTTGTGTCCCTTGGTTGATGAGATACATCTGCCTGAATAAACATGCGTCTTCAAGATCATTGTGTGTCACCGTGACACGCAAGTTGGGTCGATGTTTACCGGCGTATTAATGAGATTTGCAATCAATTCCGCTATGGTTGCTTTCTCGCTGCATCAAGACAGCGGGGCAGAAGTTGACAGGTTTTGGGCTTTCGGCGTGTTTGGGCAAACCTGAATGCGCCGAAAGTCTTTCTGCCCGTTGAGGCTGACGATTTGGCCTTTCGCTCAATTCATGCCGCTCCAGCAATTGAATTTAGGCAGGCGTCGGCGAGCAAGCCAAGAAAAAGGATTGCTCCAACCTCACGATTGGATCGAAAACGGATGAGGCAGTTGTCGGCATCATTTGTATCGAGGGTTGAGACCTGCCAACTCAGCTGTAGTGCGATTAAGGCTATGGCGATGAACGTCACAAGGTTGGCACCGGCCAGAAAAGCGCCAAGGCTCCAAAGCACGACAGCTGCGGCATAAAATCCTGTAACCCATGCAAGCGTCGCATCACCAAATCGGATCGCCGTGGATTTTAGGCCGAGCATTAAGTCGTCTTCTTTGTCTTGGTGGGCGTAGATGGTGTCATAGCCCATAGTCCAACAAACGGCTCCAGCATAAAGCAAGATAGGGGCAAGTGAGAGATCGCCTTGAGCTGCCGACCAACCAACAAGTGCGCCCCAATTGAACACCAAGCCCAACACAAGTTGTGGCCAGTAGGTCAAGCGTTTCATGAACGGGTAGACGGCCACGAGCAACAACGACGCCATGGCGAGAAAGATGGTGAAAGTGTTGAATTGCAAAAGTACGACTAGGCCGATCAGCAACAGTACTGCAACGAAGATCAGCGCTTGGCCCGGCGTCACTTGACCAGAGGGGATTGGGCGATTGCGGGTGCGGGTGACTTGGGCGTCGAATTCGCGATCGACATAGTCGTTATAGGCACACCCCGCGCCTCGCATGACCAGCGCCCCGATGGCGAACAAGGCCAACGTCCACCAGTAGTTTAGGGCCAGCTGAGGTGCAGTGATATGGCTGAGCGTGAGTGACCACCAGCAGGGAAAGACCAATAACCACGTGCCGATGGGGCGATCCATGCGTGCCAATTTTAGATAGGGTTTGGTCGTCGTTGGCGCCCAATGGTCGACCCAATTGTTGGCGGCAGCGTCTGCGACTGGCTCGATCTTAGTGTTTTGCGGTTGGGGCGAGGGTTTGGTCATGGCGTGTTTTTGTCTGATCCGTCATTCGTGGCCGGAAAATTGAACTGTAATTTCAGCGCAATGTCATGGTTACGTGACTTGAGGCTTTTCTCAAGAGCTGAGCTTCGCTATTCGGTATGCCATGGCAGTTCATGATTTCAGTGCACAGCGGCTTTACGTCACAACCCAACTCCAAGCCGACCATCAGGTCACGCTGGATGCTGGTCAATCGCATTACATTTCCAATGTCCTTCGTATGAGACCGGGTGATGAAATTTTGCTGTTTGATGGCATGAATGGCGAGTGGAGGGCGGTTGTCACCACGGTAAAAAAACGCGAAGTGGCCCTGCAACTCAAGGACCAGGTCCGCGCACAACAGTCTGGCCCAGATATCGATTATCTATTTGCCCCGTTAAAGCGGGCCCGGCTGGACTATATGGTTCAAAAGGCTGTTGAGCTTGGTGTGCGCCGCTTAAGCCCCGTGTTTACCCATCGAACGGTTGCTGATCGCGTCAATATTGAACGTATGAAGGCCAACGCCGTCGAAGCTGCCGAGCAATGCGGTGTGTTGCATTTGCCGGAAGTGGCTACGCCGCGCAAGTTGGGTGAAGCGCTTGGTGATTGGGATATAAAGCGCCCTCTGATTTTTTGCGACGAAGCTGGCGAGGTCTGCGATCCCATTTCAGCCCTTCGCGCTATCGAGAAGGGGCCGATCGGCTTGATTATCGGTCCTGAAGGTGGCTTTGATAAAGACGAGAGACAACGGCTACTGGCAATGCCGTGTACAACAGCAATTTCGCTTGGCCCACGGATCATGCGGGCAGATACGGCCGCTGTTGCCGCCTTGAGCCTGGTTAATGCCACTGTTGGGGATTGGTGCGCCCAAAAGCCCCAAGTAACGCCATGAAGAGGGTGTGATCTAAAGCGTCGGGGAGCCACATA
This sequence comes from Hyphomicrobiaceae bacterium, assembly GCA_050633705.1. GTDB lineage: Bacteria > Pseudomonadota > Alphaproteobacteria > Rhizobiales > Hyphomicrobiaceae > JAJFHI01. The sequence continues at coordinate 203,063 of JBOEGZ010000006.1, read as the reverse complement.
CAACTGAACGTGGTTATTCATTAACCCTGATGAACTGTCAGGGACTTGCCCTTTACTACGCCCTTGGGCAATAACCGCGCATTCAGCAGAGGATGACGAGTTTTGAATATTTTAGGCCTAGTTGCAAAGACCCATGATACAGGGATTGCAATCGTCGAAGATGGCGTTCCGAAAATCGTGTTTGAAGAAGAGCGCTTCAATCGTCAAAAGCATACCAAAGACTTTCCCGGACGTTCGCTTGATATGGCATTCGGTCCTGACGGCGAATTTGACTTCGGCGATATTGATGTCATTACCGTGCCGTGGGATATCGTAACTTTGCGGCGAACGTTCCGCCAGGCTGTATTTGGCAATGCACCGCAAAGCTTCAATCTTCTTCGTCCAGCTGCCCACTCAACGCAAGACAGCGCCATCGTCAATATTTGGCTGAGGCTGCAAATTTATCTGCGTTATAAGATGGGTGTCACCAAGTTGCCGCCAATCGTTCATGTGCCACACCACCATGCCCATGCGGCAGTGTTTTTTGCCTCGCCGTTTGAAGATGCAAGCGTTCTCGTCATGGATGGATATGGCGATAGCTCTGCAACGAGTGCTTACACCGGCACGGGCAATAAGCTTGGACAACAATGGCAGACAGGCTTCTTTGATAGCCTTGGAATGCTTTACACCTGCACAACGACATATCTTGGCTTCAAACCATTTGAAGAAGGGACTGTCATGGCGTTGGCTGCGTGTGGTGCGCCGACGTATCGAGAAAAATTCAAAGATCTCATTCATTTGATGGATGATGGACGTTTTCGTATCAATACCGATTATATCGGCTACAACACGCATGGTCTCATAAAGCCGTTTCAGCAAAAGTTTTACGATACTTTTGGTCCGCCGCGCATGCCGGGCGAACCCTTAGAGGATCGCCATCGCGATCTGGCTTATGCTTTGCAGGCTGTGACGGAAGATGCAGTTCTGCATATGGCAAGAGATCTTTCCAAGAAGCACAAGTCGCGTAACCTGGTGATGACAGGCGGTGTGGCGCTGAACTGTGTTGCAAATGCGCGGGTTTTAAATGAAACAGATTTTGAGCGCGTTTGGGTGCCACCTGTTGCATCCGATACCGGAGCACCAGTTGGTAGTGCACTCTATCATTATCATCATACACTTGGTGGTGAACGCACGTATCAAATGCATCACCCATTCCTTGGTCACAAGTACTCCGATGCAGCAATCAAAACGGCGCTGGCGCGCGCTGGGTTGAAGTATGAGCATATGGAAGAAAAAGACCTGCTCAACCGAGTGGCCAAGGATATTGCCGATCAAAAGGTCGTCGGTTGGTTCCAGGACCGCTATGAGGTTGGACCACGTGCGCTGGGTAACCGTTCTATTCTGGCCGATCCGCGCAGTCTTGAAATAAAAAAAGTCATAAATGCCCGCATTAAAAAGCGCGAAGCTTTTCGCCCCTTTGCACCGGCCGTTTTGCTCGACCGTGCCGATGATTTCTTCGAGACGCAACAGCCTGATCCATTCATGACAATGGCGCCTCGCGTTCGTTCCGACAAAGTCGATGTTATTCCAGCGGCCGTCCATGTCGACGGCACAGGGCGTATTCAGACCGTGCGCCGCGAAGACAATCAGCGTTACTATGATGTGATTAAAGCGTTCGGCGATCTAACCGGTGTGCCAGTGGTCATCAATACGAGCTTCAACTGCCATGAGCCCGTTGTCTCTAGTCCCGATGAAGCGATCTCGTGCTACTTGCGCACAAATATGGATGTTTTGGTTCTTGGCAATTACTACATCGAGCAACGCACAAAGGCTGCCGAGGAACGTGCGGTGCAAGAATTTGCAGAGTTAAGTGCAAGGGTTGCGGCTTAGGCTGAACCGCACTTGGCTGAAAACGACCGCCGCCAAAGCCTCCTATCGGCCTTGGCGGCGTTTTTTTGTTTGCAAGAGTTGACAATTTTGTGAAGCCAGGGACTGGCGTTTCAGTTGACTTGTTTGTCGCGAAAAGGTTTGTCGGTGGCGACCTGTTGTGAACGGCGCCAATAACCAACCCAGTTGCTTTTTCTATCACGACTAAAATCGCATTCGGTCAAACTTTCTCTGCCTTGGTGACATGAACCTTGTATCAGAGGTCTGTTGGGGCTTGTGTGCGGTGGGTTCCGGAGCCATAACAGGCAGAATAACACTGTTAACTTCTGAAGGCGTTGGCCGCTGGTCTGTGATTTGCGGCTCTCGTTTACTTCGTCACTGTTCGAGGCTTTCTCCATGTCAACGCGTCAAGATACGGCACAGGGCGATGTTGTGCGCTCAAACGCTGATCTCGTGCAGTGGATTGCAGACGGCGAGAAACCGGCAAGCGAATGGCGACTTGGCACAGAACACGAGAAATTCGTCTTTGATTTAGAAACCAAGTTGCCGGTCCCTTACGAAGGTGATCGAGGTATTCGTCAGTTGATGACCGAATTGATGTCGTGTTGTGGCTGGGCACCCATCATTGAGAATGGCAACGTTATTGCTCTGAAACGAGCAGCGGGAGAGGCCGGAGATAACATTAGCTTGGAGCCGGGTGGGCAATTTGAATTGTCGGGTGCACCGCTAGAAAACGTGCACGAAACATTTGCAGAAACCAGAACCCATATTGAAGAAGCAAAACGGGTTGCTCATGATCTGGGGCTTGGCTTTCTCGGCCTTGGGTTTACGCCAACTTGGAAGCATAATCAGATTTCGACGATGCCCAAGCAGCGCTATCAGGTGATGACAAAGTATATGCCGACGGTCGGCAGTCACGGCCTCGATATGATGTATCGCACGGCAACCATTCAAGTGAATTTGGACTTTGCCAGTGAGCAAGACCTTATTGATAAAATGCGCGTGTCGCTTGCCTTACAACCAATCGCAACAGCTCTGTTTGCCTCTTCTCCTTTTACCGAAGGAAAACCGAACGGTTTTAAATCAATGCGCAGTGAAGTGTGGCGTGACACCGATCCGGCGCGCACTGGGATGCTTCCGTTCGTATTCGAAGATGGTATGGGCTATGAAGCTTACGTCGAATACGCGCTGGATGTGCCAATGTATTTTGTCTATCGCGATGGCCGTTATGTCGATGTTGCCGGCGCATCATTTCGTGATTTCATCGCCGGAAAATTGCATGGCTTTGAAGGTCAGCACCCAACCCTTGATGATTGGTCAGACCACCTGACAACAATCTTCCCGGAAATCCGCCTGAAGAAGTTTTTGGAAATGCGCGGTGCAGACAGTGGTCCTCCGGAAATGATCTGCGCGTTGACCGCTTTCTGGGCTGGAATTCTTTATGACAAAACATCATTGCAGGCGTGTCTTGACCTTGTGTCGGATTGGACAGAAGCCGACCGTCTCCAGTTGCGACTTGTGACGCCTAAGGAGGCATTGTCAGCACCGTTTCGAGAGGGCTCGGTTTTGGATCTCGCAGCTCAAGTTCTCGATTTGTCGCGAGCGGGATTGAAGCGACGGGGCAATTTCGATTCTGTTGGAGAAGACGAATCTGCCTATTTGCGTCCGCTGTTTCAAATTGTCGGACACGGAGAAACTATGGCAGATCGCCTCCTGTCTCTTTACAAAACCAGTTGGGACGGTGACATCTCGCGAGTTTATGACGAATGGGCTTACTAAAAACCCCGAAATTTTCGTAACTTAGAGAATTTGGCGATATCTTAAAAAGTCCCGTCAGAAGCGCTGTCGCGGGGGTCCATAATGGGTCTTTTTGCTGCCAGCCTTAGTTGGTTCAGGAAACGTTCATCCGCCTGCCTCTATTTTGGTCGGTGGATAGAGGTGAAAATTGTAGGTTCCCCGGCATGGTCGGGTGCCTAAGGCGCATTGTGTGCAGTTTGCGCTATGCGATGTGCGACCTCGGAGGAGTTTTGGGGTTTAGGAGAACTATCGTGACAACAAGAGGGTTCATTCGAGGAATTCTGGTTGCTATCGTTTTATCGCCAGGCGTCGTAGCAATGCATGGATATGTATCCGACGTGCAGGCAAACCAATGTGCTTCGAAATGTCGGGGCCAGCACAATCAGTGCCGGATCCGGACCAAAGGCAGTTCAAGTTGTGACGCAAAACTTCAACAGTGTTTGCAACGCTGTCTTCGCCGTTAATTTCTGAGATCATATCGCGAAACCATACGAAGACAACGCGGGCCCGATTATCAATGGTCCGCGTTTTTTGTGTCTTAATCGTTCAAAGCATCAACGCACGATCTGATCGACGCACAAGTTTGAGACCAATTATTGCTGGGGCTTGCGAACAGGTAGCGGAGGAGCTGAAATAACTTCTAGGTAGGCGATGAGGTCGCGGCGCTGCGATGCACTTTTAACACCCAGAAATGCCATCTTGTTATCAGGCATGTAGTCGGTTGGGGCTTTGAGGTAAGCATCAAGCTTTTTAGGTGTCCAAACAAGCCCACGTTTACCGGCTCGCTTCATGGCATTTGAATAATCAAAATGGTGCAACTGACCTGCGCGCCGCTTGATGACGCCTGCTAGAGATGGTCCAACTTTTGTGGTCGGGCCATGTTTGGTGGTGTGGCAGGCTTGGCATTGTTTAAAAAGCTGTTCGCCTCTTTTGGCGTCTGCGATGAATTTGGGTTCTGGTTTTATTGTCTGAGCTAACGTTTCGCTTGTCGTTGCGACGGCACAAGCCATAAGTGACAGACACAATAAAACAAAACGGCGCATTGGGGGTTTCCTGCTTTTTTCTGGTCTTTGTTGATGTTGGCAGTGACAACAAAAATCTAAATGACAACTTAGGTTATCGAATTTGCATTTGCACGAACCAATTTGAAAGTATTGGAACCTGTTTGGAGCTGGCGTTAACGCGTCGCAATCACCATTTTTCTACTGCTACTTACCATTGCGTTTATTGAATAATGACGGAAGAGGGCGTGTTCACGCCACGCGCCTCTTCCTAACCGCAGATCGCGCTTACCCCGAAGCGCCAATCTGCGGTGGTGTAACCGGTTGTGACTTGTGCCAATCGCATTGGGGTTTGGCATAATGGGGTGCAAACTCCTTCGTTTACGACTGGTCCCCGGTTGTTGGGTTGCCGTTTGGTGGACAGTAAGAGATTTTTTTCGCAGCAACCATGAAACTTTGATCAATATTTCGGTATCTGACAATGGCTAAAGCTAGGCGGTTTTTTTGACCAGATTTGGTTGTTGTTTGTCTCCAATGTTCAAGCCTTTGTTCCAGTATGGTTGAGACCCATACCGCGTTGCTAAGAATTCAATAAAAACGTTGACCTTATTTGGCATGAACTCGCGACATGGGTAGACGGCATAGATGGCAATGTTCGGTGAGCTGCGGTACTCCGGCAGGATGACTTCGAGTTCACCGCTGGCAAGTTTTTCTGAGATATCCCAAGTCGGGCGAAAACCAATTCCCAGTCCAGAAACCAAAGCTTGGCGAATAAATTCTGCTGAATTGGAATCGATATTGCCTTTGGCACGAAACGATTCCGATCCGTTTGGTCCTTCGAGTTGCCAAACGTCTTGTGCACCGGCCGATAGGCAATTGTGATGTTCCAGGTCTTCCAACGTTTTGGGGCGGCCTTCTCGTTTTAGATAGGAGGGCGCGGCACAAAGCACACGTTCATCGGGCGCGAGCTTGCGTGCCACTAACGAGGAATCCTGTAATTCGGCAATTCTGATGGCAAGGTCGAAGCCGTCTCGAATGATGTCGGTTAGGTTGTCGGTCAATTGAAAATCGAGATCGATATCTGGGTAAGTCTCGAGAAATTCCGGGAGATAAGGTGCGATGTGCAAACGACTGAATGACGTTGGCGCAGTGACCTTAAGTTGCCCGCGTGGGGAGGTGTTGCGACGACTGACGAAATCCTCAGCTTCTTCGACAAGGCTGAGAATATCGACAACGCGTTTGAAGTAGCCCTCACCAGTTTCCGTCAGGGTCAACTGGCGGGTTGTGCGTTGAAAAAGGCGCGCACCCAGGCGATCTTCCAACAGACTGATGCGCTTTGAGACAACTGCTGGCGATAGACCCATTTCTCGGCCAGCGGCTGACATGTTGCCGGTACGGGCGACACGTGCGAAAATATCAAGATCACTAATGGCAGTCACAGTCGTACGCTCCGTTCCATTGCTTCCATTTCGCGTAAAAACCTTCTTCCTTATGGAATAACCCAATAGCATGTTGTAAGTGTGCCTCCAAAGATTAGAGATGGAAAAACACATATTCTAGGAAACTGAAGTGAGCGAAGTATCGCGCGTTTTCAGTGAGTTGGTGCTGTTTTCCCCCTGGTCAACTAGCCCTTCTTTGTCAAATTTCGACAAACGGGACCGGTCGCATAAGGTGATATGTGGGCTGATTATTGTTTTTGACAAAATGAAAAGAGGCTTCTGTTTATGTCGCACATCGCCTTGCCTGAACCTGATGTTGGCATCATCGCAATGCGATCGGCCATCGTCTCAGAGCTTGAAAGTCTGATTGGAGCTTCTCGCGTCATTGCAGATGAAGATGGTCGCCGCGCTTTTGAAACCGATGCTTTGACGGCATACCGTCGGATGCCTTTGGCGGTGGTTTTGCCAGAAACCACCGAAGAGGTTTCGCGTATTCTCAAATATTGCGATCGCCAAAAGATCAAAGTCGTCGCGCGGGGAGCTGGAACATCACTGTGCGGTGGCGCGTTACCTGCCGAGGATGCCGTCGTACTTGGGGTCTCAAAAATGAACCAAGTGCTGGACATCAACTACGAAGATCGCGCGGTCCGTGTCCAAACCGGAGTTACGAATCTGGGCATTTCGAATGCAGTTTCGAAGGCGGGATTTTTCTATGCTCCTGATCCATCGAGCCAGTTGGCGTGTACACTTGCTGGTAATCTGGCGATGAATTCCGGTGGTGCGCATTGTTTAAAATACGGCGTTACAACGAATAATATTTTAGGACTTCAAGTCGTTTTGATGAATGGCGATATCGTCGAGCTGGGTGGGTCTCATCTTGATTCTGAAGCTTACGATTTAATGGGTCTTATGATCGGCTCAGAAGGTCAGCTTGGGATCATTACCGAGGCAACAGTGCGCATCTTGAAAATAGCTGAAGGTGCGCGGCCGATTTTGATCGGGTTTTCTTCCAGTGATGTGGCTGGAGATTGCGTCTCAGCAATCATCGCGGCGGGCATCATTCCAGTTGCAATTGAATTTATGGATAAGCCTGCGATCGAAGTCTGTGAAAGCTTTGCTAAAGCTGGTTATCCGATGGATTGCGAAGCTTTGTTGATCATTGAAGTTGAAGGTTCAGGCGAGGAAATTGATGTCGCGCTGCAACGGATCAGCGCCATTGCAGAGGCTCACCATCCAACAACGGTTGTTGTTTCAAGTAGTGAAGCCCAAAGCGCGCGGATATGGAAAGGTCGCAAATCTGCATTTGGTGCTATTGGCCGTATCGCAGATTACTATTGCATGGACGGCACAATTCCATTGTCTCGTATGCCAGAGGTGCTCCTCAAAATTTCTGAGATTTGTGCGGGTTACGACTTGCGTGTTGCAAATATTTTCCATGCCGGTGATGGCAATCTGCATCCGTTGGTTATGTATGACGCAAATGATCCAGAAAGTGCAGCAAGGGCGGAATTAGCCGGCGAGGAAATTCTTCGGTTGTGCGTTGCCGTCGGCGGATGTTTAACAGGCGAACATGGTGTCGGCATTGAGAAGCGGGATTTAATGCGCGAACAATTTAGTGAAGCTGATTTGGCCCAGCAGATGCGCATCAAGAGCGCGCTTGATCCGAATTGGTGTCTGAACCCTGCCAAAGTGTTCCCACTCGACGGACGACCTGGTGGTCGAGCGCCGAGTATGGATGGAATTGAAATGCAAAAGGGGCAAGATGATGATCTCTCCTCTCAGGATGCCCATGGGTTTTAGGCTGACCCTCGGCAGGGACAGGTGAATTGAGGAGATCGGTTTGAGCGAACATGTTTTAAGGCCTGCGACAGATTGGGAACTGCGCGCAATGGTGGCCCAACTGATAGAAAAAGAGGTTACTGTTGAGCTGATTGGTAACGGCACGAAGCGCACTATTGGACGTTCCACGTCTGCTTCCGCGATGCTGACGCTCGCTTCTTTGCGCGGTGTGACACTGTACGAGCCGACAGAGCTCGTGATGTCGGCTTTGGCGGGTACGGCGTTGTCGCAAGTTGAAACCGAACTGGCCTCACGCGGACAGATGCTTGCTTTTGAGCCTGTCGATGTTGCAGGCGCAATCGGGGCGCAGATCGGACACCAAACAATCGGTGGTGTATTTGCCACCAACACGTCAGGAGCGCGGCGCATTCAGGCTGGGGCCGCGCGTGATCATTTGCTCGGACTTAGTGGCGTCAACGGATTGGCCGAAGTGTTCAAATCAGGTGGTCGGGTTATGAAGAATGTGACCGGTTATGACGTGGCTCGCGCTCTGACGGGAAGTTGGGGCACACTTGCCGCCATTAGCGAAGTGACCTTTAAAGTTCTGCCTTGGCCGGATGACGGCGTAACGTTGGTCTATCCGGATTTGACAGAAGAAATTGGCAACGAACTGATGTGCGCTGCGATGGGGCTGCCCTATGAGATTTCCGGCGCTATTCACTTGCCGGTTGAACTGGCTCAGCGACTTGAACACCCCGCCTTGCAAAAACATGGTAGTTCATTGACAGCCTTGCGCCTGGAAAACACGACGCATTCCGTGAATTATCGCAAAATGCAAGTGATGGAACAGCTCAAGGCCTATGGCGAGCCGTTGCAGTTGGATTTGCAAGATACATTTGCATTCTGGGGTGAGTTGCGACGCTTGTCGGTTCTGCCTTTCGCCGAAACCTGTTTGTGGCGAATTTCAACTTCGCCCAGCAATGGTGCTAAAGTCGTTGATACCATTCGGCGTCATATGCCGATCAACGCCATGTACGATTGGTCTGGTGGTTTGATATGGGCCGAAGTTCCAGCCGCTGCCGATGCCGGTGCTTCGGAAGTTCGCCGTGCTGTCGCCATTCATGGCGGCCATGCCACGCTCATTCGTGCGGATGAAGATGTTCGTCGCCAGGTCGATGTATTTCAGCCATTAGATACAAACGTTGCACGTGTCAGCCGAGAAATAAAAAAGGTTTTCGACCCCTACAGGATTTTCAACCCGGGACGGATGTATGCTGGCATGTGACGTTGGCTGAGTGTGGCTGATCGGTGAAGGACTATGTTCTGAGTTAATGATCGGCTCGGTTATCATTTTGAGCTTAGTAATTACAACTTTAGAGAAAACATGCAAACGAACTTTACATCACAACAACTCGCAGACCCACGCTTGGCCGAAGTCGAATCGATTTTGCGTCGGTGTGTGCATTGCGGATTGTGCACGGCGGTTTGCTCGACGTATGTGTTGGATGGCGATGAACGAGATTCGCCACGTGGTCGTATTTACCTCATGAAAGATATGTTTGAGGGCGGCAAGAGCGCCACGAAAGAAGTTCAATATCATGTCGATCGGTGCCTCTCCTGTCTGTCTTGTGTTTCTACCTGCCCAAGTGGGGTGGACTACATGCACTTGGTCGATCATGCGCGTGTCTACATTGAAGAGACTGGCACCCGATCTTTGAAAAGTCGCACAATTCGCAGACTTTTGGCCGCGATCGTTCCCTATCCTGAACGGTTTCGTTTGGCGCTAAAGCTTGCCCCAATGGGGCGGCCGTTTGTGAAGCTCATGCGTATGTTCGGTTTCAAAGAGTTAGCAGCAATGATTGCCTTGGCTCCGGTTCGATTGCCAACGCCGTCACAATTTGATGGAGCTGGCACCGCTGCGACAAAATCTGAGCGTCGGGCACGTGTCATCATGTTGACGGGGTGTGCGCAACAGGTGTTGCGTCCGGAAATCAATGATACGACGGTGCGATTGTTGGCACGACGTGGCGTCGATGTTGTTGTTGCGCGTGGCGCTGGGTGTTGTGGCGCACTCGCGCATCATCTTGGTCGCGAAGCAGAGGCACACCAGCAAGTAAAGAAAAACATCGATGCTTGGGAAAAGGTGATCGCGCGTGGGCCAGTGGATGCAATCATTATCAACGCCTCAGGCTGCGGGACAACGGTCAAGGATTATGGGGAAATGCTGCGTCATGACCCTGAATATGGTGAGCGCGCGGCTAAGATTTCTGCTCTTACAAAAGACGTGACGGAATTTCTCGGTGAATATGATTTGGGTGCACCGGTGAGATACTCATCATTGCGCGTTGCTTATCATTCTGCTTGTTCGATGCAACACGGGCAGCGCATTACCGAAGAACCCAAGCTGCTTTTGGAGAACGCAGGTTTTTCAATTGTTGGCGTACCTGAGGGGCACATTTGCTGTGGGTCTGCTGGAACCTATAATATTTTGCAGTCGGAAATGGCCGAACGCCTGAAGGAGCGTAAAATAAACAACATCAAAAGTGTGAAACCAGACTTGGTTGCCGCTGGCAACATTGGCTGTATTACGCAGTTAGAACGTGATCTCGGCGTACCGATTGTACACACTGTTGAATTGCTTGATTGGGCCTATGGCGGCCCGGTGCCGCGTGGGTTGGAAGGACTGTCAAAGTACGTTTCGGACGTGCCCAAGCCAAAAAAACAAATGGGTGATTTCATCAATGCCTGATCGGCATATTATCGACATTCCTGACTTTTCACTGGTGATTATGATTGGTGCGGCAGGGGCGGGAAAGTCGTCCTTTGCAGCGCGCCATTTTGCGGCAACGGAGATTATTTCGTCTGATACCTACCGCGGTATCGTTTCAGATGATGAATCCAACCAAGAAGCAAGTCGCGATGCCTTTGAACTCGTGCACGACATTGCAGCCAAGCGTTTGAAACGGCGCAAGCTCGCCGTGATTGATGCCACGAATGTTCGTGCCGATGACCGGGATGCTTTGATTGATCTTGCCGTAAAGCATCACGCACCACCTGTGGCATTGGTGATTAATCCAGGCCCTGAAACGTGTTTTGCGCAAAATGCAGCACGAACAAAACGGCGCGTCGGCGATGATGTTATTGCGGCGCAACTGCAAAGTTTACGAGGCAGCCTTAGTCAGCTCGACACGGAAGGGTTTCGCGTCGTGCATAAGCTGATGTCTGTTTCTGAAATCGATAACACGGACATAAAACGTATTCCTGTATTGGCAGACAAACGTCATTTGGCCGGGCCATTTGATATCATTGGAGATGTGCACGGGTGTTGTGATGAGCTCATCGCGTTGATGTCCAAGCTTGGCTACACCGTTTCAATGACAAAAGAGGGGGAAGTATGGAAAATTGTAACCCAAACGCCGCCTGGTCGAACCTTGGTTTTTGTTGGTGACCTTGTCGATCGCGGTCCCGATACGCCTGGCGTGTTGCGCCTTGCAATGCATATGGTGGGCTGTGGCCAAGCGCTCTGTGTGCCTGGAAATCACGACAACAAGTTGATGCGATGGTTGCGTGGCAATGACGTGACACTGACACACGGACTGGATAAGTCAGCCACACAACTTGCCAACGAACCTGACGAATGGCGGCCAAAAATTGAAAAGTTTGTTGCTGATTTGCCAAGTCACCTCTGGTTGGACGAGGGACGGCTGGCTGTTGCTCACGCAGGCATCAAGGCAAGCTTGATTGGCCGGGTGTCGCGTCGGGTCTATATGTTTTGTCTGTATGGCGAGACGTCCGGGGAAACGGACGAATTTGGATTGCCGATCCGATATAATTGGGCTGCGGAGTATTCCGGTGACACAGCCATCGTCTACGGTCATACACCCGTGCCAGAAGCGAATTGGCTCAACAACACGATGTGCCTTGATACCGGTTGCTGCTTTGGGGGAAAATTAACCGCTCTCAGATGGCCTGAAAAAGAGGTGGTCTCGGTGCCAGCCCAAGCGGTCTATGCTGAGCCAATCCGGCCATTTGGGCATCCGCCAGCGCGCCCGAAAGCATCATAAGCCCCAAGGCCCCACGGGCGGGCGAGGTAAGCATTGCGGTGCACCCGTTGCACCATAGGGCCAATCGGTTATAAGGCCGGTGCATTCTAATAATTTCAAAGACGTAATCCATTCCAACCTGAAGCTCAGACACAGCATGGCTAAGAAGAAAAAAACAGCGCGGCCGAAGGCACGCTTGCCAAAAGGGCTCCGAGACGTCGGGTCTCAGGAGATGCACGCAACAGCTGAAATGTTGACGAAAATACGTGCTGTCTATGAGCGTTATGGATTTGAACCTCTGGAAACTCCGGCATTTGAATATACCGAAGCACTGGGGAAGTTTTTGCCTGACGTGGACCGGCCGAATGCGGGCGTGTTTTCGTTTCAAGATGACGATGATCAGTGGTTATCGCTGCGCTATGATTTGACCGCGCCATTGGCACGTCATGTCGCAGAAAATTTTGATGCACTCCCGCGCCCTTTCCGGCGCTACGCGACGGGCTATGTTTGGCGCAATGAAAAACCCGGCCCAGGTCGCTTCCGACAGTTCATGCAATTTGATGCCGATACTGTTGGTACTGAAAACGTCGCGGCTGATGCAGAAATCTGCATGTTGGCTGCTGACACATTGGAAGCACTTGGTATCGCGCGTGGCGACTTTGTTGTGAAGGTCAATAACCGAAAATTGCTCGACGGTGTTTTGGCAAGTATTGGCATTGGTGATGAGGCTGATGATGGCGCGCGGCGTCTGACTGTTTTGCGAGCGGCAGATAAATTGGATCGCCTTGGGCCGGAAGGTGTCGCGTTGTTGTTGGGGCCTGGACGAAAAGATGACTCTGGCGATTTCACCAAAGGTGCTGGATTGGCGCCGGACGAAATTGACCGTGTGATGCGATTTGTTGGTGCGCAAGGTGGTTCGCGTGCTGAGACATTGGAAGCTTTAAAACCTTTGATGGAAGGCCAGGAGATCGGTCTGCAAGGTTTGCAAGAGCTTGGCGAGATCGACGCGCTGTTGACGGCTGGAGATTTTGATGTCGATCGCGTTACTTTTGACCCATCGGTTGTTCGCGGCCTTGATTATTACACAGGACCAGTGTTCGAGGCGGAATTGCTGTTTTCCGTTGCAGGAGACGATGGAGAGATGTCGCGCTTTGGCTCTGTTGGCGGAGGGGGACGGTATGACGACCTCGTCACCCGCTTTACCGGCCGTCCCGCACCTGCAACTGGGTTTTCAATCGGCGTTTCGCGTTTGCAGGCGGCGTTGGCGGCTTTGGGACGTGCTAAATCTGAAGTTGCCGGGCAGGGCCCCGTTGTCGTTCTGGTGATGGACCGCGAAGATACACCGCGGTATCAACGCATGGCGATGGATTTGCGCGAGGCAGGTATTCGCGCTGAAATGTATCTCGGCGTTGCTGGTATGAAGGCGCAGATGAAATACGCAGACAAACGCGGCGCACCTTGTGTTGTCATCCAAGGCTCGCAAGAACGTGAGGCGGGTGAGGTGCAAATTAAAGACCTTATCGAGGGCTTAAAGCTGTCAGAAACAATCAAGGATTCAAAAGAGTGGCGCGAGGCGCGTCCAGCGCAAGTTTCCGTGCCTGAAGTCGAACTGGTGGCGGCGGTGCGTGATATTCTCGCTCGGCATCGCTCTTAAGTTCTCAATAAATCTAGAAGAAGAAATTTAACTCATGGCTGCTGAGACCGTACGTTCATTCGAGGCGCTGGAAACGCAAGCCGGCAAAATCACGTCTGTGTTTATCAATGCTGGGCATGAGGCTGTTGCGCCGTCACAAATTCAGCCTGCTGGTATCTTTCTTGATGCCGTTGGTGAGATGCTGCGTGCGCGTACGTATGTGTTCCAAGATCCCGATGGCGACGAGTTATGTTTGCGCCCAGACCTCACCGTGCCGACGTGCCGTCTGCATTTAGAACGTCATGAGCATCCCGATACGCACGCTAAATATTGTTACAATGGCACAGCCTTTCGTTTCCAACCCGAAGGTGCAACGGCCGCACACCCGCGCGAATTTCGCCAAGCCGGTATTGAGACATTTGGTTTGGGTGATGCTGAGAAAGCAGAAGCTGAAACCGTGGCGTTGATTTTGGAAGCTGTAAAATCAGCCGGCCTTAAAGACTTTCGCTTGCGGATTGGCGATTTGGGATTGTTTCGCGCCGTTTTGAACACGGCAGACATGCCTGAGCGCTGGCGCCAACGCCTTTTCCATCAATTCTGGCGGCCAGAGGCCTTTCGTGCCGAGTTGACCCGTTTGACTGAAGCTCCTGAAAGCGGTGCGGCACGTTTGCCTGAAAAACTTAGAAAATCTCTCGACCCAAAAAATCCGCGGCAGGCCGAACAAGCTGTTGCAGATTACCTCGATAACGAAGGGATTCCCTTGGTCGGGCGAAGATCAGTGGCGGAAATTACCGAGCACCTGCTGACGATCACTTCTGATGCTCAAACTCAACCACTAAAGCCGGAAACTTCGGAGCTGATTGAAAATTATATTAGCGTTGCAGCACCTGCGCGTGCCGCTGGTGCGCGATTAAAAGATTTGATCCGCGACAAAGATATCGACATCAGTCAGGCACTGGATGTTTATCACAGGCGATTGCAGCTTTTGACTGATGCCGGGGTTGATGTCGTGCATGCAGATTTTTCGGCGGAGTTTGGGCGCACTCTTGAATATTACACCGGCTTTGTTTTTGAAGTTGTGGTTGAGTCTCTTGGAGAAACCAGCCCGATTGCTGGTGGTGGGCGCTATGACAATCTCCTTAAAATGTGTGGCGCTCCAGAAAATGTTCCAGCCATCGGAGCGGCAATTCACACAGAGCGACTGTTATCTGCGGTTACAGGTGAACCGGTATGACACGATGCTTTAATGCAACAGGATCGGCGAGGTCTTGAGTAACAGATGACAGAGAAATTGATCTTAGGGCTCCCGTCAAAAGGCCGTTTGATGGAGCAGACGATTGAAAGATTTGCCGCCGGTGGCTTAGAGGTTCGTCGCACAGGCAGCGAGCGCGGTTACCGCGGGGAAATTGTTGGTGTCGACAATCTCGAAGTTGCTTTTATTTCGGCATCTGAAATCGCCTGGTACCTGAAAACCGGGCGTGCGCATATGGGTGTGACTGGAGAAGATCTCGTGCGTGAACGTACCAGCGACTGGCGCGAGCGCGTTAAATTTCTCATGCAAATGGGGTTTGGTCACGCAGATGTTGTCGTTGCCGTTCCAAATTGCTGGCTCGATGTGCGGACCATGCAGGATCTTGATGAACTGGCGGTTCCATTCCATCGAGAGCATGGACGGTGGTATCGCGTTGCAACGAAATATTTGAACCTGACGCGGGAATATTTTGCAAAGCATGGGCTGAGTGACTATCGCACGATCGAAAGCTTGGGTGCGACCGAAGGCGCGCCAGGAGCTGGAACAGCCGACTTGATCGTTGACATCACATCAACTGGGCAAACGTTGAAGGCCAACGGTTTGCGAATTCTTGATGATGGCGTCATTCTCCAGTCACAGGCGAACCTGATTTCTTCTAATGCGGCTGAGTGGTCACCATCGGCGCGCCAGGCACAAAATGAGATTATGTTGAAGCTTGGTGTTTAAAGCGGCCTGGTTCACGCGTCGTGCTCACGGTGAATTGTGTGATGCTTGGAGCCGATTTTTGTTGGCTTTGGGTTTGCCCGTCGTAGTTGCCCCGCACGAACTCTTTACCAAACCATTACTATTTGCGAGGTTTAACGCGCCGCCAGTCTCAACTTTTTGTCGGGGCGGCTTGTGCTGTTTGCTTTTTCTTGGCACGCGCTTTTTCGTAAAGTGGCATGACATCGGGCAGGTTTTTCTGGATGTTTGAGATCCGTGTTTGCCCTGCTGGATGTGTTGACAAAAACTCAAGCGGTGCACCACCGCCAGCACGCGACATCTTTTGCCAAAGCGTGATACCCGCTCGAGGGTCGTAGCCAGCGCGCGCCGCCAGCTCCAGTCCGACCAGATCGGCATCGCTTTCATCATCACGCGAATATTTGAGTGTGAGAAGTTGTGCACCGCTCTTTAGCAATGAACTGGATTGGTCACCCAAAACCGTTGTGGCTATTCCTGTGCCAACGGACGTGATTTGGTTCTTGGCGATCTGTTCGCGTGCGTGCTCTCGTAGCGCATGAGCGATCTCGTGTCCCATGATGACGGCGACTTCGTCATCGGTCAATTTGAGCTTGTCTAAAATGCCGGAATAGAATGCGATTTTTCCACCTGGCATACAGAATGCATTGATTTGGCTAGAGCGAATGAGATTTACTTCCCACTTCCAACCCGCTGCCCGGTGATTGAATTTCTGGCTAAACGGAGTGATTTTCTCGGCGATTGAGCGCAGTCTTTGCACTTGCGGATCGTTGTTGGGGGCAAGTGCATTCGTCTTTAGCGCTTTTTGTAAGATGGTTGAGTACTGGCCGGAAGCAGAGGCTTCAAGTTGTGCTGCAGGAACCAATTTGCGCACGGCAGATGATGCACCGACTTTGACACCGCCATCAGGTGAGGGAAGAGGATTGTTGGAAGAACAACCGGTTAGGCTGAACAAGCCGACCATTGCTGCAAATGAAAACGTTGTCGATATTGGTTTCGCCAAGATTGAAGACCGCCGCGTCCGATTTGGCTTCATCATGAGTAGAAGTCTCCCCGTTCCCTGAGTACGCCAGCGATTTGTCCCGACTGATTCTAACACCAGTGTTCGCGTGACCCTCTTTTAACAATTCGTGCCCAATCTTGTGGCAAGGGCGTGGCAAAGTCGTATGACAGTGCGCTTTTCCCATGCAATTATGCCGATCTGTGAAGCTGCATTTCTGCATTGCGCCATTTTGATGAGAGCAACGCTGAAAATTGCTTTGGAAAAAGGCGCAGTTAAACGAGTTCAGCCAGCACGCAACGCAAAATACCGTAGTCGTAGCGCCCGTCCAGTGCATTGTGTGCGGCGCCAAGTTTTCCTGACTCTAATGTGTCACATTTTTCGAATGCAGTATGGATCTCGTCTATTTCAGAAGAGTCCAGTTCGCTGACTGCGCAAAATTCGATAACACCAGCTGAGATTGCATCTGCGAAATGGCCATAGACTGTGGTCTCGTCAATGCCGCGCACTTCGGCGATGGCTGCTGGGTCCTTGCCATCGAAGTGGAGTGCGAGCGTCTGATTGATTGTTGATGAGAGTTTGTTGTCGAGCCGAGCATCGCCGGGTGAAATGCCTTCTATGACGGCGATGAGATGCTTGCCGTACTTTTTAATTTTACTTGCACCAAGGCCAGTAATGTCTTCGAGCTCACTAAGCTTTGTTGGTCGTTTTTCTGATAGTTCGACAAGTGTTTTATCGTGACAAATAACATACGGCGGGACGTTGGCTTTGCGCGCCAGTTCGAGGCGGCGTGCTTTCAGTGCGTCGTAAAGCGCGATGTCCTTTGGTGCAACTTTTTCGGTTGCTTTACTGCCTTTGCGCTTTGACGTTTTTTGACGTGCTGGTTTTGGCGCCACTTTGCGCATGTAGAACACGTCTTCCCCGCGTAAAATAGGGCGCGCGGTGGCCGACAATTGCAATGTTCCGTGCCCTTCATCATCGGCGGTCAAAAGACCATGTGCTGCCAGTTGACGAAATAGGGCGCGCCATGTGTGCACATCAACATCTGTGCCGATGCCAAAGACAGCCAATTGATCGTGGTTGTTGCGCACAATGCGTTCGTCGGTCTTTCCCATTAAAACATCAACGACATATGTCACGCCGAACCGTTGCCCGGTGCGGTAGACCGCAGACAACGCCTTGCGGGCCAAATCCGTTCCATCAATTGTTTCTGGAGGGTTCAGGCAGTTGTCACAGTTGCCACAAGGTGGCGTGTCTGTTTCGCCGAAGTAAGCCAACAAGGGTTGTCGGCGACAGCCGGTCATTTCGCATAAACCGATCAACGCCTCCAGCTTTTGGCGCTGGACCATTTTAAAGGCTTCACTGCCTTCGCTTTGTGCAATCCATTGGCGCAGCTGAATGATATCTTGCAATCCAAATGCCATCCATGCATTTGCCGGTTCACCATCACGTCCCGCACGTCCCGTTTCTTGGTAATAGGCTTCAATCGATTTCGGCAAACTCAAGTGTGCCACAAAGCGTACATCCGGTTTGTCGATCCCCATGCCGAATGCAATTGTTGCGACAACGATCAAATTTTCTTCAGCTAAAAAGCGTTGTTGTGTGCTGCGGCGTGTTTCAGCGGGAAGGCCTGCATGATAGGCCAGTGCATTGCGCCCCTTTTTTGTGAGCCAGGCTGCGGTCTCTTCTGTTTGACGTCGAGACAGGCAATAGACGATGCCAGCGTCGTTGGCGTGTTCTGCTGCAATAAACCGCCAGAGCTTTTCACGCGAGCTCATCGACCCAGATTCAGCAATGGCATAGCGGATGTTTGGCCGGTCGAAACTCGAGATAAAACAGGCAGCATCTTCGAGTTTCAGTTCCGAAACAATTTCCTGGCGTGTGCGTTCGTCGGCTGTTGCTGTTAGGGCAATGCGTGGGACGCCTGGAAAGCGTTCGGCCAGGATACGCAACTGGCGATACTCCGGCCGAAAATCATGCCCCCATTGCGAAACGCAGTGAGCTTCATCAATGGCAAACAAAGAAATCTTGGTGCGTTCCAGCAGGGCCATAGTGCCGTCAGTGAGCAGGCGTTCGGGCGCGACGTACAAAAGATCGAGGTGGCCATCGGCCAGTGCGTCGCGAATGCTGCATTGTTCGTCCCAGCTTTGAGCGGAGTTGAGAAAGGCGGCTTGGACACCTGCTTGGTGCAGCGCATCAACTTGGTCCTGCATCAACGCAATAAGTGGCGAGACAACAATTGCTGTCCCCTTCATCACAAGTGCTGGCACTTGATAACACAGTGACTTGCCGCCACCGGTCGGCATCAATGCCAGGACATCGCCGCCTGATGTCAGAGTTTCAATGATGTCTTTTTGATTGAGCCGGAAGTCTTTGTATCCAAAGACGGTTTGCAACACATTTAGGGGATCGCGCGCCTGACTGAGATCGGCATCGAATAAGGTCTGCGAGGCAGCAGCAGTCGGCATTGCGGCGATTTTCCTAATGCATTGTGGGAATCATGTTCGGCGACGCTGAATTGAAACTATCCTGATTCTGTTGCTTTGCGGGGGCCTAGCTGCTTGTCGTCCACCATGAAAAAATCAAACCAAATCAAATGGATAAATTGATCACTCAGGCGTGTCGGGTTGGATGAACGAAAGAGTGTTGCCTTATTCAGACACGGTTCATATTGCCACCGCTAGTGTAGGGACACGATGATGACGAGGCGTAGCAAAAACGCCCTTGATGTTGCATGATGGGATCGAGGATTTAGAAGGTGGAAACGACAATGAAGACGTTTAAAATCCGTACATCACTTACAGCTCTGGCAGCACTTGCTACGATTGTGGCTTTGCCAACGATTGCGTCGGCTCAGGCCAGCTGCAAATGGTATGCGACGACGTCGTTGAAGCAGCAGCAAGAAAATGAACGTTTGAAATGTGGTTTTGAGGGCCCCGCTTGGGGTTCAAACCTTAAAGCCCATATGAATTGGTGTGCGTCGGTTCCCCCGTCTGTTTGGAAACAATCAGCACAAGAGCGTGATAAAAAATTAGCTGAGTGTGAAAAGACATCGGGCTAACTTGAGAATACAACGGGCGGAGTTCCCCTTCTCCGCTTCCTCCCCAGCGACGTCGGTTTTGCTAGATCGACCGGCCCGCTTTCAACCACATCGGTTCCCCCACCGATGTGGTTTTTTTCTATTCGAGATTGTCGTCAGTGCCGCGCACCATCAAACGGAAAAGCCAGTGGTTGCCAACTATTTCTCTGCCCGTCGTGCACGCGCGCGATGCTGGCGGGCATACAGTTCTCGTTTTAAGCGAACAATGCGGTCATAGCTTTGTCGGACCCGATCATGAGAGATGCGACCGGCATCGACGGCGCTGCGAAGAATTTTGTGCAACCGGGCTGGATTTGCGCTGCGTCCGGCAATGCCGGTGAGCATGATGATGTCATTTCCAGCGTTAATTGCTCTCACGAAGCTGTCTTCAAGCTTATAGTGTTTGCTTATTGCAGCCATGTAGAAGTCATCCGTAATGACCACGCCATTGAAACCGAGTTCCTTGCGCAGCAATCCGTTAATGATGCCGTCTGACAAGGTTGCAGGATGGCGCTGTCCGGTTGTTCCGGCAAGGCGCTCATGAAACAAGTGTCCGACCATGACCATGTCAAGTTTGCCGCTACTGGCAAGCGCACGATAAGGCGCGAGTTCAATTTCTGACCAGGTTTTTGTTATGTCGACAAACCCTTTGTGGCTATCTGAATTGCTGGAGCCATGGCCAGGGAAGTGCTTGGCTGCAGTAAGGACACCATTTTTCGCATGCGCATCGATGAATGCGCCAGCGTAGTCGGCAACGCGTTTGGGTAACGCGCTGTAACTGCGCCCCGGTTTGTAGATGACAGGATTTCTTTTATTGACACCAAGATCGACAACCGGGCCAAAGTTTAAATTTATCCCGTGGCGCGCAAGGTCGCCTGCCATGTTGGAGTAAACAGCCTGTGCCTGTTGGGGTGTTTCGGTTTTGGCAATACGGGCCGCGGATGGATATTTTCTTAATCCTTGCTTTGGTCCAAGGCGTTGGACCAGGCCGCCTTCCTGGTCAAGGCCAATAAATGGCGGAAGGTGGCCTGCAGCCGCTGACTTTAAGTCACCGGTGAGATCTTTAAGTTGGCTACTGCTTTTCAGGTTATAGCCAAGCAGAACGACGCCACCGACTTTACCGCTGCGAATTGCTGCAACCGTGCGGGCAACATCGCGAGACTTGGTGGATGTGCCGTGAAATCCAACCATGATCATCTGCCCGATCATGCGATCCAGCGTCGCTTTTTGGGGCGATGAACGTTGCGCATTTTGCGAATGGTTGGCCGCTTCTGCGTGACGTTGTCGAGGCTTTGCACCTCTCAAGATTTGGTTTGCGATGCGCCGCGCCTGCTCGACGGGTGTGAGTTGGCGCGGTTTAGGAGGCTGTGAATAAGAGGGAATGGATTGGGAAGAACCCACAGTTTGTGTTGCGGTCTCGGCGCCGGCGCTTGTCAGGCCCGCCTGTAGAAATAGGGCGACGCCTGCAACGCAAATTTGCGTCAGTGTATTCATCTTTCTTGACGGCAATTTCAGCAATTTAAGCCTCACTCCCAATGTAACCGGAACCGTGTGGACTGGTGTTTGTCAGACCAGGCCTGTTTAATAAAGCAAAGTCGAGACCAAGTTGTGGGCAAAGCAAAACGCGGTGAATATGGCAAGGTCGAGGTGGTCTGAGGTGTTGATACAATATTAATGGGTGCTGCAAAAAGGCGCAAAATCAGAAAGTTAAACAAATAGGCCCGCAGAGGTTGATCTCTGCGGGCCATTTTTCGTTTTGAGCCAAATTTGGGGCTTTGGCTTTTTTATAAACCGAGGGAATGGGCTGCATTCCCGACAGTCTGGATGGTTGGTCGATTGATGATCCTGGTTGGGATTACATCATGCCGCCCATGCCACCCATGCCGCCCATTCCGCCCATGCCACCCATGTCAGGCATGCCGCCACCAGCGCCAGCGCCGCCATCGGCTTTTGGTGCGTCGTAAACGGCCGCTTCTGTCGTGATCATCAGAGCTGCGATGGAGGCTGCGTCCTGCAAAGCTGTGCGAACAACTTTGGCTGGGTCAATGATGCCAGCTTTCAGCATGTCAACGTACTCATCTGTTTGCGCGTTGTAGCCAAAGGCTGCATCTTTAGATTCGCTGACCTTGCCGACAACGATAGAGCCTTCAACGCCCGCGTTTTCAGCGATCTGACGGATCGGAGCCTGAAGAGCTTTGCGCACGATCTGGATGCCAGCATCCTGATCTGCATTGTCGCCACTCACATCCAATGCATTCGCAGCTTTCAGCAGCATGACACCGCCACCTGGAACAACACCTTCTTCAACAGCAGCACGTGTTGCGTTCAAAGCGTCATCGACACGGTCTTTGCGCTCTTTCACTTCAACTTCGGTCGCACCGCCAACTTGGAGAACAGCAACGCCGCCAGACAGTTTTGCCAAGCGCTCTTGCAACTTCTCTTTGTCGTAATCGGATGTGCTGTCTTCAATCTGACGCTTGATCTGGCCAACACGCGCTTCGATGTCGTCTTTCTTGCCAGCACCGTCGACGATTGTAGTGTCGTCTTTTGTGATCGTGACGCGTTTGGCTGTGCCAAGCATGTCGATGGTCACGTTCTCCAACTTGATGCCAACGTCTTCAGAGATCGTTGTGCCGCCTGTCAGGATCGCGATGTCTTCCAGCATAGCTTTGCGACGCTCGCCGAAACCTGGTGCTTTCACAGCAGCGATTTTAAGGCCGCCGCGGAGTTTGTTGACGACCAATGTTGCCAGCGCTTCACCTTCGATGTCTTCCGCGATGATGAGAAGTGGCTTGGATGTTTGCACAACAGCTTCCAAAATTGGCAGCAATTGTTGCAGGTTCGACAACTTCGCTTCGTGGATCAGGATGAACGGGTCTTCAAGTTCCGTGATCATCTTGTCAGCGTTTGTGATGAAGTAAGGTGACAGGTAACCACGGTCAAACTGCATGCCTTCAACAACGTCGAGAGATGATTCCAGCGCTTTGGCTTCTTCAACGGTGATGACACCTTCGTTGCCGACTTTCTGCATCGCTTCGGCGATCATATCGCCGATTGCTTTTTCGCCGTTGGCGGAGATGGTGCCAACCTGTGCGATCTCAGCAGAGTCTTTAACTTTCTTGGATGTCTTCTCGATCGATTGAACGACCTTGGAGACGGCTTTTTCAATGCCGCGTTTTAGGTCCATTGGGTTCATGCCAGCAGCAACAGACTTAAGGCCTTCGCGCACGATGGCTTGTGCCAATACTGTTGCAGTTGTTGTTCCATCACCTGCCGCGTCGTTGGTTTTGGAAGCAACTTCGCGAACGAGCTGCGCACCCATGTTTTCAAGCTTATCTTCAAGCTCGATTTCTTTTGCAACGGTTACACCATCTTTTGTTGTGCGAGGCGCACCAAAAGATTTGTCGATGATGACGTTGCGGCCTTTGGGGCCGAGGGTAACTTTGACCGCGTTGGCCAGGGTATCAACGCCGCGCAGCATTTTTTCGCGCGCATCCGCTGAGAAACGTACATCTTTGGCAGCCATGTTTGCTGTCTCCTAAAGATCTAATGGGGCAATGAGAGCGCCCCGAAGGGGAAATCTGATTTTGAAACGATCAGCACCGCTCAGGCGCTGTCGGTTTCAGTGTCAATTGGAGTGTTGCGTGAGGTGGTTGTTTAACCCTCAAGAACACCCATGATGTCGCTCTCCTTCATGATGAGGAGTTCTTCGCCATCGATTTTGACTTCGGTGCCAGACCATTTGCCAAAAAGGATTTTGTCACCTTTTTTGACGTCGAGTGGCACGACCTTCTTGTCGTCGCCAAGAACACCAGGACCTACGGCGACAACTTCGCCTTCCTGCGGTTTTTCCGTTGCTGTTTCAGGGATGATGATCCCGCCAGCAGTTTTGCTTTCGCTTTCAACACGTTTGACGACCACACGGTCGTGCAAAGGACGAAACTTCATGAGTTACTCCGCTCAGGTCAGCTCCTCAGGCCCCATGCCCTTGGACTGAGTATTTGAGAAATGATGTATTAGCACTCTCTCAATATGAGTGCTAATACGCCAGTGGAATAGGGCGCGGGGCACCAGATTGTCAAGGGAAGTCGGCAAAAATTGCAGAATTTTTGGCCGACCATCCGTTACCATGGTCAAGCCCCCCGTAAATTCGGGGAAAAGTGCCGCTGACCGATGTCGAAATTGCAGCATGGAGCTCGGCGACAATATTCGCCGCCACCATCATGATGGGGCGCTGAGAGCGAGGCTGGTTGCCGTATTAGCATATTGGTTGTCGTTATTGCGTGACCGGTTGTTTGTTGGCGTTTTTTTCTGTCACCAGCCAAGGCGCCATCTGATCATCGCGTTGATCTCAATGATGTGTCAGTCTCTCAATAATTTTAAGAAGGACCTTACAGCAAAAGTCAGGAAATCTCATGAATAGCCAGAATATGTTTGCTCCAGTGAACTTGGGACGTCTGACGCTAAGAAATCGTATTGTCATGGCGCCTATGACGCGATCACGGGCCGACGATAATGGTATCGCGGCCGACTTTGCTGGCGCGTATTACAGCCAGCGCGCCGATGCCGGACTATTGATCACAGAGTCGACGCAAATTTCAGACGAAGGTAAGGGCTATCCGCGGACGCCAGGAATTCACGCAGGTGACCAGGTTGAGGCCTGGCGCAGGATTGTCGATGCTGTGCATGCGCGCGGCGCTCAGTTCGTGATGCAGTTGAATCATGTTGGCCGGATCGCTTCTGAGCTCAATCGGTCGAGCGCGGCTGAAACCGTCGGTCCAAGTGCGGTTCAAGCGGCGGGAGAAATGTATACAGATGTGAAAGGCATGGTCGAACATGACGTGCCGCGGGCGTTAACAGCGGCCGACATTGCAGGGATCGGTCAGGACTTTGCACTCGCCGCCAAAAACGCCATCAAAGCCGGCTTCGATGGTGTCGAATTCCACGCAGCAAATGGCTATTTAGCTCATCAATTTATTGCAACAAACGCCAATCAACGTAGCGACGATTATGGCGGTTCAGTTCCCAACCGGTTGCGCGCGCCTCTTGTGTGGCTTGATTCTGTGACCGATGCCGTTGGCAGCGATCGCGTTGGTGTGCGCATTTCTCCGACGCATACCTTCAATGATATTGAAGAGGCTGATACCGAAGCCGTATATGGCGAATTCCTGACCGCGTTGTCTTCTCGCAATCTGGCTTATCTGCACGTCATTCGACCGTTCGCAAACACGACCAATTTGGACGTCATCGCGTTTGCACGCACGAACTATTCCGGAAATATCGTTGCCAATGGTGGTTTTAATCAGGTGGAAGGCGCGGCTTTTATCGCGGATGGCAAGGCGGATGCGATTTCGTTTGGCAGCTCCTTTATTGCCAATCCCGATTTGGTGTCACGGTTTAAAAGCGGGGTTGAGTTGGCCGTGCCCAATGAGGAAACGTTTTATTCACCAGGACGTGAGGGCTACACAGATTATCCAATCGCCCAAACCTAGACGCGCCAAAATTTAGATGTAAGCCGCCTCAAGACCGCCAGCAGCGAGACCCTGAGGATCAAAAACGTGGCCGGAGAGGCCTTGGGCCTTTTCACTGGCGAGGTATAAGGCCAAGGCTGCAATATCTGCTTCGCAGACATGGTCGCGCGGCGAATGGCTTTGGGGCACAAGGCCGCTGTCGGGTGGTCCGACGGCGTTGATCCGGATGCCATGCTCGGCCCATTGGGTTGCCTCACCACGGGTGAGGTTTGCAAGGGCGGCTCGCACAAGACCATTTAACGCGCCACTGCGACCATCCGTGGCCGCTGGCAGCGTTACGATGTTGAGGAGAAGGCCAGGCGCCAATGTGAGGCGCATGCGATTTGCCAGAACACGACCTAGCAGCACCGGTACGGCAAGTTTTGTCGCGACAAGGTCTTCAATGTCGTCTTGGTTCGTGCGGTTGGCGATTTCGTCTGCTGAAAAGGCAATCAGATTGATGGCCAGATCGAGACCGCCAAAGGCTTGAATGGCAGGTCCTTGTGCAAATTTGACGGCGTCGTCGGGGTGGGTGAGCGGGCTGTCGAAGTGCTTGGTTTGGTCAGCCGTTTGGGCCAGAAATGCGATCAACTCGGCCATATCCTGGGTCATTTCAGGGGTATGCAAAGCAAGACGGGCACCGTGGTCGGCCAACGCGCGCGCGATGTCGACCCCAAGCGTCGGACGCAATCCTGTAATGAGGACACGATTGCCCGCCAATTCCGGATAAACAATCCCGCCTGGCAGTTGACTTTGAACGCGCATATACATCTGGGCCGATCTCCTTTTACACCGAACACGTCAGGACGCCCGGTTACGCTTATACCACGCCGATTCGCCTAACGAGTTCTAAACAGCGAAAAGATTCGGGATCTGAGCTGGACAGTTCCGAGGTCTTGTGTGGGCCGAATTAGGGCGGGGACAACGACCACACGGGGCTTATTTGTGACACTGTTTTGCCGGTTGGCTGCGCGGATGAGGCAAGAGAGCAATTGGCATGCACGTTGTGCTTTTAGCTGAAGAAAATTATCGCTAAGCTTTTTCAATGAGATAATTCAATCAGCGATCAAAGCTAATTGCGCGGTCGCAAATGGGGTCGAAAGTTGGCCTGGAGAAATAGATGTCCCCTCAAGACAGCAAGCCAAATTCATTGAATGCCTACTGGATGCCGTTTACGCCAAATCGGGCGTTCAAAAAACGCCCGCGCATTCTTGCAGCCGCCGATGGGCTGCATTTCATCTCTGACGACAATCGTAAAATTTTTGATGCTACGTCAGGATTATTTTGCGTCAACGCAGGACATGGTCGTCGGCCAATTGTTGAAGCCATCAAACAGGCTGCCGAAACGCTCGATTACGCACCACCATTCCAATATTCCCAACCCGAAGCCTTCGAATTGGCAGAACGCTTAGCGATGCTTGCACCAGGCGATCTCGATCATGTTTTGTTGGCGAATTCAGGTTCTGAAGCGGTCGACACCGCATTAAAGGTGGCCTTGAGTTACCATCGCACCAGGGGTGAGGGGCAGCGAACGCGTTTCATCGGACGCGGGCGTGGTTATCATGGCGTTGGCTTTGGCGGCATTTCGGTTGGCGGCATGGTCGCGAACCGCAAAGCTTACGGCAATATGTTGAGCGGGGTTGACCACTTGTCAGCGACTTATAATCGCGAAAAACAAGCCTTTTCAATCGCTGAGCCGGATTGGGGCGGACATCTTGCAGAAGAGTTAAATGAACTTGTGACACTGCACGGAGGCGATACCATTGCAGCTGTGATCGTTGAGCCGACGGCAGGTTCGACAGGGTGCTTGCCACCGCCCAAAGGTTATCTCGAACGATTGCGCGCGATTACGAAACAGCATGGAATTTTGTTGATCTTCGATGAAGTCATCACGGGCTTCGGTCGACTGGGGCATGCGTTTGCAGCGGACCGTTATGGCATTGTTCCTGACATGATTACATTTGCAAAAGGCGTGACCAATGGTGCCGTGCCCATGTCGGGGGTGATGGTTCGCAAAGGTATTCATGATGCGCATATGCAGGGACCAGAACACCTGCCGGAATTATTTCATGGTTACACCTATTCCGGTCATCCCTTAGCGACAGCGGCCGCACTTGCAACACTCGAACTTTATCATCAGGAAGACTTGTTTAAGCGTGCGTCGAGCAAAGAACCTCTGTTTGGCGATGCGATGATGACGTTGCGAGAAGAACCACATGTTGTTGATATTCGGCCGATCGGAATGATGTGCGGCATTGATCTCGAGCCGCAGTCAGATGGCATCGGCAAGCGTGGGTATCGCGCGATTGAAGAGAGTTTCCATAATCAGGATCTTTATGTCCGGGTCACCGCAGACACCCTGATCATCGCGCCCCCATTGATTGCCGAGGAAACGGATATTGGCGAAATTCGAGACCGGGTTGGACGGGTCCTGAGGGCTGTTGAAGGCGACAAATGAGCGACCTGCTAAAGTATTACAGGCAACACGCCAGGGTCGTTGGGGTGAAATGTTTACAATCAAAGGTAGAGGTTTTTGGGGCGGCTGCACGGAAAAGATGGTGATAGCTGCTCTACTCACGTTGCCTTATGGAGCGTAACGCCAACACTGGATGCTGGGTGCGAATCATTAGTTCGTGCCAGGGGCATTTCGGTGGGGGCCGAGAATTTTGAGTAAACGGTTACATAAACAGGTGGGTCGTAATTCGCCGCGGCGTGGGGCAGAAATATTGGTTTTCGCCGCGATCGTATTGATCACGGCGGCTGTGTGGTTTGGTTTGGTTCTGCATGCTGGACTGACAGCAGCGTTTTCAACAAGCGCCGCGTTCGCGACCTTTGTTGGACTCTTTATGGTCCATAAATTGTTTCGTCGTTCACAACAGGCTGCTGACATGCAAGCCGAAATTGAACGATTGCAAACCGAACTCAAGAGCGCTGGAAGAAAAAACAACGACGTTGAATTTGAGACAGGACCCTCTCTGGCGACCGCCACCCCAAGTGTTCGTGCTGCGAGCGCCGGCGCGTCACCCCCAACACCTGAAATAAGCCAACAAGACGTCGAAAATGAACGGCTCGATGAAGAGCGAAGGGTCATGATGAACCGTCGCATGGATGGCATTTTGGGTCGACGCGTACGCCCAGACGTTGAGCCACCTCTCCCCTCCATGCCAACGTTGTCGACTGAGATAACGCCCGAGACAGATTTGTCTCTATCGCCCCCTGCGACGCCATCCATCGTTGCAGAAACTTCGCCAACCGAACAACAGATACAACCCCAAATGTTGGGCGCAACTGGTCTAGATCCAGCTCTAGAAATGGGCGCTGTTTCAGCGCCGCTCGAAACGGCATCACTTGCCAATACCGATGTTATACCAACTCAGACTTTGGCGGAAACGGGGGCCTTGGCTGAAAACGGGCGGTCTTCAAGTCAGCAAGCATTAGATGCCACTGCCGCAGCTGGCGCCGTTGCGACGGACACGGTGTCGCCAATGCCAACACCCGACACATTGCCCCCGCCATCGCCGTCCGATGCGCCGACTTGGCAATCTCATGAGAATAATGAAAAGCTTAGGCCTTACTTGCCAAATTTATCCCACGATGGTCCAGGCGCTGCGGCGGCAGGGTTTGACGCTCATTTTTCATCGTCTGAGGCACCAAGCGCAATGTCGGCGACGGTGCTTGGGTCAGAGCCGTCAAACATCCGCGAAGTTGATGTCAAAAAAGTCCATGGTTTGATCAAGAAACTGGCCGAGCAAGTCAATGCCGTAGAGGCGTTAAGTCTTGGTCGTAAAAACAAACCGATCCAGGATAACGCCCCATCGAGCTTGGCGGATTTACACGATGCCAAAGTTTCGTCTTCCATGTCTTCTGCGTCAAATGCCGGTGGTGATCTCGCTGATGCTGGCTCTACGGCTGCGCCATTCAACGCATCCCCGGTGCTGCCACAAGCTGAGGCCGCCGGAGTATCTGTCTCGGCGTTAAATACGACAGCTCAGACGATGCGGACATTTGAAGCGCCCTTAGATCTAGCGGATCCTTCAATTGACGTTGCACGGGATGAAAGTTTCTCCCGCAATGTTGTTGTTGAAGTCTCTGAGGCGATTGCGTCAGGGCGGATAAATATTCTGTTGTCGCCGATCCACGGTCTTCGCGAACGCAAAGCGCAACACTACGAAATTTCTATTGCACTACATGATGCAGCCGGTGGGCCGATTGAAATTTCTGATCAGCACGAGGCCTTGCGTGGGACCTCACTGCTGCCGGCATTGGATAGCGCGCGCTTAGTGCGGACAGCAAAGATTGGGGAGCAGTTGGTTGCGCGTGGATATAATGGCGCCCTGTTTTCCAAAGTGACGGGGGAAGCCCTCGATGCCGACCAGTTCCTTACAGCTTTCGCAGATACCTACCAGGCACGTGAGGCTTTTTCGACCCAGCTCGTCATTGTCTTTCAACAAAGCGATGTGCGCCGGTTTGGCGAACAGGCCTGGGCGACACTCTATGACATGCAACATCTTGGTTTTCGTTTTGCGCTGGCTGGTGTAACGGACCTCGATATGGACTTCGTGCAGCTTAAGTCTGCGGGCTTCGAATTTGTTAAGTTAACAACCAAGGCCTTCATTGATGGTTTGCCAGCGCTGGGTCGACAAATCCGGTCTTCTGACGTGTGTCAACATTTGGGACAGGCGGGACTGACACTTGTTGTCGACGGAATTGCCAGCGAAGAAGATCTTGCAAAGATATTTGGCTTTGGAGTTTTGTTTGGCCAAGGTGAACTGTTTGGTGGCGCACGCCCCGTGCGCAGTAAGTCTGCAACGGCTTCATCAAGCGGTGAAGCGGCGGCATAGCGTTCACCTTTTTTGCAAAATACCCTTTTGCCAAATCACAAAAAACGACTGCCAGAGCATTCCACTGGCAGCCGTTTGATTTTAGCGAGAAGGCTCTAAACGTTAGCAAGTGCCAGCGCGCATGCATTCGCGCATTTCTTCGCGGATCTTGTCTTTCCAGTCAATGGCATCGTTGCGTCCATCTTGACGTCCGTCGCGTCTTCCCGCGCGGTAGCCCAATTTATAACCTTTGCGATAGCCTCGTTTGTAGCCGCGGAGGTAGTCTCTCCAGCTCCAGTTGTTTGCTGTTCTCGCTTGTCGTGAATTCGAATTTCCGTTTGCTAGGGCATCATTGTACGAGGACTGGTAAGCGCCTTTGTAGCCGTCTTTATAGCCGTGCTTTTGACCCGTTGATTTGCCTTTAGCATAGCCTGCATTGTAAGCCGCTGAGCGAGCTTCTGAAGGTGTCGAAAAGCCACCGGCTGTGCCGACAAAAACAAATGCTGCCAAAATTGGCATCATGAAAAATGAAAATAGATTGCGCGGCGATGAAGCGCCTGTTTGCATTTTTGAAATCGAGGACATTGTCTTTTCCCTTGAGGTTTAAACTTTGTGTTCTGTGAGAGGCAATATGATGTTACGTGCCTGAATTGCTTTTGAACGCCGCATTCATAGGCCGTTCATTTAAGGCTCAACCATTTGGGAAAAGGGCGCAGAGGGGCTCAATCAAAAGGACTGCCACCGCTATTTGGCCAGTCCATTGAGAATTTGTCAGACGTGGTAAACGCCAAGTTTTATCTATTCGTCAGCTTCAATTCGATCCGGCGGTTTTTGCGCAGCGCATCGTCACTGGTGCCGGTATCAAGCGGGGCAAATTCACCATAGCCGGCCGCAACGAGCCGTTTTGCTGGCACGCCTTGGCTGTTAAGATATTGCACGACCGAGATCGCGCGCTCGGTTGATAGGTGCCAGTTGGAAGGAAACTGCGAACTGGAAATTGGACGAATATCTGTGTGCCCATCAACCTGTAGGGCCCAATTTATTTCATTTGGAATATCACGACTTATTTCAACAATTGCCTGAGCAACCTGATCAAGAGCTTGCAGACCTTCTGATGTCATCTGTGCTTGGCCTGACGGGAACAACACTTCGGATTGAAAGATAAAGCGGTCGCCGACGACGCGAATGTCTTTACGATCGCGTAAGAGTTCTCGCAGGCGCCCAAAGAAGTCTGAGCGATAGCGCTTTAGTTCTTGAACTTGACGCGCCAGTGCTGCATTGAGGCGCGTTCCCAGATCTTTGATTTGCGTTTGGGAATCTTGATCCTTCTTATCTGCTGCATCGAGCGCATCGTTCAATGCTGCCATTTGTCGACGTAGCGCCAACAGTTGTTGGTTGAGAAGGTCAACTTTGGCTAACGCTTCGTTGGATACTTCTTTCGATTTGTCGAGTTCGGTTGAAAGAGTTGCGATTTTTTTGGCATCGGACTTGGCGCGTTCATCGCCAGATAAGGCGAAGCCTGAGAGTTTTGTGTTTTCTGCTTGCAATGTCGAAAGAGACGCTTGCAGTTCTGCCAACTGGTCTTGTGCGGATTTTGTTTTGCCGCGTTCAAGCGACAGAATGCTAGTCAGCTCGGCGATTTGTCGGTTGAGCCGTTGCAAGGCGGTTTCCTTGCCAGAGGCTTCCTGGGAAGCAAAGTGCTGTGCCAACATGAAGATCGACATCAGAAATGTAACCACCAGCAGCAACGTTGATAGAACGTCAACGAATCCAGGCCAGAATTCACCATAATCTGTGCCGCGTCGGGCGCGTCCGCGAGCCATTTTTTAGCTCCCCCGGCGTTGGATGTTGCCCGCGAGATTTTTAAGAACGTTTGTTACTTCGCTTTGCTGGTTGGCTTGTTCGTCGACCCATTCACGGACAACTTGCTGTTCTGCACGCATTTGTCCGACGAGTTCATTGACGCCAGACGCCAATTCACGAACCGAGTTTTCAGTCTGGTTGATTGCCGCTGTTTGTGCCGCTCCTCCATCTCCACCGGCAGATAACCCACCAGCCCCCGCGTTCTCTCCGAGCCTTATGTTGAGTTCTTCCAATACGCGCTGCATGTCGTAAAGCGTTGCACCGAGTTGACGATTGAGATTGTCGCTAGATGAATCGCTAACACCACCAGCTGGTGTCAGCTCAGTAATACCGGACAGCCATTCTTCAAGCTCATTATAAAAACGGTTATGGGCATGACTGGCTTGCAATTCGAGAAAGCCAAGTATGAGGGAGCCAGCTAGACCAAGAAGGGATGATGAAAAGGCTGTGCCCATGCCCGTTAGAGGCGCTGACAAGCCTGCCTTTAGGTCCCCAAATATTGCTCCAGAGTTGTCGGCTTTGGAATCGATAGAACCAATGACATCGCCAACCGATTGGATCGTTGCCAGCAAGCCCCAAAAGGTTCCAAGCAAACCGAGAAAAACGAGAAGCCCGACCATGTAGCGTCCGGTATCGCGCGCTTCGTCGAGGCGAGAGCCAATCGATTCCATAATCGATGTCATTGACATTGTTGAGAGCGAAATCGCGCCGGTCCGGTCGCGCAGCATCGTGGCCATTGGCGCCAGCAGGACAGGTTGGTGGGAAATCGACAAACCGGGGTCAGCAATGCGGAACGCATTGACCCAACGAATTTCTGGATAGAGCCGAATGACCTGGCGGAACGTGTAGAGAATACCGAAAAACAAAACCGCGAGAATAAGCCCGTTGAGGCCAGGGTTTGTCATGACCGAGACGATCAGCCGTTCGTGCAGGATGGCGGCCAGAAAACCGACGAGGGTCAGGAATATCAACATGCGCACCAGGAATAAGCCCGGTGGCGTGAGCGACCGGTGAAAACCCACGGTTGCCGGTTCAGAGTGTCGCTTTCGTGCCATCCAAAAATTCTCCGGCTTCAACATTATGCTCGCGATGCTTATTTGCAGCGCGATGTTGCCTTACAATCTAGTCGAAGCCTATGACAGCGGAAACCGGCAACATCGTGCCCACGTGAAGCAAATCATGCATCTGGCATAAGTGTTGCCCGAAAACGTCATGTTATACACATTTTGACTGGGACGCTGCCCGAATTTCCAGGCTCCGGGGCGCCCTGGCGGTAAAATTTCCAAGTCGTGCTTTTTTGATGGGTGGATGTGTCTCAATCCGTCGACTTATTTTTTGCGCGCGACGAGGGGGGCGAAAGCTTTCAGCATTTGCGGGTTGGCGGCGAGAATATTGCCGCTTTCGAGAGGATCGTCGCCGCCGTCAATGTCGATCACTTGTCCACCAGCCTCACGCATCAACACAATACCAGCGGCAACATCCCAGGGTTTAAGCGCGCGTTCCCAAAACACATCAAAGCGGCCGGCTGCTGTCCATGCCAAATCTAGGGCAGCAGAGCCTGTGCGCCGAATGCCAATCACTTCCGACATCACTGTTTTCATGTCTTTGATGAAGCCGTCATGCTCACCTCGACCACGATGAGGAATGCCGGTTGTGATGAGGGCTTCGGAGACATTTCGTCGGCCGGCGACACGCAGGCGGCGATCGTTGACGAATGCCCCTTTTCCTTTTTCAGCCGTAAATAATTCATCGGTGATGGGGTTGTAGACAACACCAGCCACTAGTTGGCCATGACGTTCCAAAGCGATTGAAATGGAAAACAATGGATTTGAGTGAAGGAAGTTCGTTGTGCCGTCGAGTGGGTCAACAATCCAACGTTGATCTTTATCTTCGCCTTCGAAAACACCGCTTTCTTCCATCAAGAAGCCATAGGTCGGACGGGCTTTGCGCAGTTCGCGAAAGATGATTTCTTCGGCACGATCGTCTGCTGCCGACACAAAGTCACCCGGCCCCTTCACCGAGACCTGTAGGTTTTCGACTTCGCCGAAATCACGCGACAGGCTGCGCCCGGCTTTGCGCGCAGCGTTGATCATCACAGTCAGAAGTGCAGAAGCAGCCATTGTCGGGTTTCCAGTTTAGATGCCCGGTTATGAGAGGTTTGGGCAATCGGCATATCGTGCCAGTGAGTGAGACTTATGATGGGGAGTTAGCTGGTCTCGGAGTTTGGCACAAGGTGGCACAATCACGGCCATGCCAGCTTTATTGACTAGCGTTAGCATTTGCAGTGATGCTGCAACCTTCAGCAAGGCGTCGCGCCATTGAATATTTGCTGTATGTTCAGCGCAGTGCGGCGTCGGGGACGTGGAATTTGTTTTTCTCGGTCCATTCACTCGCCAATACTTCTGCGGCTTGGCGGTCTTTTTTTGAGAGTTTTACCAGTTTCTGGTCGATAGACAGGTCGGTCATCCCATTGGATTTGGCAATAAACGACCATTTTGCCGCCTCTTTGAGGTTTTTGTCGACACCGGCACCTTCTGCGTAAACGTGGGCCAAGCGGTTTTGCGCACCAGCCACCCCTTGCTTGGCTGCCATAAGCAAATATTCAATGGCGCGCGGCGCATCGCTTTTCAAACCCAAGCCACGCAGCAGCAGAACTCCGTATTCAAATTGAGCCGACCCCATGCCGGCATTTGCCGCCCGCGCCAACCACGTTGAGGCTTGGAGTGCGTCATTGGGGACGCCAGTGCCGGATTGATAGAGTCCGGCGAGTTCGTATTGCGCGGCAGGGATACCTTTTTGTGCGGCATACTCGATGTGTTTGGCGCCACGATAGAGATTTTCTGGTTTGCCTTTGCCAGACAAAAAGAGCAGGCCGAGATTGTAATTTGCCGCCGCATGTCCTGTCATCGCGGCCCTTTCAAACATTTCGGCAGCTTTGGACCAATCTTTTTTGACGCCGCGCCCTTCAACCAACAAGAGACCGTAAGAAAAACGTGCATTCACATCGCCGAGCTTGGCGCCGCGTGCATACCAGTCGGCTGCCTTCTTGAAGTCTTGTGGTACACCGCGGCCTTCGGCGTAGATGCGACCGGCCAGAGTGTGGGCCGCTGCACTTCCTCTTTGCGCCGCTTCTTTGGCAAGCTTCAAAGCTGTTAAATATTGCCCTTGGTCATAGGCGAAGTAAGCAGCATCGTTGTTCTCACCTGATTTCGATTTGGCACCACTGTTTGCATTGTTTTTCTTCTCATGAATGCTGGTCCCTTTACGGGCAACGCGCAGGTTAGCGCTCTCATCCTGGGCCTTTTTCTCTTGCACAGTCTGAGAGCTTATGTTTGCCGCGGCTTGCGCGCTATGCAGGGCTAAGCTCAGCTGACTAAGAGCCATTGCTGCGCGGGCATATGTTGAAGAACGCCACCAAGTCATGTTTTTGCTCCGGCCGATGTTTCAGCCTCCGCTAGGGCTGCATTGCGGATTTCGCTGTGTTGTTCAAGGGTCTGTAATACGTCGCGAATGTAGTTTGAGATGTCGTCTGCTGTTTGTCCTGGCTTGATTGTAACGGATACAAAATCCGCGCCGTCCTCAACAAGATTGCCAATTGCTGCGAGGTCAGGCGTATTCGAAGTGAAGGCAACACATGCTGGCTCGAAGATTTCAGCCCACCATGCAATCAGTTCGCGTTGACGGTTTTCTGCAGTTTCTCGATCCTTTACGTGTGAAGGAATACCAAACGCAACATAGTCGGCACCGGCCTCACCAAGTTCCATGGCCGTATGACGCGATCGTCCGGCATCACCACCGATCACCGCATCATGGCCGAGTGTGTTGCGGGCCTCTTGAAATGCTGCAACAACATCTTCGCGCCAGGAAATGTGAACGCCATCTGCGCCAACTTGCTTGGCAAGGGCTGCATCACCAGCAATTAAAACGACAACATCATCATCCTGGCAGGCGGCGACCAGGGGGCGAACGAGTTGTTCGTTCAAAGATGTGTCGGGTAAAGGTGTAATGAGTACGGATGTTACCGGGCCGGCCGAAAGTGCGGCATGCAAAGCTTGTTGTGTCGCGGAACCTTCGTTGGCTTCGACGATAAGATAAAGCAGGCAGTCTGGGTCGATGTCCGACGTCACAGGTTTCATTCCTTCAAGTATCATCGCTGCCAGATCAAGAGATCTTATACCCCTCAGGATATCTGCGGCGAAAACGGCCAAATCGCGACGATCGAATTGCGATTAGGCAAGGAACGTATTCAGCCAATGGATTTGGTATATTTGGCCGAATTTTTCACGTCGATGATTTGGCAAAAGCGCATTTAAGCGTGTGTGGGTTTGGTTCGAGCGTCTCACTCCTGGCCATACCAGGAGTGAGACTGTTGTGTGTTTAGCGAAATAAGAGGTGCTTTTTTAAGCGGCTTTTTCCAAGCCTTTGTCCCATTTGCCGACGGCTGCCAAACCGTTCATTTTTGCGCGATGGGCGAAGGCGCGTTGACCGGCTGCAACGTTTTCAGATTTGCCGCTCCAAGCTTTCAGTGCCGCAGCCTGCAGGGCGCGACCATAAGAGAACGTCAAAGCCCAAGGCAGATCACCGATCGCGTTCATCAGGGACAGGTGTTCTGTTGCCAACGCGTCGGACTGTCCGCCGGACAAGAATGCAATACCTGGCACAGAGGATGGGACGTTATCCTTGAGGCACTTCACCGTGCGCTCTGCAACTTCACTGGCAGACGGTTGGGTGGCACATTTGTGTCCTGCAACAATCATGTTTGGTTTTAAAACCATGCCTTCAAGGCGAACACCGGCATCGGCAAGTTCGCGGAAGGTTGTGCGCAAGGCCCAGTTTGTAACTTCGTGGCAGCGTTCAACGCTATGGGATGCCAAGTCCCCATCCATGAGAACTTCCGGCTCGACTATCGGAACGATACCAGCCTCTTGGCAAAGGGCTGCGTAACGCGCCAGGCCGTGAGCGTTGGCTTTGATGCAGTTC
Organism: Hyphomicrobiaceae bacterium; assembly: GCA_050633705.1. GTDB lineage: Bacteria > Pseudomonadota > Alphaproteobacteria > Rhizobiales > Hyphomicrobiaceae > JAJFHI01. The sequence goes on along the minus strand of JBOEGZ010000006.1, from coordinate 166,263 downwards.
CAGCTTGGTAGATTGCCTTGTTCAGCAATGGTGATGACCGAGCGCCATTTCGCAAATCTTGCACCCAAGTCATAATATTCAGCGAGGCGTTCGCGCAGACCGTCGAGCCCCTCGGTGACAAGTTCTGGTGATGATCCAGCCAGTGGTTTTGCACCAGCATCAACCTTGATTCCAGGAACAGCCCCTGAAGCCTTTATGAGGTCAACAAGCGGGGTTCCATCTGCCGCCTTCTGGCGCAGGGTTTCATCAAAAAGAATAACGCCTGAGATGTGGTTCTTCATTGCTTCGTCGGCACGAAACAGCATCTCGCGGTAATCGCGTCGCGTACTTTCGGTCGATTCGACATTGATGCTGTCGAAGCGTTTTTTGATTGTTCCGGTGCTTTCGTCGGCGGCGAGAATGCCTTGACCCGGCGTTACCATAGCAGCGGCAATATCTTCGAGTTTTTCAGCCATGACTTGCTCTCCTCGTGAAGTCGTGTTGGAGGGCGCGAAAGTCCACGCCTTAAAAAGAAAAGCGCGCGCCAGAGAGGCGCGCGCTTTATTAAATGTTATAGCAATTTGCCCATCGCAACTGATGTGTCGAGCATGCGATTAGAAAAGCCCCATTCGTTGTCATACCAGGTCAGAATGCGACAAAGTTTGCTGTCGACGATCTGTGTTTGGGTTGCATCAAAGTTTGATGAAAACGGCGAGTGATTGAAGTCGATCGAAACCAATGGCTCGGTAACGTAGTCAAGTACACCCTTCATTGGTCCCGAACTTGCTGTTGCCATCGCCTTGTTAATTTCGTCGATGGTTGTTTCACGGCCTGGAATAAACTTCAGGTCAACCACGGAGACGTTTGGAGTTGGCACACGCACGGCCGTGCCATCGATTTTACCGGCAAGTTCTGGCAGGACGAGACCAACAGCCTTCGCAGCTCCCGTTGATGTCGGAATCATTGAAAGTGCTGCGGCACGAGCGCGGCGCATGTCGCTGTGAGCTTGGTCAAGAATACGTTGATCGTTTGTGTAGGCGTGAATGGTTGTCATGAAGCCTTGACTGATTCCGCAAAGCTCATTCAGAACTTTGGCCACCGGTGCTAGGCAGTTGGTCGTGCATGATGCGTTCGACACCACTTTGTGATCGGCCGTCAGTTTGTCATCGTTGACGCCGTACACGATCGTCAGATCAGCGCCTTTGGCAGGAGCTGAGACAATCACGCGCTTTGCACCGGCTGTCAGGTGTGCGGAAGCTTTTTCCTTGTCAGCAAAAAAGCCTGTGCACTCCAGCACGATGTCGATACCAAGCTCGCCCCAAGGCAATTTCGATGGGTCACGCTCGGCAAGAACTTTAATTGGATTGCCAAGGCCGACGTCAATTTCGTCACCAGATACTGTGACCTTGCCTGGAAATCGCCCATGGACACTGTCGTATTTGAACAGGTGAGCGTTGTCCTTGGCAGAACCCAGATCGTTAATGGCGACAAACCGGATGTCGCTGCGTTTGGCCTCGGCAGCCGCTCGCAGGATGTTCCTGCCGATGCGTCCAAAACCCGAAATAGCGACATTCACTGTCATTTCCATATCCTTCCTGAGGTCTTCTGTTTGTGGCGAATAACCGGCACGGGCCACGAAGATCGTGAGCTGTGGCGACGGATTTCACATTATTGAGCCAACGTGAGCCGGTTTGGCATGTCTGTGCGGCGCCATTAACTTGGGGAGACCCTGTGCTGTCAATCGGGGAGCGTCCAAAAGCGACAACAACTCCCAGTTTCTTGATTGTTTTGCTGTCAGTTTGGTTATTTTCTTGGTTACATTTGTCGATGTTGCCTAATCCGGCGAGCAAAAGTGGTGCGGGGTGCGCTGGCGAGTATGCAAAAATGAACACTGTAAGAGGCTGACGGGGGTCTCACATTTCGTTCATTGGACCATCCATTCATTGACGCTTTTGCCTCCTTCAACCTATGGTTATCACTCGATCGGTTTGGCATAAGCAGTGAGCGGCATTAATTATCCAAATCGTGGGGCTGTCGGCGCGGTACTTAGAATTGTCCCAGGCTTATCAATGTCATCGCAATTCCAATTCGGAAGTTCGGCTCTCCCGGCGATGTGTGCGCCAATGCTGGTGTTGGGGCATGGAAATCAACGCGTAGAGACAACGAGGCGGGGGCCCTCATGGCCGGGCGAACACAAAATAAAGCAAAATTTTCTCCTAAGTCAGCAACGGCGAGCGATAAGGCAAAGTCGCCTAAGGCTTCAACGCCGCCTACGTCACCAGTAGGGGAAGGCGTCGATGGTATGGAAACGCGGCTAAAATTAGTTGAGGTCGAACGTGATCAGTTGGCCGCGCAGTTAGAATTGGCCAAGCAAGAAATTACCGCGTTGAAGGCAAAACACTTACAAGCCGTCAACCAGATTGATTGGGTCTTGGATTCACTTCATAACATTGTGGACGAGAAACATTGATTCGCCTCCTGTTTTAGAGGCGTTTTGACGATGGGGTGGGGCATGGGCCAAGTCGCAAAGACCATCAACGGCCGGACTTACAAGATGAGTTGTAATGACGGCGAGGAGCAGCGTTTAAGCGAACTGTTATCTTACGTTGAGACACATGTTTCGCTGTTGACGGAGCAATTCGGACAGGTTGGCGAAGACCGGTTGATGCTGATGGCGTCCCTCATGATTGCCGATGAGCTTTGGGACCTTCGCGACGATCTCGAAGAAAATGCGCGACGTGCCCAGGAGGAATTACGCGCTTTGGCGGCAACTGGAGGTGGGCAAGTGTTGCGTGAAAGTGGCGATCTGGATGCGTCTGGCGATGAATTTGACGACGAACACAGCCAAGAAGATGGCGAAGATGATGTCGCGTCTGCCAAAACGCATGGGTCGGTCGCATCAACCGACATGGACATTGGTATCGATAATTCGGCTCCGACAAAGCAAAAACGGGCTTATCGTTAATCATTATTTTAGACCGATGCGCGCGGGTGAGTTTCGGCTGTCGCAAGTGGGCATTGGAATCTTAAGCTCTCAGCTCTAGATTGGATGTGCTGCGGGGTTTGTTAGGAGCAGCATTTGCCCGGGGGCCTATAAGCTTCGCATGGGAGCTGTCCCTGCCTTCGATCGTGGTCTTAGGCACACGGCGCCCACCTACATTTTGTAGGATCCCGCGGGTTCATCAGCTCCGACGGCCTTCGCGGCATTTTTTTATCTCAAACCACTTCATAACTTTATGACCTCATCCATCACGGACCAAAAAGATGACATGCGCGAAACGGCAAAAGCGTGGCGTGCTGAAGCGGCTGGAACCGACGCGGCTCGCGATGCCACGCAGGGGCTTGCTGCCACGGGACTTTTAGAACTGGCATCGGCTGAACATGATGGCGCGACAATATCGGGCTATTTTTCCATGCCCGAGGAATTGGATACAAAGCCGCTTTTAGGTGCCTTGCACGCTCAAGGATTTAAGCTTGCCCTTCCGGTGATCGTCGCCAAAGCCATGCCGTTGATTTTTCGAACTTGGGTTCCAGGTGATGACATGACAACGGCCAAGTGGGGTATTCGTGAACCGCACGATAGCCAACCTGAGGTCGATCCAGACATAGTTTTGGTGCCACTCCTGGCATTCGACAAGCGTGGGTTTCGCCTCGGCTATGGTGGTGGATATTACGATCGCACGCTTGAAAAGCTGCGCAATATCAAACCTGTTCTTGCCATTGGTTTAGCTTTTGATGAACAAGAGGTCGACGCCGTGCCTCATGACAGCTATGACCAGCGCCTTGATATGGTTTTCACGCAAACGCGCGTTTTGCGCTGTATGGAATAATATATGCGGCTTTTGTTTCTGGGAGATCTTGTTGGTCGGTCGGGTCGCAAAGCAGCAATGGCTGCTCTGCCGGGTATGATTGACGCGCACAATATCGACTTCGTTATCGTCAATGGTGAAAATTCTGCAGGCGGGTTTGGTATTACCGAACCGATATTGACCGATCTGTTAGATGTCGGCGCAGACGTTGTGACGCTTGGTAATCATGCATTCGATCAGCGAGATACGCTCGTCTACATTGAACGCCAAGAACGATTGATCCGTCCTTTAAATTTTCCAAAAGGCACGCCGGGACGGGGCTCAGCGCTTGTCAAAGCCAAGAATGGTGCAGATGTTCTCGTGATGAATGCCATGGGGCGTACCTTCATGCATGAATTGGACTGCCCATTCCAAGGCATCGACGATCAACTCTCTGCCTGCCCATTAAAGGTCGCGGCAGATGTCATCTTTATAGATTTCCATGCCGAGGCGACCAGCGAGAAGCAAGCGCTGGCGGCATACGTGGATGGACGCGTCAGTGTTGTGGTCGGGACCCATACCCATTCACCAACCGCTGATGAGCGTGTCTTACCAGGTGGGACAGCTTATATGTCTGACGCGGGCATGTGCGGTGACTATAACTCTGTCCTTGGCATGCAGCCCGAAGAACCGATCAATCGCTTTACAACACGTATTCCGCGCGGACGTTTTGAAGTTGCTGATGGACCAGCAACAATTTGTGGACTGGCGGTGACGATTGATGATGCAACGGGGTTGGCAACCCACGTAAAAGGCTTTCGTCAAGGCGGCGTGCTATCGCCTCAGGCCATTGATTTTGGCACTTCGTGACGGCCGTGATATGACAATAAGCTTGGGGCTTGCATGAGCTGCGGCCTGCTGAAAAATTCAACCAAATTTATGAACTGAAGCGAGATCGCCTCATGGCCGGCCACTCCCAATTTAAAAACATCATGCACCGCAAAGGACGCCAGGATAAGGTCCGGGCCAAGGTGTTTTCGAAGTTGGCGCGCGAAATTACCGTTGCAGCCAAATTGGGTGGCGAAGATCCTGGCATGAACCCGCGTTTGCGCTTGGCTGTGCAAACGGCGCGCTCGGAGAATATGCCCAAGGATAATATCGAGCGGGCCATTAAAAAGGCATCGGGCGGTGACGGCGAAAACTACGATGAAATGCGCTATGAGGGATACGGTCCTGGTGGCATCGCAATCATCGTTGAGGCTCTCACAGACAACCGCAACAGGACGGGTGGTGCCGTGCGTGCTGCATTCACAAAGCAGGGGGGCAACCTTGGTGCAACGGGTGCAGTTGCTCATATGTTTAGCCATGTCGGTGAGATCACCTATCCAGGTTCAGCCGGAAGCAACGATGAGGTGTTGGAAGCAGCCATTGACGCTGGCGCAGATGATGTTGTCTCGGATAGCGAAACGCATGTGATTACGTGCACGTTCGAAGATCTTTCATCTGTTTCGACAGCTTTAGAAAAAGCTCTCGGAGAAGCGACAAGCGCTAAAGCCGTATGGCGCCCGAACCTGACAACTGAAGTTGATGAAGAAAATGCCGACAGCATTTTAAAGCTGATTGCGGCTCTTGAAGACGATGACGATGTGCAAAACGTATACGCAAATTTCGAAGTCTCGGAGGATGTCTTAAGCAAGTTGACGGCGGCTTAAGGCGTACGGATACCGTTTTTCACGCAAATGCCATTACCTTTGCCGCAACCTAATAACAAACGTGGTAAATTTAATGCGACCGGTTTTATCCAAGCTGCATGCAAGTTGTTCATCACTGCGGCCTAGAACGTCAAGTGGAGGATATCTTCGCAGCAGGAGTGATGGTCATGCAACTTGGATCGGGTAATTTTGAAACCTACGCACGTAACCTGCGTCGAATTTATTTGGCAGATTTCATCGACCAACAAATGCAAAACCAGCAGGTTGAGCTTGTCGATTCGGTAATGGTCGAAGTAACACACAAGGCGTGTGCAGAAAAAACGCGCAATCGTGTTGAATTACCAGCCCCTTTAAGCTCAAGACAAATTTAACTGACAACAGGGTTTTGCAGATACGGTTTGGCTGGGAAAGCACCAGCGCCGTGCTGATTAATTTCTGCACCGGTAACGAATCATCGCCTGTGCTATGCCCGTGCCATGCAGGGACAGAACACAAAACGCATTATTGGAATTGATCCGGGCCTTCGCCATACCGGCTGGGGCATTGTCGAAAGCGATGGCATTCGCCTGACCTACGTCGCCTCTGGGCACATATCTTCAACCACAAAAGAAGAGTTGGCATTTCGCCTGCGAGAAATCTTTGAGGGCCTGACGTCCGTTATTAAATCATACAAGCCCATCGAAGCAGCTGTTGAAGAGACATTTGTCAATGACAACGCTCGGGCAACGCTAAAGCTTGGACAAGCGCGTGGTATGGCGATGTTGGCACCAGCAATGCTTGGACTTCGCGTGGGCGAATATCCACCAAACCTTGTGAAAAAAACAGTTGTCGGGGCAGGACACGCACACAAGGATCAAATCAAGGCGATGGTTGGCTTTTTGTTGCCAAAAGCCGTTGTTGAAACCGCCGACGAAGCCGATGCGTTAGCAATTGCCATTTGCCATGCCAACCACCGAATGTCTGCGGCCTCGCAATTGGAGGCGGGCGGTGAAAAACAAGGTTCTTATGTTGGTAAGGCCCGCAAGCAGTCTCCTGCAGAGCAATACAAGGCATTGATGGCGAAAAGTAAGAGGCGCACAGCATGATTGGAAAACTCACAGGCCTCGTCGATGCAATTGGTGAAAGTCATCTCATCATTGACGTCAATGGTGTGGGTTACGAGGTGCAGGCATCTGCACGCGCGCTGCGCAATCTCGAAATTGGTGCAAATGTTTCTTTGACGATTGATACACATGTGCGCGAAGACGCAATACGCTTGTTTGGCTTTTCCAGTGAGAGTGAACGCAGTTGGTTTCGCACGCTGCAAACCGTGCAAGGTGTTGGTGCGAAGGTGGCTTTGGCAGCGCTGGGTGTGATGTCGCCGCAAGACCTGGCGAGCGCAATTGCAATTGGTAATGCCGCAACAGTTGAACAAACACCCGGAGTTGGCAAAAAACTAGCACAACGCATTGTTGCTGAATTAAAAGACAAGGCCCCTGGTCTGTCGATGATGGCGGACGCAAGTGCTGAGGCGGCGGCCAGCGGCGACAAGGCAACGCCAAGCGCAAAACAAGGTGGCCATGGATCAGGAGCTGGCAACGCGGCCATTGAGGCAATCTCGGCCTTGTCCAATCTTGGCTATCAACCCGCTCACGCGAGCCAAGCTGTTGCAACGGCGGTCCAAGACCTTGGTAGCGATGCACCCGTATCAGAATTGATTAAGCGTGGTTTGAAGGAGTTAGCTCGATGACTAGCCAAAAAGACAATGAAGACATTTCAAACGGACAACGCGCTTTTTGGGCCTTTCTCGGGTTTACCTTAGTCGGTCCGTTTTTCGCAGCACTTGCGATTTTGATCATTCTTGTTTTGGCGCCGATCCTGAAACTTGATCCGTTGATCCCGACAACGGATTTACCGCTTGGTGCGATCGCGATGCGTTCATTCATTTGGTCTGCGGTGCCGGCGGCCTTAACGGCCCTGGCGATGGTGCCGTTTTTGTTGCGCGAGGGAAGGTTTGCCCCATCATATGTTGCGATGGCGGCAGTTGTCGCATTCACAATTGCGCATATTCTTTTCCCCGTCGACATACCGCAAAATCTGCTAACAGCACTTGCGGTGCTCGCCGGACTGGTGGCGATTGCTGTGCGCTATGCCATGGATTTGGGTGGTTTGCTGCGAGAAGACTGAATGGCGTGTTAATGGACTGGCACGATGCGTGTTTGGCCGTGATATAACTGAATTTGACGGAAATGACAGAGCTGACATTTCAATGACTGATGATCGCATCGTAACGTCTGGCCCAAAAGAAACGGATGTCTTTGAGCAGTCTGTCAGGCCACAGTCGCTTGACGACTTCACCGGTCAGGAACAGGCGCGAGCCAACCTCAGGGTGTTTATTGAGGCAGCAAAAAAACGTGGTGATGCACTCGACCACGTGCTGTTTGCTGGCCCGCCGGGGCTTGGCAAGACGACCCTGTCGCAGATCATGGCAAAGGAGCTGGGTGTTGGCTTTCGTGCCACCTCGGGTCCGGTCATTTCCAAGGCTGGCGATCTCGCCGCGCTTTTGACCAATCTCGAAGATCGAGATGTTTTGTTTATTGATGAGATTCATCGTCTCAGCCCTGCTGTTGAAGAAATTCTTTATCCAGCGATGGAAGACTTTCAGCTGGATTTGATGATTGGTGAGGGCCCGGCGGCGCGTTCTGTGCGCATTGATTTGGCGAAGTTCACACTTGTTGGCGCGACCACGCGGGCTGGATTGTTGACGACACCGCTGCGGGATCGGTTTGGCATTCCAATTCGTTTGAATTTTTACACAATCGAGGAATTGCAGCGTGTCATTGTGCGCGGTGCGCGGGTGTTGGGCGCACCAATGTCACCAGATGGTGCGCATGAAATTGCACGTCGGTCTCGGGGAACGCCACGGATTGCAGGGCGCTTGTTACGCCGCGTGCGTGACTTTGCATCTGTTGCAGAAGAACCGATGATTAATTCCGACGTTGCTGACAAGGCGCTTAGGATGTTGGAGGTCGATAACGAAGGTCTTGATGCTCTCGACCACCGGTATTTGAATTGTGTTGTGGAGAATTACGACGGCGGTCCGGTTGGAATTGAAACGTTGGCGGCGGCTTTATCTGAACCTCGCGATGCGCTTGAAGAAATCGTTGAGCCGTATTTGTTGCAGCAAGGTTTTGTCAGTCGGACGCCGCGCGGGCGTGTTCTGACAATGAAAGCTTACCGTCACCTCGGTTTGTCGGGCCCGCGCCGTGAAGCGGTCGATTTTCCGCTCTTCGATACCGATGACAAGGACGCAGACAATCAAGGCGAACGCTGATTACTCAATGACGAGAAATTCTGTATTGGCGTTAAAGCAACGCCTCTGCGTTTATGGAGACTTGTTGTGCTCAACCGCCGGACACTTCTAAAAGGACTTGCGGCCTTGTCCGTCAGCGGTATTGGTTTTGGCGGGTATGCCCTGGCAGAACCGTTTCGATTGCAGGTGACCCGCTACAGTCTAACACCACCAAACTGGCCGAAGGGTTGCAATCTCAGACTTGCGATCCTGACGGACTTGCATGTTTGTGAACCATGGATGGGGCGTCAACGACTTCGCCAAGTGATTACACGAACCAACGCTTTGGCACCCGACATCGTTTTGTTACTCGGAGATTACGTCCCAAGCAGCCGGATTTCCAAGTTGGGTCGACCGGTTGCAAACGACGTTTGGGCTGGAATGTTGGCCGAGTTGAATGCCCCGCTTGGAACGCATGCAATTTTAGGTAATCACGACTGGTGGGACCGTGATGTTCAAGCCCGGCGCGCTGGACCAACGCCGGCAGGAGAGGCTTTGCAAAAAGTCGGCATTCCGGTTTACGAAAATGATGCGATTAAGCTGGAGAAGGACGGACAGGACTTTTGGTTGGCCGGACTTGGAGATCAGTGGGCGTTTTGGCCCAGAACGCGTGCCGAGCGGCGCCAGAAGATTCCATACCGTGGTGTTGATGACCTTGATGCGACGCTTGCTCAAGTGCCACGTGGTGCACCTTTGATTATGATGGCGCACGAACCTGATGTGTTCTCTAGCATGTCGGATCGTGTGTCACTTACGGTGTCAGGTCATACGCACGGTGGTCAGGTTCAGGTGTTTGGGTATAAGCCAGTTGTACCGTCGCGTTATGGCAGTCGGTATGCTTATGGCCATATCGTTGAAGATGGTCGCCACCTCTTGGTCTCAAGTGGATTAGGTGTCAGTGGTTTGCCGATTAGATTTGGCGTGCCGCCGGAAATCGTGCAACTGGATCTTGCTGGCTGAAGCGCCTAAAGCATACCTCGCGCAGGCGAAACCCAACCGGCGAATGCCCCTGATTGGAACTGAGTTAGCGATATTATGAGCGATACACAAAGCACTCCCGAAGACGCTGAAGCTGAATGGCCGGACTTGTCTGGGCGGCTGATAACCGATGAGGACGGCGAACGACGCCATCAATTGCCTGTCCGGGTTTATTTCGAAGACACAGACTTTTCCGGAGTTGTTTATCACGCGTCCTATGTGCGGTGGTGCGAGCGGGGACGGTCTGACTTTCTGCGTTTGCTTGGTTCAAACCACGGGGCTTTGATTGATGGCCGAGATGGTGGTGAGCCAGCAGCTTTCGTTGTTCGCAGAATGTCGTTCGATTTTTACCGACCAACACGGATCGATGAAGTGTTGACGGTCGAAACTTCGGTCAAGGAAATTGGCGGTGCCAGTTTAACCTTGTTGCAGGAAATCAAGCGCTCAGGTCGGAGAATTTGTGAAGCCGACGTGACGGTGGTGTTGATCTCTATGTCGGGTAAACCTTTACGCATTGGCGAAGAGATTCGCCGCGCCTTCAAAGCTCGAAACGGCTGAATTTGATCGGGTATTTGGCCATTGTCGCGTGCGGCAAAGATGTCTGCGCGACACAAAGATGGTCCGAATTGACCATTGTGCCATTCAAATTGCCCAAAAATAGGGGATAAGCCGCCCTAATAGAGGGGCTTTTGAGCCCTCGTTTGGTCATATTGGACCGCAACAACTTACAGTGCGCGTGATGGGGGTCGGGCAAAGCGTGTTTGCGTGACCAGGGAGCGGGGGGTATCAGACCTCTCATCTGAGATGCGAAAATTGGCAGTGGCAACGGGGTCTAAAATGGATCGGTGTTGGTGCTGTCTTAAATTCGTGCCCTTCCAGCATTTAAGGATGATGTGCTTTTCCGTGAACGTGCGAACTGGCTGTAAACGGACAATGCGCAATAGGCTCAACGTGGATTACACCGTGCGGATATCACCATGACCTTGGCAGTATTGCTGAACCAAAACCTTTCAGTCGTTAATGCAGGCGGCTTTTCATTTCTAAAACTCTTCTTAGAAGCGCATATCGTTGTGCAGCTCGTGATGGTTGGGCTTTTGCTCGCCTCTGTCTGGTCGTGGGCCATTATTGTCGAGAAGCTGTTTGCTTTTCGACGCGCAAGAATTGAAGCCGACCGGTTTGAGCAATTGTTTTGGTCGGGGCAGTCTTTGGACGAGCTGTACGCCAACTTGTCGCGTGGGAAAACGATCGCCATCGCTGCGCTATTTGTTGCTGCAATGCGTGAATGGAAACGATCTGTAGAAGGTCAGATCCGAGCGCTTGGCGGCATACAAATGCGAGTTGAAAAGGTGATGGATGTCACCTCCAGCCGTGAGATGGAACGCTTGGATCGTCGGTTGTTGTTTTTGGCAACCGTTGGCTCAACGGCGCCCTTTGTTGGCCTATTTGGCACCGTTTGGGGGATCATGAACAGTTTCCAGGCTATTGCCGTGTCGAAAAACACCAATCTCGCTGTCGTCGCTCCTGGTATCGCTGAAGCTTTGTTTGCAACAGCTCTTGGATTGTTGGCCGCAATTCCGGCGGTTGTTTTTTATAACAAATTTCAGGCAGACTCCGCGCAAATAAGCCATCGACTTGAAGCGTTTTCAGATGAGTTTTCAGCCATAGTCTCTCGCCAGATTGACACCCGAGGTTAGGCAAATGCAATCAGACCTCGCGCCATAGTGCATTGAGGTTGATCGAACAAGATGGGACCCGAACGATGGGCGCCAGTATCAAAGCACCACAAGGTAACGACGGACGCCGACGCCGACGCCCGCGACATGCCCCAATGAGCGAGATCAACGTTACGCCGTTTGTCGATGTTATGTTGGTGTTGTTGATTATATTCATGGTTGCTGCCCCATTGATGACGGGAGGCGTACCCATTGAGTTGCCAAAGGCACAAGGCAAGCAATTGCAATCGAGTGGGGAGCCGCTGTCCATTTCGATCAAAGCTAATGGCGATGTTTACATCGGTGAAACATCTGTTCCACTGGATGAACTTCCAGCAAAGTTAAAAGCCATTGCAAAAAATGGTTTTGATGAAACAATTTTTGTTCGTGGCGACACAGGCGTTTCCTACGGCACGATTATGCGGGTCATGGGCCGTATTAACGCGGGTGGCTTTACAAAACTATCACTTGTCACTGAAGTTGAGGATGGAGGTTAAGGCACGTGCCGTTTGGTTTTGTTGTTTCACTTCTGTTGCACGGTGGGTTGCTAGTATGGGCTTTTGTGTCCATGCAGTCGACCAAGCCGTTGAACCTGGAAGAAACACAGGCCATTACGGTTGCGATTATTACGCCATCTGAACTAACGCGTTTGAAACAAGGTGACCCGGACGCCAAAAAGCTTGAGGCGAAGGCTAAAGATGAGCCAAAGCCCGAGATTTCGAAAAAAGAAGCGCCTAAGCCCAAACCGGTTCTGGCACCTGAACCGCCCGCACCAGAACCAGACCCGATCGCGGATAAGCTTGCGGCCCTACCCAAAGAAGAGCCCGCACCTGCTCCGGGGCCAACACCTGCTGAAATTGCAAAACAAAAGGCTGCACTAGAAGCCGCCGCTCGGTTGGCTGCAAAAAAGAAAGCCGACGAAGAGGCTAAGAAGCAAAAGGCTGCTGAAGAGGCAAAGAAAAAAGCTGAAGCCAAGAAAAAGGCGGAGGCAAAGAAAAAGCGCGACCGGGAGAAAAAGCGCAAAGCTGAGGCGTTGCGTAAAAAACGACTTGCCGAGAAGCGGCGCAAAGCTGCAGCGGCGAAGAAGAAAAAGCAGTTTGATGCTGACCGAATTGCAGCTTTGATTGATAAAAGTCCCGACAAGCGCGGAGCCCCCAGAGCTTCGCGCAATCCATCTCAGCCAACCGATTATGACGGGCCAACCGCGGGTGAACGCAGGGGGCGGGATAATACGCTTTCTGCGCGTGAAGAAGATCTGTTGAAGGGGGCCGTGGCCTCTCAATTGCGCGATTGTTGGCGATTGCCTGGCGGTGGCGGCGGGGTTGAAACGGTCGTCGTCACCTTGCAGTGGCGTCTCAATCCTGATGGCAGCCTTAACGGAGAGCCGCGCGTGAAAAATCCAGGCAGTGGTGCAGTATATCGCATCGCTTCTGAAGCTGCCGTGCGTGCGGTCAAGCAATGTTCACCGTTCCGCCTTCCCCCGGACAAATATCAATCATGGAGTACCATTACTTGGAACTTCGATCCGCGTGAAATGCTCTAATTCAGCTTAAATTCAGCTCTCGTCGGGTATGACAAGGTAATTGCTGAGTTGCATTCTGCTGACGGGATGTGTTCGGCTGAGATTTAAGATTGAAGGATTCGCAAGCTTGGGAACCGCAATGACGCTTCGTTCGACCAATTTCGCAAGGCATATTGGAGCCACTGTACTGGCTGCATTGGCTCTGTTTGTTGCGAATTTTCAACCTGTTTTGGCCCAAGACGGGGGTGGTCTTACAGGAACGCAACGCCAGGGCACGATCGCACCTATTCCCATCGCCATTCCCTATTTTGTCGGAGCTGATCCAAAGCTTGCAGCCGAAATCAGCGACGTCATTACGTCTGACTTGCGCAATTCCGGTTTGTTTCGGCCGTTGGCGCGAGATTCATTTCTTGAGCAGGTCACAAATATCAACAAGGCCCCCCGTTTTCCGGATTGGCGCGCCATTCGCAGCGATGCTCTGGTTGTTGGTCGTGTCGTGCCTGGCGGCAATGGTCGGGTTTCAGCAGAGTTTCGATTGTGGGACGTTGCGACGGGAAAACAACTTGCGGGGCAACGATTTTCATCCGCGTCAACAAATTGGCGCCGCATCGGGCATCTCATCGCAGATCAGATCTATGAACGGCTGACCGGGGAAAAAGGATATTTCGATACACGTGTTGTGTTTATCGATGAAACGGGACCAAAGGCCAAGCGCGTAAAGCGTCTTGCCATAATGGATCAGGACGGTGCAAACGTTCGCCTGCTGACACGTGGGGGAGACCTGGTGTTGACGCCCCGGTTTAGTCCGACGCGTCAAGAGATCACTTATATGTCATACGGCAACGGGCGACCGCGGGTCTATTTGATGAATTTGGAAACTGGCCAACGGCGTGTTGTTGGTGATTTTCCGGGAATGACGTTCGCGCCGCGCTTTTCGCCAAACGGACAGCGAATAGTCATGAGCTTGCAACAAGGTGGCGGGTCTAGTTTGTTTGAATTGGATTTGGCATCGGGGCAAAAACGGCAGCTGTCCAACGTTCCAGGCGCCATTGATACTGGACCGTCTTATTCGCCCGATGCGCGCCAGATTGTTTTTGAATCCGATCGCGAAGGCTCACAACAGCTCTATGTGATGAATGCCAATGGATCAGGTACGCGCCGGATCAGTTTTGGAAATGGACGGTATTCAACTCCGGTGTGGTCGCCGCGGGGTGACTATATCGCGTTCACCAAACAAACGAGTGGACGCTTTCTGATTGGTGTGATGCGTCCGGACGGCAGTGGGGAACGCATACTTAGCGAGGGCTATCACAACGAGGGCCCGACGTGGGCTCCAAACGGTCGCGTATTAATGTTCTTTCGCGAGGCACAGGGTGCGAATGGAGGTCCTCGTATCCTTTCGGTCGATCTCACCGGTTATAACGAGAGGGTTGTGCGGACACCGTCTTTTGCCTCGGATCCGGCGTGGTCGCCCCTGCTGCGTTGACTTGAATGGCCAGACGACCCGGCCAACAGTGATTCTGTAGTTGCCTATGCCTGGTGAATCATCTCAATGCCCCTTTGTCGAGGTCGCGCCAGGGCGGTCAATTCTCTGTTTGTGACGTGATCTGTCTAAAGATGAAGGCATTTGGTCTGCTATTTGCGGCAAATCATTGATTTCATTTGCCAAAACATACCTAAGGTGCTCGGCAATCGCGTGGTATTTTCGCATCAACAACGTTCGAAAACCGCGATAGGCTGTGGCTTTGCCTTGATCGACATGATGGTCACCGGTACGCCAGTACGTGGCTACTGCCGCTCAGTTATCTGGAGATGAAGACCATGCAGGGTGTTAAGGGGCTGATCTTTTTTTCCGTAGTTCTCTCGTCGTTCGTACTTGGTGCGTGTCGTCGTGAAGCTCCGGCTCCATTAAAGTTAGGTGCTGAGATGCCGGTAACAACGCATATCGCGCGATAGTCCGGATTTGAGTTTGAACGGGTTTTAACTTAAGGAGATCTAGATCATGAAAACTATTGTTCTTATTGCAGCCGTTGCTTCTGCTGTTGCTCTTGGCGCTTGCCGTCGTGAAGCTCCAGCACCATTGAAGCTCGGTGCTGACGTTCCAGCAACAACAGAAGTTGCACGCTAAGCTGGACGTTTCGTCACCCAACGTGGTGGCAATCGTTAGGAAAACCGAGATGTGGCTCGCGCTGCGTCTCGGTTTTCTTTTTGCCGCGGATTGACTAGCGCCAACGCCCATTTGGAGTGGTGCAGATTTTAGGGATTAGGTGCCCCATCACGAGTGCCACGTCTTTGTGTGCAAGTCTTTGCAGGTCAGTTTCTGCAGGCCTGTTGCGGTAATCTTCTGCCAGCCTCCAAAAAAAATGGATGGGTCGTGGCTTTAATCTTCGCCACCCCAATTTGCTCAGACAGGCATGCGTTGTGCGCCGCAGGTTTCTCGACTGATGTTCCTCGGTCGCAATCGTGGGAAATATCCAAGATTTGAACCGAAAGTTGTGCATCGCGGGTTCAGCACGGTTGATTGGTGGCCGGTGATGTGTGGCAATCTGATTTCGGCGAGACATTTTGATCGATGGACAAAATCCACCCAAGTGCTTGTAGTGGTCGCGTGGGCTGCGCCCAAAACCGCTCAATAGGAATCGCATTTGGTAAGGCTTTTTGGGATCAGACTGCTAGGTGCACGGACATTGGGTCATCATGACGGCCCCAGATGGTCGCAGAGACGATGATATCCGGCCACATTTTCGTACGATCCTGTCGTTAGGGCCTAGTGATAAGAGTTATTGGTGTGGATTGGCCGCGTGTGTGGCGTGCTATTTCGGCGTCGATACAAACAAGTGAGAAGGGGTGACCGATGTTGAGGTCCCGGAATATTGCTTCGATTGCAACGGCTGGCCTTGTCGCTGTCGCGATGCTTGGTCTGCAAGGGTGTGCCAACAAACAGGCTCAACCAGGCGCGGAGCTTGGGCAGGGTAGCGGTGGCGTTGCGGCAACGCCGGGAACGCGGCGTGATTTTAGCGTGAACGTTGGCGATATTGTTTATTTCTCGACCGATTCAAGCGACTTGACCCCAGAGGCACAGGCAACGCTACGCAAGCAAGCGCAATGGCTTGGGCAATATCCTCAATACACGATTACAATTGAAGGCCATTCCGATGAGCGTGGCACGCGTGAGTATAACATCGCGCTTGGTGCACGACGTGCAGCCTCCGTACGGACGTTTTTGGCTCGCACCGGGGTCAACTCCTCTCGATTGCGGACGATTTCATACGGTAAAGAACGCCCCGTTGCTGTCTGTAACGACATTTCATGCTGGTCGCAAAACCGCAGAGCGCAGACGGTTTTAAACAACCGCGTCGCAGGCTCCCAGTAAACCGACGAGGCCTTTTTTTGGGGCATCATCGGTGCGGTAGGTATTAGTTGGCGCGAGGCATTGGTCCAGGCCTCTCTCGTTTTCACTTAAATCACATATGTCGGTGTCCGTGTTGGTGCCGGTGTAAGGCGCCTTTGATCGTTGGCCTGTGAGCAGATGTCCTGGCACGAAACAATCGTTTTACCAGCAAAGTTTGGCCGCAATAACTGGTGATTTTGGCGGCGAACAGCCCGGCCGTCGCGGTCACCAGAAAAGGCGTACAAAAAGTGAGCCGTCGATCGTCATTCCAACAGTCTCGTCTCATGCTGAAAATGAGCATTGCGGCGTGCGCGGTTGCTGCTGTTTCAACGTTCATGGGCGGAGTAACAAGTGGCCGTCTGTTGGCTGATGTCGCCAATGCTCAGGCCTATACTGAAAACACAGCGCATATAACCCGCGTTGGCATCAAACAAGCAGACAATTTTGTCAGCCAGTACCGTCACGCTGTGAGCCAGCGTCTGACGCAACACCTGCGGCGCACGGCTGGTGATCGGGTCTTTTTCGGTTCAGGAAGCTCAAGACTAGGGTCGAATGCACGCATCGTTTTGTCGGCGCAAGCCCGTTGGATGAAATTGCGTCCAAGCTTTGGTGCCTTAATTATCGGACATGCAGATGATCCAGGTTCAATTGATGATAACACCCGCTTGGCCAGTGAACGTGCCAGGGCTGTACAACAGCGTTTGATTGACGAGGGAATCTCACCCGAACGGATTGTCATTGAGATTAGGGGACGCGCAGAACCCATTGCATATTGTGACGCTCAGCAGTGCGCGGCACAAAATCGCCGTGCCATTACGCAGGTGCTGCATACGTTGCCATCGTCAGTTTTGCGCCAGAAAGTGCCGCCTGGCGATAAGTTTGATAACGCACTCCATCGCGGCGCAGCGTTGTCTATTCCATAGTTAACCCTCCGCCCTGACCGTGGCCATTGCAGGCTGGGCTTACTGCGCCGTTTTCGGGCTATTATTCACGATTTAAGATTACTCTTTTTTGCCTAAGGGCAATCACTTGCAGCCAGCATTGACTTTTGTGGTAGCTCAGGCGTTTTCTGATATAATCAAAATTCGAAGCAAGCGAAGATTCGGCAAGCGCCAGGTTATGTCTTGGGGTGACTGAAGTCGGAATTCGATTTCGACGAATGATATGATAGTTAGCTAATATTTTTGCAGGCGGGTTCGTGCTGCAAAAGCAAGCCGATGGCGCAAGAGCATTTTATGAAGCAATACCTGTGTGAAAGCGAACGGATGATGCACCTGCTCACGTTGTGCAAAAAAAATCTACTCAGTGCCGCTGGTGTTTTTTTCATAACGGTACTTGTGTTCCAGCCATTGGATCTTGCTTACGGGGCAGATAAAGAAACCGAAGCCTTGCGCAAGCGTGTTGAGCAGCTCGAAGAGCAGATCGTTGATATGCAGGTTGTGATTGGTACGCTGCAATCACTTGGCGGTCGATCAGGGGCAAGCGCCGCGGCTGGTAACTACGCCGGTGGTGGCGTTTCGACGCGCGATAGTGCACGCATCGACAACATGGAAATGCAAATCCGCGCTTTGACGGCACAACTGGAACGCACACAGAGATCACCACAAACTGGCGGCGCAACAGATCAATCCTACCAGGGTTACAACGACAATTATTCGACCGAGCTTCCAGATCGCAGGTCGCGTGTGCGCCAGCAAGATGGATTTGGTTCAACAACCGTGACCCAGCAAATTGGACAAGATCCGATTGGCGGATATATCAACGACCAACTTGGCAATGACAGATCATCGCCAACGCGTCCTAACGCTGCACGGCAAACGCAGCAGGGACAAACGGATAGCAGGCAGTATGCGGCACGTGGTGAAACGGACTTCTCAAATCGGCCAAGAGAAATAGTTGGTGGAAATCCAAAAGCTCTTTACGAAACGGCTTATGGATATCTCCTGCAGCAGGATTATGGTGCAGCTGAGGTTGCGTTTTTGGATTTTTTGCAGCGTTACCCAAGCGATAAATTATCTGGCAATGCGCAGTACTGGCTGGGAGAATCGCACTACGTGCGCGGCCAATACAAATCTGCTGCCGGTGCATTTTTAAAAGGCTACCAAACATATTCCAAAAGTGCGAAGGCGCCGGACAGCTTGTTGAAGTTGGCCATGTCGCTTGATCGTTTGGGACAAAAAGATGCAGCTTGTTCGTCGTACACCGAATTGGTCAATCGTTTTCCAAATGCTCCAGCGCATGTTAAGAACCGGGCCGCATCTGAGCGCCGTCGTGTGGGGTGTTGAGCATCGCAATTTAGCTATGTCGGTGTCTTTTGGTTCTGGAGAGCGATGCGCTCGGCTTTGCTCAAGACCAATGCAGACGAGCATTCGTCGCACGCCCCTGTCCCTGGAGTGCTTTAATGTCATGACACCAACCTTATGAATACGACCGGAGGATCGGGAGAGGCGCAGGCCATTGAGCCGGCGATGTTGTCCGATTTGTTTTCACCCTTAAAGGCTTTCGACGGCTTGGTCATTGCTGTGTCAGGTGGTGCTGACAGTATGGCGTTGCTGCATTTGTTGGCGCAATGGCGCGCACAATTGTTCACGCAGGAGAGGGCACCTGCGCCAGTTTTTGTCGTTGCCACAGTTGATCATGGTATGCGACCTGAAGCAAAAGACGAGGCCTTGTTTGTTGCTCAGTGCGCAATGGCGCTGGGGTTGGATCATGAAACAGTTGAGTGGTCGGAGGAAAAACCGACATCCGGGTTGCAAGATGGCGCACGCGTTGCGCGCTATCGGCTTCTTGAAGAGGTTGGCGTTAAGCACTGGCCAACAGGTCAAGTCGGGGTTGTCACGGCACATACACGCGATGACCAGGTGGAAACGTTCATGATGCGGCTGGCGCGTGGATCGGGACTGGAGGGATTAGCAGGCATGGAGGGGCTGCGCCAACTCAGCCCATTAACGCATGTGAAATTGTTGCGCCCGTTTTTAACTCTATCCAAAGCCCAGTTGGTCGCCACGCTCAAAGCCAAAGAGCACAAATGGATCGAAGACCCGAGCAATCAAGATCAACGCTTTGAACGAGTGCGTTGGCGGCGTCATCGCAAGGTGTTTGACGAGCTTGGGCTGACCGATGAGGCACTAGCAAAAAGCATAACCCGATTGCGTCGCGCTGATGCGGCCATTGAAGCGGGTGTCACTGAGATGGCGCGCGCGGTTGACTTGAACCTGCATCATGGGCTGTTTGCAAGCTTTGGTGCGCCCGTGTTTGCCAACCAGTCCAGCGAACTGCGCGTGCGTTTTCTGTCTCGGCTTCTGAGGGCTTATGGAGGGCAGTTGTTGCCACCACGTTTAATGAAGGTCGAAGCTCTGGTACACCGACTGGCGACGCACATTGATCCCGATCAAGAGGTCCGTGAAACGCTTGGCGGATGTATCATTCAAAAGCGTGGCCGTGAGATTTCGGTTATGCGCGAACCGTCGCGTCGGCCACTGCCGTCGATTGAGTTGCCATGTGGGGCAACGAAGATTTGGGATCATCGGTTTCGCGTGTCGTGCGCGCGACAAGAAACCGGTGCGATCGTGGTGCAGGCGTTGGGGCGAGAGGGCAAAGACCAACTTGTGACGGCCTCAGGTGAAGTCAAAGACAGTCTGGCGGTCGCGCCAACGACGGATGTGGCTGCAACTTTACCGGGATTTTGGCGAGACGGGCAGTTGGTCTCGGTGCCAATTTTCAACGATTTGAGAGGGCTTGATGATGATCGTCATGAGGCATCTTATCGCGCCGAATTTATCTTTTCGGATCTATTTGCCCAACACACTGACCCATTTTTACAGGGTCTCGGGCGTTGATTTTAGCGCGACCGGAAGGTACACGAACGGGCCGACTTACGGTTGGGCCACTGAAAATATGGCTTTGGTGATGCCCCAAACGTTGATTATCCGAACCCTGCTTGCCAGTTTCCACGATATTTGACCCAAATTGGCGGGCGAAAAATTGGCATATATTTCAGGGATATTGACGAAAAGACATAATGAAAGCTTGTTGGCGTTGCTTGGCAAAGGCGGTTGTCGATCCTATGTTAATGATCAAAGGGGTAAGCTGGCCTCCGATTGATCCACCCGCCCTCAAATCCCCCGGTCCAATCACTGGTACTGGGTTGAACAGGACCTAATAAATGAATTCAAATTTGCAAAAGCTCGCGATCTGGGTTGCGATACTGTTGATGGCTGCTGCTGTCTTCAATTTCGTCAACAATCCCGAGCAGGGCAAACGCGGAAACGACATCACATATTCTGAATTCTTGAATCATGTTGATGCTGGTAAGATCAAAGAAGCCACGATTGCAGGCAACCGGATTTCAGGTGTTTTGACCAACAATGGCGGTAAGTTTTCGACCTATGCGCCGAACGATCCCAACCTTGTGAAGTCGCTCACCGATAAAAAGGTAAATTTCAAAGCAGCCCCAAGCGACAAAGATCAAACGTCCATTATGAGTGTGTTGCTCAACTGGTTCCCGATCCTGTTGTTGATTGGTGTCTGGATCTTTTTTATGCGTCAAATGCAGTCCGGTTCTGGCCGCGCGATGGGATTTGGAAAGTCGCGCGCGAAACTGCTGACCGAACGACAAGGCCGTGTCACCTTCGAAGATGTTGCAGGCGTTGACGAAGCGAAAGTCGATCTGCAGGAAATTGTTGAGTTTTTGCGTGATCCGCAAAAATTTCAACGTCTGGGTGGACGCATTCCGCGTGGCGCACTTCTTGTTGGACCACCAGGTACAGGTAAAACGCTCATTGCGCGTGCCGTTGCCGGTGAGGCAAACGTCCCGTTCTTCTCGATCTCTGGTTCTGACTTCGTTGAAATGTTTGTCGGCGTTGGCGCAAGTCGTGTACGCGACATGTTCGAGCAAGCCAAAAAGAATGCCCCTTGCATCATCTTCATTGACGAGATTGACGCCGTTGGCCGTCACCGTGGTGCCGGTCTTGGCGGTGGCAACGATGAGCGCGAACAGACATTGAACCAGTTGTTGGTTGAGATGGATGGATTTGAAGCCAGCGAAGGCGTGATTATCATTGCGGCAACAAACCGTCCGGATGTTCTCGACCCGGCGTTGCTGCGTCCTGGTCGCTTTGACCGTCAGATTACAGTTCCAAACCCCGATATTGGTGGGCGTGAGAAAATTCTTAAAGTTCACATGCGCAAAGTTCCAATCGCTCCGGATGTTAATCCGAAAGTTATTGCACGCGGTACGCCGGGCTTTTCTGGTGCTGATTTGGCCAACCTCGTTAACGAGGCGGCTTTGTTGGCGGCGCGGCGTAACAAACGCATGGTGACGCAAACAGAGTTTGAGGATTCCAAGGACAAAGTCATGATGGGTGCCGAGCGCCGATCGATGGCCATGACGGAAGAAGAAAAACTCGCAACCGCTTATCACGAAGCCGGACATGCCTTGGTCAATATCGTTGTGCCGGGCAACGACCCGTTGCACAAAGTGACGATTATACCGCGCGGTCGTGCCTTGGGTGTGACGATGAGTTTACCGGAACGCGATAAGCTCAGCTACTCGATGGAATGGTGTAAAGCTAAGATGGCAATGACGTTTGGTGGTCGTGTTGCCGAGCAGATCATCTATGGCAAAGATCACTTGAACACTGGCGCTTCGAGCGACATTTCGCAAGCGACCAATCTGGCACGCAGCATGGTGACGGAATGGGGAATGAGCGAGAAGCTTGGTCCGCTGTTGTACAACGAAAACCAACAAGAAGTTTTCCTTGGCCATTCGGTTGCTCAAACGCAAAACATGTCAGAAGACACCGCTCAACTGATTGATGAAGAGGTTCGCCGTATCGTTACAGAGGGTGAGCAAAAAGCCTGGGAAGTTCTGGAAAAACACCGGGACGACTTGGAGGCGATTACCCAAGCGCTGATGGAATATGAGACCATCTCGGGCGATGAGTGTGAAACTTTGATGCGTGGCGAGAAGATCGTTCGCAATGAAGATGACGACGGTGGACCAGTTGGTTCGGCTGTTCCAAGTGCAGGTCGAACAGCAAAACCGCGTCAAGAGCCTGATCCCGATACGGGAGGCATGGAGCCACAGCCAACGTAACGGTGAGGTGACTGATCTCTCTAAAGTAAAAGCGGGCGGGGTTCATATTTTGCGCCTGTGCGCGCACCTGAGACTTTACTGAGTAAATCATAAAGGCCGTGGACATTGTCTGCGGCCTTTTGCATGTTTGGGCGCAAACCAGCAGACATGTCGCTCGGGCGTGCTTTAAATGATGGCCGAGGTTTTAGCTGCTGGACTTTTTAATTGAGGTTTGTGGAATGCAACGCTCTATCTACGTTCGCCCGGTTGGTATTTTTCCCGCAACCGCTGACCCGGAAACAGGAACGGTTTGGGGCGGTTTGCCATTGGCTGGCGGACGACTAGCGTTTTCGGCACTGGAAGTGATTGAGCGTGGTCCTCAGACGATGCGCCATGTCACGGGGCTTGGCGAATTTATGGAGCGCGATTGGGGCCGCCATACGTTGGCGGCTTCCGATATGTTCGAAGCGCTGCGAGAGCCGCGCAGTCGGTTGACCGGGTTGTCGCTAAGCGCGCCTCGTATTATGGGAATTCTTAATGTGACACCGGATAGTTTTTCCGACGGTGGCAATTTCAACAGTGTCCAAACCGCGGTCGATCAAGCGTTGCTGATGGTGGAAGAGGGCGCGGATATCATCGACATCGGTGGTGAGAGCACACGCCCTGGCGCAACACCGGTCCCTGTCGATGAAGAATTACAACGTGTGATTCCGGTTATTGAAGTGCTCCGCGATAAGACTGATGCTTTAATTTCTGTCGACACGCGCAAATCACAAGTCATGCAGCGGGCAGCTGAGGCAGGCGCCGATATTCTCAACGACGTCTCCGCATTGACCCATGATCCAGAAGCCTTGGACGTGGCCGCCGAAAGCGGTTTGCCGGTCATCTTGATGCATGCTCAAGGCGATCCAAAAACCATGAATGACGATCCTCAATATGCAGATGTTGTACTCGATGTGTTCGACTTCCTTGAAAGACGGATTCAAGCGTGTGAGGGGGCTGGCATTCCAAAGGCTAAGATTATTGCCGATCCCGGCATCGGTTTTGGCAAACACCTTCACCACAATGTTGCAGTCTTGGCCGCGATGAGCCTCTATCACGGATTGGGTGTTCCCATTCTGCTTGGCGCTTCACGCAAGAAATTGATCGGGCAACTTTGCAATGTCGAGAACCCGACTGAGCGTGTCCCAGGTTCGATTGCTGCGGCGTTGTCGTCCTTGGCGCAAGGTGTGCAGCTTTTACGCGTGCACGATGTGGCCGAGACCAAACAAGCCGTCAGCGTTTGGCAAGCGGCTTTGTTTGGCGATGAAAAAGCAGCCATCCCGCCCGAACAGATCAAAGCTGACGCTTAGGGTTGGAATTGCGCCATTTGATCAGCTTGCCGCGGCACGCCGGTCAGCGAGGCGTTGTTTGGCACCTTCAACGATGGCAGCACGTAATTGCTCGATGGTTTCAATCCGACCTTTGAGGCCGATGTGTTGTGCGTCGGCAAGTGCTTTTAGGTCGGCCGGATTGTCAATGGCTTCAAGTTTCTTGAGCAGTGCCGGACCGCCCTTCTTGGCAAAAACAACCATTGCACTGAAAGCATAAGGGTCGAACGCAGGTTCGTTTTTTGCGACCGGTTGTCCAGATTTTGTGTCTTTGTCGTGCGTCGTCTTGGCGGCTGGTTCGTTGGTTGGAACCAGCGGCGTCGCATCCCACACGCGCATACTATGGATGGCTTTATTTGCCCGTGTTGCGAGGCGTTCGGCCAGGGCGTCATCAACGCCGGGCTCAGCACGAAATAACGCTTGCAAATAGGTTTGCATGCGTTTGCCAGTCCAAAATTGAGCTGATTTCGACATACCTTACGTGCCAATTGCAGTTAGCCTGCTGCATGTCTTCCAGCAGGACGATTTATAGGTCCAGGCTCGTCGCGATCAAAACAGGAACCATGGTACAGCCTTGGCTCTGGCGATCTCATCGGGTTCGCGCCCGGCTTTGAAAAAATCAGTTATGCCAAGTGCGGCCCGCTCGGCCAAACGTTGCCGTGGTTGATGAGTTTATCACGCGACTCAAAGCCTAGCCTATTGTCATTCCAGTTATCCCAGGAAACAACAGTTTTCGTCATACTCCAGCAAGTTGCCTCGCGCCTCCCGGCTGAAATAGGGCGCTGAATTTGTTTAAACACCTAGAAGCGGGCGAAGCTCGTCATAGAGGCGACGCATGTCATCGGTTGCATCGCCGTATTTTTCTTCCAATGATCGGCGCTCTGAAATCCAATCGAACGAATTTGCAATTCCGTCGCGATGCGGCAATTGGGTTTCTAGAACGGGGTGGACCAATTCAATCTCTTCGATCAGGGTACGTTCGCGGCCATTGCCCTCGCGGACATAATTTGCCAGACAAACATAGCGGCGATTGTCGAGCGGGATGTCCATCAAGTCATCGTAGTGGTGTTTGTCCTCGATGATCAAAGCGACGCGGTCGACAGCGAGTTGCGATACGTAGTCGGGGCGAAACGGGACGAGAACTTTGTCAGCTGTTTTGAGTGCGGCAAGGGCTGCAAATGACAAACCTGGCGGACAATCCAAAATAACGACATCGAATTCACTGCCAAACCTGCGCAACAACTGTTCTAGGCGACCGCGCACACGGTTTGCGACAATATCAGGATCGTTGCTTTGTCCCGCTTGTTTTAAAAATAGTTCGCCTTGTACGTCTTCAAGCAACAACGAGCCCGGCAACAGCGAGAGCGTGGTCGGCGCGCCATTGGCGTTTGAGACATCACCAACGTCATGAATGAGATAATCTTTCGGCTTAATTGAATTTCCGTCGAACAGATCGAAGAAATAATCGGCGATGGTGCGGTGGGCTTTGCGGGCCTCACTCCATCCTTGTCCGCCAATCAAGATCAGTGAAGCATTGCACTGTGAATCCAAGTCCAGAATTAGGACACGCTTGCCCCCCCAGACACTCATGGCATGGGCCAACATGACCGAAATTGTTGATTTACCCACGCCACCCTTGCGGTTGGCCACACTCAAAAAGAACGCCATTCAAATCCTCAAATCACTCGATTACAGGCACAAAACGGACGAAATGGCATCCGTCGCCTGTTACATTCCCCCAGGTCCCTTGGTCTTATTGCACAAGACCAAAGGGTTATTTTCATGTTCCAACGCCTGATTACAAAAGGCCGTTGGTTTGCAACCATAAAACACCCGAACCCACCAAAGCTTGGCGTCATTGAGGACAATGCAGAAATTCCGCATGCGTTGTTGTTTTGTCTTCGCCGACGCTTTTGTCACCTTGGGCAAGCCTGCTCCGCAAAAAAGCGGGGATGATTGTCGTTTGAAGCGCTCAAACACGGCACATCCAGGGCAGACTCACTCAAAATGCAGCTTGAACGCACAGTTTTGGTGTCATATTTGCCCGATTCTTGAATTGCAGCCGGGCAAGCGTGGCGGAATTGGCGCGCAAAGACACTTGAGCGTGCTGCTCAAACCAACATGAGTGTAATGAAGGCACACAGTTTTTGATATCGGACAACGGGTTCAAAGTTGCATATTAAGTCGCGACTGTGGCACGGATGCGCACACATCGACATGACCTTGGTTAACGAGACAAAGTGCACGGGAACCAGGCAGCAAGCTGCAGGCTACGGCGGTGGGCAAAAATTTGAATACTTTGGCAGCATAAGCCTGCGGTGTATGGCTGTGTTTGATGAGAGAAAAATTCAGGGGTGAGGACTTCACGAATGTCACGACGCTATTTTGGGACCGACGGGATCCGGGGACTGGCGAACCACCATCCGATGACATCGGAAGTGGCTCTGAAAGTTGGCATGGCGGCTGGAAAGCTGTTTCAGAACGGTAGCCATCGCCATCGCGTTGTTATTGGCAAGGATACGCGTCTGTCTGGTTACATGTTGGAAGCTGCCCTGGTGAGTGGCTTTACCTCAGTTGGCATGGATGTGTTCTTGTTGGGGCCGATGCCAACGCCTGCCGTCGCTATGCTGACACGCTCATTACGTGCTGATCTCGGCGTTATGATTTCTGCATCTCATAACCGCTTTGACGACAATGGCATTAAACTCTTTGGTCAGGATGGATATAAACTTTCCGACGAGACAGAGTTGCAAATTGAGGACATGATCGATGGCGGGTCTGAAAAGTTGTTGGCGGCGCCCGGAGCGATTGGTCGCGCTAAGCGCGTGGAAAGTGCCCAAGAGCGTTATATTGAATTTGCCAAACGAACGTTACCACGCAACCTGCAACTTAATGGTTTGAGAATTGTCGTTGATTGTGCCAACGGCGCTGGCTATGCCGTTGCACCAGCGGCTCTTTGGGAGTTGGGCGCGGAGGTTATTTCTATTGGCGTTGAACCAAACGGCCAGAACATCAACCATAAGTGTGGTTCGACAGCACCTGAAGCACTCAGTCAAAAAGTACTCGAAACCCGTGCCGACATTGGCATTGCATTGGACGGCGATGCCGACCGTGTGGTGATTATCGATGAAAAGGGAAAGGTGGTCGATGGCGATCAATTAATGGCTGTCATTGCTGAGAGCTGGCATCACCGTGGCAAGCTTGCTGCAGGCGGTATTGTCGCCACGGTTATGAGCAACCTCGGGCTTGAACGCCACCTGAAGGACTGTGGCCTATCTCTTGCGCGAACACCCGTGGGCGACCGGTATGTTGTCGAACACATGCGCAAGCACGGCTACAATATCGGTGGTGAGCAATCTGGACATATCGTTTTGTCAGATTTCACGACCACAGGTGACGGTCTTGTTTCGGCGTTGCAACTTTTGGCTGTTGTTGTCTCGATGGACCGGTCTGTCAGTGAGGTGTGCCAGCGGTTTGAGCCCATCCCACAGTTGTTGCGCAATGTCCGCTACAATGGCGGTACGCCTTTGGAAGATCGAAATGTCCTAAAGGCTATTTCAGGAGCAGAAAAACAGCTTGGCGACAGCGGCAGGCTGGTGATACGTGCGTCGGGCACTGAGCCTTTGATCCGCGTGATGGCAGAGGGCGACGATGAAGACCTTGTTTCAAGAACAGTCGAAAGCATCGTCGAAGCTGTGAAAGATGCAGCGGCCAAAGCGGCTTAGGGTTTAAGCCCTCATTAGTTCGGTCACGTTACGCAGAAAAAGTTGTACCCTCACGCCTCGGCGCATTGCAAACCCCATGCGCCGAGTTTTCTGAAAGGTTTGGTCGTCAAACTCTTAACGCCCATTAATTGTTGCACACGCAGAATTACGTTGTTTTGCAAAATTCCGTCCCCACGATTGCTTTGTCTTAGGGCCAGACCCGGTCTTTAAGCGATCTTGAACGTGACTGTCTCAAATTCATTCACAGATTAAGTCTCTCTTAAATCTTCTCCCTCAGTATGAGCGTTGAGCAAGTATCGCGTGCACGTTTGGCGAGGGGCAGAATGTAGCCTCTTGTCGTTAGAGGGATACCCATGGGCCGCACGCGAAATGAAATTCAAGACAGCGCTGCAAGCTTTTTTTCTTTACCGGGTTGGTCATCGATCAGCGGTCAAGGCGTCCCGCATTTGCTGACACTTAAAACGGTTTGTGCCGACGTGATTTCACGACATGGCGGCTGGCAAACTGAATGGCGTTATGGAAGAGGGATTGAAGCCATGAAATGCAAGTTGGCGAGTTTATCGCTTGGTTTGGCTGTCGTTATGGTGGGTAACATGCCGGCCTTTGCTGGAGATTGGAACCATGGAGCAGGTGGGCTCAAAGACTACGCCAGCGCGGCTGTTCCCGTGCCAGCGCCAATGCCAATTCCCGTATTTGAATCCAACTACTATTTCCGCGCTGATTTCGGCATTGGCACAGCCGAAGAGCCAAACACTGTCTACAGCGGGACGCCCTACGGCACAGACCGTCCTGCAGGACCCTTTGGATTGTTGGGCAGTTGGGAAGATAACGAATATGGCCATTATCCGTCATACGGCATCGGTGTCGGTTACCACTTTGGCAACGGACTTCGTATGGATCTGACGGCTGAAACGAAAGCCAGTAATGATCTGCGTCGTGAAGGGGCTCTAAGCTATACCAACTTCACTGGCGACAGAGTAACCGTTCGCGCGCGCGATGAAATCACGACCGGTGGCGGTGTCTTTATGCTGAACGGTTACTACGATTTCAAACGCGCCATTTCTCAATCCCTAACGCCATACCTTGGTGTTGGTCTCGGTTTTGCCTGGAATACATTTGATCGCGAAAATCGCTCAACAACGGTCAACCGGACAACGGGCACGACGATTTCTGATGAATCATATGAAGACAAGTCAAGCACGGTATCTTTGGCAGCCATGGCCAGTGTTGGTGCAGCATATGAAATGACTGATGGTTGGTACCTCGACATGAACTATCGTTATTTGTTCATCGATGGGTCCGACGGTGCAACGATTGAGATTTCTGGCGAACCCTCAGAGCTATCATTGGGGTCTACATCTATTCACCAAATTCGCGCTGGCGTTCGCGTCGACCTGGATTGAGATCGTTTCACCTAATCAAAGCACTTGGTCTGTCATCACCATTGTGAGTGAAAACAGACAGGTTTCGTAAATTTAAAAGGGTGCGCTGGAACGCGCGCCTTTTTTTTTGCCAATCACGATCCTTAAGATCGACAACGGCCTGGGCGTGAGCTTTAACCGATGTGATTGGGGAAATTCTTACGAAAGGACGAACCGTCGCACTAGTTCCTTTGTCGTCTTGACCGCTCTATTCGACCTATGTAGACCCCATTCCGGGCCACCTCTCCCCACCGAGAGGCTTACTATCTGGAAGGATAGACAACATGACAGGTACGACGAAACCGGCCACGCGGCCGACCAATCCTCAATTCTCATCTGGTCCTTGCACAAAGCGCCCCGGTTGGTCTCTTGAAGGCCTCGCTGATGCCGCCCTTGGGCGCTCGCACCGCGCCAAGATTGGCAAGGCAAAACTTGCCAAAGCCATCGATGAGACCAAATCCATCCTTGCCATTCCCGATGATTTTGCTTGTGGAATTATGCCTGCCTCCGACACGGGGGCTTTCGAAGCTGCCATGTGGTCCATGCTTGGTGAGCGCGGTGTCGATGTGTTGGCCTGGGAAAGTTTTGGCGCTGGCTGGGTCACAGATGTTGTCAAACAACTGAAGCTTGACGATACACGCACACTCAATGCCGATTATGGACAACTGCCAGATTTGGCCGCGGTTGATTTTGACCGTGACGTGGTGTTCACGGCGAATGGCACGACATCGGGCGTGCGCATTGCAAATTATGATTGGATTCCTGCGGACCGAAAAGGTTTAACGTTTGTCGATGCGACGTCAGCAGCGTTCGCGCAAGACATCGATTGGACCAAGGTGGATGTTTTGACATTCTCCTGGCAGAAGGTGCTCGGAGGCGAAGCTGCGCACGGGGTTCTCATTTTATCGCCGCGCGCCGTTGCCCGACTTGAAAGTTACCAGCCGGCCTGGCCTCTGCCAAAAATCTTCCGCCTTACAAAGGGTGGCAAGTTGATCGGTGGGATCTTTAAAGGCGCTACGATCAACACACCATCGATGCTTGCTGTTGAAGATTATCTTGATGCTTTGCAGTGGGCTCAATCGGTAGGCGGGCAGCCAGGCCTAAAGGCGCGCGCCGACGCAAATGCCCAGGTCATGTTTGATTGGGTCGAGAAAACCTCATGGGTTGCTAACCTGGCTGAGGTGGATGAGACGCGTTCGAATACGTCTGTGTGTTTGAAGATTGTCGACGAACAAGTTCTTGCACTGAGTCAGGACCAACAAGCTGCAATCGCCAAAGCAATTGCGACAATCTTGGATGATGAGGGTGTTGCCTACGATATCGGGTCTTACCGTGATGCGCCTGCGGGATTGCGGATCTGGTGTGGATCAACAATCGAACCGGCGAACCTGCAAGCTTTATTGCCATGGCTGGATTGGGCGTTTGCTCAGGCCAAAGCAAAGGCTCTGGAAACGGCATGACGCCTGAGTGGCAGAATTTGAAGTTCTGCTCAATACAATCCAGCACATTCGCAGTCGTCGTTCCCCAAGACCCAAATATTACGCATGCCTGGCACAACGCCGCCGCCAGCGCATCTCTCTAAGGAGGCCCACCATGGCACCAAAAGTTTTGATTTCTGATGCACTATCTGAAACGGCCGTTCAGATCTTTCGCGACAACGGTCTCGATGTAACGTTCGAACCGGGACTTGGGAAAGACAAAGAAAAGCTGGCCCAAATGATTCCAGATTTTGACGGTCTAGCCATACGGTCGGCGACCAAGGCAACGGACAAACTCATTGCCTCGGCCAAAAATTTGAAAGTGATTGGACGTGCCGGAATCGGTGTTGACAACGTCGACTTGAAGGCTGCGACGGCAAACGGCGTGATCGTAATGAACACACCTTTTGGCAACTCGATTACAACTGCAGAGCATGCGATTGCAATGATGATGTCGATTGCGCGGCGCATTCCGGAAGCAAATGCATCAACGCATCAAGGCAAGTGGGAAAAATCTCGCTTTTTGGGCGCAGAACTGTTCAACAAAACACTGGGTGTCGTCGGTTGCGGTAATATTGGTGCTGTTGTTGCAGATCGTGCGCAGGGATTGAAAATGAAGGTTGTTGCCTTCGACCCATTTTTGACCCCGGAACATGCATTAGAAATTGGGGTCGAAAAACTCGAATTGGATGAGCTTTTGGCCCGTGCTGATTTCATAACACTGCACACACCATTGACCGATAAAACAAAGAACATTATCTCAGCCGATGCTTTGGCGAAGTGTAAAAAAAGCGTCCGGATTATCAATTGTGCGCGCGGTGGCCTGATTGACGAGGCAGCCCTTGCCCAAGCCATCGAGTCTGGTCAAGTGGCCGGCGCGGCGCTGGATGTTTTCTCAGAAGAACCAGCCAAAGAAAACGTTTTGTTTGGCATGGAAAACGTTGTGGTCACCCCGCACCTAGGCGCATCAACAAATGAAGCCCAGGAGAATGTCGCTATTCAAGTTGCCGAGCAGATGTCCGATTATCTTCTCAATGGTGCAATCACCAACGCCATCAACTTCCCATCAATCTCGGCTGAAGAGGCACCACGTTTGACGCCGTGGGTTTCGTTAGCAGAAAACTTGGGCTCGTTTGCCGGTCAATTGACTGAGTCAACAATCAAACAAGTCACGATTGAATATTGTGGAGATGTTGCAAAACTCAATGTGAAGCCGATGACGGCTGCCGCTGTTGCTGGTGTCATGAGAACTTCGACGCCAGAGGTAAATATGGTTTCAGCACCTGCAATTGCAGAACAACGCGGTATCGTAATTCAAGAGACGACGAAAAGTGCTGGCGGCGCGTATGAAAGCTATATTCGTCTAACGGTTACAACGGATGAATACGAACGCTCGATTGCTGGCACCGTCTTCTCAGGTGGACGTAGTCGAATTATTCAAATTCGTGACATCGATATGGAATTTGAATTGTCCAAAGACATGTTGTTCGTTCGCAATGAAGATCGGGCTGGCTTTGTTGGAGATTTCGGTTCGGTTATGGGCGACAACAAAGTCAACATTGCAACATTTAATCTCGGACGCACTGAGCCAGGTGGTGATGCAATCTGTGTCGTTTCTCTGGATGCGCCAATTAGTGATGCTGTGTTAGAAAAAGTTGAAAGTATTGCGCATGTCCAACGTGCAAAACGCCTACAGTTTTAGGTAAAGCGAGATCGCTGAAATGGCGTTCTCGTGATATGGCGATTGAAGAGAGCGGCAGCCACCCGAAAACAGGTGTGCGCCGCTTTTTCATGAACGCGATGAATTGGCCAAAAGTTTGAAAATATATCAATGAACCCCAAGGTTTAGAGTGTTGTGGCGCGTCTTATTCGTCATAATTGTTGTGATCTGGGGCTAGACGCGATAGGACCCGCTAGCAACTTTTTTTGATGCTGTATTGAAATGTCCATGCCTCCTGTGCCGCGCCTCGTTATAAGGCTTTTGAGAATATGACACTGGCACGGATGGTTTGTCGACGAAGTACAAGGTGTTTATTGATGCGCTTTATTTTACCCTGCATTGCGTTCTTTTTGGCAGCACCCGGTTCGGTGGTATTTGCAGATACGATTAAGCAGACCTCCCAAATTGAAAATGTCACGGTTTTTCCTTCTGGAGCTGCAGTGGAGCGAACTGCAAAAGTTCAATTGCAGAAGGGCACCCATGAAATTGTGATTGGTGATTTGCCAGGACAGGCGGTCGCAAACACCATCCGCGTGGAAGGCCAAGGCACTGGAGCGATGGTCATTGGTTCGGTCGATACGCGCCGTTACATGGTGACGGATGCGGATGGGACCATCGGGGCGAAGCGAAAGCAATTGGAAGACGCGATCGAGGCCGCAGGTGACAGGCGAGCCGCTATCGTTGGTGAAATCGAAACGGCTGAAACCAAGAAACAACTCATTTCGAACTTGGCAAACCTTCCCAACCAACCGTCCCCTTCGGCCGGTAACGTTGTGCAAGCGCCCGATTGGATTGGCGTATTGACCCTCATTTCGTCAGAGATGGCACAGGTGCAACGTGAAAAATTGGATGGGCAAAAGCGATTGCGCGAAATCGATAAAGAGATTTCTGACTTAAAAAAGCAATTGAGTGGAACAACACCGAAGCCTGTTCAGCGAACCGAAGTTAAAATTTTCGCATCAGCCGAGCTGCCACTGGACGCGACATTTACAATTCGATACCACGTGCCATCAGCCTCGTGGTCTGCGCTTTATGAAGCACGACTGGCAACCGGGACAAAGGCGAAAGCGCCAGATCTGACATTGGTGCGCCGGGCAAGTATTCGCCAACGCACGGGCGAAGACTGGTCAGGCGTTGCACTCACGTTGTCGACAACACGACCAAACCTTGGGGCATCCGCACCCAATCTTCCTGTCTTGAATGTTGATTTTGAGCGTCCTCGGATCATACAACCTATGGCCATGAATGCGCCGGCACCTGAGGCCGATGTTGGCGTCGCTGAAGAAAGCCGGAAACAAAATCGCGCGCGCAGTATGGCGAAAACTCAAAAGCCGCGTCGTGTCGTAACAGCCAAACCAGCTCAATCCATCGTCGCAAATGCGCCATTCCAGGCTCTGTTCAAGATTGCAGGAACTGTGGATGTTCCAGCAACTGGAGCTGCGAAAACAGTACAATTGGCCGAGAATAGCATTCGTCCGAAACTGAGTATCCGAACCGTTCCAGCGGTTGAGGCAAAGGCCTACCTTTACGCTGAATTGACAGTGCCAAAGGGGGCGCCGATTCTGCCAGGCCAAGTTTCGCTGTTTCGTGATGGCACTTATGTCGGACGCGGTACGTTGCCGATGATTGCGTCGCAAGAAAAGCACAAGCTCGGTTTTGGTGCCGATGATCGTGTTCGTGTTCGTCATTCGGTTGAAGCCGATAAACGGGGCGAAACCGGTTTGATTTCGGCGGCAAAAACCGATACCAGGAACTATAAAATTACAGTCAAAAACCTACATGAACGCGCGATTCAGGTGACTGTGATAGACCGGATGCCGGTCTCGGCAAACGATGATATCAAGGTCAATTTGCTCGGGCCAACAAAGCCCACAAAGCAGGATTTGGAAGACAAGCGCGGGATTCTTAACTGGGAAAAAGAAATCATTCCTGACGCGGAGCAAGTGGTTCAGTTTGGATACCGCGTGATATGGCCGGCCGAAAAGGCGATCCGTTACAGCCGTTAGGAATTTGGTTGACACAGCAAAGCGAACGAATCTGCGCTATATGACGTCAAGTGAGGCCCTGGCACACATTGCTGGGGCCAATTCGTGTGATGAGGCGATATGACAAACGTTGTCGTGATCGGCGCCCAATGGGGCGACGAAGGTAAAGGTAAGATCGTTGATTGGCTCAGCGAACGTGCAGATATTGTTGTGCGTTTTCAGGGTGGCCATAATGCTGGCCACACGCTGGTCATCGACGGCGAGGTTTACAAGCTATCGCTTTTGCCATCTGGCGTGGTTCGGCCTGGAAAATTGGGTGTCATTGGCAATGGCGTCGTGATCGATCCGTGGGCTTTATGCGATGAAATCGAACGCCTTGCAGGACAAGGGTTGACCATCACGCCTGACAATTTGCGCATTGCCGAAAACGCGACACTTATTTTACCTCCCCACAGCGAGTTGGATTTGATGCGCGAACGCGCAGCAGGCAATGCCAAGATCGGCACGACCGGGCGCGGCATTGGCCCAGCATATGAAGACAAAGTTGGGCGCCGGGCTATTCGCGTTCAGGATTTGCGCACGCTGGATACGCTGGGTGAAAAAATCGACCGGATGCTGGTTCACCACAACGCACTGCGCAAGGGACTTGGTGAGACGTTGGTGGATCGTGACGAACTGCTTGCAAAGCTAACCGCCATTGCGCCGAAAATCTTGCCTTTTGTTGATGTCGTCTGGGATCTTTTGGATCAGGCACGACGGTCGGGTAAGCGTATTTTGTTTGAAGGTGCGCAAGGCGCATTGTTGGATATCGACCACGGAACCTACCCATTTGTCACGTCGTCGAACACGACGGCTGCACAAGCGGCAACCGGCGCCGGCGTTGGACCAAAATCCGTTGGTTATGTTTTGGGGATTGCAAAAGCTTACACAACACGTGTTGGCTCGGGGCCGTTTCCAACCGAACTTGA
Source organism: Hyphomicrobiaceae bacterium (assembly GCA_050633705.1). Classification (GTDB taxonomy): domain Bacteria; phylum Pseudomonadota; class Alphaproteobacteria; order Rhizobiales; family Hyphomicrobiaceae; genus JAJFHI01. Next base: position 131,107 of record JBOEGZ010000006.1, on the reverse strand, counting down.
TAACGACATTGGCCAAAAGCTCGGTGAGCGCGGCCATGAATTTGGAACTGTGACGGGGCGCAAACGCCGTTGTGGATGGTTCGATGCGGTATTGGCGCGCCAGATGATCAAAGTCGGGGGAGTTGATGGCGTGGCATTGACCAAGCTTGACGTGCTGGATGGCTTTGACGAGGTCAAGGTTTGTGTCGCCTACGAATTAGATGGCCAGCGCATCGACCGTCTTCCTGCGGGACAAAATTCGCAGGCCCGCGTGAAACCGATTTGGGAAACGTTTGAGGGGTGGACAGAATCAACTCAAGGTGCGCGCACATGGGCCGACTTGCCGGCTCAAGCGGTCAAATATGTGCGCCATATTGAAGAGCTGATCGAATGTCCTGTGACGTTGCTGTCGACTAGTCCTGAGCGCGACGACACAATCTTGATGAAAGATCCATTCGAAGACTAAGCCGCCGTCTGAGAAGACTAAGCCGCCGTCTGATTTGGCGGCTGCATCGGTATGCAATCGATTATTTACATTGATGTTCCGCGAACAAGGCCTGCATACTTTTGCAGTGCACTTTTGCGTAGTTCCAGTGCTAAAATTCGCTCGGGATCAACAGGGCCTGGTAAGGCAATTTGTTTTGGAGGCACGACCTCAAAATCGAAACGATGATAATAAGCCATGTCTCCAACTAGAACGATCATTTGATAGCCCTCGTCGCGGGCAGCCTCAATGGCAGCTTTGACCAATGTCGATCCGTTGGCTTGGCCAATGTATTCTGGTGCCACGGCAAGGGGCCCAAGAAGCAAGGCGCCGGGTTGCTCGCCAATTTCAATTTTAGATAGCTCCACGCTTGCAATCAGTTGGTCACCGTCAAACAACATTCGAGAGCACGACGTGACACAATCAGCGCTCTCACGAATGCGATAAGCGGTACGGGCAAAGCGCCCTGGACCAAAGCATTTGGCATGAAGGCGATTGATCGCGTTGCGGTCGTTGGAGCAGGGCAAGCGTAAGGACGGCATCAGGTGTTTGGTCACTCAATTGTGTGAAGAAGGGAAGCTTGAAGCAGCAGCGTCGAGACTTTCTGGTGTGGTACCAGTTAAGGTGGAGTTGCAGTTTAGGCAAAGTTTGAGGCGCTGTGCGTCTATGTCGAAACATAGTTAGCACTGGCTACCACATTTGGGCCCGCGGCACGTTGTCGAATATCTCGACAAGTCGTCGCTGTGTGGGCGGGTGAATTTCGTCGGGCAAAGCATTTGGCTTGAAAAAACCATGCTCAGCAATCTCGTGATTGGGTTTTGGCGCGACGGGTTGATGCCAGTTGCGTACAATGAATAAAACAATATGATCGCTTGGAAAGTGATGAAAGTTGGCGTAAAGGCCAAATAATTCAGGCGTTGCATCAATAGTGACGCGTGCTTCTTCAGCCAACTCACGACGTAGACCTGTTAAGACAGTTTCGTTCTTTTCAACGCCTCCACCAGGAAAATGCCATCCTGGACGGTAAGTATGGCGGATTAAGAGAACGCGGTCTTGAGAATCAATAACGACACCTTGCGCACCCACCGTTAGCGAACGAGAAAGCCGCCAATAGCGCTGTAGGGCTTTGCGGATCATTTTATTCATCAGCGCCAAAACGAATCTCCCATCCTAAAGCGAATCTAACGCTCTCTTTTCCAACTTGAAAGGTCATGAAACGAACGCTGTTTTGTGATCAATAAGCAAGTGGGTTAAGTACATACTGATGGTCCCTGTAAGCATGCATTCGGCGAAAGCAGGTTCTCAGTGCTCCATGGCGTATTTTAGATTAATGCATTGAGATTATTCTAAGGGGCTGAATTGGAATGAACCGCTCTGGAGCGGGGCGCAAGAAGTGAGACACAATGGCGGGTGTAGAACGGTTCACGATTGCACAATTTACTGACGTCCACCTCTCAAGGATGCCGTCATTTCCGATGCGATATTGGAATTTGAAAAGACTGCTTGGATTTGCCAATTGGCATCGCGGACGCAAGAACTTTCACAGTAGTGAAATTGTTGCTCGCCTGGTGTCAGATCTGAAAGCTCGGCCCAATGCCTTCAGTCACATCGTTGTCACAGGGGATCTGGTTAACATCGGCCTTCCGGAAGAATATGACAGAGCGCGTCAGTGGCTCGAAGCCTTAGGCGGGCCTAGCGACGTCACGGTCATACCTGGAAATCACGATATCTATGTTGAAATGCCAGAAGCCGAAAGCGTTGGAAAATGGCAAGACTATATGCAGCCAATCCCGGTGACGGGGCAAACATTGCTGCCTGAATTTCCGTTCGTGCGAACCTTTGGCAAAGTTGCATTGGTGTGCTGCAATTCGGCTGAACCGACACCACCCTTTGTTGCCGCAGGCAGACTGGGGGATGAGCAACGCGCACGATTGCGCCAACGGTTGGTGGAATTGCGTGAGCTTGGAAAAGTCCGTATTGTTTTGATCCATCATCCGCCATTGTTAGGTCTCGCATCCCCAAGTCGTGGCCTCAAAGATGCAGAGGCGTTGCAGGCGATATTGGAGGAAGTTGGCGCTGAGCTTGTATTATATGGGCACAATCATCGCAACTTACTGTCTGAAGTGCAGTGTCGTGCGACCGGCAACGCCATTCCTGTTGTTGGGTTGGCTTCGAGTTCAGCGGCAAGGGCACACAACCGTGAAGATCTTGCGTGCTACAACCTGTTTGACGTCATGATTGAGGGCAATCGCGTGAAAATAGAGATGCGCCGACGTGGGTTGATGTCCAAGAGGGCCTTGGCTATTGGACCGGAAGATCGCATTGAGGAATTGGCACAGTGTGAATTCAATCTCGCACTCACGGGTCAGGAAGCTTCACGCAGTCAGGACATATCTGCATGACAAACACAATACGCTCTTCACAGCGGCGCCGACATCCCATTTGGTTGATTGTTCTGGCGGCCGCAATTATTGCGGGCATCGCTATGGGTTTGCGTCAGGTTATGGGGCTATACCTGAGACCCGTGACAGAGACCCTCGGTCTTGGACGCGAGGTCTTTGGTCTGTCGATCGCGCTGGCTAATATTGTTTGGGGTGTTTCGGCGCCAGTTGTTGGAGCTCTTTCTGATAAGTTTGGTTCCGGCCGGGTTGTCATTGTCGGTGTGGCGGCAACGGTGCTTGGTCTGTTGGCCATGTATATGGCAACAACCGATTTGGACTTATTGGTGTCAGGAGCGCTTCTTGGGCTTGGTATTTCTTGTGCCGGTATTAATACAATGGTCGGAGCTGTTGGCCGGGCGTCGACAGATAACAAACGTACCGAGGCGATTGCCGCTGTTGGTATGGGAAGCGGCGTCGGAATCCTTCTTGCATTGCCTTACACACACATTCTTATGCAACAGTTGGGTTGGCAAACAAGCCTGCTAGCTTTGTCGGCAACTGCATGTGCAATGGTGCTTTTTGTCCCGTTCTTAAGAGGCCAAAACACTTTAAATTCCGAAACGAGCGTGCCGTCGCCTCAGGGTCAAACCACGACGACTGGCGAACCAGAAAGTTGGCAAGCAGCGATCAGCGAAGCGATCCGTTACCCAAGTTTTTGGTTGTTAAATGCCGGCTTTTTTGTCTGCGGGTTTCATGTCGTATTCTATGGCACACACCTACCTGCTTACGTCGCCGATCTTGGCCTATCTCCCGATGTCGCCGTTTGGGGATTGTTCGCCGTTGGTGTTGGTAATTTGATTGGCACTTACTTGGCAGGCCAATGGGGTAAATCATTCCCAAAACGCTATGGTCTATCGTTGATTTATGGCGCACGATCTGTGGTTTTCCTCGGGTTCTTGTACTTGCCAATCACGGGCTCAACGATTGTGCTTTTGAGTGCAGTTTTAGGTCTGCTTTGGCTTTCGACGATACCACTCACGAGCAGTTTGGTTGCAACCTTCTTTGGTGCGCGATGGATGACGATGTTGTACGGGATTGTCTTCTTCTCACACCAAGCCGGTTCGTTTCTCGGTGTCTGGCTCGGGGGTGTTGTATTTGATGCTTCGCAGTCGTACGATGTGATGTGGTGGATTTCGGTCGCGCTGGGCATTGTCGCAGCCATTGTGCACTTGCCGATATCTGAAAAGCCTGTTCCGCGTCCCGCAGTCGCTTTGCAGACATGATGTGACGTTGCCAAGGAGCGGAAAGTACACGCTGAGATGCAAAACATCCGAGGTGAGAAAATGGCTCATCAGAATGTGCCCCAGCCTGATCAAGAGGCGATGCCATTTGCTGTGCGATTGTTGGTGTTCGGAGTTGTTGTGCCGCTTTGTCTTGGTGCATTATATCTCGTTTTTGTTCGTGGCGACGCATTATTTCTCGATCTTAGTTTGTCGCCGGCAAGCCTCTGGTGCTTTTAGAAAAAATTGCACAAACGGTTGTCGTTTGGTTGACCAAATTTGCGCCGATCGCGGTTGGGTGTTGCGTGTGTCGCAGTTGTGACTTGGCCACGGGCCAGTATGCCGCGGCTGGTTGTCCTATCCAGGACATAACGATCCGATCTAAGTGAAATCACTCATGATTTTTCAGAAACTTCATTGTGACGAACTTGTGCGTTCGTAACTTGGTTCGAAAAGTTATGCCCGGGCGATTTAAAAGTAGAGAAATGCACCCTGTTTAAGGGGGTACTTTCGAAGTAAGTTTTGGGGCGAGATAATACTTTGCAACAATCTAGGAACCCAACACGTGAGGCCACGTATTGGTGTTTGGCGGGGAGATTGGTTTGGCACGAAAAAGAAAAATTCGATTGAATTTGGCGTTGCAGGGTGGCGGGGCCCACGGCGCGTTCACATGGGGTGCGTTGGATCGTATTCTCGAAGTTCGCGAAATAGAGTTGGGAACCATCAGCGCGACAAGTGCAGGTGCCGTGAATGCCGTTGCACTCGCATCAGGTCTTGCAACAGGCGGTCGTGAAGCTGCTCGCGATAACTTGCGCCAGCTTTGGGTCGGTGTGGAGAAGGCACGCGTTCCCGATTTGATCAAGTTCAATCCATTCTTCTACGGTCTCAGCAAATCTCCAACTCTCGCGCGCATGGCGAGCATGATGTCCCCTTATGACTTCAATCCGATGGGGTTTGATCCTTTGCGGGCGTTGTTAAACGACGTGATCGATTTCGAAACCATTCGGGAAAAGTCTGTTGTGGGGCTACTGATTGCGGCGACAGATGTGGCGACAGGACGAGCGCGACTGTTTTGTGAGAAGGAAATGATTGTCGAGATGGTTTTGGCGTCGGCGTGTTTGCCAACTGTCCATCATGCCGTCGAAATCGACGGTCATGCCTATTGGGATGGCGGTTTTTCTTCAAACCCGGACATCGTCAACCTTGCTGAAGAAAGCAGTAGCGGTGATACGCTGATCGTACAACTTAATCCGCGTGTCAAATCGAGCGTGCCGAAAGGTGCACGCGAGATTGCCGATCATATCAACACCCTGACATTCAATGCACCGTTGCAGCGCGATGTTGAAACAATCATTCGAATGCGTCGTGCTTCGCGTTCGGGGTGGTTTGGGTGGCGTCGGCGTTGTCCGGTGGCAGATCACCGTTTTCATTTGATTGAAGCGGGGCGCCACACCGCAGCTCTTAAGCCAAGCAGCAAAGTAAATCCTGAGTGGGAAATTCTTAATCAACTGTTTCGTGCTGGGCGGTTAGAAACCAACAAGTGGTTGGATCGCCATCTGTCGGATGTTGGGCGTCGAGAGACCGTCGATCTGGGGCGTATTTTTTTGACTCCTGATCGTGACGCGATGCCTGAATTATCCCCCACAGATGAGGCCCCCCATCTAGACGGGGAAGTTATGATGGACAAGGTCGTTTCAATAGCTGCCAAAGGTTAACGATCTCGATTCCGCTTTCCGCTCCGGGGATGGCCAAGATCGCTGCCGTTTTGTAAGCTGCTGGGATGACGACTTTTCCAAAAATGATTGACCGGCGAAGTGTCGTTTCGGGTGCTGCATCTGTTGTAGGTCTGAGTGGCGCACAGGGATTAACCGCAACTGTTCTTAAAGCTGCGGCGAACCGGGCTCAAGGTCGCGCGACACTTGCAGTGGCTGCGAGTTTGCGATTTGTTTTCGAAGATGCTGTTTCGGCCTGGCAGGCGAGCGGCAAAACGACTTCAGCCAATGACATCCGTCTTGTCTTCGGTGCAACGAGCACATTAACCCATCAAATCGAAAATGGCGCGCCGTTTGATGCGTTGTTTGCAGCAGACACCCAAAGCCCCTTGCGTTTATCGCAAGCAAAACTGACAGCTCATCAACCAAGGGTGTTTGCCCGAGGGCAACTGGCTTTGGTGTCAGTGAAATCGTCTGGACTAACTGTCGATGCAAATTTCACCGGTTTGAAAACGGCCCTGGGGTCGGGAAAGTTGAGGCGTTTGGCCCTTGCCAACCCAGAATTGGCGCCCTATGGATTGGCAGCGATGCAGGCTCTGCAAAAGGCCGGGTTGGCAGGCACTGTAGCAGACAGTTTGGTCTACGGTGAAAACGTTGGTCAGGCTGCGCAGTTTGCGCTTTCTGGTGCGGCACAAGCGGGGTTAATTGCACTCTCTCTGGCGCGAACAGAGGTGGCATCGGCGCGTCTCAACGTTGCTGTTGTCGATCAGAGTTGGCATGATCCGATTGAGCACGTGATGGCGCGTTTGCACACAAAGTCAACGCTTGCCGATCAATTTTGTTCGTTCGTTGGCAGTAACGAGATGGCTGAAATTTTATTGAAGCATGGTTTTATCGCCATTGCCGAACAACATTAGGGATCTGGCAATATGGACTGGACGGCATTTCGAGTCTCATTGCAACTCGCGGCCTGGACCTGTCTTATCATTCTGCCATTGGCCATCTTAATTGCGCGGGCTTTGGCCTGGCGCACGTTTCGCGGCAAAAATATTTTTGAGGCAATGATACTGCTGCCACTTGTTCTTCCCCCAACCGTTCTTGGATTTTATCTTCTTGTCGGGTTCGGTGCCGAGACGACGGTTGGTCAGATTTTTTCGTCACTAACGGGGCAGACGCTGGTATTCTCTTTTAGTGGTATTTTGTTTGCTTCGCTGATTGTGAATCTGCCGTTTGCCGTGCAACCCATGCAACGTTCTTTCGAGGCTATTCCAACGAACGTTCGCGAGGCGGCCTGGGTCAGTGGTTTGTCATCTTGGCAGACGTTTCGTCAAATTGAGCTGCCTTTGGCGTGGCCTGGAATTGTTTCGGCGATGGCCTTGGTCTTTGCGCATACGCTTGGCGAATTTGGTGTTATTTTGATGATTGGTGGCAACATCCCAGGTGAGACGCAAACGCTGTCGATTGCGATTTATGATCGTGTTCAGGCGTTTCGCAATCCAGAAGCAGCGGTGATGGCGACGGCATTGTTGTTGTTTTCGTTTGTCGCCTTAGCAGTCGTCCACCTCATGGCGGGACGACGGTCTCAGAAATGACTCTCATGGCAAAGACGACGATTAACGCCTCGGCCGGACTAGACATCCATCTTCATCAACAGGTGCCAATGGAACTGGATGTCGCCTTGAGCTGCGCGCCAGGTGAATTGTTAGCTTTGGTCGGTCCATCTGGTGCTGGCAAGACCAGCGTTTTAAGAGCCATTGCTGGCTTGTTGAGCCCGACCAGCGGCAACGTCAGTTGTAACGGTGAGACTTGGTTTTCAAGTGATGAGGGCCTTAATCTCAGGCCACAGCAAAGGTCGGTGGGTTTTGTTTTTCAGGACTACGCTTTATTCCCCCACCTTTCCGCACATGACAATGTTGCGATCGCAATGGACAACAACGTTCCTGTTTGCGAACGGCGACAGCGGACAAAAAATTTGTTGGCAATCGTCAATTTGGAAGGCTTAGAAGTGCGTCGCCCTGCGGAATTGTCAGGCGGGCAGCGCCAACGCGTGGCGCTTGCACGCGCATTGGCACGTGACCCTGATGTATTGCTGTTGGATGAACCTTTTTCAGCCGTTGACCAAATAACCCGCGAGCGTTTGAAGCGTGAGCTTGTGGAACTGCATGGCAAGTTAAACATTCCAATTGTTCTCGTAACTCACGATCTCGAAGAAGCCATTGTGTTGGCTGATCGCATTGCTGTTCTCTATCGAGGAAAGTTACTTGAATGTGGCCAGCCTGATGACATGCGGTTGCGGCCAGGCTCGCGCTTGGTTGCGCGATTGATGGGACAAACAAATGTTTTTCAGGGAGAAGTCCTAGAGCCGTCGGATAAAGGACGTTATGGGCGCCTAAGGTTCGGGGATATCGTTTTGAGTGTCGCATCAACAGGGCGCTGGAAAGCGGGAGATGAGGTGACTTGGATGGTTGCGTCTGAGCATGTTGTTTTGCACCGGCGCGGCAAAGCCAAACATGATGAGAATGAAACTCAATTGTCGGGAAAGGTGATTGAGTTTACCCGGTTGGGTGAACAAACAGCGATTGCGGTGGCGTTGGCGGAGCTGGATAAACCGATACTCAATTTAAAACTACCGCACCGTTCTATTGACCGTAACGGAGTAGAATTAAATGCGGACGTAACCGTCTCTTTGCGCGCCGATGGCATTCATCTCATGGCGCCGGACACCTGAACGCGATACGTTACTGAAGCGGGGTGTGTTTGTTTCGGCGGCACAAATGTTGGACGAGCGAGATTTGGAGTTTGTTGCCGGTGTTAAAGCGAGACAACTTTGGCGTAGCCATCTTTGACGGTATCATCGAGCATCTTGCGATAATCTGAATAAACCGCGTTATCAGGTTTGATAATGCCAAGGTGTTCCGGCGCGAAGTTTTCTTGGCGGGTGTACACAATTGGAGCGGACACCGGCAGATTGATCGCACCTTGTTTGTTAAGGGTTGTGATCAAGCCACGCATGAACCCGCGTTGATCCAACTGTGAAACCATCACCATCCGCATTGCGCCCTTTGTCAATGAAACAAGATGAATGAACATGGAAGATGCTGGCAGGTAGAGGCGGCCACGATGCGAATAGGTTGCATCAGGACGGTCGCGCTCTTCGAAAAGCAGGCTCGGCCATTCCGGATCCCAGACGATATCGGTCCGATAGGCAACGATCGTGTCGTCCATTGAAAATGCGGGTCTAAGTGTCAGGTAATTGCCGATGTAATGATCGACACCGGCGCGAGTATAAGCCCCCATGTAAACTGGTGCCACGACCCCGCCTTCGCCTTTTAAGTCCATCGGCTGTGAGCTGACATCCTGCTGGGCACCGGACCAGGCTTCTTTAACGACCAAGAAATCGAGGCTTAGGACTGTGCAGACATCAAACAGCGTTTGATCGCGAACGGAGCGGCCCCCCATCAGGTTTTGAATGGTCTTCTCGTGACAGTCGGCTTCATCGGCCAGTTCTGCCTGGGTCAGCTTTTTTTCAATCATAGCAGTGCGGATGAGCCCAAGAGCGTGGTCCCGGCTATCTGCTGAAGTCGTTTGCTTCATGATGTATACGGCCTGCCCATCGTGTTTGCGATTGAGTTTGCGGATTTATCGGAACTTATCGGAATTTATCGCAGGCGTCCAAGGGCAAAGAGGCAAAAATACCGGGAGAAGGGGTGATTAAATCTTCTATGTTTGTTCTTTTAAATTGTTGTGAGACTTTTCGGGCAATGGCCAAAATAAAACAGGCAGTGCAAAGGAAAATGCACTGCCTGTTTATCAATTGCGTTGTTTCGATCTTTTAAGACCGCGTTTTATTTAGCCGCGGCGCTTTTTGCTGCGTCCGACAACTTGAATTTTTACGCGCGCAATTCCTTGGCCACGCATTCTGATGACACCAGCTGCACGGCGTGAGAGATCGATGATGCGACCTTTAATGTAAGGGCCACGATCGTTGATGCGAACGGTAACTGAGCGGCCATTGCCAAGGTGTGTTACGCGAACCAGTGTACCAAATGGCAAAGTTTTGTGAGCCGCAGTCAAGGCGTTTGGATTAAAACGTCCGCCAGAAGCAACAGCTTGTGGCTGCCAGTAATAAGACGCGATGCCGGTGTAGCCACCACCTGAACGCCGCGCTGTTTTGTATTTTGAGCGACGCTTAGTGTAACGCTTCTTAGCGTAGCGCTTGGCATAACGTTTTTTAGCATAACGCTTTTTAGCGTAACGTTTCTTGGTGTAGCGTTTTTTAGCGTAGCGCTTCTTCGCGTATCTCTTTTTTGCGTAGGTTGATTTTTTTGCAGAGCTGCAAGCGTGTGAGCCCTTGCTGCATTTAGCATTAGATGCAGCGTGTGCGTTCACAGAAAACAGCGTGAAGAATGCAACCATTGCTGCAATTAAAGTGCGCATGTCATACTCCAATTTATCTCAGTGGATATCTCGATGTCAGGGAAGATTTGGTCATCCATGAAGGGCATCAGATTTGCACTTAATCGCGTGTCCTTTTCGGATCTATACGACAGTGCAAAAAAAGTAACCGACAGCCTTTTCATTTCCGAAATTAGACTGCCCATCGAAACGTTGCCGGAATAAAACTTAACCACCTCTTCAGAAAAATAGGGAAACCCCTCTTCCAGCTGGCGCAAGCAAGCAAAGAGAAATGTGGCGGTCAATTCATTATTTTCATCACTTTTTGAAACAAAACTCCTAGGTTGATGAAAATAAAAGGAAATTAAGTTGTTGTTTGAGAATAGCCGCGACGGCACGCCGCAATTAAAAGCCTATTTATTGATTTATTGCCGCAGGCTGTTTACGCAAAAATTTATCAATTGTTGGTTTAATCGTCGCGACTCAAAATAAGCACACGCATATTGACCGGAGTAAGCTTATTTGTCGTTTTGCGTTTGCTTGGTTCGAAGTGAAGTTCTTGCTGCAACTGCACAGGTCTCGTCGTTTTTTCTCTTTGAGAGGCCGTTGTGAGATGCGCCACACAGTTCGGTGATCAGAATTGATTACCTATTGCTTGATTTTGATGGGCGAACCGTCGCCAACGAAGCGAAGTAAGTATATTGTGGTAGCAGTTGGCGCCTAAGTGTTGCAGGTCAGTGTTGCAGGGTGCTGCAAGAAAAATTCGTTTACCCCCGAAACGGAGACAAAATTATGCATCGATTTTTTTACGTCTTACCGGCTGCGGTAGCATTGCTCGCCGCTTTACCGATGACAAGTGCGCAGGCAGCTATCCGCTGCGTTGATGGCCTTCAAATTGTCAACGGTTCTAAGATTTCAACTCCCTACTGTCAGGACAAATACCTTGCACGGGTTGCGCGATCTTATGGGACGCGCGTTTCCGCACGTAACATTCGACGAAACCCGAATGTGAAACGCAAAATATGTCGCTTTATTGGGCATGACATTCGTGTGCATCAAGCGTGTGCTGGTTCTGGTTTCGATACGCGCGGTCGTCATCGTTAATTGAGAGTACCTTTATGAAGCCTGCCGCTACAGGCTTGTGATGCACAAAAGAGAGCTTTCGCTGGTCTTATCATGAAGACTTACGTCAGGGCTGTTGCGCTTCATGCCAACAACAGTGGTTTTCATAATTGAGTTTGCGTAAAGGCTGATAGTGTTAGCCGGTCGGACCCTGACTTCGAAGGGTTGCCAAAAAAAAGCGCAAGCCATCGGTTTGCGCTTTTTTGTTGTTTTAATACAGTTTGCTCAACAAACGAGTTTGAGACAGAGGTGAGCGCGGCTACCAAGATCTTTTTGGATCTCGTCTTCCTCCTCGTCTTCCGGGGCTTAAGATTTCAGGCCTGCCGCAGCGCTGGACAATGGGGAATGTCCAGTTGGCGGTGTTGGCAGTGACGATGTCGATTGGCTTGAACTTGAACCATGTTGCGTCGTACCATTCGATGCAGAGCCGTTTTGCGTCGAGACACCGGCGTCTGCGGATAGTAAGGCGGGATCAAGAATTGGTTGCAATTCTACCGGATCCTTCGGACGGCGGACGCGACCGTCAAATTCGGCACCTTCGGCAATCGAGAGTAATCTGTGATGAATGTCGCCTTCGACCTGTGCTGTCGGATGTAAGGTGACAGAAGGGCTGCGAATGGACCCTTGTAGTTGCCCACGTACCTCTACATTTTCAGCCATGACGGTTCCGGTGATGGCGCCTTGTGGACCAATCGAAACTTGTTTGCCGTGAACGTTACCCTGGACCGCGCCGTCAATTTGGACATGACCTTGGGATACGATTGTGATTGATTGACCGATAATTGTGAGGTCATTGCTGATCACCGAAGACTTGCTTGAGGCACCAGATGAGCCTGTCGCCATCGTATTCGATTGCGCTGGTTTGTTGAGGCCATGCGTTCGGTTTGTATTAGAAAAATCGGTGTGAATATGTTCTCCAGGATGAGATGGGTTTTGTCCTGAGTTAGACAATCCATTGCCATTTGGTTGGTGAGTATCTGTTGAATTCCGGCCAAACATTTTGAAAGCCCCCCTTCGAGCTGGTTACGCGGCGACGAAACACTTTCTCTAACGACCATGCCGACGTGGTGAGAATGTGTCAGATGCTCAAACAGCCATAAAATTCGCCGATACTTTCAAAGTTAACGAGCAAAATACCCCTAAGGAAATGCGGCGGATATTCAGAAACTCAACAATAAAAAACGCACCGTCCCAAGTGGCACGGTGCGTTTTGTTAAATTCATTTTGTGAGGAATGGGGCGCAATTCCAACTAGTAGCGCCGCGGTACCCACAGATCGACAAATGGTGCACGAACGTGAACACCGTAGCGCCCGCGGCGAACCGATGTGAACGGAGCGTCAACAGAGATGCGTCCACGGTGACGCCGATAACGCGTGAACGGCGCATCGACATGCACATGTCCACGGCGGCGGTAATTGCGACGATAATGACGGCGACTGTATTTGCGTTTGTACTTGCGGCGATGATAAGCCCGGCGACGGTACTTCCGGCGCTCTTTGTAATATCCAACGTGAACAACGTCGTTCACGTGTATCGCTTTCAAATCAGCCGCAATGCCACCAACGGTAGGGTTGGCAACGCCAACCGTCGCCAACGCAATGCAACTGAGGAGCAACGTGGCAACCGAGGCTGCAATGCGTGAAATCAGTTTCGACATTTAAAAAGGCTCCTTAACGAAACGAAATCAATAAACTTTTTCAATGTGATGAAAAGTCGAAAGAACTGTCTTTTTTATGCGAAGGGCGTTCGAGGGGTTCTTTAGCGGAAAATAACGGATCTACCAAATCCATCGCTCTGTTTGATGGCTGGTTTTGAGATCTATAATTGCTGGGCGTGTGAACTTAAGTCTCTGAAACTAATTGTGATAAAGGTCCATCAACAACAAAGGGCGACTGCGTTGCCGCAGTCGCCCAAAATGTCTGTGATCCCCCTGCAATCGATAAACCTGACGGGGGTTTCGTTTTGTCAATTAACGAAAAACTAGACGCGAATACCGCCCAGGCTCTCTTGTGTGGCGGTGCCAGCGACACCATCGACTTCCAAGCCTTTTTCTTTCTGATAGGCACGAACAGCAGCGCGCGTTCCGCGACCAAAGTTGCCGTCAACTTCGAGTTCGTAGCCTTGGTCATTCAGAAGTTTCTGTAGGGCTTTGACGTCTTCACCTTTTGATCCACGCTGAAGAGGTCTTGTGAAAGTGAATTTTTCCTCACCACCCGTAGCTACGTTTCCGCCCGCACATGGGCGTGCTTTGCGAATGCAAATCCAACGCTTTTTGCCGTTTTCGAGTTTGACCTGCTCGCATTGAACTGTCCGGTCTTCGGCGCGACGCCAGGCTTGATACTCGTCACCAACTTTCTCGCGTACAGCTTTACGCCAAGCGAGCAGTGAACTTGGATAGGCACCTAGGCTGCGCGAAATAAACGGTTCACCTTCTGCGGTGATTTCTTCAGTTTTACATTCTTTCGCAAATGCCGTGTTCGCTGATGTGATGGCGTTCGCCAGTGTGACAAACGTAATGGCCAAGGCCAGAACGCTAAGTTTCAGAAAGCGCAACATGATTGGATACTCCCTCGTATTTTTTTCTGCACGCGTGATGTCTCTCCCTACCGTAATCAAAATGAACGGAAGGTGAGCGCAGGACGTCGCTATTCTGGCGAGATTATGACTCATGGTCCGAGGAATGACCATACATACAACTCATGTGCTTCGTTGACCGATGATCCAGGGCAACACTTCTGCGGTCAAGGGGGTGAGATGGTCCGTAAATGTCCAAAACTTAGGGCTTAGGGGGCGCCAAACAACGTGTGTGAAGAGTTGTAACCGGTTATATTCTGCCTGTTGATAAGCCTTTCCTTCACCGAAATTGGCTTTGCGGCTTAGCTTTCTGAAGCTTTGTTTGGGTTCGGCGCGATTTTTTGGTTTCACAGTGAAGCTGAACACAACCTAAATATTGGGGCAGATATTGGGGCGAACTTCCAGCAATCAGGCGCAAATTTGCGATACCGGCTAGCTCTGTCGTCTGCCGAGACATTCTCCAGCAGCTGTCTAGCTTAAGTGCACCTTCAATTTTTGGCGGAGCACATACCATGACCAATTACTTTTCGACGATCCTCGTAGCAACTGCAATGTTGATGGCGACAGCCGGAGCCGCCTCGGCTGAGCGGATCGATCGCTGGGATGCCCAGTCTTTCAATGGTGGCGCATTTGCGACCGATTGCCGTGACTGTGAAGAAGATCGTGGCATTTCGATCGATTGCCGCGTTGGCAAGCGCATGGCTGAGATTTCAATTCCTGGCGTTTCAACGGAGCATGGTCGTAAAGGCCGTCGGACGCATGTGACACTGCAAGTTGCGGGATGGAAGCGGGTATATCGTGCGCGCATGGATTACCAAGGCCTGATCGGTTACTTGCCGGAATTTAGAATTTCGATCGACAGTCCATTGTTTCAGCGGTTGTCGGTCGGCGATACGGTTCTTGTGAAATATCAAGGCCAGACCAGCAAATTCTCGTTGCGGGGTTCGGCACGCGCATTGAAGCGTTTTCAGCGCGCCTGCCGTTCAGGGTATGCAGCCCGGTAAGGCCGAGTGCTCAGGCGCTTGCCGTTGTATACCGTCTCTGTCGCTTACATTCGCCACCCCGCTGGATGTAAGCGACAGTTTTTGTTGGATTGACGGATAGCCCTTTGTGTCGGAAGACAAAGTTCAACACTTCCAATGAAAATCACAGAGGGATTCGATGGCAGCAAAACTGTTTGGACTGAAAGCTTGCGATACATGTCGAAAGGCACTCAAGGCCTTCGAAGGGGCAGGCAAGTCTGTCACATTTCATGATGTGCGCGCAGATGGCGTCGCTATGGCGGACTTAAAGACGTGGGCCAAAGCCGTTGACTGGCAGGTTTTGCTCAACACGCGCTCGACAACATGGCGTGGGCTTGATGACAGCCAGAAGGCGGATCTGGATGAAGGCAAGGCGTTGGCGCTTATGCTGGAGTATCCAACCTTGATCAAACGGCCGGTTATTGTTGCCAACAAATCCATTACCGTTGGATGGAGCAAAGATACGCAGAACCTCTACGGTGTCTAATTAGGCTGCGCGCTGCAATTCAGCTTGTTGGGCTGCTTCAATCCAGGCCAACACTTTTTCAAGATCAGGGGGGTCACCGGAGCGCAAGACGCTTTGGCCTTTGCTGGTTGCGGCGAACTTTAAGATCTCTGCCATAATATCAGTTTTGTCGGCCGCGTTAATGGCTTCGACGTCGCGATAGCCAGCGCCAACGAGGATCTGCGCGTGTGTGCCCCGTAACCAAGGTACGACACAGACCAACCGCGCCTGATCCTGCCAATCCTTTAGGATATCAGCCGTGATGTGGCGGGCGTCAATTTGAGGTGCAATCTCTTGTGGGTCGCATTCCAGAAGATCGCGGACTGTGTTGAGACGAACTTTGTAAAGTCGTGCAGCCGTTTTGGGGCCAATCGATGGGCCGTCAACGATGTCGTCTTCAACCTCGAGATAGAAGCGTTTTTCTTTGGGACCGGCATCGCTCTGGCTGTCGTGGCGAGGTGTTGCGTGCCGAGATCGATTTTCGTCGTGGTCGCGGGGTGGTTCCTGCGCGGGTCTAGGGTCTGGAATGTCGCGTTGGTCGTCGTGAGGCGTGTGCGATTGTCGGCCATCACGGGGCGGGCGACTGCGAGGGTCACAGTCTGAATAATTTGCGTTGCCATAGCCAGGTTTGCGATATCCTGTTCCAGAACCAGAACCAGAACCAGAACCAGAACCAGAACCAGAACCAGAACCAGAACCAGAACCAGAACCAGAACCAGAACCAGAACCATTCCTCTGGGCTTGACCTAATGCGTTATTGGGGGTTGGCGTTCCGGAGGCACGGGCCGGGCGGGGGGATTGGTGATTGTGGCCCCAATTCTGCGTTGCGTAGCGTTGTGATCGCGAGGGTCGGTTTCTTAAACGCGCTGCTGGATGGGCGGCGATTGTGCGGGCACGTCGGCGCAGGCGGTTGTAAAGCAAACGCGACGTAAACGATCGCCGGTGATGGCGCAATCGAGCAGACCCTCGCGTTCTTGCCGCCAATCGGCGCAGAGCTGCGCGCCGTTTTCTCTGGCGCAAAGTGGCTGCGCGTTGGCGACGCCGTTTTGTCGATGATGAATTCCAAGCGCTGACGTTGGCATGTTGCGACGCGTGTCCGGTTGATGCCCAACGGCTCTGAGAATAATTGCGTTGGCCAGATCTGTTCGCGCGCGAAGACGAACGGATGCTGTGAGAGGTGTTTTCTGACTTTGGCGCTGTTTGGTGTTCTGGACTTGGAGCTTGAGTTGTACCCGGTCGCGGTAATGACTGCTGTCTCAACGCCGAGCGCTTGGATGCTGTTTTTGAGCCGGGAACGCCTTCGCGGTGGGATTGGGCTTGTTTGGATGACGACGTCACGGTGGTGTTCACTGTCTGGGTCATCGCCTGGCTTGTCGTTGAGGCAGTATTTGTCGCTGGGAGGTTGTGCGTTGCTTGACGCAGTTCGATGAGTTCAGCCGAAAGCTGGTCAAACTGTTGGGCTTGCTCAGTGAGTTTGAGTTGGAGTTCAGCGATTGTTCTGCTGTTTGTTTCGAGGGTTGCGAAATCGAGATGAGAATTGCCACAAGCGCAATTTTCTGCGGGCTCTTGATTATGTGTCGATGACGAAACGAAGGTGGTTTGCGGTGGTGATTTGATGTGTCTGTTTTTCCTCGCCGTTGCGCCAACGCTTGTCTGTGATTGCTTGTTGAATGCGATATTTCGTGAGCGGGGCCGACGCTGCATCGAATAAAAGTGTTGGTTGAAGATCTGAGCACAGAGGCTGTCTGCTGGTAAGTCCAGTATTGCCTGTGCCAGATGTGTAAGGGTCGCCCATTCGCAACCTTCTCTGACAGCAAACTCAATGGCGTTTTGTAAGAGAATTTGCAATTGGTCTGACATGACCAGGTGCTGGTCCGCATAACGTTCGGTTGGTGACGACACGCGTTCTGTTTGCAGCGCTTTGGCCACATCGTCTGCCAGCACATTGGTCGAAATTCCCCAATGCGCGAGAACACGAGCTGAAGAGGAAAGTTCTGCTATTGCGTAAAGGAGGTGCAATTGGCTAACAGAACGCGCACCCATGTGTCTGGCAACGTCTTCTGCGGCTTCGCAGCAGCTAAGCGCGATTGTATCCAAGCTCACGGCCATTTTGGTCGAGCGGTGAGTGCTGAAAAAATTGCGTGCGCAAATTTCGCAAACTGGCATACGACGCCTTCCTCCACGGTTCTGGGTTCTCAAATCGAAAGTTTGAGGACTGTGCATTATCTCCGAGTCGTGGTGAGGAAAAGAAAATTGTCCACAGCCGATTGGTCGGTGGCCCACTAAACATTGAGTTGTCCACGTTTGAGGTCAAGAGGTGGCGTGGGGAGGCTTGGTGGGCGCACTCAATTTCGCCGGCTCGTCCCGGTTGCGCTCCTAGCGCCAGATCGCGGTCCAACACTCACGAATACGTTGTGGCTTGTAGGCTTGGCTGGACCCTCAGGATCGCTGACAGGGTCGCTGGCGAGGGGGTGGGCGGTCGTTATATCGCGCCAATAGCGCTAACGGCGCGATGAAAATCAGTATAATTCACGGTTTCAATTAGATTGTTGTATCGGATAAAGTGGCCCCCGCGTATGGAGCCCGACGTGAGAGAAAAATTCTGGAGTTTAGAAAATGGTTCAACTGGCCAATCGTGTGGAAGTTTTGGAACTGCTTGAACATCTCGCAGAATTTGAGTCAGAACTGACACCCAACGAGCTTGAAATGTTTGCGTCAATCCAGGCCAAGTATGAGGAACCGGGCGCAGAAAGCTTCGATGATAAAACCTGCCTTGAAGTTATGATCCGAAATGTTGGCATCCGCCGATCAGCCGGTATGAAGCCGAGCGAGGCTGCAGTGCGTAAAATCGATCTTCCTACAAATGGAAACGATGCTACGTGATCACGTGATACAGGCTCGGCTCGATGAATTGACGTGATCTGCCAATGAAAGCTTGCCAGTGTAAACTGGCTGCTGAAAGCTTCTAGCACCTGCAATCAGGTTGCCTCGCAATTGAATTCTGTTCATACCGATCGCGAATATCTCTGCTCAATATTCACGGCTCAGTAATCACAGTGCTCAGTTCACGGTTTTGATGTATCGGCCTTATCGCCGACGCAGGCTTAAAAACGCGGAACCATGATTGTTGGTCATAGAGACGCGCTGGCTCTTACCTTTTGCAGTAATCACGACACGAGCAGATACGCCAAACTCGGCATTATGGATTGTGCCAACGTAACGTGATTTGCTAATGCGACGGACTTTGCCAGTTTGATAGAACTTTCCAGATTGACTGGCACAGTTTGCACGCACTGAAAATGTCCGGCCGGCGACGCGTCCATACGTGACACGGCAACGGAAACGTTCTTTGGTTCCCGATCCCATCATCAGTGTGCCGGCGCCACGCCAATTGCCTTTAATCGAGGCTGCGCTGGCGGTATGCGGCGCGAAAGTCTGGAAAGCGACAACAAGTAAGGCCGTTACAATAACGTGCGCGAATAATGTCGTTCTTTTATGTGTCCGCGCATTATGTGGCATCGCAGATAGCCTCCTCGTTACGTTCTCATTACGTTGCATAGACTCACACATTACCACTTCGTGACGAAAGGATGAAATCACAAGAGTCAAAGGGCCTTTCAAGCTAAAGTGATTGGGTTGTGAGTGCCAATTTCAACTTAAAAATGCGTGAGACCGCGCGGCAGCTATGCACCTGAGCACATTTGATTGCAATTGAGTTTGCAGTTTGAATCGCCCTTTGCACACTCTCTGATGCAGCCAGGGATGAGGGAGCCACAATCTTTCCGTGTCCAGGGGTTTTTGTATTTCAGCCAAGGTTTTTTTCTTGTCGTCGTTTTTTTGCGCACGCACTTATATCGACGGTTTCCAGTTTTTACCCGCACGCGGCCGCTGTTACATCGGCATGTTCCTCGTGAAACATAACCGTAAGTGCATACGAGCTTGGAAACCGTCTCACGCTCTGGAGACGTTGGTCGGGACTTGTTGCTACGCACACAACTGTAGTCATTGTCGTCATTCGTGACACGTTCTCGGCCCTTGGGGCAGCGACATTCTCCACCTCTGATGGAGCCGCCTTCGCAGTTCATTTCTGCGACCCGTCGTGACAAAGTGGGGCGCTCTGGACGTTCGGAGCGTTGCGAACGCTCACGTCGCTGTGGTGGAGAAGTTCGAACATTCATAACGCGTTTGTAATAATCAAAGGGGTTGTTTGCATAATCTCTTTTGAGGCCACCAACCTGTGAAGCCGTCGTATCACTGAGATTACAGCTGTTGCGGGTCTTGTAATAATCTACGGATTTGCAGACGAATTCAGTTTCGTTTGAGCAGGCCAACAGACATTCCTCAACGCTGCGGTCATAAAGCCTTTTTCTATCGTGACCTTCGAGGGCAGCGTTTCGGGTTCTGAGGTAGCGAGGTTTGGCGGATTTTGATTGTGCTTGTTTTGGTGCGCTTTGATCGACGTTGCCATCGACATCATCATCAATATTGCTAGGCTCGCGTTTGGACAGTTTTTTTATATAAGCGCGCGCAAGGTCGGCTCTAAAACCCTCGGGATATTGTTTGAGATAAGCTTGCCAGCCGTCAACTGTATTGAGATCTTTCGAAGCCGCAAAGGCCTCGGCTTTGGTCATGGATTGGGCAAGTGTGATCGAATTTTGTGTCGCTTGCAGGAGTGGGTTAGCCGGTCGTGATTGCCCTGCGGTTATCTCAAGTGTTTTGATGGTGTTGGATTTTGTCGCTGCATGTGCCGCAGAATGTTGAGCTGTGAAAAATAGCGATAGCGCTATTGTCAGCCCAGTCCGGAAATTCATTGAAGTATTCCTTCATTCTAATCGTTAGCGACGAACGGATGGGTCAGCCCTGAAACTTTAACCTCTGGATGATAATTCTAACGCGAGATAAGGCGTTGCGACAAGTCAGCCACGAACGCGTTTATTCTGAGTTAAGTTAAGGCAGTTTTGTGCCGGTGTTGTTGCGGCGTTTGCCAATTCAAACCAAAATTAAAAAGAGTTATTGCCCAGAAATATGTGCAATATGCATGTCGGGGCGTACCAAGACATACCCACGACTGGGCAAGCCTGCTTTGGTGCAAGCTTTGACGGCTGGTCTTGATAAGTGAACGTGGTGAACCGGGCCGGACCAGTCAGGGACGTCCACGTCTTTTGAATATTCCAAATACAACACGACATATCCGACGTCGGTTAGCCATTCAAAGCTATTGCTATCGTCCCACTCAAACCACGGAAATCGGTCGCCGCTTTGAATGGAACGTGATCCAGATCCATCACTCAACGCACTGTTGCGATATGTAATGAGCGTTTGAGAAATCGTCTTGAACATCAATCGGCGCAGTGTGTCGAATTTTACAATCGTCGCGAGAGCTTTTGGCATGATGTATGTGCGTACAGTGCGTGCCCACCAACTCTTCGAAACCATTGTTGTAAACGCGCGGTCGGTCGTGTGAACAAGGCGCACGCCAAATGGGCGGCGTTCCTCATTGTAAGTGTCGAGGATTTTCGCGCTGGACCAATGATTGACGACGCTGGCCAATTTCCAACCCAGATTTACAGCATCTCCCAGACCGGTATTCATTCCTTGACCGCCAGCGGGGCTGTGAATGTGTGCAGCATCGCCGACGAGGAAGGCGTTTTCAGATCGAAAGCTATCAACAATTCTATGGTGTACTTTGTAGCTGGAGTGCCACGCGTGACCGGTTATCTGCGCGGGGAAACCGAGGTTTAATTCAATATGTTGTTTGATGCGTTCGAAGGAATAATCTTTTGGATCTTGCGCAGTGTCAGGCAAAACACCGATGGCACGATATTGGTTTTCGCCCGACATGGGAAAGAAAGCAAGGAATTCATCGTTGTTGATAACAAGAACCAGGCCTTGTTTTTCCAGATCGGCTTTCATGTTGATGTCAGCAACAAAAAACTGCTGTTCGTTGGTGCCGCCTTGAAATGGCATTTCAAGGAAGTGGCGCACCGGACTGCTGGCCCCACCACATCCGACCAGGTATTGGCACTCAAAAGGCTCGCTGGTGCCATCGCTGCGTTTTAACAGCCCTGTGTAGCCACTTGCTGTTTTCTTGAGTTTTGAAACTTCGCTATCCCAATTGATCTGCCCATTTTGCGAATGAATGTAGTCAAGCAACAAAGCTTCGTTATGAGATTGTTCAAGAATGAAGAGGTAAGGATAGGGACTGAGGCCGCGGCCAATTTCACCCAATTGGATTGTTGCTTTAATCTGACCGTTGACGATCAGGCGAACATCGCGGGCAATGAAACCTTCAGCAATGGCGGCGTCAGCAATTCCGAGTTGGTGATATTGCTCGAGCGTTCGCGCTTGCACGCCAAGGGCTTTGCTGAGTTGGGTAATGCCAGGCTTGCGGTCAACAATGATATGTGGTGTCGCATAGCGATGGAGTTGGGCCGATAGCATGAGGCCGGTGGGGCCCGCACCGACAATCAGAATGGGCGTTTTGATCATCGCATGTATCCCAAATCATTTTGCCGTCGCCGAGAAACTAGCGGTTTGGTGATTGTTGGACAAATCACTTTGAACAACAGGCGTTGTGCAGCGTATTCTATCGGTTTTTTGAAATGAAAAAAAGCCAGCCACTGTTTCCAGCCGCTGGCTTTTAAAAATTTCTATTTTTGTGATGGCCAATCGTGCGGCTAGCCCAAATCTTTGTTGCTTTGTTTGACGGCGTTGGACTTTGCTGCGTCGGCGTCAATATAGACATCACTGCCCATGTCGCGGAATTTTTGGCTCATTTGATCCATACCGTCTTGCGCCGTTTTAATGCTCGGGTCGTTCAATGTTGCGGCATAGTCGCGGACGTCTTGTGTAATTTTCATCGAGCAGAACTTTGGACCACACATCGAACAGAAGTGAGCAACCTTATGAGCTTCCTTTGGCAGCGTTTCATCGTGCATGGCGCGGGCTGTATCAGGATCTAAACCCAAATTAAACTGATCTTCCCATCTAAAGTCGAAGCGGGCTTGTGACAACGCGTCGTCGCGCAACTGAGCGCCAGGATGACCTTTGGCAAGGTCTGCGGCATGGGCTGCCAGTTTATATGTGATAACGCCATATTTGACGTCGTCTCGGTTCGGGAGACCAAGGTGTTCTTTGGGTGTGACGTAGCACAGCATCGCACAACCAAACCAGCCGATCATTGCTGCCCCAATACCAGATGTGATGTGGTCGTAACCAGGAGCAATATCTGTTGTCAGTGGTCCGAGCGTGTAGAACGGGGCTTCGCCGCATTCCTTCAACTGTTTGTCCATGTTGATTTTGATCTTGTGCATTGGCACGTGGCCAGGCCCTTCGATCATGACTTGGCAACCCTTGTTCCAAGCAATTTGAGTGAGTTCGCCGAGTGTTTCCAACTCGGAAAATTGTGCTCGGTCATTGGCATCGGCAATTGAACCAGGGCGCAGGCCGTCGCCTAGTGAGAAGGAGACATCGTAGGCACGCATGATGTCGCAAATTTCTTCGAAGTGCTCATAAAGAAAGCTCTCTTTATGATGCGCCAAACACCACTTGGCCATGATCGAGCCACCGCGCGAGACAATGCCGGTAACGCGGTTCGCGGTCATTGGCACATAAGCGAGACGAACACCAGCATGGATGGTGAAGTAATCAACGCCTTGCTCACATTGTTCGATTAATGTGTCGCGGTAGATTTCCCAAGTGAGTTTGACGGGATCGCCATCACACTTTTCCAGCGCTTGATAAATCGGCACCGTGCCGATTGGAACAGGCGAGTTTCGCAAAATCCATTCGCGCGTGTTGTGGATGTTGCGTCCCGTCGACAGGTCCATAACGTTGTCGGCACCCCAACGGGTTGCCCAAACCATCTTATCAACCTCTTCCTCGACAGATGAGGTCACGGCTGAGTTGCCGATATTTGCATTAATTTTCACAAGAAAATTGCGCCCGATGATCATCGGTTCAAGTTCAGTGTGGTTGATGTTGGATGGAATAATGGCCCGTCCGCGTGCAATTTCATCACGGACGAATTCTGGTGTGACGTGGGCTGGCATCTCGGCGCCAAAGGCCTCGCCATCTGCTAGTGCTGCGTTAGCGCGTGCAAGTTGTTCTTTGCGTCCAAGGTTTTCGCGATGTGCAACGAAGATCATTTCTTCAGTGATGATCCCAGCCTTGGCGAATTCGTATTGTGTGATGGGTTTTCCAGGTAAGCCACGCATCGGTTTGCGCTTGTTTGGAAATTCTCGCGCAAGCGCTTTACCTTGCACATTGCCGTTGTCTTCAGGTTTAACCTCGCGTCCGTCATAAGTTTCTACATCGCGCTTTTGGATCCATGCCCGGCGTGTTTCTGGCAAGCCTTTTTCGACGTCGATGTTGGCGTTGTGATCGGTGTAGGGGCCTGAGGAATCATAGACGCGAAATGGTGGTGCGTTGGCTTCCGGTTGCAAGGCGATATCGCGAAACGGAACGCGTATGTCACTTCTGCCTTCGGGGCTATCGTACGCTTTTGTCGAGCCTGTAATAGGTCCTGTCGTGACCTCTGGTGTGGTCATCTCACCCGGGCGTGTGACTTTGTTCATGGTTGTGGAGCTTTCCTTGATTTGAATATGTGGGGATGTTCACAGATGAACGTTTAGGTGATGAGCCTGAAGCCGAACACAGTGAGCAAGCCGCCTATTGCCAAAGCAACGATGGCTGCTGCAGTTATTGGTGTTTTGTTGTCGGCCATTGATTTGGCCATTTGTGCCACACGCTCTGGGGCCAGAATTCGAAATAGACCGCCGACAATTGCCAGCCAGCCAAACATGGTGGTGAAAACCGGCCAATCCCAAACCCAGATATTATGAGACCGCACAATCGCCAAGCCAATGACCAGAGCAGAGATGCCGGCGATATAAATCAGCGCCGGGCTGGTCGCGACTTCGTTGGCGATTTTCTCAAAATGGCCGCGGTTCAACAGCATCGAAAGCGAGGTTGCGATCAATACAGGTCCGATCAGCGATGCAATGTATTCTGAAGTTTCCATATCAGCTTCCGTCCCTTCGCCGGCATAATCCGGAGCAGGTTCTAAGGGTGCTCACGCAGGCAAAGCATGATCTCAGCTAGCTGCCGCCAGCGCCCCTCGGGTTAAGAACTATAATGTGCGCATTTGCTGGACGAATTGCAAGGGCTGATGTCAGTTAAGAGTGCTGGTTTGTTCGTTTATAGGTTGCCCCAGGGGCGCATGTGTTGGCCGTTGCATTTAAGTGGACCGTTGCATTTAATCAGTATCTATGGGCGCGCCTTCTCATTTCGAGAGGGGCCACAAAACTTTCTACAATCCCCAGAAATAGTGCAATTGAAGGCGACCTTTATGTCTAAACCAATTCTTCACGGCTTTTTCGGCAGCCCATTTGTTCGCTCCGTCGGCATGCTGTTGCTCGAAAAAGGTGTCGAATTCGATCACAATAAGATCAATGTTCCGGAAGGCGGTCCAGGTGAACCGGAACATCTGGCACGGCATGCTTTTGGCAAAGTTCCAGTCCTTGAACATGATGGCATGATGATTGCCGAGACCGCATCAATCCTTGACTATGTTGATGCTGTATTTCCAGAAGGTCCCTCGTTCACACCCACAGACCTGAAAGAAAAGGCGCGGATGGATACAGGCATTGCGTTTGCTGGTAACTATGGCGCGTCGTCTCTCGTGCTCGCTGTTGCAGCTTATCACCTGTTTCCTGAATTTATTGGCGGGCAGAACGAAGAAAGCCGAAGGTACGGTATTGCTGGCGGCGGCTGGTGCTGACTGAAATGATGAAACTTAAAGGCGACAGTACCTACATTGCCGGTGACAAACCAAGTCTGGCAGACCTCTATTTGCTCCCACAAGTGACGCACCTGGCGGCAACCCCAGATTCGGAAGAAACCCAGATTCGGAAGAAACATGGGGTGGTATTGACGGCATGCAGGAATGGTGGGCAAAGGTGAAGGAGCTGGGAAGCTTCGATCAGACCGATCCAATGCAAGTCGATCCAACTGCTTAGTAATCTGGGCATTCGAATTAAAATCTCGGCCACAGACGATTAACAGTCTGCGGCTTTTTTTATTTTTAAGCGACGACCGGTTTCCAATTTATTGGTGCCAATTTATTATTGGCCCTGAGAATGTCGTGATTGGTGTTTTTTATTTGATTTGTCGCATTAAGGTATTTGTCGTTGAAAATTATTTCATTGCGTGAAGGTTGGGGGGAACAACTTTATGTGGAAGTTTCGAAACCGCGTTGCCAAACAGGCGCAGGAAGACGCACTCAATCAAGTGCAACATGGTGGAGCAGGCCGCCACGCCGGTCGATCAGCGACCTTGTTGTCTGCCTTTGCATTGCTTTTTTCTGGCTATAGCTTTTATGAATCGGTTTTGCGTGCGCCCCTTCTCGAAATCTATGTACCGCCGAGAATTGCTTATACCGACCCCGACCGCCCCGACAGTCCTTTCGAAGTTTTTATTGTGCCGTTGACATTGGCGAACGACGGTGCACGATCGGGGACGATACTGTCAATTGACCTAGAGGTGACGAATCCCAGAACGCGCAAAACAAAAAAGTTTTATTCGGCGCGTCTGGGGCCATGGGGCATTCAGCCCATTCAGGCCTATGCCCCGATTTCTCTCGCCGGGCGCGGGTCGGTTTCGCATGCCGTGCAGTTTTTCCCGCGAGAAAACGAAACGATCCCTCGTATCATGGATTTGGAAGCGGGAAATTATGAATTTCACCTGACCCTCAATGCGACGAAGACCGGCCGGAGTTATGGGCCATTTGCTGCAAAAACGAAGTCGCTCAAATTTGAAATGAAAAGTGGCAACCTTGACTATCGCAACTTCACCCAAACGGGGACGATGCCGATGTGGTCTGCGGACTACAGGCCAGCAACGACGTCGGACAAGCCGACGGGGGATGACCAGTGAAGAAAAGTCTCGCGCTTTGAAATCACTTTGAGATCATGCCAGAAGCCAAAGTGCAAAAGAGACCAAAATGAATAAGGTTGGCGCGTGCGCCAACCGTTTATGCCTTCGCACTGGTCATTAAGCGTTCAAACGAAATCATGGTGCGGGCTTTGGCGTTTCCGTCTTTCATAGACCAATGCCAGAAGTGATGGCTGAGATAGAGGCCGTAGGCCTCGAAAATAAACTGGTCGATGTCGATATCTTTGGCAAAGGCACCGTTTTGTTTGGTAAATGTGATCGCCTCGGCGAAAAATTCGCTCCATTGGTCGAGAAATTCTCGGAGTTTCGCGCGCACGTCACTTGGTAGGGATTTGCTTTCGTGGCTCGCATGGACAAAAGGACAGCCACCCTTGAGGCGCGGGTTCAGCGACCATGCGATCCAGCGTTCAAACAAGGCATAAATTCGATCTTCACCTTGCGGCTTGAGTTGGGCGACATCAACGACATCTGATTGAAACATAGCGGCCGCTTGTTCCAGGACGCCGAGCTGTAAACTGGATTTGTCTTCAAAGTGAACGGTGAGACCGCTGCGCTCAACGTCCAATTTGCGCGCGAGTTCACCGATCGAGAGGGCATCTAGCCCTTGTGCGCTGGCAACACCAAGCCCATGCGAAAGAATGCGTTCTCGTTGGGTGAGTTGAGACATCTTTGTTGCGTCCTCGAAGTTGTTATAGATCGACGTTTTATTGAGCGTTGTGAAAATTTCACAAAGAGCGAGGTGGGATTGGAACACGGAGTCTGCGGCGGTCCTGTGGCACTGAAACTGAATTTTTACAACATCTGCGCAATTTCTGGCTGCAGGTGCCAAGTCTGCCCATAAACCGCTTTTGAGCGTTGCTGTAGTGCCGCACGTTACGACACGGTAAGGTGAGCCGACTTACGGTTTCGAGTGGTGCAAGATTTTCACTTTTATAGGCATTCCCCATGCTTAAAGCGACGAACGAGGGTGGTCTTGCCACGCTGGCGCAAAGCCTGCGCTCGTTTGTGCGTGAAACACCGTTGGTGATGTTGCAAGGGCGCGAATTCGGATCTGAGGCTCAATCCATCGCGCTAAAATTAGAGTTACTGCAGTATGCAGGTTCCGTGAAGGTGCGCGTCGCCGAAGCGTTTTGCCAAACGCTTGCAACAAATGTCACGACTGTCGTAACGGCATGTGAACCGGAAGATGCGATTGCACTCGCTCTGGTTGCCCGTCGTCGCGGGCTTGTGTGTCGCATTCACGTCGATACGACGACACCTTTTTCACAAGTTGCAAATATGCGTCGTTTCTATCCTGATCTTGTGTTTGATCACCGAGCCAACGTGAAACAACGCCGCGTAGCGAAGATTTGGGCACGTCGTTACGGTGCAGCGTTCTATGACCCGGAACGCCAACAGATTGCCCTTCAAGCGCTCGCCACGCTTGGACTGGAGCTTGGCTCGCAGCTTCGTCAGGTCAACGCGCAAATCGATACGCTGTTGGTGCCGGTGGCAACGGGGGCAACTTTGGCGGGGTTGGCGAAATGGCAAATTTGGCACAAGGCCCAGGACAACAATGGCCCTAATCGGATAAAGCTGGTTGGTGTTGAAGCTCAACGCACGCCAGCACTTTTTGCTGCCAACAAAAAGGCGCACGTGTGTAGAGTAAATGCGAGCGGTATTACCGTTGGTCGGTTGATGACGCGAGCAGTTAGTCCGCTCGTTTTTAAAATGACGAAGCACGTCGTGGCCAAAACTGTTTTGGTGTCGGACGCTGATATCGTTTGGGCACAAAAAACGTTTTGGTCTCGCTTGAGATTGGCGGCTGATGCCAAGGGTGCGCTTGGCCTTGCCGCTTTAATGTCTGGTGCTTATGTCCCACAAAAAGGCGAACGTGTTGGGGTTCTCATTCCAAGTTCCTACCTGGGTTCGATTGACTTTGACCAAAGTTGAGTTTGGTTAAAGTGTTTGATGGCCGATAGCCGTGACCAACGGCCGTGTGCCACAAAGCCAGCTTGCGCTGGGGTCGATTGCCCGCTAGTCAGGGTGACATGGATGCGAAAGAGCCGAACACAAATATTCCAATCGAAAATTCAATTGCGCCATTTGCCAAAGACGTCGATGTCTGGTTGGTCGACATCTGGGGCGTGATGCATAATGGTGTCGCGCCATTTGCTGGAGCAGTTGGGGCATGTCAGGAATTTCGCGGTTCTGGGGGGACAGTTGTTTTGCTGTCGAATGCGCCACGCCCGGGTGACAGCGTTGCCATTGCGTTGGACAAAATTGGTGTCTCACGTGATGCGTGGGATGCGATCGTAACTTCAGGTGATGCCGCGCGTGGCCTCATTGCCCAGCTGGGTGAGATCCCAATTTATCATATTGGACCGGAGCGGGATGTTCCGTTAATGGACGGCCTTGGCGTAACACGGGTGGCGCCTGGTAGGGCCGAGGCGATTGTATGCTCTGGCTTGTTCGATGATACGATTGAAACGCCGCAAATGTACATTCAGCCATTAGAGAAGTTGAATAGCGCCAAGTTGGCGATGGTTTGTGCAAATCCAGATCTGCGCGTTGAGCGTGGTGGCAAGATCATTTACTGCGCAGGGGCAATTGCTGCGGAATATGAGAAGCTGGGCGGTAAGGTCACGTATGCTGGCAAGCCCTATTTTCCAATTTATCAGCGCGCATTTGAGGTCATCAAACAGTTGCGCGGAGTGGACGTTGATTTGGATCGTGTTGTTGCGATTGGTGATGGTGTATTGACGGACATAAAAGGCGCGGCGAATGCGGGGATCAGGTCTGTTTATATCGCTAGCGCAATTCATGCTGACGATCCTTTAAACCTCGACGCAAAAGAGCTGCAACGTTTGTTTGGTGACTTTGATTTTGCCCCTTCGGCGGCCATGACAGGTTTACGCTGGTAAGCCTGTCATGATTGTGCCCTGCAGCATGAAAAGAATCTTTTCCAAGTTCGGGTCGCGTGGTCTAGTCTGAGCCGCGTTGCGATATCGATACGATTGTACTGCCATGAGCGATTGCCTGAGATGCGTCAGACACCGCGTTTTTTTGCAAGAGGACAACATGCGAAGCGATATTGAATTCAAAGCTGAAGATGGAACGATTTTGCGCGGTTGGCATTATAAGCCTGACACTGGACAGGGCCCGTTTGCGACAATCGTCATGGCGCATGGCTATTCTGCAGTGAAAGAAATGTATCTTGATAAGTTTGCCGAGGTCTTTGCCGCGGCTGGAATGGCGGCCATTGTATTCGACAACCGCAATTTCGGCGCAAGTGATGGTGAGCCGCGTCAGGAAATTGACCCGCATCAGCAGGTCAACGATTATCGCGATGCGATTTCGTTTGCTCAAACATTACCAGATACAAATCCAGACCGGATTGGAATTTGGGGGTCGAGCTATAGCGGTGGGCACGTGCTGGTGGTCGGCGCAATTGATCGACGCGTGAAGTGTGTCGTATCGCAGGTACCATTGATTAGCGGACATCGCTGTGCACGTCGCTTGATCCGTGCGGATGTCATTGGGCCTATCAACGCTATGTGCGCAGAAGATCGTGCCAAGCGGTATGCGGGTGAGGCGCCTGCAATGATGCCGGTTGTGAGCGAAGATCCAGCCGGTCCAGCGGCGTTGCCGACACCAGACTCGTGGACATGGTTTACCGAAACACACAAATTGCGCGCTCCGTCCTGGAAGAATGAAGTGACATTGCGTTCGATTGAATTGTTTTTGGGCTATGAGCCAGGCGCGCATATTTCCCACATTAGTCCGACGCCATTGTTGATGGTCGTAGCCCTCGGTGATCACCTAACTGTTTCTGATCAGACGTTAGAGGCCTACGAGCGCGCGCTACATCCTAAGAAGCTTGTGACGATGGATGCTGGCCACTTTGATGCCTACATCGCAGGCTTTGAGCAATCCAGCGGGGAAGCACGCGACTGGTTCCTGGCGCATTTATAGAGCGGTATTTGCTAGGCAGTTTTTCTGAGGCCATTTGTGGTCTCATCGCCTGCTTAGCTGACCTTTAGAATGATCTTGCCAATGTGTTGGCCTGCATCCATTCGGGCGTGGGCCTTTTGCACATCTGCCAAAGAATAAGTGGAATCGACCACGACTTTGACACGTCCATTCGTCAAAAGAGGTGAGGCGTACTCTTCCAATGCGCGGGCAATGCCAGCTTTCACTTGCTGACTACGAATGCGCAAGGTCGATCCTGTGATGGTCAATCGCTTCAACATCACACGCAGAAAGTCGATCTCCGCTTTTGATCCTTTTTGATAAGCAATATTGACCATACGTCCATCGTCAGCGAGGCACTTAATATTTCTCGCAATATAGTCGCCGCCGACCATGTCGAGGATGACATTAACGCCGCGTTTCGCCGTCACGTCTTTGACAACGGCAACAAAGTCTTCATCGTGATAGTTGATGGCCCGGTCGGCGCCGAGTTCAAGACAGGCTGCACATTTTTCAGCCGAGCCTGCAGTGGCTAATACTTTCGCGCCAAAGGCCTTGGCAAGTTGGATCGCCGTAACGCCAATACCAGACGTACCGCCATGAACAAGAAACCATTCATTGGCCTGTAATTGACCACGCTCAAAAACATTGTGCCATACGGTGAAGAAGGTTTCGGGAATACCGGCGGCTTCGATCATGGAGAGATTGCTTGGCACCGGCAGGCACGAAGTTTCGTCTGCGATGCAATACTCGGCATAGCCCCCGCCATTGACCAACGCCATGACGCGATCGTCGATTTTAAAGCGCGATGCGCCATCGCCAACCGCTGCGATTGTTCCGGAGATTTCAAGGCCTGGTGTTGTAGAGTGACCTTTTGGTGCAGGATAAGTGCCACAGCGTTGCATAATGTCGGGACGGTTAATTCCAGCAGCACTGACTTTGATGACAACGTGGCCCTTATCAGGCTTGGGTGTTGGAATGGTCTGGGCGTGCAAGACTTCGGGACCACCCTGGCCTTGGATTTCAATCGCTGCCATTGTTTTTGGAAGATCGCTCATGTCTAAACCTTTTTCACTATTGTGCTACCGTCGAACGCCAATAACAAGACTGATGCCTGAGCAACGGCGCGATGACAAGCGTTGCTTTGATGGGCTTGCTTGGGTGGGATGAGTTGTCTTGAGCGAAGGTGTTGGTCATGGCAAATTGGCTTTGAGATGATAGCCGGAGGTAAGGGTTATGGAAGCAGATGAACCGCTATGGGCGAAGTCCGGTCAGATTGTTATCGGTGATGATTTGTCGGAATTGGCAATCGCAGAGCTTGAAGCTCGTGTAGCGGCTCTGAGGCAAGAGATTGAGCGTGTCGAGGCGGAAGTCGAAAAAAAACGCGAGCACAACTCCGCGGCAGCCGCGCTTTTCAAATAATTCGATCTAAGCCTTGTTATTCATTCAACGCGGCGGCAGTGACGCTAAAAGAATATTCTGGCGGCCTCCGTCGCGCTTTATTGAATGCTTTTTTTCAGCGAAGGCAACGAATAAGAGCATGAGAGCGTCATGGTGAATTTAGATCTGGTTCGCCCAGAACGTGATCTCGGTATTTGATCCTGAACCTGAGGTAACTCTTTGTAACGTGTTGGGACAATTCGCTCTCGGTTGTTTGCGTAGTCTGCAAGCGGAATGCGCAAATGCGTGAAAATATTTTTGGTGTGCGTGCAACGCATTCCGTTGCCCCAAATATGAACATCGCCGCTCAACAATTTGGGACGTGCTTAAGGCTTTATTATCTATCTTTGGTCCATACTTAAGACATCCAGATTATCTGGACCCTGGAGTGGCCCAAAACCACTCTGTTTAACGCCTCCCTGTTAACTTCTGAGCCGCTGATTAAAGCGGCTCTTTTTTTGCATAATCCACAGGGAATTTAATACTGCCCCGTTTTAGGCAATCTTGTTAACTATAGCCTCGTATCGTAAGATCGTATACATGGTGAGTAATGTGTTTCAGTTTGTGTAGTAGTGAGTCATGACCAACAATACTGTCGCCCTGGGGGCAATTGAAGATAAAGGCACAACAGTGTCGTTTGGGGAGCACTTCCAAGCTTCCGAACAATTCGATGTGGTTTTCCGTGAGGGTATGGCCCTTGTCGAGAATACAGCCACTTACCTTGATCGAGAGGGTCGCGCCGAAGCGAAAAAGCTAGAGGCAGCTGCCAGCGTTCTTTATGCCACTGAAAGTATGCGCTTGACGACACGTCTTCTTGACTTGGCGTCATGGTTGCTCATTCGCCGTGGTTTGAAGGAAGGCGAGATCACGATGGAGGAAGCACGTCGCAAACGGCAACGTGTGAAACTCAAAGCGTTGGGACGACCTTCGCATATTCGCAATTTCGAAGATCTGCCTGAAGGGCTGCGCGATCTCATCGTTGCAAGTTTTGCCTTGCATGATCGTATTGTTCAGCTCGACCGGGCAATGACGTATTCTCCATCCGAGCAAATGGCGAAGGTGGAAGCAGCGTCGAACCTTAACCCGGTTGCAAATCAGCTCTCGCTGCTCAATCAGGCGTTTAACTCCAAAGCGTCGAACTGATGTCTTAGACTGGGTTTCACCGTTACAGAATTTGACAAGTCACCGGCTGGGAGCACCGCCCACCGGTGGTTTTTTTGTTTAAACGCGTCTTGGAAACACCGATGGTGCAGAAAAAAAGCCCGGCTTTAAGCCGGGCTAATTTGTTTTGCGAACCTCTAGGCCCTTTGACGCGGGCGGGCAAATCGCAACAGCTGTGTCTAAAGCTTTAGAACATGCCTTCGAATTTTTTGTTGAAGCGTGACAAGCGGCCACCGCGGTCTGTCAACTTCGCATCACCACCCGTCCATGCAGGGTGAGACGTTGGATCGATGTCGAGCGTGATTGTGTCACCTTCGCTACCGTACGTCGAATAGGTTTCGAATTTCGTACCATCGGTCATGACGACCGTTACTTTGTGGTAGTCCGGGTGGACGTTTGGATCTTTTTTCATTTTGTCAGCTTCCGTTGCTGGGCTTGTCAGTTGAACCGAGGCTTTTACATGCTGCCTGGATAGCGCGGGTGGGCGCTCAAATTGGCAAGCGCCTGGGCAAAATTGGCAGTTCGGGACTTTGTTGCCGCGAGCTATAGTCGAGACAGAGCCGGGACACAACTCCTTTAGCGCCCTTTTTTGCTGGAATTTGATGCTGTTTTTTGCCGCGAATTGGGATTGGCCGTAAAATCGTCGTCTGATGTCTAAGATTTGCTCGTTTATCAGGGGTTTATAGAGCAATGATCCCGGAGTTGAGGGCCTGTGGCGTATCGCCCTTGCAAAGAGACTTAACAACAGCCTGAGAAAAGCTAGTTTCATACCCAAGGGACAGATCCCAGGTTTGGGCCAAATTGACGAGATGACGATTAAAGGGAAAAAACTGTGAGCCGGCGATCACGCGCAAAAAATGGTGCTGAAAGTGAAATAGGCAACGTGCACGAAAACTCAAAAAAGCGCCGCTCTTTGAAGCCGCTTTTGGCTCTTAAGCCACTCATTTTAAAATACAAAGGCATGCTGATTGTGGCGGCCATCGCTCTTGTCGTCTCCGCTCTGACGATGCTTGCGGTGCCAATGGCCGTGCGCCGGATGATCGATTTCGGGTTCACAGCGCCCGATGGTCAATTGATCAATCAATATTTCGGCATGCTGATTGTTCTCGGTTGTGTTCTCGCAGTCGCCAGTGCATCGCGGTCTTTTTGCGTCAACTGGCTTGGAGAGCGGGTGGTCAGCGATCTGCGCGCAAAAGTATTCGCTCACTTGACCACGCTTGAACCGGCCTTTTTTGAAAAGTCGCAGTCAGGCGAATTGATGAGCCGGTTGACCGCCGATACAACTCAAATCAAAGCCGCGTCGGGCATGGCGTTAAGTCAGGTTTTGCGCAACACTATCATGTTGATCGGTGCGCTGGTGATGATGTTTATCACCAGCGCAAAATTGTCGGTCTTACTGTTGGTTGCAATTCCGGCAATCGTATTTCCTTTGATGGCTTATGGTCGTGTTGTGAGCCGTAAATCGCGCATCGCGCAAGATGAGCTGGCGTCATCTTCGGCCTATGCGGCTGAAAACCTCGCTGCAGTGCGGACAATGCAGGCATTCGCGCACGAAAATTCTGTAACGAAAAGATTTGCAAGCTCTGTTGAAAGCTCGTTTGAAGCGGCCAGGTCGCGTCTGTTTGCCAGGGCAGGACTGACGGCATTGACTATGTTTCTCGTCACGGTCAGCATCGTTGGGGTGTTGTGGTTTGGCGCGGCCTCTGTTGTCTCAGGAGAAATGACGGGTGGTCGGCTGGGACAATTCGTTTTGTACGCTTTGTTTGCAGGCGGTGCGATGGCGGAATTGTCGGAAGTCTACGGCGAGTTAAACCAAGCCGCAGGTGCTGCCGAGCGCATGGCGGAATTATTAGAGGTCGTGCCAGAGATCAAGTCACCGCAAAAGCCGATTGCATTTGGCCGTGCAGGTCATGGCAAAATCGCATTTGAAAACGTTTCATTCTGCTATCCAACACGGCCTGATGAATTGGCATTAGACAATGTCACGTTTGACATAAAGCCGGGAGAAACAGTCGCTGTCGTTGGACCATCAGGGGCTGGCAAGTCGACGTTGTTTAATCTCTTATTGCGCTTTTACGACCCGTCATCGGGACATGTTCGTGTCGGCGATGTTGATGTGTCAAAGGCAGACCTTTTGGAGCTGCGCAAAAGTATTTCGATAGTGCCTCAGGACGTCGCCCTGTTTGCTGACAGTGTTATTGAAAATATTCGCTATGGATCACCTCAGGCGCGTGTTGAGGATGTGAAGGCAGCCGCTGTGGCAGCCCAAGCCGATGCGTTTATCAAAGATCTGCCCAATGGTTACGAAACGCGATTGGGCGAACGCGGTGTGACGTTGTCGGGAGGCCAGCGCCAACGATTGGCAATCGCGCGTGCCATTTTGAAAGATGCGCCGATCTTATTGCTTGATGAGGCGACCAGTGCGCTGGATGCTGAAAACGAAAATGCGGTACAGGCGGCGCTTGAAAAAGTCATGGCAGGCCGCACGACGCTGGTGATTGCGCACCGGTTGGCAACTGTACAGAATGCTGACCGCATTTTGGTTTTGGACAACGGACGCATTGTTGAACAGGGCACACATGCGACGCTGGCAACAGCAGATGGCTTATATGGTCGCTTAGCGAGATTGCAATTCGATTTGGAAGCCGCTGAGTGAAGCTGAACTGTTTTGTGATTTATGCCGCCAGTGCGCGCTGGGCGTTGTTAATCCAGGCGGTAATTTTCTCAAGATCTGGTGGGTTGCCATCCCGCAGAATGCGCTCGCCTTGCGACGTCATCACGAACTTTAAAACATCGGTAGACAGCTTCGTTGGTTCTGCTGCAGCGAGCTGGTCGATATCGCGATAGCCCGACCCGACCAACAACTGGGCATGCCCGCCGCGCAATTCTGGGACATTGATGACCAACTCTGCCTGGTCCTGCCAGTCGCGAATAACAGACGGTGTGATATGGCGTTGGCCAAGTGCGATTGCG
The DNA here is from genome assembly GCA_050633705.1 of Hyphomicrobiaceae bacterium. Taxonomy (GTDB): domain Bacteria; phylum Pseudomonadota; class Alphaproteobacteria; order Rhizobiales; family Hyphomicrobiaceae; genus JAJFHI01. The sequence goes on along the minus strand of JBOEGZ010000006.1, from coordinate 95,174 downwards.
ACCGCCTCGGGATTGCAATCAAACAAGTCTTGCACGGTTTCGATGTTCGCTGTGGCCAAGCGTTTGGCTGTTTTGGGTCCGATCGAGGGGCCATCTTCGACGGGATCGGAGGCCTTCAGATAGTATCGTGCTTTGCGGTCGTTATTCGTTTGTAGGTTGTCGAGGGTGTGCAGTTGCGACACGATCGGCTGCGGTGGTGGCGTTGGCGGTGTTTGTATCTGAGGGCTAGAAGCCAACGATTGCTCAACAGTTGCTGGCGGCCGGTCGGCTAAGGTTGTCAGACCGCGCTGGGAGGTTGGCACCTCGGTTCGTGGCGCTACGTTTTGATCAGGTAAAGACGCATTGAGCTCGGCTGGCATACTTTCTGACAACGTAACCGGTGTCGGCGTTGCGTGAGCTTTTGGCAGCTTTGGTGGCGTCGTGTCAGGCTTTGAGGTGCGGCTGACGCGGTTGGCGCGGGCTTGTTGCCGGCGTTGGCGCCTTGGCTCTAAAATTTCTTTGCGATGGAGGTCGCGGACCATCCGGTCGTCTTCCGGCAAGGTTTTGTCGACGGTTCCCGTGGCCTGCAACTCGTCCCACATCGCTTGTACAATCGCCTTGTCTTCAGCGTTGTCCATTTTCTTTTGCACCCAACGCATCGGGATTCGTAACGTTGCCAAGAATGTTTCTGCGGTCAACGTAACGGTAGGGGGTTCAACGCCGGATTCTTCGATTGCGCGTTCAAGAATGCGTCCAAAGCCAACTGCGGCATACAACAACAATTCTGAGATGATGCGTCGGGCGGTGGGGTCGAGGCCAGCCTTTGGATCTGAAACACCGACCGTCAAATTGTAGTGTGCGATGAGTTTTTCATAATAGGCGTGTGATGTTTCAGCGCCGTCACAAGCCATGTCGGCGAGCCAATTTTCACCCGTTGGCACTGGGACATCGAGGTTTGGATATCTCTTTAAACCCTCTGCGCGAAGCTCATTGTAAGACTTGTTGATGCTCCATTCGACGGCGCGGTGCATACTGGTTTCGGCTTCTGATTGAGCGGTGTGGAAGGGGTGGATGGGATCGGTGTAGTAGTGGCTCAAAACACCTGCGGCGTAGACGGCCTCGCTCCAATTTTCAGCCTTCAAAGCTGCAACGGTGTGGGCATACCAATTGACGACTTTGTCAGGTGCGCCACCCCAGAAATCATCGCTGACATGCAAGACGTGATTTCGAAAGTCCTTAAACTCTTTGTCAGGTGCCTTTGAGCCCTCTAAGAACAGTTCAGCGTGCTTCAAAAAGACCTTGCGCCAGGCTTCACTGTTGTCACCAGTCAACGTGTGCAAAGCGTCAAGGGCCAGCTTGTGGTGTGTGCCGTTGGCGTGCGTCGCGTAGACAAGGCGGAATAGCAGGCTCATGGGATGTTCTCACAAAGCTTGAATGCAGGTCTCACGTGGAGTTGGCGTTCAAACTAAGTGAGTCGAGGTCGACCGGGAATGTCGGGCAAATTTTTGCGGGGGATGAATCAATGCTTCGAGCTATTGCTGCATCTACATCTCTTCTGGGATCGCAAGCGAATGAAAGCTTAAGACGTTGAAATGCCCTATCTTCCCTCGCGCCACCAAGCCAATGACAACAAGGCAAGTAAGGCGGCCAGTGCTAAGAAGCCATTGTAAAGCGGTGTGAGTTTTACACCTTTTGTGAGAAAGGCTTCACGGTCGCGAAGTCCCAACCACCCGCTGCCAGCCAAGACCTTGGCGCTCGACAACATTGAAACACGCGGCACTGTAACATCAACGGCTTCACTGTCGGTTTTTGCCGGTGTTTGACGCGTGCGGAAATTTCCACCGCCGGTTTGTCGTGCAAGCGTTTCCATTTTGTCAGGTGTTGACGTGACCTCACTCATTTCGCGCGGGTCTTTTGCGCCGGCATGGGCAACGGTTGTCAGCGTCGTATCGTTGCTTTTCGACTGGGCTTTGTAGAGACCCGGAATTTTGACTTTCAGCGTCGCACTCCAGCGACCGGTGTCAACACCAACCGGTTCCAGAGTGACTTGTTGCTCTTCACCACCTGGTCCTTTGAGCGTGACGGGTGCGACCTGTTTTTCCATCGAGCGGCGTTCGATTGTAAGATTAAGACCTTGTGCAGAAGCGATGAGGCGCTCTTCTTCAAGATCAGGCTCTTTCATCAGCCAATGTGCGAGCCGGCGCAGCAAATCGGTGTGAGGTCCGCCGCCGTCGTAACCCCGCGCCCACAGCCAGGCATGATCGGAGGCCATGAGTGCAACGCGCCCCTTGCCTTTGCGATCCAGGATCAAAAGAGGTTTGTCTCCTGGACCGTCCATCAATGAGCGTCCGCTGCGCATATTGACATCGATTTGACGGAACCAGCGGCCCCAAGTGGGTTCATTATTTGTGCCGCCCGCTGCACCCGGCAGCCCGCGTGTCACAGGGTGTTTTTGACCATCTTCGCTGATTGCTGGTTTGAACGGCGCGAGACTGACGTTGCCCGTTGGTACACCTGGCAAGATACTGCCGAGTGGCGTACGAAAGATGCTTCTGCGTTTGGCGTAGTCTTCTCCAGCGGCCACCAAAACGGCGCCACCGTGGTTTTCAACATATCTTGAGATGTTATCGTAATATAACGATTGCAGAATGCCTCGCACCTCATAGCGGTCAAAGATAATAAGGTCGAAGTCTTGAATGCGTCTGGAGAAAAGTTCGCGTGTTGGGAATGCGATCAACGACAATTGATTGAGCGGTGTGCCGTCCTGCTTTTCCGGTGGGCGTAAAATTGTAAAGTGTACGAGATCAACTGCGGCATCTGATTTGAGCAGGTTGCGCCAAGTTCGTTCACCAGCGTGCGGTTTGCCCGACACCAAAAGAACGCGCAAATTTTCTCTGACACCTTCAGCGGCGACGACCACTCTGTTGTTGGCCGGTGTGAGTTCGCCGTCGGCGGTATCAAGTTCGATTTCAACGATGTTGGTGCCGGAGTGAGGGAACGGCATATCAATTCGAACGGTATCGTTGATCTGAGCCTGTAATTGTTCATCTGGCTGGCCTTCACGACGAACGTTTAGCGTCACGAGACCACCGTCAGCAACCTTGCGACCAGATTCGCGTACTTTGATTTCAATTTGGCGTTCTTGCCCAACGATACCAAAGCGTGGAGCTTTGATGAGCTCAATGCGTCGGTCAAATTCATTGGGTGCGCCAGTCAATAGCGTGTGCACGGGGGCATTAAAGCCCAATCCCTTGGCCGTCTTTGGAATGTCGTGCACCTGACCATCGGTGATCATGATCACACCAGCGATTCGATCAGGTGGTGTGTTGGCCAGAGCGCGATTGAGTGCGCTAAAAAGTTGTGTTCCCGTTGCCTTGGTCGCGGTCGGACGGCCAGCAGTGACCCATTTGACCTCTAGGTTTTTCACACTGGCAAGTTTGTCTTCAAGACGGTCACGAATAGCCTTGGTTTGTTCCGGGCGCTTGGCCAATGCTTGGGAGGTGCTTTCGTCGATCAATACAATGGCAACGTTGGCAAGCGTATCGCGCTCTTCTTGTTTGAGAATTGGGTTGAAAAGCGCCAGTAACAAAGACCCGACAGCAAGCGCGCGCAACCAGGCACCACGCGTGCGCCGCCAAAACAGCAAGCCGACAAGGGCGAGGGCCAATGCGCCAGCGACGAACAGCGGTAACGTGGGAAAAAGCGGAGCAAAATCAATAGACCAATTCATGAAACCGCCTCCCTTATTGACCAAAGCGATCGAGCAGCGCCGGGACGTGGACCTGATCAGCTTTGTAGTTTCCGGTAAGGGCGTGCATTACGATATTGATGCCCGTGCGAAACGCCATTTCCCGCTGTGGTTCACCGCCTGGTATCGTTGGGTAGAGTGGACGACCTCGGTTATCAAGGGCCCAAGCCGACGCAAAATCGTTCGACGTTATCAGGATCGACGTGACACCATCGGCGCGGCGTGCTTGACGGCTGTTGGCGTCGCCACCGTCCTGCGATTGGGTGGTGGTGGCTTCTGCCCACAATTGGCCACCATCCCAACGTCCTGGGAAAGTGCGCAGCAAGTAAAAGGATTTGGTTAGAACGTGGCCCTGAGGCACAGGTTCAAGGCGCGGAATGTCGAGGCGGCCTAACAAGCGGCGCAGCGCTGATGACCCACTGCCTTCAATTGCAACCCCCGTTGGCAATCCCTGGCCGTAGTCGCGCGTGTCGAAAATGATCATGCCGCCACGTTTCATATAAGCGTCAATTTTAGCGAGGACGGCATCTGGTAGGGCTTGAGCATCCTTTAAAATTGGCCAGTAAAGGATTGGGTAAAAAGCGATCTCGTCACGTGTAATGTCGACACCGACCGGTGCGCCGGGTGACACGGCTGTGCGGATATTGAGAACGGTTCCCAAACCTTTAAGACCGATGCGACTTGCATCGTCGGTTTTCAAGTCGCCTGTTAGGACATAGCCAAATGTTACCTTTTCGCTGGCCTGTATGGCGAGGTCGAGATTGAATTCAGGTGCATTGGCCGTTCCATTCTGGTTTTGCGCGTATGCGGGCAAAGAGGCGAATAAAACAACCGCGCTAAGACCAAAAGTTGTCAGCGCTGCAACAAACGAGGCCGTTTGATGCGATCTTGTTAGTCGTGACATAGCGGCGGCAAGGCCTCCGGCTTGAAGGATCAAAACAGCGATCATGTCTAACAAAATGAATGCAAATGCCAACGCCAATAGCCATGGCTTCAAACGTGTTGCGGTATCACTCTTATATTGCAAACGATTGGCATTCGACGGCAATGCTGGCAACGGATTGAGTTTGCTTTCTGGGCCTAAAACATTAAGCGCGCGCGGTTTGGCACCGAAACCATAGTATCCAGGTGGGTGGTCGCGATTTGGTTCCGCCTTTGCAAATTCACTGAGCGCCAATGGTTGGGCGGTTGGCGGTGGTGTTTGCATAACGCCAAACCCATCAAGAGTTTGTTGCGGCGCCAGCACCGTTTCATTTGATGCATCAGAATTTAAACTGTCGTCTGCTGCTGCAACTGTATCTCCGGCTTCACCAGTTGATAAAGCAGCGGGGTTAATGACACCTCCCATCGCAGTGATCCGGCGCAACATGTCGACAAACAAGCCTGATATCGGTAGCGAGGACCAATCAGAATTTGCCGTGACGTGGAACAGGATGACACGCCCGTCGCCGCGGTTTTCAGCCGTAACAAGAGGTGTGCCGTCTTTGAGGCGTGCCCAGACCTGAGTGCTATCAGATATTTGCGTCGGGTCGGCGAGAACTTGGCGATTGACTAAGACGTCGGCTGGGATATCAAGACCGACGAACGCACTTTTGTCATCGAATGCGGCAAGCTGCTGAGGCGTTGACCAAGACAGAGCACCGCCCAATGTTCGCCCGCCCTCACGAAGCGACACCGGTAACAATGAATCGCCACCCTTTTCCAAACGTGCACCCGCGAAGCGAACCAGAATGCCACCACGTCTCACCCACTTTCTAACGCGCTCATTTATGCGCCCGTTGAGGCGCCCGATGTCGGCCAATACAATAACGGTTGCGTTTTGCTCCAGCGCTCGGTTGATCCCGGCTGTCAAGTTGGCGTCTTTGGGTTTGATGATCTCAGAGAAGGGCGCGAGGGCTTTGTCGATGTAGTAGAGGGGACCGAGGAGGGGCTGGGCTTGCTCTAACGATTCACCTGATAGCAAAGCCACCCTTTGGCGTTGAGAACGCGAATCTAAAAGTGCAACTGCGCCCGAGGATGTCTCGCCTGCGATGGTGACACGCGTGACTTGGTTGCGCAGTTCCAACGGCAAGTCAAAGGCCACTTGAACGGCGGATGATCCTGCACCGAGTTGATAGTCGACTTCGCCGAGGCGTTCATTGCGTGCGGAATAAGCGTGAAGTGTGCCACGGCGTGGACCACCGGCTGATGAGCGAATGACCGTTGCGATCAACTTGCCTTCACTGCCAAGGCCGGCATGAACCCCAATCGCGGTTTCATTCTTGTTAGCTTCAATGACAGAGAACGTTCCTTTGTTGGAAAGTTCTGACAAGCTTTTGGCAAAAGACATTCCATTTTTATGCAACAGCCCATCTGTCAGCCACACCACATTTGCGTCTTCCTTCGATGTGTTTGTTTCCTCGATCGCCGTTTTGATCGCGACCAATGCTGCGGCCTGATCCGGGGCAAAGGGTTGTGGCATTAGTCCTGCAGCCGTTGTGCGGGCTTCAGAAGGCGCCTCAATTTTCGTCGTTTCTTTGTTGGTTGCAAAGGCTGTCGGTACGACCATAACAGCCTTGTTGCTGGTTTCAGCGTTGGAAATGATGCGATCCATCATGGCCAAACGATCTTGCCAGTGCGCCGCCGACGCCCAACCATTATCGACCACCAGGACAACTGGACCTGTGCCGCTCAGAGCCTGTTGGCGTGTCGGGTTCAACAATGGATTTGCAAGCGCAAAGATGACCAATGCGGCGGCCAGCAAGCGCAAAAGTGTGAGCCACCAGGGTGATTTTGCTGGCATTTTTTCTTTGTTCTCAATGCCGACAAGAATGCGTGTTGGCGGAAACACGATTTGGCGCGGCGTCGGTGGAACGGTGCGCAACAGCCAATACAAGATGGGCAAAGCCAACAGAGCTGTGAGCAGCATCGGATTGAGAAATGCCAAAGCGCCAAAATTCATTACTCACCTCCGAGCGTTGCTGGAGCTTGAAGGCGCGTGATCAAATTTAAAAGCGGTTCGGAAGCGGGGCGGTCGGTGTGATGGACCATGAACGACCATCCCATACGATGAGCCATCTCACGTAAGGCCTCACGATGGTTTTCGAGCCTTGTTGTGTACGTGTCGCGTAAACTTTCAGCGCGATCGGCAATCCAACGTGTGTTGCCGTCTGGGCCTAAAAATTCTGTGCGTCCTTCGTAGGGTAATGTTTCTTCTGCTGGATCTAACACCTGCACGAGGTGGCCAGAAACAGTGTTTGCTGCAATTTGTGTGATCCGCTCGGTGAGAGCGTCGATTGGTTCGAGAAAGTCACTAAACATAACAGTGCCGGAATAACGTGGCAGGGCGATCGGCGGAGGCATTCCTGTTGTGGCGGTTCCGGCTTTGGCTTCTGCGGCCAGAATTTCGGAAAGCTTTGCAGCCGCACGGCGGCTTGCGGTGGGGTTTGTACGCCCGATCAAAGCCACGCGTTCACCACTCTTGGCCAGCAACTCGGCCGTTGCCAACATCAATACAACTGCGCGATCGCGCTTGGTTGTATTCGATAAATGACTTTTAAATGCCATTGACGAGGAAATGTCGGGCCATAACCAAACTGTGTGGGCGGCCTCCCATTCACGTTCGCGAATATAGAGATGATCGGAGCTGGCAGATCGACGCCAATCAATCTGCGAGTATGAATCGCTGTCCTGAAAAAGCCGAAACTGCCAGAAGTTTTCTCCAGACCCTGCGCGGCGGCGACCGTGCACCCCATGGGCAACCGTTGCGGCAATGCGCATCGCTTCCACCGAGAGGTCGGGCAAGGCGTCTGCAAGGGATGTGGCTTCGGACTCGAGACCAAAAATATGGTCTTCGCGAGCCAATCCTTTTTTGGATTTCTGTGTGGCAAACGCCATACGGTTACACCGCCGCTGTCACAAGCCGTGAGATGATTTCGCTGAGATTCTTGCCTTCTGCACGAGCCGAGAACGAAAGTGCCATGCGATGCTTAAGGATTGGCTCAGCTAAGGCGACGACATCATCTACAGATGGGGCCAACCGACCATCGATCAACGCTCTGGCGCGTACAGCCAACATCATCGCCTGGCTGGCGCGTGGACTTGGCCCCCAAGCAAGGTAGCGGTCGGTTTCTTCACTGCCACCTGAATTTGGACGTGCAGAGCGCACAAGCCCCAAGATCACCTCGACAACTTTGTCAGGTACAGGAATTTGGCGAACAAGGCGCTGAATTTCAATAATCTCAGACGCACTTAGAATTGCGGAGAGGTCGGCTTTTTCCGTGCCTGTCGTCGCATAAATCATGCGCCGTTCAGCAGCAAGGTCAGGGTAGTTGACATCAATTTGTAGCAAGAACCGGTCGAGCTGGGCCTCTGGGAGTGGATATGTGCCCTCTTGTTCAACTGGGTTTTGCGTCGCGAGCACGTGGAAGGGTTCTGGGGTGTCGTAAGTCTTGCCAGCAACGGAAACTTGATGTTCCTGCATCGCTTCAAGAAGTGCCGATTGTGTTTTTGGGCTTGCTCGGTTGATCTCGTCAGCCATTAAAAGTTGGGTGAAGATCGGGCCTTTGATGAAACGAAACGCGCGTTTTTCACCCGGGTTATCTTCCAGGACTTCGGAGCCGATAATGTCGGTCGGCATCAGGTCGGGCGTAAACTGGACGCGTTTGGCATCCAACCCTAGAACACGACCAAGAGTGTCTACGAGCAATGTTTTTGCAAGGCCTGGCATACCGACAAGAATGGCATGACCACCAGAAAGGATGGTGATCATCGATTGCTCGATAACCTGGTCCTGGCCGAAGATGACTTTCGCTGCCGCTTCGTGGGCTGCTTGCATCTTCTTTGCCGCCTCATCCAACCGAGGCACAATATCTTCGTCTGTCTGGGTCAAAGTTGTCATTGTAATGCCGTCTGCCGCTTTTTTTTCTTTGAAGCCAAAAAATTGAAACTTTTTTGGGCGCACTGGCCCAATTAGGTCAGGACGTTCCGATTATGCTGGCAGTAGGTCAAGTGAAGTATAAGTAAGAAAGACGATTTTAAGCGGCTCAATTGGAAAAGATTGGGGGAATGAATGACGAAGCCGGACGAAAATACGCATGGTGAGCGTCTGGAAATTAGCGGTCTATCGCAGTTGCTGGCTGCTGCGGCCAAGTCCCCGTTGCCACCCGTTGAAACGTGGAATCCTGCCTATTGCGGCGATATCGGGTTGAAAATTAGGGCAGACGGCCGTTGGCTGTATGGTGACAGTGAAATCAAACGCCCCGCTATGGTGCGCCTGTTCTCAAGGGTTTTGATATGCGAAAAAAATGGTCGCCATTATCTCGTGACACCTGTTGAAAAGGTCGATGTGTCGATTGAGGATGCGCCATTTGTGGCCGTCGAAATGCAGGTGGCCGGTGAGGGGGAAGACCAAACGCTTTCATTTCGAACCAACGTTGATGATATTGTGCAATGCAGCAAGGCGCATCCTCTGAGTTTTGTTTTGGTGCCACCCGACGATGGACTGAAACCATACCTTTTGGTTCGCGGTCGGTTGAAAGCTCGTGTGAGTAGGGCTCTGCTTTACGACCTCGTTGCACTGGCAGAAACGCGGACCATCGATGGCGCGCAGGTTTTGGGTGTCACAAGCGGCGGAGCCTTCTTTCCGTTACAGCCCTCAACTGGACCGCATGATTTGTGAGGCGACGAGACTTTTTGCTCGATAGGACTTTATCGACGAAACGTCTTTGGGTCGCTGAACTTCGACATAAAAAAGGGCCCAGCAAATGCTTGCTGAGCCCCCACCAGACCACCAACCGGATTTATTTGACCAGCGCAAATCAAGGTATTTCAGCGCTGGTCGCGAAGACCGGTAGTCAGGGGTCTTTGATATTTCCAGTGGCCATTGGCCTCTGGTTATTTAGAACCAGCGGTTCCGTTCGGGTGCACAACTTGACCTGAGCTGATGAGGTCGTTGTAACCAGCGCCAGCTTGAGCTGATACGGCGCCAGCGCCGAGTGCGATTGCGACAACTGCTGCTTTGAAAAACGTGCTCATGATAATTCTCCTTGATTTTATGTTTTTGCTCTTCTGACTGAAGGGCGATGATCTGATGGTTAGGTGTTCCAGTTTTGGTAGTTCGTCGGTTGCGATATTGCTCGCTGCCGATGAGCAAAAACTAATCTTCGAAGCGGAAAAAGTAAATACGAAACGCAGTGTTACGTATTCAAGAAAACGCGAAGATTGCGTGATCAAGTCCCTGGCCGACACGTCTACTTATGAAATGAGATGGCGTGCTGAATCCCGAAAAATCAATGTTTTATGGACGATATTCGCTCTTTTTGGGATCACAGACGCGTGAGATGTGTGCGAATGGCAAACGATTTTACAGGGTGTATGGGGGTGAATTTCAGGCGATATGATCGTCGCCCGTAAAACGATAGGTATCGTAATAACACGGGCGTGATGGGGTGTGTCCAAGTCTGTGATAAGGAGACAATGATCGTGAGGTTTTGTGAGCCTTGAGGGGGTGTTTCGTGACCGGGACCTAAGAACGAAGCTGGGACGGCTTCAGTGACCTGATCCAATTCGTGCCATGCGTTAGGCAGACCTTAACCTTTCGCCTGTTCGATAAGGGATGTGAGTTCCGTATTTGTATAAGGCGTTTGTAATGTTTGTGTCGCGTCCCGACCCTTTTTCGTCGCGTTTGATTTCGCTGCTAGGCCGATTGACGGTTTTGGCTCTCGCGGTTTTTCTTGCTGCGTGTTCAACCCGCCAAGCACAAGCGCCACGCCCCCACATCAACTATGTTGCCGCCGAACCGCGGAACTTTGTGCCGATTCCAGCAAAAGTTGAGCTTGAGGACGATGGCATCGAAGTGCAACGTCCGCCCGTGCATCACACGAACCGTCAGCCTGATGACCCGACCGAACCCTTCAGTCCAAACTATGGAGCGATTGATCCTGACGTCGCTGCGATGGCAAATGATGCTGAGCCTTGGACTATTCCGGAAGGTGCTGGTGGCGACTATGGTGACCCGTACGCATCGGATGACGAGGTGCTGGATGGAGATATTGACTAAGTGAGATTGCTTCTGCTGCAAATTATAAGTGTATGATCGAAGTCTTGATCTCAGAGGGCGAATGTGAAATTGACGTCTGGTTGGTCTGGTCTGGACGGCCAGTAAATCTTCGTCGAGACTGAATATGCGATCTGTTTCAGCGAGCTCGTACTCGACGGGTCATTTGCATAAAGGAGCACCGATACCGTGGTGTCGCATCATGACTTGGGCCCAATTTCCATCGTCTGCGTTGACAGCGTTGCCGACCGGTTGGAGATCAGTGAAGACCTGGACCCAATCTTTTTCTCTGCGAGCGCCACGCAAAGTTTTCCATCTGAAAGTGTCAAAGCCGAATTCCGCGAACGGTGGCTTGGTCGGTATCTCACGTTTCCAGCCGACCGTTTGTACGTGGCAAAAGATTTAGGCCACGGTGGACGCGTTGCCGGATATCTTGTCGGTTGCTTTCAAGACCCGGCGATTGGCAGCCGGTTTGACGACATCGGATATTTTCGGGTGCTCAAAGCTCTAACCGCGGCCTATCCTGCCCATCTGCATATCAATTTTGATCGCGCTTATCGAAATCGCGGATTAGGCGGGAAGCTTATTGATGCATTTGCCAGCGATTGTGTTGAGCATGGTTGTTTAGGAGTGCACGTCGTGACGGGGGCTCAGTCGCTAAGCCGACCGTTTTACGCGCGCAATGGTTTTGACCATGTTCATCAATTTGATTGGAGCGGTCAGTCGAGCGTATTTCTTGGACGGAAGTTGTCGTGTCAATAACACAATAAATTTTTTGTATCAGCAATCACAAAGGGATTTATCGCAGCATATCACTGACATGATCGGCGATGGCCAAGCTAGAGGTCAGGCCAGGGCTCTCTATGCCATGCAGTATGACCAGGTCATATTGGCCATGATCAGCTCTGCCATGGATTGCAAAGTCGGCAACAGGGTCGTCAGGGCCATAAATTTTTGGTCTGATACCGGTATAGTCAGGAAGCAATGCGTTTTCAGGTAGCGCTGGCCAAAATTTGCGAATGCTTTCTTCAAAAGCACTTTTGCGGGCGCCGTCAGGATCTTCAAATTCATAGGATAAGTTATCGGTCCATGACAGGTCTGGTCCAAACTTTACACGGCCCGAGAAGTCGCGCGTTAAGTGGACGCCAAGCCAAGCGCCTGTTGGCATCGGATAAATTAGATGCGAAAATGGGCAAGGTGCCGTCAAAGAGAAATAATGGCCTTTTGCTGGATAAAGCTTGGGGGCTTGATAGGGGTGTGGTGCGGTGTTGAGAGTATCGGCAAGTTTTTGCGCACCAAGACCAGCGGCCATAACCAACCTACGGCAGGTTATCGTATCGCCAAGGCTCGTTGTGATCTGGTAGCCGCCTTGATCTGAGTAAAACCTTTGAACGCTGGAGACATCTGTGTCCAATACAACCTGTCCGCCAGCCGTTGTCAGGTGTCCTTCCAGTGCAATCAAGAACCCGTGCGTGTCAATCACACCCGTACTTGGCGATAACACTGCTGCGACACACTGAAGTTCGGGTTCGAGTTGACAGGCGTCACCAGCACTTAACGATTTTAAGTCTGTGACGCCGTTTTGGTTGGCAGTGTGTTGAAGGGCTGCAAGCTTATCGCGCTCACCGTCAGTTGTTGCCGTCAGCAACTTTCCGTACCGCTTATAGGTGACACCGTTTTCGTCGGCGAATCTATAAAGCGCTGCCTTGCCTGCCACACAGAATTTAGCCCGTAAGGATCCAGGTGAATAATAAACTCCTGCGTGAATGACTTCCGAGTTTCTCGAGCTTGTTTCTGAACCGATGCGGTCGTGGCGTTCCAGCACCATGACCTCTTGCCCGCGCTGGGCAAGAGCCCGGGCGATCGCAAGTCCAATGACGCCGGCGCCAATGACTACGGTTTCGACATCAACGGTCACGGAAGACTTCACTCTTTTTGTTGATTGTTGGATTTCGACCATCACGTGTGATGGTTGGTCGAGTTATTGCAAATTATCAGATTTGTCCAAGTTGAAGTCGCGCCAGGGTTGACAACGACAAGGTCGCAAAAGTGTGGAGCTCTGTGCGCCGGGCTTCCTGACGCCGACAGCATTGGGTTTGTTTGGTCACGATTTTTGGACCGGTAGCTCGTTGATTTTACGATTTTTTTCTTAATTGCCCTGCCAAGGTCTTCGCGCGCCGGAGATGGATCAGACACCGCCGGAACTGGGGAAACGATATCTTGCCCGGTTGACATTTTTCAAGAACAAAATAAGAACAAATGTAATAGCAACTCTGGGGTGGGTATGAGTTTTAGGTTTTTGCATTCGGCCGATTGGCATATCGGCAAGTCTTTCGGAACTTTTGACAGCGAGCAGGCGGCGGTGCTGCGTCAGGCGCGTTTGGACGTTGTTGCAAGGTTGGCCGAAATCGCCTCTGATCATGATATCGCCCACGTCCTCGTCGCTGGCGATGTTTTCGACGATGACGATCCTGATGTCGCGCTTGTGCGTGCCTTGTTGGCAAGGCTTGAGCAATTCACTGCAATCACCTGGCATCTTTTACCGGGCAATCATGATCCAGCAACGCTGCAAGGCGCTTGGAGCACGGCCAAAGGTATTGGTCTTGCAAAGAATGTCATCGTGCACTTAAGCCCATCGCCTGTGAAGATCGCTGACGAGGTGATGTTGTTGCCAGCTCCCATGTTTACGAAAGAGACGGGTACTGATCCCACGGCATGGATGGATGAGGCCCAAACTCCTGGTGAGGCGATGCGGATTGGTTTGGCTCATGGTGGTGTTATCGGTTTTGAAACCAGTGAAGATGGTTCCGGTGGGGTGATTTCTCAAACGCGTGTTGAGAGTGCGCGGTTGAATTATCTGGCACTTGGCGATTGGCATGGCCTGAAACAAGTGGGTTCAGCGTGTTGGTACTCTGGCACACCAGAACCGGATCAATTTCCGAGCAATGAACCGGGATATGCATTGATTGTAGAGATTGCCAGTCCTGACGCTCAGGCCGTCGTAACTCCAGTAAAATCTAACAAGTTTGCTTGGGAAATCGAAAAGCTCCGAGTGGCAGCGGCAGATGATCTTGAGGCTTTATCGGCAAAGGTTCAACAGCTTGGAGCATCAGCGCAATCCCATCTTTTTAAGATTATCTTGAGTGGTGATGTGGCGTTGGCTCATCGCGCCGAGATCGAACAGCGTTTGGACCGGTTGGCCGCTCGCGTTTTTCTATTAAATCGCAACTTAGATGATTTGCATGTCACGACCACCGAAACAGATCTTGAAACAATCGGTACGGGTGAATTGCGCCTCATCGCTGAACGCATTGTCAAGCGGGCCGACAATGCGGCTGATCTTGCTCAGGCTCGGATTGCGTCTTTGGCGTTGCAAAGGTTGTTTATCACAACGCGCTCGGTGGCCAACACGGACGGGCAGGACAATCGGTCCTTGGGTCAGGGGCGTCAGGCATGAAACTCCAAGCGTTACGGGTATGTGAGGTTGGTCCGTTTTCTGAGCCAGTTGCGTTGGAGGGTTTTTCAGGCGATTTGGATGTCCTTGTTGGCGCGAATGAATTTGGAAAATCAACACTCTTGCGTGCCCTGAAGTTGGTTTTTTCAGAAAAGTTTAGTTCAAACAGAAAAAACACAGTTGGGGTCTTGAAACCTTATGGGGGTGGCGCGCCATTAATCGAGGTTGATTTTTCCGTCGGGCCCGCGCGCTGGCGCTTAACAAAGCGATACTTATCTCAAAACTCGGCCCGCTTGGTCGATCTCGACGGCCATGAGATCGTGCGCGGCAAAGATGTCGAACCGCGTTTGCATGACATACTGCATGATGGCGGCCGCGATGTCGCCCCTTTGAATTTGTTTTGGTTGGACCAAAAAGCTGCTTTTGAGGGGGCGCCGATAGACGGCCAAGACCAATTGCGCCTACGCGATATCATTGGTCGAGAAGTTTCAACGGTTGTTGCAGGAAGTGACACGTTGGCACGTGTTCGCGAGGAGCTTAAAAGCCAACTTGATGAACTGGCCACGCCTGGAAACCGTAAGCCTAAGGGGGCGTGGGCAAAGGCGATCAAGGATTGTGACGCTTCAAAAAACAATCTGGCGCGCGCCCAAGAACGCCTTCGAGAAGCGCAAAAACGCTTGCAAAAATTAAGCGCGATCGATCAACGTATTGCAAGTTTGACGAAGCCTGAAGCGCAACAAGACCTCTACGACAGACATGAGGTTGCAAAAAACCAATTGCAACAGGTTGAGAAGGCGCGAGAGAAACTCAAATCGGCTCAGTTGGACTATCAATCTCAAACCAAGGTGCTTGAAAGTGCTGAGGCGGCCAAATCTGAATTTGAAAAAAAACGAAAGACGCTTGACAGCTTAAACAGCGAAATCAAAACCGCTCAAGCCTGTCTGGACAACGCAAGTAAGACTGCAGCGACAGAAAAATCCAATTTAGAAGCGGCGGTGCAGTCTCACGATAGCCTCACCCAACAACTCTCGTCGACACGCGCATTGCAAGGTTATTTGAGCCATTTCGCCAATTTCGAACATGAGCAAAAACGGCTCAACGAACTTGCCGACAAGATGCAGGCAATTGAAAAACTCAGTGTCGATTTAGCAAACAAGCAAAAAGAATTGACTGGCAACCGCGCAACTGCAACGGCAATCATGACACTTAAGGAAACGATTGCCAGTATCGAAAATACGAAAGAGCGTTTGTCAGCTGCCGCACCTGAAATCTCTATCGATTATCAGCCGTCAGTCGACCTGCGCCTCACGATCGATAAGCGCAAACTGGAGGATGGCGAAAAGCTACGCATCGCTCGCTCCACAGTTTTGGATATTCCGGGAATTGGAGCGTTGACGATTGTTCCAGGTGGATCTGAGGATGTGCAGGGCGACCGAGAAGATCTGGCTGCACTTGAAGAGACGCATGATGAGATTTTGCGTAAAATCGGTGTCTCGAAAGTTGCTTTGGCCTTCGAGCAAGGCACGGCCAGGCAGGCGTTGGTTGAAGCTGGCAAAGATATCGAGAACCGCCTTTTTGCTCTTGCGCCAAATGGCACAGACGCGGTTCGCGATGAAGTGGCGGAGCTTTCTGCGCGCGTTGGGAAGCTGAAAAGACGTGTCGATGAGCTTAAGCCGGCAGCGCTTGAAGGTGCGAGGCAGACGTCTGCAGAATTGCCGACGATCGATGACGTGAACGCCAAACTTGCAGCACTTGACAGTCAAATGGCGTCTGCGGCCGATACGCTCAAAAATGTGCGGGCAAAAGCACACGCCGCTGATGGGTTGGTCGTTCAATTGTCGACACAGCTACAAGAATTGCACAAACAGTTGAAACAACAGAACGTGGATGTTCCCGAAGCGGCCAAATGTGAGGCGCAGCTTAAAGACATGCAGGAAACAATAGTCGCACATGAAAACTCGGTGAGCGCGGCGTTGCAAAAACTGGTCGCCATTCGTGAAGCGGCTGGAGATGAAGATCGATTTTTGGATGCCAAATCTGCGTTCGATAAAGTCGAGGCGTCTGTCCGCGGTGTAAAACAGGAGCTAAACGATCTTCGACTAGACAAAAAAGGTCTGGAAGGAGAATTACAGGCAAGTGAGCAGCACGGCATTGGCGCTCATGTTCAAGACTGCAGTGATCGTTATGAATACGCACAGACAAGACTTCGGCGGATTGAAGATGACGTTGCGGCCTTATCGATGTTGTTGGATGAAATGGCGATCGTTGAGTTGGAAAGTCGTGATCGCTTCTTGCAACCGGTGTTGCAGGGAATGCGTCCATATCTCGATCAGTTGTTTCCGGACGCCCGTATAGAGTTTTCGGCAGATCTCTCGTTGGCGAAAATTACCCGCCAAAAAGTACCCGAAAAATTTGCCAACGTCAGCGATGGGACGCGCGAACAGCTCGCAATCTTGGCTCGATTAGGGTTTGGACGTGTGTTTGCCGATGCCGGTCATCCACTGCCATTGGTGCTTGATGATCCGCTCGCGAGTGCCGACGATGAGCGTCTTGAGAAAATGTTTGCAGCCTTGCAAGAAGCCGCAAAACGACATCAAGTGATCGTCTTTAGTTGTCACGAACAGGCCTTCAATCGTCTTATTGGACATCAACTCAACCTCACATCGTGGAAACCGAGTGAGACGGAAACTGTCTAACGAGGGTTGTGTCACGATGAATGCAATAAAAAACCGTCTGACCTAAAAATGGTCAGACGGCAAAAAATGGTTTCATGCGTTGGTAAGAGCAATCAGCGTGGGGTATTTTCTTTTAATGAAATGCTCGAGGCACACCAATCTTAGCTGGCCGTTGGCACTGAAATTGGAACCGGTGAGTTGGTGTTGGCCGGTTTGGAAACTTCACCAAGAGGATCTTCGCTCCGGCGAGATTTACCTTCGAAAAAGGCACCTTGCTCGATTGCGAGCGCTTTGTGAAAGATGTCGCCTTCAACGTGGCTATTTGCCTGCAACATAACGCGATTGGAATGGATCGCACCCATGACTTTGCCGCGCACTACAACCTCTGCAGCGCGAATGCCACCGGTTATCTCTGCACGTTCACCGATGATCACATGGCTGCCGTTGATATCACCTTGAACTTGTCCGTCGATTTGCATTTGTCCTTTCGACGTCAGATTGCCAGTGATGACGAGGTCTGGGCCGATCACAGACGGCGGTGCACGATCTGTGATAGGGCGACCACCTGTGATGGGCTCATTTGCTGGAGAAGGTCTATTGGCGCTGCCTTGTGTTGTTAAACTTGGTATGGGCGGTGTGTTCGATCCAACCGGCCGTTGTGGTGCAGAATTAGCCATGCCATTCCCCGCTTTATCGTCTGAATTGTCTTGTTTGCGAAAATTCGTCAACATGCCGCCAAGGACCTCCGAGCAAACCCTAATTTACATACGCTGGGGCTTTGCAAAACGAGCATCTTGCTCCGCTTTCCAGCAAAATAATGACCAAGAGGCTGTTGTCCCTTGGCTGCTGGTCGTCTTGAGGCCCCTCGCCGTTCTATACAACTGGAATAGCATGTCTGGCTGTTTTGGTCACGGCGATTCGCCTGCTAATCAAGAGGTTGTTGGGCACAAATCCTGTAGTGAGGACAGTTTTGTGGTGTGCCTGGCGTTCAAGCCACATGTCTATCTGTCAACTTCAAGCACAGGGGTTCGTGCTTCAGCTCGTAATTTCTGGCCTTGGTCGACGAAAACAAATGGGGTTTTGGTGGTTGGTATTTGCGAGATGGGCGGGCGTTTGGCCTAACCAATTGAAACAACAGAAAAATATTTCACGTCGGCTGGATTTGCGTTGCTTTGGGGCTCAAGCGAGCTCTTGAACCGATGCAAGCACCTCTGCGGCATGGCCCTTTACTTTAACCTTACGCCAGATTTTTTCGATTTTACCCGCAGCGTTAATAAGGAAAGTCGCACGCTCAACGCCCATATATTTCTTTCCGTACATCGATTTTTCGACCCATACACCGTAAGCCTCAGCGGCTGTTTTTTCCTCATCTGCGATGAGGCGCACGCTTAGTCCATGCTTATCTCGAAATTTGGCGTGTTTGGCTGGAGAATCCGGTGAAATTCCAAGGACGACAGTATTTGCAGCATCAAATTTAGGCATCAATTCCGTAAAGTCTTTCGCCTCGTTTGTGCACCCCGGTGTGTCATCTCTTGGATAAAAATACACCACCACGGGCTGGCCTTTTAACGTTGATAGTTTAAGGACTTCACCATCGGCATCGGGAAGTTTGAAATCGGGGGCCTTTTTTCCTTCACTTGCCATGGGTTAGTTGCCTTTCTTTCGTCGTTTTTTGCCCCTCCACATCACAGATGTTGGGGGCCTGAAGTGTTGAGTCGTGTAAAGTGATTCGAGTTTCAATGCTGCCGGACCAAGTTGGGATGTGTTGCATTAGGTTTGGCACGAGGAAATGCGCTTTGTTGTCTGATCATTAATCATGGCTGACAACAAAACTGAGTGCACGAGATGGCAGCCAATTTAGTGACAATCTAATTGACACGATCACGTGGGTTACGCAAAGCAAGGGCTCGTTGATGATTGCACCCTTAGAGCAATACTTTGGGAATAAACGCGGACAATGTTAGTGCGGCAAAACCAGCCAAGCAATTATCAAGGTCAAAGACGAGCGCCGCATCGCAATGATGGTTCGGGCGATATGTCTGAGTATGCCTACCACCTGGATGAGGAGCCTTGGTGGTACCAGTTGTTGTGCCGCTTGTTCTTTTGTTGCGGCATGGTGTTTGGGCCAATTGTGTTGTTGGCACTGTTAGCTGCCGGCATCGGCTATTTTCGATTGAGCCAAGGTCCCGTCGCGCTGCCGTTTCTGACAGAGAGAATTCAAAACGGCATCCGCGCCGAATTTTCTGGCCTTACACCAACTATATCTGATGTCGTTGTCGCGTTGAACGATGACTATAGCTTTGAGTTCCAGCTTCAGGAGCTGAAGCTTAGGGATAACAACGGAAGTGTTGTGGCCTCCGCACCGTCAGCTGCAATTGGGCTGAGTGCATCGGCGCTGATGTCGGGGCGGGTTGTGCCATCGCGCGTGGAATTAATCGAACCACGATTATTCCTATTTTATTCTGACGCTGCGGGACTGTCGTTGAGCTTTTCGACCCCAACGGGCGATCCAAAACTAGTGACACCGCCTCAGATTGCAAAACGCCCGGCACAAGGCACGCGAGACAATCGCGACGCAAAAGGGCAAGTCGCGACCGACCCAGACGTGCCTCTCAGCCAGTCACAACGTCTCGATTTAGGGCGTATCTTGTCGCAAGTCGCGAGCAGTGCCCGTCGCGGCGACGATGCCAGTCGTCATCTTCGAGAATTCGGTTTGCGAGATGCAACGTTGGTTCTGGATTACAATGGCGAACGTTCGGTATGGAAGGTGCCGTCGTTTGCCGTTGACGTCGAGCATCGCCCGGCACGCAGCATTGTTACGGGCAATGGCCGGATCTCTTCTGCGCTTGGGCCCTGGACGATGACATTTCGTGCCGAGTCGGATGAGCTAACAAATACTGTAAACGCGAAGGCTTCGATCCGTGACTTGCACCCTCGAACACTTGTTTCAGCCTTTCCAGAATTGGCGGCTTTGAAAGCCGTTGAACTTCCGGTGTCGGGTGATGTGACTGTGGCGATGACGTCTGCAGGTGAAGTGGTAAATGCCGACCTGGATTTGGCTGTTGCTCGTGGACGCATAATTTTGCCGGCTAAGAAGGCAAAGCCTCTGCAGATTGATGCCGGGCGAATGAATTTCATATTTGATGGCAGTAAAAAACTCATTGAGCTTCGCCCTTCCGTGTTGCGCTCGGGTGATAGTCAGTTGCAACTCACCGGTTTGATACAAGCGAATACGGCGGCGGACGGAACACGCCAATGGCCATTTGAAATCAAAGCCACTGATGGTTGGTTCGGACTGCGCAATGTCAACGAAACACCGTTGCCGATTGAAGAGTGGCAGGCCAACGGCCGCATGCTCCCTGACGAAGGCATGCTGCATCTTGATCGATTTGTCGTTAAAGCAGGCGGCGGTGGCGTTGAAGTGCAGGGCAAAATTGATGTTGCTTCCAAGGAGCCGACCTCACAACTTATTGGCAAGTTCAGCCCAATGGAATTGCGTGTTTTTAAAGCCATGTGGCCAAAGCCGCTTGCACCAGATGCCTGGGATTGGGTGAACGAGAAAGTGCGTAGTGGGCGTATGACTGGCGGTCAATTCAGTTACTACGCAGGCCGCTTCTTGAAAGAGGCGCAGCCCGGTTACATCGCCGATGACGGACGGTTGTCGATGGCGATGGAGTTCTCTGAAGTTACCTTCCAGCCTATGGGAAAGATGTTTCCGGTTGTGGCGCCACGTGCGCTACTGCGTTTGGAAAACGATGCTCTGGAGGTTGTTGCACCTGATGCAGAGATGGTTGTCGATGACACGCAACGCGTTGCCTTAAAGCTTGGACGTTTCACAGCAGTGCAACTTGAAACCACTGTTCCTCAGGGAGAACTCACTTTTAAAGCGCGCAGTAAATTGCAGCCCTTATTGCAAGTGCTCGACCAGCCACCTCTAAATCTATTTAAGAAAGAGGGTGGACGTCCTGAAAATGTTTCGGGAAATGTTGAATCTGAATTTAAGTTATCTTTCCCATTACTAAAAGACATCAAGCTTGAAGCCGTCGTGATGAGCGGCAAAGCAAAGCTCACAAATGGGCAGGCAAAAGATCTTATTGGCAGTTTTGATGTGCAAGGTGCCTCAATTGATTTTGATGTGACGCAGCAAGTGCTCGAGGCAAAGGGCAATATGCTTGTCGGCGGTGTCCCAGCCGATGTGAGTTGGAGCAATGTCTTTTCTGATGCGATCGAGAAGCAACCGCCGATTCTGGTCAAAGCGACTTTGGACCGTGCAGATCGCAAACTTCTTGGCCTGGAAATGGGTGAGGCTGTTTCAGGAAGTGTTCCAGTGCAGTTGACGGTCGTGCGGGGACAGGGTGGTGAAAAAAACCTCAAAATAGCTGCTGATTTAACCGCCGCGGAAGTGAACGTTCCCGGTGCTGGATGGAAAAAACCTGCTGGACGACGTGCGCGCTTGGAAGCTGATGTTGGGCAGGGAGCAGACGCTCGCACGGAGTTGCAGAACTTCACCATTCGAGGGGACAAAATTGCAGTTGAAGGTTGGATTGCACTCGACAACAAAAACAATGTTTCGGAATTCTTCTTCCCCTTGATCACGCTTGATGTTGTGACCCAAATGAAGGCTCAGGGACGAAAACGCCGTGATGGTATTTGGAGGGTTCAGGTCGAAGGTCCAACATTTAATGGGCAGGGATTTTTCAGTTCGTTATTTTCATTGAGTAAGTCGCCTGCAAGCGCCACAAGCTCAAAAAAGAGGCAACGAGGTGGAATTGATCTCACCGCCAACTTCAACACTGTCATTGGATATAGCGACCAGACATTGCGCGGTTTGAAAGTTACGATGTCGCGCCGTGGAGGCTTGCTGACAGCATTGGATGCAAAAGGCACGTTGGAAAGTGGCAAGCCGCTGATCGTAAAACTCGTGGATGGCAACGG
Organism: Hyphomicrobiaceae bacterium; assembly: GCA_050633705.1. Classification (GTDB taxonomy): domain Bacteria; phylum Pseudomonadota; class Alphaproteobacteria; order Rhizobiales; family Hyphomicrobiaceae; genus JAJFHI01. The sequence goes on along the minus strand of JBOEGZ010000006.1, from coordinate 73,347 downwards.
CGTGCGTCGACAGCTGCGTGCTGATTCCACAGATGCTGGCCGTGCATTTAAGTTGATTGGGTTTTATCCAAACGTAAATCGGGGCCGAGTGCGTCTTGAAGTTAATTTAGACGGCAGTGGAGCGGCAGAACAAACCGGTGTTCTATGGGTTGAGAATTTTCAAATCCTCAGCGACCCGATCGTTAGCGAAGTGGTTGGCAGCGGCAAAGGAAACAAAAAATCTCGCCGTCGTGAAGTGCGAGAGGTGTATGACTTTGATCGCATGAAAGCGCCATTCTCCGTGGGGCATGATCAGTTCGTGTTGAAGGAATCGTATCTGCGTGGCCCACTTATTGGCGCGACGATCCGCGGCAAAGTCGATTACCGGGTGCGCCGGCTTGATCTTTTCGGCACATATATTCCTTTGCAGGGTTTGAATAATGCGCTTGGTGAAATTCCGCTACTTGGCACGTTGATAAGCGGGCCGCGTGGGGAGGGTATATTTGGCATAACGTTTGAGATTGATGGTGCAATGTCGAATCCAAACGTTGTCGTCAATCCGCTATCATTGGTAACGCCGGGGATCTTTCGCGAAATTTTCCAAACCGCGCCAAACAATCCAACCGTTCAACCCCGCGCCCCGCGTGGCAGAAATTCGAACGGTACGATACGCAAACGTACGCGCTCATCGAGTGCGCCAGCGAAATCTGGCAATGCGTGGCGGTCTTCAGGTCCAAAAGCCAGTCAAGGCAACATTGACGGATGGTCATCGCAAACATCAGGTGGGCGTTAGGCGGTGCAATCAATTACCTGCCAGTGATGTTAAACTGGCCGAAGCAAAACGTGCTTCTTCTTGCCCTTGGAAAGTTTGATGACGCCCTCGTCACCAAGGTTTGTGGTGGTGAGTTTTAATTTGTCGTCTGACACAGCGGCATCATTGATCTTAAGTCCACCTCCTTTAATGAGGCGTCTGGCCTCACCGTTGGATGCAACAAGGCCAGCGGCCACGAAAGCTGTGAGCACACCAAGGCCCGCCTCAAGATCATTGCTGGCGATCTCAATGACAGGAAGGTCGCCACCTAAGGCACCTTGTTCAAATGTTTTGCGCGCGGTTTCGGCGGCACCATCGGCCTTTTCACGTCCGTGCAAAAGGGCTGTGGCTTCAGTCGCGAGGACTTTCTTTGCCTCATTCACTTCTGCGCCTTCTAACTTTTCTAGCCGCGTGATTTCTGACATCGGCAAGGTCGTGAAGAGTTTCAGGAAGCGACTGACGTCGGCATCTTCGGTGTTGCGCCAGTACTGCCAGTAATCGTACGCCGAAAGCTGATCTTCGTTGAGCCAGACCGCGCCGGATGCAGTCTTGCCCATCTTCGCGCCTGAGGCGGTCGTCAACAACGGGCAGGTTAAAGCGTGCAGTTGGTGCGTTCCCATACGACGCCCTAGGTCCATACCGGTGACGATATTTCCCCATTGATCGGAGCCACCCATTTGCAAATTACAGCCCGTGCGACGAGCCAATTCAACATAATCGTAGGCTTGCAAAAGCATATAGTTGAATTCAATAAACGAGAGTTCTTGTTCGCGGTCGAGCCGCAATTTCGCAGAATCCATGCTCAACATGCGATTGACAGAGAAGTTTTTGCCCACGTCTCGCAGGAACTCGATGTAATTGAGTGGGGCCAACCATTCGGCGTTGTCGACCATCTCAGCATCTGTTGGACCGTTGCCAAAGGACAAGAACTGGGAAAAGACTTTGGCGATGCCTTGTTTATGTTCCTCAATTTTTTCCAGTGTGAGGATGCGTCGTGTTTCATCGCGGCCTGATGGATCGCCGACTCGGGTGGTGCCGCCACCCATTAACGTAATGGGCTTGTTGCCAGATTGTTGCAGCCAGTGCAGCATCATGATTGAAATGAGACTGCCAACGTGAAGCGAAGGCGCGGTGCAGTCGTAACCAACATAAGCAATGATCTCGCCTTTGTCGGCCAACTGGTCGATAGCCTCCAGGTCGGATGTCTGATGGATAAAGCCACGTTCTGTCAGGATTTTCAGAAAGTCTGATTTTGGTTGTGCCATTGCCAAGCTTATCGCGGTTACGTGATTGTCGTTATTTATCACTGATGAATCGTGATCGGTGGTCGGGTGTGCTGAGAAAGCACAGGAACATGGTGTGAGGCAAGGTGCAGTGACAAGAAGCAAGATCTTCACCGCCATTGGCTTAATGAGCGGGACGTCGATGGATGGTGTCGATGTGGCCCTCTTAGAGACAGATGGCGGCGATCTTGTGCGCCCCGGCCCAACACTGTCAGTGCCCTATTGCGCACGATTGCGCGATCAGCTCCGCCAGGCCCAGGTCGATGCCAAGGGGCTTTCAGACCGATCGGCACGTCCAGGATGCCTGGCTGAAGTCGAGGCAAACCTGACCGACCAGCACACCGAAATGGTACAGACTTTCCTAGCGAGCAACGCGATCGGGCCAGAGTCAATTGATGTTATTGGCTTTCACGGACATACGGTCTGGCACCGTCCGCCTGATGATAAAAATCGCTTTGGGATGACGGTGCAGCTTGGCGATGGGACAGCCTTGGCAGAGAGGCTTGGGATACCCGTGGTCTACGATATGCGTGCTGCAGATGTTGCTGCAGGTGGCCAAGGTGCGCCCCTGGTGCCTGTCTATCACCGGGCCCTGGCAGGACAAATTCCTCAACGTCCATTGGCCATCGTCAATATTGGTGGGGTTGCGAACTTGACCTGGATTGGCAGTGGCAAGAATGAGCTGATTGCTTATGACACAGGCCCAGGCAACGCACTGATTGATGATTTCATGGCGGCGCATACAAATCGGATCTACGACCAGGGGGGCAGCTACGCTGCGACAGGGGACGTCGACGAAGCCGCACTTGATCAGTTGCTGAAAAACCCTTTCTTCTTTGCGATCCCGCCAAAATCAGTGGATCGAAATGCCTTTGATGTCACTGCGATCTTATCTCTGAGCCATCGCGATGGCGCTGCGACGCTCACCGCCTTTAGCGCTGAGACGATCGCGCGCGCTGCGCAACACCTGCCGAAAGTACCCCAGTTGTGGGTTGTTTCCGGGGGAGGGCGCAAGAATCATACACTGATGAAGATGTTGGCCGAACGCGTCGAGAATGCGGTTGTGCCAGCCGAAGCCGTCGACTGGCGCGGGGACATGATGGAAGCGGAGGCATGGGCGTTTCTGGCTGTGCGCTCTTTGCAAGGTGCGCCGTTGACCTATCCTGGAACGACCGGTGTCACGCACCCGTCCACGGGCGGCAAGATTGTAGGGCTGCGCCCAAAGTGAGCGACCGTGCGTGCGCGTTCAAGATCGATGGAGTGGCCAGCAATGCTGTGACCGGCGACTTTGTATGCCCAGATCCAGTAATCCCGACACGTTCGTTTTAGCGCTGCACTAGCGGCGGCCCTTGATTTCCTTACGTTTGTCACCTTCTTCGGCGGCTTGCGCCATGCGCATGTCGAGATAGCTGCCAACGATATCCTGCATCTCGTCAATCTTGTCTTCGAAGAAGTGGTTGGCACCAGCCACGATTTCGTGGTCGATCTTGATGCCCTTTTGAGTTTTCAGCTTGGCCGTCAGTTCGGCAACTGAGCTGGACGGAACGACACGGTCCTTATCACCATTCAGCATGAGGCCTGAGGATGGACATGGCGCTAAGAACGAGAAATCATAGAGGTTTGACGGTGGCGCAATACACATAAAACCATCGATCTCAGGGCGGCGCATCAGCAGTTGCATTGCGATCCAGGTGCCAAAAGAGACCCCCGCGATCCAGCAACGCTGTGAATCAGGTTTGACAGATTGTAGCCAATCCAAAGCCGAGGCTGCGTCAGCCAATTCGCCAGGACCGCCATCCCAGTAGCCTTGAGAACGGCCAACACCGCGGAAGTTGAACCGCAAAACAGAAAAGCCGCGTTCAACAAACGTATGATAAAGGCTGTACACGACCTGATTGTTCATTGTTCCCCCGAATTGTGGGTGGGGGTGGAGGATGAGTGCAATTGGGCTGTCGGAGGCTGCTGCGTGATGATAGCGGGCTTCGATACGGCCAACAGGACCATTAATGATCAGCTCGGGCATAGAGGTCGATGTACTTTCTATTGTTCAATTCGGTCCGGCGGTATGCCGAAAAATCAGAAAAAGCGCCAATCAGCGCTCTGCTCATACTTGATCTTTCAGATCGGGATTTACATATCTGAAACTTAGTTTAGAACAGTTCAAAATTTAGTTCGAGATCCGGGTATCCAAGAACCTATCCCGGATATTGAGCGCGGTACTTAGCACAATCTCAGCCCTGATGTGCAAGCCAAACCTGATCGACTGGCTTGAACGGACGACAACGTTGAGATCTTGGCCAATTTGGTGGTTGCTGACATGGAACTCAATACCAAGGGACGTTATGCCGTAATGGCGATGGCAGACCTCGCCCAACATAGCGTGAATGGCGATGGTGACAAGAAAGTTGTCGCTGCCGTTCCGTTGTCGACGGTCGCTGAGCGTCAACAGTTATCATTGGCTTATCTGGAACAAATTTTTCTTCTTCTGCGCCGGGCCGACCTGGTCGAGAGCGCTCGTGGTCGGTCGGGTGGATATCGCCTCAAGCGCGCGGCAAACGAAATCACAGTTGCAGAAATCATGGCGGCGGCCGAAGAGGAAACGCGAATGACCCGGTGCGGGGTCAAAACCGGTGCATGTTTGGGGGACGTGAAATGTGCCACACACGGACTGTGGCATGCGCTGGGTCGCCACATCGATGAATTTCTGGCGACGGTCACTCTGGCGGACATCGTCGGCGGTGCGTTTAATGCCAACAAACGAATTGCTGAGCAACTAAACGCGATGATCCCTGACACAGTCGACAACAAGGAGGCGCAAAAATCGTGACCTCTTCTGGTCGAACATACCTTGATTACAATGCGACCGCTCTGCTGCGGCCACAAGCGCGCGCTGCAATGTTGGCGGCGATTGATGGTGATATTGCCAATGCGTCGTCCGTTCATTCTGAAGGACGAAACGCACGGGCGTTGATCGATCATGCGCGCGAACAAGTGGGGCGTCTGGTCAGGGCAAAGGCAACCGAGGTTGTGTTCACGTCTGGGGCAACAGAGGCTGCAAATTGGGTCCTCTCAAGGCCCTGGAACACGATTTACAGCGCCAATATTGAACATCCTGCCGTACTGCAACCGATCAAACGCTCCAAAGCGGAGCATGTCGTGTTGCCGGTTGATTCAAACGGCGTCATTGAATGTTCGGTAGCGGAAAAAATATTCAGCGACAATGGCGCTGGCGGAAATAGACAACTTCTTCTCGTCCAGGGCGCGAACAACGAAACTGGCGTCGTGCAGCCTGTATCAGAATTGACAGCAATGGCTGCGGCGGCGGGAATAAAAGTTGCGACGGACGCCGTGCAAGCGGTTGGAAAAATTGAGGTCGATTTTGCCAAGTCTGGCGTCGATATGATGATGGTCTCGGCGCACAAAATTGGTGGTCCCGTGGGCGTTGGGGCTTTGGTCATTCGCGATGGCCTTGATCTCGTTCCGTTTGTGGCTGGCGGCGGTCAGGAGCGTAATCGGCGTGGTGGGACGGAAAATGTGCCAGGCATTGCAGGCTTTGGTGCTGCGGCAGAAGCGGCAAACAAAGACTTGAACAAATTTGCTGAACTGGCCGTGTGGCGAGACCGTATAGAATCCTATGTTGCAAACGTGACGCCAGAGGTTGAAGTGATTGGCAAGCTTGCGCTGCGGTTGGCCAATACAAGTTGTCTTGCCGTTTCTGGGCGCCGTGGCGAAACATCCGTGATTAAGTTCGATCTTGCTGGTGTTTCATTAAGTGCTGGCTCGGCGTGCTCGTCTGGAAAGACGGCACGGTCACAGACGCTTGACGCCATGGGATTGGATGACGCGTTGGCGACATCAGCGTTGCGTATCAGCCTTGGATGGGCCACGAGCGAACAAGATATCACTGCCTTCGAACAAGCTTGGAAGGACATTATGAGCCAAAATGGGGAAGTGCGAGATGTGGCTTAGGACGTGAGTGAAGTTGAACACGGGATGTCATCTCCAGGTTTCGGCCGAAGGTGGCAAGTTGACGGATTGAGTGCGTGGCGTTCTTTCAAGACGCAATCATTCAATTCCAGAAGTGAAGTTTGAGAAACGCTTATGCGTTAAGGAGACGACCATGGCAGCGGTCCAAGAGACCATCGATCAAGTCAAAGAAATTGACGTTGACCAGTACAAGTATGGCTTTGAATCCGACATCGAATCGGTGCGGGCACCAAAAGGCTTGAGCGAAGAGATCATTCGTTACATCTCAGCGCGCAAAAATGAGCCGGAATGGATGTTGGAATGGCGTCTTGATGCCTATCAGCGTTGGCTTTCCATGAAAGAACCAACCTGGGCCAAGGTCGATTATCCAAAAATTGATTTCCAGGACCTCTATTACTACTCGGCACCAAAATCGACCGAGGGTCCCAAAAGCCTGGACGAGGTGGACCCTGAATTGCTTGAGACGTATGAGAAGCTTGGCATTCCGCTGAAAGAGCAGGCCGTGCTTGCAGGCGTGCAGGGTGCGAAAGTTGCTGTCGACGCTGTGTTTGACAGTGTTTCTGTTGTCACAACGTTTAAAGATGAGTTGGCAAAGGCTGGTGTGATCTTTTGTTCAATCTCTGAAGCGCTGCAAGACCACCCAGAGATCGTCAAGAAATATCTCGGCTCGGTCGTGCCAAAGTCCGACAACTTTTATGCAGCTTTGAACTCTGCGGTCTTTTCCGATGGATCTTTCGTTTACATTCCTGAGGGGGTGCGGTGCCCGATGGAGCTGTCGACATATTTCCGCATAAACGACAAAGAGACAGGCCAATTTGAGCGCACGCTTATTATTGCCGACAAGGGCTCGTACGTCTCCTACCTGGAAGGCTGTACGGCACCAATGCGTGACGAAAACCAAATGCACGCGGCTGTTGTTGAACTTGTGGCGTTAGATGATGCCGAGATTAAATACTCGACGGTACAAAATTGGTATCCGGGAGATAAAGACGGCAAAGGTGGCATCTATAACTTCGTGACCAAACGGGGTGATTGTCGCGGCCACGCGTCGAAAATTTCCTGGACTCAAGTTGAAACCGGCTCTGCAATTACGTGGAAATATCCAAGTTGCATTCTGCGCGGTGACAATTCTCGTGGAGAGTTTTACTCAATCGCGGTTTCCAATGGTCGCCAGCAAATCGACAGCGGCACAAAGATGATCCATCTCGGCAAGAATACGTCGAGCCGCATTATCTCGAAGGGTATTGCTGCGGGTCGGTCGGAGAATACGTATCGTGGCTTGGTTTCCGCCCATCGCAAGGCGACCAACACGCGTAACTTTACACAGTGTGACAGCTTGTTGATTGGTGACCAGTGTGGTGCCCATACGGTGCCGTATATCGAAGCCAAAAACTCGACGGCGCACTTCGAACACGAAGCGACCACTTCGAAAATTTCTGACGATAAACTTTTTTATTGTATGCAGCGCGGTCTCGATGAGGAAGAAGCTGTGGCGTTGATCGTCAACGGCTTTGTGCGCGATGTTTTGCAGCAGTTGCCAATGGAGTTTATGGCCGAAACACAAAAGTTGATCGGTATTTCGTTGGAAGGTTCGGTCGGATAAAGCGTCGGCAAATTCAGAAGGCAAACCTTTGATGTCGCAGGATGAGGAAAATTGGTCGGTAGGCCGCAAGGTTTTTGTTGTCTTGCTCGGCGTAGTGGCTTTGGGCGCTGTCTCATTGTTCACAATCAATGCGGCGGGACTTTCGGTCGGCCGGTGCAGTGACGGTGTAAACTATTGGTATATTTTTACGCCGTTGTGTGCCGGAGGGACAGATCCGCACGAGCCGTCTTTGGCATACGTTGCCGCACTTGGTGTTGTGTTGCTGGTTTGGGTTGTAAAGAAGGTGCGCGGTTGAACATTGCAGGCAAAGGCAGAGTGAATTGACAAAAGCCAAGATTGGCAAGACTGGAACACGTCGCAGCGTCTGGAGACCGATTATCTTGAGTGCAGTGTTGGGTTTCGTCGTCGTCGGATTGGTTATGCGAGGTGTGATGTGGACAGAATTATCACAAACGATCAACTCGATTGTCTCAGGTGTCGAAGGGTTCTGACCCGATTGAATAAGGTGAAAGTGGACGAACAATGAGCCGTCGGACAGCACAGACCGTTGCGAAAATTCTGCGCGATGCAAAAGCATCGGCGCGGGAACAGGCGAATGTGGAACTCGCTGCTTTGTCTGACGAGTTGATGTTGAGTGCCGCCTTCTTGATTGAGGAAATTCGTGAACAATTTGAGCTTGCAGACGTTCACCCATTGTCGATGTTGGGGGTCGAGATTGAAGATGACGACGGACTATTTGTCCTGATGAAGGGTGGTCAAAACTTCATTGTTGAGCCCGCAGAAGATGGGGCCGTTTTGGTCAATGGTGAGCCGATTTATTCGACGGAACCGTTTTTCACAGATGAGCTTTATCAAGCGGTTTTTAAACGCATCTCAGATTGGGCCACGAAAATTGATGACGAGCGGCCAAGATAATGACTGGAAACGAAAAGGAACAGGAAAAGGATCAAGAGTTTTGGTTTAAGCCCAAGCGACATGGATATGGTGCAACGCCGACACATTGGAAAGGCTGGGTGGCAACATTGGCTTTTAGTGTTGCTCTGGCAGTTGTCTCGCTGGGCGTGTTGTTGTCATTGACGGATGAAAATCGTTTGGCGGGAATGTTGGCGTGGGCTGTGGGCTTATTGATTGCGGTCCTGGTGTTCACACACTTCACCAAATCCAAAACGGATGGGCCTTGGGGCTGGCGATGGAACGGGAAGCTTTACCGCGACATGCTCAAAAACAATGAGCATGTTGACAAAGATTGAGATTGAAAAAACAAAGCGCCAACGATTGAGCGTGGCGCTCTTGGACAACTGGAGTTGAAGAAAAGACGATGTTAGAGATTAAAAACCTGCACGCGCGGATTGAAGAAGACGACAAAGAGATTCTCAGAGGGATTGATTTGACGATCCCGAAAGGTGAAGTGCATGCCATCATGGGGCCAAACGGATCTGGCAAATCAACACTTGCTTATGTTCTTGCTGGTCGCGACGATTATGAAGTCACCCAAGGTGATATTCTCTGGAACGGCGAAAGCATTCTTGAAATGGACCCTGAAGAGCGCGCGGTTGCCGGCGTCTTTTTGGCTTTCCAATACCCGATGGAAATTCCAGGCGTGGCAGGTCTGACGTTCCTTCGCACGGCCGTGAATTCGGTTCGCAAAAAGCGCGGCAAGGAAGAATTTACGACCCCGGAATTTTTGAAAATTGTTAAAGAACAAGCCTCGACGCTTAACATCAATATGGACATGCTGAAACGCCCGGTGAACGTCGGTTTTTCGGGTGGTGAAAAAAAGCGTTCTGAAATTTTGCAGATGGCAATGCTCGATCCAAGCCTTTGTGTTTTGGACGAGACAGACAGCGGCCTTGATATAGATGCGCTGCGCGTCGTTGCAGATGGTGTGAATGCTCTTCGAGGTCCGGACAAAGCGATGTGCGTCATCACGCACTACCAGCGCTTGTTAGAGTATATCGTCCCAGACAAAGTTCATGTTCTGGCGCATGGAAAAATTCGCAAAACGGGTGGCAAAGAGTTGGCGCTTGAGCTTGAGAAATCCGGTTATGCAGAGTTTGAAGCAGCCTAACTCAGTCATTTCCAACCATTGGCGCTCTGTTTGATTGGAGCAGTCAATTATTTCTGTCAAATATTGAATTCCGCGCGGAGGAGCGCATGACGGTGGCAAAGATTAAGACCAAGGCAGAGCAGGGTCTCGCCGAACAATTTTCCGCTGTGTCGGCTAAGTTGCCGGGCAACGCGCAGGTGCAAAGTGCGCGTCAGGCGGCTATCGACGCCTTCGATGGCCAGGGTCTTCCCCATCGCCATATCGAAGAGTGGAAATATACCGACCTGCGCAACATCGTAAAAGACGCATTGCCGTTAGCTGTCAGCGATACAACCGAGATTACAATTGCAGATGTGATTGTGGCACTGGGTCCGCTTCAGGCACTCGATGCACAGCGCATTGTCCTTGTAAATGGTGCCTATCGCAAAGAGCTGTCTTCAATGGACCAACAAGACGGTGTGGCGATCACGTCGTTGGCTGAAGCGCTGGCAGAGGGGCCAGTCACGGCAAAGGGTTTTGCGGCCGGTGAAGCCGCACCGGCCGATGACGCTGTGTTGGCTTTGAATACAGCTTATATGACGGATGGTGCTGTTGTTGAAATTGCCAAGGACCAACAGGTCGACAAGCCAATTTTGATTGCCCATGTACGCGCTGGAAGCCAAGCCGGTTTTACCGCCGCGCGCCATGTTCTGCGCGCTGGTGCCAATTCCAAGGTTACAGTATTGGAAGCGTTCGTATCGTTGCCTGGTGCTGCAGCGGCCGGGCAGATGAACACGGCGTCAGAAGTTGATGTTGGCGATGGCGCCCATGTCGACCATATCAAGGTGGCTGTTGATACCGGCGCGGTGACACATCTGGCCAGTTGGATTGGGCGGCTGGGTAAGGATAGCCAGTATCACGGGTTTCATCATACCCAGGGCGTTGGTTTGGCGCGCAACCAAATGTTTGTCACGTTTGACGGAGAAGGTGGCGATCTTGATCTATCGGGATCCTACTTGGGTCGCGGCACAGAGCATGTCGATAATACTCTGGTGGTTGATCACGCAGTGCCGCATGGCACCAGTCGCGAATTGTTCAAATGTGTTTTGGATGAGAATGCGCGTGGTATTTTCCAGGGCAAGGTGATTGTTCAACAGATCGCCCAAAAAACAGATGGCAAGCAAATGGCGCAGGCATTGATGCTTTCGCCTGATACCGAATTCGATAGCAAACCCGAGCTTGAAATTTATGCCGATGATGTGTTGTGCGGCCATGGCTCGACAGTTGCTGAGATCGATGAAGATTTGATGTTCTACTGCCAAGCGCGCGGCATTGATAAAGAGACAGCTCGTAGTTTGCTGGTACAGTCTTTCATTGGTGAAGCGATTGAAGTTGTCGAAAACGAAGATATTCGACAATGTCTTTTTGCATACGCAGAGCAATGGCTTGGCGAACGCGCAGAGAGCTGAATGTGTTGCTCAACGTTCGTGAGGCAGGAGACGGTCTCACACGAAAATGAAATACGCTGATCGATATCAGTTTAGACATGAGGCAGTAATGGCAATCGAAACGACAATTAAGCGTGATCCTGACATAGGTCTTGCCGGTCTGGCTGGCGGAGAATTTGATGTTGCGCGTATTCGCGCAGATTTTCCGATCCTGTTTCGTGAAGTCTACGGCAAGCCATTAGTTTATCTCGATAATGGCGCGTCGGCTCAAAAGCCACGATCTGTTATTGAGGCGATGGATCACGCTTATCGGTTTGAGTATGCCAACGTGCATCGTGGTCTTCACTATTTGTCAAATACGGCAACACAAAACATGGAAGATGCGCGAGAAACTGTTCGTCGTTTTTTGAATGCACCAAGTGTTGAAGAGATCGTCTTTACCCGCAATGCAACCAGCGCAATTAATCTTGTGGCGCAGAGTTATGGTGGCATGGTTATCGGTCCAGATGATGAAATTGTTTTGTCGATTGCGGAGCATCATTCTAATATTGTGCCATGGAACTATCATCGCGAACGGTGCGGTGCTGTGTTGAAGTGGGCACCGGTTTCAGATGACGGTGAATTCCTGTTCGATGAATTTGAAAAACTTCTCACCGACAAAACCAAGATCGTTGCCATTACGCATATGTCGAATGTATTGGGGACGGTGTTGCCGATTAAAGAAATTGTGAAAGCAGCACACGATCGCGGCATCGCTGTATTGGTTGATGGTTCGCAGTCCAGTGTTCATATGCCGGTCGATGTTCAAGACCTGGATGCAGACTTCTATATTTTTACCGGTCACAAAGTTTATGGCCCATCGGGCATCGGCGTGCTTTATGCCAAGAAAGATCTGCTCGACAAGATGCCACCTTATGAAGGTGGAGGAGAGATGATCGAGAGCGTGACGGTTGATAAAGTGACATACAACCACGCGCCGCATAAATTTGAAGCAGGAACACCAGCGATCGTTGAAACCGTCGGGCTTGGTGCCGCTTTAAACTATATGATGCAGATCGGTCGTGATCGTATTGCAGCCTACGAGAAAGAGTTGGGCGATTATGCGCATCAAAAACTTGATGACCTTGATTTTCTAAAAATCCATGGGCGTGCCCCACAAAAAGGCGCGATTGTTTCATTCACCATTGATGGTCTTCACCCGCATGATATTGCGACCATTATTGACCGATCGGGAATTGCTGTGCGTGCCGGACATCATTGTGCGCAGCCGCTGATGGAACGTCTTGGCGTGCCGGCCACCTGTCGCGCCTCTTTTGCGATGTACAATGTAAAAGAGGAAGTTGACGCCTTGGCAGATGCCTTGGTTCGCGCCAAGGACTTCTTTGCCTAAGTCGAGATGTTTTGATTGAAACGCGCGATCAACAACGAGCTTTTGAGGGCTTCAAGGGAGCCAGAGATATGATGGATGAAAAACAACAAAAAGCAGCAGCGAATTTGGATGACTTTTTGAAGGATCCTGATGTGCAGAAAGAGGCGCAAGATAAGGCTTCATACTATACCCCCCAGCCTGTTATTGACGAACCTTCCCGGCCGTCGTCTTCCTCCTCCGACACTCAAGACGGCGCGCCTGAGATTGCAACCGAGACTGTCGTGCAAACCTCAGAAATTCCGGCCGAAGAGGTCGAACGTCTTACAACTGATATTGTGGCGGCAATCAAGACGGTCTATGACCCGGAAATTCCAGCCGACATTTATGAGCTTGGTTTGATTTACAAGATTGAGCTTGAAGATAACCGTGATATCGACATTGAAATGACCTTAACTTCGCCAGGTTGCCCGGTCGCTGGCGAAATGCCTGGCTGGGTGCAAAATGCCGTTGAATCGGTTCAAGGCGTTGGTCAGGTTACGGTAAATCTTGTGTTTGATCCACCTTGGCACCAAGGTCGAATGTCAGATGAGGCCAAACTGGCGCTCAACATGTTTTAAATATTGGTAAACGAACCTATATTAGGTTGAGCCCGGAATTTTATGGGTCGAAGGAACCAAGCCAAATGATCACAAACACAACCACAGAGCGCCCACCTGTTATGACAATGACAGATGCCGCCGTTGAACGTGTGTGCGAAATTATGGCATCGCGACAAGGTGTCGTTGGCCTGAAACTTGGTATCAAGAAAGGTGGTTGTGCTGGCATGGAGTATACCATGGATTGGGCAACCGAAGCTGATCCTATGTGCGAAGTCGTTGAATCTGGTGGTGCGACCATCCTGATTGAACCAATGGCGATCATGTATCTGCTCGGGACCGAGATGGACTATGAAGTTTCAACTCTGTCGTCTGGCTTCAGTTTCAACAATCCAAACCAGCAAAGCGCGTGTGGGTGCGGTGAAAGCGTTGAGTTGCAATTGGCGACAGAAGAAAAGCTCTCTGCCTATCGGAGTTAGTTTTTATGGCGGGCGATGGCCAAGAGGTCCGCTGGGTCGGGCAGGTTCTCAAGTTCTGGTTTGATGAGCTTGGTCCACAAGATTGGTTTCGCAAAAATAGTGCTGTTGATGACGAAATCTCGCTCCATTTTTCAGACCTCGTTGATGAGGTTTTCGAAACCCCAGTCGACGACCTTCTGATAGGTACGCGTCACGCCTTAGCCTCTGTTATTACGCTCGATCAATTTCCTCGTAATCTTTATCGCGGTACTGCCAAGTCGTTTGCTTTTGATCACGTTGCCCGCAAGATCGCGCTGAAGGCCATCGCGCTCAAGTTGGACCAGAACCTAAACGTGCATCAACGTGTGTTTTTGTACTTGCCATTCGAGCACAGCGAAGATGCATTGGATCAAGAACGTTCTGTTGAATTGATTTCCGCGCTCGGGAACGATGGTTACACAGGCTATGCTCTCAAGCATAAGGCTGTGATTGATCGTTTTGGGCGCTTTCCACATCGCAACAAAGCATTAGGCCGCCCAACAACACCGGAAGAAGAGGCGTATCTCGCTGAGCCGGGGAGTGGATTTTGAAAAAGAGCGTCGTGATCGCGTTCAAATAAAAGAAAAGGCCGAGACATAAAATGTCTCGGCCTTTTTATTTCTATTCGATGAAGGCCGGTTTATTCGTCAACTGTTGCCTTCGGCCGTCGTACAGGGCGGCGCAGGAATTCTGGAATATTGTCTTCAAATCCAACACCTGCTTGGCGTCGTCCGCCTTTGCCGCCAGCGCGTGTACCAGGGCCTTTTTTCTCGTTTCGGTTGGCCTGTTTCTGGTCGCGTGGCGTGTTTTCGCTACGAGACTTCGATTGAGAGACGGCACGTCGACGCGGAGCGCGAGTCTCGGTCGTTTTTTCATCAGTCGATGGTTTTTCTCCCGATGTTGTCTCTGACGTGGCGTCAACGTTGTTGCGGTTTTTGTTATGGCGACGCCCACCGCGCGAGCGACGTGGACGACGCGGTTTTTCTCCACCGTCAGTTGACTGGGCTTGGTCAACCGATGCGGGCACAGGAGTGTTCGCGGTTTCGTCTGGGCCGTGGGAAATGTCAGGCTGTGGCATTGAACCTGGGTCTTGATCGACCTCAACTTTATCAACGACGACTTTCAGCGTTTCAGTTTTGGCTGCGGTATCGGCGATTTCACCGTTTTGCGCATTGCCGGATGAGCGTCCACGGCCTCTGCCACCGCGGCTTGGCGCTTTGCCAGAGCGGCTTTCTGAAGATGTAGGTCTGGATGAGGACCTGCGGCTGTTGCCAGAGCGCGAGCTGCTACTGCGGCCCCCACGACCGCCACGTCCGCGTTTTTTGCCAGCGTCGGCATAGTCGTCCTCGGTTGGCGGTTCGCCGTCCCAGACGAGGGTTTCGCCATTCATTTGCTCGATCTCTTTGACGATCTTCAGATCGTCAATTGTGATCAAGGCTGCCGTACTTCCCGATCGACCTGCGCGCCCGGTGCGTCCAATGCGGTGGACATAGTCGTCGGTTTGCCACGGCATATCATAGTTGAAGACATGGCTGACATCGGGAATATCGAGCCCACGGGCTGCGACGTCACTGGCGGCTAGAATTGTGATTTCACCATCGCGGAATTTCGCCAGCGTTTCCATGCGGGCTTTCTGGTCCATATCACCATGCAACGCACCGGCATTAAAGCCGTGTTTGCTTAGCGACTTTAAAAGAATAGCGACGTCGCGTTTGCGGTTGGCAAAAACAATCGCATTCGTTAGCTGGTCGCCCGCGCCAGTAATAAGTTCACGCAGAATTTCACGTTTGGCCCAGTCTTCACCATCGGGACAAAACTTAAATGTCTGGGTGATTGTCTTGGCGGTTGTCGCCGGCGGTGCCACTTCAACCCGTTCGGGGTTTTTGAGAAATGAGTCTGCCAGACGTGTGATTTCTTTGGCCATTGTGGCCGAGAAAAACAACGTTTGACGACGCGGTGGCAAGAGTTTGCAGATTTTTTCGATGTCGGGGATGAAGCCCATGTCAAGCATGCGGTCGGCTTCGTCGATGACCAAAATTTCAACGCCCATCAACATCAATTTGCCGCGTTGAAAATGATCAAGAAGTCGACCGGGTGTCGCGATCAATACGTCAACACCGCGGTCCAATTTTTTAAATTGTTCATCGAATGAGACACCGCCAATAAGCAGAGCCAGGCTAAGTTTGTGGTTGACGCCGTACTTTTCAAAACTTTGTGCGACTTGGGCTGCCAATTCACGGGTTGGTGCGAGGATCAATGATCGGGGCATGCGCGCGCGGGCGCGGCCTTTTTCCAGACGCGTGATCATCGGCAGGACGAAGGAGGCAGTTTTGCCTGTTCCAGTTTGGGCAATGCCCATGATGTCACGTCCGCTTACTGCGACCGGGATTGCAGCTTCCTGAATTGGGGTTGGTGAAGTATAGCCCGCGCTCTCAATGGCAGCGAGTACCTTCTGGCTGAGGTCTAGATCAGCAAAGGTCTTGGTGGGTTCCAATCGTTTGGTTCTCCGTAGCGTTCTGTTCCTTGCCAGCGTTGGTCGGTTGGCAAGCGTGGAAGCGCAGGGGGCGAAATTCTGCCAGGTAGAAAAGCAAAAAATTGCTGAAATTCTAAAAGGGACCAATTGTATGAACGCTGAAAGTCCCTTGCGCCCAATCATGCGCGTTTGCTGACATAGACTATGCAAAAACGCAAGGAAAAGGCGGAATTTAGGGGCTTTGTCGCAGGTTTATCCCGAATAACAGTGGCATTTTGGATCAAAATTGCCAGTTTTGGTCGAAATCAACTTATGTCGAGCGATATCTGAGCCGTTTTGATTGGCATTTCGAAACCTTCATTCAAGTCGATTTTTCATGGCGTTGGCACAGGTCTGAGCTGCGCAATTCCCGGACTTAAATCCTCTATTAACCTGATTTGAGTCAATCACGCAGAAATGAAGTTATTGTATGCGGCTTACGAAATAAAAATTTGTTTTAGTTATAAAATGTTGGTGCGGTGAATTAAGCAACCCTGTTTTGCAACCGCAACTCAGTGTTTTTGTAAAGGGTCTTGGAGAGACCATGATGGCAGTCGAGAGTTTTTCAGAAAAACATGCCGAAGTTATCGCAGACCCGGCATCTGCTCGGACGAGCGAAGGTCGTCTGAAAAAGCAAGCTCGTGCAACGCGCTTGGAAGTTCTTAAGGGCCGAGACAATTACACAAATTTGTCTCATCTGGCTTTTGTCTACGCCGTTTTGGCAACTACGATCGCCGGGACAATTTGGGCTTACTATGCGATTGCGGCTGCTGGTTACTCTTGGTGGTGGACGGTGCCGCTCACCGTTGTGTCGGTCATAATTATTGGGGCTGGTCAACATCAATTCGGCGGTGTGATCCATGAGGGGACGCACTACATTTTGTTTGCCAATCGTCGCTTTAATGAATTGGCGTCTGACTGGCTTGCCGCATTCCCGATTTACACATCGACTTATGCCTTCCGCTTACATCACCTGGCGCATCACCAATTTGTCAATGACCCCGTGCGCGATCCAAATTTTGACCAGGCAAAAGACAGCGGTCACTGGCTTGATTTTCCAATCGCCCATATCGATTTGCTGGTAGCGATTGTGAAGATGCTTTGGCCACCGCACTTGATCAGTTACATCGCAGCACGCGTGCGCTACAGCGCGATTGGTGTTGACACCAACCCATATGCAGACAAAAGCAAACCTGGTTCACCTTGGTCTATTCGCGCTCCGGTGCTTTATGCCATTGTTGCACCGTTTACAGCCGTTGCATTTGTCGAAGCGGCGATGCCAATGCTAGCGATTGCAACGGTCGTTGGTGGGTGGTTGGCGGTGTCGGCATTTCTTTGGTTTGCCGGTGAAGAGGCATTCGCGAAAAGTAAGATCGATCCTGTTATCTCACATCGTGCAACCGGGATTGGCAGACTGGCCTATATTGCAATCGTCTATACGGGCCTGACATTGACCAACATCGTGACGGGTGCACCTGCTTGGGGCTTTTATGGGCTGCTGTGGATCTTGCCGCTGTTCACGTCGTTTCCACTGTTTATGGTCCTGCGTGAGTGGGTCCAACATGGGAATGCTGACCGTGGGCGTTATACCAACACCCGCACATTCCTGGTTAAAAACCCATTTATTCGCTTTGCAATTTTCCCTTGGGGTATGGACTATCATTTGTCGCACCACTTGTTTGCGTCAGTTCCCCACTACAAGTTGAAAGAACTGCATGCATTTTTGATGGAAGATCCCAAGTACGCCGAGAAAGGTTTGATCGTGGAAGGTTGGGCCAAATCGCGTACACCAGAACACCCAACGATTGTCGAAGTGCTGGGGCCTGGTTACGCGCCAGATGGGCAGGGTGATGTTCACGTTGATGATGCGACGCTTGCTGATGCAGATGTGAATGACAAAGCCGGTCTTGCCGCACAGATTGCCGCCTCTCGCGCGGCCGGGCAAAACCATAGTTGATGTGCATCGTGCTTGGTGTGATCACCAGTGCGGGGCCTCATTTCAAACATTGCCGAATTGCGCTAGAGTGTGGTCAGCACGCTGGGCAAAAGAGGCCCTGCGAACTGTCATCAATAAGTAATTTTACGGGATTTGAAATGTCAAAACCAGGACACGGTCTCTTTCATTGGAATGAGCTTTTGACATCAGACCCAGAAGCCGCCGTCAAATTTTTTGAAGATGTTGTCGGTTGGTCGTTTGATGCTGTCGAGATGGGTCAGCCGGGAGCCGGTCAGACCTACTGGGTCGGTAAAATTGATGACCAGCCAGCCGGTGGTATTATGCAAATCAAAGGCAACGCACCAGATGATATGCAACCGCATTGGGTGTGCTACCTAGAGGTTGATAACATCGACAAACGGATTTTCGCAGCGCGCAAAGCCGGCGCGGTGGTCTTGACCGAACCGTTTGATGTTCCCGGAGTTGGACGCATTGCGATGGTGCAGGACCCAACAGGTGGCATTATGGGTTGGATAATGCCGGAGACCTAGTCGAGCGAACGGGGTCTCTTCAGCTGTGTGAAAATGCACTTCGACGCGTGTTAGATGTCCAGGTCCGTTGCAAATGCGGCATGGTCTTGGATGAACCGGAAACGCGCTTCGGGTTTTGATCCCATGAGCGCCGTGACGGCTTTTGATGCGTCCACTTTGTCGTCTTCCACAAGCTCGACACGCAAAAGCATTCGCTGGCTTGGGTCCATTGTTGTTTCTTTCAACTCCTTAGCATTCATTTCGCCAAGGCCCTTAAAGCGGCTCACCTTCACCTCTTGGTTCTTTTTGAACTCAGTCTCTTTCAATTCGTTCAGATGCGCCTCGTCGCGCGCATACATTGATTTTGAACCCTGCGTCAGACGATACAGAGGTGGTGCGGCGAGGTAGAGGTGACCGTTCTCGATGAGGCCTGGCATTTCTTGAAAGAAGAACGTGATCAACAGTGAAGCGATGTGGGCGCCGTCAACGTCTGCATCGGTCATCACGATCACGCGTTCGTAACGCAGGTCCTCGTCCTTGTAGCGACTGCCAGTGCCAACACCTAAAGCCTGTATCAAATCAGCCAGCAGTTGGTTTTGGGCGAGCTTTGCAGAAGAGGCATTGGCAACGTTGAGAATTTTTCCGCGCAGCGGAAGGATGGCTTGGGTCTCGCGGTTGCGCCCGCTTTTGGCCGACCCGCCGGCGCTATCACCCTCTACGATAAAGATTTCTGTACCGGCTGCTGTGCGAGTTGTGCAGTCGGCAAGTTTTCCTGGCAGCCGCAATTTGCGCGTTGCAGACTGGCGTGAAATATCGCGTTCGCGGCGCTTTTTTATACGATATTCAGCTTGTTCAATGGTCCATTCGAGTAGTTTGCTTGCTTGTTGCGGATTATCGGCAAGCCAGTGATCGAAGGCATCGCGAACGGCTGTTTCAACAATGCGTAAGGCTTCAACTGTTGCGAGCTTGTCTTTGGTTTGGCCTTGGAACTCAGGCTCGCGAATAAACACCGACAGCATTGCGGTGGTTGTGCTCATGACATCTTCGGCCGTGATCTGTGTGGCCTTCTTGTTATTCGTCAGATCACCATAGGCTTTCAGGCCGCGTGTTAGGGCTTGTCTCAGGCCCGACTCGTGTGTTCCGCCTTCGCCAGTCGGGATGGTATTGCAGTAAGACCGCGAAAAACCGTCGGCATCTGAGATCCAAGCGACGGCCCATTCGACAGAGCCATGTCCGTTTGGCTTTTCGATGCGGCCTGAGAACATGTCTTTGGTAACACGGGTGCGTCCAGCAATCGTTTCATTCAGATAGTCACGCAAACCGCCTGGGAAATGAAACAGGGCTTCGGTTGCGGTTTTATCTCCGTCCTTAATGAGGCAAGGGTCACACGACCAACGGATCTCAACACCGCCGAACAGATAAGCTTTCGAACGTGCCATCGTGAACAACTTGGCGGGCTTAAAGGCAGCCCCTTTGCCAAATATTTTTTCATCTGGATGGAAGCGAACCTTGGTGCCGCGCCGGTTGCGAATGGAGCCTAACTTTTCCAATTTGGTTTGTGCGATGCCGCGTGAAAAGACCATGCGGTAAAGTTTTTGTCCGCGTGCGACCTCGACTTCCAGATCATCCGACAAGGCGTTCACTACTGAGACGCCGACGCCGTGCAAGCCACCAGATGTTGCGTATGCTTTGCCATCAAATTTTCCGCCAGCGTGAAGCGTTGTCATGATGACTTCAAGTGCGGACTTGGATTTGAATTTGGGGTGGGGGTCGACCGGGATGCCACGCCCGTTGTCTGCAATTGAAAGATAACCATCGGCGTCGAGGTGCACCTCAATCCAGGTTGCATGACCGGCGACGGCTTCATCCATAGAGTTGTCGATGACTTCGGCAAATAAGTGATGCAGGGCTTTTTCGTCCGTACCGCCAATATACATGCCAGGCCGCCGACGAACCGGCTCTAAGCCTTCGAGGACTTCAATATCGGCAGCTGTGTATCCAGCTTCGGCATCACTGCCGTTGTTACGACGTCGTTGACTGGCGGATTTTGTCGTCACTTTTGAGCGGCTCACTTCGGACTTGGTTGATGAAGACTTTGTCTTGTCAGACGCGGTCTCAATCGACGGGTGTAGGGCGAAAAGGTCACTTTGAGATTGGGCCATGGTTTGAGCGATCCGTCTGTTTGGTCCGTTTTGGGGACGGCTCAGGGACGCGCAACTTCGAATGCCGGCCGAATCTTAAAAGTGCTAAAATCTTGTATCTGGTCGCATGTAGGCCGCATTATCGCAAGAGAGCGATGGGTCACTAGGTTTAAAAAACCGGAATGAACGCAGTAAAATTGCCACGCTCATTTTTGCTCTGTAGACCTGCGAAATAGGCTTGAATTCGCTCAAGATTTTGGCACGGCGACATTATCGATAAGGCGCGTTTTTCCGAGCCATGCCGCGACCAAGACTTGCCCTGGCCGCCCGGACTGGGCGTGCCATTCACCAAGTGTTTCGCTATCGCGAACGACGATATAGTCGACAGACTTAAAGCCAAATTTGACCAGCGCCTTCTTAGCCCGAGTTTCCGCTGCCCCAATGCGTCGCCCCTCTGCGGCATCACGCGCAAGCTTTTTCGCGGTTGTATAAAGGTTTGGTGCGATTTTACGCTCTGTGGCCGATAGATAAGCATTGCGTGACGATAAGGCCAGACCATCATTGCTCCGCACAGTCGCCACGGCGTGGATCTTTAGTGGCATGTCGAGGTCGCGAACCATCTGGCGAATAACGCACAACTGCTGGTAGTCTTTCTCACCGAACATCGCGATATGCGGCGTCACTTGGTTAAACAACTTGCAGCATACGGTCGTTACACCGCCAAAGAAATGCGGGCGAAAGTCCGTCTCAAGGCCCAATGCAGCCGAACCAGCCAGAATTTTCGTCGAGAAGTCAGGACCGTACATCTCGTCGGCTGATGGGGCCCAGATCAAGTCGGCGCCGGCAGCAGCCAGTTTGGCGCGGTCGCTTTTGAGGTCGCGGGGATAGCTATCGAGATCTTCATGGGGTGCGAATTGCCCGGGATTGACGAAAATTGAAACAACCGTTCGATCTGCCTTTCGTTGGGCGTGATTGAAGAGCGTCATGTGACCCTCATGCAAGGCACCCATGGTTGGGACGAGTGCGATCGATTGGCCAGCTGCGCGCCATTCAGCGGTTCGTTTGCGCAAACGATTGACTTTGGTAATGGTCTCAACGGATTTCGACGAACGCGGTGTCAAGGTTGCGGCCTTTCGGATTTCGTAATCTCAATACCTGCAAAAGCACCGTGATGGGCCATAGGTCAAGTGTAATGCGGGTGTATTGCGGGCACTTTAGGAGTGGCGCGATGGTGGCAGTTCAGGAAATGGCTCAACACCTTCTCCATTTGATACAGTGGCACAAACTAAAGTGAGTCGCGTCGGCAGGGCTGATTTTGCCTGAGCCATACTTTTTTGTGGCCACAGATATGTTGGCCGGAAGGATATTCATGGGGTTGCGCAAAACTGCAAACCACGAAAGTGACGCAGATGTCGTTGATCTTGGCACCGATGGCGCTGAGGCAGAGACAGCTATGCGTGTGGATATTGGTCCGTCTTACGATGAAATTCATTCTTATCACTTGATGGATGAACGTCGCTTGGTCGGTGCATTGATGGAGCGCGCGGTTTACTCCGAAGATGAACGCCGACGCACGAGCGAGGTGGCATCTCAACTGGTTCATGGTGCCCGCGCCAGCCGGACGCAATATCCCGGTGTTGACGCGCTTATTCGTGAATACGATTTGTCGAGCGAAGAGGGCGTCTTGCTGATGTGTATTGCGGAATCGCTTCTGCGAATTCCCGATACCGAGACGGCCGACAAGTTGGTGAGTGAAAAACTCGCCGAAGGGGCCTGGGCCTCCCATCTTGGAAGTTCGGAAAACCTATTTGTTAATGCGTCAACCTGGGGCTTTATGATGTCGGGTGGGTTGGCGCGATTGGCTGAAGGTGGCGACGACGGCGGTGACACAGCGCTTGCCGGTATGAAACGGATGATCGCGCGCACGGGTGAGCCTGTTGTTCGTCGCGCTGTACGCCACGCTGTGCGCCTGCTTGGACGCCAGTTTGTAGCAGGGCGCACAATCCACGATGCACTTGCCAGCAATGTCAAAGACCAACACAGCGATATCCGTTTTTCTTACGATATGCTCGGAGAAGCTGCGCAGTCGTCAGCTGATGCGGAAAAGTATTTCGAACGTTATATGGCAGCCGTTGAAGCGGTTGGTCGGGCTTCGGGTCCTGATTTTTCAGCCCACCCAGATACCTTGATGGCGCGTGCTGGGCTGTCGATCAAGTTATCGGCTTTGCACCCCCGGTTTGAGCCGAGCAAAACGCAACGCCTGCATGATGAATTGGTTCCTCGACTGTTGACGTTGGCCCGCGCCGCCCGGGCCAACGGTGTCGCGATAACATTCGACGCTGAAGAACAGGCGAATTTGACACCTCTACTGTCGTGCTTTGCTGACGTGTTCTTGGATGAGAGCCTCGAGGGCTGGTCTGGTCTTGGCATTGCCGTGCAGGCTTACGGCAAGCGAACAATACCAACGCTAAGATGGCTCCGCCGCTTATCACGTGAAGGCAAGCAACGTATTCCAGTCCGGTTGGTGAAGGGCGCTTATTGGGATAGTGAAATCAAATGGGCCCAGGAACGTGGACTGAAGCACTATCCCGTCTTTACCAACAAACGTCACACCGATATCTCATATCTTGCAGCCGCCCGCCTTATTCTTTCTGACGCAGAGGCTTTTTATCCGCAGTTTGCAACCCACAACGCACATACCTTGGCCGCGGTTACGATCGCTGCAGGAAATTCCCCGCACGAATGCCAACGCCTGTTTGGCATGGGCGAAGCGCTTTATGCCGCCGCGCGAGCCAGCTCTCAATTTGCAAGCCCCGTTCGGGTTTATGCACCCGTCGGTGGTCACCAGGATTTGCTTCCCTATCTTGTTCGCCGATTGTTGGAGAACGGTGCGAATTCTTCATTCGTTCATCGTGTCCAAAACGAAGACATTCCTGTTTCAGAGCTCATTGCAGATCCCATTGCACAGACGGAAAAGGAACTGACGGGCGAAGCGGCCTTAGATGCCACCGACATTGCAAAGCCGCGCGAAATTTATCTACCAGACCGGATTACAAGTTCGGGGAGTGCTTGGGAAAATACTCAAGTTCGCACATCGCTGCTAGACGGAATGAAAACGGCCCTGGCGACAGAATTTGAAGTCGGTTCGATTGTCGATGGCGAGGCTGTCATCAATGCGCCATCGGCCCATCTGGTGATATGTCCACATGATACGCAACGCAGAATGGGTCGTGCAACTTGGGCCGGTGCATCGGACATCGAGCGTGCGGTCGAAGCGGCGACAGCTGCCGCTCATAAGTGGGACCGTCACCCGATTGCGGACCGAGCTGATATTTTAGACCATGCCGCTGACCTAATTCAACGCGATCACGTTCAGCTGATGGCGGTGATTGTGCGGGAAGCTGGAAAGACGCTTCATGGCGCTGAAGCAGACGTGCGCGAAGCGGTCGATTTTTTACGGTACTATGCAAATGAAGGGCGGCGGCTGTTTTCAGATCCCCAGCACTTCAATAGTCCAACTGGGGAAACGAACAATCTGCAATTGCGCGCCCGTGGCCCGGTGGCTTGCATTAGTCCATGGAATTTTCCCCTCGCGGTTTATGTTGGTCAGATTGCTGCCGCCTTGGTTGCAGGCAATCCTGTCTTGGCTAAACCCGCAGAGCAAACTCCGATTACGGCGTTTCTCGTAACGCAGCTGTTGCATGAAGCTGGAGTGCCGACTGACGTTTTGCACCTGATAATGGGTGATGGTCGTGTTGGCGCCGGATTGGTCCGCGACCGACGTGTGGCGGGCGTTGCGTTTACCGGCGGCAATGAAGCGGCGTGGGACATTCAACGCATGTTGGCAGAGCGCAGGTCCGCAATCGTTCCATTTATTGCCGAAACTGGTGGTATCAACGCGATGATTGCAGACTCCAGTGCTTTAACCGAGCAGGTTGTCGCAGATGCCGTGCAGTCGGCATTTGACGGTGCAGGCCAGCGGTGTTCGGCGGCGCGTGTTCTGTTTGTCCAAAGTGATGTTGCAGATCGCACGATTGATATGTTGGCTGGTGCGACTGAGGCTTTAGACATTGGTGATCCGTTGGATTACGCGACCGACATTGGCCCTGTGATAAACGAGGCCGCGCAGGATCGGCTTGAAAGTCATAAGCTCAAGATGTCAGCAACGGCGCGGGAAGTTCTCGATAAGCCAATTCCGGTTGCGTGTCGTTCGGGCACCTATGTCTCACCAGCAATTTTCGAGCTTGAGCGCCTTGACCAGCTAGGGGCAGAGACTTTTGGGCCTATTCTGCATGTTATTCGTTTTGAACGAGAATCGCTCGACAAAGTCATTTCCGCAGTGAACGCGACAGGTTATGGCTTGACGCTTGGACTGCACAGTCGGATCAACGCGGTGGCGAACTATGTTGGCGAACACGCGCGCGTGGGAAATCTCTATATTAACCGGAACCAAATCGGCGCAGTTGTCGGCGTGCAGCCGTTTGGCGGAGAGGGATTATCGGGAACTGGTCCGAAGGCTGGTGGCCCAAATTATGTTGCACGCTTTGCAGTGGAACGTGTTCGAACCGAAAATATTACCGCCAAAGGTGGAAATATTGCCCTTTTGCGCAGCGAAACTCAGTCCGATGAGACGGCAGCAGACTAACTGATTTAGCGATTGGGTTGGTAAGGATTGTAACGTTTGCCAACTCTCACCATTATATAGATGTTGAGCTGTGTAATTGAGACCGGTGATGGGTGCAAAGTCAAAAAAACCTAAGGCATCTGATGTTACGATTGATCAGAGTGGTGGGGTAAAACACTCTCCGCCAAACGTGCACGCCAGCGCCGACACACCCATGACACGATCGAGTGGCGATGAGGTTTCGGAATTTGTTGCCAAGGTCAAAGCGATGGCGCCGCGTCAAGGCACCAAGCGCGGTCGGTTGTTGTTTGCTATCGATGCGACAATGAGCCGGCAACCCACGTGGGATATGGCACAGGCAATACAGTCTGAGATGTTCCAAGCTGTCGAAGATGTTGGCGGATTGGATGTTCAACTTATCTATTTTCGCGGCGCTGGGGAATGTCGCGCTTCGAAGTGGGTTTCAAAGCCAGATGAGTTGGCGCGATTAATGACAACTGTGCAATGCCGCGGCGGCTATACACAGATTGGCAAAATGTTGTCGCATGCGATCGCAGAAACAGGGCGGCGTAAAATCGATGCCGTTGTCTATGTCGGTGACTGCATGGAAGAAAATGCTGATCAACTGTGTGGTCGCGCCGGTGAACTTGGCTTACGTGGTGTGCCGCTTTTTCTGTTTCAGGAAGGCTATGATGGTGTTGCTGAGGCCGCCTTTCGTGAAATGGCACGCTTGACGAAGGGGGCTTGGTGCCGGTTTGATGCTCACGCTGCGGCTCAGTTGCGCGAGCTGCTAACCGCAGTCGCTGTTTATGCTGCAGGCGGGCGCAAAGCCTTGCAGCAATTGCTAGGAGATCGACAGGAGAAAGGTGCTAGAATGTTGTTAGCCCAATTGCCGCCTTCAGAATCTTAATCGTTTGTTTTCTCTTGTCGGTGAAACAACCCCACCTTGTTGATGCTTCATACCTGGACCGTCTATGCCTTACTTTCTTGCCGGATTGGTTATCATTGTCGCGATAATGTTTGCGTTGCGTTGGTTTGCGCAAGCAAATCCGCAGGCATTGGCTCGGAAAATGCGGACCTTTGGCGGTGTATTTTGTATGTTGATCGGTGCACTTTTGCTCGTGCGCGGCCTTGGAGTTATTGGATTGCCGTTAAGCGCGTTCGGTCTTTATTTGTTTCTTGGGCAAGGCCGTAACGCAAGACTTTCCAGGGGTCAGCAAGGGACGGGAAAAATATCGCGAGTTGCAACTGACTATGTCGAGATGGAGCTTGACCACGATACTGGACAAATGAAAGGTCGGGTTCGTAAAGGCCAATTCTTTGGCAAAGAATTGGCAGATTTGGCCCCGGTCGACATCGCAAAGCTTTGGCAAGAGTGTCGCTACGTAGACCCACAATCTGCCGAACTCCTGGCAGCCTATCTCGATAATACCTACGCCAATTGGCGTGAAGATATGGCGCGGGCAACAGAACAAGGCGAAGCCTATGAGCCAGGCGATGGGGCAAAGGCTTCGGCACCACCGCCTGATACCGACACAACCATGTCACTTGAGGAGGCCTACGATGTGTTAGGCCTGGATCGGACGGCTACAGCAGATGACGTGCGCCGTGCCCATCGAGATCTGATGCGAAAGATACATCCAGACCACGGTGGATCGACCTATTTGGCGTCAAAGATAAATGCAGCAAAGGAAATGCTTTTGGCGCGGTTGTTGAACTAGTCAGAACGCGTGGCGAAGCAGTCAATGCCACGCCGGCGCAACGCCTTGCAGGTTGATGAGGCTGACGTTGAATCGAAACCGGCAAATCGCGCCCTGTAGATAGATTTGTTGCCGCGTTCTGCTCGCTCTGTGCGGGGTTGATAGCCATCGAGCAAGCCTGCAGCTGAACGACTGACCTCCGACAAACGATCTCTTGCTTCATTTTGACTGGAGTAGGCACCAATTTGGACAATGAAGCTCCCGGTCCGATACCTCCGGTTGGAGGTGACGGGAGTTGAAAACTGACCGTTGCCTGGGGGGCGAGGCTTGTACTGTTGATAAGCGTTTTGTTGCATGCTGCGATTTTCTAACGCGGCCATTTGTTCCTGAAGGGTCGACGGTCGCCTGCCGCGTGGGGCGCCATCGCGCGAAGGAGGGCGTGCTTGCGCGGTCCAGTTTTGGCGGTTCGCGGTGTCGGCGTTGGCGGAAAATGTGCTTGCGAAGTTTTGCAAGTCTTCACGCTCAACTGCAGCGTTGGCTTGTGCTGGGATGCGCCGCGGTTGAAAGGCGGGTGGTGTTGGTGCGGCATCAGAAATTTGTACCCGCTGCGCCGGGCGGGGTGTTGGCACCGTTCTAATCGCGCGTACATTCGCGATTTTGATTGTTGGTGCTTTGCGCGCCGCATTTTGGTGTCTGGTAACTTGAGTTGTGGCACCTTGAGGTTTGCGCTGGGGAGGTGGCGCGCGGCGAACGGCGTAGCGTTGACGGGCCAGCCGTTTGGCTGGTTTGGCGCGAGAAATAAGCAAGGGCGCCTGGCGTCGTGTTTTGCGACGTGATGCTTTCGACAGCCCGCGGCGTAACAGTGCGCGCATCTTGGCATTTCGTGCGCGACTTGTGCGTCCTCCAAAAACGGCGGCAACGACATGTTTGCCATCGCGACGAACCGACGACACGAGGTTGAAACCGGAAGCGCGCGTGTATCCGGTCTTAATACCATCGGTGCCACGGAAGCGACCAAGTAAGGTATTGTAACTGCGGTAGCGCTTTCCGCGATAGCTGAAGGTTTTGGTTTTGAAGAGCTTGTAGTGTTTCGGGAATTCATCTTGTAGGCGTAGCGCTAAGGTTATCATATCGCGCGCGGTTGAGGTTTGCCCGCTGTCTGGCAGGCCGGATGCATTGCGGAATGTTGTGCTTCTCATGCCAATGCTGCGGGCTTTGCGTGTCATCATGCGTGCAAAGTTGGCTTCGCTGCCACCAATGTGTTCGGCAACGGCACGTGCAATATCATTGGCACTCTTTACCGCCAGTGCTTTGGCGGCATTGCGAAACGAAATCCGGGAGCCTGGCTTTAGTCCCAACTTTGAAGGTGGGGCATTGGCGGCATGCTTTGAAATTGTAATGAGCGTATCATAGCTCATGCGACCTTGTTCGATGAGGTCAAAGGCCATGTAGAGCGTCATCATTTTTGTCAACGAGGCGGGGTAGCGCCGTGCGTAACCGGATTCTGAGTGTAAAACTTTTCCAGTATTGGCATCGATGACCATTGACGCCGATTTTGCTCGTTTGGCCGCGACAGGGTCGGACATCATTGCAGCCGTGCACAAGGCAAACACCGCAACGAGGCCAAAGTACACGAAGGATTTTAAAGCGGCGAAAATTATGCCCCTGTCAGATACGCCCACAACAACCCACTAGACACCTGCACGTGTTTTCGTGCTGGGGTCTCCCTGTTACGCCTGTCTCACGGTGCCCCGTAGCCACGTGTTTTCACGTGTTGACTTACGGCCCCTCGCAATAAGATGTCGGCAAAACTGCGCGTTTTTGCGGCGCGTTTGCGACGTCTCGAAGGCTTTGGAGGCCGGAGCACTCTTATGCGTGTAGGTTAACAGGGCACAGGAAAGTTCTGGTTAAGAAGTCTGGTTAATGGACGTAGTTTGGCAAATGGGTTCAGAATCGAAAATGATATCAATGAATTAATAAAAATATTGCGGTGCACAAAAATGATTGACATTATTGTGCACCGCAGCTATGGTTCCAAACGTTGAGAGCGACCGGCGCCAATCTCTAAGGTGTATCGGCCCTTTAAGTAGAGATATTTGAGCAAACGGAACCTAAACCATGAATACACTCAATCAGTTCGGCGATTTTCAGAAAATTGGCCAAGCAAACATGGAAACAACGATGCAGTTTTTTGGCGAATTCGGCAAAAGCTGGCAGGCCATTGTTGCTGAGATGACAGACTATACGAAACGTTCGATTGAGGACGGTTCAGCACATGTTGAAAATCTGAAATCAGCTAAGTCGATCGAGCAAGCATTTGAAATTCAAACAGACTATGCGAAATCGGCCTACGAAGGTTACATGCAACAAATGAACAAAATCGGCAGCATGTATTCGGAAATGGCTCAAGAAGTCTACAAACCAATTGAAAAAGCTCTGAAGTAGTGGTCGGCGGCGCGTGATCGCCGCTCCACACGGTAAGATTAAAAGGCCTGGGTCTCTCTCCCAGGCCTTTTTTGTGTTCACTTCGATGCCTACATACACCTTGGATTCAATAAAACGGCGCTTTGGCGCGTTAAGTCTTCGTGCAATCGAGGGAAATGATCGAGAATCACAGGCCACGGTGTCATGGTAGTATTTAATTTGGAATGCAAATTGCGATGATTTCCGAGTTGCGCAAAAATGATGCCGGTGGTGGTCCATCTTTTTTGTACCGTCTAAAAAGTCGAAAACTCAATCGATACAACAGCAAGGATGCGCGTTAAGATTTGCAGGATTTTCGAGGTCGATCAAAAATGTTCACCGTATCTTACCTCGGGTGGGATTTAATAGTGAGCATCGCCAGGTAAGAGCACGACGAACGCAAGGCAAAAATGACGAAAGAGATGGACGAGACTAAAGTTTGGCCTGTGATCGCAGCGGGAAAAGATTCAGGTGACGATCGTGATGACGATGGTCGCACCGGTCTTGTTACAAAAACGCGCCCGAAAACCAAGCGTCCTAATCTGTACAAGGTTCTGCTATTGAATGATGACTACACGCCGATGGAATTTGTCGTTCACGTGTTGGAGAGATTTTTCAAGAAGAACCGCCAAGAAGCCACTAGCATTATGTTGCACGTTCATCAAAAGGGTGTCGGGATCTGTGGTGTGTACACCTATGAGATCGCAGACACAAAAGTTGCGCAGGTGACGGACTTTGCCCGTCAACATCAGCATCCCCTGCAATGCACTATGGAGAAAGAGTAGGTTTTCGCTGTGCCATCATTCTCAAAAAGTTTAGAAGCCGCACTGCATCGGGCATTGGAATATGCCAACGAGCGTAGTCATGAATATGCGACGCTTGAGCATCTTTTGCTCGCTCTGTTGGATGATCGTGATACGGCTGCCGTTCTTCGCGCATGTAACGTCGATATGGATGCCTTGCGTCTGAGATTGACAGACTATCTTGACAACGAGCTTGAAGCTTTGGTGTCAAAAGAGGTCGTTGAGGCTCAACCAACGAATGGATTCCAACGTGTCATCCATCGTGCGGTGGTTCATGTCCAATCTTCAAACCGTGAGGAAGTCACTGGCGCCAACGTATTCGTTGCAATGTTTGCCGAACGCGAGAGCCATGCAGCCTTCTTCCTCCAAGAACAGGAAATGACGCGTTTTGATGCTGTCCAGTACATCAGTCATGGAATTGCCAAGCGCCCAGGAATGTCCGAGCAGCGTTCGGTGCATGGCGCCGAGGAAGCAAGCGAAGATGATGATGGCGCGACGACGGATGAGAAAAAACCGGGACAGGACGCGCTGAACACGTACTGCGTTGACCTTAATAAGAAGGCTAAAGACGGCAAGATTGACCCGCTGATTGGCCGCGAACAAGAGGTGCTACGCACGATCCAGGTTCTGTGCCGCCGGCAAAAGAACAACCCATTGTTTGTCGGAGATCCAGGTGTTGGTAAAACGGCGATTGCAGAAGGACTTGCGCGGCGTATCGTCGATGGAGATGTGCCAGAAGTTCTTCAAAGCGCGACCGTCTTTTCTCTCGATATGGGGTCGCTTCTCGCCGGCACGCGCTATCGCGGCGATTTTGAAGAGCGCTTGAAAGCCGTGATGAAGGAAATTGAAAACTTCCCCGGCGCAATTTTGTTTATCGACGAGATCCACACTGTGATTGGTGCTGGTGCGACCTCGGGTGGTGCGATGGATGCATCAAACCTGCTAAAGCCTGCGTTGCAGGGAGGCGTGCTGCGTTGCATCGGATCGACTACATACAAAGAGTACCGCCAACACTTTGAAAAAGACCGCGCGTTGGTGCGCCGTTTCCAGAAGATCGATGTCAAAGAGCCTTCAGTCGATGATGCGATTGAGATTCTCAAAGGCTTGAAACCTTATTACGAAGACTTCCACAAATTGAAGTATTCCGATGAGGCGATGACGGCGGCTGTGGAATTGTCGGACAAGTACATCAATGATCGCAAATTGCCAGATAAGGCGATTGACGTGATCGATGAGACGGGCGCTTCTCAAATGCTGATACCGGAAAATAAGCGCAAGAAGAAAATCATGGTTGAGGACGTCGAAGCGACCGTTGCCACAATGGCGCGGATACCTCCGAAGACGATCTCAAAATCAGATGCGGAAGTGCTTGGCAACTTGCAAAAAGATATGAAACGTTTGGTGTTTGGTCAGGACCAAGCCATTGAGGCGTTGTCTGCTGCAATCAAGCTTTCTCGTGCTGGTTTGCGTGAGCCAGAAAAACCCATCGGCAACTATCTGTTTTCGGGCCCAACCGGTGTCGGTAAAACGGAAGTTGCAAAGCAATTGGCGAGCCTATTGGGTGTTGAGCTGCTTCGTTTCGATATGTCGGAGTACATGGAAAAACACGCAGTTTCGCGATTGATTGGTGCACCTCCTGGTTACGTTGGCTTCGATCAGGGTGGCTTGTTGACAGATGGTGTTGACCAAAACCCGCACTCAGTTTTGTTGCTTGATGAAATCGAAAAAGCCCATCCGGATCTGTTCAACATTTTGTTGCAAGTGATGGATCACGGCAAGTTGACGGATCACAACGGCAAGTCTGTTGATTTCCGTAATACGATTATCATCATGACATCGAATGCTGGAGCTTCGGATTTGGCAAAAGCGCCGATGGGCTTTAATCGAAGCAAGCGGGAGGGTGAGGATTCAGAAGCCATCAATCGATTGTTTACACCTGAATTCCGCAACCGTTTGGATGCCATTATTCCATTCAGCGGTTTGCCACCTGAAGTGATTTCAAAGGTCGTCGACAAGTTTATCTTCCAGTTGGAAGCCCAACTTGCAGACCGGGGTGTTACAATCGAATTGTCACCACAAGCAAGCAAGTGGCTTGCCGGTCGCGGTTATGATGAGAAATTTGGTGCACGGCCATTGGCACGTGTCATTCAAGAGCACATCAAGAAACCTCTGGCCGATGAATTGCTGTTTGGTAAATTGCTTAAAGGTGGAACCGTTAAGGTTGTTGTTGAGGGTACACCACCTGATGACAAATTGGCGTTCGAATTCTTGGCATTGGAAGCTGACACAAAGCGTAGAGGCGGTGATAGCGACAATTCAGGAGAGGCAAAGGATCGAAAGAAGTCCAAAGCCTTGGTCGACGCGGAAAGTCGCAAGGCTTTGCCTGGGCCAAAGTCTAAATCCAAGTCTAAAGGCGGACGTGCGACGTCATCTGAGGCGGGAAATCGCAAATCAAGTGCTGTGCCACCTGTCCCCAAGAAGCGAAATACAGATAAAGACTAGATGGCTTCGCACGATTGGAAGTCACAAAAAGCCAACAAGCCTCGCCTTTTCGCGGGGCTTGTTGCGTTTGAAGGTTCTGTTTCAATTGGACTTGCTCGAACGAGGCGAAGAAAAAAACGGACTTTGTTCCGCCCGAGGCAGAACACACTGTGCTATGCCATCCGGCACAAACGATGTATCCCAAGTCCTCAGAGGCTAAAAATTTGCCGTATATTGCAGCCGGTTTCTTTGCCAAATTCCGATCGATAATGTTGGGCGCGCGTGACTGAAACTTCTGACATAAAAACTCAAGCGTCAGCTGTTGGGGAAATTGATAACGGTCCACCGGCCTGGGTGACTTCGGCAACAACGTCGGCCACGGCCTTTTGGCATGGAACGCGGCGCGGTGTTGAATCGCCTGGACTCATCCTTACTCTGACGTCAATTGGGTTTGGCGCATTGGCACACGCTGCTGGTGTTTCGCTGTTTCAGACTTTAGCGATGATGGTGGTATTTTTTGCCCTGCCCGCCCAGGTGGTTCTCGTTGACCAAATTTCGCGCGGGGCTTCAGTTCTCGCGGCAAGTTTCGCGGTGGCGCTCACAGGCGTGCGGCTGCTGCCGATGGCCGTAACACTCATTCCCTACTTCTCTGACCGTCGGACCCGTGCCTGGCAGACTGCGCTGGCAGCCCACTTCGTTGCTGTGACGGCATGGTTGGAAGGAATGCGCTGGGTGCCGACTTTGCCACAACATCTGCGCATGGCATATTTTATCGGTATTGGCGTGTCGCTCGTTTTGGCGACAATGCTTGGAACCGCAATCGGGCATCTCATTGCTGGTGTTATGCCAACGCCTATAGCGCGGGTTTTGCCATTCCTCTCACCAATATACTTCTTGGTTTCGATGTTGGCGGCGGCGCGAACACGTGGAGATCACTTTCCGATAATCGCCGGTCTCATCATTGGTCCGTTGACATATCTCATTGCACCGGAATTAGACCTGTTGTTGGCCGGGTTGGTCGGTGGAACGATTGCGCATTTCGCAGCTAAGAGGGCTCGGTGATGGATGCAGAGTCGATCAACACCTGGGCAGGTCTTGGCTTATTGGTCGCAATTTCACTGCTGGCTCATGAGCCCTGGCGTTGGCTTGGTGTATATCTCGGTCGACGGGTTTCGGTTGCTGGTGAGTTGTTTCAATGGATCAAGGCGGTATCGACGGCGTTGGTGGCCGCTCTTGTCATGCGATTGATGTTGTTTCCGCCCGAAGGACTTGGTGAGATCAGTTTGCTGTCGCGAATGCTCGGGATAAGTGCCGGTGTCGTGGTGTTTTGGATGGCAGGGCGTCATGTTGCGTGGGGTGTTGCAGGCGGGGCAATCGCATTATTTTTGGCGAGCGCCGTACTGGGTTGAGAAGAAGTTGCGATAAATAATTGTTTTTGAAATATAAAAACGCCTAGCGTCTCTTTTAAAAAAAATCCCAAACGCCCCAAAGGATTGCCGCATCACCCCCGTCTAATAGTCAATCGGGTGCGCAGGCAGGTGAACTCATTCAGGTGAAATCGGTGGGCGTGATTGAAAATAGAGTGGGTGAATGTGACGAGGTTGAGGGTGCCTCGTTACCCGATGCAGAGCTTTGCGTGCGGGCCTCGGGTGGCTGCCAAAACGCGTTCGCGATGTTGATCGATCGCCATTACGACCGCATTTATCAAACCGCCTGGCGGTTCGCTGGTACCACGGCAATGGCAGAAGATGTTGCTCAAGATGTCGTTGTGAAACTCGCGCGTGCCATACGAGGGTTTCGTGGCGATGCGGCGTTTACAACCTGGGTTTATCGCATCATCTACACAACGGCGATTGATCATTTGCGTGTTGCCCAAAGGACTGACACGCGATCACCGTCAAACATTGTAACGCTGATGGATGCCCGACCGGACCTGGGCGGTGAGCAAAAAACGCCCGAAGATGTTTTGCAAAACGAAGATTTGTGGTGTTGCGTTCGAAACCTTAGTCCCAAACAGCGCGATGCGGTGTTGTTGGTTTACGCCGAAGAACTTTCCCATGCCCAAGCCGCTGAGATCATGGGTTGCAGCGAAAAAACGGTTTCCTGGCATCTGTTTGAAGCCAAGAAGCGGTTGAAGGTTGAGTTGGAGGCGGAGGAATAAGTTATGTCTGAAACCGACCTGAAAAAACTAAAGGATCTGAAAGCGCCAGAACCTCGCGTTACGGCAAGGCGCGCTGCCATGAAGGCTGCAATGCAGGCCTTTGAAGCTTCAGAAGTAAAAAGTGGAAACAAAGCCGACGTTGAAAGTAACGTGGAAGGTAAAGCAGAGCGGCAACAAAAAAAACCACATCCAGGTGCCAAAGGACTGGGCCTTCTGTTTCGTCACACACGCATCTCATCTGATACCGAAAGGAAACCTTCGATGCGTGTGTCCCACAAATATGCCCTGGCGGCTTCATTTGCAGCTTTGATGATTGGGGCTCCAGTCGCCTTTCATCTGTTGCAAACAGAACCTACAAACTTTCGCTCCAACACTGGCGTGGGCGGAATCCTAAGTATGGAAACTGGTGGGCGAAGCAGAACGCCGCCTCAGGATTCGCAAAACCTCATAGACCAGATATTGAATGCCCCGCCCAAACCACAACTCGATATCAAAGCAGATGGTAACGCGAAGGACCGTGTCGTGTTGAGTGGTGTCGGGGCCGCTTTGGATAAGAGTGAAGACAACAAACGTTTCACGCGCGATAGACATATTGTTGCGAAAA
The DNA here is from genome assembly GCA_050633705.1 of Hyphomicrobiaceae bacterium. Taxonomy (GTDB): domain Bacteria; phylum Pseudomonadota; class Alphaproteobacteria; order Rhizobiales; family Hyphomicrobiaceae; genus JAJFHI01. The sequence continues at coordinate 37,793 of JBOEGZ010000006.1, read as the reverse complement.
ATGCACGCAAAGTTGCAACCGTTGCAGTGAGAAAAGCAAAACCAAAGACGAGTCGTCATCGTGATGGCTTGCGTTTCCAATCGCAAGGCGGGGGTGGGAGTTTTGCGGGTGGTCGCCTGGTCGAATTGCGAGAAAGAAGCGTGGTGCCAGGTTTTGACAAGGCGATATTGTCTTCAAAAGAAGATAGAGACAGATTTGAGGAAAAACCTTCCAACTCAGTGAAACAAGTCTCGACCGAACCGGTTTCAACGTTTTCGATCGACGTTGACACAGCCTCTTACTCCTTTGTGCGCCGCGCCTTGATGCAGGGACGTCTACCACCGAATGCTGCTGTGCGGGTTGAGGAGATGATCAACTATTTCCCCTACGATTATTCCGCGCCTGACACATCTGATGTTCCATTTAAACCAACGGTTACTGTGACGCCGTCACCTTGGAGTGCACATAACAAGCTGGTTCACATCGCGATCAAAGGTCATGATGTGAAAACGGCCCAACGCCCACGCGCCAATTTGGTATTCTTGATTGATGTCTCAGGTTCGATGTCATCGCCCGACAAACTGCCATTGTTAAAAAATGCCTTCCGGATGTTGTTGGATGAGCTGCAGCCTGACGATACCGTGGCTTTGGTGACGTATGCCTCAGGTTCAGGCGTTGCGTTGCGCCCCACAAAAGTGGCGAAAAAATCAACTATTCTCAATGCTATTTCGGCATTGGGGGCGGGTGGTTCGACGGCCGGTGCGCAAGGGATACAAGATGCTTACAGCTTGGCCCAAGAAAACTTCGACAAGGATGGTGTTAATCGTATCATCCTAGCGACAGATGGTGATTTCAACGTTGGCGTGACAGATCGAAATCAATTGAAGGGTATGATTGAGAGAAAGCGCAAGGCCGGTATCTTTTTATCGGTGTTAGGATTTGGTCGCGGAAATTATAATGATGCCTTAATGCAAACTTTAGCGCAAAACGGCAATGGTACGGCGGCCTACATCGACACACTGAATGAAGCACGCAAGGTCTTGGTGGACGAAGCATCATCAACGCTGTTTACGATTGCAAAGGACGTGAAAATTCAAGTCGAATTTAATCCTGCAAGCGTCAGTGAGTATCGTTTGATTGGATATGAAACACGAACTTTGCGACGTGAGGATTTTAACAACGACAAAATTGATGCCGGTGATATCGGGTCGGGGCATACTGTTACTGCGATTTATGAAGTGACACCTGTTGGCTCGCCAAAGCTCATGGACGATCTACGCTATCAGAAAACGCCCAACACGACCAACACAGACCAAGGCGACGTCTCCGCAACACAAACTGCCGAAATTGGATTCTTGAAGTTGCGCTATAAGTTGCCAAAGGAGACCAGCTCAAAGTTGATAACTGTGCCAATTGTAAGAGAGCTTGAAAAGAGCAGTGTTGAAAGCGCTGGGCAAGATGTTCGCTTTTCAATTGCCGTTGCTGCGTTCGGTCAACTGTTGCGCGGTTCAGTCTTTACTGGCCAATACAGTTACGCTGATGTTTTGTCATTGGCACGAGGGGCGCGAGGTGATGATACCTTTGGCTATCGCAGTGAATTTCTGAACCTTGTGCGGCTCGCGAAAAGCGCCAAGAGATAGCCAGATCTGGCTGTTCATCGTTGTCAGCCTGTGCCGATCAAAACCGGAGTTTGCTTGACGTAGTTCGCAGCTTCAAATTCACGAACGATAAAGTCGGCCACATCCTTGCGCGAGATTTGGCCGGCTTTCCATGTTTTGGGATCGGTTAAAACTTGGTAGGTCTGGGTTGCATTGCCGTCAGTCAGTATTCCGGGCCTGACGATTGTCCAATCAAGCGTTGATGCGCGGATCATTTGTTCTTGAATATCTTTGTCGTCGTAAATGCGTTTGAGTGCGAGAGAAAACGCAAGTCCGTAAACTGGTCCAAGATGGTCTCGGGCATCGCCCGCCCCGATACCCGTGACCGCAATGAGACGGGTTCGACCGTTTGCTTTCATGGCGTCGAGCAGAGTTCGGGTGGAATCAGAAAAGAGCTTTGTTGGCAGCAAAATGCTTTCAGGTGTCAGGGGCAAACCCAGAGTGTGGACCACAACATCGATCCCCTCTAAGGTTGCTGTAATTGCCGACATGTCTCGCGCATCGCCTGATACTTTGACAAGATTTTCAGGGTGAAAATCTAGGGCTTCTATGCTTAAGGACTCTGCGGTTCGTGCGAAGGCTGTTACGTGATGACCGTTTTTCAAGGCCCGGCAAACGGTCTCATAGCCAATTCCATTGGTCGCGCCGATGACAAGAATATTGGCCATGTCAGTCCTTCAATGCAGCACGAATTTTCTGCGCATTTTTAGTCAATATTTCAGGTTTCTCCATGTCACCGGTATGAGGATTCAAGGCGATGGCGTCATGGCGGGGAATGACGTGAATGTGCAAGTGAAATACAGATTGTCCACCTGCAGCTTCATTGTATTGAAGAATAGTGACACCATCGGCAGCAAAGGCTTTTTTCACGCCAACCGCGATTTTTTGCACGACGGGAGCCAGCGTTGCGAGCACATTTGGATCAGCATCCAAGATGTTGCGACATTGGGCTTTTGGCACCACCAGTGTGTGGCCGTTGGCTTGTGGCATGACATCCATGAACGCCACGCAATTGTCGTCTTCATAAACCCGTTGCGATGGAATTTCGCCGCGCAGAATTTTGGCGAAGATATTTTCGGAATCGTAGGGCGCAGTCATGATGTCCTCTCGGGAGAATGATAATTGAGACGCATTTCGTATCGGTTGCTTCTAACAGGTTGTTTTCTTGTAGGGGCCGTAGTCGGCTAGAATTTCGTGTGTCCGTTCCATGTGAGAACGTTCCTGGTCAAGGTAGTCGTCGACGGCATTTTGCAAGCGCGGGTCAGCAAACCAATGTAACGAGTAGGTCGTGGTTGGCATATATCCGCGCGCAAGTTTGTGTTCGCCTTGGGCACCAGCCTCAACGCGCGCAATGTTGTGATTGATGGCGAAGTCGATGGCTTGATAATAACATAATTCGAAATGAAGGCAGGGGTGGTGCTCAATTGCACCCCAGTTGCGACCATAGAGGCTGTCGCCGCCGATCATATTTAACGCTCCCGCGATGGGCTTTCCGTCTCGCTCAGCGAAAATGAGGAGGCATTGATCTGCCATTTCTTCCCCCAGCAGCGAAAAGAATTTTCGATTGAGATAGGGTTGCCCCCATTTGCGCATGCTGGTGTTGAGATAAAAACGATAAAACGAATCCCAGTGTGCCTCTGTAATTGCGCTCCCGGTTAATTGCGTGATCTCAATTCCGTTTTCGGTGGCGGTTTTGCGCTCCTTTCGAATAGCCTTGCGCTTGCGAGAGGCGAGTGTTGCAAGGAAATCTTCAAAGCTTTCGTAACCGGAGTTGGTCCAATGAAATTGTTGATCGATGCGGCGTAAAAAACCAAATTCGCTGAGGCGCGTCCAAGCATCTTCATCGATAAAGGTTGTGTGAAATGACGAGACGTCGAGGCGTTTGGACAATTTGAAAACGGCGGCTGCCAGGAGTTTTTCGTGGTCTTGCGAATTGGGACCAGGTGCGGTCAGGAAGCGGCGTCCAGGAGCGGGTGTAAACGGCACGCAGCATTGTAGCTTTGGATAATAAGTGCCACCGGCACGTTCAAATGCATCTGCCCAGGCATAGTCGAAGACATACTCGCCTTGACTGTGGTTTTTTAAGTAACAAGGCATGCATGCCAGTATGTCGTCTTCTTTTTGCGCGCTCATGACAGCCAGATGTTGAGGTTGCCATCCGGTGTCGTCGCAAACGCAGCCAGAACGCTCTAAAACTTCAAGGAATGCATAGCTGATAAAAGGATTGTAGGTGGTGGGGTCTGGGTTGGCGCACTTATCCCAGCTCTCTGGATCGAGTTCCGCAATTGCCGGAACAACTTTTACAATGGCTCCTTTTGTATCATCCATGCAAAAAACCTGGTGCAGAAATTATTCGTTTGATTGCCACTCTTTTGAGATACGGCTTTAAGAACGTTTTGGTTTGCAGATCATATACAAAACGATCACCATCCTTCTGGCACAGGGCCCTCAAAAACCGGAGCATCCGCCCATGTTTTTGCGACCTTCCAATCGTCGTGAGACTTTACCGTCCAAGTCAACAGGGGAAGGTGTTGGACCTCACGAACAAAACGCGTAATGGGCGTCGGGAGGGCTTTAACATCATAACTGTAAAAACTGGGTGCGACGGGTCCGGATTCGAGCAAATGCGTTAACCGATAACAACGGTCTCGACCAAGTTTTTCGACCCATTGTGCAACTACACTATAGTCACAAGAGACGATCCCACGAGGCGTCGCGGGTGCAACAGCGTGTAAGGCGATCAAATAGGCAGGGTCAAACGATTTGAATGCGATGGGGCCGCGGTAAGCGTTTGCCCCATCAGCCAGTTGTTTCACAAATTCGGGGTCAGGTGCATCCCAATCGCTTTTGACCTCAACAATGAGAGGCACGCGCCCTGCGACCAGCTCTAAGCACGCACTGAAGGTGAGGAGGGGGGCATTTGTGTCGCGAAAATTTAGGGATGCTAGGTCGCAAGAAGAAAGGCTTGCGACATCGCGATCCTGCATCATCAGTCGCGATGTTGTTTTGTCATGGAAAACAAGTGCCAGCCCACCCTGTCCAGGGCGCACGTCACATTCGATGCCATAACCTTTTGCAATTGCAGCTTCGAACGCCGGTCCGGTGTTTTCCACCAGCCCAAGCGACGGGGCGTTGTGTAAGCCGCGATGTGCGATGGGTCTTATAAATGTTTCGCGATCTAGCATTGATGTGTCTTATGCCACCTTAATTTTGATGATGGCGTCGATTTCAACTGCAACGCCCAAAGGCAGGCTTGCGACACCGACAGCAGAACGCGTGTGTTGGCCGCGTTCACCAAGCACATCGGCAAGCAAGTCCGAGGCGCCGTTAATCACCAGTGGATGATCGGTAAAAGCCGCGGTTGATGCGACAAACCCTGTCAGTTTTACGATTTGGACAATGTTGTCCAGATTGCCAAGAGCGGTTTTGGTTTGTGCGAGAATATTTAGCGCAGATGCGCGGGCAGCGTCTTGACCTGCCGCGACATTGAGATCTTGGCCCAAGAGACCCGTGATGAGCGTACCATCTACGGATTTGGAAATCTGCCCTGACACAAAGAGCAAGTCGCCTTGCTGCATCCAGGGGACATAATTTGCCACAGCTTGAGGTGCTTCAGGAAGCGTGAGACCTAAGGATTTAAGGTTGAGTTCGGTGGTGTCAGTCATGTGTGTGGACCTTCCTCGTGGGCGCATCACGACCATCTCATTTCAGCCGTGTTTAACCGTTTCTTTTAGAATGCCATAGTGGGGCTGAGGTTCAAAACGGTCCTTCAAAACGGGCCTTGAAATTCAATTCTTCAACCAGCTTGAGGCGCGTCGATCAACGATGGAAGGCAGGGTCGAAGGAGCCGAGATGCGGGAAATGGCGGCGTGCCTTTGCAAACCACCATCACGTGCGTAAACTGATATACGATCATTCGTAGAAGCAACAGCCGATGTCGTCATTGCCCAATTTTGTTAATTGAAGGAGTACGATCTTGCCGTGTTCGACGATCTCTAGCTACCTGACGGTCGCTTGCGTCTGTTTGAGTTCTGTTCTCACAGTGCCAACAGCACGGGCTCAGGCAGCCCAGAAAGGCGTCGAGTTTGCGCCTCATCGCGCGGTTTATGACATCACGTTGAAGTATGCGGCGGGCGGTTCGAGTATCGCGGATATCACAGGACGAATGGTTTATGAGTTGGTTGGCAGTCGTTGCGACGGCTACACGCAGAACATGCGGTATGCCACGCGTATGACGACAAACAGGGGTAAGGTGCAGATCAACGACCTCGTGACATCGACCTGGGAAGACGGCAAAGGTGACCGATTGCGGTTCAATACAACGCAATTTCGAGACAGCCGTCTGGTAAAGGCAACACAAGGTGATGCAGAACGGTCGATCAAAACCGCCGGCATTGAAGTCAAACTCATCAAACCTTCGACGCGCAAGATCGCTTTAAAGCAGGGCACATATTTTCCCATACAGCATGCTACTGAATTGATCCGGTCTGCACGCGCAGGGCGCGCACGATTTGAAGCAAAGCTTTATGATGGTTCAGATGAAGGCGTGAAAGTTTATGATACCAATTCTGTCATAGGACGGATCTATAAGCCTGGAGAAAAGCCAATTGTCGGAGATCCAAAACAGGTTGCACCACTTCAAAAGCTGGCATCTTGGCCGGTATCGATTGGCTATTTCGAACCTGATTCAGGTAAAACGGATGCCGTGCCAGCCTATGAATTGTCGTTTCGTTACTTTGACAACGGGGTGACAACCAAATTGCTGATCGACTATGGCAACTATGCAATATCTGGCAATTTGGCCGAATTGACTTTTTTAGAACGTGGGGAGTGCGCTGCAAAATAACGCGGTGCGATTGTGAGCAAGACCCGCTTGCCCGAAGAATTCTGACACGACCTGGGCACCAGGGCACGCCAGGCCTTGGCGCATTAGCTGAGATTTCCTCCACGCATTAGTCAAAAGATACATTTGTAAGAATGTTGTGAGCAGGCGCGATCCTGTCAGGGCTGACGTGTGCTTGAGACGTGAACATCAGCAACAGGGAGTCATCTTGCAGCAAAAACTCAAGAACAGAGGCGAGAGTTTCTGGTGCTGCCGCGGTGGTTTTTAATTGGTTAAGACCTATTCCTGTTGCGGAAAAAAACCGCTCAAGGTGTGTTGCACTGCCAGCAAGGAACGTGAGGGCTGAGATGGCAATCTGCTCAGCTTCATCGCGATCGACGTCAAATCTGTTGTTTTTCACGACAAAACTCCGCTTGTATGCCGATGCAACCTACACCGTTTTAAATGATTGGTTACTGGTTTTGGGGCACAGTGTTGCCGAACCGTCTGCCAGAATCGGTGCAAATAGGCAGAGGGAGAAGGCGGAATTCCATACGATGAAAAGACAAGCAACAGCAACATTTGATGGATGTTCCCCCGTGGAGGACGTTGTGGTCGGAAAAAAGGTCCTGATCGTGGAAGACAATGAGCTCAACATGAAGCTCTTTCACGATTTGCTGGATGTGAATGGCTTTCAGGTGATTCAGACCCGTAATGGTCTGGATGCACTGCAGCTTGCCCGCGAGCATCGCCCAAACCTTATTTTGATGGATATCCAGTTGCCGGAAGTTTCTGGACTGGAAGTCACCAAGTGGCTGAAAGAAGATGAAGAGCTTAGCGATATTCCTGTTGTGGCCGTGACAGCATTCGCAATGAAGGGTGATGAAGAACGCATTCGTGCCGGCGGTTGTGAAGCTTACATCTCCAAACCAATTTCTGTTGCGAGTTTTCTCGAGACGATTAACCGTTTCGTAGAAGGGGATTAAGTTTGTGCATACCCGTTTCGGAAGGCTAGTAAAATGACCGCTCGTGTTTTGGTCGTCGACGATATGCCCGCAAATGTTAAGTTGCTTGAGGCACGTTTGACCGCAGAGTATTTTGAGGTGCTTACAGCATCAAGTGGGCAAGAAACTCTCGACATTGTTGCCAATGAGCGCGTTGATGTCGTTCTTCTCGATGTCATGATGCCAGGAATGGATGGCTTTGAAGCTTGCCGTCGGATCAAGTCTGACCCAAAGACTCATCACATCCCGGTTATTATGGTGACAGCGCTCGACCAACCCGCTGATCGGATCCAAGGGCTGGATAATGGTGCCGATGATTTTCTTACAAAACCAGTTGACGACATCGCTCTGATTACACGGGTTAAAAACCTCGCTCGCCTGAAAACACTCAATGATGAATTGCTGATGCGCGCGACGACAAGTCGTGAGATCGGGATGGCTGAGAATACAGCGCTCCAAAGCGCTTTAGACGGTGCGAGTGGGCGTATTCTTGTTGTCGATGATCATCCGCGTTCGGCCATGCGATTGCTGGAAGCGTTGTCGAATACTCATGAAGCCTACGCCGACCGCGATCCTCAAACGGCACTAATCAAATTGGCCGAGCATAAATTCGATCTGGCGATTGTCAGCTTGAGCATGCAGTCGGGGGATGGTTTGCGGCTATGTTCGCAGTTGCGCTCTCTTGATCGAACGCGCCATTTGCCAATTATTATTCTTGTTGAGCCAGGCGACGATGCGCGGTTGTTGCGTGGCCTTGATATGGGCGTCAACGACTACTTAATGCGCCCTGTCGAAAAGCACGAAATGCTTGCTCGCGTGCGCACGCAAATTAAGAGAAAACGCCACTCCGATTATCTGCGCAATCGTCTCGAAGAAAGTGTCGAGATGGCGATTACAGATAGCCTAACCGGCCTGTTCAATCGCCACTATATGGAAAGTCATTTGAAGACCTTGGTGACAGATTCCATCACCTCGAACCGCCCTGTTTCAGTGCTAATTGCCGATATTGATCACTTTAAAAAGGTCAACGACACTTATGGCCATGATGCTGGCGACGAAGTTTTGAAGGAATTTGCTGACCGCTTTGGTCGAAACTTGCGTGGCGTTGATTTGGCGTGTCGTTTGGGTGGCGAAGAGTTCGTTATCATTATGCCAGACACGAATATGGAAGGCGCCTTCCAAATTGGCGAACGTATGCGTGAGTTTATTGCATGCGAAGAATTTGCAGTGAATGCTGACCTTAAAATTCCGATTACAGCAAGCATTGGGCTGGCAACCCTTGAAGGTGCCGACGATACACCGGCAACGCTCTACAAACGCGCAGATAACGCGCTTTATGCCGCCAAACGCAGCGGTCGCAATCGCGTCATGTCAGAAGCGGCGTAAGTTTCCAGTCGCATGGTTTGGCGCTTAGGGGCTCGAGCAAATGTTTGATGCAAGGCCTTTCCGTTCGGCGAAATATGGCAAGACGGGCAATCAAACTGTGCCCAATAGAAAACAATGACCCTTCAGCGGCGGCTTTGGTCATATGAATTCTGTTCCGACCAGTCCTGGTCAATCCACAATCTCCCAGTTGGCCTGTCAGGCTCCCGTGCCACACCGTGTTTGGCCGTTGATGATGCGCGTAACCTGGCGCATATCGATAGATGTGCCGCAGTTAGCAAAAAAAATCAAATAAAACAATTGCTTGAGGTGTCTCACTTCAAAGCACGTGTTTCATTTTGTCGGCAACAGGGAGGGTTCGTGAATTTCAAAGGGAAAACAGAACAACCATAACGGGAGAAGGTGGGGCGATATGCAACTTATTTCGGTTAAATGTCGCCTTGAAAAATAATGTCGTCACAAAATCATTCAAGAATCGGTTAGCCATGTGGCCACAATTCAACTTGTCAAGAGGTGCTTGCCTTCGATAAGGAGTTCTGTCAGGTTATCCGCAATTAACTGAGGGCTACGCATTTTCATTAACGTCATATCTAAACTTGAGCTTCGACTTATTGAATTTCATGACGTTTTTTGCTTTCCCGCTGCCGGGCCGCCGCATTACCTGGATAGTGGGAGACTACGTGGATAGGGCTCAGCGACTAGAGTGGCCTCCTCGTTACGGTCGCATCAGTACCCCACGTCACCAAGTCATGGATCGATGCCCTCTTTGATCTGCGACTTGGTCACTAGATCGGAAGCAGTCGCTTTCTCGAACTCATACCCCGCTGTCGAGACGAGTTGCTGCTTCCGATCAAGTCATTTCAGACTTCATCAGTTGCTAGACCAACATGAGATTGCCGAGAGCTGCGTCTGCCGGTGTGCGCATCAGGTGCGCCGAAACCATTGTGAGTAAGGGGGCTTAAAATTAAAACCAAGGCATAGCGTTATGACAACGTGATCAAGCTGGAAGCGACGTCCATTCCGCTCCCATCAAGCACGATGACTTACTTGATTTTTGCTTCTTTAAACTCGACGTGGCGACGAACAACTGGGTCGTACTTTTTAAGAACCAGCTTCTCCGTGATATTACGAGGGTTCTTTTTGGTAACGTAGTAAAAACCCGTGCCTGCTGTAGAAAGCAGTTTGATTTTTTGTGTTACGGGCTTGGCCATCTGAGTTCTCTCAAGTGTTTCGACGTTACAATTTTAAGCGCTGAAGGCGCGAACATACTCACGAGCTGCGCCCTGTCAACAGGCGCTTTGGGCTCGGGGGACCAAAACCCGATGAAAGCTGCCTTGTTTGAAGAAATAGTAAGGCACCTGCGGCGTTTGGTGCCCATTTCCTTGGCATTGGTCCCAGACAACAAGGTCGCTTAAAATCTTCTGGGTAATGTTTAATAGGTCGAGATCAGCCAGATCCTCCAGCGTAAACCATTTGAGGTTTCTCAGTTCATCGTCAGGAGGTGGTAGGCGGCTGGTGATCAGGCTGGCATCAATGGTGAAAAAGCGGGTGTCATAGCGCCGGGGGCGTCCTGGGGGTGTAATCGCGCGGGCAAAAAAGCTCATGCCGTTGAGGTTTGGGCGTAGGCCCAAAGCCTCAAAAGCGGGCCAAGTGGTTTTCATGCCGGGTTTGGTATCCGTTGATAACGGGCTAGCGAACAAGATGCCTGCCTCTTCATAAGTCTCTCGCAATGCAGCCAATGCGAGGGCTTTTGCCCGCTGTGGACTTGCAGCCCCCTTCATGTCGTACATCAGGTTGTGAAGCGCATCCGATGCCAAGGCCCCATCGTGGTCGATGTCGGCGTCAGAGGGATCAACACGACCGCCAGGGAAAACATACTTGTTTGGTACAAAGACCTGACTGGAGCGCCTTTGGCCGAGTAAAAAGCGCAGTTGGTCCTGACCACGATCAACAATCACCAAGGATGCAGCATCGCGCGGGAGCTGTGGGCTGGGGCGGGATTGTGGATCCGAGGCGTGTCGTTCGTCAGTCATGAGCCAATGTTATTCCAGGGCAGCGACCAATGGGCGACAATTAGGCAGAATGCGGCTCAATTTCATCGGCGGGACGATCCTCTTGTCCGCTGAAGCCATGCATTCTGAGAGCCCATTGCAATCCGACCAGCGCCCCTTTAATCGGCGGTAACATTGCGAGGCTTAAAATCAACAGGGCAGGTAGCCAGATTAAGCCGTGCACCCAGCTCGGCGGGGCATAAGCTGTTTCCAGTGACAACACGCCGCCGACAATAATGTGACCGACAATGAGCATCGTGAAATAGGGTGGCGCGTCGTCGGCACGGTGATGGTGCAGTTCTTGACCGCATTGATCACAGCTATCGGCAACCTTCAAATAACCTTTAAAGATTTTTCCCTCGCCACAGGATGGGCATTTCAGCCGCGCGCCGCGCGAGAGAGATTGGACAACATCACGCTGTGGTAATGTTTGATCGTTCGCCGCTGACAATTCAACAGCTGCAATTCCAGTGTGTGTGTGTATCTGTGCCATAGCTTATTTAGTGGCAGTCTGATGCGTATTGGTCAATGTGCAAAGCGTCGCTGGTGGTCATGAAGAGACCCAAACGCTCTATTTTCGTCTTTTGCCACCCCGTCGGCTGGTACGTGCTGTCGTACGTGGGCGATGACGAAAGCGCGGACGACCGCCTTTCCCAATCCCCTTGATAGGTGCCACTTGACCCTTTGTACCAGGTGACAACATCTCAAAACGCAATGCGCCCGCTGTGGGGACGGCTTCTTCAAGACGCACCTCAACGACATCGCCGAGGCGATACGCCAGGTTTGAGCGTTGGCCCAATAAGGCAAAAGCTTCTTCAATATGTTCAAAGTAGTCGTTGCCAAGTGTTGTGATCGGTACGAAACCATCTGCACCAGTCTCTTCAAGGCGAACAAATAAACCCGAGCGGGTGACACCAGAAATTCGCGCTTTGAAAGTGGCACCGACACGATCGGCGAGATGGGCTGCAATTAATCTGTCGACTGTTTCGCGCTCGGCGATCATGGCGCGGCGTTCGGCTTGCGAAATACTCTCGGCGACGTCTGAAAGTTTTGGCATGTTGTCTTTGTTGTAGCCGTCATCGCCGAACTTGAGTGCGGAAATAAGAAGACGATGAACGATCAGATCGCTATAGCGTCGAATGGGTGATGTGAAGTGCGTGTAGCGCGTCAGGTTCAATCCGAAGTGACCACAGTTGTCTGGGCTGTAGACGGCTTGTGCTTGTGAGCGCAGGATCACTTCGTTTATGAGGTCGCGTGTTGGCATCTCTTCTGCGCGTTTCAGAATTGCATTAAAGGCGCTGGGCTTGAGCTTGTCCGCCGCGGGTACTTTCAAATCCAACGTTTCGAGAAAGTCGCGCAACGACTTCAGTTTTCCCTTCGATGGTTTGTCATGGGCGCGGTAAATGAGACGGGTATATTTGCTCTCAAGCGTTTCAGCCGCTGCGACATTGGCTTGGATCATAAATTCTTCGATAAGGCGGTGCGCGGTTAATCGTTCTGGAATGACCACGTCAGCAACACGACCTTTGTCGTCGAGTTTGATTTTGCGCTCTGGAATGTTGAGTTCGAGTGGGCCGCGACGATCGCGGGCGCCAGCGACAACGCTGTAAGCATTCCACAAGGGTTTCAGTACGGGTTCGACGAGGGCGTCAGTCTTTGCACAAGGCGTTCCATCAATGGCGCTTTGCGCTTGTGCATAGCTGAGCTTGGCAGCAGAGCGCATGATGCCACGAATGAATTTGTGGCGGATTTTTTCCCCTCGCGCGTTAAACACCATTTGCACAGCAAGGCAGGGGCGTTCCACATTCTCGCGCAACGAACACAGATCGGTTGAAATCTTCTCTGGCAACATCGCGACGACACGGTCGGGAAAATAAACAGAGTTGGCGCGGCGTAGGGCTTCGTGATCGAGATGAGAGCCGATTGCAACATAGTACGTAACGTCAGCGATCGCGACGGTAACGATGTGACCGCCCTTATTGTTGGCAGATGTGTCTGGTTCAGCATGCACTGCGTCGTCGTGGTCCCGTGCATCGGGGGGATCGATTGTGATTAATGCCAACCCTGTGAGATCCGTGCGATTGTCGCGCGAGAGTGTGGGAAGGTCTTCGGTTTCCGCCAAAACGCGTTCTGGAAAGCCGTCGGGAAGGCCATGGGCGTGAATGGCAATTAAGCTGATCTGACGTTGGTCATCCGGATTGCCAAGCGATTTCGTAATTCGTGCCTGCGGAGTTTTAAACCGCCCACGTTTGGCAAGGTCAAAATAAACGAGGTCGCCGTCGTCGGCACCTGCTTCATCGCCTGGTTGGATCGACCAGGACCTCAGAGACTTTCGGTCCACCGGTTCAATCGTCCCGCCACTTTTGCGATTGGCGCGGAAGATGCCAAGCAAGCTTTGTTTTTCAGCAGCCAGCTTCTTGATGACATAGGCCGTGAAGGCATAGTCGGATGGATATTGGCCGGTATCGTCTCCAGCGCTCTCGTCTTGGTCGTCAACAACAGTGATGCGGGCTAAAATCTTGTCACCGATACCGAGTGTGCTTGGTGACGGCGTGAATGGCGAGGGCTTGTCAACAATGAGGACTTCAGGCCGTGGGCCCTCTTCGCTATCCCAAACGCTTGGTGTGGCAATGAGGTCGCCGTCGTCATCTTGCCCGCTAATCTGCAAAACGGTAACCGACGGTAGGCGGCCGGGTTGCCTTAGGCCCTTGCGGTTGCCGGCTAGCAGTCCCTCACTCGCCATTTCTGTCAGGAGTGTTTTAAAGGGCCCCCGGTCTGGTCCTTTGATACCAAAAGCGCGCGAAATCTCGCGCTTGCCAACCTCACCTTGAGCGTTGTTTATGAATTTGAGGATGTCGTCGCGGCTGGGAAGTGGATCACCCGGCTGTCGTGACGGCTTGTCGGCAGAGCTCCGCCGATTTTTCTTGCGCGCCACCTGGGTCTCCCAACTTAGCTAACGGTTTTGGATTTGGCCGCCTTCTTCTTAGCTGCCGGTTTCTTTGTTGTTTTCTTTGCGGTCTTTTTTGCCGGTGCTTTTTTGCTTGCAGCTTTCTTAGCAGTTTTCTTTTTTGTCGGTGTTTTTTTCTTTGCCGTGGCCTTTTTCTTCGCCGGTTTCTTTTTCTTCTTACCGGCTTTTGCAGCACGCTCAGCTAACAACTGTACAGCTTCGTCAACAGTGACATCCGTTGGCTCGGTGCCTTTGGGGACGGTTGCGTTGATCTTGTTGTGCTTGATGTAGGGACCGTAGCGACCATCGAGCACCTGCATTGGCCCGCCTTCTATCGGGTGTTCTCCGAGATCTTTAAGGACGGTTGCTTTTTGACGTTGGAAGCGGCCTTTGCCGCCGCCGGCGGCTTTTTCAGCGAGCACGACAACAGCCCGATTGACGCCGATATCAAATACATCCTGGAGGCTCTCAACGTTGGCATACATGCCATCATGCAATACGAACGGCCCATAGCGACCAAGACCTGCGGTAATCTCTTTCTTGGTTTCGGGATGTTCGCCAACAACGCGTGGTAACGACAGTAGTTTCAATGCAAATTCGAAATCGACCGTTTCTGGGTCCATGCCTTTCGGAATTCCGGAGCGTTTTGGTTTTTCGTCCTTCGTGCCTTCGCCGAGCTGAATGTAGGGACCAAACCGACCAGCACGCAGCATGACAGGCAAACCAGTTTCGGGATCGTCTCCGAGATGTTTATCGCCGGCAAACGAAGAGGCATCGTCATCACCACTGGTTGAGAATTGTCGTGTGAAGCGGCACTCTGGATAGTTGCCGCAAGCCACGAACGCTCCGTTTTTGCCAACGCGCAAGCTGAGTTTGCCAACGCCGCATTTTGGGCAGATGCGTGGATCACTGCCGTCTTCCTTTGGTGGGAAGATTGCCGGGGCCAGCAATTCGTTCAGCGCATCTAAGACTTCGCTGATACGCAAATCTTTGATTTCTTCAACTGAGCCGTTGAAGTTTTTCCAGAATTCGGCCAGCACGTCTTTCCAATTCAACTTATCATCGGAAATGAGATCGAGCTGTTCTTCCAAATTGGCCGTGAAGTCGTATTCGACATAGCGATGGAAGTAACTTTCCAGAAAAGCGATGACGAGGCGGCCTTTGTCTTCTGGAATGAGACGTTTTTGATCGTCGCGGATGTAGGCACGATCACGAAGGACGCCGAGTGTTGAGGCAAATGTCGACGGCCGACCAATACCCAGTTCTTCCATGCGTTTGACAAGTGTCGCCTCGGTGAAGCGAGGCGGTGGTTCGGTGAAGTGTTGTTTGGCGATGATGGCGTCTCCATCTTCGACCTTTTGTTCAGAAAGATTATCACCTTCATTGAGCGGCGGCAGGCGACGGCTGTCGTCGTCTTTCACGTCGTCGCGTCCTTCTTCGTAGATCTTCATAAAGCCGTCGAACGTCACGACCGAACCATTGGCCCGCAAGCCATAGCTTTTTTTGTCGCGTCCGTTGGTTGAAATTTCTACCGAAGTTTGTGCCAGTTCCGCAGACGCCATCTGACTTGCAATCGAGCGTTTCCAGATCAGGTCGTAGAGGGCGAGTTGGTCTTTTTGTAGGTTTTTAGCCAAGTCCTGAGGCGTAAGCGATGGGTTGGTTGGACGCACAGCTTCGTGCGCTTCTTGTGCGTTTTTCGCCTTGGACTTATATTCGCGAACAAATGGTGCAACGTAGTTCTTTGAATAATTTTTCACAATCAGATCGCGAATTTCAGATACGGCTTCTGGTGTGATTTGCACGCCGTCGGTTCGCATGTAGGTGATGAGGCCGACCGTTTCGCCACCGATGTCAATGCCCTCGTAAAGGCGTTGGGCGATCTGCATCGTTTGTTTGGCGTTGAAGCCAAGTTTGCGGCTTGCTTCTTGTTGCAGCGTTGATGTTGTGAACGGGGCTGAAGGGTTGCGCTTGGTTGCCTTCTGCTGGATTGACGTGACTTTGAAGTCTTGGTCAATGATTGCCGCTTTGATCGCACTTGCGCTTGCATCATCCTTGATGTCGAACTTATCGAGCTTTTTGCCATCAATGGCGACAAGACGCGCAGTGACGGCGTCATTGGATGCGGTTTCAAGAAGTGCCGTGACACTCCAATATTCCTGACTTACGAAGGCTTCGATCTCAGCTTCGCGTTCACACACAAGACGTAAGGCAACCGATTGCACGCGACCTGCCGAGCGTGCGCCGGGCAGCTTGCGCCACAGCACAGGTGATAACGTGAAACCCACCAGATAATCTAGTGCACGCCGTGCCATGTATGCATCGACCAAAGGACTGTCTATTTCACGTGGCTCGGCCATCGCCTTCAAAATTGCTTTTTTGGTCACAGCATTGAAGGCGACGCGCTCGACCGGCTTGTCTTTCAGGGCCTTCTTCTCTCGCAGCACTTCAAGAATATGCCAGGAGATTGCTTCGCCTTCGCGATCAGGGTCAGTTGCGAGAATGAGTTTGTCTGCTTTTTTTACCGCGGACGTGATTTCCTTCATCACTTTTTGGGCACTGCCATCAACATCCCAATGCATATTGAAATCGTTGTCGGGCTCGACAGAGCCGTTTTTGGCTGGCAGATCGCGCACGTGTCCAAACGAGGCAATGACCTTGTAGTCAGAACCAAGATATTTGTTGATGGTTTTAGCCTTGGCGGCGGATTCGACGATTACAACCTGCATGAAGAGCTGTGCATTCTCTAATGATTGACGAAACAAGTCTCGACTTCGGAGGCGCAGCATGTAGGCCAGCAGCCTTCAAGAATCAAGGCAAATGCAAAACCACTTTGGTGCACCTGAATGAGAGGCGTGACTTCTAGGCAGTTGAATTTGCGATTAATTTTATGTTTCGGATAGATCTTTTTTGGCTGTGAATTTGCCCAATTGTGCCCCAGGCCAAAGCGTTGCGACCATGAGAGAACATCGCAACGGTGTCAAACGCATCCCCAAAACTGCGATTGGTTTGATCTAAGTTTGATTGCATTTATAACAACGATTGATTGATATTTTGAAATATTGCAACCAGGGCGCGAATTGGTTAAATGTAATCCATGGATGTTTTGGCAGGATGAATTTCTTGTTTTGAAGAAAGACGGGGCGCCGTGGATGGGCAAATTGGATTCAAAGTCGGAATTTTCGTCTCAAGTCGAAAGTGATCACGAAGGCGACCTTGACGATGTAAGTTTAAGTGAACTGCCATACTTTGATCCATCCTGGTCTCAGTCAGAAATGCTCGCCCATATGGCTGATGTTCTGTTGCGGCTCCAGGATATTTCTACAGACAACGGGCACCAGAGGCTGACCAAGTTGATAAGTGCGGCTCATCTTGAAGCGCTGGCGACGGGATTTCGTATTCGCCAGAATTGATGGTGTAACTTATTGAAGCTGTAAATTGTAACATATTATTCTATAGCCCTGTGACCGATTGGGTGTCTTCGACGTCAAGATTTTTGCGCTTGGGGGGCAGGCTCGGCGCGTGAGACAAGTTGGTGGCCATGGCGAACGATCAATCCGGCAAGATCGAGTTCTAACAACACGGCATTGACCTGACGAATGGCAAGTCCTGTGGTCCGTGCCAATTCATCACTGTCGATTGGAGAGGCACTGAGTGCGGAAAGAACAATCGCATGAGCTGTTTCATTGCCAGAACGGTCTTGATCGCAGTCGTGTGCAAGACTTTCGCTTTTGTCAGACCAATCCGTTTGAGGAGCTGGTTCTCGAAAAGCAAAATTTGTTTGGTGTTTGGCACTGAGAAGTGGGCGGAGTGTTTCGAGAATGTCTTCGGTTTCGGTGACCAATGTCGCTCCTGATTTTAGGAGTTGGTTTGTGCCTTGCGCACGAGGGTCCAGTGGGTGACCTGGAACAGCGAAGACTTCTCGGTTTTGCTCACCGCCATAGCGGGCTGTAACGAGTGTTCCTGAGCGTCGCGCTGCTTCAATAACAAGAACGCCAAGCGAGAGTCCTGAAATCAAACGGTTGCGCCTTGGAAAGTCTTTTGCGCGCGGTTGAAACCCACATGGCATTTCTGAAACCAGGCATCCTTCGTTGCCTATTTTAT
The DNA here is from genome assembly GCA_050633705.1 of Hyphomicrobiaceae bacterium. Taxonomy (GTDB): domain Bacteria; phylum Pseudomonadota; class Alphaproteobacteria; order Rhizobiales; family Hyphomicrobiaceae; genus JAJFHI01. Next base: position 19,848 of record JBOEGZ010000006.1, on the reverse strand, counting down.
GATGCAGGTCCTCATGTTCTGGTGGGTAGATCATGTCGAGTCCGCCAGCCAAAACACCAATCGTTCCATGTTCAAGAGCATTACGATGGGCGGCGCCATCAATACCGCGCGCCAGCCCGGAACAAATAACAAGGCCGGCTTGGCCAAGTTCGGAAGCGAAATGGCGCGCAAGTTTGCAACCAGCGGCAGAGGCATTGCGCGATCCAACAATTGCCATCGCGGGCCGGTTTAACAGGTCTTGACGGCCTTTGACGTAGATCAGAGGCGGCGGCACTTCGAGGCGTGCCAAGGCTGCTGGGTAACCCGGTTCAATTGTAAACAATGGGACCACGCCATGTGCTGCGGCGCTTGCAAGTTCGCTCTCGGCCCGTTGCTTTGAGCAGATTTTTATGGCGCGCTTGCCACCTCCACGCTGCGCCAATTCCGGCAAGGCGTCGAGTGCTTGTTCGGCCCCACCAAAATGATTGATGAGTTGGCGAAAAGTTACCGGGCCAACGTTTTCCGAACGGATCAAACGCAGGCACGCAAGGCGTTGGCTATCATTGAGGGGAGCGGTCGGGAGCGGAGCATCGCAGAAAAGATCGCGAGAGGTGGCGGGGGGCGTTGGCGATGGCTTATTTGGCGGATGCTTCACTGATTTTCGGCTCCTCGCCCGCAAATAGCCGACGGATGTTGGCATGATGCTTGACGATCAACAGTAGTGTGATGATCGCTATCAACAAAATTTCAAACGGCGGTTGCGTCACGCCGATGGCGATCAGGGAAACAATAGAACCAACAAGTGCTGCGAGTGATGAGTACTTTTTGAGGTAAGCGACGATGAGCCAGGTTGCCGCAAATACAAGGCCACCAATCCACCACCAGCCAAACAACACGCCCAGATATGTTGCAACGCCCTTGCCGCCACGGAACCCAAGCCAGATTGGTGCGATGTGTCCGAAAAACGCTGCAACGCCCGCCGTCAAGGCGTATTCCCCGCCAAGCAAGTGGCGGGCGAGAAGAACTGCAATCGTTCCCTTTAATAGGTCCAAAAGTAAAGTCGCTGCGGCAAGCTTCTTGTTGCCCGTGCGCAGCACATTGGTCGCGCCGATATTACCTGACCCAATATCTCGAATATCGCCCAGACCTGCCGCTTGTGTCAGCAGCAGACCGAACGGCATGGCGCCGAGCGCATATCCAAGCGCGAGGGCGAGCCAAGTTTCAGGTGAAAAAAAGAATTCGGTGAAGGTCATGAGCGGGGACAGATGTTTTGGTGTTCAGGTTACGATAATTCTGGAGGCTTTATAAATACTTCCGATCAACTCGCAATCCACGCAAGTTACCAATACTTTCGTACCTGACGTGCTGGTGCGTATCTAGCCGTTGTTTTCTTTACCGTATCGATAGACGGTGGTGCCAGCAACCACTGTTCGCAAGACTCGACCTTCAAATTTCGCTTCGTCAAATGGTGAGTTTTTCGCGCGAGACCGCAATGTATCTTTTTCAACCATCCAGGCTTGATTGAGATCGACGACAATGAGGTCGGCTGGTGCACCCTTTGCGAGTTTGCCAGCCTCCAGTCCCAGCAATCGCGCGGGATTGCTTGTGAGGGCTTTCAGGACGGTCATGAGATCGACCGCACCGGCGTGCACCAAACGTAAGGCTGCCGGCAAGAGGGTCTCTAAGCCTGCCGCTCCATCTGCCGCTTCGGCGAAGGGACGACGCTTGACGTCAACGTCTTGAGGGTCATGACTTGAAACGATGACATCGATGTCTCCTGCGGCCAGGCCGCGCACCATCGCCATGCGGTCATCTTCCGAGCGCAAAGGAGGGCGCATTTTGAAGAACGTGCGATAAGGCCCAATGTCGTTTTCATTCAGCGTCAGGTGATTAATTGAGACACTGCATGTGACGGGGAGCTTGTTGGCCTTGGCAGCACGAATAACCTGCAGGCTTTCGTCACACGAGATTGATGCGGCATGGTATCGCCCAGCTGTGATATCGACCAGGCGAACATCACGGTCCAACATGATTGTCTCGCTAACTTTGGGAATGCCTTTGAGGCCGAGCCGTGTTGCGACTTCACCTGAGTTCATTGCGCCGGATTGCGCAAGGTAGGGATCCTCGGTGTGATGCACAATTAATGCGCCAAAGTCTTTGGCGTAATTGAGAACATTGCGCATGACACGCGTATTCAAGATGCTTGTTTTGCCATTTGAAAATGCGATGGCACCGGCGCGTTGAAGAAGACCGATTTCCGTCATCTCTTCGCCAGCCAGTCCTTTCGTCATGGCCGCCATGGTGTAAACGTGAACAATCGCATTGTCGCGTGCGCGGCGTTGAATGAAGTCGACAAGTGCAACCTGATCGATGACGGGATCCGTGTCAGGCATGACGACAATTGATGTGACCCCACCGGCAGCCGCGGCAAGGCTCGCCGTTTTCAATGTTTCGCGGTGTTCTGAACCTGGCTCACCTGTAAAGACTTGGCAATCAATCAGGCCAGGAGCTAGCATGTGTCCCTGACAGTCAACTACTTGTGCATCAGTTGGAGCATTGCGTCGAAGGTGAGGGCCGATGTCTGCGATGATGCCATCTTCGACAACAAGCCCGCCTGGTGTGTCCATGTTGCTTTCAGGATCGACAAGCCGCGCATTGATGTAGGCGACGGGATGCTGACCCTCGGCCGAGGTTGGTTTGATCTTAGATTTGCTTTTTTTGCCCGAAGCTTTGGTCATTGGCTGTTACTCATGCGTTCGGTAGGTTTTGTGCGAGAGCCTCGAGAACGGCCATGCGGACGGCAACGCCCATTTCCACTTGCTCACGGATGACGCTTCGCGAGTGGTCTGCGACGGTCGAAGCGATTTCAACACCCCGGTTCATCGGTCCAGGGTGCATAATTAATGCGTCTGGTTTGGCAAAGCGCAGCTTATCCTGGTCAAGACCAAAGAAATGAAAGTATTCGCGTGTTGAAGGAACGTAAGACCCTGACATGCGTTCGCGCTGTAGTCTTAGCATCATTATGACATCGGCATCGCCGATACCGTCAGACATCTTGGTGAAGACTTCCGCGCCCAACCTCTCGGGCTGAGATGGCAGAAGGGTAGATGGCGCGACGATGCGCACATTCGCACCAAGAGTATTGAGTAACATGATGTTCGAGCGTGCGACACGTGAATGAAGTACGTCGCCGCAAATCGCCACGGTCAAGCCGTCCACGCGGCCTTTGGCGCGCCGGATCGTTAGCGCATCCAGCAAAGCTTGGGTGGGGTGCTGATGGGTGCCGTCGCCAGCGTTGATGACAGAGCAATCGACTTTCTGGGACAACAACTCAACAGCGCCGGCGGCATGGTGGCGGACGACGATCATGTCGGGGCGCATCGCATTCAGCGTAATTGCCGTGTCGATCAACGTCTCACCTTTTTGCACCGATGAAGTTGACACATTCATGTTTAAGACATCGGCGCCCAGCCGTTTTGCCGCCATTTCGAACGAAGCTTGCGTTCGGGTCGAGGCTTCGAAAAACAGATTGATAAGTGTTCGGGTGCCGAGTGTGTCAGTCTTCTTGTCAACTTGGCGATTTCGATCAGCGATGTTGTTTGCAAGATCTAAAATGTATAGAGCTTCCGGCGCGGTGAGCCCTTCACATGACAGAAGGTCGCGGTGGGGAAAGGACGTCAAAGATGATGTCGATCTATCAATTGCCATTAAAGTCAAACGTATAGGCAGAGTCCGCGCGTGCCGCAAGCCTCGAAATCGGCCAGGCCGACATTATCTTTGGAACTTGAAGTGTCTTGTGATGTCGCGGTTAACAATCTCCAACACCGATCCCAATTTGGACCGTGTGTTTCGAGGGGACATCGATCGCAGGTCTTTTCGGCGTCGAAAGCACGTAAAATGTAATTTTCTGCTTGCAGACCAGGCTTGCAAATCAGCAGCATCTGCAATCAGGCTGGACTGATGGTAAGTCGGTTCAGCCTGATTATGGTCAGTTTTTAGCCTTTGCTTTTTGGCTTTGTCTCAGTGCGAGCTTCAAGCGTTTCGACGATCCGGTTCAATGAATTCAAGAAAACCTCGCGATCGGCATCTGGCACAGCCGCTAAGATCGCGGTGTTGGTCGCGTCAACAGACGGTTTCGTATTGTTGAGTGCAACAACACCTTGGTCACTGAGACGGACAGCATAGGTTCTTGCATCGCGTCGCGTTCTTTGACGTTGAACAAGGCCGCGTTGCACCAAGCGACGAACGATATCTGCTAGTGTTGAGCGATCGATGCCCGTTTTGGCAACCAATTGGGTTTGGCTTGGTTCATCGCTTTGATCGATCGCTTTGAGGACTTCGTATTGGCGCGGTGTCACGTCACCGTCGCCAATATTTTTTGCAAATAATTCATCAGCACACTGACCAGCTCGATGGAGCAAATGCAAAGGCGTGTTGTCGTGCTTAATGTCAGCCTCTTCTGTTTTCGTAAGCATACGCACCTCATTGGTGAAAATTCAAAAAATTGTCCCGCAGGAACGGAATTGTTGCAATGCTTATAACTTTCCTGATGCGGACGGTCTTGACCGAAGCCTCAAAAAAGTCGACAGTTGATGACCATTCTAGAGAGATGCTGTTGTTCCATGTCGTGTCTCTGTTACTCGAATTCTTAATAGATTTCTGTTTTGAATAGTTCTGAAAAGGGCTAGAATTTGAGTTTTTTCAAATGGTTAAGCCGATTTCTAAAAATAGGGCGTCAACCGTCATATTTCTGCGAGAGGCTCTCATCGGGCGTCCCGTTGATTTTGTAGACCTGTTGGTCGCAGCAGACCTGAGCGAAGCGGTCATTGAAGACCCTCTCAGCAGTGTACCGCTGGATTCGGTATTCACACTTTTCGACGGGGCCGCAAAAGAACTCAATGACCCTTGTTTTGGGATCAATATCTCAAAGGAAATGCGCCTTGGGGGGGCTGGATTGCTAAGCCAATTGGCACTGCGCGCTCCGACGGCTGGAGAGGCTCTAAGGCTGTTGGTCAGGTTTACGTCGGTTTTTATCACGCAAATGAAAACCGATTTCATCGTCGAGCATGGCGTTGGCAAACTTTCATGGATTTACCCTGACAATGTCGCGAAGTCGCGGATCCAGTACAACATGTACGGTGCCGCGATGATCACCCGGTTGCTAAAGATGGCGCTGGGCGAGGATTGGCGTCCGCTCGCCGTCGAGTTTGACCACCGGTCCCCTGATTGTGATGAAACGGCATTGCATGAGGTATTTGGGCCGCGTATTCGGTTTGAGCAATCGCGAAACGCCATCTCCGTTGATGCGAATGCGTTGGCAACGCCAATGCCAAGTGCAGATCCTGTGATGTTGGCCGTGTTTCTGGATCTGGCCAAACGCCAGGTAAAGGAGATTGCAGAAGAAAAACCAAGCATTATCGATGCGACGGGACGTGAAATATTATTGCATCTGGCAAGTGGCCGGGCGTCACTGGAATACATTTCGGCAGCCCTTGGACAAACACCACGCAGGCTCCAATGGCGTCTTGCTCAAGCTGGAACGACTTTTGAAAAGGTGTTGAACAGCACGCGGCAAGATATGGCGCGTTATCTGCTGGTCGATACCAATCGGCAAGTTTCTGATATTTCACTTCAGCTTGGATATGGCGAACCAAGTGCGTTTACCCGGGCTGCAAAACGATGGTTTGGTATGTCACCACGTGAATTTCGCCAAACGCACCGCGAACAACATTAGGTGTTCAAAGTCGTTGAACAATGGTCTTTCAGAATTTTCAGCGGCTGTTGCGCATCCTGTCCATGGCACCTTGAAGAATGACGGTTGCCGCGACTTTGTCGATGACTTCAGCGCGCTTTTTGCGGCTGGTATCGGCGTTGAGTAGCGCGCGTTCAGCCGCAACAGTCGATAGGCGTTCATCCCATAATAGAATTGGCAGAGGTGTCAGCTTCTGGAGATTTTTTACGAAGGCGCGAACCGATTGAGCCCGCGGCCCCTCCGTCCCATCGAGATTACTGGGCAGCCCGACAACGATGCCAACAATTTCGTGCTCGCGGATCAATTTGAGTAAGCGTTCAGAATCAGTTGCGAATTTCGTTCGCCTGATGACTTCCAGAGGAGAAGCAATCATCCGACTAAGGTCCGATAACGCCAGGCCGAATGTCTTTGTGCCAGGGTCAATTCCAATAATGCGCCCAGTGTTGGCAATCGCGGCAATGAACGGCTCAACGTCTTCGAATGGATAAGGCCTTGGAAGATTCGTATTTGTCGGGTCTGTTGGGTCCGTCGGGGCCATTGGAGTTTTCCATTGCGAAATTAGGACAATCCGCATCCAATTTGTTGGAATTGGCGCCGGACTTGTTTCGATTTGCCTCACGTGGGCCTAGCATTCTTCAAGGCCGCGGCCAATGGCCAACCGATCCACCCGTATGATCGGTTGCGTGGTCCATTGTGGGCGGTTAAGACATGCCCTCATATAGATTTCCATTGAATTTGAGGGCGGACAGTCATGCACGTCGATGACACCACCGTGCGGCGCATCGCACGGCTTGCGCGGATAAAGATTGCCGAAAGCGAAGTGGCCGGGCTGGAAAAAGAGCTTTCGGGCATTCTCGATTGGGTTGAGATGCTCAATGAGGTCGATACATCAAATGTCGAGCCAATGACCAGCGTCGTACCTATTGATCTTAAACAGCGTGAAGACGTTGTTAATGACGGCGAGATTGCAGATCAGATCGTGGTCAACGCGCCAAAGAGTGAAGATCACTTCTTTGTTGTGCCGAAGGTTGTGGAGTAAGGCGATGACCTCACTTAGTCGCGTGTTTGGCGCTGTCTTGTTTGTGTTTATGACGGCGCATGCATCCATTGCTTTGGCGCAAGTCAAAGCAGACTTTTTGGTTGGCACTTTTGCCTCAGCGAAGGGTTGCAAAATGTACAACAAGCTGCAGGCGGGCACACCACGCAGCATCGAAACTGTGCCAGATACTTTGGACGCCGATGGCTTTCATGGTTGGGAAGGGGCCTGCGAATTTACGAAAGTTTGGCAACATCAACCTGGCATGATTTGGCAGGCGCTGATGTATTGCTCTGAGGGGAACACCGCAGGTCCGCAGATGTTTAGTTTCGCACGAGATCCGGAAACGGGAACGTTTGATGTTTCGTCGATTGGCCAACAAGAGCCAGAGACGTTCCATTTATGCGATAAAAAGAAGGACAAGTGACTTGAGCGAATTGACAAAGCTAACACTGGCTGAAGCGCGAGATGGATTGCAGAAGAAAGAATTCTCCGCTGTCGAGTTAACCGAGGCGTTTTTAGACAAGATTGAATGGGGTAATGCCGCGCTGAACGCTTATGTTCTTCAAACGGGTGACATTGCACGTTCGCAAGCCAAAGTGGCAGATGAAAAACTCAGCGCTGGAGATGCCGGAACGCTCGAAGGTTTGCCGATCGGTGTTAAGGATTTGTTTTGCACCAAAGGTGTTCGCACGACCGCGTGTTCAAAAATTCTCGACGACTTTACGCCGACATATGAATCGACCATCACAAAAAATTTGTTTGATGCCGGTGCTGTCATGCTCGGTAAGCTCAACAATGATGAATTTGCGATGGGCTCATCTAATGAGACCAGTGCGTTCGGTCCCGTCGTTAATCCATGGCGCCGTCTTGGTAATGATGGCAAGCGATTAGATGACAAATTGGTGCCGGGCGGATCGTCTGGTGGGTCATCTGCAGCCGTTGCTGGAGGCTTATGTTTGGCGGCAACTGCAACTGATACTGGAGGTTCGATCCGCCAGCCGGCTGCGTTGACGGGCACGGTTGGTCTGAAGCCGACCTATGGGCGTTGTTCGCGCTGGGGAACGGTGGCATTTGCATCGTCGCTTGATCAGGCCGGGCCAATTACGCAAACGGTTCGTGATGCAGCCATGATGTTGGGTGTTATGGCAGGGCATGACCCAAAAGATTCCACCAGCGTTGATCAACCAGTGCCAGACTACGAGGCTTTTGTTGGCAAGGGCGTGAAGGGGTTGCGGATTGGTATCCCGAAGGAATACCGCCTCGATGGTCTTGCGGCTGAGACGGGCGAACTTTGGGATAAGGCTGCAAAGTGGCTTGCCGAGGCCGGTGCGACGGTGAGCGAAATCTCGCTACCTCATACCAAATACGCGCTGCCTGCCTATTATATTGTGGCACCTGCTGAGGCGTCGTCGAATCTCGCGCGCTACGATGGAATTCGCTATGGCGCCCGGGTTGTTGGTGGCGATATTACTGAGACATATGAAGAAACGCGCGGTGCTGGTTTTGGCGCGGAAGTTAAGCGGCGTATTTTGATCGGCACCTATGTTCTATCTGCTGGATACTATGATGCCTACTACCTTAAGGCCCAGCAGGTACGAACGTTGATCCGTCGCGATTTTGAAACGGCATGGAAAGACGTTGATTTGGTTCTGACACCAACAACGCCATCTCCGGCCTTCGCCGCTGGCGAAAAATCTGGCGACCCGATCGAGATGTATCTTGAAGACATCATGACGGTCACAGCGAATATGGCCGGGTTACCGGGAATTTCGGTGCCAGGTGGGTTATCATCAGAAGGCACACCGTTGGGATTGCAATTGATCGCCAAGCCATTTGATGAGCAAACTCTTCTGGCCGCCGGTCAAGTGATCGAAGATTCTGCCGGACGCTTCGCGGCTCCGGATGCGTGGTGGTTATCGTAAGGCAATCGCCAGAATTTTCGTGATTGGAAGTTTGGGAGACAAGTTATGGGCCAACAGCCGTCGCATTCAAAACCTGCGCAAGAATGCCAAAACATGGACGAAGTACGTGCAGAGATCGATCGGCTGGACAAAGACCTCGTCGCCCTCATTGCCGAGCGCCTTCAATATGTCGACCGAGCTTGGCAACTTAAAAATAATCCTGCAGAAGCAACCGTGCCCTGGCGCATCCAGCAAGTTATTGAACGTGTACGCGCCCACGCAGAAGAGCAGAATGTGCCACCGGCTCTGACCGAGGCGTTATGGCGTCAAATGATTGGTTGGTTCATTCAATACGAAGAAGAGCACTTGCGTAAGCCCGAGGCACAAGGCTCAACATCGAAGGGTGACAGCTGTTAATGTTGGAAGTTGCTATAAGCCAATTGGCTGCCGTTTTGGTTCAAGCGAACGATGCAATGCAAACAGGCCTTGCGTTGCGCCCATTTGATCCCATGTCAATTGTGAAGATTGCACTGTTGAACCCAGTGTTTTGGATTGTTGGTTTTATCATGGGCATGAAAGCAGATCAGCCGCAGAAAGTTCTGATTGCAGGCTTTGCAGCCGGTCTTGTTGGCTTTGGTGTCGTGTGGTTAGCAACCTTTTTTGGAATTCTCCCGACCAAGGGCATTGGTGGTGCAACAGGCGTGTTCTTAATTGGTGTCTTTATTGGTATGTTAAGTGCAGTAATTGGTTATGGGGTTGCGCGGCGAAAAACGCAAAAGTGAATATTCTGCGAGCATGTGATTTGCATACTTGAAGAATGGAGGCACCGTTATGACGACGAAGTTTAATCGACGCAGTCTTCTCGCCAGCGGGCTTTTATTCTTGCTTCTAGGCGTGGGGTTTTGGAGTTATTTCAATATTGATGTTTTTGGCTCACGCGAGCCAGAAGGTCAGATTATGAGCGTTGCCATGGCACATGAAAAGGCACGTGCTGGCGAGATTACGTTGGTTGACGTGCGCTATCCAGGTGAGTGGCGCAAAACCGGCCTTCCAGCCAGTGGTTTTGCGATTTCGATGCATCAGGATGAAGCCAAGTTTGTTTCAGAACTTGAGACGGCCGTCGGTGGCGATAAATCCAAACCACTTGCTGTCATTTGTGCTGGAGGCGTGCGCACAGGCTATTTGCAGGATGTGTTGCGTCAAAACGGATTTACGCAGCCGATAAATGTTGCGGCAGGAATGCTTGGTGGAAAATACGGTGAGGGATGGTTGAAGTCCAACCTGCCCACCCGTAAGTGGACCGGGAAAAATGTGGCACCACCACATGTCGCGACGCCAGTTGCACAGGAATAACGTTGTAATAGATCGACGCAAAACGCCGACAAATTTTCGAGCGGTGTGGGATCGAGGTTGCGACGAAATTGAAGACAAGGCCACAACACAACTGTGGCGACGAGAAGAGGTTAGGCATGGGCAAGGTATCCAATAACGATCTTATGGCGGGCGAAACGGGTGATTGGGAACTTGTAATTGGGCTTGAAGTTCACGCGCAGGTCAATTCCAACGCGAAGCTATTTTCTGGCGCCTCAACGGAATTTGGCGGAGAGCCCAATAGCCATGTGTCATTGGTTGATGCCGCGATGCCTGGTATGTTGCCAGTGATCAATTCAAAGTGTGTGGAGCAAGCTGTTCGCACGGGCCTTGGCCTAAACGCTGAAATCAATTTGATGAGCCGCTTCGACCGCAAAAACTATTTCTATCCTGATTTGCCGCAGGGGTATCAGATCTCGCAGTTTCAACACCCGATTGTTGGCGAAGGTGAGATTGAGATCTCAGTTGATGGGGATCACAAGACCATTGGCATTGAGCGCTTGCACCTGGAGCAGGACGCGGGCAAGTCCATACATGATCAACATCCCGACTATTCCTACGTCGATCTCAATCGCTCTGGCGTTGCGTTGATGGAGATTGTGTCTAAGCCAGATCTTCGATCAGCAAAGCAAGCCCAGGCTTACGTCGGCAAGATGCGCACAATTTTGCGATACCTCGGCACCTGCGATGGGGATATGGACAAGGGCAATATGCGTGCTGACGTCAATGTTTCTGTGCGTCGTCCCGGCGAAGATCTTGGTACGCGTTGCGAAATCAAAAACGTCAACTCAATTCGGTTTATTGGCCAGGCCATCGAAGTCGAGGCACGTCGCCAAATCGAAATTATCGAAGAAGGTGGCACGATAACGCAGGAAACGCGCCTGTTTGATCCAAAGAATGGTGAAACGCGGTCGATGCGCTCGAAGGAAGAAGCCCACGATTATCGCTATTTTCCAGACCCTGATCTTTTGCCGTTGCGATTTACGCAGGACTACGTCGACAACCTAAAAGGTGATCTGCCCGAGTTGCCCGATGAAAAGCGCAAGCGTTTCCAAAAGGACTTCGGCTTATCTGAATACGACGCAGATGTGTTGGTTGCAGAAAAAGAAAACGCTGATTATTTCGAGCAAGTTGCTGATGGTAAGGATGGAAAGCTGGCAGCCAACTGGGTCATTAACGAATTGTTTGGACGCCTAAACAAGCAAGGCCTGACAATTGCAGATAGTCCTGTTTCTGCAGCCCAGCTTGGTGGCATTGTGAGTTTGATTTCTGCCGATACGATTTCGGGCAAGATCGCCAAAGACCTCTTTGAGATTGTCTGGACGGAAGGTGGTGACCCCGTCGCGATCGTCGAAGCACGTGGCATGAAACAGGTCACCGATACTGGCGCGATTGAAAAAGTCGTAGATGAAGTTATCGCTGCAAATCCTGAGCAAGCCGCCAAGGTCAAAGACAAGCCGTCGTTGGTTGGTTTCTTTGTTGGTCAAGTGATGAAAAGTTCAGGTGGGAAAGCCAATCCGAAGGCGGTCAACGAGATGTTGAGGAAAAAGCTAGGGGTATAAAGTTAGGAGTGTAGAGCTAGCGGTGTCGAGTTGGTGGTGTAATGGGGCGAAAGACTGCGGGATCGGTTTCGCATTGCATTGGGCTTGCTCAGTTAAGCAGCAAATCGTTTTTTTAACCGCAGCATATCTTCACGTCGTCACTGATTTCTCCAGGCGAACAGGTTTTCTCGTAAGATTAAGATGTGGTGCACGATTAGGGATTGTGGGACACGTAGCTTTTTAAGCGTGATTGGTTGGAATGACAGGGGAAGAAAACGCGCGACAGCGTATGGATGGCATCTATCGCCACCAACGCCATGTCTACGATTTGACTCGTAAGTTATTTCTGTTGGGGCGCGACCACCTCATTGAAGATTTGCGTCCTCCTCCTGACGCAACAATTTTGGAAATTGGTTGTGGCACCGGGCGCAACCTAATTTTTGCCGCACGCCAGTACCCCCAAATTCGTCTTTATGGTCTTGATGTATCGCCGATGATGCTTGAGACGGCAGAGGAAAAAATTCTAGGTCTCGGGTTTTCGCAACGTATTGCGCTGAGCCTCGGCGATGCGACGAATTTTTCGCCTGAGAATTTGTTTGGGGCTCCGTATTTTGACCGTGTGTTTTTTTCCTATGCGGTATCGATGATCCCGAATTGGCAATTCGCCTTATCTCAAGCTTACAAAGTGGTGCGCCCAGGAGGTTCGCTTCATGTTGTTGATTTTGGTCAACAAGACGACCTGCCGAGCTGGTTTAAGCGCGGCGTGGAGATCTGGCTGGGAAAATTTTCAGTGACCCCGCAAGCCGCGCTTTATGACCTGATGCGCGAACTGGCGACGGTGGATGGTGGTCGTGTGCGTTTTGCCACGCTGTATCGTGATTACGTTCGCTATGCAGTGATTGAAAAGCCGCTGGCAGATGATGTTGTTGCGGCTTAGCTAAAGTTGCGGGTTAGCCAAAAAGTCCGCTCATGTTCTGATAGACCCATGGGAATATTTGGAACATGCTCTTCAGTCCGACAGCGCCAAGAATTAACAAAACGCCGGCCCACAGGAAGGCGGATGCGAAATTGGCAATCTGAAATTTTCGAAATGGCATTTCTGCTATGCCTGCCACAATGGGAACGGCTGCGCGCAATGGACCAAAGAAACGGCCAATAACAATGGCCCATACGCCATACTCTTCAAAAAACTTTTGCCCACGCGGGATAAGCTCAGGGCGGCGCGATAGCGGCCACATGCCAGCGATTTCTTCGTGGTAATGCTTGCCAAGCCAATAAGAGACCCAATCACCGAAGGCAGCGCCAAGGCTGGCAGCGACCCACACAAGACCAAAATCAACAAGTGTGCCTGTCGCAACGATCAAGCCACCGATGCCCACCAACATGGCCCAGAATGGCAAAAGGATCGAGATAAAGGCCAGGCTCTCGCCAAACGCCAGGATGAAAATTACGGGACCAGCCCAAGCTTGATTGTTGCGGACAAACTCCATGGTGGCGTCGGCGTAGCTTTGAAAGTCCATCGGCCTTGAAGCGTCCTATAAGTTGTTGGGATCGATCCTGATAAAGAGGTGGTTGGTGGCGATATCGGTGCGCTCTCAGTGAATTACAATAGTGATCTACGTCAAGAATTTCTTGTTGTTCCTGAAAAAGCCACGAGGCTCATGCTTTACCGCATCGCCGCCGGATTTCGCGTTTGAGTTCTCGTGCAACCTCTGTACCCAGCATAGCGCCGCGAGCAATCTGGCCCGATGACAAATGCTTCGCCGACGGGCCATTTAAGACGGTTCGGGCATTTTGAGCTTCCTGGTGACCACGCCGCAAGTCACCACATGGAAGCTGTTTCTTTTTTTTCTTGAAAGCAAACAAGCGCACGCCTGATGCGTATGCGTCTGCGGATACGGTTTGGTGAACCCAACGATTTGCAGGGTCTGAAAGCATGGCATTCAGAGCATACTGGCGTTGCTTAATGCAATGAGAACTGTCGTCGACGCAGCGCAATCCACTGTTTGTGGTCACAGTTGCTGTAGATCCATTGGCGCAGCCAGAAAGGGCCATGGCGAGCGCTATTATGTAGGCAAATTTATTGTGTTTGCAGCCAAAACTGCGATTGCCGATTGTCCGAGCCAGTGGGTCTATGCCGTGTTGTGAGATTGGGTCGTGCATGTGTTGAGCTCTGCGCCTGTCACTTATTTCTTTTAAAGCGCATCAATTCCCTAAAGACGTTGAGAACAGACACTGCACAAAATTTAAAAACTTTAAATTCGATCTGACATTACCCCAAGGGGTGGTTGTGCTCTAAAAGGCGGTCATGGCAGGGTCAAGGCGGTCTGGTGTTTCGTACACAGGGTCCCGGTGTCGCTTTTGCTGCGACAACTTTCCTTGAATTTCTTATGGAGATGATCAGGTCATTGAATTTGCGTAAGAAATTTTGGCATGTTTGGTGTGGTGACTATCGGAAATGTGTGTGACTGGAACCAATTTTTTTGCGATGGTTAAAGTTGGAATTGAGGGAGGATATTGTCGTGGCGCATGCTGTTCAGATTTCACAGACCGGGGGCCCGGATGTTTTGTCGTGGGTTGAAGTGGCCGTTGGGCCGCCAAAATCGGGCGAAGTCCGGTTGCGTCAAACGGCGATCGGTTTGAATTATATCGACGTCTATCATCGCGAAGGACTTTATCCGATTGCCTCCTTGCCAGCGGCAATTGGCATGGAAGCAGCGGGTGTCATCGTCGACGTCGGGGCGGATGTCGACGGACTTGAAGTCGGTGACCGCGTTGCTTACGCGGATGTTTTGGGGAGCTACGCAGAAGAACGATGCGTGCCGGCGGGTCGTGTCGTGAAACTTCCAGATAGCATCGATGACCAGACGGCGGCGGCCATGATGTTGCAAGGCCTGACTGCGCAATACCTTTTGCGCCGAACGTTTTCGGTCGGCCCGTCAACGACAATGTTATTTCATGCCGCAGCCGGTGGTGTTGGTCTTATTGCGTGTCAGTGGGCGCGCCATCTTGGGGCAACGATAATAGGCACAGTGGGTTCGGAAGAAAAAGCCAAACTTGCTAAAGAAAACGGCTGTACGCACACGATCAATTATCGCGATGAAGATTTCGTTGCACGCGTAAAAGAGCTGACCGATGGTCGAGGCTGTGATGTTGTCTACGATTCAATTGGCAAGGATACGTATCCCGCGTCACTTGATTGCCTGAAACCACGCGGTTTGTGGGTGAGTTACGGAAATGCCTCCGGAGCTGTTGAGGCGTTTAATATTGGTGTGTTGGCACAAAAGGGCTCACTGTTTGCGACGCGACCAACTTTGATGACTTATATTTCCGAGCGCCAAGACTTGGAAGCAGCGACGCAAGAATTGTTCGATGTTGTTGAGAAGGGGCATGTGAAAATTTCTGTCAATCAAACGTATGCTTTGTCTGACGTGGCCACAGCGCATCGCGATCTTGAAGCACGCCAAACAACGGGTTCGACCGTATTGACAACCCAATCTTGAACACCACTGCCAAACACATCACGATAAAAATTGTTCGAGGAATTTAGCAGCGTGGAACAAAGCACGCAGGAGACGGCTGCGGTTCGAGAGGATCAGGAAACGCGCATCCTTTATGGGCTCAGTTTGGTTTTAGCTGGCGTGTTGTTTTACGCATTGCTTCATTCCGGCTTTCGCCTGCTCGTCTCTGATGTATTGGGTGAAGACGATGTGATTGCCAATGTGCTCGGTCAAGAGTTGGCGTTGGGATATGATACATATCCTCGACAGCCTCCGCTTTACAACTGGGTTTTGTGGTTGGTTCAGCAATGGCTCGGGCCAACGCTGGAAAGCTTTTTGCTGATCAAGTATGCAGCGCTAACGGCCACAGTTGGCTTTCTCTATCTCACCGCCAGACGAATTCTGGGCCGTCATGTCTACGCAGTCCTAACGGTTGAATCTCTGGCTCTGATCTATTCTATTAGCTGGCGGTTTCATGAAGGTTTTACGCATCAGGTCCTGGCCATGGTTGCGGTCAGTGCGACTGTGTTTTTGTTCGTTCGCCTGTTAGATCATGGGCGATGGTTCGACTATGTGTTGTTTGGTGTCGTTGTCGGATTGGGTTTGTTGACGGAACGCGTCTTTGCTGCGTTCTTGGCAGCCCTTATTGTAGGCGCGATGTTGCAACCAGCCTTTCGAAGCAAAGTGTTGAAGCCACGATCGCTATTAAGTCTCGTGCTGGCAGGTATAATCATTGCCCCGTATGTTGGTTGGGTGCTGAACGACAATAGCCGCGTGGCGGATTGGTATCGGGCAGGGGCTGCGAGCAACAAAGATTATTGGCGTGGTGTCATTGACGCCATTCGGGGACCATTTTTTTACCTTGCACCTCTGGTTGTCATTGTTCCAATAATGTTTCCAGGATTTATGCAGGCGGCCTGGCGTAAGATAAGGCAACCTATAAATCGCAATGAGCCAGGCGACCCTCTACAACTTGTTTGGCATGTGACGGTTATTTGTTTTGTTGCCTCCATCGTAGGTGCGCTTGTTTTGAAACTTGGCCGCCAGCCAATTCATGCATATATGGCGCTCTATATCACCACCGTGATCTGGTTATTCGGGGTCGTGAGAGATAGCGACAAGAGTGCGGGACAGGTCAAACGCTTTGCTGTGTTGGCCTTGGCAATTGCAGCATTTGCACTATCTGCTCGCTTGGCAAACCTTTATGTCATGCACCCGGTTTGCAAAAAATGTCGCTGGGGAATGCCTTATGTCGAGCTTGGCGAAGCGATGAAAAAAAACGGGTTTCGCGACCATAAGATCGTCACTTATGACCCTGAGCTTGCGGGTAATTTGCGCCAAGTGTTCGCCAATACGCCAATTTCGATTGTTGGCGCTCCTGCATACGCGCCATCAGGTTCTATGAACACCGGGCGCGTTTATATTTGGCGAGAGAAGGATGGGATGAGCGCTGCCGAAAGATGGTTCCGTCCGACATGGACGCCTGATATCAAGGCCAAGCAAAGCGTGAAACTAGAAATTCCCTGGCGACACCTATGGCGTGAAACGGGGTATCACACGACGTCTTGGCGGATGTTGCGCATCGATGATCAAGCGCGTGCTCGTCAATAGTTCAGGTGTTTTAGGAACCGGAAAATCCAGGATAGTGGTGCACGGTCTGTGTCGGTCACGACCAGCTAGTCAACATCGCGAAAACGGGTTGGATGTGGTTTGCGACCCGTGGCGCGTTCAAGTGCGCTGGCGGCCAACATTTTGTCCGATAATGTCTTTCTAGGTTGGACCCAGTCGGCAGGCTTATTTTGCGCATTGGTGGTGTGCTGCATCGGCGCGGGGTGCTGGGCTCCCAGTTGCATTGGCGCAGATGCCAGCGGATCGTTTGCGCAAGCACTACACAAAACGGCGATGCCTGCAGTCAAAGCAACTGTTTTTAGTTGATTCAGTTTCAACATCTACCCGCTCCCAATTGCCACTTATGCATGGCTTGCCTTTCAATGCGTCAAGCGCCCTCACACCTGACCTAAAAGCTTTCGAACTCCTGATGATATGCTTAACAGTCGCCACATGAACCGTTGCTGAATGGCTGTAAATTCGGCACGGCTTGTTGATCATAAGTGTCAGTAATTTCAAGACAATTGGATTTATGGTTAGAGAAGGGTTACGCCAAAACCTAATATTTTATTTCTTCTCGCTTGCACGCAGCACGTTTGTCTCGCTGTGGAACACGGTGAGGCCAAAGTGTTCATCAATGCGGCGCTCAACTTAATGATTTCTAACCGCTACGTTTACCAATTTATCATGAGCTGATTGCGATGGTCACCTCATGCCAACTTAGCGTTGGTGGTGTAGAGCTGAGCCATTTCGAGTGTCGGATTGGGGGTCTCAGTTTTTTGGTTTTGAGTTAGAAAAATGGAGTTGCTGTTATGGCGCGCCTAGACTTTGCAGCACACGACATGATCGAAGGTGTTGCACCGGTAGATACCCCAGATGCTCTCTTCGAGCTGGGTTTGGTTTATAGCACTGGCCGTGATGTCGAGCCCGATATCGTTCAGGCTCACAAATGGTTTAACCTTGCGGCATTGCGGGGCAGTGAAACTGCTCGCCACTATCGTACAGAACTTGCAGCTGAAATGAGCAAAGAAGAAATTCGCGAAGCGCAAAAAATGGCACGCGCTTGGTTGAAATTACAGTAATTCATACGCGGGTATGTAGATCGGGGACCGGGGTAAATGTCTCGCGGGCAGGCAAAGGTATAAGGCTTTTCACAGTCTCAACAGTCTGCAAAGAGTGACGCGATGCAGTCCCAAGACTTTTTGGCGGCATTGCCAACCGCCTTGCCAGCGCCCTTGATCGCCTCTCCAGCTTTATCCAGCCCTTTTTTCGACTGTTCCGCTGTCTTGATGGCAAGTTCTTCTACCGTTTTGGGCGGGCCGCTTGGTTCGGTTTTTTTAGCGCTTTTCTTATCCGTTTCCTGACCCGCCTTGGAGGGTTCAGAAGAGGGGGCATCTGTCGTAGATAACTCGCCTTCGTCTTTTGGCACAGCGGCGTTATCGATCGGTTGTTGCGAATTGGGCTTTTGTTCGTCACCTTTCGTCGTGTGCTCAACGGTTGCCCCGTCTTGATCGAGAATTTTACCTTTCGGATCGAGGACACGTATTTGGCCAAGGCATTTGAATTCCTTGGGATTGCGTTGAATTTGACATTCGCTATGGCCGCCGCTTTTGGCCATGGCTGTGATGCACAAGTAGCTTGCTGCGGCATCTGAGGCTCGTCCAATGTTGAGATCTGGCACTCTACAGCGGTAATTCATTTTTGGCTGCTGACAGGTAACGCATACGTCCTTAGCCAACGCTTGCGGATTGTTGAATGTGGCAGCGGCCATGGCCATCAACACCAGCGCTAGAATTGATCGCATGCCAGCAATTGTGTTGAGGCGCTTTCCCACAAAATTGGCAGTCATTGTGTGCGACATGGCACCGATGTCCTTTTGCGTCTCCACAGTCGATTCGTGGCGTGCATTGAGAAAATTCATGGCAAACGACCGTTTCCCAGCCTGCAACATGCGCCTTTTCTACCTCAAATCAGGCTTGTTCGCATCAATTGATCAATTTTCGAAAAAATCAGCACCATGATTTGTGCCTTGATAGGTGTTTTGATGGGCCCGTTCCAGCCTGAATTGGCGGTTTTGGGGGCTGGATTTGTTAAGAGAGCAGGCAAAGCGGAAAGAATGGGCGTTTGGCGGCCATTCCCTTCCTTGCATTCGCCTGCGACGCCCTCTATACGATGTTCGCCTACCTGATATTTCGTTTTGGCTTCTGGAGACGTGACCGAGTGGCTGAAGGTAGCGGTTTGCTAAATCGTCGTACGTGGAAACGCGTACCGAGGGTTCGAATCCCTCCGTCTCCGCCAATTTTATGTCCTCACGCGCTGATCGCGCTCAGAACAGCGCGCCGAACCATCAGTAGGTCGCTTGCCAGTCTTAGAAGTTGACCAACTTGAGGTGTTGCAGGTCCTGTTGCCTGTGTGGGCCGAGAAACACGAAACAGTGTGCAGTCTCGATCACCCGGCCATCACGGGATCAGCGTTGCGGTCCAGGAAATAAACCGCGAGATCAGAGAGGATGGTGATAACGATCCAAACTTGCGCCAGCGCGTTGTGCGTTGATTAGCATCCCGCAAGGAGGAACGCCCTAACAGCCGTAAAGATTTGGAAAGAGTATTCGCAAACCGATACGAAGTCTGGTTTCATGTGAGATCAGACCAACTGCTTTATGCGTTTTTGTAACGTGGGGATGACATCATCTACGAACCATGGATTCGCCTTCAGCCACCTGTTATTTCTGGGGCTTGGATGGGGCAAGATTAGTTTCTTGGGCCAAACATCGGCCCAAGACTGCACGGCGCCAGTCACTGTGTGATCGGAATACTCGGGTAAGTGCCAGTCAATGGCGTACCGACCAATAAGCAGTGTCAGCTCAACGGCTTCTAGTGTCTCTAAAACGCTATCACGCCACGCGGGGGCACATTCGGTGCGCGGGGGCAGGTCGCCGCTCTTTCCAGTGCCCGGATAACAGAATCCCATCGGCAGTATTGCGATCTTCGAGGCATCATAGAACGTGCCTCGATCAACGCCCAACCAATCTCTTAGCCGGTCTCCGGATGGATCATCGAACGGAATGCCTTTGTTGTGGGCTTTCTGTCCCGGTGCCTGTCCAACAATCAAAATTTTTGCAGAAGCACCAATTTGGAGAATTGGGCGCGGCCCAAGG
>JBOEGZ010000005.1:0-308207 GCA_050633705.1 Hyphomicrobiaceae bacterium | reverse complement strand
TATCTTGCTGCCGAGCGGACGACGTCCGCCGCTGCTAAGCAGCGCGCCTCGCAGGCCCGAGGCGATAGCCGAGGAATAGCCGTGAGAGAAATCACCTTGACCTTGCAGCCAACTTCACCACCTATAACAAACACCAGTCGGCTGGACGATCGCTGCAAGCTTTTGGCTTGGGGAGGAAAGTCCGGGCTCCATGGAAACGACGGTGACGGCTAACAGCCGCCGGGGGCGACCCCAGGGAAAGTGCCACAGAAAGAATACCGCCTTCACGCTTTGGCATGGAGGTAAGGGTGAAAGGGTGCGGTAAGAGCGCACCGCGCGGTTGGCAACAATCGTGGCAGGGCAAACCCCACCGGGAGCAAGACCAAATAGGGGTGACATCGGCGCGCGGAGTTTCGCTCTCGCAGCGCCACGCTTGTTTCCAAGTGCGTCATCCGGGTTGGTTGCTTGAGGCGTATGGCAACGTGCGTCCCAGATGAATGATCGTCGCGAAGGGGCAACCCTTCAGACAGAACCCGGCTTACAGGCCGGCTGGTAATTCTTTTCCCTCAGTAAAAAATTAAACCGAAAATAAAGAGATGTCGGCTGATTATTCGGCTGATGCAAACTGGGGCGCTTATCGTCGGGGGCAATCTAATTAAAAAATTCCTACTGATACTTATAGGTTTGGTTTTTGCGAGCTACGTCAACCCTGCCAATTTGGAATTAGGAGTGGGGGTTAGGGGGATCGTGCGATGACCATTTTAAAAATTATCGGAGGCTTAATTCTTTTTGTTCTGCTGATTGTGGGCTACTTCAGCTACGAGCTTTACTCGAACCGTTACGACGCAAAATTCCGTTTAACAGTGAATGTGGAAGTTGACGGAAAGATACATTCAGGCTCGTCAGTGGTCGAAGTTCAATGGACCAGAACAATATCCATGTTCAGGGGTCTTAGTCCTGGTTATTCGAAGAAGGTAATGGGCGAGGCTGTTCTTGTTGATCTTGGAAAGCATGGAGTCTTATTGACGCTTTTGCGCAGATACAGTCGGACGGAAATTTTGCCTAAGCCTCGGCACGTTTTTGATATTCCTATGAGGGCATTTTATCGAAACAAGCAACAAAGTCGTAGTAAACGTAGTATCAAAATTCCTGAAGCATTTGCAAGAATGCGTTCCCTCGATGACGAAAAAACAAAACGGACTCTAGCACCTGACAATCTTCCAATGTTTGTCTTGCTGCCTGATGTGCGCGATCGAGATAGCGCATTCCCTGTAAATCCCCAAAAATTCGAGCAGGACATCGCGCCTGGGGTCAAGTTCATCAGCGCCGAAATAGAGCTTACGCGAGACCCAATCACCTATCATTTGGCCGGAGAATTGCCTTGGTTTGCTGCGCTGAAGATTGAAGAAGCGAGCGGCCTGAGAATAGGTAGAAATTTCTTTGAACTCACAGTTTATCAATTGACAGGAGGGTCATCATGACTTCTCAAGGTGACTTATTTTTGGCCGTTCTAGCAATGGATGCCTATCACCGGGGGCAGGGTTTGAACACGCACTAGGTTGATTGAGTTGTTTCCCCGCCAAAATCTCTTTCAATGCATATTGAATTCACTGCGCATTGGCGGAATTGGCCAAGGCAGTGCCGAGCACTTTGCCAAGACAAGCATAACTCACATCGTTGAGATGAAATTGATCCTTGGCTAACAGGTCTCGGGCTTTGAATTGTGCTGAGGTCACGAGGTGTTTCATCAAGTCATAGCGGCGCAGAACGGGTACCTGCATCTCTTTTGCAACCGTTCCCATCAACGCGATGTATTTATGATAATCGGCGTATTTTTTCTCGCCTGGAAAATGTTGTGGGTCGAGCAAGACAACATCAATGCTTCGGCTATGTAAGAGTGCGATGCCATCGCGGATGGTTTTTTCAAATTTATCGAACGGCACTTTTCGAATGGCGTCGTTGACGCCGGTTTGCCAGATCACGAGCGTTGGAGTTTGGCTGATAATTTTCTTTTTAATCCGTTTCAGCATGTGACTGGCAAGCGTGCCGCCGCGGCCGTAGTTATCGACACGAATTTTGATTTCGCTCAGCTTTTTGCGCAGTGTTTTCGCCAACTGTCGCGGATATCGATTGTTGGCAGATGACGCGCCGGTTCCAGCCGTGCTGGATGATCCAAGTGCGACGATGTGAAGGTTTTTACCCGATGCAACCGTGCGTTTGAGCGCGGGCAATGGGTTTTTAAATCGGGCAAAACTTTCAGGCGCAACGCAAGTGTTTTTATCCGCAGCCGCCATCACCGGGTCAAGAGATGCTGCAAACACGAGGAAGCTCGCGATCAAACAAGATTTTAATTTGAGCTTTGCTGTCACTAAATTTGGTGTCACCGTATTACCCTCCACGCGTTGGTAGACAATCGGGTGTCGGTGATCACGTCAAGTCAATATGCTGACATCGACGTCGTTGTGTTGGAGCAAACGTGCGTGTTGTTGATCAAATTTGCCAATGACGCAGGCGTAAGCTGGTTGAAAGTTTTTCAACGTCCTTTTGCAAGGAGTGCTCATTTAACAAACCAGTTTGAGTGTCGACGTGGCCGACAACAGAGGCCGCGTTCAAGGTCGCAGCTTTTAATGCAACATCGGGCGTTTCACCGCGTGTGTGGAATGCTGAAAACGTGGCAGCGAATGCGTCACCAGCACCGGCTGTGCCTGCAACCTTGATGTTTTCAGCTACAGGGCAATGCCAGATGTTTCCGTCTTGACTGACCACAGCACCATCGCGCCCATCAGTGATGACAATGCAGTCGACGCCGATTTTGTGGACGGCTTTAACGAAACCAATGAGGCTCATATCAAAGCCTCCGCCGCTTAACCCACGAGCGACAAGACGTGGTGGTGTATCGCCGGCTTCGAGCGGTAAAACAGGGCCACCTTCGCCAAAGTCAGCAATCAGGCTTGGGACCAAAACGTCTGCTTCAGCGCTATTGATAGACAGAATATCGATTTCAGGTAAGCAATCGAAGAAAGCACCACTGCGTGCTGATAACTGACGAACGCCAGGGTTCGTTGCCACTTTGGCGTTGCCAGCTTTTGCGCGTTTGACAAGTTCTGGAAAGCAATCGGCTGAGTTGTTGGATAGGCTTGTGATGTAAACGAGATCAGCGGCGAAGGCGTCGTCTTTTAGTTCATCGGTGCATAAAGCTGTGTTGGCGCCACGAAACGTGAAAATTGCAGCGTTGCGGTCGTGAGATGAAACCAGGACAGAAGCGCCCGTTGGTGCGTTGGGATCACGAATGACGAAGCGGGTTGAGACGCCTTCGGACATTAAGCGCTGGAGGATTAATTCGGCGCGGTCGTCGCGTCCAACGCGAGCGAGCGTTGCGACGTCAGCTCCAAGGCGCGCCATGGCAACACCAGCATTAATCGCACCGCCGCCGCAATGAGTTGAAATTTTAAGAGCTTCAGTTTTTCGCCCCTCTTCCATCAGCAGAAACGACGTCTCTGCATTCAACATGGTCATGCGTTCGATGCGATCGCTATCGATAATTGCAATGGTGTCGACCATCGCGCCGCCAACTGTGAGCACCTTCATAGATTGTTTCCGTACTTACTTGCGTCTTTTTGCAAAGTGAGAAGGCTCACACGATCGTGCGTCCAAGCCAAGTTAATATCTCCGAGGTGATGGTGATGGTCGGGTGTCGTCGGATTCTGGTTGGAATTGTTTTCCGGGTTGAATTTTTCCACGGTTGAAATTGTGCAATAGCGCAGTGTTGAAGGTCAATGAGGCCGTTCGTAAATTCGTTGCGCAACGATCAATAACCATTTTTATAGTAATATTGGCGTCTCTTGGCTGCAATCCGACGCTTGATACGTTGGAGCCGGCGATATTCTCGCGCATTGCGTGGGCGTCGTGCCTTGTAAACGACATAGCGCTGACCAAAAGCGTTGCGACGGACAATTCTGCGAACCAGTGGAGACCGCGATTTTCGCCGCGCGCGTTTTGTTGTCCGCCTTTTAAGTGCTGCCTTGCTTTTAAATTTGCGCTTTTTAACAGACCTCTTTTTGTAAGCCTTTTGCGAAGTATAAGGCGTTGGAGAGGTGTTGGTGTGGATTGGAGTGAGTGCCGGCGCTTCATCATCTTCGACGAGTTGCGTGTTTGCATTCTCGATCTGTTCAGTGGGGGCTTTTTCGTGAGCGGGTGAGGTTTCGGTCTGCTCAACGTCTTGTTTTTCTGAGTTTAGAAATCTTTCACGCTCTTCCTGGTCGGCACGCATGTCGGCGGCTAGGTCCAAATCATAGAACGTTTCGCCGTTGTCATCATTGCTATCGTCTGAGTTCGTCGTCGTGATTGAGCTGGGCGTACCTGTTTGAGATTCATCCAAACGTCCATTCTCGGAGAGCTTGGCTGTGCGCGCTATCGGCTTTGTCGCGTCAGTCGTAGAATTTTCTAGAGCCGCTTCAGGTTCTTTTGCGATTGCATGTTCGCTGAGCGGTTTTTCCCATGGGCGTGGTTCGGCATGGCGCATATGAATGCGAGGAAGGTTTGGCCGCCTGTCGGTTGATGTCGCTTCACGACGGATTGCTTGATTGTCGTCGTGTGTGGCTGCGGCGGTTACTTTGTAAGTTGTTTGGTCGTATTCGGATGCGCTTGATGCGCGAGAACTGGCATTGGTGATTGCGTGCGCCGTTGGCATGGGGCGCGTTGGCGTTGGCTGTTGAATTGAGCTGGTTGCGATGTTGCTCTGTGTATCGGCATTTGCAATCTCGGTCGGTGGCTCAGTGGTTGAGAAGAAAACGGAATGGATAACCAACGCCAGCACACCAACTGCGATGCCTGGAGCTGTGAATTTGGCCAGCCGGTGATAGGCTTGGCGCCGTAGCAGTTGGCTTTCAAGTTGGGAAATTGCGTGCTCGGCTGCGGCTTCATGAGATGCGAATTCTTTGTCGATTCGCTTGTCGCCGATATAGCCAACCCAACCGTCCAACGATTGGATTGTTACGACCGAGTGATATCTGTCGGTCGTCGGATCCCACCATTCGCCGGAGCGCACACCCGGAGTTTGTTCCCGAAACTGGACTTTCATACCTTTAACCTCACCGGCACATCTGAGAAATATCAGCTGTGACCAGTCACGCGATCTCTGCGACATCAAACATTGTGAGCATGCAAATTTTTTCCTGCCTCTAGCCTCACGAATTTTGCTGCATCTGCAACCCAACCAATTGAAGAATATGTGTTTTACCTCAGCCGTTGGTTCCAATGGATGCGGATTAGCGACCGGTTGTTGCGCTGTAGCACCAACTTTAAGGCGCGAGCGGCAAATCAAGCGGACAGATTAGGCAGGCCAGGACCGTCCAATGTCATCCAACTTTGCCAATGTGTCGGCGCCAATCTTTTGGTCCGCGACCGGGATTGGGACCTTGACTGGCGTAACTGGGACTGGATTGCGCCGCAGGATTGCTCTGTGGAGAACAGGATTTGCCCACCTGAAATCCTTAACAAACCATTGACGCCCATAAAATTCCATCGTATCCCATATAGGCCCAATCGTTCTGGGTGGGCCGTGGGAGCGGCGCAGACTTTGATAGAGGGCCAAAGTTCGCGACCTCCACGGCCTCTAACTCACTTGGGACACGACAGGGTGAGTGCGACGGCCAAGTGCGGTGTTTATCGACACCAACAGGTGGCTTTCAGTGCGATTTGGGTTTGAGTTTTTGAGCTGGCGTAACGAGTGAAAGCAGCAATCGGGAATGGACCGCTTTGTCTCAACATTCATCAACAAGATCGACACCAAAGGCCGGGTCTCTATCCCAGCCGCGTTCCGCTCAGTCCTTGAGCGCGATGGCTATCGCGGTAGCGGCGCAGCCGGAATCTACTGCTATCCTTCGCTCGATGCTGCGGCACTCGATGCAGGTGGGGAAAGGCTTGCGCAAAAGATCGACGGGCTTCTCTCGGGCTTGCCGGACTATTCGGACGAGCGAGACGAGCTGTCTGTTGCCCTCTACGGGGACGTTCAGATCCTCTCAATCGATGGAGACGGACGCATCGTCTTACCTGAAGGGCTTCGCAACCATGCCGGCCTCAACACCCAGGTCGCGTTTGTCGGCCTTGGCGAAAAATTCCAAATGTGGGCGCCCGAGGGCTTTGAAGCGCGGCGCAAAGCAGCGCGCGACAAAGTCAGAGGGCACCGCAAACTTCTCGGCGCGGGGAGCCGGGCTGCTGGCAAATTAGTCGGTGGACCTGAGAGCACACGGGAGTGATGTCGCAGCAGTGCAGATTGGTAAAGTTTGAAGCGCCTTTGCAATGATGTACTGCTCCACCTATTGCGTTAGATGAACTTATCTGCGTGAACTTGGGACAGACGTAACGCAGGTTTATCTCAGTGCAAAGCCGACACATTCCCGTGCTGCTCGAAGCTGTGCTAAAAAATTTAGCTCCAGCAGACAACGAACACTATATCGACGCGACTTTTGGGGCGGGTGGTTATTCACGTGCAATTCTTGAGGCCGCCAATTGTAAGGTATTGGCATTTGACCGTGATCCATCGGCATTGAAAGCGGGTCGAACCTTAGGTGAGGCGTTCGCGGATCGGTTTGGGCTCAACAATGAACCCTTCGGTTCGCTGTTGGAATTGGCAAATACACGTGATGACTTCTCCGCTAGGTTTGATGGCATTGTCTTTGACCTTGGCGTGTCTTCGATGCAGTTGGATCAAGCCGATCGGGGTTTTTCGTTTCAGTCCGATGGCCCGCTTGATATGCGGATGTTTGCTGCTCCCGGCTTAGCGGCGAGCGAACAAGGCTTAAGCGCTGGCGATGTCGTCAATAATTTTGAGGCCGATCAACTTGCCGACATATTTTTTCATTTTGGCGAGGAGCGGCGTTCGCGCGTGATTGCCCGCGCAATCGTTGCCGATCGGGAAAAAGAACCGTTCACACGCACCCGCCAATTGGCCGATTTGGTGTCGCGCGTATTGGGTGGACGCGGGGGTGCCAAGAAGCATCCAGCCACGCGGGTGTTTCAAGCGCTTCGGATCTTCGTCAATGATGAGCTTGGTGAATTGATGCGCGGACTGGCCGGAGCTGAGCGTTGTTTGAAGCCAGGTGGGCGCCTTGTTGTGGTTACTTTTCACTCTTTGGAGGACCGCATCGTTAAGAGATTTTTGAAGTCTCGTGGTGGACGACAGGGCGGCGGATCGCGCCATTTACCGGAGGTTTTGGCGCCAATGCCACCAAGTTTCCAAATTGTTAACCATCGGGCGTTAACGTCTTCTCAAGAAGAAATTAAGGCTAATTCGCGCGCACGGTCAGCCCACCTCAGATCAGCTATTCGAACTGAGGCTCCAGCCTGGCCACAAGATGAAAGCCCCATTGGGAATGCAGCTCTTAATGCGGACTAACATCGGCGCGGATTGAAACTTTTTTGGTTGGTCTTTGGGTTGGGTGCTCCTCGGCTCAGTTGTGTTTCAAGGATCTTGTGTCCCATGCGTATGTTGTCTGTTGCCTCTTCTTTTCTCGCCCTTGCCAGTGCCTTCATGCTCTATGCCGTCAATTATGACGCAAGAGGACTTGAGCGAAACGTGTATGCGCTCGAGCGCATGCGTGACCAAGCACAAGGCGATATTGCAATTTTGAAAGCCGAACGGGCTCACTTGGCTCGACCAGAACGGATTGAGCCATTGGCTCGTGAACAGGGCCTCCAACCGCTCACAGAAAAGCAGATCGTCGACACCCTACGTCCGGAATTCTTCAGTGATGGGAGTGCAGTGGAAACCGGTTCAACAACTCGTCAAACACGTTAGTGATTGCACAAGACTGATGGTTTTTGTGTCGCTGCTAAGTTGATGTGAGGTGTTGAAATTGAGGCGCACGACGTTACCAAATAGCAATTTAAACATCCGTACGCCCAAACGCCGTAGCGCGCTCGTTTTTGTGACGGCCACTCTATTGTTCACAGCCGTTGGTGTCCAACTCGTGCACCTTGCTATGATTGGTCAGCAGCGAATTCAAACGTCTGCAGCCGCCATTCGCCCTCGCGTTGCCACCAGTCATGCGCGCCCTGATATTGTTGATCGCCACGGACGCCTGTTGGCGACCGACGTTGCTGTCCCATCCTTGTTTGCAGATCCGGCCCGGGTGCTCGATGCAGATGACGTGGTTGCAAGGCTCAAGCCACTGATCTCTGGAGTTGACGGACCAGAATTGGCAAATGTGTTGTCCGATAAAAAGCGCCGCTTTGCTTGGATCAAACGGCAAATGCCACCATCGCTGGCGCAAACGGTGCACAATCTCGGTTTGCCGGGTTTGTCATTTCGCGAAGAAATCAGCCGAGTTTACCCGCGCGCACAATTGGCTGGTCATATCCTTGGTGCCGTTGATGTCGACAACAAAGGGCTAGCCGGCTTTGAAAGCTATATTGATCGGCGGGGTTGGGTGCGTCAGGTCTATGGCGTTTCGCGTTCTGAGCGCGCACCTATTCAGATGTCTCTTGACCTGGCTGTTCAACAAGCACTGACAGTCGAGCTTGGTGACGCAATTGAGCGTTACAAAGCGCGCGCCGCGGCTGGTATCGTTTTAGATGTTAAGACTGGTGAGGTCCTTGCAGCGACGTCGCGCTCTGGTGGCAGGCGTGATGCGGGTGGTTCTGTCGATCTGGCTGCAAACCGCGATCGTGTTATCTCCAGCACGTATGAACTTGGGTCAATCTTTAAACTGTTCACGGTTGCTATGGCGCTTGATGCAGGCCGTGTAACACCGACAACGAAAATTGATGTGAGAGCACCGCTAAGGGTCGGCGGACACACGATCAGAGACCTCCACCCGGCCGGTCGACCATTGACGGTTGCAGAAGTGTTTCTCAGGTCATCGAACATTGGATCGGGTGCGTTGGCATTGGAAGTCGGTAAGGAAGAGCAAAAAGCCTTTCTCTCGCGTCTTGGATTGACAGAAGAAATGATGACCGAAGCTGGCCGCGTAGCTCGTGTGCAATTGCCAAAGTCGTGGGGTGAAGCTGAAACCGCCACGATATCATACGGCCACGGTATTGCCGTTGCACCGTTGCAATTTGCATCTGCGGCGGCAGCACTCGTCAATGGTGGTCGATTTGTCCGTCCGACATTTTTGCGTCAGGAAAAAGCGGACTATTTGAAAGGCGCACCGATTATCAAGCGTTCGACCAGTCGCCAAATTCGCAACTTGATGCGCCGCAATGTTGGTGGTCGTTTCGGAACAGGTCGCCGGGCAGATGTGTTGGGCTATCGCGTTGGTGGCAAAACAGGTACAGCCGAATTGCCGGCACGCGGTGGCTATAACAAAAATTCAGTGATCTCCTCGTTTGTTGCCGCATTTCCGATGGATGCTCCGGCGTATCTGACTTTGGTGATGTTGTTTGAACCACAACCCGTGGCAGAAACCAACGGAAGTATAACGGCTGGATATAACGCAGCGCCTGCGACAGGCCGATTGATTAAGCGCATCGCACCGTTAATCGGGGTGGCAGCACGACGCTAATTTCGATTTTTTCAAAGATGGGCTTTTGCCACGAAAGTAATTCGAAAAGCATTGGCGTTTGACGGTGTCGTCTTGTGCAAATAAAGACGTGGCATCGTTTTATAAACCCTCTCGCCTCGAGGAATTACATGAAGCTTAAAGACCTGATTGGTCCAGATGTCAGTGCGCCAGACAATGCATCTGAATTGGATGTTGCTGGTTTGACGGCTGATAGCCGCGCTGTTGAGCCAAGTTTCGTGTTTGCGGCTCTGGCTGGTGTCAAGGCAGACGGCAGTCAATTTATAGCAGATGCCATTGCGCGGGGCGCTGTTGCTGTATTGGTGGCAGCAGACGCTAAAATTTCATCTTCCGTTGATGTTCCTGTTTTACGAGCAGGCGAGCCGCGTTTGGCACTTGCCCAGATGGCATCGCGCTTTTATTCCGATCAACCTGAGACGATTGTCGCCATAACGGGGACGAGTGGAAAAACATCAGTCGCTGACTTTACACGCCAGATTTTTTCAAGCCTCGGCTGGACGTCAGCTTCTCTTGGTACCATTGGCGTTGTGAAGCCTGACGGTGCGGTCTACGGTTCATTGACGACACCTGACCCGGTAACCTTGCACCAAACACTGGCCCAGTTGGCAGCGGAAGGGGTCACACACGTTGCGCTCGAAGCATCGTCACACGGGCTCGATCAATATCGTATGGATGGTGTCCACCTTAAAGCTGGAGCGTTCACCAATCTTGGTCGAGACCATCTCGATTACCATCCAACAATTGAAGATTACATGGCCGCCAAGATGCGATTGTTTAATTCGCTGCTGGAAGCCGGTCAGCCTGCCGTAATCAATCTCGATGCCCCATATGCCAAACAAGCGCTTCGCACGGCGGTCGCAAATGACCTTGAACTTATAACAGTCGGTGAAGCTGGTGAGACCATCACTTTGACTGAAGTGAGCCGTGAAGGCTTTGTGCAACATCTCAAAGTTGTTTATGACGATCAGGTCTATCCAATTCGCTTTCCCCTTGTTGGCACTTATCAAATTGCCAACGCATTGGCGGCGGCAGGCTTGGCAATTGCCGTTGGTGGCGCGCCAATGGATGTCTTTTTTGCTTTGCAGAATTTATCGGGTGTGCCGGGACGGTTGGAAATTATCGGCGAGTGTCGCGGCGGGTTGGTCGTTGTCGACTATGCCCATAAGCCGGAAGCTCTGGCAGCGGCTCTGGATGCTGTGCGTCCGTTTGTGACAGGGCGTCTTATTTGCGTATTTGGTTGTGGGGGTGACCGGGACAAAGGCAAGCGCCCTCTCATGGGTGAGATTGCCGTCGCCAAAGCGGATGTGGTGATTGTAACGGACGACAACCCGCGCACAGAAGATGCGACCAGCATTCGCAGTGAGATTTTAGCGGCGGCCATTGGCGCCAAGGAAGTTGGCGACCGGCGCGAAGCAATTCAAACCAGTATCGCTGATATATCTAAGGGAGATGTTGTGTTGATCGCTGGCAAAGGCCACGAAACAGGACAAATTGTCGGAGACACTGTTCTACCGTTCTCAGACCATGAAGAAGCACGTACTGCGATGGCAGCAGTTGAACAAACAAATCCAAACTCGAAGAATTGATAAAAGGTATGTCGATGTCGGAACCGTTGTGGTCTTGGGACGCTCTTGTCACAGCGTCTGGTGGTCGTGCTGACGTGGATGCAAACACGCCAACCGGTGTCGGCGGGATCTCGATCGATACACGCACGATTGATACGGGTGATTTGTTCGTCGCCTTAAAGGATCAGCGCGATGGCCACGACTTTATAACTTCAGCATTTGGTGCCGGTGCTGG
This sequence comes from Hyphomicrobiaceae bacterium, assembly GCA_050633705.1. Classification (GTDB taxonomy): domain Bacteria; phylum Pseudomonadota; class Alphaproteobacteria; order Rhizobiales; family Hyphomicrobiaceae; genus JAJFHI01. The sequence goes on along the minus strand of JBOEGZ010000005.1, from coordinate 296,904 downwards.
AGCGGCCTTGGTTGCGGACACATACCAACGCCAACCGGGTGATGGGGCATTGATACGCGTTGGTGATACGCTTAAGGGGCTTGAAGCGATTGCAATCGCCGCACGCAACCGTTTGTCGAAATACGCCCGTGTGGTTGGCGTAACAGGTAGCGTTGGCAAGACTGGCACGAAGGAAATGTTGCGGGCGACATTAAGCCGACTTGGTCCAACGCATGCGGCGGAAAAGTCTTACAACAACCATTGGGGGGTGCCGTTGACGTTGGCGAGAACACCGGCTGATGCGATGTTTGGGGTTTATGAAATCGGAATGAATCATGCCGGTGAAATTACACCGTTGGTTGCCATGGTACGCCCGCATGTTGCAATTGTTACGACAGTTGAGCCTGTGCATTTAGAGTTTTTTGACAGTGTCGAAGATATTGCGCGCGCCAAGGCCGAGATCTTTACCGGCTTGGTTGAAGGTGGCACGGCGATTGTCAATCGGGACAATGCGTTTGGTGACATTTTGATTGCGGCGGCTGTGAAATCAGGTGCACCCGTCGTCACATTTGGCCAAAGCGAAACAGCAAATGTTCGCGCAATTGCCGTATCGCTTTCGACCTCGGCCAGTCTTGTCCTTGCACGTTTGGCAAGTGGTCGCGAGATCGACTTCGAAGTTGGCGTTCCCGGCGCTCACATTGCGCAGAATGCTTTGGGTGTCGTTGCCGTGTTAGAAGCGCTCGATCTTGATGTCACCAATGCGATACCGGCTATGACAGACCTTGCTGCCACCGACGGTCGCGGTGCGCGTACAAAGGTCCATACAGCTGATGGCCGTGACATTTTGGTCATTGATGAGAGCTATAACGCAAACCCAGCTTCAATGAAGGCGGCACTTGAAGCACTCGGCACAATGCCGCGAACAGCATTTAAGCGCCGAATTGCAGTGCTTGGAGACATGCTAGAGCTTGGTCAGGCTTCGGGCGAGCTGCATATCGAACTTAAAGATGCTATTGCGGCTGCCGGGGTTGATTTGGTTTTTGCCTCTGGGCCAAATATGCGATTGTTGTTCGATGCTTTGCCGGAACATCGCCGCGGGGCATGGGCAGAGAAGTCTGCGGGGATTGCCTCACAGTTGTGCAATAGCGTGCGAAGTGGAGATGCTGTGATGATCAAGGGATCATTAGGCTCTCGCATGTCGCCGTTGGTCGATGCGTTGAAAGGTCTTGCGAAGAGCTAACAACGTAATGACGCTATTGTTTCGTGGTATTGGTAAGTTGACCAGATCCTGTGTTCGATAAATGAAATGGATCGACCATCTCGATGGTGATGGTGGTTTGAGTATGACGATATATAATGCCGGTGTGGCGCTGCCACGAGAAGGGACCTGACATGCTCTATGAGCTGGTGAATTTTTCAGATCAAATTGGACCACTAAACGTCTTCCGATACATCACGTTTCGGACCGGTGGCGCCATTTTCACCTCATTGTTGTTTGTCATGTTATTTGGCCCCGCGATCATCGACATGCTGCGCATCAAACAGGGACGGGGCCAACCCATCCGCGATGATGGTCCACAAAGCCACCTTGCAAAACGTGGTACGCCGACGATGGGCGGACTTATGATCTTGCTTGGTGTTACAGTTTCAGCCTTGCTGTGGTCGAATTTGTCCAATCCTTACGTTTGGGTTGTCTTGCTTGTGACGTTGTCGTTCGGCGTCATTGGGTTTTACGACGACTATCTTAAAGTCAAAAGCCGCTCATCTGATGGCTTTCCTGGACGTGTGCGTTTGTCGCTGGAAATCTTGATTGCGGCGGCTGCGACTTATGCGTTCATGAAGCTGTCCGTGCCGGATTTTGCAACAAAGCTCGCTCTGCCGTTCTTTAAAGATTTCATGATCGATCTTGGCATGTTCTTCATTTTGATGGGTGTGCTTGTCATTGCTGGTGCTGGCAACTCCGTCAACTTAACGGACGGTCTCGACGGGTTGGCGATCGTACCAGTCATGATTGCAGCTGCTGCGTTCGGATTGATTGCCTATGTCTCGGGAAACAAAAACTTTGCCGGCTATCTGCAAATTAATTTTGTTCCTGGTACTGGTGAATTAGCGGTTTTCTGCGGTGCTTTAATCGGTGCCGGACTTGGTTTCTTGTGGTTCAACGCGCCACCAGCAATGATCTTCATGGGTGATACAGGATCACTTGCGCTTGGCGGTGCACTAGGTTCAATCGCCGTTGCAACAAAGCATGAAATTGTTTTGGCGATCGTCGGTGGTTTGTTTGTGCTTGAAACCTTATCAGTCATCATACAGGTGGCGTCATATAAAACGACGGGTAAACGTGTGTTTCGAATGGCCCCGCTGCACCACCACTTTGAACAAAAAGGGTGGAAGGAAAGTACAGTGGTTGTAAGATTTTGGATCATCTCAGTGATCCTTGCACTCATTGGCTTGGCGACCTTGAAGTTGCGCTAACACCATCGCTGGAGCGCCGGTGCTGTTGAAACATTGAGCTGTGCAGGAGACCTATTCCTGCCATTACAGCAAAGACACATATTCTGCCGTAGGGGCGCTGCATGATTTTTGCAAAAACGTTTCGAGGCCAGCGGGTCGCTGTATTTGGTCTCGGTGGTTCGGGTTTAATGGTGGCGCGGGCCTTGCTGGAGGGCGGTGCAAAAGTTGCCGCGTGGGACGACGGCGAAACCGGGCGCGTGTCAGCCGAAGCTGAAGGCATCCCAGTTGTTGATTTGGCGACGGCAGACTGGTCGGAATTTCGCGCTCTTGTGTTGGCGCCAGGTGTAGCGCTAACCCATCCCGAACCCCATTGGACCGTTGACCTGGCGACAAAAGCCGGGGTCGACATTATCGGTGATATGGAGTTGTTCCAGCGCGAGCGTGCAAGCGACCAGCCAACGGCACCACTTGTCGCAATCACGGGTACGAATGGAAAGTCAACGACCACGGCGTTGATTTCCCACGTGTTGCAGGCGCTGGGTGTTGCGGTCGAAATGGGTGGCAATATTGGCAAGGCGGTCATGTCGCTAGAGCCTGCAGCTCTCGATCGTGTGCACGTGTTGGAGGTCTCCTCATACCAAATTGATTTGGCGCCGACGTTCAAGCCGACTGTTGGTGTGTTGTTGAACATCTCGCCGGATCATATTGATCGTCACGGCACATTGGAAAATTATGCCGCTGTCAAAGCGAAAATGATTGCTAATTCTGAACGAAGCGTTGTTGGCATCGACGACACTTTGACCAAAGCTGTTGCCGAAGATTTTGAGCCAAAAGATTGCCTGTATGCGATTACGACAGGAAAGGGGGCGGCAATCATTCCGCGCCTTTATGCGATCGATCAAACTTTGTTTGTTCGCTCCGATGAGGCCAACGGTCGATCCTCAAGCCGAGAAGTTGCAAACCTTGAAGGTGTGGCGTCTTTGCGCGGCTTGCACAATGTACAAAATGCCTTAGCCGCGTTGGCGGTTTTGCGCGCATTGCAAGATCACAAAAACGCTTTGGTAGAAAGCGGAAATGAGGATCAACAATGGACGATCCCCGATGTTTGGTGCCCGGATGAATTTCAAGCTGCCCTAGAAACGTTTCCTGGATTGGCCCACCGTATGGAAGAGGTTGGCCACAGCAGTAACAACAGAATTTTTTTTATAAATGACTCAAAAGCGACAAATGCTGAAGCAACCTCAAAAGCGTTATCGGCGTTTGAAAAAAACATCTATTGGATCGCTGGTGGACAGGCCAAGGACGGCGGCATTTCTCAGCTTGAAGCCTACTTTCCACGGATCGCAAAAGTGTACTTGATTGGCGATGCTGCGGCGGAGTTTGCAGAAACGCTTGAGGGTAAAGTGCCATATCAAAGGTGCGGTCGGCTCGATGTCGCTGTCGCTGCCGCAGCCAGTCAAGCAATATGCGCCTCAGGTGTTAGTGCCGAGAAACCGGCGGCAGTATTGTTTTCGCCGGCGTGCGCCTCGTTTGATCAATTTAAGAATTTTGAAGTTCGCGGCGACACATTTCGTGAATATGTCAGCGCGTTGCCAAATGTTTTGTTAAAGGAAGAGACGGCGTCATGAAGTTCTCGCGCGCAGATGAAAGTCGCGTGGCCGGGTGGTGGTTTACGGTTGATCACCTTCTCCTAACTTCGATTGTCATTTTGGCAGGCTTTGGTGTGATCTTATCACTTGCCGCCAGTCCGGAAGTGGCGATCAAAAAAGGTTTGCCGACATTTTATTTCTTTGAGCGCCATCTGTTTTTCTCAGGTCTTGGCCTTTTGGCCATGACGGTCATCTCATTTCTGTCCCCGCTCGGCATACGGCGATTGGCGTTGGGAATATTCTTAGCAGCGTTTGCAGGATTGGTGTGGGTGGCGCTTGCTGGTAGCGAGATCAACGGCGCGCGTCGGTGGCTAAACCTTGGCGGATATTCCTTGCAACCGTCTGAGTTTATAAAGCCAGCGTTTGTAGTCCTTTGTGCTTGGCTGTTTGCCCAAGCACGCCAGAGAACTGATATGCCAGCTTTCCTAATCGCGATCTGCGTGTTGGTGCTTGTGGCTGGCTTGTTGATCGGCCAACCTGACATTGGTCAAACGTTACTGATTGTGATGGCTTGGGGCAGCCTATTCACATTGTCAGGTCAGTCGATACTCGGTGTTTGTCTGTTGGCTGGATCTGCTGTGCTGGGCTTAGGCATTGCATACCTCACGTTGCCGCACGTGGCAGCGCGCTTTAATGCGTTTTTCTCGCCGAGCGGCAGTGGCAACAGTCAGCTTGATCGCGCCATGCAGTCGTTTGTCGAAGGTGGGTTTTTCGGACGTGGGCCAGGGGAAGGGACGATTAAATCCATTCTGCCAGATGCCCACACCGATTTTATTTTTGCTGTCGTGGCAGAAGAATATGGTGTCGTTGCCTGTCTCGTATTGTTGGCACTTTTCTCATTTATTACATTGCGCACCTTATTGAGTGCCGGACGCCAATCGGACCTGGCAACCAGGTTGGCGATCCAGGGACTGGCTCTTATTTTCGGCTTTCAGGCGTTGATAAACATGGGGGTAAACGTCGGATTGTTGCCGGCAAAGGGGATGACGTTGCCTTTTATTTCCGCTGGCGGATCGTCTTTGTTGGCCGTGTGCATCACACTTGGAATGTTGTTGGCCTTGACCCGGAGACGGCCAACCGATACCCGGCATGGAACTTTGCGCTCTGAACGGCGTCACGATGTTTCATCTTCCAGTCTGCATCCAACGTTTATTGGCTACGATCAATAGAAGGGAAAAAAGCGAACGTGGGCGTCACGACGAAAACGATTTTGCTTGCGGCCGGAGGAACCGGTGGGCATTTGTTTCCAGCATTTGCGCTTGGCGAGGAGCTTGGCAGACGCGGTTATATTGTAGACCTGGTGACGGATATGCGTGGTGACCGTTATGGCAGCGATTTTCCGGCGCGTGAAATTTATCAAGTGCCAGCAGCAACACTTGGTGGTGGTGGTCGCAAGGTCGGCAAAGTCGTAAAGACCGCAGCAACACTTACAAAAGGAACTACGGCGGCGTATCGTTTGTTGAAACGCGTGCGCCCAGATGCTGTGGTCGGTTTTGGTGGCTATCCGACTTTTCCCCCGCTGGTTGCAGCAAAGATGCGCGCCATACCAACGGCCTTGCATGAACAAAATGCAGTCCTTGGTCGCGCCAATCGCATGTTGGCTGGGCGTGTGACCGCGATCGCAACCTCGTTTGAACAAACCAAATACCTTTCAGAAAAACTCAGTCAAAAGGTGGTGGTCACCGGCAATCCCGTTCGCGACCGCGTAATCGCCGCCGCGCAAACACCATTTGACCCACCGACAGGTGACAAGCCCTTTAAGTTGATCGTTTTTGGCGGTAGCCAGGGGGCACGGTATTTTTCTGATACCGTGCCAACTGCGTTGGCCGCAATGCCGCTTGAGATCCGCCAGCGCATTCAAATTGTTCAACAATGTCGCGAAGAAGACCTGGAACGCGTCAAAAAGGCTTATGCAACGATTGGTGTGGTCGCCCAATTGGCAACGTTTTTTGCTGATTTGCCTCAGCTTATTGCTGAAAGTCACTTGGTTGTCGGGCGGGCAGGAGCGTCATCTATTGCAGAATTGACCGTTATAGGCAGGCCTTCGATTTTGGTGCCATTGCCACACGCTCTCGATAACGATCAACTAAACAACGCGCGCCAGCTTGCCGAATCAGGAGGAGCTTGGTGTATCGAACAGAAGGACCTGTCGGCTGAGCGTTTGGCAGATGAAATTGTCGCTCTGGCAACGTCTGGAGACAGACTTGTCGCTGCGGCCGATGCGGCCCGTCGCCAGGGGCGTCCGGATGCCGTAGCGCGCTTTGGTGACCTTGTTGTTAAGTTGGCTGAGAAGGACAGCATTGGCGAGATTTGATTTTGCTTCACGTTCGAGGCAGTGAAGCTGCGATCCGCGCTTGCGCGGTGCGTTAATAAGGGAAAACACACTATGCAAATGCCCCGCGACATCGGGACGTTCCACATTATTGGCATTGGCGGAATTGGGATGAGCGCTATCGCGGAAATCCTGATGGCGAAAGGTTATGCCGTTCAAGGCAGCGACCAGAAAGAAAGCGCAAACGTAAAACGCCTGCGCGCGAAAGGTGTGCGGGTCTTTGTGGGCCATGATGCGGTGAACCTTGTTGGCGCCAAGCAAGTAGTGATTTCGACAGCCGTAAAAGATGCGAACCCAGAATTGGCCGCAGCCCGCGCCAAAGGTTTGCGCATTATTCGCCGGGCTGAAATGCTTGCTGAACTAATGCGCACGTCGCAAACAATTTCTGTCACGGGTACGCATGGCAAAACCTCGACCACATCCTTGGTGGCGCATATGTTTGCCACCGCTGGTCTTGACCCGACGGTGATTACGGGTGGCATTATTAACGACTGGAATTCAAACGCCCGCCTTGGCAACGGCAATTGGATGATCGTTGAAGCCGATGAATCTGATGGCACGTTTACATTTCTTCCCTCCCAAATCGGTGTTGTCACCAACATCGATCCCGAGCATCTCGACTATTACAAAACAGTTCAAAATATGCACACGGCATTTGAACGGTTTTTCAAAAGCATTCCTTTTTACGGTCTAACGGTGACATGCATCGATCATCCGGTCGTGCGCGAGATGGTGCAACGTCTGGCGTTGCGTCAGGATGGTCGACGACTGTTGACTTACGGCGTCGCCAATGAGGCAGATTTGAAACTAACGGCGCTATCTCAGCGCGGGCACGTTTCGATATTTGATGTGACATTCTCTGACCGCGTTATTGGGGGCGCGCGCGAATTGAAGGGGCTGGAAGTCCCAACACCTGGTCAACACAATGTGCTCAATGCCCTTGCAGCCATCGCGATCGCGACTGAGACCGGTATTTCTGACGATGCCATTCGCGCAAATTTGGCGACGTTTTCCGGTGTGAAGCGACGGTTCCAATTTACGGGTGAGTGGAATGGGGTCGCATTCTACGATGACTACGCCCACCATCCCGTCGAGGTTGCGGCAGTGTTGCAGGCTGCAAAGGCCGGAGCGCAAGGCCGCGTGTTTGCTGTGCTCGAACCACACCGATATTCGCGAGTTCAAGCTTTGTTCAATGATTTTTCTCGGAGTCTCGCCAATGCCGACAACGTCATTGTTGCGCCACTCTATTCGGCAGGTGAATTGCCGATCGAAGGTGTTGATCAACATACATTGGCCGAGGGTATTCGAGCCTCGGGTCACCCGGCAGTGATGTCTATTCAAGACCCACGCGACTTGATTGGCGTTTTGCGCCAGGAAACGCGACCGGGCGATATGGTGCTGTGTCTGGGCGCGGGTGTGTCGACAGAATGGGCGAACGGTCTTCCGGGCTGGTTGGCGGCCGCTGCACCATCTGTTCGTGCTGGAGGAATGCAGTGAGTGAGACAACTCCCAAGTCTTCTTTGCTGACTGACTTGCAAGCGGCACTGCCGGAGTTGCGTGGGCGTTTGACGGCCAACGCACTGCTGTCGCAAGTGACTTGGTTTCGTGTTGGTGGTCCAGCGGATGTGATGTTTAAACCTGCTGACGAAGCCGACCTTGCTTACTTTCTGAAAAATACACCCAAAGAGGTTTCCGTTTTTGTCATCGGATTGGGATCGAATTTGTTGGTCCGCGATGGTGGCTTTGCCGGTGTTGTCATTCGCCTAGGCCGAGAATTTGGAACTGTGTCTGCTGAAGAGGGCAATCGGTTGCGTGCGGGTACAGCGGTGCCGGATGTGAAGGTTGCGCGCGCGGCGGCAGATGCGGGTATCGCGGGGCTTGCATTTTATCGTGGCATCCCAGGCTCCATTGGTGGTGCATTGCGTATGAATGCTGGCGCACATGGGACCGAAACGAAGGATGTGTTGGTCGAAGCCCGTGCCGTGGATCGCGATGGCAACATCCAAGTGCTGTCGAACAAAGATATGGGCTTTACCTACCGCCATTGTAGCGTTGCTAAAGACTGGATTTTTACCGAAGCGCTTTATCAGGGCACCGCTGGAAAATCAGAAGATATTCTGCGCGACATGGAAGAGGTTGCCGATTATCGCGAACAGAACCAACCCATCAAAGAACGTACCGGAGGGTCGACGTTTAAAAACCCAGAGGGGCATAGTGCCTGGAAGCTGGTGGATGCTGCTGGTCTGCGTGGTTTTAAGGTTGGCGGCGCGATGGTTTCAGAGAAGCATTGTAATTTCTTGATTAATTTTGATGAGGCCAAAGGCGAAGATATCGAGACGCTGGGAGAAACGATCCGCGCGCGTGTGAAGGCCACAAGCGGAGTAACCTTGAATTGGGAAATCATTCGATTAGGGCGCCCTGTTGAGGGACATAAATCCGGCGAAGCCCTTGCTCTTAAACTCGATGATGCGCCAATGTCGGAGGCATAAGGCCTGGCGAACATTGCCGTTGTCTTGGCTTGGCCAAAGCCTTCAAGGCATCTTGCTTTAATATCTGAAAGACCTTCTCAATGATTGCAACGCCTCCCGCTCGCACTTTTGAACACGTAGCTGTTTTGATGGGAGGATTATCAGCAGAGCGCTCCGTGAGTTTGAAATCGGGAGCAGCCGTTGGCAAAGCGCTCAGCGATGAAGGATATCGCGTCTCAGAAATTGATGTCACACGCGATCTTGCAGGCCAGCTTGCTGCCTGCAAACCGGATGTCTGCTTTAACGCCTTGCACGGCAAGTACGGCGAAGACGGTGTTATTCAGGGTGTTCTGGAATTTAATCAGATTCCCTATACACACTCAGGCGTCTTAAGCTCAGCATTGGCAATGCATAAGGAAGCTGCCAAAGGGGCGATGTCGGCCGTGAGTGTGCCGGTCGCTGAGGCAAAGCTCGTCACGCGGCGCCAGGCATTGGCCGATCATGTCATGCCCCCGCCTTATGTAGTCAAACCGATTGCAGAAGGGTCGAGCGTTGGTGTGGTCATTGTTTCTAAAGACGCGCTCCATCCACCAGAGCTGATTGGCAAAGACAGCGACCTTGATGAGGTTGTGATGGTCGAGCGGTTTGTTGATGGGCGTGAGCTGACGTGTGCGGTTTTGGGCGATTTCGTCAGTGACGTGATCGAAATTCTGCCGCTGAAAGGCCTCGAATTCTACGATTTCGAAGCCAAATACGCGCCAGGGGGGTCAGAACACGTACTTCCGGCCAATCTTTCATCAAATGTTTACCAAAGCATCCGGAAATACACTTTGGCGGCGCATAAGGCGCTGGGCTGTCGAGGTGTTTCACGGGCGGACTTCCGTTTCGACGATACCGAAGGCGGCACAGGCGAGCTTGTGTGTCTAGAGGTGAATACGCAACCCGGCATGACAACGACCTCGTTGGTGCCGGAGCTTGCGGGGCACGCGGGCTGGTCGTTTGGCGACCTTGTTCGGTGGATCGTCGAGGATGCGAGTTGCAACAGGTAAAGATAGAGCCAAAGTTACCAACGCCGGCAACCCATGCCAGCAAACAACGAACGACGCTCTCTTCATCGCAAGATTTACAATCAAGACCTCGCCTAAAGCCGACAAACTCGAAGCGGCCGTCATTGGATCGCAAGCGCGCTCGCGTTAAGGCGCCGCGACGTCGGCCAACGGCATCGATATCACTTGTGCCACGGTTGATTATAGCGGCATGTTTTGGCGCGATTGCCTTTTTTGCTTTGACGGCTGGTGGTTCGAATGTCCGCAAGTTTCAGCGGGTTTTGCCAAACTCAATTGAGTTGGCGCGCTGGGTTGGGCTCGGTCTGGATCAGGTTTCGTTATCTGGCAATCGAAATACGTTTGATACCGCAATTTATGATGCGCTTCGCCTTGAACAGGCCGCAACATTTTTCGGTTTGGAAATATCGCCCGCACGCGCGCGTATTGAAGCCTTACCGTGGGTAAAGACCGCGGCGATTTCGCGGGTGTTTCCCAGCCAGCTAAAGATCCGCATTACGGAACGAACTCCGGTTGCAGTGTGGCAGGCGGGTTTGGGTCGTGGGGAGGCCTCCCTTGTGGACGCGTCAGGTCGCGTTCTCGGTGGTTTGCCGAAAGGCCAGAACACCAAAGGATTATTGCGTTTGATGGGCACCGAGGCCGCGGCAGCGAGCCAAAACCTGACCGCATTGCTTGGCCGCCACGCGGAGTTTCAAAAGTTTATTCGTGTTGCAGAGCGTGTTGGCGCTCGCCGATGGTCACTACACCTTACAACAGGGTCAACAATACATCTGCCAGCCCAAGGCGTAGACGCGGCTCTAAGGCGCCCGAAGGTACAACAATTGATCTCCAAGCTTGGGCAATATTCAAACGTGATAATCGATCTGCGAACGCCTGGCCGGGTCAGTGTCCGTCCACAACCGGTTCGCCAATCTGAAGGGGTGCATCATGTCCTTTAGAAATACCGGACGTATGCGCGGGCGCAATGTCGAGGCTGTGATTGACATTGGCAGCAGCAAAATTGTCTGCCTCATTTTCGTAGATGAAACAGGAGCACCTTCGATTTCAGTCGACGGAAAAGCATTTTCAGGTGTGCGCATCCTTGGCATGGGGCACCAGCGCGCGCGCGGTATCAAAGCAGGTGTCGTGGCCGACATCGAAGTTGCCGAACAGGCCGTCCGTATGGCTGTTAGTCAAGCCGAGCGAACGGCCGGCGTGGAAATTGATCGTGCTTATGTGTCTGTCTCATGTGGTCGGCTGAAATCAACCAACTTTGTCGCTCGTGCAAAGACCCAAACCGGTGTCGTTGATGCAACAGATTTAGCTCGATTGATGGATGCTGGTCGTGCATTTGCCGAACGCGATGGCCGATCTCTGGTCCACCTAAGTCGTGTTGGAATGCGCCTCGACGGTTTGGATGTCGGTGGTGAACCTATTGGCATGGCAGCCCAGGAATTGGCCGCAGACCTCCACACAATTTCGGCTGATGAAACACCTTTGCGCAACCTCGTAATGCTTATCGAACGGTGTTATTTGGATGTTGCAGGCCTAATTGTAACACCGTTTGCAAGTGCGCTTGCGGTTACAACACCACAAGAACGGCAGTTGGGCTGCACAGTTATCGATCTTGGTGGTGGCACTGCAACACTGGCTTTGTATATCGATGGACGGTTTGTTTTTGCCGACGCAGTGCCGGTTGGTGGGCTGCATCTGACGTACGATATTGCGCGCACGTTGCAGACACCTCTTGAAGAAGCCGAGCGAATCAAAACGCTTTATGGCACACTCACTGGTGCGCAGTCCGACGAGCATGAATTCTTTTCGTATTCGTCCACCGAAGATGATGAGGGTGGACCTTATCAAGCGAGTAAAGCGCAGCTCGCAGAGATATTGCGTCCAAGAGTTTCCAGCGTTCTTGGTCTTGTACGCGAGCGGTTGCAACAGTCTGGTTTGGCTGAGTTTGGCAATCGCCGGATCGTGTTAACAGGCGCGGCAAGCCAACTTACAGGGCTGAGTGAGTTTGCAGCGAATGAGTTACAGTGTCCGGTACGTGTGGCGCAGCCAATTGCGTTAACGGGCATGCCGTCGAGTGTCGCCAATCCGGCGTATGCCACGTTGTTGGGAATGATTGCAGCATTGGGGTTAGGGCAAGGAGCTGTGATTACCTACCGTGAGCGTGATGCCTTGTCGCAAGGTTATGTCGGGCGTGTTGGTCAGTGGTTGAAGGAAGGTTTTTGAGGCGCATCAAAATGTCGCTGAATAAGAGCCACTTTGGGCAATGGTTTGGTTCTTGGGAGTGCTGGCGGTAAAGAACGGATCTTGAAGGATTTTGGTTCTGCGCGGGCACACAAATTTTGGGAATGTGGGCGGTGCATCGCTCAAGGGAAATTGGGGTTGAAATGAGCATTAATATACAGCTTCCAAAGCTCACGGACCTGACACCGCGACTGACCGTTGTTGGGGTAGGTGGCGCTGGCTGTAACGGCATCAACAATATGATCGCCGCTGGTCTAACCGGCGTAGAATTTGTTGCAGCAAACACCGATGCTCAAGCCCTCGCCGCCTCAAGCGCCGAACATCGCCTTCAACTTGGCGCACAGCTCACAGAAGGCCTTGGTGCAGGCGCAAAACCGGAAATCGGGCAAGCGGCTGCTGAAGAGGCCATCGACGATATCAAGTCCCAAATTGCGGGTTCACATATGTTGTTTGTTGCAGCCGGCATGGGCGGCGGCACAGGGACCGGGGCTGCAAGCGTCATCGCACGCGCTGCTCGCGAGCTTGGTATTTTGACCGTTGGCGTTGTGACGCGGCCATTCCAGTTCGAAGGCTCGCGACGCATGCGCATTGCGGATGCCGGCATTAATGAGCTTCGTGACAACGTTGACACATTGATCGTTATTCCGAACCAAAATCTATTCCGCATTGCCAATGAGAACACAACATTTGCAGAGGCATTTGTACTTGCTGACCAAGTTTTATATTCCGGCGTCGCGTGCATTGTTGATCTGATCATTAAAGAAGGGTTGATAAATCTCGACTTTGCTGATGTGCGCGCTGTCATGAGCGGAATGGGTTCGGCGATGATGGGAACAGGTGAGGCTTCAGGTGATCGCCGAGCGATCCTTGCCGCCGAAGAAGCCATCGCAAATCCTTTGCTTGATGACGTCAGCTTGCAAGGTGCCAATGGTGTTTTGCTGTCGATCACCGGTGCGCCTGACATGACGCTTTACGAAGTTGATGAAGCGGCAAGTCGTGTGCGTCAGGAAGTGGATCCAGAAGCCAACATTATCGTCGGGGCAACTTACGATGACAGTTTGGAAGATCGCATTCGCGTTTCAATCGTTGCCTCCGGCATGAATAACGCGCGGGCGCAAGGAGCTCAGCCGGTTGTGAATAACTCAGCAGCGAGTGGCGCCTTTCCAGCGCCGCCACCTTTGCTAAATCCAACAACCGGTGGGGAGCAGGATGCATCGCAATCGGGACAAACCGAAGAACTTCAACAACGGTTGTCGAATGCAATGAACAGACAGCCATCGCCTCCCGCTCCTGCTCCGCAGACCACATGGCAAGGGCCCAATGACGTTGTCATTCAAGAAACTGGCGCAACACCACGCCAAACGGTGCCAGCCGTTGCGACAGCGGGTGGTCATAGTTCCAGCGCAAGACCTGCATCTGCGTCTGGAAGCAATCAGACATTCCAACCTCAACAACCCTCCGAAATGCCTCGAAGTGGTGCTCGGATGCCTGAAATTGAGCAGTTTCCAGCCGTTGGGCAGCGTGAATATCAAGCGCGGGTGACTCAAGGGAAGCAGGGTGAACCGACACAAAATTCGCCAACTCAATCACCAGCTGCAGCGAGATCTGTCGGAAAACCTGGTTTGTTTCAGCGGTTGGCGGGAATCGGTCGACGTGGAAACGAATCAAATTCACCTTCAAGTTCGCCGTCGAACGATGCAAATGGCCCGGCTTTGCGCGAGCAACAGGCTCGAGCGCAAGCTTATGCAGAGGCACATGGCATTCCTGAAGACAAGATTGATGGTGCCCCTGCGAACGCAAAATTGCCTAAGGTTTTCAAGAAACAACAATGATTTACTGATTCGTTTTCTAGCTAAGCTTTGCCCATGTTGTTCAATTAGCAACACTTAGTAACAGAACGTAAAAAAGCGTGATTTGTGCCTCAACGATACGACGGTTAACCTCCGAATCGTTAGCAGTTGGGTCTGTTTCGCCACAGCATCGTTGGGTGGAGAATCTTTTCAGGTTTTCAATCGGTGGTGGCAAATATTTTAAAACAGACAAAGCTGGGGGATAGCCACGTTGCTTTGGGTAGGGACATTTTAAAGCAACGGTGCTGGGGCAGGATTGAGGGACGACGCATATGTCGAATCGTTTCATCGGCGCGCGGCAAACAACAATTGCGCGCGAAATCGAGCTTACGGGCACGGGGGTGCACAGTGGAGCGCCGGTATCTGTTGTTCTGCATCCGGCAGAAGCTGATACTGGGCTCCATTTTCTTATCACGAAACGCGGACGGCTGATCGCTGAGATCGACGCCAACGTGGCAAACGTCAAGAATTTGACGCTTTGCACCGTTCTGGGCGACGAAGATGGCAACACCGTCTCCACGGTAGAGCATCTACTGGCAGCGCTTCGTGGTTTGTCGATCGATAACTGCTATATCGAGATCGACAGCAAAGAAGTGCCAATCATGGATGGTAGTTCGGCAGCATTTGTCGATGCCATTGATGATGTGGGCATTTCCGAGCTTTCAGCACCTCGTAAATTCATCAAGGTTCTCAAACCAATTCGTGTTCAAGAAGGTGATTGCTTCGGCGAACTGACGCCGCATGCAGGCTTCTACATGGACGTTGAGATTGACTTTGAAACGCCAGTTATTGGGCGTCAACGCGCTGCTTACGAAATGACGCCAGGCGTATTCCGCAACGAGCTAAGTCGTGCGCGGACATTTGGATTTATGGCGGACGTGAAGAAGCTGTGGCAGGCAGGCTTGGCACTGGGTGCAAACCTGAATAACACCGTTGCAATCGGACATGATGACGATGGCAATGAGCGTGTCATGAATGGTGAGGGCTTGCGTCAGAGCGACGAATTTGTACGTCACAAAATGCTAGACGCGGTCGGTGATTTGGCTCTTGCTGGTTATCCTCTACTTGGTGCATACCGCTCGGTTCGCGGTGGACATCGCTTGAATTCACATGTTCTTCAAGCTCTGTTCGCAGACCCTTCGGCTTGGACAATCGTTGAAGCTCCGAGTGTCCACGACAGCGTTCCAGTAAGTGTCAGCAGTTATTCTGAATCATATGCTGAAAGCACACGTTAAGCTGGTTTGAGCCGGGTCTCCGGGGAAAAGGTTTTCTGGATCTGGTGGTGTAAAGTTTTTACCGCGCGGCGAGCGCGACGGTGGCCAGCCGATCTTGGTAAGATGTCGGTTTGGCAGTCAGAGGATTCCTGCGAATTAGGGACCAATTGTCCTCGATTTCGCATTTTTAGAGACGGGTTATTTGGTCTCACTTGGTGAAATTCCAAGATTTGGCGATACCAAGATTTCTCGCAGTGGTATACTGAGACCCATACAAGTCGGGAATCGGTTGCGAATTTTCGGTGGTAACGCGGTTTTTTAGAGTGACGCCGAGTTATCGTTTGAAAGTTTGAGACCAACTTTAACGTCAGCGATCGAATAGATTGATCTGAAGTTGAAGTTATCAAAACGTTGGTTCACGATTTTGACGAATTCGTGGGGTCTTAACAGTTCAACGGATCATGCTCTAGGGGATCACGTGTTGAATATTGCGACAATTTTAGGCCGGGTCTTTTCCATTGTCACGCTGATGATCGCGTTGGTGGTGGCAGGTTGCGCCTCGTCCAATAGTGTTGAGCAGGTCTTAAACCCTGATCCGCCTGGACAGATGTATGGAGAGGCTGACGCCCTTCTTTCATCTGGCAAATACCAACGCGCCGCCGCTAAGTTTGAGGCTTTGGATCGCGATCATCCATATGCACCGGAAGCACGACGGGCTATGGTTCTGGCGGCTTACTCCTATTACAAGGCCGGGAAAATTCCTGAAGCACAGGTTGCAGCCAAACGTTATTTAACTTTGCATCCTGGTACCAAAGAAGCCGCTCTCGCACACCACATCGTTGCCTCGACCCATTACGATCAGATGGCGGGGCCGGACCAGGATCAGTCCGAGACCCGTAAGGCATTGCGTGAGTTGAAGAAGCTGCGCACGCAATATCCAAACAGTGAATATTCAGAAATCGCTGAATCACGCATTCGCGCTGCCGAAGACACGCTTGCGGCATCCGAGATGGAAGTTGGGCGCTATTATCTGAAGCGTAAAAACCATATTGCTGCGATCAACCGATTTAAGGTCGTTGCCACCCAATACCAAACGACAGCGCACGTTGAAGAAGCGTTGGCGCGTTTGACGGAAGCCTACATGGCGCTGGGCATAAAAAACGAGGCTCAAACAGCCGCTGCTGTTCTTGGCCACAATTTTCCGAATTCACAGTGGTACAAAGATTCCTACGCCCTCTTAGCCTCGGATGGTTTAGCGCCACGTGAAAGTGGCAGTTCGTGGATCTCAAAAGCTTGGAAGAGCCTACCGAAGTTTTCACTTGGTGGTCCATAAGGCTGGCATTGTCAGCGTCAAGACTGGACAAGCGCCGACGGAATTGAGTTTTAAGGCGAGTGATCTTGGGGACAAGATCACTCGTTTTCTTTTGCTATCTCTGTAAACATGGTTTTTCCTGCTCGCGCCCGGTTGATTTTTGAGACCTCGGGTATGAGCAATAGCACCCGGGTTTAGATCCTGGGATTTTTGAGCGGACCTGGACGTCACGGCGAAGATGGCTGGCAAAAACAAACAAGACAGTGACAGCTCGACCGAAGTCGGGGCTCTTAGCAAAGCGGCAGCCAAGCGGGAGCTGAAACGTCTCGCTCGGGAAATGCACTATCATGACGCGCGTTACTATCAAGAGGACGCGCCTGAGATTAGTGATCAGCAATACGACCAACTTCGCGCCCGCAATGCCGCGATAGAAGAGCGGTTTCCAGATTTTGTGCGCAAGGACAGCCCGTCGCGACGGATTGGGGCAGCTCCGGCAGAGGGCTTTCAAAAAGTTAAACATCGCGTGGCGATGCTATCGCTTGGCAATGCCTTCAATGACAACGATGTCGGTGATTTCCAAGCTCGGGTGGCAAAGTTTCTAAAGTTGAACGCAAACGATGAATTGGCGTTTACCGCCGAGCCCAAAATTGATGGTGTCTCGATTTCTCTGACCTATGAGAATGGTGTGTTTGTGCAGGCGGCAACGCGTGGCGATGGCCAAGTTGGCGAGGACGTGACGCGCAATGTCGCAACCATTGGCGATGTTCCGAACAAACTCAGCGGCAAAAATTTGCCGGAACGAATTGATATTCGTGGTGAAATTTATATCAGTGACAAAGATTTTGCTGCGTTCAATGCCCAGCAGGTCGGTGAGGGATTGAAAGAGTTTGCCAACCCACGCAATGCGGCGGCGGGTTCTTTGCGCCAACTTGATGCCAGCATCACCAGCAAACGCCCATTGCGCCTATTTGCTTATGCTTGGGGAGATGCAGAGCACTTGCCAGCCGATACGCAAATGGGAGTTCTAGAAGCATTTAAGCGGTGGGGGCTTCCGGTAAATCCGCTGACCGAATTGTGTTTTGGCGTCGAAGAAATGTTGGTGCACTACAATAAGATTTATGAAGACCGTGCCACACTTGGCTACGACATTGATGGCGTCGTCTACAAAGTAAACCGTCTCGATTATCAGAGCCGGCTTGGTTTCAAGTCACGCAGTCCAAGATGGGCCATTGCGCACAAATTTCCGGCCGAACAGGCGATGACTATTCTTCGCGATATCGAAATTCAAGTCGGGCGCACGGGCGCGTTAACTCCGGTTGCGAAATTGGAGCCAGTGACAGTTGGCGGTGTCGTTGTCTCCAATGCGACGCTACACAACGAAGATGAAATTGTGCGCAAGGACATTCGTGTTGGCGACGCGGTTGTTGTTCAGCGCGCTGGTGATGTCATCCCGCAGGTTGTTAAAATTATAAAGGAGAAGCGTCGGAAAAATTCAAAACCGTTTGTCTTCCCTGAGCTTTGCCCGGCGTGTTCAAGTCATGCTGTGCGTGAGGTTGATGAAAAAACCGGCGATGTCGACGTCGTGCGTCGTTGTACGGGCGGCTTGATTTGTCCGGCGCAAGCAAAGGAGCGCCTTATACATTTTGTGTCGCGCAACGCTTTCGACATTGAAGGATTGGGCGAAAAGCAGATTGATGCTTTTTACGACGACGGGCGCATAACGAAACCTGCCGATATTTTTACATTCTCTGAGCGAGATGACGTGAGTGATCGTCAGTTAAAAGACGAAGAAGGCTTCGGCGAAAAATCAGCGCAAAAGCTATTTGCCGCGATTGAACAACGCCGTTCCATCTCACTCGACCGATTTTTGTATGCGCTAGGAATTCGCCATGTCGGGCAAGGGACGGCAAGAGACTTGGCGAAAGCTTATGTGAGCTGGTCAACGTTTTATAAGGCGGTGCGAGATGCAGCCGCTGTTGCGCCTGGTCCGGATTACCGCAAGGTCATGGCAATTCCGAATCTGGGTGAGAAAACTGCCGAAGCTGCTATTAAAAAAATTGTCATTGCGGCACCATCTCTGACAACGGATGATCTGCTGACGACGCCACTTGAAGAGCGACTTGTGGCCCTAAAAATTGCGCCTAAGAAAGCCGCAAAAGCGCTGTCTGATTCTTTTGATGGCAGTGCTCGTGATCTTGTTCGTGTTGTTGAAAGGGCGAAAGAGCAGTTCCCAGGTGAGGCTTATTTCGAGATAGAAAATCTGGATGGTATTGGCCCGGCTGTGACCCAGGCTTTGGTTGAATTCGTCAACGAGCCGCACAACCAAGAAATTATCAATGATCTGTTGGCACAGTTGACGATCGAAGATGTTGAGATGGCAACGCCCGTTGCCGGTAGCAAGATCGCAGGTAAAACGGTGGTTTTTACTGGGACGCTGCAAACGATGGGACGGTCGGAGGCCAAGGCTCAGGCTGAACGAATGGGGGCAAAGGTCTCAGGTTCTGTTTCCAAAAAGACCGATTATGTCGTTGCTGGAGAAGAGGCAGGTTCTAAGTTAGTCAAAGCAGAAAAACTCGGCGTCACGGTGTTAAGCGAAGCCGACTGGCATGAATTGACGCGCACCGGTGAACAGCCGGGGTCTTGAGAAGACGACGTGCAATTTTGATTTGCAGCATCGGCGTCGCTTTGCCCGTTGAGCCGGGCTGCAGCGAGTTTTATGGTGAGTGATCGTTGATACAAATTGGTGTTTTGCTGGATGGAAATGTCACAGCGGCTTGGTCGCGCTTGCTAACCATTTCGAGGTTTCAACATTGAGACTTGGTGCCAACGTCTTGGCGACGAAGGCATGATAAGTATTGATCCATTCACGTTCTTCGGTCGTCAAAAGTTTTTTGTCGATTAGTTTGCGATCGATGGGCGCCAATGTCAGTGTTTCAAATTCCAGCATTGGTTTGTCGCCGTCTTCAGGCTTATTAGCTGGCGTCACCAGCACGACATTTTCAATCCGGATTCCATACGCCCCCTCCTTGTAATAGCCAGGCTCGTTCGAACACAACATCCCAGCTTCCAATGCGACAACACCGGTCCTTGAAATTGACTGTGGGCCTTCATGAACAGACAAATAACTGCCAATGCCGTGTCCGGTTCCATGACCATAATCGAGGCCAACATCCCATAACGCCCGTCGTGCAAATGGATCGAGGTCAACACCACGTGTGCCGACAGGAAAACGTGCCGTGGCAATGGCAATGTGGCCTTTGAGAACGCGGGTAAAGCGGTCGCGCATTTCGTCAGTTGGTTTGCCGATGGCGACAGTTCGTGTGATGTCTGTTGTGCCGTCTTGATATTGGCCGCCAGAGTCCACGAGGTAGAGGTCGCCACGACGCAGTTTGCGGTTGGTTGTGGTGCTCACCCGATAGTGAACGATCGCACCGTTCGGGCCGCTGCCAGAAATTGTATCAAAGCTGATGTCGCGCAATGCGCCTGTCGCACGTCGACACGCTTCGAGTTTTTCAACCGCTGAAATTTCATCGACGGTGCCACGTACTGCGTTTGCATCAACCCAATGGAGAAACTCAACCATCGCGATACCGTCGCGAATATGAGCCGTGCGAGCTCCTTTGATTTCAGCGGTGTTTTTTATGGCCTTCATCGCAAGGCAAGGGTCGGGCTGGCGGGAGGTGTTTTTATCGGTCAGCGTGCGCAAAAACCACCATGCGGCCGTCGCCGGGTCGAGCCGCACCGGTTTTCTTGCCTTTTTCAATTCCTTCACCTGCGTCTGCAAGGCGTCGGGAGGAAAAACACGGGCGACAGATTTAAGATGCGTTTTGACTTCGTCCGAAAGTTTTTCTGGCGCAACAAAAAACCGCGCTTTGCCGGATGCCGGGACAATCGCAAAAGACAGCGGCACAGGATTGTGCCCGATATCTGCGCCGCGAATATTAAAAAGCCATGCAATGGAGTCGGGAAGCGTTAGGATAATTGCAGATTGACCACTGCTTTTTAACACGCCCTGAAGCCGCTCCAGCTTTTTTGCAGTCGATTGCCCTGCAAATTTCATCGGTTGAAGACTGATTGGGGCAAGAGGTGGTTTGGGGCGGTCGCGCCCCCAGGATTTGTCGACGAGATTTCGTGTCACCGGCTTAAGACGAATGTCGCCGTCGGCCAGCGCTCGCGTCAGTGTTTCAATTTCGCGAACGGTATGAAGCCAAGGGTCGAAGCCGACCTTATCACCCGGTGACAAGTTTTCTTTGATCCAAGTGGCAAGTGCATGAGGAGCGAATGCGGGGAGGTCAAAAATTTTCGTGTTAACTTCGCTGCGCACTTGAACTGTGTAGCGTCCATCGACCAAAACCGCCGCCTTACGAGCTGCAACAATTGCAGTTCCCGCCGAGCCGGAAAATCCCGTCAGCCAATGCAGACGTTCGGCGCTTGGCGGAACGTATTCACCTTGATGTTCGTCGGCTCGTGGTATGAGAAATGCTTCGACTTTGGCTCCGGTCAGAAGTGTTCTGAGACGCGCGACCCGCTCGCGCGCCAGGTCAGGTTGGGGATTTGTGTCAAAGCTTTGGTACATGGAATCTCGTCGGTGTTGGTGCCGGTTTGCCTTCGATTGGCGAGCCTTTGGGTGTTTAAGCACGAAGCTCTACTGCGCGCGATTGCGGATTAAAAAAATTAAATTGTTTGACAAAACCCAATGCATAAGCCCCTTCAGATCACAGAATGGTCAAGAGAGAATATTTAACTAACTGATAATACAAGAAAAAGCCTATGCATAAATAGCATTGCAGCCTTGCTACCATGTGCCTACCCATAAAGTCGTAAGCCTCGTATGAAGATGCAAGGTTTATGTCATGACATGTGCAAAAGTGCAGCGTGACAGAGTTACGATACTCTCAATGTTGAGATGAAGATGAGCAAAATGGCGGTGTGGGATGAAATCCTGCACCGTCATTTTTTTGTTCATCGCATGGCTTCGGTGTTTAGCGGTTTCGCAATGTTAGCGTTGACCAGCCATCAATGCGTTCGTGTTCGACAAGATGGAAGTCGTGAGCACGGTACTTGGCAATAACTGCTGGAGCTTGCGCAACAAGCAAACCGGAGAGGATCAACGTTCCTTGGCGTCGAACCACACGGCGAATATCCGGAGCCAGTTCCAGCAACGGTCCGGCCAGAATATTTGCAACGATGAGATCGAATGGAGCGCGTTTGGTCACTAAGGGATGTGCGGTGCCGGCTGCAACGATAGGACTGATCTGGCGATGGGACCCGTTGGCACGCATATTCTGTGCTGCAACGACCACCGATTGTTGATCAAGGTCGCTAGCGACGAACGTGGCATCTGGAAGAACACGGGCAAGGGCTATCGTCAAAACACCGGAACCGCATCCAAGATCAAAACAGTTTTGAAAAGCAGATGCATTCCTCGTGTGGCGCCGAACTTGGCGATCGATGGCGCGCAAGCAACCTAACGTGGTGGGGTGATGCGCGGTGCCAAATGCTTCGCCTGCATCAATGAGGATGCTGTTGGGGCCACGGGCGACGCGATGGCGATCATGACTGCCATAAATTGTAAAACGGCCGGCAGCAACAGCGGGTAAAGCGGCTTGCGATAACGCCACCCAATTCTCGTCAGGAGTGTCAGCGACTTCAAAAGCTGGTATTGACCGGCCAACTGTCTCGCTGAGTGCTTTGTGTAGGGTATCGATGTTTGGTGTGTCGGTATAATACGCATCAATGCGCCATGAGTGCGGCCCATTTTCAAAGAGCGTCAGGGCGTCGGGTGTCGGCAACATCAGCTCTTGCAGCGTGCTTGCCACTTGACGTGCGAAACCTCGATCATCGAAAACCAGCGAAATGGTGACGGGGGGCGTTTGCGTCGTGTTATTGACTGTCACGCAATGAAGCCTTCGCCTGTGTTTTTTCCGTCAGCGTTGAGGTTTGTATCGCGCAATTGCGGAATTCCTTCAAACTCAAGTCCTTCGGCAATGACGGGCTGGTCGGGAAGTTCGTCGAGCAGCAAGTCCCACTTGTTGTCGATGTGCTCGGCCGCCGCGATCGGTGGCAAAGTATGCAGGACACCATCTTCAGTTTCCGTTACGACACCGTCCTTGATGAGACGTCCGAGTGCGTCATGTACATCAAAATCAACGTCAACACCGAATTGAGATTTGAGATAGCGCTCGATGGCTGTGTCGATAGCCTTTATATCGGATCGTCTTGCTGGCTCTTTGCTCAGCACAGAATAGAGTAAGATCTCTTCCTTAATGTCTTCTTCGGCGGCGCGATCGGCAAGAGTAATCATGACGCCCCGGTTGTCTGCCAATGAGTGGAAATAGAGGTTTTGCGCCATGGTCACCATGTAGCGTTGCTTCTGATTAAAAAAGCTCATGATTTGGCGGAAGATAACGGCGATGATTCCACCAAGTGCACCAAGTGCAAGAATGGGGTTTGTCAGAATTAGAGCCAGTTTGCCCAGGCCGCCTGCAATGCTCATACCCAATCCACCAGCGGACGTAACGCCAAGCTTAATCTTGTCAAACAATCGAAATTTCACGACCGTGTTGGGAAAGACCATCTCGATGTCGCTGCGTGGAATGTTCTTAAACAGCTTCATATAGATATTTTGTTCTTTGACTTCTTTGGGAAGCAGGCGACGAATTTTATTCACCTTCTTCGTGGCTTCCTCACGCGTCAGGTTGTGCTTTGACATTTCGTCTTGCACACGTTGTTCAAATGGCTTGAGTTTAAACAACAAGAACAAGCGTTGAAAAACAGGAACTTCAAACTCTTCTTTTCTGTAGAACTTTCGCCAACGGCGACGTTGATCCGTTGTTGTCGACGCTCCGCGGTAAAAAATGAGACATTCATCAAAAACTGAAAAGTCGACATGCAGGTCAAGGCCATAGTGGCTTTCTTTTGTCAGAATGATTTCCACGCGGCTCGGATCAATCGACTCGTAATTGGCTTGTTCAAGGATTTTAGACATGCCAGCGATCATGCGCTGTTGCATCGTTGCGCGTTCTTCAGGTGTGTACTTTCGTGTGAGCAGAAAATCACTGTCTGGACTGAACGCTTCATAAGTCTGTTCGAGATCAAGCAAGCGAACGTTATACCGTTGGTGGCGCCAGTAATCGATATAGGTAAAGAAGCGACGTGCAGCAGAAGCATCTCCAGCCGGCCAAGCCTGCGGTTGTGTCAGGCGCTCCATCAATGCAAAGCGTGTGACGGGTATAAATTTTTCGCGCCGGTTCAAGCCGTCTAAAGACATAATATCGATATCGCCGGGAGCAGGTGGGTGTAGTTCCACGATTTCACTTTCGGGCGGTGTCGCGGATGCGTCGGCGTGATTGGCCTGGCCTGGTCCGGCGTCTTGCGAACTCGACATTGCATCTTCAAAACGCTGCGCAGCGTCAGAGGAAGCTGCGGTGTTATCTTGATGAGATGATGGTGCTGGTTTTGTTCCGACTGGATAGGCAGTTCGTGCCATAACATCAGTTGGCGACATATCTAATTACTCCTCCCGAAACCCGACGCTGCATGTTCTTATTTGCGCCTGGAAGACGGACCCGACCCGATTACAAGTATTCTTATGTTCTAGGTTGCTTACCCTCGTTTTGTCGAATCTAGATGCGCTTTGGTCCGTTAATTTGGCGGTGGTCGCATATCGTTTTATGCAGGCATGAGATCAAGCTTGGCAGATGAGAAGATGGTAAATTTTCGCCTCTGAGCGCTGCAGGCGGGCCCCTCAGATTTTGATGTTTGGCGCGGGCGGCGGCGTAAATGCCAGCGGCGGCAGGTCTTTTTATACTCAATGGTGTGAAAAGCTGTTGTGAGGCCCGACAATTGAGCAGGGATTTTATTTCGATCATAGGGAATGGAACACCGGTCGACTTGGTGCGATTCGCAAAGGGGTGAGGGCGTCGACAAGTTGTCCCCAGGTCGTTCGATGTTTTTTGTTCAAATTTGGACAATCGCGCTGTTCCTGCCACAGTCGTGCCATGCTTGCTTTGATACAAATCGTATCAAAGGGGTGTGTAGCGCATTGTGGGGGGACTAAAGGTGCGTGCTTGGAGTCATTGGTTACTCGGTCGAATACTGCTCATTGTTGTGACCTTTTTTGTCGCGACCGTTTCGGTGAGCGCAAAAGAACGCCTTGTGATGCCTTATCAGTGCACCGTAGACGGTGACACTTTGAGATTGACGCAATCTTCAGAACCCATCAGTTACGCAATTCTTGGCCCTCGTGATCAGCGACCTTACACGGCCTGTGTCGAAGCTGATGGGCACGATTGCCGAACTGTTATGGTGCACCAATTCGAAATGTCTTGCGCCGGGCATCGCGTATCGTGGGTCGACGTTGCGGCTGGGATGGGTGAGTTTCACGAAAGTGCACCGATGCTCGCTGGCGGCCAACTCAATATGATCTTGATGGCGCGTCGCCGCGGCAGTGAAAAGCTTCCCTGGCAAAGTGGCCCAGACCGCGCGCGTGTCACCCTGCCAAAAGGATACGCCCCTGTTGGCGAAATTGGCGCTCGTTTTGTGTTGCCGTCGACAACTGGAACAATCGTTGTTTCACCGGACTCGACCTCTGTCGATTCCTATACAAACGACACACGACAAGCTGAGATTCATCAAGTTGCTGTCAATCGTCCCGACGCTGCGATCGACGATACGGCGTTTGCTTATGCGAAAAATGATCGCGCCGACGAAATAGACGTCAACGCGGTTGGTCACAAAAAAATGTCGGCGTGGAATACGACTGTAAATTCCAACCATACACTTACGACATCATCCGTTGAAGGTCCTGGAACTGCGTTCATGGGATATGTCATGTTCGCTGGCGTTCTTGCATCTCTTATTTTGGTCGGAGGTTATAGCTTTCGGCGTCATTTGCCGTCAGCGTTCGGGGCCATTGGTCGTCATCGATTTGCACTGGGTCTGGGACCTGGTGGTCATGCACGCCAGGCGTTTACCACCAGCATGTCGGATGCACCGATACCCGGTGTTCGTGTTGATCAAGCTGATCACGCAACTTGCAGTAGATCCATTGGCGATAGGCAGTGGCAGCCAGGTCAAAGTAAAAGTACATGGGCTGCTTTGACTGGCCACAGTGTGAATTCAACAGGCAATGCTTTTAGGACGTTTTGTAACGTAGCATCAAATTCATTTGGCCAAGCGAAAGCAAAAGTTTTCGCCAGTGGAGCTGAGGCGCGCCAAGCATGGTTTGCAACACAACGGGCCGGTCGCCATAAATCGCACGAACCTCACACGCCGCGAAACGCACAAAACCGTCGCCAGTATCAAGCTCCACCGGGATCGAATAATGGCGGCTTTGACAACACTCATGGCACGCATGGCGCCGGTTTTGGTGATGCACGTTCCGCGTCATCGAGCCATGGTCGCACGCGCTCGGATGCGCGATATTCGCAACGCGATGTTCAATATCAATCCGGGTTGAATGTCGTTGATGTTGGTCTACGTTATAGTGAGGAGGCTGTTTCGGCTCTGGGTCCAGCCACGCAATTGCGCGATGTTCTCACAGGTGAACTGAAAATACTGCGCCAACGCCAATCCGTGTTGCGGGCAACGATTGCCGATGGATCAGCAACGCCAAGCCGTGCTGAAGCGACCATGCGCCGTTTGACAGTCGAGCTTGAACGCATTCGCAGGATTGCAGATAGCGCTGCCCAATCACATGGGTCATCAGGCGCACAAGGTGGCGGTGTAGCTGTTCCGCAGACGCCTGGCGAAGCTTACGCAGTTTTGGGCGTTAATGCCGACGTCACAGATGCTGCGCTTAAAAAGATTGTTGATGGTCTTCGTATGAGTTGGCACCCGGATATGGCCCGAGATCATCAAGATCGCGAAATTAGAGAAGCACGAACCAAGCAATTGAATATCGCCTGGGATCTTATTCAGGGTCAGCGAAACGCGCAATTCTAAAGCAAATTGGCCTGGCACCACGCCCCCTACTCTCAATGCAAGAGCTGTAGTCGCGGGGCCTGGCTTGGTGCAGCTTTTGGTGCTTTACGGCTTGCTGACAAAGCTATCGACAACTTTTTTTTGTCCGGCTTTCTCGAAGTCGATTGTCAGCTTGTTTCCGTCGGCTTCGATGACGGTTCCATACCCAAATTTGTTGTGAAAGACTCTTTCCCCGACGCTGTATGCAGAGGTTCCGGTTGAGTGGGCGACAAGTTCCCCCTCGATTGTTTTCGGTTTTCTACTCTTTGGTTTTGTTTTGCCGGTGGCGTCCCCATCCTGGCGGCTCCACCGGTCCTTTGCACGTTGCCAACCCGGCGTGTCGTAGGTCGATGTGAACGCTGGTTTGTCGTCAAAGCGACTTTTTCCGTAGGGGTTGGTGTTGACGCCTGCAAAATTCTGGTAAGCGCTGCCAAAGGGGCTTTGGGCTTCTGCAACCTCAACGTGGGCTACAGGTAATTCGTCGATGAATCGGGAAGGGATCGCCGATTGGTAAAGCCCGTGCGTTCGTCTGTTTTGCGCAAACGACACTTTGGCGAGGCGTTTGGCGCGGGTCAGCCCGACGTAAGCGAGGCGGCGTTCTTCTTCCAGACCCTCAGTGCCACTTTCATCGAGACTGCGCTGATGGGGAAACAAGCCTTCTTCCCAACCCGGTAAAAACACGACATCGAATTCGAGGCCTTTGGCAGCATGCAGCGTCATTAACGAGACGCGGTCACCATCATCACTTTGAACGGTATCCATCACCAAGCTGACATGCTCTAGAAACCCTTGCAGATTTTCAAAGTCATGCATGAAACGCACGAGTTCTTTCAGGTTTTCAAGGCGCGTTTGGGCTTGTGGGCTTTTGTCATTTTGCCACATCGTCGTGTAGCCGCTCTCATCGAGAATTAATTCAGCCAGCTCGGTATGCTTGATGGTGTCGATTTGCCCGCGCCAACGCTCGATATTGGCGATGAGTTCAGTGAGAGAGCGGCGGGCCTTTGCCGGCAATTCGCTCGTTTCTATAATTTTGCGCGCGCCATGATAGAGCGGGATGCGCTGGCTGCTGGCCATCGCGCGTACGCGTTTCACGCTGGCATCACCGATGCCGCGTTTTGGGACGTTGATGATGCGCTCAAACTTTAGATCGTTGGCAGCATTGAGCGTGATGTCGAGATAGGCAATGGCATCTTTGATTTCCTGGCGTTCATAAAATCGCGGCCCCCCGATTACACGGTAAGGTAGCCCAAGCGTAATGAAACGGTCTTCGACGACCCGCATCTGTGACGATTTTCGCACCAACACCGCGACTTCGTTCAACGCGTGTTTTGCACGTTGTAGGTTTTCGATGTCGTCGCCGATGTTGCGGGCTTCTTCTTCGTCATCCCAAACGCCACGGACTTCGATTTTTTCACCCAGTGTGTCGTCAGTGAAAAGTGTTTTGCCAAGGCGCCCTTGGTTCTTTTCGATCAATCCGGCTGCGGCTGCGAGGATGTGACCAGTCGAGCGGTAGTTGCGTTCAAGGCGAATAACCGTTGCGCCGGGGAAGTCCTTGTCAAAACGCAGAATGTTATCAACTTCAGCGCCACGCCATCCATAGATCGATTGGTCGTCATCTCCCACACAGCAGACGTTGGGTGAGCCTTGAGCCAGCAAGCGCAACCAGAGGTACTGTACAACGTTGGTGTCTTGATACTCATCCACCAGGATGTAGCGAAAACGATGGTGGTAGTCGGCGAGTATATCGGGGTGTTTGCGAAATAAGGTGAGTGTTTCCAGCAGTAAATCACCAAAATCGCAGGCGTTGAGTTCTTTCAGACGCACCTGATAAGCGCGATACAAGTCGCGACCTTTGCCACCACCAAATCCTGCCCCTTCGCCAGCGGGAATATTGTCTGGTGTTAGTCCACGGTTTTTCCAGCCATCGATGAGATCTGCGAGTTGTCTGGCTGGCCATCGGTCTTTGTCGAGTTTGGCTGCTTCGATAACCTGCTTCATCAGGCGGATTGAATCGTCAGTATCAAGGATTGTGAAGCCGGACTTTAATCCAACAAGTTCAGCATGACGTCGCAATATCTTGACACCGATTGCATGGAAGGTGCCAAGCCATGGCATGCCTTCTACGGTGCCGCCAACCAACGTTCCAATGCGCGATTTCATTTCGCGCGCTGCTTTATTGGTAAATGTTACGGCGAGGATTTGTGAGGGAAAGGCCTTTTGACTTGCAAGTATGTGGGCAATCCGGGTTGTGAGCACGCGCGTCTTTCCCGTTCCCGCACCGGCCAAAACGAGCACAGGACCATCGAGTGTCTCGACCGCTTTGCGTTGTTCGGGGTTCAATCCCTCGAGGTAGTTGACTGAAGTTTGATATTGGTTTGGCGTGCTGCCCTGGATGGCACGTTGAGAAATCGATAGTCCTTGATAGGGATCATCTGAAGTGTTTGCCGACCCAATTGTCTCAACACTTTCGCTTGCCCCAGGACTTTCGCAATGCTCAGGGATCTCGGTCGGGGGAACGTAGGGCTGTTCTTCAAGCGGCAGGTCACCTGGAAAGATATCGTCTGTCTTGTGAGGTGGTGCATCGTTGATGTCTGGCAGATCAAACGGTGGCGGTGTGCCAGCGTCGATTGTCTTGTTAGTTGACGTGGTGACCTGGTCTTCGGGTTTTCCATCTGGCGTACCAAAAAGGTCGCCAAGCGGTTCGGCTGGCGAGGAAGACGTGTCGGAGGGTTTGCGATTCGTAGACATCACGTCGAAGTATAACAGAGCCAGGGTGGGGGCAATGAGGCTTAGCTGATCTTTGCCTAACCCCGTGTGGAGAGTAAATTTTTCTATTTCACGCTTCTGGCCACCCTAAGTCACTATTTTAGCGATGTTCTTCAATGTTTTCGGAGATCATGGCCTGATTAAACGCGTTTATCGCGTCAAATCTCAGCGCCCAGCCAATGAGCAGGTTTTTGTCCGCGTTTGCCACAATTGCAATTTTATCTTCCCCGGTTTCTGAAAACAGCTTCAGCGCGGTCTCAAGGGTATCGTTGATGAGCAGAGTTGGCTGGTCTGGGGAAATGATAATGGGGTCTTCAGCCCCAGTCCCATCAACACCGGTCCCATCGCCTTGCGATCCATCATCGTCTTTGGGGTTCGACTTTTCTAATGGCGTCATGAAATTTAAAACCCGCATGCGCCGCATGATGGAGCGGTGCGGTCCGTGATGAAGAAGAATGCCACGCTTTCTGAGCTGCCAGTGGAAATAGCTATGACCGACCAACGCATATGATAGGGCGATGGAAATTGAGACCGTTAGCAGCAACGCGATGGTCATGTGATAACCGCCGGTCAATTCAAACACGATCATGACGGTCGACATCGGTGCACCCAAAACAGCCGCCGCAACGCCCCCCATGCCAAGAAGCGTATAAGGACCTTGAGAGGCTCCAATCTGGGGCATGGCCGAAGCAGCGATGATGCCGAATGCAGCCCCGGTCATTGCGCCAAGGTAGAGCGATGGAGAAAACACTCCACCAGCCGCGCGCGTTGCCAGCGATATGCTGGTTGCGATTGTTTTCACAACGATCAGTGCCAACAAAACGCTCAAGGGCAGATTCTGCGACAGCGCTTCGTTGATCGGTTCGTATCCAACGCCCAACACTTCCGGGAAAACAAGTGCAATGAGACCAACCAATAGTCCGCCGATACCACCGCGCACCCACAGTGGTAAATCAAACCGCCAGGTAAATCGTTCTGTCATAACCAGCGACAATTGAAACAGAACAGCAACGATCGCGCAGACCACGCCAAGCAGCGCAAATGCGGGAAACTCCCAATAGGTTTGAAATGAATACTGCGGAATTATGAACGCGGGATATTCACCGTAGTAAAGGCGTGAGATCACGGCAGCGGTGACACTGGAAATGACAATCGGGACCAAAGAACGAATGGCGTAATGTGCCAGAATGACTTCATGGGCAAACAACACGCCGGCAACCGGAGCATTGAAGGAGGCCGATACGGCGGCGGCGGCTCCGCAAGCAAGCAAGGTTCGCCGTGCGCCTCGTTTGAGTGAAAAGAAATTATCAATCATGGCGGCAAGGGTCGCGCCAAGGTGGACCATAGGTCCCTCACGTCCGGCACTTGAACCAGTTCCAAGAGAGATCACAGACAAGCCCGCACTCCAAAGGCCGGTTTTGGCGTCAATCTTGACGTCTTGCATATGGCTGGCTTCGATCACGTCTGCCGGACCATGCGCACGCCGTCCGGGAACAAATCGCTCAAGCAAATACCCAACGAGCAGCCCGCCGATCGCTGGCGTCAACAATACGATCCAGAAGGGTACTTGGCGTGCGGCAGATGCAACATTTTCAGAGGTATCGAAGAGCCAAGGATACTGAACAAGGCCGATCAAGGTGCGAAAAGCCAAAACGGCACAGCCGACACTCAGACCGATGGCGAGTGCCAGCATCCAAACGAGGGGTGAGCGTTCTGCAAAGAAATCGTTCAGATTGGGTATAAACTGTGCATTGACGGTGTCTTTGATGCTCTCCAGGAATTCGCGGAAATGATCTTTCATTTGCTGAAGTCGTCTTTCGCTCGCCTATGGCAATGACGCCGACACCGAATTTGCGTGGTGTCGGGGGCGGTCGCTTGATTGGGTCGTTGAAATTTCAATTTCTTGGGTTTGATTGTATTTGGCGTTGCTGCAAATACTGCCTTTTGCCAACACACCCTGCGCTCCATCTCGTTTGCCAATCCGTTTGTGATTGATTCGTTTTGTCGATTTGGACAATTCAAAGATATCACATCCCCGCCATCATTTTTTACGCGATTTGGTGGGCTTTCGCCGTGTTCCGTGATCCATCTTTGAGTATTCGGCGTTGTTTTGGCGTTCAACGGCGGATCTAGGACGAATTTGATGAAACTTGGCGCATATTTCACGCGCCATGTTGACGCAAATTATGCGATATAGTCGTGTATGAAAAAAGCGGGCAGTTGTCGGGGGAGGCTGTCTGCAGCGTGATGTGAGGCGACCTTTGCCAAATGATTGATGATCCGTCTTTGTTTTTGGTGCCTATTCTGCATCAAGATCGAATTTCATTGTCAAATTTTGAAGGTGGTCTAACGACGGCCTTGCAATGCGGATAGCTAAGATTTGGTGGACGAATTGTTCATGGGTGGTTGTTAGATGGAACGTGACAACCTGCGCCAGCTTCGGCAACGGAGGACCGGTTGAATAACTTTTTGATGTGGCTCGGAGGTTTGTTGGTGGCAGTTCTTGCTGCCTTGTTCGTCGTGCCTCACTTCGTCGACTGGAACGGTTATCGCGGTGTGTTTGAAACGCAGGCATCTCGCATTCTTGGGCGTGACGTGCGCGTTGGTGGCGAAGTCAACGTCCGGATTCTTCCTACACCATATGTTCGCTTTGAGCGGGTTCGCATCGCCGAGGGGAACGAGACAGGTTTTGGTGGCCGCTCATTCTTTCGCGCTGAAAGCTTTACAATGTGGCTCTCCGTACCACCTCTTTTGAAAGGCGTGTTGGAAGCACACGAGGTTGAACTTCAGCGACCGTCTTTACGCTTGGCGCTTGATGAGGCTGGACGCGGCAATTGGCGCACATTTAAGGTGCAAAGTGGAACTTTGCCATTCGTTCCAGCAGGTGTTTCGTTGCAGGCGGTTAATATAACCGATGGAACCGTCATATTTGATACGGCTGCTTCCGCTGATGGCGTACGTATTGAGGCGGTGAATGGTCGGCTTTCAGCGTCAACACTCGATGGGCCATACAAATTTGACGGCTCAGTTGTCTGGCGCGACGGAAAACGCGATGTAAAGTTTGCTACGTTCGAATCTTCCCGTAGTGAGCCAGAAGCGGTGCCCGCGCGATTACAGGTGACACCGCAAGGAAGCGGAAATACTTACGTCGTTGAAGGTCAGTTTAAGAACCTTACAGACATTCCGGAATTTGTTGGCAAGCTAAAAGCCGATATTGCATTGAGCCAAAAGTCTTCGTCCAAACGCGGGGCGAACGCGCGTCCGCATATTGCGCTCACTGGAAACATTACTGGGACCGGGACTGAGACACGCTTTACAGAATTGGTTGCAAATTTCGACGACGTTGGTCAGCCGCAGTTGATCAATGGTGAAGCGAAAGTTACGTATGGCAAAAGCCGTGCGCTTGATATCGACCTGGTGTCGCGATGGTTGAATCTCGATAAGCTGTTGGAGCTTGTCGCTGATGCTGATGCTGATGCTGATGTTGGGGTCGTTTCCGACTCTGATGATGGCTCTGGGGGCGAGACGTCGTCGCTGGGTATGGTAGGGCGCATAATTCCGGCCCTTGCTGAAGTATTCCCAGATCAGTTTAAAACCGATGCGCGGCTGTCTGTTGAACAAGTTCAACTTCGTGGAGATACCGTCAGCGGTATTCGATTGCGGCTTGCTCAAGATCAAGCAGACCTGAAATTGCAGAACTTGTCAGCCAGCCTTCCAGGTGGCGCGCAATTGAAGCTTTCTGGCTCCTTTGAGAAAGCCGACGCCTCAGGTTCAACTTCTTCTCAGACAAGCGGAAATGAAACATCCAATGCGAAATTCTTTGGCGATCTTTTCATTGGTGGTCCAAGCTCGGTTCGAACGTTTCGTTGGGCAACACTGCGCGCCGAAGACGCCGCCGACTTTAATGATGGTGCCTTTGCGGTCGCCGGCGACATCGCTCTTAGTTCATCAGAAGTAGCGTTGACGAAAGTCAAGGCTGAGTATGCCGGGCGCCCGGTCGAAGGCCGGATTGTTTGGCGCGAAGGTGTCGAAAGAACACTGAACGCGACGATTGAGGGGCACGAAATTGACGCGCGTTGGTTTGGCGTTGATCATGTAACGCTAGCGACATTTAATAATTGGCTGCGGGCCAACAGCACATCAAAAGTTGCGACGAAAAGTGATGATGTTGCGTCTGAAGATTTGGCGGAAGGCGGACAAACGCGACAAGATATTCAAAGTGAAAATTCACTAGAGCAAATAGCAGACCGCGCCGTGATCCGCGTTAAAGCCGGACGGTTTAACAATGGCCGAACTGTCTTGCGTGATGTGGATAGCGAAATTCACTTCGCCAAGAGAAAATTTCAGATCGACACGCTCTCATTCCACACCGACGCCGGACTTGAATTGGCGCTAGATGGCGCTTTGGCGAATGCGAAAGAGTTTGTCGCGGGCCAGTTGAATTGGCAACTGGCTGTTTCGGGTAGCTCGAGCGTTATGCAATTGACGTCACTTCTTGACCTCGACCAGAAAGAGGCTGGTGCTGGTCGGTTGGTGAAAACAATCACGCAATTGGCACCGCTTGATATGTCTGGCAGTTTTGATGTTGGACGGCGCAAAAATGGTACGCTCGATATCTTGGCTGATGGGATTGCGCTTGGCGGGCATGCGATTTTAACCGCGCAACTGGATGCTGGTGCGGTGAATTGGCGGACTTCACCAATCGACGTTACGCTTGATCTTCAAAATAAGAATTTGCCTGGTGTTTTAAGTTTGTTGACCGGGAATGAAGGGGGGGGTGGCGCGACAAGCAGTCAACGAGCAGGCCGGGCAACGATAAAAGTCGTTGGTATTGCGTCTCAAAAACTCTTGATGGCGGCGCGCGTTGCGGCAGAGAATTTAAAAGCGAATTTTACCGGACACGTGAGTATTGGCGAAGATGATATCGAAGCCGCTGAGGGCCAACTTGACATTGCAACCGATGATATTCGCCAAGCTTTGGAAATTGGCGGCGTTCGTTTGGCGGCTGGTGCGGCAGGGGTGCCTGCTACTGGCAAGATAACACTGGCGCTGGACGAAGGTGCTTGGGTTTATTGGCCGGAAGCCTTCACAATTGCAGGACAAAAGGTCTCCGGTTCTTTGGCTGTCGTTAGAGGCACCGCTGGCAAGCCTGGTGTGAGTGTGGGGGGGAAGTTACAAGTCGGCGCAGCGAACGTCGAAAGCGTCTTGTCACCTCTTCTTGCAGCAGACCTCGTCCCCGAAACAGGAGTTGACGGGAGCGTTGCGCCAACTGCTGACGTCACCGCCCCGAAGCCACGACCAAAGCGGTATCAATCTCGCAAGCGCAGAGAGCAAGCCCGTTTGGCCGCCTTGCAAAAGGAAGAAGAAGCCCGAAAGCTGGCGATAATTCAGGCGCCTAAGTTTTCAGACCAGGCGTTTGATTTTGCTGCCCTAAGTGCTGTAACCGGGAATCTTGATATCCGGTTTGGATCTTTGACATTAGCGTCCGGGCTGGTGTTGAACGATGCCAATCTTCAGCTCGAATTTCGACCTAGAAAAGTCATCTTGAAAAATCTTGTTGGATCGGCTGTTGGTGGTCAACTGACTGCGAAAGGCTTACTTGAGGATGCACGAGCTGGAGTAAATTTTGCCGGCGAAATAATGCTCGAGAATGCAAATTTGGCGGATCTTGTGCCAGCCTATGTTGTGTCACCAGGTGTCGCGCAATCACCACAACCAGCTCGCGAAACAAATGCTGCACCACCTGGCCCGGCCACTTCGCCCGTGGCCGGCAATATGACTTTAACAGCCGCGGTTTCCGGACAAGCGCTGACCCTGCGGGGACTTGTTGCTTCTCTCCAGGGGGCAGGAGAAACAAAACTCGAAGAAGTTGTTATTAGAGGGTTGTCGCCAGGTGCCGTTGCGACCGCAGCTAATGCAATTTTGGTCGAGGGCGAAACGCTTGAAGGCAACGACTTGAAGTTGGCCTTAAAAGCCCAGCTTGCCAGAGGTGAGACCGTTATTCCGACCAGCAAAATTCCATTGAAAGTCGTTGACGGCGCGATGCGTTTTTCCCCCTTTGTTGCGCGCGGGCGCACTGGGGCGTTGCGCAATGTGACAACCGTTGATCTGACGAACTTGAGTGTTGATAACGTTTGGGAACTGAAGTCTGCCAAGCCGAAATCAAAGGCGGGCAATGGTAAGGCTGGTACGACTTGGCCCGATGTGCGGGTTGGATATGTCGGGTTACTGGCAAACCTCGGCCAAATTACACCAGAGCTGTCAATCGGAGAGTTGGAACGCGAATTGGCGGTGCGCCGTATCCAACGTAATGTCGATGAGCTCGAGCGATTACGCCGTGAAGATGAGGAACGGGCGACGGCTGAGCGGGAACGGCGAAAGCAGCGTGAGCTTGAGCGCGCCCGAGCTGCAGAGCGTGAAGACAAAGAAGCCGACACAGCGCCGCCAGCGCCGCGAGATCCCAATTCTGTGCCTCAGACGGGTGATCAACCTGACCAAGGCGCCGTTGCAAATTCGGATATTTTAAAAGAAGATTTGCCTGCGGTAGATGAGCAAAAAATCAGACGTCGGGTCAAGAAGCGCCGCAGGGCAAAGCGCAGAAATTCACAGTCGACGGGTACAACCCGCTTTAATCAACAATCGCCCTACCCTTATTGATCAGGCCGCGGGGTCATCACTTGAGTTTGATTGAATGCAAAATCGATCAAACAAGTAAACGCGGATCGCGCTGGAAAGCCCAACACGACCACGGTTGGCATCAATTCGAGTGACGAGAGCGGCGACGGCGATACCGTCTTCTTGTGCTGCGCGGTTTAAGGCGTTCCAAAAAGTGGTTTCCAACGACAAAGACGTGCGGTGCCCACGAATGGAAAATGAACGTTTTTGTGGTCGGAGGTTTTCGGACATTTCTTGTGCCCTAGTCAGAGCTGGGTGTCTGTTGGTGGTCAGGGGGTGAGAGAGAAATTTTCGCACCGTCCAAGTTTAACGAATTGCCCACTTTTTCTGCTTCGATGGCGTGTTGATCATTTTTTGACTGACCGAACTTCGCACGGTTTTCGGCGGCTTGGTTTTCGCTGTCGCGGCGGCGCTTTGCTTTGCGTGCGCGACGTAAGTTTATGATTTCTGCTGACATGATTGGCTGGTACCTAATGGATTGTGGCGTGCGAACAATAAAAACTCAATCAGTCCGCCGTTCATTTTCTTGTCTGTCAAAGTCATGATTTACGGCCCGTCTTACAGAGAGTTTTAAACTAGTTGGGCGAGATCATTTTTTCAGGTCGAACAATATTGTCAAAGTCCTGTTCTGGGATGCCATCTTTAATTGCTTCTTCCCTCAGGGTTGTACCGTTTTTATGAGCTGTCTTTGCGATTTTTGCCGCTCGGTCGTAGCCGTATTTTTCTTTAAGCGGTGTGACCAGCATGAGTGAATTTTTTAACCCAGCTTCGATATT
The DNA here is from genome assembly GCA_050633705.1 of Hyphomicrobiaceae bacterium. Classification (GTDB taxonomy): domain Bacteria; phylum Pseudomonadota; class Alphaproteobacteria; order Rhizobiales; family Hyphomicrobiaceae; genus JAJFHI01. The sequence continues at coordinate 260,167 of JBOEGZ010000005.1, read as the reverse complement.
TTCAAGGCGCGGTTCAATGCCAACCACGCAATTGTCAGTGAACGAAACTGCTGCATCAGCGAGCAAACGGACGGATTGCAAGAAGTTGTAGGCCATCATCGGGTTGTAGACATTGAGTTCGAAGTGACCTTGGCTTCCGGCAAACGAAAGCCCGGCATTGTTACCATGAATATGGCAGCAAACTTGTGTCATGGCTTCGCACTGTGTTGGGTTCACTTTGCCTGGCATAATCGATGACCCCGGCTCGTTTTCAGGCAGCGCCAGTTCGCCGAGCCCGGATCGTGGTCCGGAGCCAAGAAAGCGAATGTCGTTTGCAATTTTAAAGCAACTCATGGCGACCGTCGTGATCGCACCGTGTGTCATCAACATTGCGTCGTGAGCGGCGAGGGCTTCGAATTTGTTCGGCGCGGTCGTGAAAGGTAATCCTGTGATGGCAGCAATATGTTCAGCAACTTTTTCTGCAAAGCCTTTGGGTGATGCCAGACCGGTTCCGACTGCTGTTCCCCCTTGGGCCAACTGCATGAGTTTTGGCAACGTCATCTCGATCCGCTCGATGCCATTGTCGAGCTGTTGGGTATAACCGGAGAACTCCTGGCCGAGCGTCAAAGGCGTTGCATCTTGAGTATGAGTGCGGCCAATCTTTATGATATCGGTCCAAGACTGCGCTTTGTCATTGAGCGCATTGCGCAGCTTTTGCAGTGCCGGAAGAAGTCGATGATGGACTTCTTCGACACAGGCAATATGCATCGCTGTCGGGAACGTATCATTGGATGATTGGCTCATATTGCAGTGATCGTTTGGGTGGACTGGCGTTTTGGAGCCCATTTCACCGCCAAGCATCTCAATGGCGCGATTGGAAATCACCTCATTGGAATTCATGTTCGATTGCGTCCCAGAACCCGTTTGCCAGACGACAAGTGGAAAGTGATCATCCAACTTGCCTTCGATGACTTCTTGAGCGACTGCGACAATGGCATTGCCGATAGTTTCATCGAGTTTGCCAAGCGCCATATTGGTTTCAGCGGCAGCACGTTTCACGATGCCAAGAGCCCTAATGACAGGCTGAGGTTGTTTTTCCCAACCGATCTTGAAATTTCCAAGTGAGCGTTGGGCCTGCGCTCCCCAATATTTACTGGCGTCGACTTCAATCGGACCAAAAGTATCGGTTTCTGTGCGGGAAGTTGGTTTGTCTGCGGTCATGACATTGCCCCTTCGGCGAGTTGTGCCGGAATCTAGAGTGTGGATTTGAGGGGGCTATAGCATGGAGTTGGTGGGAGGGGCAGGGGGCCAAATGCTTGACTATAGGATTAGGCATAAGAGCTCGACACTGGAGATTTGACGCTGGCGGATTTTGTTCAAGCCTCACCATGCCCGATCAAGACAGTACAATCGGGACCGTGATTGCATCATGTCTCGGCTTGGTGTCATTTTTGGTTGTTGGCTGGGATTTTTCCAGGGTGGAGAGCGCATAGGTGGTTGCCCTTGGGTCTGCGCCAGATTGCTGCATTGGCGAAGTAATTGTCGCCTTCAAACCGGTGTAGTTTGGGCCAAATTCGAACAGGAACAGCTGATATCTCAAATGAGCATAAGACGGCGAAAACCAAAAAATGATAAAATCGCCGAATAACGAGGAGGACTCGATGCAGCGCATTGTCTTGATCGCCATAGCGATTCTATTCACTGGGGCCGTTTTTTCGACTGCCTCCGCACAACGTGGGGTAAATGCAGATTATCAACTCGAACGGATTGAGACATCTCGTGTCGCCAGTGGGGTTGAGCAAATTGAAATTAAACTCGGTCGAAATGCGGGGCGGTTCAAAGCAGTTGCTGTCAGGATTCTCGATCGCCCGCTTAAAATCCGCGACGTTGAAATTATTTTTGGTAACGGACAATATCAACGGGTCTACGTGCGCAAATGGTTTGATGAAGGGCTCGTGATTGAGCCAATCAAGCTGAAAGGAAAGAACTCTCGATTTATCCGTAAAATCATCGTTCGTTTAAGACCCATTCCCCAAAAGCGCCGTGCGCGCATAGAGTTTCTGGCGGAGCGTGCTGAGCCTCCCGTTGTGTTGTTGGGCACGCGCAGCATTCGACAGGGAGAGCGACGCATAACATTGCCATTACGTGATAACGATCGCCGCTTGGAAAGCATTGCGTTGCGCGTCGATGGACAACCCGTTTTGGTCAGGAAAATCGAAGTTACATTCGCCAATGGCGAAATAAGCGCTTATCGCATCGGCAGAAGGCTTCAAAACGGACAGTTTACACCTCCGCTATCGTTTGAGGCGAAATCTCGATATGTCGATAACGTTGACGTCGTGATCAAGCCTTTGCGCCGCAGTCGTCCCGCGCGCTTGACAGTTGTTGGCCGCATTGATGATGCCGCGCCGCGCCGACGTCGAAGAGCTTCCAAGCCGAAGGTGGTGAAGAAGAAAGCCGTTAAACGAGAGTGGGTCTTGTTGGGTTCGCAATCGGCGAAGCGCTTTAAGTCCGACGTTGATGTGTTTCCTGTTGGACGCGCAAAAGGGCGTTTCAAGGCAATCCGCATCTCAGCAAAAAAACATGATATCCGGATGTTTGAAATGCGTGTTCAATATGGAAATGGTAGTATCGAGACCGTCGCCGTCAATGGCGTATTGAGGGATGGACATACCTCTCAACAATTTGATCTCAAGGGTCGTGAAAGGTATATTAAAAGTATCCAATTCCGCTACCAAACAACTTTCAATTTTAAAGGCCGCGCCATTGTCGAACTTTGGGGGCTGCAAACGAATTAGTCGCGTTTGTCGCCAAACGCTTGAAATACAAACAGGGCCCAAATGACCAGATCATTTGGGCCCTGTTTGTATGCTATTTCAGCAAGCTCTATTTTTTTCTGAATGCGTCGAGGCTTACGATTTCAGCACCACCGGTCGCATCATCGTCTGCTTCGACGAGTTCATTATCAGTTCCATCAGCTTCTTTGTCGCTCGTCTCTTTATCGCTTGTATCGAAGGCCTTTTTGGCAACGGGAAGTTTTTCGGGTGAAGCTTTTGCCGTTATGGCACCATCTTTGGCCGCATCGACGTCTTCATCGCGCGGCTTGGCGCCATCGTCATTTTGTTTGCCACGATTTTTACGGGGTGAAGAGGACCGCGTCGTGCGCGGCAACTTTGTCGGTTCCGGGTCCGTTGTTTGGTCTCGAACATCGTCTTCCATCGCGGCCATTGCTTGTTCTAGCGATTGGCCTTCAACTTCTGGCTCTTCGAATTGCAAGCCATAACGGACGCTTGGATCAAAGAAGACTTTGATAGATTCAAATGGGACGACCAAACGTTCCGGAATCGTGTCGAAGGTCAACTTGATCTCAAAGTAGTCGTCGGCAATCAACAAGTCCCAGAAGCGATGCTGCAAGACGATTGTCATTTCTTGTGGGTATCGTTCACGCAGACGTTTAGAAAGCGTCACGCCAGGTGCTTGCGTGTCGAAGGAAATGTAGAAATGGTGGTCGCCTGGAAGCCCGTTTTCAGCCGTGAGCTTAAGGACATCGCGAACGACACCACGCATCGCTTTTTGCGCAAGGCCATCATAATCGATCATAGATTCGGTAGTCATGCAGTCGTGCGCCGTCTTTCATGATCACAAGGAATGTCAGCGACATTGTTGTTTGTGATGTGCTCGGTTGTGCCGTAACAACGAAATTTCTGCCGAGCACCCCAACTGGATTGCACCCCGCATTACACAATACTTAGCCCAGCCAGCAGTCATTGCCAAACCTATGCAAACGGTTTCGCGGCCTGGGTGTGGCCTAAAGTGGAGGGCTTCTGTTGCCCGGTGCCCTCCGAACCGCGCCTTACCCGGCTAGGGGCAAGGGCTTAATTTGAGGTGTTGGCACCGCTTACGCAGCGACAGCAGCCTCAGCATAGTTGTCATTTGCAACTACTTTGATGGTCCGATAACGGTGGAACCATACCGAGCAAAAACGTGCCCTTTACACCCTCGTCGATCCTATTTCGCCCCCATCAACTGACCGCATTATCGATGTTTTCGCCTGTATCTACGGTCACTTGGTGGAGGCGCCGGGTACCGCCCCCGGGTCCGAATGGCTTATTCCGACAGTCATTTATCACCATAGCCGAACGAATCCGGCTCCCCAGATATAGGGCGTGAGCTCAAGAAAAAAAAGGACTTCAGCGCAATAAGGCGCTGGCATTAAGTACGCATGCGGATGTTTTGTTGTAAAACGCTATGCTGCGCCGTCCGTCTCGATTTTCAGCGTGCGCCCGCAGTGCTTGCAGTGGACAGCGTCAGAATCGTGTCTTTTCAGGCCACAATCCGGGCATTCATAAGAGACGCGATTGGGCTGAAAGATGGTTTGAACAAGACGCAAAAACAAGGCAACACCAAACACCATGATCGCCACGGATAACAAGCGCCCGCTTGTGCCCTGTAGAGTGATGTCGCCAAAGCCTGTCGTCGTCAGCGCTGTGACGGTAAAATAGAGGGCGTCGACGTAGTTTGTTATTTGCGGATTAATGTTTGATTGCACGACGTAAACAAGCGCTGTCATCACAAAAATAAAGACAAAAAGATTTACAACGCTTTGAATGACGTCTTCATTGCGCCGGAAAAATTGGAAGTCTTCGCGAAGATCGGCGAGAACACGATAAGATCGCAACACGCGCAAAGCCCTCAGAACGCGCAAAAAGAGGAAACTTTGCAGTATGGCAGGGAGCAGTAACGTCGCGATAACAATGATGTCTGCCCAGGTTGCAAATTCGAGCCACATCCGCTTGGGATTGTAGGATATCCAGAACCGAGCGGCGAGGTCGGCAATTATGCCCACCGCGATAATGGCGTCGACAACATAGATCCAGGTGGCATCTTCCAACGATGACGACGAAACGATAAAGAACAGGATAGATGCGCAATCAAATGCCAACAGTGCAAAGCGGAATGCACGCGCGTTTTGCGATTTGCCATGGTACAGGCCACGCAGATATTCCTTCGATAATGCCACGATCTCTCTCCCCCAGAGCCGGTACTCTGTAATACCGCTTATCACAAGACAAGGAAGTATGGCGACATGACACCCAGGTTTTTCGCGAGCCTAACAGATGGACCGGCGCGATATGAGCCAGAAACACCATGGGCCCCCGTTGCGGCTATCTTGGCGGTTATTGCCATAATTCTTTCGGTGTCGGTGTTGGTCGACTTATTTTTGTTGGTATTGGCAGTAGTGCAAACGACCCGGACGGGATCGGAACCTCAAATTGTCACTGGAAGTCAATCGCTCTCTAATGTGCAAACGCAAATTTTGTTTGGCCTGCAGCAGGCTCTAACGATTGGGCTTACAGTTTTGGCTGCATACATGTATGCTGGCCGGCCGAAGACGGTTTTGGCGCTGCACCCGGTGCCAAGAGGCGTGATCATTCAGTCTGTGATTGTGCTGCTGGCGGTATCGTTGTTCTATACTGCTGTTGTTTTTGTTTTCGCCAAAGAGGCGATTTTGAAGGACTTGGCCCCTTTTGCCCAAGCCTTAAATAGTGAAAACTGGATCGTCCTGGCTCTTGCCGTCGCGATCGGTGCGCCATTGTCGGAAGAATTATTGTTTCGCGGTTTCCTTTTTTCGGCGTTATCAAAAACACGCCTTGGAATAATCGGAACGGCGCTTTTGACAAACTCCGCTTGGACCGTGCTCCATTTCCACTACTCGATTTACGGACTGATCGATGTTTTTTTGGTTGGATTGGTTTTGTCGTGGTTGCTCTGGCGAACCGGAAGTCTATGGGTGACAATTGCTGCACACGCCATTTACAACTCTATCGTGCTCATTGGTTTATGGCTTGCGGCGCACAATGATTGGCTGCCAACGTCCTCGTCGGCACTTTGAGGTTCGATCAGTTGGCCAGTTGAGTCGCGATAATGGGCGGAATCAGTTTAATGAACGAACATGCAGCAATATCTTGAACTCTTGCGCCAGGTTCGTGACGAGGGCGCCAAAAAATCCGATAGAACGGGCACAGGAACCATCAGCGTTTTTGGCCATCAGATGCGATTTGACTTGGCCGATGGTTTTCCGATGGTGACGACGAAGAAGTTGCACACAAAGTCGATCATCCACGAGCTGCTTTGGTTTCTGGCTGGCGATACCAATGTTGGGTATTTGAAAGAGAACGGCGTTTCGATCTGGGATGAGTGGGCTGATGAGGCGGGCGAATTGGGCCCAGTTTACGGCAAACAATGGCGCAGTTGGTCAGCGCCTGATGGGCAAACAATTGACCAGATAGCAGACGTTGTGGAGACGTTGCGCCGGGACCCTGATAGCCGCCGCATGATTGTGTCAGCTTGGAATCCTGGCGATCTCCCAAACATGGCTTTGGCCCCGTGTCATTGTCTGTTTCAATTTTATGTTGCGCAAGGAAAGCTGTCTTGTCAGCTCTATCAACGCTCAGCAGACATCTTCTTAGGTGTACCATTTAATATCGCATCATACGCCCTTCTCACCCACATGATGGCACAGGTGACGAGATTGAAGCCTGGCACATTCGTGCACACGCTTGGCGATGCGCACCTCTATCTCAACCACCTAGAACAGGCGGAGCTACAGCTGAACCGCACGCCAAAACCGTTGCCGACCTTGAAAATGAACACGGCGGTTACGTCAATTTTCGACTTTAAATTCAATGACTTCGAAATTGTCGGTTACGCTCCAGATGCACACATTCGCGCACCGGTTGCCGTTTGAGATTGGAGGCGTGGTGTGAGTGATCGTCGAGAGCAATCTCAGTCACCAGTGATTGCTATGATTGTTGCAGTCGCACGCAATGGTGTTATTGGCCATAACGGCGATTTGCCATGGCGTTTGTCGTCGGACCTGAAAATGTTTCGTCGCTTAACGATGGGCAAACCGCTCATCATGGGGCGGCGGACATTTCAATCCCTCAAAAAGCCACTGGATGGCCGCGATAATATCGTTGTGTCGCGTGATCGGGCTTTTCGACCGGACGGGGCAATCGTGGTGCGCGATGTTAAAGAGGCTGTTGAGGTTGCCAAGAGGTGTGCCAGTAAACGCGGTGCCAATGAGATTATGGTGATCGGAGGGGCACAAATTTATGCTGCGACCCTCAGCCTGGTCTCTCGGATTTACTGGACCGCAGTCGACGCTGAACCTGAGGGCGATACAACGTTTCCGCCACTTGATATGGCGCAATGGGCCGAAGTTGGAGGCGAAGTGATCGAGCGGGGTGAGCGCGACGAGTACGCAGCGCGCCTGGTGGTATATGAACGCCAGGGCTCGCCCTCGCAGTAAATAAAGCGTAATTTTTCGGTCATCTGCCCAAATGCGCGCTGTAAATGGCCTGATCTCAGAAAAAGTTCCCGATGATGCGGCGCTGTGGCCTTGATCTTGTGATCACCGTTCCCAAGTCAAGGAAATGGCCGTTTGCGCGTAAATCAGCGGTGGCCTATAAGCGGCTAGCTGCTGATTTTCTGGTTATGACGGGCACGCCCTTTGAGCGGTCGCATGGCAATGCAATAGCAAGGTCATGGGCGTTTGATCCGAAACCAGATGATTAGTGAACCAGAACTGTAAAATCCAAATTTGAAGGTCTTTCTTATATGCCTTGGAATAACGAGAGTGGCGGCGGCGGTGGCGGCGGCTGGAAAAGTAGCGGTGGCGGCGGCCCATGGGGGCAAGGTGGCGGCGGTGGCCAAGGTGGCGGCGGTCAAAACAACCCTGACCTTGAGGAAATGCTCAAACGCAGTCAGGACCGCGTCAAGCAAGTGATGCACGGCGGCAGTGGCGTGCCAGGACCGTTGGTCTTTCTCGGTTTATTCGTGGCCGTTGCTGTTGTTGGCTACTACGCCTTCACCTTCACGGTGAAGGAAGACGAGCTGGGTATCCGGTTGCGCTTTGGTGAATTTGTCGACCAAGCAAGGCCAGGCATTCACTGGCGGTTGCCGTACCCAATTGAAGAAATCTTGCTGCCGAAAGTCACGCGCGAGAACATTACGCAAATTGGCTTCCGCAGTTTTGATCAATCGCGAAACCGTCGCACGTCACGCCAAAACCACCCAGAAGAAAGTTTGATGCTGACGGGTGATCAAAATATCGTCGACATTAACTTCCAGGTTGTGTGGCGCATTAAAGATGCAGAGGCATACCTATTTAACATCCAATACCCAGAACAGACCGTCAGAGACGTTTCAGAAAGTGCGATGCGTGAAGTTGTGGGCAAGTCGGACATTGAACCGATTTTGACCAAGGCGCGCCAAGCGTTGGCTGCTGATGTTTTGGCGGTGGCGCAAAAAGCGCTGGATGATTACGGGTCGGGCATTGTGATTTCGCAGGTCAACGTTGCAAAAGTTGACCCGCCAGAGAAAGTTATCGAAGCCTTTCGCGATGTTGAGACGGCGCGGGCTGACCAGGATCGCTTGCGCAATGAAGCGTTGGCTGATGCCAACCGCGTCGTCCCAGTTGCGCGCGGTGAAGCCGAACGTATTTTGCAGAAAGCCGAAGGCTACCGGGATCGCATCATCAATGAGGCAACCGGTGAGGCTGTGCGTTTTGAAAAGGTCTATGACGAATATCGCAAGGCTCCTGAAGTGACCCGCAAACGGATCTTCCTCGAGACCATGGAGCGCGTTTTTAAGGGAACAAACAAAATTATTCTGGACAGCAAAGGAGGGTCCGGCGTTGTGCCCTACCTCCCCCTCAACGAGCTAACTGGTCCTAAAAAGACAGTGGGAGGGCAATAAGTCATGCGCATTTTATCTGCACTTCTCGTAATTGTACTCGGTACTGCAGCCGTTGCAGCCTACCTGTCTGCCTATATCGTGCGACAAACAGACCAAGTTATCGTGTTTCGCTTTGGCAAAATTCAAAAGGTCGAGCAAACGCCTGGCCTGAAGTTTAAATTGCCAGTGGCCGATACCGTCACGTATTTCGACAAGCGGATTCTTGATCTCGACACACCACCATTGGAAGTCAACGTCGCTGGTAAGAAGCGCCTTGTGGTCGATGCCTTTACGCGTTTTCGCATTGTTGACCCGTTGCAGTTTTACCGCGCGGCTCGGAGTTTGCCCAACGCGCGACGCCTGCTTGGGCAAGGCATGGAAGACTCCATTCGGTTGACGCTTGGTAATGCCGAGCTTCTCGACGTTGTTCGCGAGAAGCGTGCCGATCTAATGGCGAGAATTCGTTCGCAAATGAATGAGAAAGCGAAGAGCCTTGGTGTTGAAATCGTTGATGTGCGCATTAAGCGTGCCGACCTTCCCGAAGCCAACGCCGAAGCGATCTACAAACGCATGAACACTGAGCGTAAGCAGGAAGCTGCAGAGTTTCGTGCTGAAGGTGCAGCTGTTGCCAACCGCATCCGCGCTGAAGCCGACAAGCGTGCAACGGTGATCCGTGCTGAGGCTCGCAATAAGGGTGAGCAATTGCGTGGTGAAGGTGAGGCCCAGCAGAACGCGATTTTTGCAAAAGCGTTTAGCAAGGATCCTGATTTCTTCGCATTTTACCGTTCAATGAAGGCTTATGAAGAAGGACTGAAGAAAGAAGACACACGTCTTCTGTTGTCACCAGACTCAGAGTTCTTCCGCTACTTTGGTAATGCTTCAGGCCGCAAGCCAGCGACGCCATAACAGTGAAATAGGCAAGAAATGCAGGATCTTGTCGCAGCCCTTGGATTGGTTCTTGTCATAGAGGGCCTGCTTTGGGCAGTTTGGCCCGATGCCGCGATGCGGTTGCTGCAAATAGTCTCGAAAACGCCCGGCAACACTTTGCGTGTTGTCGGGCTTTCTTCAATGGCGATCGGAGTTTTGATCGTCTGGATTGCTCGAGGATGGTAGTTTTGCACTTCTTGACGCGCTAAACCTGTTGGAGATTTTTCACAGTCGTGCCGATATTGAGGTGTCTCGTCGGCGCATTATCGTAGTCTGAAGGTTTGAAAGACATGATCCACAACAATTGTCCTCTCCAACATGTCGGCCTGTTGTCGCGAGCAGGCTTTCTTGTCGTGCTATCGGTCTTTGGTCTTTGCCAATTGATATTACCGGCGGCGGCCCAACGCGGACCGGAAACCGTCGCGCCGTTAGCTGCACGATTAATCGATGCCGTGGTCAATATTTCAACTTCACAAGTCGCCAGGGGACCGAAGGGAATTCCATTGCCGAATGTCCCAAAGGGGTCGCCGTTTGAAGAATTTTTTGAAGACTTCTTCAACGACCGCGGTGGTCGTCAAAAAGCGCCTCGCAATGTCTCATCGCTCGGTTCTGGTTTTGTAATTGATGGCAAAGAGGGGCTCGTTGTTACAAACAATCACGTCATCGCTGATGCAGATGAAATTGTCGTCAATTTCAACGATGGTACGAAGCTGACAGTTGTGAAGGTTTTGGGCCGTGACCCCAAGACAGATTTGGCGTTGTTGAAAGTCGACCCCAAAACACCGCTGCCAGAGGTTAAATTTGGTTCATCAGAAAAAATCAATGTTGGTGACTGGGTGATGGCGATCGGCAACCCGTTTGGTTTGGGTGGGTCTGTGTCCGTTGGGATCATTTCAGCAAAGCAGAGAGATATTAACTCTGGCCCTTATGACGACTTCCTGCAAACGGATGCGGCGATCAACAAAGGCAATTCCGGTGGTCCGTTGTTCAATATGGATGGCGATGTCGTTGGCGTGAATACCGCAATCATTTCGCCCACCGGCGGGTCGATTGGAATTGGATTTTCTGTGCCCTCCGACATTGCGGTCAATGTTATTGATCAATTGCGCAAATATGGTGAAACGCGCCGTGGTTGGTTGGGTGTGAAGATACAATCAGTGACCAGTGATCTTGCGGAAACTTTGGGGTTGGAAAAACAGCGTGGCGCACTGGTAGCGAATGTCACGCAGGATTCGCCAGCAGCCGTTGGTGGATTGTTGCCAGGTGACGTTATTTTGAAATTCAACGACAAGGATGTCGGATCGATGCGGAGCTTGCCGCGCGTTGTTGCGCGAACTCCGATTGGCAAAGCTGTTGATGTGGAGGTTATTCGCAAGGGCGAGAAAAAGGTCTTGCAAATTGAAGTCGGGCGCTTGCAAGAGGGTCGAAAGACACCACCGCCACGGCCAGAAACGGAACGGGCACCGGCTCCAAAAGAGCGTGAACTTCTCGGCTTGAAGTTGTCATCGTTAACTGGCGCCTTGCGCAAAAAGTTCCGTTTGGGCAAAGACGTCAAAGGTGTGGTGGTGATCGAGGTCGATCCGACAGGTCCTGCGGCGCGAAAAAATATCAAGGTTGGTGATGTGATCGTTGAAGCTGGCCAGGCGTCTGTATTTTCGTTGAATGATCTTGCCGAAAGTATCAAAAAGGTAGAGCAGTCCGGTCGCCGGGCAATCTTGTTGCGCGTTGAAGATGCGCAAGGAGATTTGCGATTTGTTGCGGTGCTGCTGAAGAAATGAATGAGCTGTCGAAGCCGCTCGTTAGGTCGCTTGAAACACTGGCCTTATTCGATTGGTAAGGCACATAGATTGAAAAGGATACCTGTCTTGGCGAAGGGACACGGATTACTCGAAACGATTGCTGGAGTTCTGGTTCCGGTTCACCGCGATGGTCACAAATTTATTGCTATGGCGGCGGGTACAGCACTCTTCCTGTGGCTTTTTATTTGGGAACCATTGGGTTGGATATTTGTGCTACTGGCACTCGCGATCGCCTATTTCTTTCGTGATCCTGACCGCGTCACGCCGTTACGTGATGGACTTGTTGTTGCCGCAGCCGATGGCGAAATAACACAGGTCGAAGCCGTCGTGCCGCCGAGCGAGCTTGGCCTTGGTAACGAACCGCGCGTTCGCGTGTCAGCGTTTCTTTCCGTGCTCGATGTGCACATTCAACGCGCGCCAATTGCAGGGCGCATTATTCGATCGATCTATGTTCCTGGAGCGTTTGTGAATGCTGCATCGGACAAAGCCAGCGAGGAAAACGAGCGTCGGGCTTTGGTCGTTCAGTCTTCATCTGGTGATGAGATCGCTGTCGTACAAATTGCGGGCCTAATCGCGCGACGAATTCTGACGTTTGTCCATGAGGGCGATAGTGTTGGAATTGGTCAACGGTATGGCCTGATCAGGTTCGGCAGTCGCGTCGATATCTATTTGCCGCCCGGAAAGACAGCTTTGGTGTCGGTTGGTCAACGTACCGTCGGTGGTGAAACTGTTGTTGCCGATTTAAAATCAGACGAGCCCGAACGAGAGGCGCGCCGCAGCTAGGCGGAATTGAATTCGCTTTGGTATGGCGAGTTAATAATTGAGGAGTGGTGAGGTGGATCCGGTTGTTCCAAAACTCGAAGAGGAGACACGGCGACGCCGTGGCCGCTCTTTATTCCGCCGTAGACGTGTTCCTGTTCGGATGATGGTGCCGAATTTCTTCACGCTGCTTGGGCTCTGCGCTGGGTTGACATCTATTCGTATGTCGATTGAAGGGCGTTGGGAGTTGGCGTTATTGGCCATTGTGTTTGCCGCATTCCTTGATGGGATCGATGGCCGTGTTGCACGGTTGTTGAAAGCTTCTTCACGATTTGGGGCCGAACTCGACAGTCTCGCTGACTTTGTAAATTTCGGTGTCGCACCAGCCTTCTTTATTTTTATTTGGGGGTTGGGTGATCTCAAAAGTTTGGGCTGGATTTGTGTTATGATTTTCGCGTTGGCTTCAGCGTTGCGCTTAGCTCGCTTTAACGCGGCCCTTGATGAGGAGCAGCCGAGGTGGAAATCAAATTACTTCCAAGGAATGCCAACGCCTGCTGCCGCGATTGTTGTGTTGTTGCCGTTTTTCTTGTCGCACCTTGGTTGGGATGTGCGCAATGATCCAGCACTTTTAAGAGTGGCATTGTTTTACACGCTTATCATTGCCATCATGATGGTATCAGCGGTTCCAACGTTTTCTGGAAAACTCCTCGGCGAACGCATACGTAACGAATGGGTGTTGCCGATCTTTATCGTTGGTGTGACAGTCGTTGCAATGCTGTTGACGTATCCGTTCCCGACATTGACTGGGTTGACAATACTATACTTGCTTACAATCCCGTTTGCGTGGCGGCGTTACCAACATTTGAAAAATACTGTCGGTGAAGACGTGGAGGTTGAAAGCAGTGAGCAAGAGGTTGAGACACTTAAGGCCCGCTCTGATTCTGATGCAGATGGTTCAAGTTCCACTTCGGACTATTCTCCACGCGTTGTTGGGCTGCACTCTGAAAAACCAATCCGACCTTCTGACAAGTCAAGCTGACGCGCAAAATTTATTGTAATGCATTGAAAGCAAGAAGCGCCGCTGATCATCTCGATCAGCGGCGCTTCTCATTTAAAAGCGATAACGCGATGTTTTAGCTTTGCTTGCGAAGTCGGTCGCGTAAATTCTGTAGCGAGGACGCAGATTTTGGTGAATCTACAGGTGTATTCACAGCAGCAGCCTGCTCAACTGGCTTGCGGCGCAAGAGCGAACCAGAACTACGTGCTTGTGTGTTACCAGCAGCTTGCTCGCCAATGCCGGCATGCGCGGCCCGCAGCCTTTCTGTTGTCGAAGGCTGTTGTGGTGCAGCTTGAGGAGGCGGAGCAGCCTGTAGCGGGGCCTGGTTTGAAGCGTTCACCGGGAAATTGGGTTGGGCTGCATATGGATCGGCGTCGGCAGTTTGTGCCGTGGCCTGTACCCTTTGAGCGGGGGCCTGTGCAGGACGTGCAATTTGACTTGGTTGGCCTACAGGTCGGGCGGTTCGACGCAATGCCGCCGGTGGTGGAGGCGTTTGAATAGAAGCTTGTGGTGTCGCCGGTGCGTGTGTTCCGTTTTGGGCGATTTCTCCCATGCTCTCTGCCATCATTTCAACATTTGCGTTGTTGTCGTGTGAAGCATTCATGCCGGAAGAGCGCCACCGCTCGACGACCTTTTCGAGGAAGTCTTCATCACCTTCAGAGGCTTGCCAACGTTCGGTGAAGCGCGCTGTTGATGATCGTGGCAGTTCATTTACACCCAGGTCATCGAATTTTATGCGGACTGGAAGTGAGACACCATCACCGAAAGCGATAGCTTCGCGTTGCCCAAGTGCAGGAAGAAACTCTAATAGACCAGAGCCTGTGTCCGATACGGCCGAATGCACGATCGCTTGGTCTTTGTCGTTTGACATGCGCAAGGCAAATACTGTGTTGCACTGAGAGAGAATTGTCGGATCAATCTCAGACGGTCGCTGTGTCACGACGCAAAGTGATGCACCGTACTTGCGGCCCTCTTTGGCAATCTTTGCAATTGCACGCTTGCAAGGTGCAAATCCAAGAGTGTCGTCAGCAGGAACATAGCGGTGTGCTTCCTCGCAAACGATCGTTACAGGCACTTGACCATCGCCCCACATCGCAAAGTCGAATGTCATGCGGCACAAAACCGACACAACGACATTGACGATTTCCATCGGAATACCAGTTAATTCAAGGATGGTAATCGGCTTGTTATTGACCGGGACGCGGAAAATGCGACTGAGAACCTGTGCCATTCCATCATAAACGGTGAGCGAGCCAAACATAAAGGCGTAACGCGCGTCGTGAGTAATGATGTCGATACGACTGCGAAGGTTCTTATAAGGTGAGAGATCTTTTTTGTTCTCAAGTTTGCCCATACGTTCATCGATGGCACTCGTAAGGTCCGATATCCTGTAGGGAACTGGCGTGTCGACAGTATAACGGCCGTTTTCGGTGCTTGAACGGCGGATTTTCTGGTTTTCGTTTGCACGTCCAGTACTGTAACGGGCTTTCGCGACCGGGATCAGTTCTTGGAGAATTTCTACTTCGGCTTTGTACTTTTCTTCGTCTCCCAGAATGACTTCGACGATTTCTTCAAACGTCAAAAGCCAGTATGGCAACTGCATATCGTGCGGGCTGATTACCTCGCCCCACTCTTTGAATGCGGTTGAATATTCGTTGTGTGGGTCTAGAAGTACAATGTGAGCGGCTGGATTGCGTTTTAAGATAGACCGCAAGATCAGCGCGGTCGTACAGGATTTTCCTGTGCCGGTGGTCCCGAGAATTGCAAAGTGTTTGCCAAGCAAATCATCGACACGGACCATTGCCGGGATGGATGCGTCTTGGCGAATTGCACCAACACGGACGCTCGAATCTGTCTCGCCACAGAAGGCCATGTGTAACGCAGAGTTTCCTGCCATATGACAGCGATCGCCAAGGGCTGGATAAATGGATACGCCACGATTGAAGGAAGCAGGTGTGCCGTCGGTAGCTTTCCAAAGTTCACCAACAAGACCAACTTCTGCAATCCATATTTCGGACTCGCCTTCGCGTTGGGCAGGAACAGGAACACTCAATGCAGACACGATGGCCAATACGACAGTGCGGCTTGTATCGATTGCCAGCAGAGTTCCCATCTCTGGACGATCGGTAATCGTATCTGGTTGCCCTTGGGTAGAACCGTCGAGCAATACAATTGCTTTTGAACCGGTCACCGAGACAATGCGACCAATGGTTTGGTCGACATTCATTGCAGTGGCTTGCGTATTTGAAGCTGCGGTTTGAGTTTCCACAATTGCCCCCTGGGGTATCTATTTGTCTACTGTTTTAAATGTCGTTGCCCATCAATGCGTCACGGCCTTGAGCCACAGAAACAGCATGTCTGGATGGAAACGTAACGAGTACTTCTGTGCCGCGTTCTCTTTCACTCTGGATTTTGATTTGACCGCCATGGAGCTCAACCAGTGAGTTCGCAATCGGCAATCCAAGCCCGGTACCCTCGCGCCAACGGGCACGCGAACCGTCAACTTGACCAAATGGTGTTAGCGCGACTTCGATTTCTTCATTGCTCATGCCAATTCCAGTATCATTTATACGAACAATGACTCCACCATCTTGTAGGCGAGAGGATTCAACAAGAATCTGGCCTCCTTGGTGGGTGAACTTGACGGCATTGGATAAAATATTCGAGAAAATCTGTTGAAGTTTACGGCGATCGCCACGAACGGTCGGTAGGTCGACAGGGAAGCGACGGGTAATTTCTAAGCCAGCATCGGATGCTGCTTCGTTCATACCTTCGAGGACTTCGAGGATGACTTCGTCAATGCGAACTTCCTGCGCGTCCAGCGTGTAGCGCCCACTTTGAATTTTCGAAATGTCGAGAATGTCGTTGAGAACTGCCAGAAGATGGCTGGCGGCATCTCGAATCAAGCTGGCGTACTCAATCACTTCCTCTTGAGGGAGAGCTCGGTTTTCTTGCTCAGCAAGAATTTTGGAGAAACCGATAACCGTATTGAGCGGCGTGCGCAGCTCATGACTCATGTTGGAGATGAATTCCGACTTCACTTTGTTGGCCAGCTCGGTCTCAATCCGCGCAGAATGTTCAGCCGTTCTCGCGCGATGACGTAATACCGCGTCACCAAGTAGTGACGAGTATTCGTTCATTAACGCGTACTCTGAAGATTTTCCGGGAGCTCCTTTAAGCATGGCTCTTTTCGCAATTCGAGTGAATCTATGCCTCAGAGCCTAGTTGAAGGTAGATAACTATTGGTAAATGACTACGGCTGTCGAGTTATTGAATTTGTTGAATTTTGTTTAGACGTTCGGGACCAGACGGTCTTTGTCCTTCATTTTGCAACTGGTTTGGGTGTCTCTCGATTGGAACACAGCGCCGAGTAACGCTGCTAGATCCAATAAAATGGGCGTTGGGCTCAAGAATCAATTATAAATTGTAACTGCAATGTGGCGTGTGCCTAGTTTGCGGATAAATGGGGATTTGCAGGGTGCGCGACAAAGAAGTTTCGTCATTGAAAAGCATATTAATAGGTGCCGTCGCGGCGAGTTTGTTTGTTGGAGCTACAACAGCATGGGCTGGTGGGCCGGCAGTCAATCAATTCGAGATTAAGGATCTTGAAGTTGAGGTTGGTGGCGTTGAATTCCAGAGTCAAAATGCTCATTCATTTGGCCAGCCGCGCCGCAAAGTTTTTGCCGAAGAACCTGGTGAATTTGAATTCGATGAGAACACAGTTGTGCGTCAACGCCATGCTCTCGAACTTGAGTTTGGTATTACAACTTTCTTTCGCACGCGTGTTGGTATTGAGTTTGAAAAGGAGCGGATCGAAGAACCGTCTTCGCTAGCAATGGCCGATGCATTCGACGCGTTGGTTTTAGAAGAAGTTGCCTTAGAGGGCGTCTTCGTAGCAGTTCCTGTGCCAGAGCAAGGTGGGCTTGGGCTCGGAGCGCTGGTTGAATATCAGTATCCAACTGAGAGTTCCGAACCCCAATCAATCGTGTTTGGGCCCATAGTTCAATTCGAACACGGCCCGTGGACCGCGACGACAAATCTGACATTTGTGCATTTTTTCGCCGGTGATGCGGCTGAGCGAGATGCCAAGTGGGACTTCTTTTATGCCAGCCAACTCATGTACAAGGCATCTGAGACTTGGACTTTTGCGTTGGAAGCTTACGGAACGATTGACCGTCTCGGAAATAGTGGGACTCGGCGCGAACCGCAGGAGTTGTTTGGTGATTTTAACCAACACCGCTTAGGCCCAATTGTCTATTATGCCTTCGATGCCGGACCAAGCCCGCTTTCACAGCTTCGCACGGACAATGGCATGGTCAGCGTGGGCGACGAGGTTGACGCCAACGATGGCGGGGAGCCTGATCAGGTTGCTGTCAGTATCGGTACGGGCGTGTTGTTTGGTGTTAACGAAAATACGCCTGATGCAACGCTCAAGTGGAGTGTCGAGATCGAATTCTAAACGCTGGGGAATTGGAGCTTGAGTATTGGATGCCGCCTTAAGTTGTCAGCTTTCTAGAAAATCCGACTCGGCATGAATTTCGCGGCGATCGGACTGAGATTTTGTTCGCGTTGCATTGTCCGCTCGGCCAGATCGATTTCTTTGATAGCATCATTCATGGCGCGGGCTGCTTTTTCCAATCCTGGAACGCGCCTCATGTCGTCATGCATGTACAGCATCGTTTCGCGAACTGTCGTTAGGTCGATCGTGGGTGGCCAAGGATGAGGCCGCGGAATGCGATACATTTGCTAAATCTCCGAACATCAATATTTGTCGTGCGCGCGGACAGGATGCTTGCAGCTTTGAAATTGCCTTGTTGAGGGACTCGGCAGTTTTCCCGTTGCGTCTTGCCTTTGTCGCAATAGGCAAATTGAAAGCAAGTAACGGACCGTTTTCCTATTTTCCCAAATTGTTGGGCGTGATTGGATTGCATGTTCCAATTTGGGACAATCACTCGTGTTCCATCAGCCATGTTTGTCACGGCTTATTTTACCTCTTTCTTGGATAGTCGCCCGTGGGGTGACAGGTGTGTTGCGACAAAAGACAACCGCTTAAACAAGAATAATGGTGGGACGCGTGGCGACGAAACAGAGTGTGTTGATTATTGTTGAGAACTTGACGGTGCCGTTAGATCGGCGCGTCTGGCAGGAAGCGCGTACGCTGCGTGATGCGGGCTTCACGGTCTCAGTTATCTGTCCCAAGGGCGGCAAATACATACAGAGTTATGAGCTGTTAGAGGACATTCACGTCTTTCGCCATCCGCTGCCAATTGAGGCCGATGGGGCTTTGGGGTATGCGCTTGAATACTCAATGGCACTTTTTTGGGAATTCGTTCTCTCTATAAAAGTATATTTCAAGGTTGGCTTCGACAGTGTTCAGGCTTGCAATCCTCCTGACTTGATCTTCATTATTGCAGGCTTTTGGAAATATCTCTTTGGCAAGCCATTCATCTTTGATCACCACGACATCAATCCAGAATTGTACGAAGCAAAATTCGGTCGTCGTGGTGTTTTCCATTCTTTGCTCACAAAGCTTGAGCGTTGGACGTTTTGTGCCGCCGATGTTTCGATTGCAACCAATGAGACGTTTAAAGACATAGCTGTTGAACGCGGCGGAATGGATGCAGACGATGTTTACATTGTCCGTTCAATTCCTGATCTTTCATGCTTTCAGAGAACCCAACCAAACAATGCGCTAAAACATGGCCGCAAACACCTGCTGGGTTATATCGGGATCATGGGTGCTCAAGACGGTGTCGATTTGCTCGTCGATGCCATGGCCGAGATTGTTTACAAGCAAGGCCGCGATGATGTCCATTGCGTAATAGTTGGTTCAGGCACGGAACTGGAAAACCTAAAGCGCCAAGCCGCAGAAATTGGTGTGGCTGATTATATTAGCTTTACAGGCTTTTTGTCCGGTGCGCCGCTGATGCAGGCCCTGTCAGCGTTTGATGTGGGAATTATTCCGGACCCGAAAAACACCTACAATGACAAGATCTCGATGAACAAGGTCTTCGAATATATGACTTTGGGAATCCCGTTCGTTCAGTTTGATCTGATCGAAGGTCGCAAAGTTGGTGGGAACGCAGCACTTTATGCTGGCGACAACGATCCCAAAGCATTGGCCCGTCAGAGTTTGCGTTTGTTGGATGAGCCAGAGCTTCATCGCGAGCTGGCAGAAAACGGAAAAGACCGCGCAAAACGTTTGTTGTCATGGGATGAAGAACGTGGACGTTTGCTTGCAGCGTATGAAAAAGCACTTCATGGCGCAAAGCAACCGAGGCCTCAAGCGCCGGCTGGCCTTCCTGCGGTGCAGTCAAACTTGTAGGGTTTAAATTCCGACATAAATTTCCACGAAATTTCAATCAAATTTGGCACCTCGGCGAAGACTTCGTTGAGGTGTTTTTTCGCGGTTTACGGCGCGGGAGGGTCCAAGTGCTGGATGCATGTTGGAGACGTGCGAGGAAATCTGGGGAAGTTTGAGGATACAAAATATTGCAGATGTATTGTCCGGTAACCTTGAAAAACAATATCACGCGTTGACAAGATGTCCTGTCACTTATGATGTTGCGGTGTTTCGAAGCGTCTGGAGTTTCGACCAAGTTAGTCGCCCCAATGGCAACACACATAAAAGTAAGCTGCAAACGACCATAGCAATTGCGATTGTTTGACTGATCACCGCCATCGCGCTTTGTGCGCCAATTAAATGCGAAGTGAACAATGCGCCCGCTGCGACGGCCATCAGTAGGCTCGTGCGAGCGAGAAAACCGGTTTTCATATTTTGACGGTCGCGTCCTACTCTTAGTGTTATGTAGAGTAATGATGCGAGTTCAGCGCCACAACCAGCTGCTGCGATTCCAGCCAGGCCATAACCTTGAGTGGCTGCCCACAGCACAAACACAATACCAGCCGCCCGGATGATCCCGGCCACCAAAAGAGGTCGCGTTTCACCGTTTGCCATGAGTGCCATACCAGGTACGGCTTGAACCATTCGTATAGCCCACATAAATGCGAGCCATGCGATCACAGTACCTAGTCCGGTATAGTTTTCGCCAAACGCCAGCGGTAAAATTTGTTCGCCGGCAATTAAAAAGACACATAGATATCCCGCGGCGACAACAACGGTGGCCTCTGTCAAAAGCATATAGAGCGAACGAAACTCTTGCTCGTTATGTTTTTTCCGTCCGAGTAGGGGCAGCATCAGAGCATTGCCAACTTTCCCAGCAATGAGACCGGGAACCATTGCCGTCATGAAGGCGGCTGTGTAACCGGCCAACGCTTCCATGCCGAGGAGATGACCAATAATGATGCGATCGCCTTGGTAGACGGCAATCAATGGAAATGCACTCGCCCAGATTGGCCAGCCAAACTTAAACAGGCGCCAAAATTTTGTGGGGTCCCATGCCGTGTGATAGCGCCGCTCGGCGAAACCATGTGAAACGCCAACAGCTAAAATCGCTTGCATTAATGCCAACCACAACACGGCTTGGTAGCTTGGAAAGAGCGTTAGTACCGGAATTGTTGCGATCAATGCAATAATTTGAGGTGCAGTTTCAACGGCAAGGTGGGGTCGATTTTCCAGTCTGCGTTGAAAACGCCGAGGGTCGAGATGCATAAATCCCTTAATCAATGGAACAAGGGACGCCACCTGGAATGCCCACTTTGCGTCAGGGATAGCGAAAAATGCTGATAATGGCGCTGCGAATAGAAACAACATGGCCGAAGTAATGACGCCGCGAGCAATCAGTGTGGCGTGGGCCGTGCCAACCAGCGTTTTATCGTCACCATCGTCGGCTTGAATAATAAGACGATCAGCCCCCAAGTCGCTCATCGTTTCGAGAAGTTGCAACAATAATGTTATTGTCGCGGCAATGCCGAAGTCCCCCTTCGACAGCCAGTGCCCGATGATTGCGTTGCGAGCAAAAGAACACACCTGGGCAGCACCGAACCCGGCAAACAAAAAAACGCTTTGCCCTGCTATGCGCTGGGCCAGGTTCTTGTCAGTATGGGTGCTAGCGGTTTGCATTTGCCTGTTGGGCTTTTTTCAATTCAGCAGTTTGTTCACTTTTACCAGACCACCCACCGTCATGGGTCATCATACGTTTGAATTTCGCATATGGCCGCGTTGTGATTTGGCTTGCTAGTTGGCCGACAGGGTCACCGGTAAGGCGCATTAGACTGCACGTGGTTTGAAGCCAGCGCGGTGCCATCGCACGAGACCATTTTTTTTGGAATAGGAATTTCATGTCCTCAAACATTTGATCCTTGAAGCCACCAGAGAGATGTTTCAAGTGGAAGTCAATGACGTAGGCGGTGCGTCCCATGACATCCGCGTGAAGGCAGATGTCGGCACCATAGAAATGAAAGCCGCTCAAGTCATGCGAAAAGCCAAGTCGTGACTCGGACCGAACAATAATGAAGTTTTCATCCAAGCTCATGACGCGGGTCGGTAATTCACAGACATGTTGATCATCGCCGTGAGGGTCAGTAATGCGCAACGCCAGTTGTCCAGGTGTCACGCCACCAGCGTTACCTGCAAGTGCCCAATTGGGGTCATTCTTTGTTAAATTATCAAGCTGAGCATCAAGAACAGCGCGGTTGTCGTCGAGTAGAATAACATCTTGGTGGCATAAAATAACATGGCGACCACGTGCTGAATTTAAAACAGCATCAAGGCCGCGATAAGCGCAGGTTTGATTGTCGCCCGTGTTGTCGATGAAGAGGTATTCGCAATCATTTTCTGTAAAACCGTTGGCGACAAAAGAGGCAACCAGTGCATCGTACATCTCACGGTTGTTGACGAGTGTGCCGATGGTATAGGCGATGGGCCCGTGTTCTTGTGAACATGCGGTATGGCATTTTGCCAAAGCAGGTGTCAGGTTTAGTTGCATGTCTTGGTCCTTTAAGAACTCATTAGTATATGGCGGCAGTCGTCTCAACGTTGGTCGAAAGAGACGTCACGTTAGAACTGTTGTTTGTTGGTTTGTCTCTATGATCCAACGACCAGCCTGATTTCCATTTTTCACGTTGTTGCCAAACGGCATGCCAGGTTTTGGCCGTTTCAAGGTGATGCCCACCCCCGGGCATCATTGCAAACAGGCGTAGTACGAGCCAGCGTGACAATGGCCATGCCTGTAGAAGTGCTAGGGCGAGCTGCACCTGATGCGATGGGAAATGACGCTTGATTAAAGTTGCCTTGGCGGCCAGCAGTTTGATCATTTTTCCTGATTGGGTGTTCTCTGATGCTCCGCCATAGTGGACAAGCGTGGCTTTAGGCGTGATCAGTGGATGGGCACCAACGGCTTTTGCACGCAAACACAAATCAGCTTCTTCACCGTACATGAAGAAGGCCGGGTCGAAGCCACCGAGTTCGTTCCAGAAATTGCGTTCGATAAGAAAGAAACAACCCGTGACAATATCAACGTGGCGTACGATGTCGCGCGGCCAAGCACCATATGTTTCAGAATTGAAAAACTCACTTTTTGGAAAGATGCCAGCTAACCCTGTTGTGCGGCAGAATGTGTTCCAAAGTGTCATCTGCCCCCAGCAGGAATAGGGGTTGAGATTGCCGTCACCATAGACAGTGCGCCCGCCCCAAATTTTAGCTTCCATATTGGCTTTGGCGAACTCTATGACGTGTTCAATAGCACCGTTTAGGACAACCGTGTCGGGGTTTAGCAATAAGATAAAGCGCCCGCGCGCTTTTTTTGCTGCAAGATTATTCGCGCCAGCAAAACCGATATTCTCCTCCAGCGCAAAGAGCTTGGCTTCGGGAATATGTTTGGCAATTGCCTCGGCAGAGCCATCACTGGAATTATTATCAACGACCAGCAACTCATAGGTTGGGGTATGAGTTTCTGTTGTCACTGACCGCAATGCATCCAGTGTCATTTCGCAAGTATTGTAACTTACGATAATGATTGAAACTTCGATGTTTGTGTGATCGTTCATCACGCGATGCAAACCTGCCCCCAGCCCAAGTTTTACGTCGCACTTGCCTGTCGAAACAAGGGTGCGATGCGATGAACCTACAATCATCAACCTAAGCGGCAGTTAAATAAGGCTTTGGGCGTGTAAAAAAACTGTCATCCCTGCAACGAATGCTTAACGCCAAGTGAAGACAATGCAGGCCGTAGCATTCGAAGCAGCTGTGTAGGCGGATTTGCCGGCTTCAATACGCCGAACAATGCTCAATTGAAGCAAGGATAAAGACTATGACCGCTGGGGGAGATGTTATGGCAATGGATATGCAACACGTTGCATTCGATGGAATCATCTGCATTGGCGGGGAAGACTGGTGGTATCATAACCGCGGACACTTCGACTTCCAGATCATGCGTCGAATTGCCAAGAAGTGTCCGGTTTTATTCGTCAATTCCCTTGGCGTGCGAATGCCAAAGCCGTCTCAAGACAAAGCATTTTTCGCGCGGATCGCGCGTAAGGCAAAGAGTTTTGCGCGCGGTGTGGTACGCGTTGAAAATAATTTCTGGGTTACCTCACCGCTCGTACTGCCAGGTGGCCGGGGTGAGAAGCTGTCAAATTGGGCACTTGCACCGCAAGTTCGAATGATGGCGCGGCAAGCTGGAATTAAGAAACCTTTGTTGTGGATGCACTGTCCAACAGGTGCCCGGTTGGTCGATGAAATCGATCATGTTGCAATGGTTCTACAACGCACCGACCGTTTTGAAGCCTTTCCCGAAGGCAACCCTGAAAGACTGACGGCACAGATTTCCAAGTTGAAAGCGCAGGCCGATTTGGTTGTTTATTCTGCTGATCATTTGAAAGAAGAAGAAAACAGTCAGGTTAAGCAAGGCCTGCTTGTGACGCATGGAGTTGACTTTGACGCCTTTGTTGAAGCTGGTGATAGCCCTAAAAACGGGCCTTCGGAAATGATGTTCATGGACCATCCACGCGTTGGGTTTATTGGCGGCATTGATCATCACACTTTCGATCCGGATTTATTTCTCAAAGTTGCAGGCGCGATGCCAGATGTTCAGTTTGTTCTGGTTGGAGGGTGTTCATTGCCATCCGATTGGTGTGGTTTGGACAATGTCACGTTGCTTGGCCGCAAACCCTACGATGCGATTGCAAGCTATATGGCAGCGATGGATGCCTTGATTATGCCGTGGAACAAGAGTGAGTGGATCAAGGCCTGTAATCCGATCAAGTTGAAAGAATACCTTGCCGTCGGACGCCCTGTCGTGACGACTGATTTTCCAGCACTTGAGCCTTGGCGAGACCTTGTCTGTGTCGCTCACGATGCAGAAACATTTGCGCTGAAACTTCGCCATGCTTTGATGGCCGATTATTCGCCTCTCTTGGCCCGTCAGCGCATCGCAGGCGAAAGCTGGGATGCGAAAGCAGAGTTAATTTTCAATAAGATGGTTGAGATTTCAATTTTAAAATCGGCCAAATCTAAATGTTCGAGCGGTCATAAAAAGTGTGCTGGGTGCAAGCGTTCTGAAAGTCTTAAACCCGATAGTTTCGCAGCTTAGTTCCACAGGTGTTTACGTCCAAACAATAAGTCGCCTCGTGTTCCGAGTTTGATTGGTGAAGCGCGTTGGTCATAAGTAATTCACTGGAACTAAATTTTCACCCTTACGCAAGTGCTGGTCCGTAGCCCGGCTGTGGCCACAACGGTGGTTGCGATGGGTGTTGGGTGGCTGGTCGAGGTGGTGCACGCGGTCGCATTTTTTGTGATTTGCCTCTTTGTTGGCGACGTTTTGCGTAGCTTTTCAAAGAGACTTTTCTCGGATCAGCAAGCCAGCCCGCCAATCCGACGAAGAAGAAGTAATAGGAATGCAGGACGTTCCAGTAGTGCACCGTACAGCCGATTAAGCTCAGAGCAATCAACGAAATTAGCCAGCCGGCTACAAGACGTCGTGCTGTCGGATCGGCAAGCTTGCTTTGGTTTTTGACAACCGCGCGTGTGATCAAAACAATCGCAACTGCCAGCAGCAAGAATGTCGGTATGCCGCCGCGCATGGCAATCACGAGCCAGAACGCGTCGACCGTTGAGGATACCATCCACCATGGTCGTTCCCAATCGCCGAGGCCAATTCCAAACCATGGGTTTGCCCACACGTTCTCCATCCCATGTTCCCAAATCTTGAGGCGATAGTATCCCGTCCAAGGATCGAGCGTCATGCCGGTCGCAATAAATGCAATTGGAGATCGCGTGCTGATCAACGATGCGCCAATGTAAAGGACAGACAACAACGCCAAAGTAAGTGAGACTCTTGAAGCGATGCCGCGCGAAATCTTTTCCCATGTGATCAAACTGGTTTGCAGAATTAGACAGAGAATGGGCGCGGAAGAAAGTCCGAGAAACGTTGCCCCAAACAATAAGGCAGCTTTCTTTCGTTTACCGCCAACGCGGCGTTCGCCGAACCAGAACAGGGCCAATAAGCCAGCGCAGAATGTGCCGTAGTGGATGGGATGGTCGAAGGTGCCGTATGCACGGGTCAAACCGAGGCGGGTTTCTGTGCCGGTGGGATGATAATAACCTGTGACTTTTGCAAGAAAGTCGTGCGTAAAGGTTTTGCCAAGAAAAGTCTCGGGCATGGCAAATAGAGCCGCTGTAATCACGCCCAATGCGATGACGCGCAGTGAAGCTTGGAAGGTTGGTAGGTCACGGATCCAGGCGCGTGCGATCATGTAAGCGCCCAGGCTTTCGAGTGCGAGTGAACCGCCAAAGATAAAGCCTGCTAGTCCCTCTTCGTTGTAGGTGAATACAACCACCGTCCAGACGTTGAACAGGATGAAAAAGATGTCGAAGCTTTTGATATGAATATCGGGGCGAGATAGAATGCGCATCAACGCCAGTGGCAAAAGGAGTAACAAGGCGACACGATGGGGAGGAAGCCTGAGGCTGCCAATGTGCAGTGAAAGCTCAGTTGGGCACAAGAAGCTGATCACCAGGATGATGATCGGTAGGGGTGCCATTATCTTTGCTGCACGTTTCATTTACATGTTCTTACCGGTATGAGCATGTGCAATCTGGTCGGTCGTATGGGCAGGATGAGAGGCTTAGATCTGCCAACCTGCTCATACCGAATTGCATTTGCTCTAGTGCGCATTCTTTCCAGAAAGTACGACCCACCATGTGCGGGAAATAATTTTCAGATCGAGCCATAATGACCAGGCATCAATATATTTGATGTCCATGTCGATGCGGCCTTCCATTTTACCCGGCGTCGATGTTTCACCGCGGAAACCATAGACTTGTGCTAGCCCTGTAATACCAGGTTTAACTTGGTGCCGGTTGGCATATTGCTCAATAATCTTGCTGTATTCCTCGTCGTGTACGAGGGCATGAGGACGCGGGCCAACCAAGCTCATTTCACCACGAACAACGTTCCAAAGTTGTGGCAATTCATCGAGGCTAAGGCGGCGAAGGAATGCGCCAACGCGTGTTATCCGCGGGTCATTTTTTGCCGCCTGTTTCACATCAGACCCCGTTTCAATGACAGTCATGGTGCGAAATTTAAGGACTTCAATTTCTTTTCCGTTCAAACCGCGCCGGTGCTGTTTGAATACAACAGGCCCCTTGCTCTCCAATTTAATAAAGGCTGCGATTATTGGATAGAATGGCAAGCTTAAGACAAAGAAGAAAGTTCCAAGTATGGCATCTTCTGCGCGTTTGACGAATGGAGCCCAGTCAGCCAACGGTTTTCTCTTGACGTCAAGCAGGCCGACAGGCCCGATACTGGAAACCTTGTGAGTTGGAGCATTCTTCGCCAAAAGGTCGGATGAAATGTGTGTGACAATGTGAATGCTAACGGGGAGTTGCTTCAGTTTGTCGACGATGTTTTGAATTCGGCTGTCGGCTTGCTGAGGCAGCGCGACAATAATCTGATCGATCTCGTTGCGCCGACTTGCTTCGATGAGTTCGTTTAGTTTGCCGGCAACTTCCAATCCTTCAGGGTTGATACGATCTTCGCCCATGCGATCATCAAAGACGCCAACGAATCGGATCGCTAATGCGGGGTTGGCGAGGAAGTCATGGCAACGGCGCGCGATCGGGCCAGCACCGAACACGGCAACACGTTGGTTAAACGCGCCTTGAGCTGTCATTTTTCCGAGGATGAAGTGCGCGAGGATGCGGTTGCCCAGGAGCAAGGTGTAGCTGGCCGAACTCCACACAGCATACCAAACCCATAGATGGTTGTTTTCAATGGCTTTCGGCAGCCCAAGGCCGACGACGAGGAGAAGTGCGAGGATAAGTGACGTCAAGATCCGTTCAGGATACACGGGAAAGTCATGCATACGATTGAGATCGAACATACCCCATGACTTCATGCACAGGAGAAAGACAACGGTCGCCGCCACCGCAGATTGGATGATGAGTGCCCAGTCAGCTTGCAAGCCACCATAGTATTGATATATCGCGGCGGGTAAAATAGCGCCGATAATAATGGCAACGCTATCACCGGCCCCAACAAGATCTGATGCGACCCGACGCGACCACCGCCGCTTTAATGGTTTGTAAGTTGTGGGATTGCCGCATGGTGTTGCGGCATCACTTGTCGTTACGTTTGTGGTGCTTGCTGACATTGGATGACCTTAGACGCGCTGAACGCTTTTTGGGCGTTTTGCTTACTGATGGTCAAACTCTATATAAACTATCTAAAAATTAGCTGAATGAAATTGTTCACAAACCATTTGTCGTCAAGCAGCTTTGGTATACGGGTTAACTTTTTGTTCAGTCCTATTAACGCGATCGTTAAAATTAGAAACACTTTGTGGCCGGTAGGCAATTCCGCGACTGTCATCGACAATATCTTGAGCAACCTGATTAACGATCACACCGAGTATTTTTTGTTGGTTGACCTGAATTGTCTTGAGTGCACGCTTTGCCAATTGTTTCGGTGTTTTTCGCCATGTCGTGACAAACAAGATTTGGTCGGCGTAGTCAGCAAGGATGCGGCCGTCAAACACAGGTAGGAGTGGTGGGCTGTCAATAATGATCGTATCGAACTGAGACTTCAAATATTTAAGAGCTGCCGCCATGCGAGGACCTGCAAGAAGCTCGGGGCTCGGTGTTGCGAGGCTCGTCGTGCCGGCGGCAGGCATAAAATGTAATTCTGTTGTTGTGTCACGCAGAATGGCCGTTTCCGGACGTTGACCATTGGCAAGAATATCTGCAAGGCCAACGCGGCGCGCTGGTGCGAGCTGGCGTGACAGACCCATGAATCGCAAATCTGCATCAATCAGCAACACCCGGTTGCCCGTCATCGCATAATGATGCGCGAGATTTGATGCCGTCATGCTGGTGCCTTCACCGGGCAAGCTGCCAGCAATGAGAATGACACTGGGGCCCCCTTGAATTGGTCGATTGATGTCAATTTCCCGCCGCACACCGCGCACGGATTCGGCGAAAGAACCGGTTGGTTCTTTTATGACAAGACGAACGGCTTGCAATGGATCAAAGACTTCGTTGTTGCCGAATGATACTTGGGGCAAGGACGATAGGTGATTGAGCTCAAAGACTTGTTCAACATCTTCTGGGCGGCCCAAACCGAGGGTGGCAAACTCTAACACCAGCGCCAGTATCAAGCCGACAACAAGGCCGGCGATAGCTGCAACCAAAACCAAGCGGCGGCGTTTTGGCGAAGCGGGATATAGAGGTGCGTCTGCCTGCTCAACAATTCGGGCATCAGGCAACTGCAAGGTTTGTGTTTCGCTTGTTTGTTTGTAGCGGGCGAGAAGAGATTCATAAAGCTGCTTGGTCGTTGAAGACTCGCGTTCGAGGTCCATTAAATTGACGCCGGCTCTGCGCTCTTTAACTTGCTGCGTCTTCAAATCTTGCAAACTTGACTTCAAGTCAACTTCACGCTGACTCGCGATCTCATATTTGTTTTCCAGATTCTCGACGAGGCGCGATATTTCCGCACTCAGTCGCCGTTGCACATCATCAAGCTCAGCCCGTGCCTTCTTGATAGACGGATGTCGGTTGCCATATTTGGTTCTCAACTCAGCATATTTTTGCGATGCGCTTCCAAGCTGTTCTTTGAGTAAACGGACAGTGTTGCTTTCCAACACGTCGGTAATCGCATTGTTGGAGAGACCTTGCTCGCGTAGCTCTCTGGCTTGCACGTATTTGGCACGCGCTTCGGCGGTTGTGTTGCGCGCCATTACCAATTGTTCTTGTAGGCGTGCCAAATGTTTTTCAGAGAGAATTTGGCCTTCGGAATTGAAAATGTTGTTTTGGGCTTTGTATTCTTCAACCTTGCGTTCGGCATCTGCCAGTTTGAAGCGCAGTTCCGTTAATTTGTTTTCCAGGGCTTTTGTCGCAATGCCGGCTGCGCGCTGTTTTTCTGCGACTTGTTCGTTGAGATATACTTCGGCGATTGTGTTCGCAATTCGCGCTGTCTTGACGGGGTCAGAGGATGAAAAACGGATATTAATCAAAAGGGTTTTGCGAATGCGGGTGACCTTAAGGCGGCGCAAAAAGGAAACAGCAATTTCGTCTGCTTCGGGGTTCGTACGCCCTAACTTTTCTGGGCCAAGGAGGCTTGCGATTGGATCTTGGTTTGTTTCGGCATTTCGAACTTCCGACCCCTTTTTCTTTTTTTCTTTGCCAAAACCAAACCAAGCTGTGACCTTTTGCAGAAGGGAAGGTGCTGTAAATTCCAGATCATTTCTGAGATTTAGGACATCGATCACACGCAACACGATCCGTCGTGAGCGAATGATCTCCTGTTCGCTATCGACCACAGCGCCATCTGCTTTGAGGTTGGCAAGAACGCCGTCGAGGTCTGAGATCGTTTTTTTGCGAGGATCAATTTGGACAATTGCAGACGCATCGTACCGTAATGGTAGGCACAACACGATCCCGACCGACATAACGGTGGCCAGGATGGCGATGGCAACAATCATACGCCAGCGCTTGCGCACGGCATAAAGGATGCGGTCGACGTTAATGGCGCCGCCAGCTTCCTCGTCGTCATCGCTGTATGATTGATCGTTCTGCATCGGCCGTCTTTGGTTAAAACTTCATTTTCGCGCCGATGAGATATCGGTTACGTGATGAATCGAAGATGTCTTGGGTCGAATCACGGAACTCATGTTCGTATGCAAAGGTGAACAGCCAGTTTTTATTTAGAAAGTAATTCAGACTAATCTTGCCGGTGAGCGCATCATCTTCGCGGGTTGTCCCAAAGAATTCAGCTTGGCTGTAGCTGCCACCTACGCTCAAGACGAGATTGTTGTAGATGTCGTAGTCAACACGACCAGACAGTGATGTCTCAACACGTCCCCCATCTTCCGCGCTGACGGTATCGATAATCTCTCGTTTTAATTTACCGGTGATGGTCATGCGTTGCGTTGGCAACCATTGCATCTGTGCTTCGGCAAGGGTTGTCAGGATATTGTCGAGTGCTGGATCATCGAAATCTCGCAAACCAACACCGCCAACCACGCGCCATCGCAGCAGTGGGTTTGTCTCAAAGGCAAGCCCACCAACAGCTTCGTAGCCGTGGGAATCCATCGACTGGTTGCCAAATCCGGTATTGTATTGGCGCAGCAACCGAACCTTTGAGATGAAGTCGTAGCCCGGTGAGAAACGATAGCCGGCGCGCAGTTGGGCACTGTAAATCTCTGTGTCGCGGGTGTCTTGATCGAGTATGCTACCGTCAACGGCGCGAACATCTTTGTAATCAAAGGTTTCAGCTGTTGCATAAACCGTCCCATACAACCGACCCACATCGCGGGTTATTCCGGCACTAATCCGATTGTGAAAAACGGGTATCGGACCAAGAGCCGATTTAGGGGCTGTGATGCTACCTCGCTCATCGTGGGTAAGCTCGGAGAGAATGCTGGCCGAAAGTGTGTGCGCATGATCAAAGTGCAAGGCTCCACCAACGGTTGCACCGATGTTTTCATAGTTTTGTTCTGTGTTTTCGAGATATGAGACCAGCTTTCCGTTCAGCGAAAAGTTAAGCGCATGGCGAGGCAGGCGGGAATTAAATTGAACTTCGGGAGCGAGTTCAAACTTGATATCGGAGTGCTTGTCGGCATCACGATTGAAAATGTTATCATCAAAAATGACATTCGCATCCGCGGATGGGAAAATTAAGTAACTGCCAGCGCGAACGCCTTCAGCAGCAACGTGTTGCCGGTCGCGGTCTTCTAAGACACGTTCGGCTCCGTATTGTTTGATATTATCCCAGTCCTTAATACGTTCCCGACTGGCGACGGTTTCTGTGTTGAGACCGTCAGTACCGTCAAGGTCAAGTGCGTTTGCTGGCTCAACGAGGCATGTTGTTGTTAGTGCAACTATTGCGATCGTCGATAGGGTGGCGAGACTAATACGAAGTTCACCACCCGCGCTGCTTGCGTGTGGGATATGCATCTCAAAAGTTTGATGTGTTTCAGGGCCTTTTCTTGGGTTGGTACCTAGGACAAGAGCCCCACCCATTAAAAGAAGCGTTCCGGAACGCGGATATTGTCACCAGGTAAAACAGGTGCATCGGTTGGAAGATTGATGCGGATCTCGCGGCGACCTTCACGGGTCACCAAGACATGATCGTGGACCGCGCGATAGGTGTAGCCACCGGCAGTTGCAATAGCATCTCTAAGTCTAGTGCCGACTTTGTATTTGAATTCACCGCCGTTGCGGACTTCACCATGGACAAAGAACGACCGGTAATTCAAGACTTCGATCGCCACACGCGGATTATTGAGATACCCGTCGGCGAGTTTGGACTTAATGTTCTCGCGAAGTCTGGCAACGGACTGGCCTTTGGCACGAACTTCGCCAATCAATGGCATCGAAACCAACCCCAAGGCATTGATCTCGAAGTCACCGGATAAGTCCTCTTCGCCATAAACAGATATTTTTAGCTTGTCGCCAACGCCTAGCCGGTAGGTGCGATCAAGTGACAAGTCAGCATTTGTGGGCTGCGAGATGGCATAGTCTGTCGTCGTGGAAACTGTGTTCGTGGCGCAGCCGCTCAGCCCCAACACGATGCACAGCATCATTTGGGTCACGATAATCCAGTGATTGAACGCAATACGCATAAAACTAGGGCTCAACCTGAAACGAGGCAGTCTTTGGCGGGCAAAGATTCCCATGGAAATTCGCTACCAGCGTTTGTTTATGCACGGTTAGGGTAAAATTCGCGCTAACGCGATCGAACAAAGAAAATTAATTTTTCGCTAATCGGTATTGTTTGTTGAAACGAAAAAACGAATTCGGGCAATTGCTTATCTGGTTCACTCATTATTAGCAGGGCATTCATATTCAATTGTTAGGTTGATGCCTCCGCTAGCCTTGAGAAGAATGTAAAATGACGGCTTCTGCAATTTCTGGACAGTTCGAAGCAGCTTATGAAACCAAAGCGCCAGTTTATTTTACCGGCGCAAGGCAAGACTTTGTTAATCGCCTGCCGGAAGACGAAAACGCACGGATCCTTGAGATCGGTTGCGGTTCTGGAGAAACTGGTAGTTTGGCATTAGCTGGTGGTCGGGCTGGATATTATGCAGGCGTTGAATTGATGCAGGAACCGGCTGCTAAGGCGGCAGGTGCGTTGTCGGAAGTCGTAATTGGCAATATCGAAGCCATTGATATTCCATGGCAGCCAGCTTCATTTGATGCATTGATCCTTTCTGAAGTGCTTGAGCACCTGGTTGATCCACGCGCCGTTCTAAAACGGCTGGCGCCACTGGTACGGCCAGGCGGGCGGGTTTTGGCAAGCTCGCCAAATATTTCGCATTGGCGTGTTTTGCAGCAATTGCTTGGCGGACATTTCCCAGCCACTGACAAAGGTGTATTTGATCGTACGCATTTGCGTTGGTTTACGCCGGAAACATTTGTTGAAATGTTTGAAGTTGCCGGTTTTCAAGTGAAATACTGTGGTCCAGTTACGCCGTTCTCAAAACGTGTAGAACTCCTTTCGCACGCAACGGGAGGTCGGCTTGACCATCTGTTCATGACACAGATCGCAATAGACGGCGTGCGTCGTTAAGGCTCACGAAACTCTGTCTAAATTCTCACACGTTGGAGATTGACGCTTGACCCGTTGTCAGGTTGAAGCGGCAGGTCAATAGCGTGTGGGGGTCGTGGGGCGCCAGGACAAGATTGGCGTGCTTGTAGCGTTCGGCCCATTTGGGGTGATTGATGTCCCACATGGAAACCGACAGATCGGGCTTGCCAACGCGAACCTTGATCGAGCGAGGTTGGCTCCAAAGATATGCAGCCGTTTGGCTTGGCATATTTGATTGTCCGCTACGGCAAGCCGCAATCGCAGTGTCGCGGTAAGCGGCAATAATCGCCCGATCGGCAGCCGTCCGGTAGAAGTTATAATGGACGTAAATTTTTCCAATCGCGACGATGGCGAGAACGGCGACGATCGTCCGCATGATATCTTCCTCTTGTCAGGGTTGAACCCCAAAAGTGAAAAAATCTCAACAAAAACAGCAAAGTGTCTATAAATACAAAACCGCAAGTCGGCACGGCTTAAGACAGCTCATGGGCTGTAGTGTTCCATGAGACAGTTAATCAAGTGTTTGCAGACGTATCGGATTGGCGAGTGGTGTGTTTTTAGGGTCTTGAAGTGATATTGCTGCATCTGCGATAATCTGGGTTACATAAGAAGCGAAATACAAGAAACGTTCAGGAGAAAAAAATAATGAACAAACGCCTCCTCATAACACGTCGCCTTCCTGCTGCTGCCGAAGAGCGGGCAAATAAAGACTATACGGTGGTGCAGAACTCTGATGATGTTCAGATGACATCTGATGAGATTATTAAAGCTGCAGCAGATGTTGATGCGCTGTTGATCACAATTACAGACAAAATGCCGGCTGATGTCATCGATGCCCTGCCAGAGCACATTAAAACAATTTCGACATTTTCGATCGGTTTCGATCATATCGACCTTGATGCAACTTCTGCTCGCGGTATCCAGGTCGGCAATGCGCCCCATGGTGTCACCGTTGCGACAGCGGAGATTGCGATGCTTTTGATTTTAGGAAGCGCGCGCCGGGCTTCTGAAGGCGAGGCAATGATCCGCTCTCAATCCTGGTCGGGCTGGGCGCCATTGCAACTTGTTGGTCAGCGTCTTGATGGCAAAAAACTTGGCATCTATGGCTACGGAAAAATTGGTCAGGCTTTGGCACAACGTGCGCGCGGCTTTGAAATGGAGATCCATTATCACGACATTGCGCGTCAACCGCCCGAGAAAGAAAAAGGCGCAATCTTTCACGAAACGCTTGATAGCTTATTGAAAGTTTCACAATTCTTGTCGATCAATGCACCATCAACTCCACAAACACGTTACTTCCTGAATGCGGAGGCAATTGAAAAATTACCGCAAGGAGCTGTTGTCGTGAATTCCGCACGTGGCGATTTAATCAAGGATGAAGACTTGATTGCCGCTTTAAAGTCGGGCCGGTTGTCTTATGCCGGACTGGATGTTTTTGCGGGCGAGCCAAACATAAACGAAGCGTATTACGACTTGCCGAATACGTTTTTGCTGCCCCATCTCGGCTCAGCGGCAATCGAAGCACGAAATCAAATGGGGTTTGAGGCCTTAGAAAATATCGATGCCGCATTGGCTGGGAAGGTTATGCCATACAAAGTTGACTAACGGCGGTTTGCCAGAATTAAAATCTCAAGGACGCTGACCTCCAGGAGGTTTGGCGTCCTTTTCCTATTTGCCTGGCTTGTCGGTCGTTTTGCCGTTGCTCTTAAAAGCATCCCGCCAAAAATCGTAAGCCGCCATGCAGGCTGTGAGGAAAAGGACGAAAATCAAAGCTCCTGCCTCTTCTACCTGCCGACCCATGAAGTACAAAAAGAGACACAATAGTCCTAATGCGACTACGGCGAGTGTTTTTTTGTACATTGCAACGCGTCCTATTCTGTTTTTAGGTGTCAAGAGATTTAAGATGTTGGGTAAGCCAGTTGGCGGTGCGCAACAAGCGACCGTCGTCGCGTCGTGGTCCGACAAGTTGAACACCGAGTGGCATTCCGCTGACTTGCATGAGAGGCAACGAAAGTGTTGGCACTCCAAGATAAGTCCACAAACCATTGAAAATTGGAGATCCGGTTGACCCCAAACCCTGCGGAGCGGTGCCAGGAGATGCAGGTGTGAGGATCGCGGAGTACCGTGAGAAGTATTCCGCAATTGCTTCATATGCCGGCTCGCGCGCGACAATTGCATCAATGTATTGCGTTACGGATTCTTGGCGCCCAACCTTGATACGTTCGGTCAGGCCTTCAGACGTAACATCTGGCGACTGGTCGATCAGGGGGCCATAGTAGGATGCGTTTTCAGCACTGTGCACGATGCGTTGCCACTCGATGGCGTCTTCGAGAATGCTTGGATCGACGACTTCGCATGCAGGTCCCAAAGTTTCGACCAACTCTTCGAAGGCAGCGCGCAAATCGGGTGTCGCGTGATCTTCCCAGGCAGGCGTTTTGACGAAGGCGAATATTGGATCTGCCGGCACGCTGCTTTCTGCGATGTCAAAAAGGTTAGATTGGCTGCGGCGATAACTGACAGGATCGTATGGATCATAAGCAGACAAACAGTCGACAAGGAGTGCTGCGTCTGATGCAGAACGCGTGAAAACGCCTATCGTATCCAAAGTGTGCGATTGCATGAGTGCGCCGCGACGAGAAATCAAACCAAAGGTTGGTTTGTAACCAACGACGCCGCAATAGCTTGCCGGTCGCAAGACAGACCCTGCCGTTTGCGAACCAATTGCGGCTGAGACCATATTCGCGCCAACTGCGGCGGCTGAACCGGCTGACGACCCACCCGGTGTGTGGTTGGTGTTAACCGGATTGCGCGTTGGCGATGGCGTGAGAAGGGCAAGCTCGGTCGTGACGGTTTTGCCAATAATAATTGCGCCAGCGTTTCGAAGGGCGGCCACACAGCTGGCATCTCGTGTTGGCTGGTGGCCAGAAAATATTGGAGAGCCATATTCAGTTGGCATATCGCTGGTGTCGACAATGTCTTTGACCGCAATTGGTACGCCATGCAGTGGTCCGGTGCCGTTGCCTGTGGCGCGTTCGTTGTCGGCCCCATCACCGGCCTTGCGAGCGGCTTCAAAATCGATGTGGGCGAAAGCGCCGATTTCTTTGTCTTGGTCTGCGATGCGCTCAAGACAGGCATCGATCAGCGTGCGGGATGTGATTTCACCATCGCGAATTTTGGCAGCCGACTCCGTTAGGCTCAGGTCTGTTAGGTTGGTGCTTGATTGGGGCATGCGGTGTTATTTCCCGTAGTAATATTCTGGTAGTCCCAGGGCAATGACTGGATACATGTAAAGAATGATCATACTCAACAGGACCATTGATAAAAATGGCAGGCATCCGGCGAATATTTGGTTCAGCTTCACGTCCGGCGGTGCCACGCCTTTCAGATAGTAGGCTGCCATCGCCATTGGTGGTGTGAGGAAGGACGTTTGCAGGTTCAAGGCAATCAATATGCCAAAGAACAAAGGGTCGATCTGGAAGTGTGCGAGAAGCGGCAGGAAGATCGGAACGAAGATAATGATGATTTCGGACCACTCGAGGGGCCAGCCGAGTAAAAAGATAATCAGCTGAGCTAAGATCAAGAACATGATCGGAGAGAGGTTTAGCGATATGACGAATTCGCCGACCAACTTCTCACCACCGAGATAGGAAAAGACCGAAGAAAATAGCCACGAACCTACAAACAGCCAGCAGACCATCGCGGATGTTCGCGCCGTGAGGTAAACGGATTCTTTCAAGCGTTCCCAAGTCAAAGCACGATAGGCTGCTGCAAGGACCAAACCGCCCAGAGAACCAACTGCGGCGGCGGATGTCGGTGAAGCATAGCCCTTTAGAATTGCCCCCAGAACGCAGAAGATCAAAAGTGCGAGCGGAAGAAATGATGTTGCCAGCGCCCAAAGGAGTTGGCCTTTCGTCATTTGGGGTAGGTCTTCGTCTCGAGGCCGTGGCGCGATGCTTGGGTTCAGCATTGAGCGGCCAATGACGTAGACCATGTAAAGGCCAGCTAATAGCAGGCCAGGGAAAAAGGCCCCGGCATATAGCTTCACCACCGAGACGTTGGTCGCGGCGGAATACACAATCAGCATGATTGAAGGTGGAATGAGAATGCCAAGACATCCTCCAGCGCAGATAACCCCAGCCGCAAAGCTTGGATCATAGCGCGCGCGGAGCATTTGCGGGTACGCCAACAAGCCCATCAGAGTGACAACCGCTCCCACGATCCCAGTTGCGGTCGCAAATACGGCGCATGTCAGCAGAGAGGCGACCGCCATAGAGCCGGGTATGCGATGTGCTGCGACTTGCAATGTGGAAAACAAGCGATCAACAATGTTTGCCCGTTCGATAATGTATCCCATGAATAGGAATAGCGGCACTGCGGTCAACACATCGCTGGCCATCACCGAATAGGTTTGATTGGCAAACAAATCAAATACGCCATTGTCGAACAGCGAAGTGGCATCGGCTTTGTAGTAGGCGTAATAGCCAAAGATCAGCCCCATACCCATCAGCGTAAACGCAATGGGAAAGCCCAACAAAACGATGAAGATAAATAGCGACAGCATCAAGATCGCGATCTGTGGTTCGCTCATTTCACGCCTCCTTGATTTGTCGGTTCATTTGTAATGGTCCCAGCAGTGTCTTCACTTTCGGCGTGATGTTTTAAAATGGTTTCGGTTTCTTCGACGTCATGAATCAGTGGTGGCCACGATCCGGTTTGCAAGCAGATCAGACAACGGCAAATTTGTGCCAACCCTTGAATCAACAAAAGGAGGCCCGCTGCAGGTATTATGAGTTTGAATTGCCAAATCGGAACGTCGTTGGGACTAAAGCTTGAAACTTCACCGGCGCCGCCGTTGTACGACATCGATTTTGCGGCATAGTCCCAACCTGCAAAAATCAGGGTAATCACGGCCGGGAAGAAAAAAATTAAATATAAGACCAGCTCGACACGAGCCTGAGTTCGCGGTCGCCATTTGTGATAGAAAACGTCACCGCGCACATGCCCGCCTCGAGATAATGTGTAGGCTCCTGCCATCATAAACAGTGTGCCATACATGATGTAGCTGAGGTCATAAGCCCAAGCGCCACTGTCGCTTAGAAAGATCGCTTCCAGCC
This sequence comes from Hyphomicrobiaceae bacterium, assembly GCA_050633705.1. Classification (GTDB taxonomy): domain Bacteria; phylum Pseudomonadota; class Alphaproteobacteria; order Rhizobiales; family Hyphomicrobiaceae; genus JAJFHI01. Next base: position 221,808 of record JBOEGZ010000005.1, on the reverse strand, counting down.
AGGGCGAACTTTCTGCCAATTTAAATGCCCAACCATCTGTATCGTCAAAAACGTTGCGCACGAACACTTCGTAGCCAATGCCGAGTGTCATCGCCATAACACACCAGGCGAAGGCGTGGCCGATCCAAGTCGACAGCATGTCAACGGCACGAATAAACTGAAGCATCAAAAGGGCGTCCCCCGAATCCTAATCTCGTCGTTAGTCATTCAATTTGCCGGGGAAGTAGTGTTTGTAGGCTTTCTTGAAGTCTGCCGTGTTGGAGTGTGAGAAGAAGCCGACGCGTTCAGCCCAAGCTCGCTGGCTGTCGAGCACTTTCTTGAAGAATGGATCGCGTTCTAGTTTTTTCAAAACTTTGTCCCAGCTTTCAAGTTGGGCTTCCAACACGCTGTCTGGGGTGCGCGTGACCTTGACGCCGTCTTCGTTGATAAGACCGAGCAAATCTTTCGAATAGCGATCGTAGGCCAATGCCAGGTTCGCGGAGCTTGTGGCTTCGGCTGCGTATTGGCAAATCGCCTGCAAGTCGGGTGCGAGACTTTCAAATTTTTTCTTCGAGAAGATAATTTCAAAAAACTCTGCGGGCTGGTGGTAAGAAGCTAGAACAAAGTTTTTAGAAACGTTCTGCGCTCCAAGTTGACGGTCTGCGGTGGGGTTGTTGAATTCGAAAGCATCAATCACGCCACGTTCATAAGCTGGAATAATTTCGCCGCCGGGAAGTTGGGTGACACGCATGCCTAAGCGCTGCATGATGTCGGTTGCAAGTCCCACGGTGCGATACTTAAGGCGGCGCAGATCTTTGATGCTGTTGATGTCTTTTTTAAACCAGCCCAAGGGTTGCGTTGGCATTGGCAGAGTGAAAAATCCGATGACATCAAGTTTAAGAATATCCTGCACGAGTTCGCGATAAAGTTCACTGCCTTCTGGCGACTGGATCCAGGCCAACGTTTGTGTGGAATCCACGCCAAACACAGGGCAGGTACCAAACAACGATGCCGCTTTGTTTTTGCCATACCAATAAGCGGTGACGGTATGGGCACAGTCGATCACGCCCGAGTCGCAAGCGTTTTGGACTTCGAAGGCTTTAACAACGGCGCCGGCTGGTAAAAGGTCGAATTTCAATCGGCCGCCAGACATCTTTTCACAGCGTTCGGTATATTGGCGAGCCATATCTTGGAAGACAGAATTTGATCCCCACGACGATTGCATTTTAAGAACAGTCGTTTCAGCACGTGAGATATTTGGCATCGCGACGGTCGCTGTTGCCGCAGTGCCGGCGGCAACGGCGCTGCCTTTTAAAAACCTACGGCGTGAGACCGTTTTATCCTGTTGTGATTTTGTCATTGAGCTTCGTCCTCCGGGAAACCGGTTTGCCGGTTATTCGTGTTTGGCGGCTAGCATAAGGTCTTCTGGCAGAAATGGAATTGGCGTTTTCCTGGTTCTAGGAATATTTTTCCGATCAGTTTGAAAAGTCATACTTAAGACCTGGGGGAAGTTGCACAAAAACTTCACTTGGGTTGTGTTGTTGGGTTGTGCTGTGGGAATGATAAAGTTGATGGGGCCTCTGTGCCCTGACCGTAATCTCACAAACTGTGATCATGGGTCCCATGAACATCTCCAGGAGTTTCTTTGATGTCTGAAGTCTATGTTTTTGACGCCTACGGCACGTTATTTGATGTGCATGCTGCTGCAGCGCATCATGCCGAGGCCCTAGGGCCGAAATGGCAACAGTTGTCGGACATTTGGCGGACAAAACAACTCGAATACACTTGGGTCAATGCCGCTGCAGGGGCACACGATACGTTTTGGAATGTCACAGTCCAAGGCCTGGATTTTGCGATTGCCTCTGTCGGTGGCGTCGCAGACGGCATGCGCGAAGACCTGTTGGACGCCTACCGGACGCTAACGGCCTATCCGGAAGTTCCCGAAGTTCTCAAAGCTTTGAAGGCGCGCAATGCCAAGCTTGCGATCTTGTCCAATGGTGATTTGGCTATGTTGGAGACGGCCGTTGGTTCCGCTGGCCTAGCGCAAATGTTTGATGCTCTGCTATCTGTCGATAGTGTTGGCATTTTTAAGCCTTCGATGAAAGTTTATGCATTGGCGACGGATCGGTTTGGAGTTGCGCCAAATGAGATCTCTTTTCAATCATCAAACCGGTGGGATATCGCAGGCGGCAATATCTTTGGTTTTAAGACAGCGTGGATCAATCGTGCCAATAAACCCGATGAATATCCCAACAATCCACCGCAACGTGTTTTGAGTGATTTGCGTGGCTTGCTAGATGAGTAAGGAGTTGGGCGTTTTGTTTAAAGTGGCCAAACCAACATAATCATGGGTGCACCGACGGCAACAACCAGGATTTCTAGTGGTAATCCCAGGCGCCAATAGTCGCCGAACTTGTAGCCTCCCGGTCCCATAATCAGCGTATTGTTTTTATGCCCGATCGGGGTCAGGAAGGCGCAACTGGCGGCAACAGCGACAGCCATCAAAAAGGCATCTGGGTTGACGCCAAGTTGCTTTGAAACCTGCAGGGCAATTGGTGCGGCGACCAAAGCAGTCGCTGTGTTGTTCAAGACATCCGAGAGCGTCATCGTTAACGCCATTATGATCGTCAGGATGGCCCACGGTGGCAAGTCGCGCACCAGTGATACAAGTCCCCGCGCCAAGACTTCTGTTGCACCAGAGGTCTCCAGAGCCAGTCCGATCGGGATCAAAGAGCCGATCAGAACGACCACCGGCCATTCAATCGTCTCGTAAAGTTGCTTTAACGGTACGATGCCTGTCAGCACATAAAGAACGGTGACAAGGCCGAGGGCGACCGGCAGATAAAGTAGGCCGACGCTCGAAAGAGCGATGGCCCCCCCGAACATACCGGCGGCCAATAACGCTTTGCTGTTATCGCCAACTTCTAAGCCACGCTTGGCCAATGGCAGCATGCTCATGTCTTCCGTGAATGCGCGCGTGTTTTTCTTGGGGCCGATCAGCAACAAAACATCTCCGGCTTGAATTGGAATGCGCCTAACGCGGCGTTGCAGGCGCCGGCCCTGGCGTTGCACACCAATCAACCAGGTGCCGTAGCGATCCACAAGAGACATCGAGGCGCTCGTGCGCCCTTCCATTGGTGAGCCGGGCCTCACGACTACCTCTACAAGTTCAAATTCGCTTTCTTCGATTTGTTCGCGCTGCATGTTTGCGGGGACGTACGCCAAATTATGCTCTGTCGCGAAGTTGTCGAGTTTTTCGGCCTTTGTTTCGAGCAATAACACATCGCCCTCTTGAATTCTTACCCAACCAGCGTGGTCGGGAAGGCGACTGTGGTCACGCATGACACCGAGCAACTGAACTTCGGCTGCTTCGGCTGCTTTTTCGACATCGACGAGGGTTTCTCCAACGAGCTTTGATTCCTCTGCGATTGTGAGTTCCGCCAAATAATCGTCCAGCTTAAAGACTTCTGCGTCTTCACCTTGTCCCACGTCAGGTTGAGGAATGAGGCGCCAGCCGATCAAGGCAATAAAGATGACACCAGCGAGCGCACAGACAAGGCCCACAGGGGCAAAGTCAAACATTTGGAACGGTGCGTTAAGTTCGCGCTCGCGAAAGGTCGAGATGATGATGTTGGGTGGCGTGCCAATGAGTGTGACGAGACCGCCAAGAATGGTTGCAAAGGACAACGGCATCAATGTCAGCGCAGGAGACCGCTTTTCTTTTCGCGCCGCCTCGATATCCACGGGCATTAACAGCGCCAATGCGCCAACATTATTCATGATGCCGGAGAGCGCGGCGCCGACACTCGACATGATTGCGATGTGGGCCGATATCGAACGTCCCGCTGCGGTGACATGGCGGGCGATCAGGCTGACGGCGCCAGAAGCTGCCAAACCGTAGCTTACGACCAGAACCAGTGCGATAATGACGGTTGCCGGATGTCCGAACCCTGAAAAGGCTTCGTTGCCAGGAACAACACCAATAATGACTGCTATGATAAGAGCGCCGAAGGCAACGAGATCATAGCGCCAGCGGCCCCAAACCAACATGGCCAAAAGCCCGCCCAGCAAAGCCAGTACCATTGTTTGCTCAGCTGAGAATGTCATCGATCGTTCCCCGATAGATCTTATTCAGAAGATTGGACGGTGCGAGACCATCTCGTCTGAAGGTGGTCGTTTCGAACCGCTCCAATTTGAGGTGCAAAGATGGCCGAATCTCAAGAAGCGAGCAACTTTCTGATCTCAATCAGTAACACAATCACTGTGTTTCCGATTGAGAGAGGTCTGTTTTTACCACTCCTTGCCCACCCTATAGAACGGAATGTCCGATAGCATGCAATTATGGGGTGGAAAAGAGAAGTTTACCTCAGCCTATTCGAGCTTATGATTTGGATTTCTCGGCGTAGACACGGGCAAGACACTCTGCAACGCGGACACTATCGACATCGTCCTTGTGGATGACTTCTGTGGCACCGGCCTCTAAGAGCTGCGTGCGGCGGTTTCGGGTCACCTGTCCACTGATGACGACGATCGGTCCATCGTATCCTGCGCGTTTGATCAGTGGAATTGATTGGGCTGCATCGTCGGATGGCTTAAGAATATCGTCCAGAAATAGAAGTTCTGGCTTGTTTTCAATTATTAGGTCGATTGCAATGTTGAGTGTCGACGCGTGGCGAACGACCAAATCGTAACCAAACATCAGATGCAGCGTTGCCTTCAGCCGGTCGGCATCGGCCGCCTCGTCTTCGACGATGAGTATATTGCGCAGCTCTGGTAAGGCGTGACGGAGTTTTGAAACCCCGCTTCTCTTGGCGAGAAAATCACCGCCAGAACTGGATGATGCTGAACCCATTGTCGAAACTCGTTTGTGCGTTTTGTCGCCGGGTTAGTCGCCAGGAAGGCATTCTAAGCCGAAGGTAATTCGTTAATCGAGACTGTTAAGTCGGTCTTTGTGTCCTGATCTAGATCGCAAACCAGAGCACTTGATACACTGAAAAATTCAAACAAGTAACGGTATAAAAAATGAATTCCGAGAGTGCAATGCAGTAAATCCCAATGATTTGAATTGTATTTAATTGATTCGAGCAGAAACCTTCGAAACATTCGCGAGATTTCCGCCTTAAATACCGAACTTACTTGGAATTAATCGGCCAACACACTTTAAATCTCGTCCCGCGCTGCAAGGTCGGGTTTGAAAATAGCTCCAGTGTTCCTCCAACGGTGTCTATTGTCCGTTTGATCAATGCCAGTCCCATTCCACGGCCGTCAGCTCCTTTGGTCGCTAATGTGCGAAATGGTAGAAATACCGCAGTATGGTTTTTCGGGTCTATCCCCGGCCCGTCATCTTCTACCGAAATGACAAGGTTTGATTGCTCCAGCTCGCCAGTGACAACGATGTGGCCGGTCTGCTGGTCGTGATGCTTGATGGCGTTGTCGACCAAATTGCGGATCACCAAGTCGAGCGGCGCCCGCAGCGTATCGATCAGCGGCCATGTCCCCATTATCTCAATATTCATGCCGGCGAGATGCGAAAGCGATTGGACGGTCTCGCGAACCAAAGCGTTCGTGTCAACAGGTTCGATAATGTCAACCTTGTGCCCGACGCTCGCATAGTCGAGCAGGGCTGACATCAGTTGCGACATACGTTGGGATTGGTCTTGTAGTTTTCTAAGATGGTTCAGTGAGGCTTGGGTGTCGCCGAGCTCGATCGACGAGGCGATATCGTCAGCAATGTAGCGCATTCCACGCAGTGGAGCCTTGAGGTCATGCGAGATGATTGCGGCATAGTCTTCCAAATCCTGGTTGGCTCTGGCGAGCTCCTTATTGGCTTTGCCAAGTGCGCGAGATTTTTCTGTGACTTTGGCCTCAGCAATCAATCGTGCCCGCATTTGTTTGCTGAGTTCTTGCTCAAGGCCGGTTTCCGACAATGATCGAGCGACAAGCATCAGATAACGTTTTTCTTCCACGGACCAGAAAAATGTAAGGTTCAACCGGGTGTCGCTTGTGTCGTCTGTGATGGGGGCAATTTCTGGCAAATAGAGAACCCGACTGCTGTCGCGCATTAGGTTTGCCAGCTCATGTTCCATTCCGACCAATGGAAACAATGTTTCAACAATTGGAGTGTCGACTGCAATGAATGAAACCAACGGACCATAGCGCGCGCGCACAACGAGGTCTTTGTCGATCCAGACCAGACCAAAGGCTTTGCGTTGTGCCATCAATTGGCCCGCGGCAACGAGCGGCGCTGGGCCGGTTATGGAATCATCAAAGTCCACGTCGTTGGATCGCATTTGCAAGATCAATAAACGCGTTGGCGACGTTGTGTCCTGTCTTTGCAGATGTTTGCATGATAGGCGTTGTCGCCGTTTTTAGGCCGTCTGGTAAATCTGCTGTTTCGCCCTGCGCTATGAGGTCAATCTTGTTGACGATAAAGCTATATTGGCGACCAGGAAAGGCCTCCCGAAATCCAGCACCCAAAGTCAACATGTTTTCCAGAGTATCGCGTCTGGTGGCATCACCAAGGATCAAGGCGCCAGCCGCCTGCTTCATGTAGATGTGTTTGAAGATGGCTTGACCCATGTTGCCGTCCGTATCCCAAACGATCAAAGTTAATGGTTTGCGGCCTTCAGTTTCGGGAACTTCGTAGCGATAGATATCGACGCCTAGAGTTGGCTTGTAATCAAAGTCGAATTTGTCGAATACCAGCTTGCGGATGATCGACGATTTTCCAACACCGATTTCACCCAACAGCATAACCTTACGTGCGATCATGATGCCCGTTCGTTGGCAAAACCAATTTCAAATTCAACCCGTCTGTTTGGGCTACCTTCCCCGGTCGATGGAGATAAATCGCGGCCATCTTTGCGCCCAACTGCGATTAAGCGCGCGGGGTCAATACCGCGAGAGATAAGTGCGCGGCGCACCTTGCCAGCGCGCGCCTGAGACAGTGACGTGTTTTTGTTCGATCCACCTCTGTCGTCGGTGTAGCCAACGATACGGATCAATTCCGTGGTGTTTTTTGCAAGTGCGGCCAGTTGGTCAAGGTCTTCTTCAGCTTGAACTGGGCTGCGATAGCTTGTGTCGCTTGTGAAGAACACGGCATGATCGCGCGCCCAATTGACGAGACGTTGACGTGGCGTCACAGAAACCGGCGTTGGTTTGGCAACAGGTGTCGCTTTTGGAATGCGGGTCACTTGGTTGACGGCGGCAACAACCGTTGCCAAGCGCTCGGCTTGAATGGCAAGGTCCTCTGCCGCCACAACAATTGTTTGGCTGCCAATGTCGCTGGTCGACGTATTATCCGTACTTTTCGTGCCATCCGGGCTTGGCGTTGCCTTTGAACCGAGCAAATTTTGTAAGCTTGCAGTAGCGCGACGCAGTTGTGTCGTTGCCTCTGAGATGGTGGGGCGCAAGGCTTCGAGTTCGACATCTGTTTTCACCGGTTTGGTGAGTTTCTTGCGTAACTCCGTCATCGCCTGAGCAACACTGTCGACGATATTGGTGGCTTCGTTCACCGATTGGATAGAGGCGTCACCTGACAAGGATGACGTGTCCAACTGCCCGAGTGTGGCTTGTCCATCCGCAATTCGTCGATCAGCCCAGTTTGTGGCGCGAACGAGTGCATCCTGACTGAGACGAGAGTGTAGGGCTGCAAAGTCTCGCCGGACGCTGTAAATTTCGGGCGATAAATCGGGACCCGAAGCACTTAAGACGCTGAAATTATCGACGATCTTAGAAGACGGTAGCGCGGTCTGGAGGCGATCGCGAACTTCAACATGCGCACGCGTGCTTGGTGCCAGGCCTTCGACGGTGACGGTTTTGCCGAGACTGGAAACTTTAAGACGGGTTGGATACCCACGAATTTCGCTGCTATCATTGATGATTGCCGCGGCGATTGATTGAACGCGGTTGGTTTCATAAGCGACGTATTGCGTCCAGCCAAACGATGCAAGCAGTGGCAAACCAATCAAGCTTAGCAAAATGACGAAGGGACTTAAGCCCTTGCGGACGGAACCGCGAAGTTCGGTTTGGCGTTGGCTGACCTGATGTTCGAAATCATCGGCAAATGTCTTCATAGCCTGGTCATGACCGAGGCTCACACGACCTTGAGCAGCAGCTGTTAGAACGTGGTCATGTTGTTCAATGGCGTTGAGGAATGCTTCGTCGATAATTTTCTCTACAGCCTTTGGGGCAACGCCTGAGCATTTGGCTGCAAGCATGTAGCTTGGCGACGCTCTGAGGTAGAGCTGCGTCCCACCCATATCGATTTGCCGTAAGGATGCATCATCTTTGGCAAATGCGTCGTTCGCAAACTCTGTAATTGCGGTAAGAACGCCGCTCATGACTTGGTCTTTGTTGGCGCTATTGGCATTTTCAGGCCACCGCGCGAGCAACTCGCCTGAGCCACGACGGATGAGATAAATCTCTTCGATTTCCAGCGGCTGAGAGTTGGCCAAAGCAATCTTGCCTGGAGATTGACCCGACGTGATGACTTGCAATGCGATCATCATCGGATTGGCAGCCATTTTCCTATTGACTTGGTCAGACAGGTCTTTCATCGCGCTGGCGACATACTGTTTGACGATGCGGCCCGTCATTGGATGGATCGCTTCGACCAACGCATCACGGCTGGAGAAAATTTCCGTTCTTATTGTTTTAATAACGAGCGGAGCAAGAGCATCGGACAGCTCTTCGTGCTGGGTGACCTCTGCGGTACGCAGGGCACCGTCCAGTACTTTTGAGATACTTTGTTCAAGTTTGTCGTCTGAGCCTGCGCGTTCAAAGACTTGGTCAAGGCGATGTGAAAAATCGGCTATGGCGCGGCTCTCTGGTTCAAACAGGAGCTCTTTAAGTTTGTTTACACCTTGCGACATGTCATCCTCACGCGGAACACTAGATACTTTGAATTCGTCGAATAAAACGTGTGTTAGTTGGTTTGTGATTTGTTTGAGCCTTGAGCGTACACCCCGTCGCACGCTTTGGTCCAAACCGTTGTACTGTTAGCTGCGAGGAATTCGACCGATGCGATCGCCCAGTTCGCGTACGCTGTTTGCAAGTTCATCAAAGGCTGCGCGGTGATGTCCACCAACCTCACCCGACAAAGCTTCGATGCGCGCATGTAAGGCATCGAGTTGTTGGCTGACGCCCGTTTCAAGATCATTGATACGAGCTTCAAAAGCGTTCAGGCGTTGTTGATTGTCGCGGACCAAATCACCGATCAGCAATTCACGGATCTGATCCATTTTTTCATCGCCCTGATCGCTATCGGTTAGGCCGGTGCGGATGCTGTTTAATGACGTGGCGGTCATGGCGGTACTCTTTTACAGTTGCAAACTTATGCGAAACAAAAAAATTGCCGCCATTGGCCCCAAGCAGATCCAGAGACTCTGGCCTGTATTCCAATGACTTGCCGCTCCAGATTACACGACTACCGACGAAAACAAAATGATCCGTTGTAGTGATGTCAATAAAACGCGACGTGTACGTGCAAGGCGAATAATCCATCCAAATTTGGGCTTTAACCCGGTCCTGACGTCGTTAATCGGCCAGCCAAGGTGTTGAAAACAGAACACCCCAGAGGATTATTTCTCCGGGGTGCCATATTTACCTGTTCTGGGCGACGATAACGTTCAAGTCGATTGCCAGCAAATTGGCGATCGCTCTGGAAACGGTATTTTGCCAGGTTATTTTGCCAGTGAGCCCAGTTTGCCGGTGTTTTTGGCCAGCAGATAGTAGAAGGTGACGCGTTGCTTTTGCTTGTCGCCTTTCATAGCTTCGCAAACCGTTTTAATGGTCGCATCGAGCGCTTTATCATCATCCGTCAAGCCGAGTTTCTTTTTCAACCAGCTTTCGCGTACGCGTTCCAGTTCGCTTTTACTGGAACAAGAAACGAGTGATGCGTCTTTACTTTTTAGCGCAATACCACAGTGCTTTATGATGGCTGCGATCGCTTTATCATCACAATCACTATCGTAGCGTTTTACTTCGGCTGTGTAATCGACACTCATCAGTCGTCTCCTTCATGTATGACGGTAAAACCATTGCCGTCCTCGAAACACAATCGCGCGCGTCGTTTTGTGGGCGGACCGATGCGTGCTGCGATTTTTGGTATGTTTGTGCACGAAGCAAATATGGCTTGGCAACATCTATCCTGATTTAGCCGTGTAAAAGACTGTTATTCCAGCCCTACATCATCGGAATTTGCTGCGAAACCATACGGCGATAGCCCATGTAGCTGGCATCGATGCGATGTGCCAGAGAATCTGTACCAGCAGCCTGGGCGACGATCGTTTCGCAAACTTTGTTCAATGTTGCGCGAACTTCGGTTGGCAATGGCGAGAATTTCACCTGGTCATGACGCATCAAGTTTGTGGTCATAAAGTTTGTGTGCATCTGGGTCTGGGCATGAGATGTACGGAAGGATTGGAGAGACGCGGCCGATAACACCGCTTGATGTGATGGCGACAGCCGGTCCCACAAGGTTCGGTTGACGCGTAATGAAAGTGTCGATCCATTGACATGGAGACCGCCGGTTGCAACGTGCTTTGCTTGTTTGTGAATGCCAACCATGTGGTTGATGTAAGCACCGCCAAATTCGATCGCAGTGAGCGTGCCATCTTTTAATGCGGTGGAAATTTTATCGCTTGGCATGTCAAGTGTTGCAACATCCATGGCTCGTAGAACGTCTTGCCCCAAACCCAACGATTGCGCTTTGCCATTGCGCAAATCGCCAAGCGTTCGGATCGGTTTGGTTGACCACAATCCGGGGCGAGCACCGAGATGACCTGCAAGCAGGGGTTTGTCCCCAAATTCACCAGCAAGCTGATCCCAGAGGTCCTGTCCCCCCCCAACCGTGAGCCAAGTCTCAAGTGTGTTTGCATCCAGAGAACGGCGTAACGGAAGACCGGCAAAATATGCAAAAGCCGGATGCTTCGATACGTAGTTTTGCTCAATATCAAGCAGGAGCGTCTTTTCGGGTTCAATTTCTATGTTGTCGGTTGTGGCCAGAGTGACTTTAATTGCGTGGTCAGAAAGCGACATAATAGTTTGGGCCAGTGTGTGGGCTTGATCGCTTAAACCAAATGCTGATTCACCCCACCGCGTCATCAACGTGACGTGGTGTTTTGCCGAGCGAACCGCAGGAGAGGTGAGGGTTTGCGGTCTTGTTGTCGCGCTCTGGCTCGGTGTTGCAGTCGCTGCCACCGACGCGGTTGTGGCAACCACGGCACCTGACTGGCTGAGAAACGTGCGGCGGTCAACCTTCGCCTTGGATTTATCACTGTTTGACATTTTGTACTCCCGTACCAAGCATGAAAGCGGATTGAGAGATCAAGTGCAACGGTGATGACGAGGTTGGGGCAACGTTTTTTGGTCTAGAGCCCGCAAACAAGCGCTCCCTTGCAAAGAAAGCCTGCCGTTTGGCAGCCCATTACCTGCGTGTTGTGAGCCCTAAGAGCCGTTGGCGGCGCCGTCTTCAGCTTCGTCGTATTCGAAGATCTGGCCAAGCAGGTAGTTGACGGAGTGATAAAAGTTTTCCGGCCCGACATAACCTGGAATGCGCCCGACTTCTGCATTCTTCTGTATTAAAATGACCGTTGGAACGATTGTGACGGGGCCTTTAAAGCCCATCGCGGCCTCATCGACATCATTTAGATCGACAAAGCGTAAGGGTATGCGTTTTGAACGTTTGGAGGCTTGGTAAGTTGGGGCAACATCGCGGCGAAAAATTTTACAATAGATGCAGCCAGGAGCTTCAAGAACAATCAGTTGAAGTCCGTCTTTGTTGTCGGGAAGGGATTGAATATCGCGCGCTGCCTGTGGAAGCGACATTGGCCATGTGACAAGCAAACAGGCCAGTAGAATTGTAAAAACGCGATGCATAAAATTCGACCTCAAACAAACTCTCTACAACTGGCGCCAGCATAGGGCTGAGAAGCGCTGTCGGCTGTTTAAGTCTTAACATAGAGTTAATCTAAGACGTTAAAATTGATCCGTTGTTTTAACAGTTGAATGAGGTCGACCATTGCCCAATGGCGGCGATTGGGGCGCAGCCCAACGGCTTAGAAAGGCTGTTTAGAAAGGTTGTGTCGGTCCAAGCGAGGCAACGAAGAAAGTTAACCCTAAGACCAGCAATAGGCAGGAACCTATGATGCCGGCTGTCGCCTGCACACGCTGTCTCCAGACAGGGCTTGAGCGGGTCATGCGAGTTGCCAATTCACGTGAGCCGACAGCAAGGGCTGCCAAGCTTGATACGGTGATTGCCGTTCCCAGTGCCATTGCAAAAGTTGCGATCACACCAGCGGCGAATAAGCCCTGCGTCCAAGCGAATATCAAAACCAAGACTGCGCCCGTGCAGGGTCTGACACCAACTGCAAATGCGATTGCGAGCGCATTTTTCCACGACCACTGGCCATCTTGAATGTCACGCGGAGACGGTATGTGGGCATGCCCACAACCGCAATGCTCATCGTGGACATGATCTGGGTCGTGGGGGTGCGGCGGTGTGTTGTTGTGGTTGGTTGCTGGCTGGGTTTGTAAAATGTTTTGCATTTGGCGAAGAAGCATCCAACCGCCAATTGCTGCGACCAAAGCCCAGCTCAAAGACGTGATCCAGGCTTCTGTGGCGCGAATTTCAAGTCCGGTGCGGTTGAGAAGCACCGCCATCGTTGCAACGATTATGATCGCGGAGAAAGCTTGGAATATGGCCGCGAGGAAGGCCAGTGTAATGCCGCGTTTTACGGTGCGTTCGTTGGCCAGCACATAGGAAGAAATGACAAACTTTCCGTGCCCAGGCCCGGCAGCATGTAACACGCCGTAGGTGAAACTTAAGAGAATAAGAAAGATAGACGCCGTTAGCGCGTCTTGTGTTTTGAAGGCCCGGACTGCACGCGTCAATGACCGATTGATGCGGTGTTGCCAGTGGCGAAGTAGGGCCCATGTCTGGTCGAGAAAGCCTGGCGTCTTGTTCACTGTTGTGTTTTCAGAGCGCCCCGCAGTCAGGCTCCGGTTGCCAAAAGCACTGCGATCTTCGATTTTTGTTGGCTGGGAATTTTCAGCAATTGCAGAATTTTGCGCAATGCCGCTGGCGAGGACAACAAGGTACGCCAATGCAATGGTGCCGATCACGGCGCCGATGTGGTGAGAAAGTCGTATTTTGAAATGCGGATGTTTCACGTTGTGTCTTTATGAGCTTGCACAATCAATTGATACTGTTCTGGCCAAGCTGCTGCCAAAATCCTCTCCGCCGAGTTCGTTGAAGAAGGCTTCGCCCAATGCTTGCACATCGCCGGTGGCCCCAGATTTCGGTTCAGACAATTTTGCACCACAGCCTGCAGGAGCGTTTGTACTGATTTTTATGGGCGCAACTTTGGCGAAATCAAATGCGATAAAGAAGCTAGGATCGTAGACTGAAAATGTAAACTGTGGAGCTTCAGCCAGAACGGGTTCGGTGAGCGGCAAGAAAAAGTGCAGCGTCAAAATACCGTCTTTGTGCTCAAGCCAGTAATCTTGCGGTGCGCCCGTCAGCAGTTTTTCTTCTGAAAGCTTGGCATGCGTGAAGTATGAAAACTGCTTCAAGCCGTCCATGTTGACTTGGGCCAGTTCTTTGAGTTCATCGCGGTCGTATGCGCCATCTTTATTTTTATCCAACCCTTGAATAGCCATGGCGGTATACATGTCGTCGAACGTCCAGCTATGACGAAAGCCTGTGACGTTGCCATTTTTGAAAACGACCTCAGTTTTTACACTTACCCAGACATGAGGATGTGCATGAGCCCGATTGCTGGTGACCATTTGGTTGGCCACGAGCATGGCCAGAATTGCAAGTGTTGGTTGGGTGTGACGCAGGACATACTTGATTATGGTGCGAAATTCTCGCATGGGTGTCTGTCTCTGTTAAAGCGCTTGGCCCTGTTAAAACACGTGGATTTAGCCGAGAGGCGCGGGATTTCAAGCATTCATTTGGTCTGCAATGATAGCCAATTCAAGGCAATGACGACACAGTTGACGTTAAAAATTTGTTGGAAGGGATGACTGGGTGGCAAGTCCTCGAAAATTGACTGTGAATAGGGCTACATGGCGGGTGATCGTGCCGACGAGGATCGTCGAAGTGTTCTTCACTGCAGCAATGGTGCTGGCTCTGGCTGGACCGGCAGTGGCGGGGGCAACCAACGAGGTGCGGGTCGTTGCGACCATCAAGCCGTTGCACAGTTTGGTTGCCGCTGTGATGCAAGGGGTTGGTGCTCCACATTTGTTGGTTGATGGCGCGCGCTCACCACATGACTACCGTTTGCGCCCGTCTGATGCACGGGCTTTGAATAAGGCAGATGTTATTTTCCGGGTTTCACCGCAATTGGAAACGTTTCTTACGAGAACGACACAAAGCCTTCCGTCTACGGTCGAGCTCGTGACCTTGATAAACTTGAATAGTATCGCGGTATTTTCAAAACGCACAGGTTTGAGCTTTGAAAGCCATGAACATCATGAGGAGCATGAGCGCCATGAAAATGATCACCATGCTCGCAAGCGCCAAGATGCTCATGTCTGGTTGAGCCCGTCCAATGGACGTCTCATGACGAAGCATATTGCCTCCGTTCTGGCAAAACGTTGGCCAGCTCATGCCACCACGTTTGAAAACAATGCTGAGCGCCTTATCGTGCAAATCGAGGCCATAAACAAAGACATTGGCGCGCAGATGGAAAAGTTGGCAGCGTCGCGGTTTGTCGTCTTTCACGATGCGTTTCAGTATTTTGAACGTTCCTTTGGCTTGCGAGCAACAGGGGCAATATCCATTCGCCCTGATACCCCACCAGGGGCAAAGCGATTGTTGGCTATACGTCGATCGATTAGAGACCTTAAGGTTCAGTGTGTGTTCAGCGAACCGCAATTTCGCGCGCGTGTGATCGATACTGTGATTGAGGGTATGGATGTGGGCAAAGGTGTGCTCGATCCGGTTGGTGCAAAGTTGACACCAGGACCGAAACTTTATGTCCAATTGATGCAAAATTTGGCGACAGGATTTGAAGATTGTCTTGGTAAGGCGCGCTGAGTTCGCAACTTACGAAAAGCATCAAGCAAGCTTTTTGGCTGATTGGGAGTTTCTTTTAAAACAATAAAAAGGGCCGCTGAAAAATCAGCGGCCCTCTTTTTATTGTTTGTATAACTCAGCGTGACAATTGCTTTTAGCGGTACGAAGAAGTTTTCCTGCGAGAACCAGAGTATCGATAAAAGCGTCCGCGTTTTTTGTTCTTCGATTTCACGTCTGCAAATTGTCCTGCGCGCGTTTTGTAGCGCTTCCATGTAACGGTCACCTTCGTGCCAACAGGAACGCGTGGATATAAGTCCAGAACGTCTTTGTTGAACATCCGAATGCAGCCGGCAGAAACAGCTTTGCCGATTGTCCAGGGCGCGTCTGTGCCATGAATACGATATGTGCTGGTGCCGAGATAAAGCGCACGAACACCCATTGGGTTCATCGGGTGTCCACCTGGAACCCAACTTGGCAGGCGCGGATTTTTGCGCAGCATGTAAGGTGTTGGTGTCCAGGATGGGTTTTTCTTTTTCTGGGATACGATCGTTTTACCCTGCCAGCGTTCCGACTCTTTTGGAATGGCAACAGGATAACTCAGAGCTTGGCCACGTTTGTTGATAAGGTACAAACGGCGGTCGCCGAAACTGACGATGATTTGTCCAGGTTTGTACTTCTTGTCGAAGCGCACTCTTTTAAAATTTCCGCCCCATTCCTTCGAGCCACCCCAATAGGAGTTGGCGTTATCGCTGTAATTTTGGGCGTTTGTACTTTGGGTCGTGAAGATAATGGCAAGGGCCACAGCGCCTGAAACAGACACAATCTTGCCAAGGGTATTGCGAAGGGACATCAAACTATTCTCCGCTAGGGTTACGCAACACGTCTTGATTTAATCTGGCTATGAGCGCCCGACCAATCAAGACGGCCGCATGTTGCGCGATGATTGGTGAACAACTCGTATACAGCGGTGTCATCTTGATCGGCAGAGCACACAAGTCACAGTCTAATTATTATGTGTTCAGTGACAGGGCATAGGGCTTTATTTCAATTATTTTAGGGACTTGTGAAGCCTCTAAATACTCAAAAACGTGATTGTGCATTGTGGAAACAACTCAAAAAATTCACTTTTTGTTCTCATTTATTCTTGACTGATTTGGTGTGATGCGCGTAGAACAAAAATAGAACAAAGCGATCTGCTATGTTTTTTATTCTGCCGAAAGGTTGAAGCGTTTGAGCCCTATTGAGGGTGTTTCAATCTTTTAAATTCGAGCATGACGCGTCGCAGTTTCTCTCTCTCCTGCGGTGTCGTCATGAGTTTCTGTTTGAGAGCGTTCCCGTGAGCAAGGTGTCATCTACCCCAAATCTCAAGACATCTCCGTCACATTATGGGATCTCAAACCCAGATTGCGTGCCATCGGCCCCTCCTCGGCCACATCCCGCAGCACGCTCTGGTTCCAGCCGGAACGGTCAGAGGCCCTCTACCGTTCCGGCACCCCATTTTTCTCACGTTACCCCTCGTGCTCAATTTCATGAGCTGCCGACAAAGTCGTATCTGCGCACGGCGCACGGCGATAAGTCTCAAGAGACTGTGTTGAAATGCTTGCGCCAGCACATTGCAGATATTGAGAGCAAGTCTGTGCCAGGTTTTGCTGCAGGCTCTGGTTTTGTCGCCCGCTCGCGTGGTGATCTCAAATCCTTGGGACATGCTTGCGTGCAGACTGAAGCCCGAGCGCTAAACTCTGATGCGACATGGAGGCTTGGGCTCCGTGAACTCGATGATCGACTTGGTTTGCATGGTCTCGACATGTCGGGTGTGCATGAAATCAAACCCCACCAACCACAAGTCGGGTCGGTTGCGGTTGCAGACCACGCCATTGCAACGGCGTTTGCCTTTCGCTTGGTTGCGCGATTGCGACACGCACAAAAACAACAGCGTAATTCTGGTGTGGTTGCAAAGCGCCCGGTGTTAATTTGCTTCTCGCAAGCCACACGTTTTGATCTTGGGAGGGTTTATGGTCCAGGACTGCAGCGACTTGGGTTTCAGCCTTCAGATATTATTATTGTCGAGGCACCGCGTCCGCGTGATAACCTATGGGCGATCGAGGAAGGCTTGAAGTCGGGTGCGGTTGGAGCGGTCATTGGGCATTGTGAGGATGTCGCTTTGACGCCTGCCCGGCGATTGAGTTTGGCGGCGGCAACACATGTGACCCCTTGTTTGATGATAACGTCGGCGCGTGCGCCTGTAATGGGGGCAACGTCGAGCCGTTGGCGTGTTGGCGCGAGTTCTGCAAAACTTGCTTTGAAGTCTGGCATTGCACGAACAGCCATGACGCCTTCTCACAAAACACACTTTCTTGCCCGTTATGACGTTTGTCTTGAGCGCTGTCGCGGTCAGATGAGCGTGCTTGGAGCACCGCCCGTAACATTGGAATGGTCTGATGAAACGCATGGTTTCCGTTTGGCTGCCGGCTTGGCCAATCGAGCGCCGACGCCGCGCCAACAAAAAGTCCGTACCGCATGACCAGCCGTTTGTATTGGTTGTTTCTGGACACCGTGGCGTTCGTATTACGGCGGTCAACGAGCTTGCTGCTGCACAAGGCATTGTGGTTGATATGGGATTGGCGGATGCGCGTGCGATTTTGCCAAACTTGCAATCAGCGCCTGCCAGTTTGGATCATGATTGTGCCGCTTTGAACGCATTGGCGCGCTGGTGTGGGCGGTATGGTCCCGCCCGCCATCGCGATGGCCCAGACGGTATTTGGATTGATGTTACAGGTGTCGCGCATTTGTTTGGAGGCGAACATGGTCTGATGGTTGATCTCTACCGTGCGCTTGCTCGTTTTGGCATCTCAGCCAGCATCGGTTTGGCAGACACCCTCGGCGCGGCACATGCGTTGGCTCGTTTCGGATATATGCAAAAGCGCCTTTCAAGCCCTCCAAACAACATGTCAGCCGACGACGTTGAAGGCTGCGCACAATTGCCAATCTTCTTTGCGCCGCCTGGGAAAACAAAACAGTATTTGGCCCCATTAACGGTTCATGCGTTGCGATTGTCGCCAGATACCGTTGTGTTGTTGAAACGCCTTGGCCTGTCGAAGATTGGACAGCTATATGATTTGCCGCGTGATGCGATTGCACGCCGGTTTCGCTCCAAGCTTGAGGTAGAGGCGGTTTTGCTGCGACTGGACCAGGCGCTGGGGCAGCGTCAGGAGCCGCGAAAGTCTTTGGTTGAGCCTCCTGCTTTGCGGGCTCAAAAGTCTTGGCCCGACCCGCTGATTTCAAGCGAAGGCATTGAAGCGGAAACCCAAGTTTTAATTGCTGATCTCGCGGCGCAGTTAGAGCATGCCGGGCTTGGATGTCGCCTTGTGCGCTTAGCGCTCTATCGTGCCGATGGCAGTGTTGGAAATGTTCGTGTCGGCATGAGCCGGGCAACGCGAGACCCCAAACATATTTTTACACTGCTGCGCGAGAAGTTTGCCAACATTGATGCAGGCTTTGGTGTGGATGTTATGACGCTGGATGCGTTTCAAGCTGAACCACTGGCTGAGAACCAGACCGTATTGCAAGCAGGGCAGAGACAGGACTTGGGGCAGGGGGTGGGGAAAGACCCGTCGCAGCTTGTCGATCGTCTGGTCAATCGCCTTGGACAAGAGTGTGTGCAAAACATAACGCTGCGGGAAAGCCATGTTCCAGAGCGCGCGCAAGTTATGGTGTCTGCAATCACATCTGGGAGCGCCAACAACAAGCTGGCGCCTGCAATAGAGGCTGAAAGCTCTGCGTTCAATGTCGCGCGCTATCGCCCGCCCTTACGTCCTTTGTTTTTGTTCTCTCGACCAGAGCCGATCACTGTCATGGCCGAAATTCCAGAAGGTGCACCGCAGCGGTTTACCTGGCGGCGTGTGAGACATCGTGTCGTGCAAGCACAAGGTCCGGAACGTATTGCGCCTGAGTGGTGGCGAGATATCACAGCCTCATCTGTTACAGCCTCATCTGTTTCAGGGGCAGGTGTTTTCAATGATGTAACTACCAATGCATCGCCAGGTAAAGTCGTGGCGCGGGCAAACTGTGCCAGAACACGCGATTACTACTGTGTAGAAGTCACAAGCGGTGCGATCTACTGGGTGTTTCGCGATGGTTTGTACGATGCAGCTTATGAGATGCCTGATGTGGGGGATGATGCTGTCGCACCATCTCCTAAGTGGTTCGTTCATGGTGTGTTTGGATGACGCGTAATGCAAAGGTCAATAGCGTGAGCGATCATAACACTTGCAACTATGCCGAATTGTGCGTCACCACCAATTTCTCGTTCCTACGAGGTGGATCACATGGCGAGGAACTGGTTCAACAAGCTAAAGCCCTGGGCGTGGAGGCTATTGCTGTAACAGATCGCAATACGTTGGCCGGTGTGGTGCGCGCGCATGTGGGCGCAAAGGAAATTGGTTTAAAATTCATCGTCGGCTGTCGTCTTGATTTGCTGGATGGGCCAAGCCTGTTGTGTTTTCCAACCGATCGACAAGCCTATGGGCGATTGTGTCGGCTGCTTTCTCTTGGTCAGGGGCGGGCAGAGAAGGGACACTGCAGGCTTTATCTTGATGATGTTCTCGCTCACGCTGATGGGCAGATATTTATCACGCTACCACCAGAGGATTGGGATTGGTATTCAGTGGGGTTTGAAATTGCGGCATTGGCACAATCGCGATATAGGAAACCATCATACGTTTTACCTTTCAAGGATGGTGAGAAAGACTTAAAGCGTTCGTCTGGTGGAGATATGACGAAACAGACGTTCGCGACGAAATTGGCGCACCTGCGAGAGTTGTTTTCTGCAACAAGGTCTCAGGTTTATTTGGCCGCAAACTGTCTTTATCGCGGGGATGATCAAGCGCGGCTAACAGCGCTTAGTGAGCTGGCGACGGCTTGCGATACACCGATCGTTGCAATAGGTGATGTGCTCTACCACAGACCCGAACGCCGAGCCTTACAGGATGTACTGACGTGCATTCGAGAAAAGTGTCAGATTACAAACGCAGGCTTTCGTCTTGAAGCCAATGGCGAGCGCCACATCAAAAGCCCGGCTGTTATGGCGAGATTGTTTCAACGTTACCCTGAAGCCATCGCACGCACGATCGAGATTGCCACCGCGTGCCGGTTTTCTCTGGATGAACTTGTTTATGAGTACCCCGACGAACCAGTGCCGGAAGGGAAAACACCTCAGGGTCACCTCGAAGATCTGGCATGGAGTGGCGCGCAGGCGCGTTTTCCCGACGGTATTGACGCCAAAGTGAAATCGGCTTTGAGCAAAGAGCTTAAGATCATCGCAAAGCTTGATTACGCGCCGTATTTTCTCACCGTTCATGATGTTGTCAGGTTTGCTCGAAGTCAAAATATTCTCTGTCAGGGGCGTGGCTCTGCGGCGAACTCTGTCGTTTGTTATTGTCTTGGTATCACCAGTGTGGACCCGATTGAAATCGACTTGTTGTTTGAGCGTTTTATATCGGAGGAGCGACTAGAGCCTCCAGACATTGACGTTGATTTCGAGCACGAGCGGCGTGAAGAAGTGATTCAATACGTTTATGCGCGCTATGGTCGCCACCGCGCTGGGATTGCAGCAACAGTCATCAGTTATCGATCGCGGTCGGCTGTGCGTGATGTCGGCAAAGTGATGGGCTTGTCGGAAGATACGATATCGGCGTTGGCGGGTATGGTTTGGGGCTCACATGGTCGTGGAGTATTGCCACCAAAATACGTGCGCGAAGCAGGCCTTGATCCTGATGATCCGCTGCTTTCAACGGTGCTCAATCTTACAGCCGAACTCACGGGCTTTCCCAGGCATCTGTCGCAGCATGTTGGTGGCTTTGTTTTAACGCGTGGACCTTTGGTCGAGACGGTTCCCGTTGGCAATGCTGCGATGGCGGAACGAACGTATATCGAGTGGGACAAAGACGATATCGCAGCTATTGGCTTACAGAAAGTCGATGTGTTGTCGTTGGGAATGCTGACGTGCATACAAAAGGCGTTTTCGCTTCTCCAACACCATCATGATCTGAAGATGACGCTCGCGAAGGTGCCACGAGGAGATACTGCGACGTACGATATGTTGTGTCGCGCAGATTCCCTGGGCGTGTTTCAAGTCGAAAGTCGCGCGCAGATGAACATGTTGCCACGTCTGCGCCCACGCGAGTTTTACGATCTTGTTATTGAAGTTGCGATCGTCCGGCCGGGGCCTATTCAAGGCGATATGGTGCATCCCTATTTGCGTCGGCGCAATGGGCTGGAGCCAGAGTGTTATCCATCACCTTCTCCCGAGCATGGGCCTGCAGATGAGCTGAAAAGCATCCTTGGTAAAACCAAAGGCGTGCCTCTGTTTCAAGAGCAAGCGATGCGCATTGCTATGGAGGCTGCCAAGTTTAATGATCGAGAAGTGAATGAATTGCGTAAAGCGATGGCAACGTTCCGGCGGCGCGGCACGATTGAATTGCTGGAAGAGAAGATGGTTTCAGCTATGGCAGCTCGTGGTTATGACCGGGAGTTTGCTCAGCGTTGCTTCAATCAAATTAAAGGTTTTGGTGAATACGGATTTCCAGAAAGTCACGCGGCCAGTTTTGCCTTGTTGGCTTATGTATCGTCTTGGTTGAAGTGTCATTACCCGGCGGTATTTTGCTGCGCGATTTTAAATTCACAACCCATGGGGTTTTATGCGCCAGCCCAGCTCGTGCGTGATGCTCGCGAGCATGGGGTTGAGGTGCGCCCTGTCGATGTCAGTTTTTCTGATTGGGATTGTACGTTGGAAGCGCGTGAAAGAGGCTGTGGTCCTGCCGTGCGCTTAGGGCTGCGGCAAGTCGATGGTCTGGGTCAGGTTGAAGCCGAGAAAATTGTTTCAGCGCGCAATAAGCTTCGCTCTCAAAGTGATGGCGCGGTGATTGCAAATATTGCAAACTTGAAACAGGCGACAGGAGCCAGTCGTGCGGCGTTTGAAAAGCTTGCAGCGGCTGACTGCTTTCGCTCATTGGACTGCGATCGGCGACAGGCCTTATGGCAGGTGAAGGCGCTGCCAACTGAGTTGGCTTTGCCTTTGTTTGAGTGGAGCAACGCGCCGGACGCGGGGGCGGAGGTAGACGTGACATTGCCGCAGATGGCGTTATCACAACATGTCGTCAATGATTACCAAACGTTGCGATTGTCATTGAAGGGCCATCCCTTGAAGTTTCTACGCCAGCGTTTGAGTGATCGTGGGGTTGTTTCGTGTGAAGCTTTGCGAGGCATGAAGGATGGCGCGCGGGTTAGTGTGGCTGGTGTAATTTTGGTGCGCCAACGTCCTGGCTCAGCGAAGGGCGTTGTATTTATTACACTTGAAGATGAAACGGGTGTGGCCAATGCGGTCGTGTGGGCAAAGACGTTGGAGCGTTATCGCCGGGAAGTTATGGCGGCGCGGCTTATTCTCATTCATGGCCGTATTCAAAGGCATGAGGACATTATTCACGTGGTGAGCGAGCGATTGGAAGACTGCACACATTTGTTGGCCTTATTGATGGAGCAAGAGATGACTCTGCCGGATGTCAAAATCCCGTTGGCGCGTGCAGATGAAGTTGTGCGTCCGGACCCTGGGAGCAGGTCGCAGAACCGACAGGGTTCGCAGGTGTCTGTAAATTCCGCACATCCAAGCCCTACACATCCCAGAAATGTACGCGTTATTCCCAAGTCACGAGATTTTCATTAAAGCGCTGTCACCGATCGTAGACTTTACCGTGCTCTAGCGCGTATCTATTGGCCATGAAAACACAAAAAAACAAAACGATCGCTGTTGTCGCCATCTCCTGCCTGGCATTGGCATTGGGATATTTTTTGCTTTCCTTCAGCCCGCCTGAAGATCAGAACGCCCGAGGACGAGAGGCGCCGGAGGCAGCAAGTGGATTTGCCAAAAAACAGTTGGTGACAGCAACAAAACACATGGTCGTTGCTGCAAACCCGCATGCCGCTCGCGCCGGTCGGGAAATTTTACGGGCAGGTGGGTCGGCGATTGATGCAGCCATTGCCGTGCAACTCGTTTTAAATATCGTCGAGCCGCAATCGTCAGGCATTGGTGGTGGCGCATTTTTGTTGCATTGGTCGGCAGCGGAGAAAAAACTGCAAACCTTTGACGGGCGCGAGAGGGCACCCGCAGCAGCCAAATCCGATCGGTTTCTCGTTGATGGCGAGCGTATGGGGTTTCGAAAAGTCGTGCGGTCTGGTTTGAGTATCGGTGTGCCTGGCATCATCGCGATGATGGAGCTTGCCCACAAAAAGCACGGCAAATTGCCATGGGCACGCTTATTTGAACCGGCGATCAAGCTGGCAGACGAGGGTTTTGAAGTGTCCCCACGCCTTCATGCCTTGCTGGGGTATGTCAGCATCGAACACTTTGATGCCAAAGCGCGGACTTATTTTTTTGGCGACGATCAAAAACCGCGACCGGTTGGTTATCTCTTACGCAACCAAGAATTCGCTGGCACCTTACGCCAAATTGCACGCGGCGGTGCGGCGGCATTTTACAATGGCGAACTTGGGCAAAAAATTGTCTCGGCCGTGCAGGGCGCGCACAATATCTCCGGTGACATGACATTGGCAGATTTGTCGTCTTATCAAGCCAAACAGCGTACGCCTGTTTGCATCAAGTATCGTGTAAAGTTTGAAATATGTGGTATGGGCCCACCGTCGTCTGGCGCTCTGACGGTTGGACAAACGCTTTTGCTTGCTGAGGCCGCTGGAGCTGGCACGCAAATGCACGAGGTGTCGGCCAGCGCACTGCACACCATCGCGGAAGCAGAAAAACTCAGCTTTGCCGATCGCAGTCGCTATATCGCCGATGCCGACTTTGTTGGCGTACCATCAGGCTTGTTAGATCCTGGCTATATTGCAGACCGCGCAAAGCTTATCGGCAGCAAAGCCATGGGTCGGGCGACACCGGGGCTGCCGCCGGGATACGCAGACCGCACGCATGGAGACGATGCAACGATTGAGCGTTCGGGCACCAGCCACATTTCGATTGTTGATGCCTCAGGCAATGGCGTTTCGATGACATCCAGCATTGAAGGTGCGTTTGGCTCAGGTGTGTGGGCGGCAGGGTTTTTGCTCAACAATGAGCTGACAGACTTTTCGTTTCATCCAACAGACAAAAACGGGACCCCGATTGCCAATCGTGTTGAAGCTGGCAAGCGGCCGCGAAGCTCGATGTCGCCAACTATGATTTTTGATGATGACAGCGGTGAACTTCGCGCGGTTCTTGGCTCGCCAGGTGGTAGTCGTATTATTTTGTATGTCGTGAAGGCGGTCGTCGCACTTGTCGATTGGAAGATGGATGCACAACAAGCTGCAACTTTTCCCAACTTTGGCGCACGGCGGACCCAACTCGAATTGGAAGCAGGAGGCGAAGATGGTACAGCGCTTGGCGATGTCGGAGAGCTCGAAGCGGACCTCGTGGCGCGTGGACATGCGATCCGTCACGACCGGTTAACATCGGGTCTTCACATCATTACACGGGCACCGGATGGTGGGCTCACGGGTGGTGCAGACCCGCGGCGTGAAGGTCTGGCGCTTGGCGATTGACGCCAGCCCCCATCTGCGGGCATGACAGTTTAACGATCACAGCGCCAAAATAGTCATCACGATGCCAAAGCAGAGTTGATTGCGTTTTGGGGCCAACCAAGGTTTTTTTCAAGCTCTTGTCACCTTCTCACAAACCACCTGTTGTAATTGTTGGTGCCGGTATTCTCGGCCTCTGGCAGGCGCTCTTGTTGGCCCGCGCTGGGTTTGCTGTCACGGTATATGAAACCTCGAAGACGCCATTTTCCGACACTGCGAGCCGCTTTGCCGGAGCGATGTTGGCGCCCGATTGTGAGGGTGAGGCGGCGCCGGATATTGTCCGCACGCTGGGGCACGAAGGCATTAAGATCTGGCGAGATGTTTATTCCGGTGTCGTAAATGCCGGTAGTCTCGTTGTTGCCGCTCCGCGCGATATTGGCGAATTGCAGCGCTACCAGAACCAAACACATGGGTCTGAACGTGTTGACGCCGAGCGATTGGGCGCGCTTGAACCAGACCTCGGCGGGCGCTTTTCAACGGGATTGTTTTTTGCAGATGAGGCACACGTTGCAACACCCGATGCGATGAGGTTTTTGTTGCAAGCGGCAACTGAGGCGGGCGCTGAATTTCGCTTTGGCTGCGAAGTTCCATCCCACCAGGCTTCGGCGACCGAGACGGACGCGACCGGAAGTCAGGTTATTGTGAATTGTCGCGGTCTTGCCGCACGTCATGACTTGGCTGATTTACGCGGCGTGCGCGGTGAACGCATTGTGATAAAGAGCGGAGATGTGACTTTGTCGCGGCCGATCCGCCTGCTGCATCCGCGCCACCCGCTCTACGTCGTGCCCTGGGGTGATGGCGAATACATGATCGGGGCCACTGTCATCGAAAGCGAAGATGACGGCCCAGCAACGGTGCGCTCGGCTCTTGAATTGTTAGGTTTGGCGTATTCACTTTGCCCGGCTTTCGGAGAGGCGGAAATCCTGGATATCGGGGCCGGTGTCCGGCCAGCCTACCCAAATAATGTTCCGGGAATTCAAATTCGTGATGGTGGGCAAAAAATATTCGTTAATGGCGCTTTTCGCCACGGGTTCCTGCTGGCCCCGGTGTTGGCTGAGGCGGTTTTAGGCCTGCTTGAGGCCGGTGAAAGTAACCATCCGCTGATCCAGCGCACAATATAAGCCCCATAAGCTCCCCCCGCGACGGCGTTTCGCGGGGAGATGACTTTCCGCTTTTTGATTCGGATGCTATAGCCCTGCCGACAACTTCCGGCGCGCAGCTGCCGGCCTGTCAACTCAGCCGACAAGGAGACGTCGCATGGACTTGAACGCAAAAGGCGCGGATCAAGCACTTGCTCTCACCTTTGATGATGTTCTGCTGGTGCCTGGCGCCTCAGAAGTCATGCCAGGTGATGTGGTGGTTCAATCAAGGGTCACCCAATCCATTGGCCTAAATATCCCAATTATGTCGTCCGCGATGGATACCGTTACGGAAGGCCGTCTGGCGATTGCGGTCGCGCAGGAAGGTGGGATCGGGGTCATTCACAGAAACCTCGAGCCCAAAGAACAGGCCCGCCAGGTGGCACTGGTGAAAAAGTATGAATCCGGAATTGTCCTCAATCCTGTGACCATTGCCCCTGATGCATCATTGGGTGAAGCCTTCCAGTTGATGGCCGAACACAATATTTCAGGCATTCCTGTTGTTGATGGCGGCCAGAATGGGCGCTTGGTCGGCATTGTGACCAACCGCGATGTACGCTTTGCGACCAATCCGAACCAACCAGTTTCGGAACTGATGACGAAGGACAATCTTGTCACTGTGACACGCACTGTGCCACGCGATGATGCCAAGCGACTTTTGCATCAACACCGAATTGAAAAGTTGCTGGTTGTCGATGAGAATTACCACTGCGTTGGTCTGATAACTGTCAAGGACATCGAGAAAGCGCAAAAGCACCCAAATGCTTGTAAAGACGATGCTGGACGACTGCGCGTTGCTGCTGCCACGACGGTTGGCAACGATGGGTTTGAACGCACCGAGCGTTTGATTGATGCAGGTTGCGACTTAATCGTCGTTGATACCGCACATGGCCATTCCAGCAAAGTCATCGACGCTGTTCGTCGGATCAAGAAACAGTGGGGTGATGTTCAAGTTGTTGCAGGCAACGTCGCAACAGGTGAAGCAACTGCGGCTTTGATCGATGTTGGTGCCGATGCAGTAAAAGTTGGAATTGGTCCGGGATCGATTTGTACGACGCGCATCGTTGCCGGAGTGGGTGTGCCGCAACTCTCGGCAATCTCAAATTGCGCCGCCGTTGCCCACAAACACAATGTGCCAATTATTGCTGATGGCGGCATTAAGTTTTCAGGTGATATTTCCAAAGCAATTGCAGCGGGTGCCGACGTCGTAATGATCGGCTCTTTGTTGGCGGGCACAGACGAAGCACCGGGAGAGACCTATCTTTATCAGGGAAGGACCTACAAGTCTTATCGCGGTATGGGATCGGTCGGTGCGATGGCACGTGGCAGTGCAGATCGTTATTTCCAACAGGAAGTCACCGATAGCCTGAAACTCGTGCCAGAGGGTGTCGAGGGACAAGTACCGTATAAGGGGCCGGTTGAAGCTGTGTTACATCAATTGGTTGGCGGGTTGCGCGCTGGCATGGGATATTGCGGAGCCGCCACGATTGCACAAATGCAGTCAAAGGCTCAATTCGTTCGGATCTCACCGGCTGCTATGCGGGAGAGCCATGCGCACGGTGTTTCGATCACGCGAGAGAGCCCGAATTATCCAGGTGCCAACTAAACAACCCAAATCTTGGATATCGTCATGAGCGTCAGCCAATCGCTTGTTTTTCTGCCGATCTTTGCGCAGGTGTTTTTGACGATGTCAGTTTTGGTCGCCCTTGGGCTTCGCCGATCTTCATTCTTGCGTCATACCGGCAAAGGCATTCAAGAGCTGGCATTGGCCAATGATGAAGATTGGGATGTGGCGTGCACTAAGGCGCGCAAGAATTTTCAAAGCCAGTTCGAGTTGCCGGTTTTGTTTTATGTCTTCTGTCTCACCGCCTATGCATTGCGTCAAGTTGATCTGCTGCTTCTCGTGTTAGCCGGTGTGTTTGTTGTTAGCCGGATCGGACATAGCGTTATTCATCTGACCAGTAATATTGTTGCACGTCGTGCGGCGTACTGGTTTATCGGGCTTTTTGCCGTCGTTGGCATGTGGGTCATTTTATTTGTGCGGGTTGCCGCAACGGAGTTTTAGACCATGCGCCCAGGTGGACGTATTCAAGCTGCAATTGAAATCATCGAAGAAATTTTGAACCGACATCGCCCCGCATCTGCTGCACTTTCAGATTGGGGCAAGGCCCATCGATTTGCCGGCTCTGGGGATCGCTCAGCGATTGGCACGTTGGTTTATGATGTCTTACGTCAACGCAATTCGCTTGGCGCCCAGATGCAGGCCGATACACCGCGCGCCTTGGTTTTGGCTGCAAGCCCGGCGTCTTTCGCCATGACCGCCAATGACATTGCCGCCGTCGTAGATGGCAGCCAGCATGCGCCGAAACAAATTTCTGAAGCCGAGCGCGAGGGAATTTTTCGGGACGTGCCGAAAAATCTCCCCACCCATATCGCGGGTGACTTTCCCGAATGGCTGACGCCATCTCTTACGCGAGCGTTTGGGGATAACGTTGAGGCGGAAGGTCGCGCGATGGCGGTTCGGGCTCCGGTTGATATGCGGGTCAACACATTGGAAGCCGACCGTGAAACCGTGCTCGAAGAACTCACGCATTTTAAGCCCAGCCCAACCCAATGGTCGCCATTTGGTGTTCGCATTGCACCTCCTGCGGCTGGCAAACGCCAAGCCAATGTCGAAGCAGAGGCGGCACACGGCAAGGGGTGGTTTGAAGTGCAAGATGAAGGCAGCCAGATTGCTGCTTTGATGGTTGGTGCCAAGCCAACAGACACGGTTCTGGACTTGTGCGCCGGTGCGGGTGGGAAAACGTTAGCTCTGGCAGCGATCATGCAGAACGAAGGTGAACTTGCCGCTTATGACGCCAGCAAAATTCAACTTCGGCCACTTTTTGACCGTGCGCGGCGTGCGGGTGTGACGAACATCGATGTGTTGCGGGCGGGTGAAGATGCGGCGCTGAAGGCACTGGGACCAACGTTTGACCGTGTGCTTGTCGATGCGCCGTGTACGGGGTCGGGTACGTGGCGGCGTCGCCCCGATTCCAAATGGCGTTTGAAACAACGCAATATTGCCCAACGCCAAAGTGAACAAAAAAAGGTGCTCGATCTTGCCGCACATATCGTGAATCCAGGCGGGACTTTGGTCTACGTCACATGTTCGGTTCTTCCTGAAGAAAATGGTGATCAGGTGGCCTGGTTTCTCGAACAATTTCCCGACTTTTCCGTCGTGCCCTATCGTGAACAATGGAAGGCTGTTTTGCCTGATGATGTTCCAGCGCCTGTGTCTGCCGACGGCTCCAGCGAAACACTGCTGTTGACTCCAGCACAGCATCAGACAGATGGTTTCTTTATCGCGGTTCTTCGTCGCAAAACCTAGATTGTGGAGATGGCGGTGTCCACGGCGCGTCAAACCATCGTTCTCAGTTCTGGCCAACAGGTCGGTTTGGCGACTTATGGGGCTGACGATGGCTTCCCCATTTTGGCGCTGCATGGAGCGCCAGCCTGTCGCCTGATGTTTGATGTGGCAGATGCCAACGCCTGCAAGGCAGGCCTCAAACTCTATTGCCCAGATCGCCCTGGCTATGGCTTAACGCCAAGCCTTGCGCCTGTAACGTTGGCGGCGCGCGTGGCGTTTCTCGCAAACGTAGTTGAAAAACTCGGCTTAAAACGATTTGGCATGCTTGGGATATCAGGTGGTGGGCCTTATGCAGCGGCGTTGGCAGCTCACTTTGGTCAGCGCGTGGCCGTATTGGGTCTCGTCAGTCCCGTAGGACCAATCGCAGATTATGATGCCCGTTCGTTGCCAACTACAAACAAGCTCCACAAAGGTCATAGGATCTTTTTTCTCAAGTGCCCGAAACACCCAATTGTATTGAGGGCGATCAGTCTCCTGGCACGTCGATTGTTTTTGATTGCACCTCAAGCCTTTGCTGCGATGTTTGCCAAAACATTGCCGAAAGCGGATCGGGATGACTTGGCGGCGCCAGCGGTTGTTGAAAGCGTGATTGGCATGACCAAAGAAGCGTTGTGTCAGGGTGTTGATGGTGGCTTGGCTGATTTGAAGATATATTCCAAACCGTGGGGGATTGATTTTAATCAGATCACGTCACCAACATTTGTTTGGCAGGGGATGTCTGACAAAATTGTACCGGCGCCAGTTGCCATCTATCTTTCTGATCAAATTCAAGGCGCGCAATTGTTCCGTCTGCCGGAAGCTGGGCATTTTTGGATCTATAGTCACATAGATGAGATGTTCGCGACGCTGCGCCATGCGATATCAGCTTCGACGCGTGACTGAGACAACTTGGAAATTATTACGGATGAACCGATATGTTGGCCTATTTTTCTTCTTGGCGATAACAGCTCTCGCCGCCTATGCAGGTTCGCTCTTTACGCCAGGGGATTGGTATAGTGAGTTGGCGAAACCTGCCTGGACATCGCCAAATTGGGTGTTTGGTCCAGCATGGACGGCGCTCTACATTATCATCGCGTTTGCGGGTTGGCTGACTTGGCGCCATGGTGGACTGGGACTGCCACTCATGTTGTGGATTATCCAGCTTGGTCTCAATGCAGCCTGGTCTTATTTGATGTTTGGCGAACATGATATTTTGTCCGCGTTAATCGACATATCCGCGATGTGGTTGGTGATTCTCGGCTTTATTCTAGCCGTCCGTCAGATCAGTGGATTGGCTGCGCTGCTATTTGTGCCGTATCTGCTCTGGGTTTCTTATGCTTTGGCGCTGAATGGTGCTATCTGGCAGTTGAACCCGGTTGGCTAAGTGCCAAAATTCCCGCAACCTCAAAATTCCCAGAACCTGCCGGCATTTGGTTGCTTCTCTTGACCTTGCAACGGTCCAATGGTCTATCCGCAGCAACACAGTTTACCCGAAGCGAGATATTATGACTGACACCGTCCTCATTATTGATTTTGGCAGCCAGGTAACACAGCTCATCGCGCGGCGTGTCCGTGAGGCGGGTGTTTATTCAGAAATCGTCCCGTTCAATGCCGCCGAGACCGCTGGTGAACGCCTAAAGCCAAAGGCCGTGATTTTATCCGGTGGGCCTGCGAGTGTCACAGATATTGATACGCCAAGAGCGCCCGACTGGGTTTGGTCATCGGGGTTGCCAGTGCTTGGCATTTGCTATGGTGAGCAGACGATGGTCGAACAACTTGGCGGTAAGGTTGAAAGTGGTCATCATCGTGAATTCGGTCGCGCCGACTTGGAAGTGAAACAAGATTGTCCGTTATTCGAAGGCGTTTGGAAGACAGGTGAGAAACACCAAGTTTGGATGAGCCACGGAGATCGTGTCACGGCTCTTCCCGAAGGCTTCGATGTTGTTGCTGTTTCAGACGGTGCACCTTTTGCGGCGATCGCCGATACCAAGCGAAATTTATATGCCGTGCAATTTCACCCCGAAGTTGTCCACACGCCGGATGGTTCAAAGCTTCTCTCTAATTTCGTGCACAAAATTTCTGGCCTTGCAGGCGATTGGACCATGGCGCACTTTCGCTCCACAGAAGTTGCCCGCCTCAAACAGACGATTGGCAAGGGGCGTGTGATTTCGGGGTTGTCGGGAGGCGTTGATTCCGCTGTGGCGTCGGTTTTGATCCATGAGGCCATTGGGGACCAACTGACGTGCATCTTTGTCGATCATGGCTTGCTGCGTGCGGGCGAGGCAGAAGAAGTCGTGACGTTGTTTCGCGAGCATTACAACATTCCATTGGTTCACGTTGATGCCCGAGATCGATTTCTCGACGCCCTTGCAGGCGTGAGCGATCCAGAGAAAAAACGCAAAATTATTGGTGGCCTTTTTATCGATGTTTTTGATGATGAAGCCAAAAAACTTGGTGGCGCGGAATATCTGGCTCAAGGCACGCTTTACCCGGATGTGATTGAGAGCGTGAGTTTTACAGGTGGGCCTTCGGTCACGATTAAATCACACCACAATGTGGGTGGATTGCCAGAACGCATGAATTTAAAGCTCGTTGAACCGCTGCGTGAATTGTTCAAGGACGAGGTTCGCGCACTTGGAGCAGAACTGGGTTTACCGGCATCGTTCATAGGTCGCCATCCGTTCCCAGGGCCTGGACTTGCAATCCGTATTCCTGGCGACATCACAGTTGAGAAAATCGATATTCTGCGTAAAGCAGACACGATCTACCTCGACGAAATTCGCAAAGCAGGTTTATACGACGAGATCTGGCAAGCATTTACAGTCCTTCTGCCTGTGCGGACCGTTGGCGTTATGGGTGATGCTCGAACTTATGATTTTGTTTGTGCGCTTCGCGCGGTGACATCAACAGATGGCATGACGGCAGATTATTATGACTTCAGTCATGATTTCCTTGGCCGTACGGCAACGCGCATTATCAATGAGGTCAACGGCATCAACCGTGTTGTCTACGACATCACGTCCAAACCACCAGGCACCATTGAGTGGGAATAGCGCCGCGGGTTTAGGTTCTGTAACCTTTGGAAACGTCTCCTCTCTTTCTCTAAAGCGTGAAAGAAAAAGAACCTCCCGGGGGGAACAACCGGGAGGCTCTCAAGTTATCCGGCGGGCCAGGGATGGGAGGACGGGGCGACCAGGCCGGATGTAAGATAATGTCCGGCAATACACCGGTTATCGCGATTGATCCTGGATGAGGAAAAGATAAGGATCAATCTGGAATGTATGCTGTTTCAGTATCTTTTCTCCTTTCAATCACTGTTGTAACGGTGCGAGCCAGGTCTCGCCGTGAACGTACCGACTGCTCGCCTTGCAAACATGTTTGAAGCAAGCAAGAGCCAGGTTTTAAAACTGCCAAAACGGGACCTGGCCTTAGCGGCCGGGGGGTGCTCTGTCCCGCTCTGACAATGAGACTATGCAACGGGAAATGGCCGTTGGCTGTACCATTGGAAACAGTTTGCGGCTTTATAAAAAAATATACGCGCGCGCGACTCTCAATAAAGGCTAAGGCCGCCAGCAGCCGTTCGCGGAGATGAGAGATGAGCCTTGAGACCCGATGGAGTTGCTAAGGATGGCTCTTGCTATGCTTGAAACTGAGCGACCAAATCAGCCACGCGTTCGGCTGATGTATCGACGGGTAGGCGTTTAAAGTCAGCATCTTCGCGAAGGGCGTCTTCGAGCAATTCTTGAAATGTTTCACGATTGACCTCAACAGTGCCGAATTGGCGCAAGTGGTCGGTGACGAATTGGGTATCGAGCAACGTAAAGCCACCTTCGATGAGCCGTGCACACAAATGCACAAGTGCAATTTTTGAGGCATCGCGTTGTGTTGAAAACATGCTCTCGCCAAAGAACGCGCCACCAAGTGCAACGCCATACAGTCCGCCGATCAATTCATCTGCGTCCCAAACTTCGACGGTATGGCAGTAACCAAGCTTGAACAGTTCACGATAAAGCGTGCGTATTCGGTTGTTGATCCAGGTCGATTTTCTGTCGGGCTTGATTTTCGCGCAGCCATCAATCACACCATCAAAGTTGTTATCAACTTTGATATCCCACGGTGTCTTGCGGACTGTACGTAGCAAGCGTTTTGGAACGTGAAAGCTGTTTAGAGGCAAGATGCCTCGATCTTGAGGCTCGATCCAATAGAGCGCAGGATCGTCGGCATGCTCGGCCATCGGAAAGATGCCGCAGCTGTAAGCCTTGAGAAGCACCTGTGGTGTGATCTCAACGGCGATGTCGTCGCGAGATGTCACGTTAGCGCAGCCTCCGCCCGGGACACACCTATCAACAGACCAATCAACATACTCAACTATACGCAATTTATAAGCAGACACGATATCAGGTGCAGTCGTTGGGACGTGTGCCTGATCGTTAAAACAGCAGCTTACAACTTTTCTAAATAATTTTCGAGCCAATGAATGTCATAAAGGCCATTTGCGATGTCAGGCTCGAGTAATAGCTCGTTGAATAGAGGAATGGTTGTCTCGATTCCATCGATAACAAACTCTGATAGCGCGCGTTTTAGGCGCATAAGGCATTCGTTGCGCGTGTTGCCATGTACAATCAGCTTGCCAATCAAGCTGTCGTAGTACGGTGGGATCGAATAACCGTGGTAAACGCCGGAATCGACGCGCACACCAAGTCCGCCTGGTGGATGCCAGTAATGAATCTTGCCAGGCGAAGGGCGGAATGTTCGAGCATTCTCGGCATTAATTCGACACTCAATGGCATGACCGTGAAATTTGATGTCGTCCTGAGCGAAGCTGAGTTTTCCCCCTGAGGCCACGCGAATTTGTTCGAGCACAAGATCGATGCCTGTGATGGCTTCTGTGACCGGGTGTTCCACCTGAAGTCTTGTGTTCATTTCGATGAAATAAAATTCGCCATCTTCGTAAAGAAACTCAACAGTGCCAGCACCGCGATATCCCATATCACGAACAGCCTTTGCGACCGTTTCTCCAATCTTTTTTCGTGCTTCTGCGTTCAGCGCCGGTGAGGGGGCTTCTTCAAGCACTTTTTGATGGCGCCGTTGCAACGAACAATCACGCTCGCCGAGGTGAACGGCATTGCCTTGCCCATCACCAAACACTTGGATTTCAATATGGCGAGGTTTGGTCAGGTACTTCTCGATGTAAACGGCATCATCACCAAATGCCGCGAGTGCTTCTGATTTTGCTGAAGAGAGCGCTTCGGGTAGGTCTTTGGCAGTTTTTGCCAACTTCATGCCACGTCCGCCGCCGCCTGATGAGGCTTTAACAAGAACGGGAAAGCCCATCTCTTTGGCAACTTTCATCGCTTCAGCCTCTGAGGCGACACCACCTTCTGAGCCTGGAACCACTGGTATACCAAGTTGCTTTGCGGTTTCTTTTGCTTGGATTTTGTCGCCCATCAAACGAATATGTTCAGCCGTTGGGCCAATAAAAGTAATACCGTGCTGTTCCAAAATGTCTGCAAACTTGGCGTTCTCAGACAGAAATCCGTAGCCAGGGTGAACCGCGTCGGCGCCGGTGATTTCACAGGCCGCCAATAGACGTGGAATATTGAGGTAGCTTTCGCTGGCTTGCGGTGGGCCAATACACACGCTTTCGTCTGCCAAGCGTACATGCATGGCATCCGCGTCGGCTGTGGAGTGTACGGCAACCGTTGAGATGCCGAGTTCTTTACAGGCACGCTGAATGCGAAGGGCAATTTCTCCGCGATTGGCGATCAGAATTTTGTCAAACATGACATTCCGTCTTCTGGGCCCAATTCCTGGCCGTTTATCAGGTCTTTGGCAAATGGCTGTTTTGGTTCTCGAAAGGGATGCTTTTTCGAAAGGCCATTGGCACCATTGCGCGGTACTTAAGAGATGATGACCAGTGGGTCGCCATATTCAACAGGCTGTCCATTTTCAAATAGGATTGCCGTTATTGTTCCAGCCTTTGGAGCTGGAATATTGTTCATCGTTTTCATGGCTTCAATAATCGCCAACGTATCACCGGCCTTTACGGTATCGCCGACGCTGATGAATGGGGGTTTTCCGGGTTCGGGGCTGGTGTAGGCGGTTCCGACCATTGGTGATGGTACTGCGCCAGGGTCGTTTCCTGGATCAGCGTTTGTTGCATTTGGCGCAGTGGCGGCCGTTTCTGGCGGCGCAAGCGCGGGCGCCTGTGCCACAACCGAAGGGGCGGCAACAGTCACTTGTCGCGCCACGCGAACACGCAATCCGCTTTTTTCAATCTCAATTTCGCTGAGCCCTGTTTCGTCCAACAGTTCAGCCAGTTCACGAATAATTTTCTGTTCGGAACTGTTTTTGTCTTTCGCCCCTATGGCGGCCATTCTGTATTGCCTTTGTGTTTCTAACCCCGTTGCCGGGTGCAGATTGTAACGATAACTGGTTTAGTTCTTTTTAGTACTGATATCCGCGACAGCTTCGAGCGCCAGTTCATAGCCCTTGGCTCCCAGCCCGCAAATTACACCGTTTGCTCCTAATGAAATATACGAGTGATTGCGGAAAGTCTCACGACGAAAAATGTTCGACAAATGGACTTCAATGACAGGTCGCTCTGCAGCTTGCAGTGCGTCCAAAACCGCAATTGATGTATGTGTCAGTCCGGCAGCATTGATAACAATTGCAAGGGCACCATCGCGTGCCTCTTGAATCCAATCAATAAGCTCTGCCTCTGAATTTGATTGACGGAACTCAACACTGTGACCCAGCGACTTTGCCTTCGCAACGCACAGCCTTTCTAGGTCCGCCAAAGTGTGATGGCCGTAGACTTCAGGTTCTCGCTTGCCGAGCATGTTTAAATTGGGCCCGTTGAGGACGAAGATCGGTTTGGCCATGAGCGATTTTTGGATGTTCACGCGCAGCGCGGTTGATTGAAATTTATGTGGGCAAACGGTAAATGCAACAATCAAAGGAACGACTGAGAGTGCTTCGCGTCTGTCTCCACTTAGCTTAGTTCAACCGCCGGTTTATCAGTTTTGTGATCGCGACGGAAGGCCAGAGCGTTTGTCGGATATGAATATCCGCCGCTAATCGACTAAGCTGTTGAAAAACTTACAAAGTACCGAGGTCTGTGTGTTCAGAAAAGTTCGCCGATCGCAGCGCGTTACAGTCAAAATTGGGCTGTAGCGCGCGGGCGTGGCTTAAATCCATTGCGCGATCGTCTTGGACTGGAGATTAGTTTGGGCTTTCGTTGGTCTGGTAATGTGCAGACCAGGCACATCTGTCCCGTGCTGGCCTGCACATATCGTGGGTGCTTTTAACAAACTTCACACCCGTTTTTGCGGATATCGGCAATTTTGGTGTTGAGTTGTTCTAGAAGATCGTCAGGTGCTCCAGGAATAGATTTGTCGCCAACGAGGAAGTGTGGTGTGCCGTTGACTCCCATTTTGTTGGCGAGTTGTCTAACTAAAGCAATTTCTTTGTTGACCGGTTCGCTGTCCATACCCGCTTCAAGTTTTTCGACATCCAGTCCGATTTTTTCCGCAACTTTCAATGCTGTTTCTTTATTAAGTTGGCCACGGTGGCTCAACAACGCTTGGTGTATTTCCCAGTACTTGCCCTGCTGCTTTGCTGCAAGGGCGATGCGCGCGGCTTCTTCTGAACCTTTTGACAGAATCGGTAGTTCCTTGAACACAACACGCACGTTTTTATCGTTGTCGATAAGCTTTTTGATGTCGCTGAGCCCGCGCTTACAATAACCGCAGTTGTAGTCGAAAAACTCGACCACAGTTACGTCGCCGTCCGCTTTACCAGCAATTGGCGCATCGGCGCGCTTATAAAGTGATCCGGCGTTTTCGGAAACGGCCTTTTTTGCTTTCGACTCGGCGTCCGCCTGCATCTTTTTTTCCAGAGCGGTCTGCACTTCAAGCATCAATTCTGGATTTTTGAGAAGGTAGTCACGAACGATTTTTTCAACATCGCTTTTTTGCGCATCTGTGAATGAAGCCGCTGCATCTGCAACTTTGATAGCACCTGAAGCTGGTGCTTTGGCGGCCTTGCTCGAGGTACCAGCGGTAGCTCCAGCAGCTCCAGCCTCGGCAGCACCAGCGGCTGTGCTGCGCATTTTATATGTTGTGATCGTACCAAGGGCCGCAGCGGCAAACAGCACGGCAAGAACAATCAATTTGCGCGTTATATCTGTCGGCGCTTTTACGTCACTAGGGGTGGTCATGGTCTTCATTCTCCGGCAAGGGCGTATTCAATGAGGTTCTCAATCTATCTAATGATAGAATGGGACTGGAGCTAGTCAATGCGACGACGTATCTGCAGGGCTTTATCTCGAGGGCTCAAATTTAAGAATATCGTCGTTTTTAATCCATTCGGGCGATCCGGGTTTCAATTTTTTGTGTGCCCGTTTTGCAAACAACTTAGCATCTTTTAGTTTGCCGGATAGAAAATGTGCTTGGGCGATCATAGCGTTAGCCTTCGGCTGTTTGCCTTGTTTATAGTATGCGTTGGCCAACAAACGGTAGGCTTGCGGATTTTTGTCAGAGACTAAAGACATTTTCAGCAGCTTGATGGAACGCTCAATATCCTTTTTCGACGGCGATCCTTGTAGCGCCTGGGCCAGTTGTACCCGGATTAATGGGGCATCTCCGGCCAAAGAAAGCGCCTTGCGCAATGGTGCTATGGCTTCGCGTTTGCGCCCGGACCGCATCAACAGATCGCCTTTCAGCTCCCAGAAGTAGGCATAACTTGGTTTTTCCTTAATGAGGCCTTCGAGTTGGGAAACCGCAGAGTTCAAACCATCTCGCCCACCGCGAAAATATGTTGCGATCGCGCGGGCGTATCGGGCGGGCAAAGACTTGTTGCTGTGAGGGTAACGATTGAAAACAGCAGCGGGCGTTTCGAGATAGCCTGACAACTTTGCGCGCATCAGGTCATGGCGCAATTGGAGTTCAGGTTTGTCCTTCTTATTAAAGTAGGGGCTTGCCTCGACTTTCTGGCGAAGTTGGGCAAGTCGGCGTGCTGCCACTGGGTGGCTACGGGCAAAGGCATCTTTATATGTGTCAGAAATGTATTCTTGCTGGGCGAAACGCTCGAATGTTAAGAGCATGCCAAGACCTGATTGTTTGGTCCGATTTAAAAATGTGAGACCAGCTTGGTCGGCGGCAGATTCCTGGCTGCGGCGTTCGGAAAGAAGGGCCTTGGTGATGGCAGAGCTGCCGCCATAAAGAACACCTTGTCCTGCTCCAGCGACATTATCGTTTCCTGTTGACCCGCCAGCGATAAGCAGTCCGATCCCAAGAATTTGTGCAAGTAAGGCCCGGGTCTGATCGCGGCGAATTCGAGCACGTAATGCTGCCAGGTGGCCGCCTGAGATATGTCCTGCTTCGTGAGCAATAACACCGATGATTTCGTTAGGTGTGTTGGCTTGGGTTAGAGCTCCAGTATTGATAAAGACATTGCGTCCATCGACAACGAAAGCATTGAAGCCAGAGCTGCGGACAACGCGCATAGAAACGCGTCCAGAGCCAAAACCAGCGGCTTGGAAAATTGGCGCCGCGTAGTCTTTCAGCAAGTTTTCAATTTCGGAATCGCGAATAAGCGGAATGCCTTGCGCCGATGCTGGTGTAACGGTTGTTGGAAACGCCAACATCACAGCAACAATAAGGCTCAGTAGTTTTGTCAAAATGGAGCTGGCAGTCGTGCCGGAGGCGCGCAAGGTAGAGATGCCGAACGTCCAGGCAGAAGTGTGCCAAGAGGCGCGAATTGAATTCGCCACAGTTTGTTTTGATCTATTTCTCATCTGGCTCAATGCTTGCCCCAATCAAGGTCTATTCTCGGGCGCTAAATCTATACCATCGAAACGCCTGGCGGTCTGCACTATGTCTGATTTTCCATACGCGGTTGGACAGATTTATTTTTCTAAACAAAATTTAAGAAAGTTGAGTCTGGCAGTGCTGTTTTTAACTGTATGCAACAGCTCAAACCCAAAAGCATGAGCCGTTGGCAATGAGGCAGCACCAAGGCAAATCCTGATATGTTCATAGCGATCGTGATCAACGATTAGGGAGCAAACGCACTGTGCGGGTTTATTCCGATCATCAGGGGCTTTATAGATACTCGGTGGGGCTCAAGATTTCTGCTCGATCATGCTTTTTTGTGACTTCTGGTACGAATGGATTTGGACTTTATGGCCAATGAATTAAAACCTGTGAGCCCTGCGACCATAGCGGCTTCAGCACGCAGCGATATTGCCAGTTTCATCGTCATGGATGTTATGCGCCAAGCCGCAGAAAAAGAAGCGCTTGGCGAGCGGGTCATCCATATGGAGGTCGGTCAACCGGGAACTCCGGCACCTTCGACAGCGCGTTCTGCTGTTGTTGATGCGATGAAGGACGAACCGCTGGGATATACTTTGGCGCTTGGGCGCCAATCGCTTCGCCAGCGGATCGCGCGGCATTATAAGGATACCTATCAGGTTGACGTTGAGCCGAGCCAGATTGTTGTCACAACAGGTTCGTCAGCAGCGTTTGTTCTTTCGTTTCTCGCGCTGTTTGATGCCGGCGCGCGGGTTGCATTGGCGTCACCGGGTTATCCTTGTTATCGCCATATCCTAACGGCTCTCGGACAAGAGCCTGTCATTATTCAGACCGGACCTGAGACGCGCTGGATGCCAACACCGGACGACGTCGAGCGTTTGGCGCGTGATGGAAATTTGCAAGGTTTGTTGATTGCCAGTCCGGCAAACCCAACGGGAACGATGCTTGAGCCACAGAGATTGGCAGACCTTGCCAAGGTGTGTGATCGCTATGGTGTGCGTTTCATCTCGGACGAGATCTATCATGGCCTCAGCTATGATATGCCCGCACAGACGTTGCTCTCTCATACGGATACGGGTGTCGTCATCAACAGTTTCTCGAAGTATTTTTCGATGACGGGATGGAGGGTTGGCTGGATGGTTGTTCCTAAGCCACTTGTGCGCGCCGTTGAGCGACTGGCTCAGAACTTCTTTATCTCAGCTCCGACGGTATCTCAGGTTGCTGCAGAAGCGGCATTTGATGCCCAAGATGAGCTTAATGCCAATTGTGCGGTTTATGCAGAAAACCGCAACGTTTTGTTGCAAGGGCTTGGCGCTGCAGGATTTGAAAAATTGGTGCCAGCCGATGGGGCTTTTTATCTCTACTGCGATGTCTCAGAACATACGCAAGATAGTCTCGCTTTCGCACGTCGATTACTTGATGAAACAGGTGTGGCGGTGACGCCCGGCATCGATTTTGATCCTGTCCGCGGTCATAGCTTTATCCGATTTTCTTACGCCGGACCGACAGCCGACATGAAAGAAGCCGTCGAGCGTCTCAAGGCTTGGAAAAGATAGAAGGCAACGAATACCAGTGACCTCAAGAACCGATGCCTTGGTCGTCAAGGCATCGGTTTGAAGTTTGCATATCGGTCATGAGAATGCCGCCGGTTGATCGAACGGGATCGAAGGCTGAGGCGCCCATACCGCAATCAGTCTTCGCCAAGTAACCGGCGTTGCCACCATCCGCGACGAGGTGCTCCAGAGGTTTCAGATTCTGAAGGTTTTTGCGTTGCAGGTTGGGCGACAGGTTCTGGTTCCGGTCTTGTTGCCGCACTGGAGTGTGAGGACGACGCGGTCGCAATTTCCCGGTCAGCTACCGTTGGTGCTTCGCCAACAGATGAACTGGCGTCATCACCTTTGTCGGCGGCTACTTTTTCAGCTGCAGGTCGACGTCGACGTGGACGCGGTGTTCTCTTTGGTTTTTCGACAACGGTTTCATCGACAGAGGTTTCTGCAGCTTCGGTTTCAGAGCTTGGGGATGTTTCGCCATCACGACCTTCTTCAGTTTGGTAAGGCTTATCGTTTCTGGCGCCGTTTTCTCCATTTTCTTCTACACCAGTGGTTGCTTCGCGCTCGCGCGAACGGCGTCCACCACGGCGACCGCGGCGACGTCTGCGGCGCGGTTTTTCTTCGCCATCTTCGTTCGACGTTTCGTTTTCGCTGTGGGTCGAAACAGAATCTTGGCCGTCATCTTCTGAGCGAGTATCTGGTTGTTCATCTGACGTTGAAGATGTTGTGTTGTTTTCGTCTCCCTCAGCACGTTGAGCGCCACCGCGACCCCGTCCACGACGTCCACGACGCCGGCGCCGACGTGGACGTTCCCGATCCGTGTTTTCGTCTTCAACGTCGCCTGACGGCGGTGCTGATTGCGAACCTGAAACGGCTTCGCTGGCACCATTTTCGTCTTCAAAGCCCCAATCCATATTGACAACCGATTTGTCAGCATCGTTTGCGTTCGCGCGCGCGGCTTGGGCGGGTCCTTTTTCAATTGTGAAGTTTGCACCTTGAATTTTGTCGCTGCCCTCTACCGTGATCGGCATCCCATGTCGCGCTTCCATGTCGACGACGAAATCGCGCTTATTGTTGAGAATGTAGAGTGCGACGGTCGGTGTTGTTTTGGCGACCAATGAATGGCGTCCGCCAGCCATTACAGCATCTTCCAGGCCCCGAAGAACCGCGAGGGAAACACTTTCGGTCGCGCGAACAATTCCTGTGCCTTGGCAGTGCGGGCAAGGTGTTGTTGAACCTTCCAGCACACCTGTTCTAAGGCGCTGGCGTGACATTTCAAGCAAGCCGAAGTGGCTAATGCGTCCGACTTGAATACGCGAGCGGTCATAGCGCAATGCGTCTTTCATGCAGCGTTCCACAGCACGATTGTTGCGCCGCTCGTCCATGTCGATGAAGTCGATGACAACAAGGCCCGCGAGGTCGCGCAGACGAAGTTGGCGGGCTGTTTCTTCAGCCGCTTCAAGGTTCGTTTTCAGGGCTGTTTCTTCAATTGAAAACTCGCGTGTGGACTTGCCGGAGTTCACATCAACAGCAACCAGAGCCTCCGTCTGGTTGATAACGAGATAACCGCCTGATTTTAACGTCACGAAGGGGCTGAACATTGCGTTCAATTGCCGTTCGATCTGATAGCGAGTGTAGAGCGGTTGGGAATCTTTGTAATGGACGACGTTTTTGGCATGGCTTGGCATCAACATGCGCATGAAGCCCTTGGCCTCTTTGTAGGCATGGGGTCCAGCAACCAGAACCTCGTCGATGTCTTTATTATAAAGGTCGCGTATCGAACGCTTGATTAAGTTACCTTCTTCATAGACCAGTGCGGGGGCCGTTGAATCCAGCGTCATTTCGCGAACGCTTTCCCAAAGCCTTAGTAGGTATTCAAAGTCGCGCTGAATTTCCTGCTTGGTGCGTGCAGCACCAGCCGTGCGAATGATCAGCCCCATACCTTCGGGAACTTCCAAATCATGCGCGATCGCTTTGAGGCGTTTGCGGTCCTGCGGGTTTGTGATTTTGCGAGAAATGCCCCCCCCGCGGGCCGTATTTGGCATCAGTACGGTGTAGCGTCCAGCAAGCGACAGATAGGTCGTGAGTGCTGCACCTTTGTTGCCACGCTCTTCTTTCACAACTTGGATCAAGATGACCTGGCGGCGTTTAATCACCTCCTGGATCTTATAACTGCGACGGCTGCGTCGGGGACGTGATGGAAGTTCTTCCAAAGCATCCGGTGACGTGACGACTTCCTCAACCGGCTCACCATCAGCATCCGCGGTTTCGTCTTCGCCGTCGGTAGTTGTTTCGTTCTCGTCACCATCACCGTTGTTGTCGCCTGCAGTGTCTGCTGGCGCCTCTGTTTC
The DNA here is from genome assembly GCA_050633705.1 of Hyphomicrobiaceae bacterium. Lineage (GTDB taxonomy): Bacteria > Pseudomonadota > Alphaproteobacteria > Rhizobiales > Hyphomicrobiaceae > JAJFHI01. Next base: position 178,943 of record JBOEGZ010000005.1, on the reverse strand, counting down.
GGCGTCTGCGAACACTTCGATGGCGTTTTCTTCTGCGAAATCGGCACCCTCAAAGGCTTCGGGCGGGCTGAGATCTTGGGCTGACGTCGTTGCCTCATCAGCAGCTACGCCTGCCCCAGTCTCAACCTCAGTTTCCGCTTCCTTTACTTGTTCAACAATGATCTCGCCTTTAATGACATCGTCATGATCGGCAGAAATGGCGACGGTGTTTTCATCGTTGTCATTGTCGCTCGGGGTGGGGGCATCACTCGGGGCGATGTCTTGGCTTGTCGCCTTGTCGTCGCCGTTGTCGTTTTCGTTGTTTTCTGATTGCTGTTCGGCGTCTGCGCTTTTGCGAGATGACCGACCGCCTCTTCTGCGCCGGGTGGATTTTTTCGCGGCGATGCGTTCAGCGCGCGCGTCAACTTCAGCTTCGGCGACGGCTTCTGCTTCGGCTTCTTCATCAATCAGCGCCTGGCGGTCTGCGATCGGGATTTGATAGTAGTCTGGATGGATCTCGTTGAACGCGAGAAAGCCATGGCGATTGCCGCCGTAGTCGACGAAAGCAGCTTGAAGCGCTGGTTCGACGCGGGTGACTTTTGCTAAGTAAATGTTGCCGCGGAGTAGTTTGCGTGCCGCGGATTCGTAATCGAACTCCTCTACCCGGCCGCTGCGCAATACCACGACCCGGGTTTCTTCCGGATGCGTGGCATCAATAAGCATTTTATTGTCTGCCATTTTATTTTGTCCTTCGCGCGCGCAAGTACAGGCGCCGATGTCGAAGGTCTTGTGCCTTCGGCAATCACGCTCAACTGATGCGTGCGCGTCTTGATGTGAATATTTGAATTTGATTTGAGTTTCGCGGGGCACAAACGCTCACCAACCGACGACTGTCGATCGTTGTGCACTTCGGTGTCGCGAAGACCGAAGGCAATTCGGGCGTATGTGCCAGGTTGAACCATTGTTTCCAATTCTATCTTCGGGTCTTGGATTTCTGACCAAAGCGAATTTTCCGCCTTGACTGAAATGCCTCTTTTTGGCCGAGCCGTTGATTGGATCAGGATGAAATGCCAACTCTGGCTATCCTGGTCTTCTGTCGGTGGGCTTGGCCCTAAACACAAATAAACCGCCAACCGGCGAACCGCTCCCAAGCCGCTTCAACGGTTGTTGTGGGAGAATGCCGGAAAACCGACGGTTTATCGTAATTGGCTGCATGAAAACTCGGTCGTCTCGCGGCCCATGGATCTGAGGTGGTTGGACTGTGATTTGAGTGCCAACTCCCTTCACACTTGGTGCGAGAACAACGAACAACGCAGAACATACTGAGACTAGGGTGTCCACTTCAGGGTTGCAAGCTCCCAATCGTGGTGTTGCAAGAAAGTCCTGGAGGGACACAACAGAGTTAACTAGAGCATTGGCGAATAAGTGGTTAATGTTGACCCGTGTTCTTAGGGATCAGCGATGAAATCAGGTTGTCTTGGTCAAATTTGACCAGGCCTGGGCTTTTTGAGGGGTGACGTGCGCGCATGCGCTGGTGGCTGACAGACGGCGAATTCTTCAACAATTTCAGGAGGAAGGCGCCAGCTTCGGGTGTGCTGATGGGCCTGGGAGTGGCTGTTTGGACGCTTGTTGCATTATCAGCGCACGCCGCCATCGCGGCAAACATTATACTTTCGTCTAGTTTTGGGCCCACTGAGGGCTCCGACACGGTTCGCGGCGCAACACCGATTGTCGTTTCGCGTGCCCCGCCCTTTGATGTGAGCCCATTTTATGTCGGTGGGCCCAAGCAGCAGGTTTGGGCTGAAACTGTTCGCCTTTCCAGCAAGGGACAGCAAACAGAGTTCAAGTTGCAGCTTTCAGCCGGTGTAACTGTTGAAGTTTTTACACTGGCCAATCCCTACCGTGTCGTTATCGATATGCCGAACGTGAGATTTCGTTTGCCTGCGGGAGCGGGAACAAAGGCGCGCGGATTGGTGACCGCGTTTCGCTACGGCTTGTTTTCGGCGGGCAAAGCGCGGGTGGTGATCGATACAACTGCTCCAGTACGCATTGCCAAGGCAGAAATGACCCGCGTTAAACCGGGTGCGCGTGCTGTAAATCTGCTGCTGGCGTTGGTGCCAACAGACGTCCAAAGTTTCGGCAAAGGAACTGGTGCGGCGAAAGCCAAGCCCAAGAAACAAGCAAACCCGCCAACCAATGCCTTGGCCCTACCAGAGAAAAAACCTAGCGCTGGGCCGCATCATAAACCAATGATTGTGGTTGATCCGGGCCATGGCGGAATTGATCCTGGTGCGCAGGGAAATACGCGAGTTTTCGAGAAAAATGTCGTGTTGGACGTTGCAAAGCGTCTGAGGACCGCGCTTTTGGCAACGGGTCGGTATCGCGTGGCAATGACGCGGAATAAGGATGTATTCATCTCGCTCGATAACCGATTGAAGTTCTCACGCGAGAAAAGGGCAGAGCTATTTATTTCGCTTCATGCGGATTCACTGGCGCAAAAAAACCTGGCCAACTCTGTTCGCGGTGCCACGGTTTATACTTTGTCTGAGAAGGCGTCAGATGAGCAGGCGCGCCGCGCTGCTGAAAAGGAAAATAGCTCCGATTTGCTTGCCGGCCTGCAAACTGACGAAGGTGAGGGTGGCACACAGGTGCGCAATATCTTGATGGACCTCATGAAACGAGAGACTTCTAATTTTTCAACACTGTTTTCTGGGATTTTGGTGCGTCAATTGCGCAAGGCAACAACGATGCGCCGTACGCCGAGACGGTCTGCCGCATTCAAAGTGTTGAAACAAACCCACGCCCCTTCTGTCCTGATAGAGCTTGGTTATCTGAGCAACCCAAAAGATGAAGGGCTGATGCGGTCTGTCAAATGGCAGCGCCGGGTTGCCAAATCCGTAACAGCCGCCGTTGATGGCTACTTCAGAAGAAAGCAGAGAAATTCAAAGCGTTGAAATATATTGATTAAAAGTATGTTTCGGTGGATTTGGATTAACTCAGCGTGTGGGTTTGGGTATGATAGGGCAACGGATTTTCCCCAACTGTTACGATTTTATCTGCTCACAGAGGTTTTTCGAAGAATTTTGTAGTTTTCAGCGACAATGAGAGCTTTGCGCCACGGCTGGCAACATCCTATTCATAGTCATCGGTTCATAGTGCGATTCGAATTCATGCCATCGGTTGTGCTTGGACGACGTGATGCCACATTCCGTGGTATGGTCGCAAAGTGTGATTGATTGGGCAGCCAGGCGTTCGCGCTTTATGGCGTCCATGCAGTTTCTAGACATAGATGCGAGGCTCATGAGAGCACCCACACTACCCCCGCCCCAGCCGCGTCGTATTAAAAAGCGGCGCCGTAAGAGTTGGCTGTTAAGCTTCATCGGCTTTTGCTTCACGGCAGGCGCGGTGCTGTTTTTCGTCGGCTCGGCCGCCGTTGGCATTGTGCTCTGGCGGGCATCGAATGATTTGCCTGACTACGAGAGTCTGGCCAAATACGAACCCCCTGTGATGACGCGGATCCACGCGCACAACGGCGCGTTGATTGATGAGTATGCACGCGAGCGGCGCATTTTTGTTCCGATCAACACGGTTCCAAAGATTGTGATTGCGGCATTCCTGTCGGCAGAGGACAGCCGCTTTTATGATCACGGTGGCCTTGATTTTAAAGGCATCGGGCGTGCCGTATTTCGCTTTGCTGAAGCAAAGATTAAGGGAAGTCGGCGGCGCACAGAGGGTGCCTCAACCATCACGCAGCAGGTTGCCAAGAACTTTTTGCTGACAAGCGACAGAACCATTGAGCGGAAAGTCAAAGAGGCGATTTTGGCGATCCGAATTGAGCGGGCTTATTCCAAAGACAAGATTCTCGAGCTTTACCTCAACGAGATTTATCTCGGTATTGGTTCTTATGGGGTCGCGGCAGCTAGTCTCAATTACTTTGGCAAAGAGCTGAAGGATCTAACGGTCGAACAAGCTGCTTATCTCGCAGCGTTGCCAAAAGCGCCAAACAATTATCATCCTTTTAGAAACACCGAAAAAGCAACCGATCGACGTAATTGGATTCTGGGGCAGATGTATGAGAACGGATACATCAATAAAGCCCAGGCCGAAGAGGCGCGCAAAAAGCCGCTCGAAGTGAAGTTGCGGCGTTATGGTTCAAAACTTTTCGCAGGCGAGTTTTTCGCCGAAGAAGTGCGACGTGCATTGTTGGCGCAATATGGAGAAGACAAACTTTACGGCGGCGGCATGTCTGTGCGAACAACGCTTGATCCGCGACTGCAAAAGTTTGCCAAGAGAGCATTGACGAATGGGCTTGTGGCGTTTGATCGACGCAAAGGCTATCGCGGCCCGGTCAAAAAAATTGACATTACTGGTGATTGGGGTGTTGCGCTGGGTGCGATCAAATCTCCGTCAGATATTAAACCATGGCGGCTTGGTGTTGTGCTGTCGGTGGAAAGCAAAAAGGCTGTCGTTGGTCTGAAGCCAAAGGTGCGCCAGGATCGCAAGCTCGATCCCGCCCGTGAGGCCGTCGAATTGGGCTTTGATCAGGTTAAGTGGGCAAAATCTGCCAAGACAAAAAGCGCGCCAAAAAACATTTCGAATGTTCTTGCCCCCGGTGATGTCATTTATGTCGCGCCGGTTGATCCTGAAAAACCGAAGGACGCTTGGGGGTTGATGCAAATTCCCGAAGTTAGCGGCGGCTTGGTCGCGATGGACCCGCACACAGGGCGTGTGTTGGCAATTGTCGGTGGCTTCTCCTTTGATATGAGCCAATTCGATCGTGCAATCCAAGCAAAACGTCAGCCTGGGTCTTCCTTTAAACCGTTCGTTTATGCCTCAGCACTTGATAACGGGTACAAACCGACAAGTATTGTGTTGGACGCGCCAATCGAGATTGATCAGGGCAATGGTCAGGGTATTTGGAAGCCCGAAAACTACAAAAAGAACAAATCTTACGGTCCGACAACGCTGCGAATAGGTGTTGAGAAATCTCGCAACCAGATGACTGTGCGATTAGCGCAAGACATGGGCATGCCAATTATTACCGAGTATGCGCGCCGCTTTGGAATCTATGATGATTTGCTGCCAGTGCTGTCGATGTCTCTGGGCGCTGGTGAGACGACGTTGTTGCGGTTGACGAGTGGCTATTCGATGTTGGCGAATGGCGGCAAGAAAATTACGCCAACTTTGATTGACCGCATTCAAGATCGCTGGGGTAAGACGATTTGGCGTCACGATGATCGCCAATGCGACGCTTGCAAAGCCGAAGCCTGGACTGGACAGCCGGAACCGGAAATCCCCGACGATCGCAAGCAGATTGTTGATCCACATACGGCCTATCAAATTACCTCCATTCTTGAAGGTGTGATCAAACGTGGCACGGCGACATCGTTGAAAAAGTTGGGTCGCCCGTTGGCCGGGAAAACAGGCACGACAAACGACGAGAAAGACGCTTGGTTTGTTGGGTATTCACCAGACCTGGTTGCTGGCGTTTTCGTGGGTTACGACACGCCAAGAGCGATGGGTAAAGGGCAAACGGGTGGCAAGGTTGCAGCCCCGATATTTGGTGCATTTATGGATATGGCTTTGAAAGATAGGCCTGCAACACCATTTCGCCAGCCGCCCGGAATTAAGTTGGTCCGCACGAACCTCAAAACAGGTTTGCGTGCAGATGCCGGCAAGAAGAACGCAATTGTCGAAGCCTTCAAACCATTTGAAGGTCCCGATGACGCTTATAGCGTTATGGTGTTGGAGACAGATGGTGATCCCGTCGACCCGAACGGTGAGGCACCGTCCCGAGACTATGGAGATGCTTACGCTCCTCAAGGTCAGGGACGACGCCAGACTGATGGTTGGCAAGCGCAACAACAGCCGCGTCGAGAAACGCGCCGTCGTCAACCACGTCAACGCGCGCGGCCTCAACCTGCACCTTCAAACGATGGTTGGAGCTGGTGGTAAGTCTGTAAAATGCCAAACTGACAATTTGCAGTCGTGTTCATCTGCGGCTTTGCAGCTTGGTGCATTTACTTATTCAAACGGGCTGACTATATCTTCGCCATCATCCAAAACAGATAACTTTTCATCCGGAGAGCGTGATGCGGGCTGAAGCTCAGAAAAATGTTGAATCCATCAAGGAGGCACTCGCTCTTCTGCGGAGGCATCTTTGACTGGGATAGTGCTGTTGCCCGGCTCGCGGAACTAAATGAAAAAGTTGAAGATCCTGATCTTTGGAATGATCCGGCATCAGCACAAAAGGTGATGCGTCAACGCCAACATCTCGATAGCGCCATTTCAAGTTTCAACCGCTTGCAACGCGAGTTGGAAGATAACGTTGAATTAATCGAGTTGGGGGAAGCCGAAGATGACGATGAGACGGTTGTCGAAGCAGAAGCCGTTTTGGAAAAACTTTCCCGTGAAGCGCAACTGCGAAGCATTGAGGCGCTACTGTCTGGTGAAGCCGATGGGAATGATACATTCCTAGAAGTTCACTCTGGCGCTGGGGGAACAGAGAGTCAGGACTGGGCAGAGATGTTGGCGCGGATGTACATGCGCTGGGCGGAACGCCGTGGCATGAAAATTCGCACCGTTGAAGAAAGTCCGGGTGAGGAAGCTGGCATCAAATCGGTTACCTTTGAGATCAAAGGTGAGAATGCGTTTGGATGGCTGAAGACAGAATCCGGCGTGCATCGCCTCGTTCGTATCTCGCCGTTCGATTCCAACGCCAAACGTCACACGAGTTTTGCCAGTGTCTCAGTCTACCCGGTGATTGATGACAAAATCGAGATCGAAATTAACGAGAGCGAATGTCGCATCGATACCTATCGTGCTTCAGGTGCCGGTGGTCAGCATGTGAACACGACCGATAGCGCCGTGCGCATTACCCACCTGCCAACGAATATCGTTGCCGCAAGTCAGCAGGAACGCAGCCAGATTAAAAACCGCGCAATTGCCTGGGCGATGTTGAAATCTAAGCTCTATGAAGCTGAGCTGAAAAAGCGCGAAGAAAAAGCCAACGCCGAAGCGGCGTCTAAAACAGACATTGGCTGGGGGCACCAGATTCGGTCCTACGTCATGCAGCCATATCAAATGGTGAAAGATATGCGCACGGGCGTGCAGTCTGGAAATCCAAGTGCTGTATTAGACGGAGATATCGACCAGTTTATCGAGGCAGCCCTTGCACACCGCATCGATGGTAGTGCGAGCGTCGTCGTGGAGGATTTAGACTGACGTGGAACGCATTGAAAATCCGCGACTGTCTTTGATCACAACAGATGGCTTTGCGGGCTATGAGCTGATCGATAGTGGAACTGGCCGCAAACTTGAGCGTTTTGGCGATATTATCGTTGATCGTCCGGAGCCGCAGGCTTTGTGGCAACGTGGCGCCTCGGATGCGCGATGGCAACAGGCTCACGCTGTGTTCGCCGCCAAAGATGACGAAGAAAAAGGCAAGTGGCGGTTGCTGCGCGATGTGCCTGAGCAATGGCCAGTGCCTGTCGGACACGCGACGATGCTGTGTCGACTCGCCAGTTTTCGCCATCTCGGATTGTTTCCTGAACAGATGCCGCATTGGCAATGGATGGAAAAACGCATTGCCGACATCGCGGCACAAAAATCAGAGCCCGTGCGCGTTCTCAACCTTTTTGCATACACTGGCGCTGCATCGTTGATCGCAGCCGCGGCTGGTGCTGAGGTGACCCATGTCGACGCTTCCAAAGCTGCAATATCGTGGGCCAAGGAAAATCAGGAAGCGTCCTCGCTTGGCAAGGCGCGTATCCGCTGGATGTTTGATGATGCAAAGAAGTTTGCCGCACGTGAAGTTCGGCGTGGCAATACCTACGATATCATTTTGGTTGATCCACCCAAGTTTGGCCGCGGGCCGAAGAACGAAACCTGGGAACTGTTCGACGACGTCGGCGCGATGTTGACGGATTGTCGAACTTTGTTGGCTGAGGGCCCCTCGGCATTGGTTTTAACGGTTTATGCCATTCGTGCGTCGACCTTAGCTTTTGCGCAATTGGTCAATGAAAATTTCGCTGATCGAGATGGGGCGCTGGAATTTGGTGAGTTGGCCATTAAAGAGCGCGAAGGTGGACGCTATGTGCCAACATCTCTTTACACGCGGTGGACCTCCGCGGCTTTAAACGCGGACTGAGCTGATGGGACTTGGCCAAGTCAAAACGATCACGAGTTTAACGAACGCACGCGTTAAAGCTGTGCGTGCGTTGGATATGCGCAAAACCCGTCGTGAAACCGGATTGTTTGTTGCCGAAGGCGGCGCACTATTGATGACGGCGCGACAGGCAGGATATCGCCCCGAAACGCTGTTATTTATCGCCCAGGAAAAAATGCCACCGGCAACAGAAGATTATATCGACTGGGCGATGGCGGAAGGTGTCGAATGCTTGAGTGTTAATCAAGCTATTCTTGCCAAGCTGACCGGTAAAGACAATCCGCAAAGCGTTGTTGGCGTGTTTGCTCAGGATTGGGCTGAACTTCCGCAAGCCGATGAAGTTGGAAGTGGTGATGTGTGGTTGGCGCTTGAAGAAGTGCGCGACCCTGGCAACTTAGGAACCATCATCCGCACCAGTGACGCGGCTGGCGTGAAAGGCATTGTCCTTGTCGGCAACTGTTGTGATCCCTACCAACGTGAATGCGTGCGCGCCACGATGGGTTCCATATTCTCGGTGCCGCTCGTGAAAACGTCCGTTGAGAGTTTTTTGCACTGGCGTCGCGATTGGCGCGGTGATGTGGCTGGACTTCACCTGCAAGGCAGTGAAGATTTCCGCAAAGCCAAATTGGCCCGTCCGGCTATGATTGTCATGGGCAGCGAGGGACCGGGCTTGTCAAACGAGGTTGACCAGGCCTGCACCAAAAAGTTGAGGATACCTATGGCCGGTACACTTGACTCGTTAAATCTCGCTGTCGCGACTGCACTCGTATTGTACGAAGTGCAACGCGAAAGCTTGCGAGTCTAGTGCTCGGCGATTTATTCCATCCAACAAACCAAGTCAGAAACGGCTCGACACTTTGAACTGTTTGGTGCCGCTTTTGTTGCCGTCTGGATCTTTTGCAGGTGGTGCTTCTTCAACGACGCGTGTCGGCACAGTTGTCGAAAATGGTTCGGACGGTTGTAGGCGACCTTGGTGCTTTTCTGAGACAACAACGTGTGTCGGTGGCTTGATGCCTTGCGCGTTCACGGTCGTGCTCTTAACCGTCGACTTTGCAAAAACAGGTTGAATGCCAAGTGAGCGAAGATCTTCCGGCAAGCCATTGATCGTCGCCAGTGCCCCAAATGCCGTAACTAGGCTAAAACAAATGGAAACGAGCCATGCTCGGGAAAGAGCTTTCTTCTTGGCAAACTCTTTTTCAGCTTCGAGATCAAGATGTTCTTGCGATGATCGCTGCAGCCATTCCAAGTCTCGAATGGCATCTGGCACCTCATCGTCTTTCAGGTCCCATTCCGCACGCTCAAGCTCAGTTTCGGCGATGGTTTTGCCAAGGATCATTGCAAACGGCATCGCTTTTGTTTGCGCTTGTAGTTCATTGTTGAAGGCATCAATTGTTGTCGTATTGTTGCTGGCCGAAAGCGTTCCCGACGCTTTGAGCTCCAGCTCATAGGCGGCATTACTCATAGTGTTTACTCCCCTTGAACAAAACCGCCGCCGATCTTGTTCAACACGCAATTCCCCGTAAGCAGGCTTTGGCCCCAAAGCTTGTGCTTAAAAAAATGCTAAGCAGTTAACTGCTCGTCCACAAGATATCCCCAGCATGTTGTGAGCACTTTGACGAGTATCGCCCTGGCAACGTTGCCCAACGGGCACACTTTGGTGTTGCACCTTGTCGGCAATGAACGTTCTTCAAGTTTGTTTTTCGATTGCTTTGCGAACACTCTACGGATGTGTTGAGTAAAGGAGCGTTGGTTAATTCGTGGAGGGTTGTGAATGGTCGTTTTGGTGTTGGGATTGGTTGTGTTTTTGGGATTGCATGCAATTGCGATGAATCCGCAGTTGCGCGATGGTCTTGCCAGTCGTTTTGGAGAAAGCGCATATAAGATCGGTTTTTCAATTGCTTCGGCAGTTGGGTTAATTGTTATTATTTACGGCTACCACAAGCTTCAACTCCACCCTGGCAAAAATCCTCAAATCTGGAACCCGCCAGAATGGATGCGCCATGTCACACTGTTGTTGATGTTGCCGTCGATCATTTTGTTGGTGGCAAGTTTGGTTCCATCACGCATTCGAACAACCGTGCGTCATCCATTGCTTTTGGCCGTCAAGCTATGGGCCTTAGCCCATCTACTGGCCAACGGTGATTTGGGATCAATGATATTGTTTGGCAGTTTCTTAGCTTATGCTGTAGCCGACCGCATATCAGTAAAAAAGCGCGCGGCTCTTGGACCTCTCGGTGACAAAGTTGCGAACGGGTGGGCCAACGATGTTGGCGTGATCGTCGCGGGTGTGCTCGCTTATGCTTTTATTGTGTCATGGGCGCACGAAGCTCTTATCGGTGTCACCGTTGCGGCAATATGAGTGTTCAGATAAGTGACCCTGGATATGCGGACCCGTATAAGTATTTGGCGGTTGACGCGGTGTGGTGCGCGCTGAGGGTTTGATGTGTTATGAGGACGTGCAGGTTGCCAACAAGTCATGCGAAATAAGAAAAACGCGAGAGCAAGTTGAAATGCTCTCGCGTTTGACGATTTTAGATTGCGTCTAGGATTGGTATCTCGCGCGACAACTTATGACTAGCGCGTTACGACGATGAGATCAGTGCCAAGACCGGTTTCATTGCTCTTGCGTTCATCGCTGATGATCAACGACGAGCCTGGCTTCAAATAGTCGGCGAGCTTATCGCGAATTTCTTGCTGAATTTCCACGCGGTCGAGTGCGTTAGCTGGTGTTTGCGCTGGACCCTTCAGCATGATGGCGGCTTCATCGCGCTTTTTCTTCTTTGATTTTCGTTTTTTGACGCTACCTCGTGCTGCGGTCACGATCGACCATTTAAGATCGCTTTCATCGTTAATGTACTTTGTCGCTGTAAAGACGTGCGTTCCAATCGGTGCATCTGGAAAATCGAGTGAGATTTCTGCTTCCAAAATGTCTTGATGCCCCTGGCGCACATAAAGCTTCTTAGCCTTACGACTGATCAAAACATGAACTGGCAGGTCTTGTTGTTTTAAGGTTCTCTTGGCAATTTTCAGGTCTTTTTTCGCCGCTTGTAGAGCTTTCGACATTGCCGTGTAATTGATCTTGCGTTCGCCTCGCGCTGTGATTTGTTGTTGCAGTTTCAGCTTCTGATCGTTGATAATTTTTTCCGTAACGAGTGCCGCTTTCCGGGCTTCCTCGATTTCTCTCTCATGCTGCAACAGGCGGGCTTCAAGTTCGTTTTCGCGCTCTATACCTCTGGCGATTGCTTTTTCTGTTTTTGCTCGGCGGTACCTCTTGAAGAAACTCTTTAGAGCGCTCACAGTTTTTGAAACGTTGCGTTTCGCATTTTTTTTGGCGGCGAGATGGCGGCGATGGTCCTTTTTGCTGGCCGCAATTTTACTCTGCAATGATTTGATGTCGAGGTTGGCTTGTTTCAACTCATCGGCGGCTTCTTGAAACGCCTGTTCGGCATCGACAAGCATTTGCTGACGACGCGCGACTTCAGTCTTGCGTTCTTGGGCGACACTTGCACGCGTGCGTGGTTGGTTCACGGCTGTTGCAGCATTTGCGGTTGAGACACCGATTAATTCATTGACGTTCGAATTTATTGCTTGTTCCAGCTGGGTTTTTGCGGCGTTTTCTGGATCACCAGAAATGTCGTCGCCATCTGATGGCAATGACATTGGATTGCCAGGAGGCAAAGGTTTCAGCAGGCGGGCATGGGAAATCGAACGCGGCGTGGCCCCATCCCGCGTAATGATAACGCGCGCTCCCATTTTGGTCATTTTCCAAAATTGGCGTGCGAAGCTATACGGCAGGCGAATGCAGCCATGAGAGGCTGGATAGCCAGGAACGACGCCAGCATGCAAGGCTATGCCGGACCATGTGATCCGTTGCATGTAGGGCATCGGTGCCCCGGCATACAAATTTGAATAATGGCGTTTGCGTTTTTGGATGATCGAAAACACACCTGTTGGTGTGCGGTGTCCACGTTTGCCGGTTGAGACGCGCGTACTCGTGACCAGACCTTTGGCGTCGTAAACCATCATGCGTTGCTGATTAAGCGACACAACGGCGGTCAAAGGGCCCTCAATTTTGCGTCCGGTGTATTTTTTTTCCGGCGGTCGCTTCGCGTAGGATCTTTTTCGAGATGAGCGGCGTTTTCTGCTGACGCGCGGTTTTTTGCGTTTGGCTCTGGGCGCGCGGTAGCGCCGTTTGCGGTATTTGCGTCCGCTGTTATAGCCGTAGCTATTGTAAGAGTAGCCATCGTTATATTGCGCCTGAGCTATCGACGACGTCACAGGACCTGGTATTACGCCAAGCAGTAACGTGAAAACTGCAGCGCAGATAACGGCTATAGCGATGTGCAAAACGGCAGTCTTTTTTTGCCGCTGAACATGCGTCTGCTCAGTGCTTTTCATGGGCACGTGCTGCTCTATTTGAGTTTTTCTCGGGTATCGAAAGATGGCTATCAAGGTAATATACTCACAAATACTCGAAACCTGATGATCTTTGCTGCCCAGCATTTTCTAGTTTCAGGGGAAAGTTACCAAGTTTTTTCAGGCTCTTGCAATGTCAGGCTTGGGATTTACCCTCAGATGCTTTTAAAAGTGTGGCGGTATATCAACTGTTTTGCCGCTGAAGCCTGATGAAATCAGCGTGCCCGGCCATTTGCAGCAAAAATCTGGTTGCAAGGACGCCAAGTGAGGATATCTGAGGGGTATACAATCTAGGTCTTTGCTCCAATCGATGATTTCTCTAAAGGTGATGGTGCAAAGCTTTCGTCCCTCGTCCAGGGTGTCTACCGCCAATCGTTAACGCCATTCGTTTTTGTCGCCCGTTGTGGCAGCAGAGATTAAGAAGACCGAATTTCAAAGATGTCGATTCAAGCAAAGAAAAAGCGCTTTATGGCGCCAGATATCACGGCCCTTAAGGGGCAACGTCCGGTGGTATCGTTAACGTCTTATCATGCTCATACAGCCGCAATCGCTGACAAGCATTGTGATTTTCTGCTGGTCGGCGACAGTCTCGGTATGGTGATGCATGGCTACGAAACGACCGTGCCCGTCACTTTGGACATGATGATTGTTCACGGCCGTGCTGTTGTACGCGGCGCAAAGCGGGCTTTGGTTGTCGTGGATATGCCGTTTGGCAGTTACGAGGAGAGCCCGTCTGTCGCTTTTCGTAACGCAGCACGCATCATGAAGGAAACGGACTGTGGCGCGGTTAAATTGGAAGGTGGACGCCGGATGGCTGAAACCATCCGCTATCTTGTTGATCGCGGAATTCCTGTCATGGCCCACATCGGCCTGACACCACAGTCGATTAATGTGCTGGGTGGTTTCAAGGCACAAGGTCGCGAAGAAGCAGAGTGGGCGGCCTTGGAAGAGGATGCGCAGATGGTTGCCGAGGCAGGCGCCTTTGCCGTTGTCGTTGAAGCGATTGCAGCTCCCTTGGCAGAACGCATTACATCAGCGGTTCCAATACCCACGATCGGAATCGGTGCCTCTTCAAACTGTGATGGCCAGATCTTGGTGATGGAAGACATGCTGGGTCTGTCACCCCGCGTGCCCAAGTTCGTCAAAGAATTCGGTGCGGTTGGCGATGCGATCGACCGAGCGATCGAAAGTTATGCCAATGATGTGCGATCGCATGAATTTCCGACCACAGAACATGTTTATGAGATGAAGACTGATTCCTCCGCCATATCTGGGGAAAAAAGCTCTGGAAAACGCAAGGCCACGAAAAAGACGAAAAAAACCGCGACTTGATGTGATGGGTGCGACGTAGGCCGTTCAAACACGATGAAAATCGCTTCCCTTAAAGTGGGGCATTGCGTTCTGACAGGTGTCCGCTATCTATGCGGGCAGCTTTTGGATTTTGCAGTTCGGGACAACATGAGACCATCTGCAAAATATTCAATTAAAATCAATGCATTATAGCGCTAGGGATGATGACACCGAATGGCCGACCTCAACGATAGCTTCAGTAGAGAAGTAAAAGAAGAAATCCAACGTGAGCGAATGACCGCGCTTTGGAAGCAATATGGCAGTTATCTCATCGCCGCGGTTGTGACCATTTTATTGGCGCTGGCTGGATATAAATACTGGCAAAACAATCGCTTAGTTGCCTCGCAACAAGCAGGTGAGAATTACACCGAGGCCGCACAGCTCATCAAACAAGGCAAGCTCGACGAGGGTTTGAAAGCCCTTGAAGCAATTTCGAAAAATGCGCCGGGTGGCTACGAGGCCCTCTCACAGTTGCAGATTGCAGGGGCTGAACGCCAATCTGGCAAAACGGATGAAGCCATAAAGACATATGAGAAGCTGGTAGCCGGATCGGCTGATCCCATTTTGCGTGACTATGCGACGTTGCAAATTGCTGCACTACAATTGGGCAAGGCTGACTTTACCGTGATCAAGAATCGCCTCAACCATTTGTTGGCAGATGACAATGCGTACCGCTTTAGCGCCCGTGAATTGGTCGGCCTAGCGGCTTACCAAGCTGGCAACTTGGTGGAAGCACGCGGTGTTTTCGATAAATTGATGTTGGATGCGTCAACACCGCCGGGAATGGCACAACGCACACGAATGATGCTGGCCCGGATTTCTGCAAACGAAATTGGCGCTAAGGATGCGGCTTCTGCAAAACCTTCCGCTTCTTCAACGTCGACGCCAGAGGATACGAAGCCAGCTACAACGTCACCATCACCAGACGTTAAACCGGCGACCGAAGAGCAAAAGTAGGGAGCCCGATTTCGGGATGACGGGAATGGGTAGCAAATCGGTTAAGTTCAGCGCCAGCTGCGGATCGCTGGTCATCTTGGCGACGGTCCTTGCTGGTTGTTCAAGTGGGCTGCCCAAGTTGCCTAAGGTCGCGGATTTGAATCCATTTGCTCAGAAGCAAAAACCGCTTCCTGGAAAACGTATTCCTGTTTTGCCAGCACGTGAAGTTGTGCCAGGTGAACTGGCTGTCGCCGATCAGGCGATTGTTGTTCCACCTCCAAGTGTTAACCAAGCCTGGGCTTATCCCGGCGGCGCGGCAACAAACGCACCAGGCCATTTATCTCTCGGTGCCACGCTGACAAAGGGTTGGTCTGCAAGTGCTGGAAAAGGGTCAAGTAAGGCAGGCCGTATCACGGCAACGCCAATTGTCTATGGCGGACGGGCTTACACGCTCGATGCACGCGGTACGATTTCAGCTTTTAACCTTGCTTCAGGTGCGCGGGCTTGGCAGGTCTCACTAAAGCCTGACACAGAGACGGTTACAGGTGGCGACTTTTTCTCACTCGGTTCAGGCGACAGCGCGACTGGCGGATATGGCGGTGGAATTGCCGCTGAAGAGGGTAAAATATTTGCCGCAAGTGGTTATGGACTGGTTGCAGCCCTCAATCCAGCGTCAGGAAAGAAGATCTGGGATCGCAATCTCAACACGCCATTGCGTGCCGCACCAACGGTTTCAAATGGACGCGTGTTTATTGTGACAATTGATGGTCGCACCTACTGCCTATCGGCGGTGGATGGTGTGGAGCTGTGGGTCGTGCGTGGCTTGCCACAAACAGCAAGTATTGTTTCAAGCGTCAGCCCCGCTGTGCTCGGTGATACCGTCGTTGTGCCGTATCCGTCCGGAGATTTGGTTGCTCTTAACGTGGCTGACGGGACCACAAAGTGGACCGAAAACCTGGCGCGTTCGCGTGCGACCTCGCAGATGGCGTCTTTGAGCGATGCCGCAAGTCCTGCAATTTCTGATGGTGTGGTTTATGCCGTTGGCCACGCCGGGCGCATGGTGGCAACAAAAATCGATAGTGGGGAGCGGCTATGGTCTTCACGAGTGCCGGGAACCCAAACCCCATATGTCGCCGGAGGTAGCGTCTTTGTCGTCGATACGTCGGGTCAATTGATGGCCTTGTCGCGAAAGTCCGGCAATATCCAATGGACAATGAAGATTCCGGGAGAGAGCCGAACTTGGGTCGGTCCAGTGCTCGCCGGTGGCGCGTTGCGCGTCGTTTCCAGCAAGGGTGAAATCGTTAGTGTCGAGCCGACCTCTGGCAAGGTGTTGAAGAAGACCTCGATTGGCAGCCCCGTGTATGTTGCTCCAATCGTGGCACAAAACCGCATGCTTGTGCTGACGGACGATGCTGAACTTTATTCTCTGAATTAGCGAATATGGTTAGCGGCCATTTTGACTTCAGATTGCCTTTTTCCGCAACAACCGAGCTGTCTTGGCAGTGCCGATGGGCACAGGCGGGGCGGCAAAAATTGTATCTTTTGATCTGTGGCAATATCGATGGTTTGCAAATCGCCAGGATTGAGGCATAAGCGGCGACGGCGAGAGACCAACCGACACTTGGGGCTTCAAGTCACCTAGATATTCGACGGTCTTGCTCTCACCGCGTTGAGTTAGGGTGCGCAAATCGGGCTTTATCATATCGTCCAAATAATCGCGTGCGCTCAGAGAAAATCATGTCCAGCCCTTTTAAAATTGCAATTGTTGGTCGACCAAACGTTGGCAAGTCGACGTTGTTTAACCGACTGACGCAGTCGCGTGCAGCGTTGGTTTCAGACATGCCCGGTTTGACGCGGGACCGTCGCGACCAAGACATCGAACTTGGCGGGCATCGAATTACATTGATTGATACGGCGGGTTTGGAAGAGGCTGAACGTGGCTCGATTGCTGCAAGGATGCGTGAACAGTCTGAAGCTGCAATCCATCTTGCAGATCTCATTGTGTTTGTGATGGATGCAAGGGACGGCGTTACACCAACGGATCAAACGTTTGCCAAAATTGCGCGCGCATCAGGCAAGCCTATTGTGCTTGCAGCGAACAAGTGTGAAGGCCGGGCTGTTGAAGAAACGATTTTTGAAGCCTTCGAATTGGGCCTTGGATCACCGATTGGCATTTCTGCTGAGCATGGCATCGGTCTTGATGAGCTGGAAGAGGATATTCTTGCAGGCCTTGAACTAAAACCTAAATCTTTCAAGGATCGAGATCTTGGTGAAGGCGATCTGCCGGCGACAATGCGGCCTCTGCGCGTTGCGATTGTCGGACGTCCGAATGCTGGCAAATCGACTTTGGTCAATGCGTTTCTTGGTGAAGACCGCATGATCACAGGCCCTGAACCCGGACTGACACGCGACTCGATAGCAAGTGATTTGCAAATCGGAGAGCACAAAATTCGCCTTTACGATACCGCAGGTCTTCGGCGCAAATCGAAAGTCGAAGGTGTCGCCGAAAAGCTATCGGCATCTGACAGCATTCGCGCCATTCGGTTTGCTGAAGTTGTTGTGATGATGATCGACGCGGAACGCGCTTTTGAGCAACAGGATTTAATCATTGCAGAACGGGTGGCCAAAGAAGGACGCGCACTTGTTATTGCGATCAACAAGTGGGACCTGGTTGAAGAAAAACAGCAGTTTCTGAAAGACGTTAAAGACTTGATGAAACGCAAACTGTCTCAGGTGCCAAACGTGTCGTTGGTTCCAATTTCTGCCCTTGCCGAACGCGGCATGGATAAGCTCGCGAAAGCTATTTTTCAAACTTATGAAAACTGGAACAAACGCGTGGGGACACCCGCCCTAAACCGCTGGCTGCAATCAGCGACGACGCGACACGCCCCACCAGCCGTGGGTGGTCGGCGCATTAAGTTGCGTTTTGCGACCCAGCCATCTGTGCGCCCGCCAACGTTTGTCGTGTTTTGTTCACGACCGCAGGACATGCCAAAATCATACATCAGATATCTGACGAACGATCTGCGCGACGCTTTCGACTTGCCCGGTGTGCCGATTCGTCTCAATCTACGCAAAGGGGACAACCCATTTGCGCCCAAAAGTAAGCGTTAAAGGGCTGATAGTTCGTTTGGGCGCGGGTGTATCAATTTGAGTATTCAAGTCCGAGCTTGGTTGCATAGCCGGGAGAACGGACTTTATTAAATGTCTAATCAAGCGCCGGGGATTGGTTTGCTTGAAATGAAGGACAAGATGTCGATGCAGATATTTAAACGGGGCCAGGACCGCAACGCGGTAAGCGGGACTGCCAAAGGCCTGTTGATGGCGTGCATGCTTGGTGCTGGCATAGTCGCAGTTCCAGTGGCGGCATTTGCGGTTACTGAAAAAGTCGAGCGCAACTGTAAGCGCGATTACAAGCGTTTCTGCTCTAAATACAGCATAGGTACAACGTCGCTGCGTAAATGTATGGAATCTAATGGTCGCCGATTGTCGAGAAAATGCAAGCGGGCGCTGGTGGATGCCGGTCAAGTACCTCGCAGGTACTTGAGAAAGAAACGTCGGCGGTAGATCGGGATCGTGCCATAATTCTTAGATTATTGGCCGGAATGAAAAACGCCGCGGGCCTCATAGGGCGCCGCGGCGTTTTTAATTTCGCAGTGAGCGGGAGATCTTAGCGAACCCGAAGATGCTAAAGCCTCACCGCCCACACGGACGTCAGCCACTGGTCTGGCGCCGTTCCGGACTGTCGATATAGGATTGTACGCCTTAGGATGCAAGACGTTTCGTGCAATGGCGGTTACATTGCGAGTGTCCGAAGGCCGGGTTCAGTGTGCGGACAAATGGATCAACAAGGTGAGATTGCTTGCCTTTTATCAGGTGAGCATTGGGCAATTTCATTATGAGTGAGGCAAACGACAAAACCGACACGCCACCACCGACGGAAGTCCTTTTCTATCATCTCGAGCGCCAGCCTCTTGAGGAGGTCTTGCCAAGTTTGTTGGAAAAAACGATCGAGCGGGGGTGGCGGGCTGTTGTCCAATGCGGATCACCAGAACGTCTTGAAGCGCTCGATCTATCGTTGTGGACCTATCGCGATGACAGTTTTTTGCCGCATGCGATTTCAGGTCAAGCAGGGGTTAATTCTGAAGATCAACCAATATTGTTAACGTCTGAAAATGAAGCGCCCAACGGTGCTGGCATTCGTTTTCTGGTTGATGGCGCAGAGGCAGAAAGTTTTGCGGGGTTCTCGCGCATTGTTTATCTGTTTGACGGTGCCGACGAAGCTGCAATTGCAAACGCACGTCAGGAATGGCGGGCTGCCAAGGATGCTGGTTGTTCTGTCACCTATTGGCAGCAAAGCAGCCAAGGCGGTTGGCAAAAAAAGGCATGACGCAAATCTTTTTTGACCAAACCCCGTGTGGTTCTCAAACGTAAAGTGATTGGCAGTTACAACGATGAAATTTGACGATGACTTTTCTGCCAATGCGATTTTGCTATCGCGCGTTTGCTTCGCCCAGGGCCTGCGTGTCGGCATATGAATTACCGTCACCCTTACCACGCCGGAAATTTTGCAGATGTTGTGAAGCACACTGTCGTTGCACGCATTATCGATTATCTCAAAATCAAGGACAGTGCATTCGGTGCGGTAGATACCCACGCCGGTGTAGGTTTTTATGATTTGCGCAGTCGTGAAGCTCAACGCACGGGTGAGGCGGCGGAAGGTATAGAGCGGGTTTGGCAGGCGAAGTTTTCACCAGCGACACAACAATTACTTGCTCCATACCTTGATTGTGTTGCGCAACTCAACGAGGGGACAGCGGCACCAACGGCAGCAGTGGGACAACGCGATGCTCCTGTTATGTACCCTGGAAGTCCAGTTCTCATTCGGCGTTTGATGCGCCCGCAAGACCGGCTGGTCGCAAATGAGTTTCACGCTGAAGACAGTCGCGAACTCGCTCGATTGTTCGCGCGCGACCGCGCAGTTAAAGTCCTGGCTCTTGACGGCTGGATAGCGCTTAAATCTTTGTTGCCACTAAAAGAGCGTCGTGGTGTTGTCTTGATCGATCCTCCATTTGAAGTGCCTGGAGAATTCGAACGTCTTGTTACAGGACTACAAGAGGGCGTGAGGCGGTTTGCCAATGGCATATTCGTGCTGTGGTATCCGATTAAAGATACAACAGACGTGAAACGCTTTCACAGAGCACTGGTAGAAACGGGCATCAAAAAATTGTTGGCCATTGAGTTGCTCCGTCACGCTTCAAACCACCGCGATACCTTAAGCGGTACAGGTTTGATCGTGCATAATCCTCCCTACCTTTTGAAAGAAGAATTGGAGCAATACCTACCGGAACTGGTCGGTGTTTTGAGCACAGGGCCAGGTGCTGAATGTCGCGTTAATGTTTTGGCTGGCGAATAGCTGTTCGCCCCCAAGAGGCGGGTTTTGCGCGAATTTCTGATCGTTAGGACCTGTTGAAAAAAGCCAGCGGTAAAGTTGGCAAGTTGCCATAGGTCAACTGTCATCGCCTTGATATTGCAGCACTTACACCCCTTGAGAGAATATCGCTTCGCAACAGGCGTTCATAAATTATTGATCGAGTATTTGACTTTGTGACATCGCAAGACCACCTCTTAGCGTATGGTGAAGATCGGTTCATGATGAAAGAGGCAAAGTTCATGCGTTCAGTTGTGTTTGCAGCCCTAGTTGCGGGCGTTTCGGCAGTCCTAATGGCGGGCGTAGCCCAGGCAGGCTCACGAGACAAAGGCTATCAAGGCCAATCAGGCGGTGGGCATAAGAGCTCGAATTATTATCGCAAAGGTGGGAATGGCACGCGGGTCAGAGGCTATGCGCGCCGTCGTGGCGGTTACTCATACAATGCCGAAGATACGATCAATACCTATGGTGACTCACGTTCAAACTACGGCAGTACATCAAGCTATCGTTTTGAAGGGACGGACCGTCAAACTATTTCCGGTCCCTTTGATCATGGCTTTTTCTTTGATGCTGGCATTAGTGCGCGTGGTGGCGATTCGCCCTATATGAACTAAACAGGGTTCTGGGCCACTGATTACGCGTGTCGGCCATGCGATAAAAGTGCACTTACGGATAATAAATAAAACCGATACGCTGAACTGGCGTGTCGGTTTTATAATGTTCAAACAGATGCTTGCAATTCTCAAATAACGTTCAATTTGAACCGGCGGTATCGGCTGTGGTTTTGTTGCGGCGCCGAGGTCACACGGTCTGCAAATTTCTATGTTCGATGCAAATCGCATGTGGAAGCTGTCTAGGCAGGTTGGATTGAGATCGTTAAGGTCCTGGCCTAGCTAAGAAAATCGCTCAACGCAAAGAGCTGAAGTACGGGATTGCAATTATGCGCACAACTTCAAAATTCGCCTCGGCTTTATTATCAATACTCGCTGTTCTTGCATTTGGCGCCGGTCCGGCCGCTGCGAAGTGCAAAAATTTTGGCTTTCTCGTAAATGACTACGGCAAAAAGGGGCCAACTGAAGATGCCAAGCGTCTGTTGGATAAACATGTTGCTGAATGGGCGGCAGAAAACGGTGTGACGAATTACAAGATCGGCAAAAAGACCGTGACATGTGAGTTGTTCATCGATGTCATCTTGTTCGATGAGTACACCTGTACCGCAAGAGCAAATGTTTGCTGGGGTGGAAGCTCGGGGAAGTCGAAACGGTCAGCGGTAACGACTGACGAAAAGAAAAAGCTGAAAGCGGTTGCCAAGAAAAAGCCAGTAGAGGTTAAAGAAGAAACAGCCAAAGCCGCTGCTGCTGCAACTGCGACGACAACCACCGCTGAAAAAGAATCTCCATCCGCTGCGACGAGTTCGGACGCACCTGCAGATTTGAAACCGACCCAAACAGCGGCAGATAAACCAGAAACACCTGAAACGACAGCGTCATCGTCAGTTGCCGAGCCTGCTGCTCAGTAGTTAAAAAGATGCCAGCAGCTCAATCTGCTTCATTAGCCACGAGAGAGCTTGCGCGAACTCCTGTGCGGGCTAACTTGAGTGTTGCTCTTGCCCACGTCCGGCAACGCAGACGTGCCAAGCTGAATTTGTTTGTGGGTTTTTTAGCTTGTTGGGTTGGCGGAAAGGCGATCAAGGCGCAAACGGTCGCGGCTGTCGGTCAGTAGCAGCACGCCCCCAACGCCGGCTAATGTGACAGACAAGGCCGTCGCACCGGCAATCACAAACATGATCATGATTTGGTATTTGGCGGCATCAACCGGGTTCATGCCGGCGAGGATTTGCCCAGTCATCATGCCAGGCAAACTCACAAGTCCAGAGGCTGCCATTGCGTTGACAATTGGGATCAAGCCGGTGCGAAGAGCAAGCTGTAAGACGTTTCGCAAGGCTTGAAATCGCGTCGCACCAAGCGCCAGTTGCGCTTCTATCGCTACGCGTTCGCGGTTTGCTGTTTCCGTCAGGGTGTTGAGGACGAGTGAAACACCGGTGAGGGCATTGCCAAGAATCATTCCAAGAATCGGTAAGACATAACGGGCTTGATACCAGGGCTCTGGAGAAATGATGCCTGCGACAGCGTAAATCGTCACGATTAGGCCAACGAAAAACAAAGTGCCTGCTCCCAGGCCATAGGCCATGAAGCCCTGAAAGCGGCGGCGTTGCCTGGAAATGGCTTCAAACCCTGCCACGGCGATCATGACAAGCGCCAATGCGAGCGTCCAAAGCGGTGAGGTTTGTTGGAATATCCAAGTCAGAACCAAACCGATGAGCGACAATTGGACGATCATTCGAATTGCTGCGACCGCGAGTGTTCGCCCGAGACCAAGCGAGAATACCCAGGACAATGCCGCATTGATGAGTATCAGGGCTGCGGCCAGAGAAAGGTCCCAGTATGATAAAGCGACAAACGTCATGCTTTGCTCCTCTCGTCAGAAGTTTGCGAAGGCGTCGGTGCGGCAAGTTGCAGACGAACATCTGCCAATCGGTCGATCTGGCCGGCGTCATGACTGACAAGAACGAGGCAGCGTTGAGAGAGCTTCAAGTATTTGATGAGTTCTTCGACCAGTCCGGCATTGGTTGCATCGAGGGAAGCTGTGGGTTCATCTAAGAGGATTACTTTTGGATCATCAACGAGCGCGCGCACCAATCCAAGGCGGAGCCGCTCGCCGGTCGAAGCCCGAGCGATTTCTCGATCAAGCAATGCCATTTCAAGTCCAACAGTCTGCATCAGGCTTGAGATTTGTTTGTACTTTGAGCTGTTTTCGTCGTCGATCTCGACAGGAAATGCCGGCCGTGGTGTGTCTGTCCACCAGCCTGGTTCGGCTGCGATATAGCGCACTGAACTGCGCCAACTGTGGGCTGGCATTTCGCTTTTCTCAGCGCCATCCAGCAAGACTTGGCCAGAGGCTGCGTCGAGGTCGGCAATTGCGCGCAGCAGTTTGGTTTTACCACTTCCGGAGGGTCCTTCGACGGCGAGGCATTCTCCGGCTGCGACAGAAAACGTAAGCGGAGGCAGGTTGAGAATTTGTAGGTGTTCGACTCGCAGCACGCCAGAGATAACTCCCCCTTGGCCGGTTTGTTAAAGTGAGTCTCGATATAGCCGATTGTTGCCGTTTTGAGCAGTGAAATCGGCGCAAGGTTCGCCAGCAGCGCAATTTAAGGTGCGCGCCATTGTTCAATTCAACGCGGGAGCTTTTGCCGGTTGTGACGGTTTTGCAATTGCAATGTTGGAAAACTTTGCTTCAAGGGCCGCGCGGTCAAACGGCTTGAGGATGTAGTCGTCAGCACCACAAGAAAGCGCCTGGTCGATATCGATAGGTTCGTTTTCTGTCGTGCAGTAAAAAATGTAAGGCTGCTTCTTCTCATCGTTTGTGCGCAAGCTGCGAATGACGTCGTGGCTGTCTGCGTCTGGCAAATACCGATCAACAATAATGACGTCCGGCATAGATTTGGTGCAGATCTGCTGGGCCTGAAGCAGATCTCCTGTCGAGGTTACCGAGTAGTCCATCGTTTCGAGAATCGCGGTTGCGACTTTGCAGATAATTTCAGAGCTATCGATGATTAAACAGGTTGGCATCTGGCTCGCCTCAATAAGCGCTTTAGCTAATGTTAAAACAACGCACGGTCACTTAAAACTGAAGGCAAAACAACTTGTCGATCCTGCCGGTTGGGTGTTGCGCCTCGGATGGGGATTATTTGGTTGGCTTTGCTGCCAATAAAATATCGTTGCTGTCTTTGAGGATTTCCAATTGCATGCCGGCCGTCTTGGCCAACCGCCACGTGAAATAAGCCTGTACGGTCAGGGCATCGAGTTCAGGGGGCTCTTTGGCAACAATGAACTCTGTCAGGTATTGCGGCGGTCGCGCTTTTTCGCCGCGACACCGCACGAGAAAGCTTGGATCTTCAAGCGTACCGCCCATCGCAACGTCGATTTCACCGCCACGAGGAAGTGCGGTCATGGCAGAGGCAACGAGATTCAATACGAGCTTGACATTGTCTTTCTGCATATGACCGGCCAGTCCGTGCCATGTCAGGGTATGTTTGCCAGTGGCAACGAACCCACGTGAGATCTGCTCAGCCATTGCCAGGTCAATGAGTGAACCGGCAGAACCTGCTGCACCAAATGCAAAGCGTGCAAACTGCAGCCGCGCTGAGGCCTGTTCGGTGACATTGCGGATCACATCAAGCGCATAAGACTGCGTTTCTTTGTCGTCGTCTTCATCGAGGATTTCCAGGCCGTTATATATTGCGCCAACAGGCCCAATAACATCGTGGCAAATTTTGCTCGAAATTAATGCAGCAAGGTCAAGATCTGAAATCTGTTCGGTTTGAGTCATGTATGCCTCTGTCATCGGCCGGCGAAGACCATGCATTCGCGCACGGCGAACGGAAATGAAAAATGTCAGTGGCCCCAGCAACTCATGTGTGCAGACGCGAACCTCGATAAACTCTAATTTGACATGATGGACGCACTCAACCCGGTCACCAGACGTGCCTGTTTGAGTGCAAATGAAAGCTTCTACGATTCAGTGATACACGCGCCGTAAGTTGGTGGCAAAGATTGACATAACGCAAGCGGATCGTGTTGCAGATTTTATTTTCTGATGAGTCTTGTTGGCCACGATTGGTCCACCTTCAAACGGTCGCGATACTTGGCAAACACCGAGCAATGGCTGAGTTAGGGAGTTTTGCGGTGTGTTGTTATGGGCGGAAATACAACACGAAATTGGACCGATCTGCCGTGATGACGCCGCTTGGACGTCACACTTTGGCGATATCTTTCTCGCAAGTCTTTGCGCACAAGATCTGATAACCGCGCGCGCGCCTTCGGCGTGCAGGCGCATAGCACCGGGGGCGGATTTTAGATGCCGTCATCGATCATGATAAAGCGTTTTGTCATACAACTCAGGCGCACCCGTTTGATTTCAGCGGCCCTTTTTGCAGTCGTATTTGCGGCGCCTGCATTTGCCCAAGAAACCCTGCCGTGGCAGCGCCAAGCTCAAAGCCAGGTCAACGACTACGACAGTAATTCCGATGCTGGACGGTATTCACCGCCTGAAGCACCGTTGCCGCCTGTATATGACGGATACGGTTCTGGTAGCACTTACAATGACGGTCCAGAAGTCCGTAACCCGCCCCAGTACCGCAACCGCGGCAACATCGACCCGGAGCCAAGTCGTGACCGGGCCAGACGGGTTGCGCCACCGAGTGACGACAGATATGGCCAGCCTTATGATGCGCCACGGCGGTCTGCACGGGGCAAAAATGGACAATATGAACGCTACGATGAAGGTCCAAACAGCGATGCTGAAATCTATGGAGGACCGCCACCGGAACAGCCCAACAGCGGATACTATTCACAAGGAGAGATCACACGGGCAGGACATCGCTTCTTTGGATCGGTAAGCAGCGGCCTGGCAAGTGTCATTGAATATGCCTTTAAAAGGTCCGGGCGGCCTAATGGTTATATTCTAGGCGAAGACGCTGGAGGCGCCCTTGTTGCCGGCCTGCGTTATGGCGAGGGTACGTTGCACACGCGCAGGTTTGGGCGTCGCAAAGTTTTCTGGCAGGGGCCATCCATTGGTTACGACTTTGGTGCTGCTGGATCGAAGACAATGGTGCTGGTGTATAATCTCAACGATCCTTCGCAAATATTCCACAGATTTGGCGGTGTTGAAGGCTCGGCCTACTTTGTCGGCGGCGTGAGTATTCAATTCCAGCAGTACGGAAATGTTATTTTGGCACCTATTCGCTCAGGCGTTGGGCTGCGGCTCGGTGCTAATGTAGGCTATCTGAAATACACCCGCCGACCGACCTGGAATCCATTCTAGGTTACCCAATTGGGTCTTTTGGCAAGAAAATCCGTGAATGATCAGGTGTCAGGTGATCCAGACAGGGCGGGCTTAGTGATGAATTGTGAGGTTGAATAGCCCAATTTTACGGCTCTAGCGTGCACAAACCTGTCCTTTTGGGCGCGCCGTTCCCAAAAATGTGTGTTTGAAGGCTCTAGCGGCACCAACAGTCATATTTCGGGCCCTGAGGATTGCTGTATAGAGTAGGGAAGGTGAGTTGCCTCTGATAGTGTTGCCATCTCAATTACAATTCTTGAGTAAGAAGGTGTCTGTAAGTGACAATCTGCCCGAACACTGTTCTTGGTTGTCTTGACGCCTACTGCGAACATGCACATCTAGGCGGTTTAGGTTATGGTCGCGTTCTGTCCGCTGGCGGGAGCCCGCGACACGGCTCTCGTTGTCAGCGCATGGGGGTGCGCACGTGATTAGCATCCAAACGGTTATGCTCGTTTTGCTCGGCTTCTTTGTTGCCGGGTTTTTAGCGTTGCTGATTGCCCCAGCTTATCGCCGTCGCGCCGCCCGTCTTGCCAATGAAGAACTTAAGCGCACGATGCCGCTATCGGAAGCCGAGATCCGCGCCGACAAAGACCGACTGCGCGCGGATTATGCCATCTACATTCATCAACTTCAGGAGAAGGTTGATGAGGCATCTGACGCGGCAGCGCGCCAGAGAATTGAGCTGAACCGTCGCGATGCTGGTATTTCAAGTCTTGAGGGCGAGCTTGTCGAGTTACGCACGCAGCTGGAGGAGCACCAAAATGCGCGCCGTGTTCTCGAGCAAACGATCATGGATCGATTGCCCAAAGTTGAGCAACGTTTGCAATCAGCCAAACACCTGCTGAACCAACGTGACCAGGAGGTCGCCCGATTAACTGAAACAGGGGAACGCCAGGCGCGCGCGCTGGAAGAAGCTGAACAAATCAACCGCCAACAGCGTGATGAAACATTGCGTCTGGAAGCAACGTTGAAAACGCGGTCTGTGCGCAATCGCGATAAGATAAGCGATGCTCGGTTTGACAGTGAAATCGCTCTGCGTTCTGAAATTGAGGCACTAAGGTCGAAAACAAAAGATCAGGCCGCTCTCATCTCTCGTCTGCAAGACGGACTCGTCAAAGCCGGGGGAACAGTTCCAGATAACGATGGACAAAGCGATGAGATCGCGGATGAAGTCGCACGCCTAAACAAGGACTTGGCAGCCGCAGAAGCCGCCTTGCGTTCTGTACAATCTGAAACCGGGCGCGACCGTGATGGCCAATCCAAAATCGAAGATGAATTGCGTCGCATGAAGGCGGCCGCACAAGATGATGCGGCGAAAACTGCAGAGCTAGAAGCAGCTCTTTCAACTTATAAATCTGCAGAAAAAGACAATAAGGTCTTGGCCGATAGCAAAATGGCTTTGAAGGCTCAGGTGATGTCACTTGAGGCACAATCGCAAAAACAAGCTGAGACGGTTGAAAGTTTGCGCGCTGAAATTGCAACTGCAAACGAGCGGCTAGCGCGTCAGGCCACGCATTTCATGGATGAGATGCGTCGTTTAGGATCTGGCACGCTACCGGTGGGCGAGACGCCAAATCGCGCAAATGCACCCACATCTGTTTCAGGCAATAAGACAGCGGATCGTCCAGCTAAGTCACAGTCCTTAACGGATCGAATTAATGAGCCACGCAATCGCACCGAAGGTGCAATGAGCTTTGCCGATCGTTTGGCCAAATCTGCAAGTACGGTCACCGGCACGTTGTCGACGGTATCCGACATTGTTCGTCCGATGGCTGGCAAGGTTGATGCCGCTAACGATGAAGCGCAGTCGAAGGCGAAGAGCGCTGGCACAAATGGCAAATCAAACGGCAATGATCGCAGCAACGACGATGATAAAGCTAGCGCGGTCGCAGACGCCTCAGAGTCTAAGCCAAAAAAACCGGGCCTCATGGATCGCATTACCAGTCTTGAAAAAAGCAAACGGTCCTCGAAGTCTGCTTGATTGCGATTATCTGAAATTGATTGGCAAGTTGGCCATTCCCACCAGAATCAAGGGTTGGTTGTCAGGCATTCTGGGATGCATTGGCAGTGTCTTTTCTTTTCGACACATATCTTGCCGCACTTAATTTTTACCGACTTTGGCGCAATGGGGCGTTATCGACAAGAGCGCTCGCGTGCACCTTGCGCCACGTGGTGCAAACGACAGGGAGGCCATGGTCTGCCAAGTTTGGTTTTTTAGTGATATCCCTCGCCAGCGCGGACCTTGCCGCGGAAGGTATAGTACGTGAATGCCGTGTACCCAAGCACTGCTGGCAGCATAATTGCGACACCAATAAGAGAGAATTGTTGTGAGCTTACTGGGGCTGCAAGATCCCAAACAGTGAGACTGTTGGGCACCATGAGTGGTGCATTTGAGATCACGAGTCCGACAAAGCCCAACAGAAAAATTGCAATTGTCGCAAAGAAGGGTTGGGTCTCAGAGCCGTTACGCAAACCGCGCCAACAAATGAATGCTGCCAGCCCAGTCAGCAATGGGACTGGAGAAAGCAAGAGCAAGTTTGGCATTGTGAACCAGCGCTCTGCAATGCGCTCGAACAACAATGGTGTCCACACGCTGACGACCGCCATCGCGCCCAAGACAACAAACAAAAGGGTTTCAGCGCGCGCTCTTGCTTCTTTGGCAAGTTCGCCATCGGTTTTCATGACCAGCCAAACCGTACCAAGAAGTGCATAGCCCGCCACTAAGGCAAACCCTAGAAATATAGAAAAGGGCGAGAGCCAGTCCCAGGTTCCGCCGGAAAAGGCTTTATCGGTCACGGTCACGCCTTGCAGCAGGCCGCCTAAGATGACGCCTTGCATGAAGGTTGCAACAATTGATCCACCGGTGAAGGCAAGATCCCAAAGTTTATGATTGGGTTTTGCGACCCAGCGAAATTCGAATGCCACGCCACGGAATACAAGTGCGAGCAACATGATGATAATGGGCAGATATATAGCTGGCATAATGATTGCGTAGGCTTGAGGAAATGCGACGAACAAACCGCCACCGCCAAGAACAAGCCAGGTCTCGTTGCCATCCCAGAAAGGGGCAACCGTATTCATCATCACATCGCGATCTTCTTCGCCAGGGATTATGGGAAACAGAATGCCAAGACCGAGATCAAAGCCATCAAGGACGACATAAAGAGAAACAGCAACAGCGAGTATACCAGCCCAAACAAGTGGCATCCATACTGCAGTTTCAGAGATGTTGCCCGGCAAGAGATCGGTCATGATGAGGTTCCGGAAGTCAGAGGTTTTTTGTTAAGGGCCTCGCGGGCTGCCGGTTCTGCAGCCGATAATGGTCGCGAAGGGACATTCGGATTTCCAGCCTCGAAGCCTGCTGGAGCTTCTGCCCCAGCACCTATTGGGCCTTTGTCGATCAGGCGGTTGATATAATAAATGCCCATCGAGAAAACGCTGATGTAGACAATCACGAAGAGGATGAGGCTTGTAAGAACCGCGCCAAAACTGACTGGAGAGACGGCGTCCGCTGTTCGTAAAATACCCGTGGCGACCCAAGGTTGGCGGCCTGTTTCCGTCACCCACCATCCTGCAAGGATTGCGATGAAACCGAGAGGCCAGACGTGTTGTACCGGTGTCAGATACCAGCGCGTCTCAAACATTCGTTGGCGCAGCCACAAGTAGCCCCCAACGAAACCGATCGCGATCATTAAGAAACCGAGACCTACCATAATGCGGAATGCATAAAATACCGGTTTAACGGGTGGGCGATCTTCTGGTTTGAAATCTTTAAGGCCAGGAAACAGGGCGTTGGTATCGTGCTTTAGGATCAAGCTCGCCATACCTGGGATCGAAATTTCGTAATCATTACGTTCTTCTTTTTCATTTGGTATTGCGAATAACACCAACGCGCCCGGTTTGGAGCTGTCCCAATGTGCTTCCATTGCCGCAATTTTTGCTGGCTGGTGCTCGAGAGTATTGAGACCATGCATGTCGCCAATAAACGCCTGTAATGGGGCAAGGAAGATGACCATGCCAAGTCCCATCCGCATCATCGTTTTTGCTTCTTCATGAAACCGATTGCCAACGAGGTAGCGCGCGCCAACAGCAAGCACAACGAGGGACGTCGTGAGGTATGCGGCTGTAAACATGTGGGCAAAGCGATAGGGGAAGCTCGGGTTAAAGATAATCGCCCACCAATCAAGTGGGTAGGCGATCCCATCGCGCACTTCGTGACCGGTTGGTGTGTGCATCCAACTGTTCGCCGATAATATCCAAAACGCTGATAATGAAGTGCCGACAGCGACCAGGATGGCTGCTGTAACGTGAAGGTTTGGCGAAACGCGGTTCCATCCAAATAGCATGATGCCAAGGAAGGTTGCCTCAAGGAAGAATGCGGTCAGAACTTCATAGCCGATAAGGGGTCCAATGACATTGCCAACGACTGCAGAAAATTCACTCCAGTTCGTGCCTAATTGATAGGACAGAACAATTCCAGACACGACGCCCATGGCGAACGAAACCGCGAAAATTTTGGTCCAGAAGCGTGCCAACCGATGAAGGTGTTCTTTGCCGGTGAGGCGCCATCGCACCAACAACGTTGCGATAAAAGCCGCCAAGCCGATGGTGAAGCTTGGGAAAACAATATGAAAGGCTATGGTGAAAGCAAATTGGATACGTGCCAATAAAAGTGCGTCCATATCCATGAATTTTGTCCTGCTTTCTTTCGTTCGAGTTGGGAGCTGACTATGATATGACTATGATATAAAGTCTTTACGGCGTCGAGGCGTGTTTGAAGTAATTGCTTTCGCTCGACAATGCGCACCTGTCAATGTGTCGTGATAGCGTCTCGTAGTACGCAAGTACAATTGCCCCAAAGCGCGCAGCGTGATGATGATTCTACAGCTTCGCAGTTGAGGCGATATTTCGTCGCGTGAAGCCACAATTAACTTCAAGGTGATTGAAATTCTAAATTGAAGAGGTTTGGCCGATGTCCGATCAAGATATCAAAGCGTCTGGCGCAAACGGCAACTCTCGGCTGGACACTGTGGCACCTTGCCAAGCTGCGATTGTGCTCGTGGCTCACGGTGACCGGGGTAATGCACGGCAAAATTCTGCATTGGCAACGCACGTCGGCGCGCTCGAAAGCGATCGGTCTTTTCATTTCGTTGCTGGCGGTCTTTTAAACGGAGAGCCAAATTTGCAAACTGCTTTGTTAGCTGCAAAAGCTGCCAAGCCGGAACGAATTTTTGTTTACCCACTGTTTATGGCAGCCGGTTACTTCGTTGAGAAAATCATCCCGGAAGAACTTAAAAAAGCTGGCTGTGGTGATATCAGTATTATTCTACCTCCACTTGGTCGCGACCAGGGTTTGCCACCAGCTATGTTGGCGCGAGCCGTTGGTGTGGCACGTGAAGCAAACCTGTCGCCTGCCACAGCGCGTCTGCTGGTTGTTGGTCATGGGTCGAAAAGTGGATCTCCTGCATCTCAACGCGCAACCCAACATTTTGCAGCTCAATTGCGTGGAGCAGGAGTGTTTAAAGAAGTTGAGGTTGCATTGTTGGAAGAGGCACCTTTCCTACCAGATGTCTTGAAATCTTCAAACCGTCCGACGGTGGTTGTTGGTTATTTTTACGGCGCAGGGTTGCATGCCAGCGAAGACGTGCCAGCGGCGATTGAAGAAACAGGCGCGGATGCACTCTACACAGGTTCTGTTGGTCGTAGTCTTGAGACAACTGATTTAATTCGCAAGTCTGTCAATCGAGCAATTACGTCTGCGAATTCATCGAATGCAATAGCTGGGGCTTCAACAGTTGGGGTCTCAACGGCGCCTGCATCATCACAGGCACCGAAGGTATCGTTTTTCGACCGGGTGAAATGCTTCTTCTCGGGATTGTTTTCGAAGCGAATAGCCTAGGTATTTAAAAACAAATTTGTGCAAATGGGCGTTGGTTTTGAAAAACGGCTTGCGCAATTCTAATTCAATCGGCCTGGAGTGATGTCATCGCCGCGTTGGCTGTATATGGATTCTAATATATCGTTGATTGCGGTTTGGTATCCATGCTGCCAATAGGCCTGTTCGTGTGATCCATTTTCAAGATGTTTTTGGTCTTCGCACACGTCAGGGCGCTCGGACTCTAACAAGTCGAGAAGTTCGGTTCGCCGTTTTATCAATGCAGCGACGAGGCTATCGTTCATCATTAGATCTCCCGCATGTTTTGCGAGATCGCCAGGATCCCAAAATGAGCGATATTGGATCTGCTAACCGCAGGTTTGGCTGCAACAAAAGCCGCTCATGTTGGCAGAATAACAACCTCGTATTGTTAACTTCCTAGAGGCCATCAAGAATTTTGAACAAAATTTTGCAGACCTTTTTAACAGTTTTTAGACCTATGGCTGCACCACTTTGAGCCGCTGGATCTCTCGCCCTGATTTCAGATCGACAATGACGATAATCGGTCCAGTTGGCGTTGTGTAATGAAGGGCAAGGCGATCACCCGACAATGCCATGTGGGTCACGGAACCGGATTTTGGCGCGGTGAGGCTGCCCAGCGGTGGTAATACAACGCCGATGTGTTGAGTGCTCTGAGCTGCCGGACTGGCTGGCTCTGATGGCGCAGCCGGCGTTGCTGGAGCCTTTGCTGCCTGGCTGGCAACAGGCAATGGGCGAGGGTTGGCAGGTGTTGGATTGGCAATCATATGGCCAATTTTTGCGATCATAACCATCATGCCGATTACCAATAACGCTCCAAGTCCCAAGACGACGATTTTTAGGGTACGAACGCCTGGTTCATCTCCCGCTTGAGGCAGAAAACTTGTAGGAACGGGTGTGTTGTCGGGATCGGAGTTTGTCATTTGAGGCAAGCCAGACCTTGAAAAGGAAAAATATTAGTGACCGGCTTTGAAGACAGCGTTTTCACCGTGGTGTCAACGGTTGAGGAGGCAGGCGAGCGCCTTGATCGTTTTCTCGCCCGCCATTTGGCGCCATTAAGTCGTTCACGTTTACAAGCGATTATTGCAGAAGGGGGGGTGCATGTAGATGGCGAGATCGTCGTAGACCAACGCACAAAAGTAAGAGGCGAGGCGACATTTACGATTAAAATGCGCCAGCCCGACCCGGCCATTCCAAAGGGCGAGAACATTGCTCTGAACATCGTCTATGAGGACGAGGATCTGATCGTGGTTGATAAACCGGCTGGGCTTGTCGTGCACCCAGGGGCGGGACACGCGACAGGGACACTGGTAAACGCCTTGATAGCGCATTGCGGTGATAGCCTATCGGGCATTGGCGGCGTGCGCCGTCCGGGGATTGTGCATCGCTTGGACAAAGATACTTCAGGAT
This sequence comes from Hyphomicrobiaceae bacterium, assembly GCA_050633705.1. Lineage (GTDB taxonomy): Bacteria > Pseudomonadota > Alphaproteobacteria > Rhizobiales > Hyphomicrobiaceae > JAJFHI01. The sequence goes on along the minus strand of JBOEGZ010000005.1, from coordinate 145,439 downwards.
TGTTGGTCGTTGCAAAACACGACATGGCGCATCAAGCTCTCAGCGAACAATTTGCAGCCCATGGGCGTGATGGCAAGTTATCTCGCGGTTACACGGCGTTGGTCTGGGGACAGCTTACGCCGGTCAAAGGACGGGTTGATGCGCGCATCGGACGGAGCAAACACAGTCGTACGAAAATGGATGTCGTACGTCCCGGCTTGGGAAGGGCGGCAGCCACAACCTATTGTGTTGTCGACACGTATCTGTCGGAGCAAGGTAAAGAGGTCGTTGTTAGTCAGCTGAGTTTGCAGTTGGAAACAGGGCGGACCCACCAAATTCGTGTTCACATGGCTCACATCGGCCACCCGCTGTTGGGTGATGCGGTTTACGGCAGCGGTTTTAAGGCAAGTGAACGCCATCTCACAGACCAAGCCCAAACGGTTTTGGCGACCCTTAACCGACAGGCGTTGCATGCTCATCACCTCGGCTTTGAGCATCCGCGCTCCGGAAAGGTGTTGGCGTTCGAAAGCCCATTGCCTGAAGATATGCGGAACCTCATTCAAGTATTAAAACAGCAAAATTCACTTTGATCGTTTCGCGCTGGCCGAAGGGGCAGATCTGGCTGAAGGCTCGGATGAGTTGGCGATGTGAGATGGTTTCGCGCTAACCAAAACCTGCGTAGCCATGTTCAATCATGGCAAAAGTGGGGCAAACGTCGAGGTGTATTCGGTGGTGAACTCTCTTCTGTGAGCGGAATGGTTATCCCCGCGCGGGCAATAACGGGGGCATTATTTGGTAAATATTGTCCTTTGGCACCTAGCCAGCGAGCACATTCGTACCCATATCCCAATCAAGCATGTGACGGATTGTGACGGGGCTCGCGTAAAATTGTTTTGTACGGTCGCGGCTCAATACCTAATTTTCTGATCCGACTTCTGGAAGACGCCGTTCTACCAGATAGAACTTTTGAGCGCGATTTAGAGCTGGGTTTTATAGGATCAACTGTGACAACGCGGAGTAGGGCATGACAACGAAAACATTGCCAAGCATAGGCGGAGATGCCGGTGGTTTGTCCCGGTATCTCAATGAAATTCGCAAGTATCCAATCCTGGAACCGAGTGAAGAGTTCATGTTGGCCAAACGCTGGAAAGAACATGAAGATTCTGAAGCTGCTCACAAGCTCGTGACGTCACACTTGCGTTTGGTGGCGCGCATCGCCATGGGCTATCGCGGCTACGGTTTGCCGATTGGCGAAGTTGTGTCTGAAGGCAATGTTGGCCTTATGCAGGCGGTTAAGCGTTTTGACCCTGAAAAGGGCGCGCGCTTGTCGACCTATGCCATGTGGTGGATCCGTGCCTCGATTCAGGAATACGTGTTGCGCTCTTGGAGCCTCGTGAAGATGGGGACGACGGCAGCGCAGAAAAAGCTGTTCTTCAACTTGCGCCGGACCAAAAGCCAACTTGAGGCGTTTGAAGATGGTGACCTGCACCCCGATAATGTCGCAAAGATTTCCCACAAATTGGGTGTCACGGAAGAAGAAGTTGTTTCCATGAACCGCCGCTTGGGTGGTGATAGTTCACTTAATACGCCGCTGAAGGTCGACTCTGAAGGTGGCGGCGAGTGGCAGGATTGGTTGGTTGATGATACGCCAAACCAGGAGGCAATGCTTGTTGAAGAAGAAGAGTTGGACCACAGACGTGATTATCTCTCTTCTGCCCTGTCTGGTTTGAACGATCGCGAGCGTCGCATTTTTCAAGCTCGACGCTTGTTGGACGAGCCACTCACGCTAGAGGAGCTCTCGAAGGAGTTCGGAGTTTCGCGTGAGCGTATTCGACAGATTGAAGTGCGTGCCTTTGAGAAGGTTCAAAAAGCAGTCGTTGAGGCGTCGCATGAGGCAAAAGCTGGGACACTCGAACATAGAGCTTAATGTAAGCGCTTAGCGAATCCATGAGATGGTTTGTTTTGTTTGACAATCATTGAGTGTATTTGCAACGAGTGTGCTCGTTGCCCATTTTTGTATAAAATGTCTATAAAACAAGCGGATGCAACTTAATTGGGGCGTCCGCTTTTTTCTGTGTGTGGCATAAATTTTACAGTTGCGTCACACGAATCACTTCATCATAAACCCGCGGGGAAGAGACACCTCGTTTGATCTATAGATTTAGATCACAGCGTGCATGCGTCAGGACAGGAGCGGCTAGCGCCCTTATGTTACTGAGCTTAGCTATAAAAACAGCTGGCATACATCGATCAGACGTAAAGCGAACTTGGATAGGGTCGCTTGAGGGAACGTTTGAAAGGTTCGCACGTCTCTTTTTTGGCAGGCCTATCTATGACCGCCTCGTCAATCACACTCTCATTCATGTCGTTTTTCGGATCGTGCAACACTCCCAGTTCGCTCGACCGATGCGTCGCGCTATGGATTTGATGACTGATCGCCCTTTGGGCCGTCGGACGAGGTTTTTTTCGAAGATGGAGAGGCACCATGCAAAAGCGCCTTCATCACCGTTTGGTCCAATCCGAGCGCCATGCAGATCAAACCCAAGTGGTTTTGGGGCCAGACCCCTCATTGGAGTTTTTGCTGTTGTGGCGTCATAAAACGCAACATCCTCCAAGTAGGATCTAGTTTCATTCATGCCAGGTGAAAGGTTACAGGTTTTCACCCCGGCCAGAAAATAAAAAAGACTGATCTTGTGTTGTCCAAGATCAGTCTTTTTTCTTTGTCAGGAAGATTGAGTTCACAAAGGAAGTCGTGCTTCGTGCGCAGAAAAATAATTATCAACGGCGGTTACAATCGACTTTGAAACCTTGTTGCGCCACGTGTCAGATCTGAGGAGTGCTGCGTCCTGCCGGTTTGATACGTACGCCAATTCGATCAGCACCGAGGGGAACTTGGCGGTTTTCAAAACACGAAACCCGGCACTTTTGTCTGGATGACTTCTCAATTTTGTTGAATCACCCATGTACTCAATCACCGAGCGGGCAAACATTGAGCTTCGTGCACTTGTCACTTCAACTTCGCGGCGCGCGAGATCGGCAAGAATGTTGCTGACAGCGTTGACATTCCCGTTAGCAGAGTTGACCGATGAAATTTCCTCGCTGGTGAGAACTTTGCGAGCCACGTCGCGGCGGGCTGAGGACTTGAGACGTTTGGCAACAGAAGAACGCAGTGAATAGATCGTTGCACCGCGGGCACTGCTGCGTGCGTAGTCGGCATGGACTGCGATGAACAAGTGGGCCTTGTTTTGCTCGGCAAACTTGCGACGACCGTCAAGCGAGATAAATTTATCGCTGTCGCGTGTCATGAGAACACGGTAACGGCCCGTTGCTTCAAGCGCGTCGCGCAATTTCAATCCGAATTTAAGAACCACGTTTTTCTCGACCGTGCCATATTTTTTGGCACCGGAATCGCGTCCACCATGGCCAGGGTCAATCACGATGGTTGGTTTGAATGCACGGGCTGCAAGTTCATCAGGATGGATGGCGCGTCGCGGTGTCGGCGGCTGGATGAGACCGCCGCCGCCGAGAGTTGAGGGTCTGTATTTAAAGTTGCGCCGCTTTGCATTTTTTAGTTTCGATACCAGCGGTGAAATGGTCACGGCCAATTGATATTCACCGGCTTTGGTTTTTTCCACCTCGGCGCTTTCAACAACGACCGGGGCTTTAACGTCGACAACAACACGAGATTTGCCAGGCCCAGAGCGACCACTGCGATAGGACTTTACAAGTCCGGCAGCCGAAGCCTGGGTAAAGCGGGGCAAGCGCAGTCTAATGTTGGGAAGTTCTACAATGACCCGATTGGGTTTTGACAACGAGAAAACTTGAAATTTTGCGTTTTGGGGAAGGCCAATAACAAATCGCGTCGGTTTGTAATTTGGCGCAGGCGCCGATTTGGCGCTTTCGTTACTGAACCAGGACTTTAGCCCACCGGCAACAGCCGTCGACATGGGCTGTAGGCCGAGAAACGCGGCGAATAAGAGCGCGCTTGCAAGACAAACTGGATAAAGGCCTCGCCGCAATTGGCGATCTCGTGACCTTGACTTCATGCGGTTGACCCCCGTCTACGCAATACAAAAAATTCCCTGGGGTAATCTTTTCCACAACGAAGATGGCGATAAGCGGGTCTTCGTCTGATCTTGTTATGTTTATGTGTTTGTAAACCCTAACATTGGGTTAATTTGGCGTTAAACCAGCATCGATTGCGCGCCTTGAAGTAAAATACGCGGACTTTTGTTTTTGATTTTAAGTCCAATGGCTTAGGTGCGCCAGCGTTCGCTTGCTGTGGTGTCGGATTCGCGCGCATCGACCCAATTGGCCTGGCCATCAGAACCAGCTTCTTTTTTCCAAAATGGTGCACTTGTTTTGAGGTAGTCCATCAGGAATTCGGCACCTTCGAATGCGGCTTTTCGGTGTGGCGAGGCTGCAATCACCAATACGATGTTGTCGCCAGGGGCGAGTTCGCCAACACGGTGTATGATCAAGCTTGCCGTTAACGGAAAGCGCCGGAGGGCCTCGGCTTCAACGCGTGCAAGCTCGGCTTCCGTCATTCCGGGATAGTGTTCCAATGTCATCGACTGGATTGCTTGATCTGCCGCTTGTCCGCGCACAAGTCCAGTAAACGTGGCCACGGCGCCAATATCGGTGCGACCAGCGGTCAAAGTCTTAATTTCTTCGTTGATGTTGAAATCTTCTGTTTGAACACGGACTGCCATCGTGTGACCTAGCCTCCGGTGACAGGTGGAAAGAACGCGATTTCCCGTGCATCGTCGCCAAGCATGGTTTCAGGGGCGACGTGTGTTTGATTAATTGCAGCTCTGATGACGTCTTTTTTATCGCAAAAGACTTCGGCGTACTCTGGTCCTCGTTCGCCAAGCCAGGCCATGAGGTCCAAGATCGTCTCAACGTCTTTTGGAACAGTTGCCGTTTCAGTGCTCAAGCCAACGCGCTCACGAACCCAAGCGAAATAAACAAGCTTGAGGGTGCGGCTTTTGTCGACCGGTTGTTGCTCTGGTGTTTTGTCTAACATCTTGTTCATTGCTCTATTGCATGCCGTACGGCTGCTTTCAAATAATCGTAGCCCGTCCACAATGTTAGCAAGGCTGCAACCCACAACAAGCCAGTACCGGTCGCTGTAATTCCAGGAACTGTATCTTCAGCTGCAGGGCCACCAATTAGAAATCCGAGGGCAACCATCTGTACTGTGGTCTTCCATTTGGCCAACTCGGTCACATGGACTTTGACATTGAGTTCAGCCAGGAACTCACGCAACCCGGAAACGAGAATTTCGCGGCACATGATGATAATGGTCGCCCAAATTGCAATGCCACCGATGGTGCCATCGTAGACCAGCATCAACAAAACCGCACCGACAAGTAATTTATCAGCAATCGGGTCAAGCATGGCGCCTAAGGATGACTGTTGTGACAACGCGCGGGCGAGGTAACCATCAAGCCAGTCGGTGATACAGGCGGCGGTGAACAGGCCGAGCGCTGCCCAACGTGCCAGATCGCCATGCAGGAAAAACAGGCATCCGACCACCGCTGGCACGGCAATGATGCGCCCATAGGTCAAGATATTTGGCCAGTTCGTGGCCACGGCTCGTGAGGCAGTTTGCTCCATTGGTTTGGTAGATCATCCGTAATTCAGCCCGTCAATGGGCAAGCTTTATCATGCACAACGGGCCATGCTCAAATATGGCTCATGGGGACTCAATTTTCGCCTGTAGCATTAAGGCTTATCCCAGGAATAGGAAAAATAATTCCCCTACCCACAATGTGATGGAATGAGACTTGAACAATGCTGGCGCGGGACGCTCGGGAGGCTACTTCGTCAGGGTTCTCTTATAATAGCCAACGGCAGCCTGGGAAAGTGCCCCTCCGATTACGCAAGGTAGCCCGAGCTGAACCTGGCCGAGTGCGCTTGCAACCACGCATCCGACAGCCAGCGTTGTCACCCCGGTGTCGCCCCACCAGGCAAGATTTCGGCTGCTTTCGGGGCCCTTGGCCTTCAATGTGTCGATGGCGCCAAGGGCCCTCTTGCGAATGGCTGACAATTCAAAGGTTTCGGCAGCCTCGATGATTTCGCGCAGCTCAAGACGGATATTCTCTGGTTGATGGTTCAATTCGCTTTTGAACAAATCGAGCAGGTTTTTATCACGCGCGGCGTTTGAGGCTAAGGTCCACTTAGCCATGGAGCCGATCGTGAGTTTTTCCAGGTCATCTTTGTCCGTTGCCCAAGCCAACACGGAGATAATCGGAAGTGCTGCTTCATAGCGCCCGGTCGCAAAATACCGGCCCCAGTGTGTATCGATGACTTGCGGGCTAGATTTCATCGAAAGATCAAAAAGCGTTTTGCCACCTTGATAGAGGTAGCGCTTGATCAACACACGTCGTGCCGGCATGCGTTCGGCAAATTCTCCAAGCATTGTCTTCCAATCTGGCAACTGGGAATAGGCAATGGCTTTGATGAGGACGACCTGGGCGGCTGGCGGCAGTGGAAACATCCGCTCAATCAGGTTGCGGGCGTTGGTCTGGTTGTCTCCAATGACACCGGCAATAAAGCCGATGTAAATGCCCGCCTGTTCCGGGTCCCGCAGCATTCCAAAACGACGCATGGCATGCACCGCATCAGGAACGCGGTCTGGCTCCATGTTTTCGTTATAACCGTTGATGAATGCCAAAACATCCTCGGCCTTGGCAAACTTCTGGCCTGCTTGGCGTGTGCTTTGACGTGTGATGGAGCCGGTTTCAACGGCAATGTTGCGGTGCTCAGGGTTTTCAGCGCGTGACGTCTGAGCATGGCCAGGTGTTGGCAAATGAACGCCTGCCAACGTGGCGAGGGAAAGCCCCGCACATATCGACATGGCTCTTGGATGAAATCTGTTCATTGGATGTTTCTAGGGCTTGAAGTATCGATACAAACTTCTTTTCCGCCGCTTCCCAATTGTCTATGAACGATTTCCAATAAGCCCAACTCACGTGGCTGGAATGTGGCTGTTTTTGTGGTGCGTGATCACAATGCGACGTGTTATCTGTCAAACGGTTCAAAGCTTACAGCTTATCGTTGTTGACGATCTGGGCCCGGTCATTTCGCTTCTTTACAAAGTCGGATACCAACCAAGTGGTCTTACCAGGACTGAAACCCGTTTAGAGTATAACAAAACATCTGAATAAGCCTTATCCTCTGTTTCCAGAACACACGCGATGACCGACGCAGAAAATGAAAACAAACGCATCGCCAAAGACGATGCCTGCCCTGTTGCACAGACCAAAGGGCCGGATGTCATTGCCGGTTATCTCAAAACCTTGCCATCCAGTCCTGGCGTTTATCGCATGCTCAATCAGGCTGGCGATGTCATCTATGTTGGCAAGGCGCGCAGCCTAAAAAACCGAGTTTCGAATTACGCCCGTCTTGGTGGTCACACAAACCGCATCGCGCGAATGATAACAGAAACAGTTTCGATGGAATTCGTGACCGTTCGTACGGAAGCTGAAGCCCTGCTTCTCGAAGCCAACTTAATCAAACGCTTTCGTCCAACGTTCAACGTGCTCATGCGCGACGACAAGTCGTTTCCCTATATTTTATTGGCGCACGATCACGAAGCGCCACAAATTCTGAAACATCGCGGCGCACGCAATCGCAAAGGCGATTACTTTGGACCTTTTGCCTCTGCTGGCGCTGTCAATCGGACCATCAACATGCTTCAGCGAGCATTCTTGCTGCGTACATGTTCTGACAGTGTCTATGACAGTCGCACACGGCCTTGCTTGTTGTATCAAATCAAACGCTGTTCGGCCCCATGCACCGGCGAGATCAGCCGAGAAGATTATGATGAGCTGGTGAAAGAAGCTGTGAGTTTTCTCAAAGGGGAAAGCCAAAATGTGCGCGAGATGTATCAAACGTTGATGCATGAAGCGGCAGAAAAGTTAGAGTTTGAACGGGCGGCCAAATTCCGCAACCGCCTTTGGGCGTTGGCGCATGTGACGTCAGATCAGTCGATCAATCTTGATGGCGTCGAAGAGGCCGACATTTTCGCCGGTTTCCAACAGGGCGGTCAAACCTGCATCCAGGTGTTCTTTTTCCGCACGGGCCAAAACTGGGGCAATCGGGCGTATTTTCCACGCGCTGACAAAGCACTTGAGCTTGGCGATGTCATGGACAGTTTCATTGCCCAGTTCTACGACGACAAACCTGTTCCTCGTCTCATATTGCTCAGTAACGATGTGCCAAGCAGGGCATTACTCGTTGAAGCGCTTTCGACCAAAGCTGGACGCAAGGTCGAAATTGTCCAGCCAAAGCGTGGGCCAAAGGCCGATGTTGTAGCCCATGCTTTATCTAACGCCAAGGAAGCGCTTGGTCGCAAAATGGCAGAAAGTGCCTCGCAAGCAAAATTGCTCGAGGGCTTGAAGGAGCGCTTCGAATTGGAGGCTGCGCCGCAGCGTATCGAAGTTTATGACAACAGCCATATCTCGGGCAGCAACGCGGTTGGTGGAATGATTGTTGCCGGAGCTGATGGGTTCGCCAAAGCTCACTACCGGAAATTCAATATCAAATCTGAAAATATTGCCCCAGGTGATGATTATGCCATGATGCGGGAGGTCTTAACCCGACGTTTCAAGCGCCTTGCAAAAGAAGAAAGCGATGCTGGAGAAGTCCAAAATCGATCTTTGGGGGAGGCAGATTCTGGCGAAGTTTCGGGGTCTGAAGAAATTTTTCCAAATCGTCCGGATGTCGTCTTGATCGACGGCGGTGCTGGTCAATTGGCGGTGGCTTGTGAGGTGTTGGCAGAAGTTGGATTAGAAGACATTGTGTTGATTGGCGTTGCTAAGGGACCTGATCGCGATGCCGGACGCGAGCACTTTTATCGCCCTGGCCTGGATCGCCCGATTATGCTGGAGCCGCGCGATCCGGTGCTTTATTTTGTTCAGCGGTTGCGCGATGAAGCCCACCGATTTGCAATTGGAACGCATCGTGCAAAACGCGCCAAAGCAATAAGTGCCAACCCTCTGGATGAAATCGATGGCATTGGACCAGCACGCAAAAGGGCGCTTCTAAAACATTTTGGCTCGGCCAAATCTGTATCACGTGCTGGTGTTGACGACCTCAAGACCGTTGACGGAATTTCAGCGGAGATGGCGCAGAAAATTTATGACTTCTTCAATGAACGTAGTGGCTAAATCCAGTGGCGAGATGCCATTCGTGAGATGAACAGAGACAAAAACGCGCCTGAAGCGAAAGCTTCAAGGCGCGGTTTTGATCACGAATGCACTTTTCTGCCTCGTTGCGGCAGATGCACTTAATTTTTTAGTTATTTTTTTCTGGGCAAAGCTCGAAGGCTTTGTCGAGTGCTGCGTCTTGTGTGTCGAATTTTGCGATCGCAGTTCCACCTTTGGCATAGGCCGTAATGTAGGCGTTGGCTTCGCGATCTTCTCGACCCTTGTTAACGTCAAGAACAGTAAAGTTTGTCATTCCGTCGGACGCGGCTTTGATTATGACAGCTTTGCCTCCGCCGTAGCTCGCTGTCCAAACACGGCATTTGCCCGGTTGGGCAATCGCGGCGGCGGCACCAGCACCGGTGATTGCTGTATTCTTGACCGTGCCAGCGTTATTTTCCGACGGCAGCGTTGGCGTTACTGAGGGTGTGTCAGCGCGTTCGGTTTCACTGTTATTGATGACCTTATAGCTTGGTGCCTGGCTGGCAGAGCCATTGCTGTAGGATTTGGAGAGACCTTCGGCCAATGATGCGCCACCAAGGCTTGAGCGTGGCGTTTCATCTTTGCGACCACGCTCGATGGCTGCTGCTGCGAGTTTTTCACCCTTTGTGGTCTGTAGTTTGTTGTCTGCGGTTTTTGTGGCTTTACCACCGCGAGCAAGTGCGACCAGTTGCGGTTGAGGATCGGGGCGATCGCAGTAAGACTCAAAGAAGCGATCTGCGACAGATTTAATATCGTTTGAGTACCCGCGGTCTGTTGGTGACCATTTACGCGTCAGGTGCGTGAACGTTACGGGCTTTGGCAGGCGCTTGATCCACTTGTCGAGGACTTTCCATTGCTGCACTTTGCGTGTGCGTTCTGCGACCGGGTCTTCGACATACTTGCCGGAATACATCAGGGTGTGCTGCATGTGTGCACGCGCGCCAAGACCAACGGTTTTGAAAGATTCGCCTCGGGCACCTCGGCCGGTTGCCCCAAGGCCTGCGAAATTGTTTTGACGTGATCTGACATCACCGCGAAACTTCAGACTGCCAGTTTCAACCAGCATCTGGAAAAAGGCGATATCCCAACGTATGCCAAGATCTTCGCCGTGGCGCATATATTCCGTTGCGATCGAAGAAAACTGAGGCGAAAGCTGCTTGTTTCGATCTTTCAGAAAGGCCATCAAGCGGCCTGGCGTAACACATTGAGGAACGGTGTTGTTCTTGGAAACGACAATTGGTGGAAGCTTTGCGGCTTTAGCTAATGTTGGCAGCGCCATACATGTAAAAAGCCCAACGAACAGCGAAGCTGTAGCGCGAAATATCATACGATTATCCATTTCCCTACGCGGATCCGACGGCGCGGATCCATGCAAACCTTCGTATGATTAAAGCCGCTTAACGTTAACGACTGGTTTACGAAGTTTTGGTGCCCGTGATTCTTATGGCCGAGCACTTGGGCACGAGTTGGATAAGATCGCGGCGAAATAAGGCAATTTGGATTTGTCGGCGACAGCGTTCGGTGTTTTTCAGGCTAGTTGATGCTCTTACAACTAGGTGAGGTGCTGCCCGCTATCGAGAGTAATCATTTGTCCTGTCATCGCATGAGCTTGCAGGATAAAGATCGCGGCGTCTGTAATCTCATCAAGTTTAGGTGCACGTTTCAATAGTGTTTTCTGCCATTCAGCGTTGAATTCTTCTTCCGTTTGATAAACGCTTTGCAGCACGGGCCCAGGTCCGATCGCGTTGACGCGGATGCGCGGGGCGAGCGTCTGAGCCAACATTTTTGTTGCCGTCCACAACGCGGATTTTGAAATGGTGTAGGAAAAGTACTCCGGACAAATGTTCCAAACACGTTGATCTACGATGTTGATAATGTTGCCCGAACGATCTTGGGGCAAATGTTCGACAAACGCTTGTGCGAGGAAAATCGGTGCTTTGAGATTGGCGTCGAATTGCGTGTCCCACAAATCGTTGCTCAGCGAGCTAATCGTGTCATCATGAAATTCAGAGGCGTTGTTGATTAGGCATGTCGGCGCCTCAAGTTTTGCCGCACAGTCTGGAATGAGACGGGAAACCTGTATTGGGTCACACAGATCAGCCCTTATTGCTGCTGCACGACCTCCGTTGCTCTCAATTTGTTTTACAATTTGCTCGGCTGCATCGCGGGAATTTCGATAGTGCACCCCAACATTCCAGCCATTTGCGGCAAAACGCTCAGCGATGGCACGACCGATCCTGTAGGCAGCCCCTGTAATCAAGACTGTTCCCGGAGTTGATTGCTCTGTCATAGATCCAGGCTCTAGAAATAAAATAAAAAAAGAAGCATCGAAGTATGTTGCATCATAGTACCTTTTACCAGCGATGTATAAGTGTTTGGGAGTATTTGGCGATAGATCAGAACAAATTGGTGGTCAAATTCGACTCGCAATATCTGCCACGATGACGCACGTCGCCAAAAGCCAATCGCGCGTGTCTTCTCCTGAGATAAACCTCAGATCAGAAGCTTTTACTTTTGCACAAAATTTGATCAAGGGGATCAAAAAGAATGCAAAAAAAATGACCTGACTCGCCGCTGATTGCGCCAAATTTCATCACAATTTCAATAACGTTGCTCTTTCGTGACATGTGGCGTGTTGGGCTGAGGATGCGCCATCTTTTCACTTGTACGCAAGCCTTTCATCAGTCCTTTTAGAGGCAAGTGAAGAACGCAAGTGTGTTCCGACTTTTAGAGCGAAACAAATCAGTGCTCGTGTAATTTATACGCCGGGGGTTTTACCGAATATGCCTACATATAAGAATATTTTTGCAGGGTTGGGGGTGGCCGTGCTCACCGCATCAGCTGCTGCAACCGCAAACGCAACAGATCTCGTCCCAGCTGGATCGTCACCTGAATTTTCTGTAACTGCTGGCGGTACGTCTGATTACGTATTCCGTGGTTTCTCTCAGTCAGATGAGGACCCAGTGTTTCAAGGCAGCGTCGACATGACCTACGGTCTGTTCTACGCCGGCGCTTGGGTTTCAGGGATTGAATTCGGCCAGGACGCACTTGGTCGCAATGTCGCAAATGCCGAGCTCGACCTATACGGCGGTGTCACACCAAAGATTGGTATGTTTGACCTGGACTTTGGTTTCATCTGGTACCTCTACCCAGGTGCACGTGACCCGGGCGCTGAGCTTGATTACGTTGAATTGAAAGCCGGTGCGAGTACCGAGATTTTCAAAAGCATGACAGCAGGTGTGACGTACTACTACTCGCCTGAATTTACGGGTGAGACGGGCACAGCACACGCTATAGAAGGATCGTTGGGCTATGAGTTTCCAGCTATCGGGTCTGTAACGCCGAGCATTTCAGGTCTTATTGGACATCAGATCGTTGATGACCTCGACTTCAGTGCATCTGCTGATCAAGAAGATTCTTACACATATTGGAATGTTGGTATCGGTCTGGGTTGGGAAAAACTGTCTCTCGATTTCCGCTATTGGGATACAGACATTGACGATACCCTGTGCACAGGCCCGCTGTTCCAGTGTGACGAGCGGTTTGTATTCTCCGCAAGCGTTTCCCTTCCATAATAACGCTGCCGATAGACACGACGATACACCACACGGCGAAAGGGCTGGTCCTCAAATTGAGGTCCGGCCTTTTTGTTTGCGATAAGTGTTGGTCTTCTGGCGTCTCATTTGCTGAATAAACTGAATGACAGACGCGCGATTATACCGTGCTGAATGGACCAAGGAGAGAGCCTTCGCCTGTCCCTCCTGCTGGTGTCGCGTTTGCAAGAACACGACCAGCAAGTCTGGAAAACGGCAGGCTTTGTAGCCAGACCCGACCAGGACCTGTGAGTTTTGCAAAGAAGACGCCTTCACCGCCAAAAATCATTGATTTGACCGAGCCAGCGCGAACCAAATCGAATTCGACCGATGGCGTCATTGCCGCGATGCATCCTGTATCAACGTGCAGTTCTTCACCAGGTTTGAGGTCATGCTCGACGACGGTGCCACCGCAATGGACGAAGACATACCCATCGCCATCAAATTTCTGCATGATGAATCCCTCTCCACCAAACAGGCCCGTCATGATTTTGCGCTGGAAGTGGATTCCCATTGTTACGCCCTTGGCGGCGCAAACGAAGGCGTCTTTTTGCGCGATCAGTTGTCCTCCAAATTCGCTGAGATGGAAGGCAAGAATGGTCCCCGGATAGGGTGCCGCGAATGCGACGCGGGCTTTGCCATGCCCTTCATGTGCAAATACAGTCATGAACAAGCTTTCGCCCGTTAGAATTCTTTTGCCAGCGTTGGCGATCGTTCCCATCAAACCACCCGAGCGTTTGGCGCCATCGCCGAGGACTGTGTCCATGTGTATTGATGGTTCTTTGAACATCATCGATCCAGCTTCTGCGATCGCGCTTTCACCAGGGTCGAGTTCAATTTCGACAAACTGCATCTCGTGGCCCTTAATTTCGAAATCGATTTCGTCGGCGATCTGGCTGGCATATCCACGTCGCTTAAATCCATTATTGGAAATGCTCGGCACGCTGGAAGTTGATTTCTGGTTTGCCATGTCTGCCTCTTGATGATGTTTTCTGATCTACGACGTCGAAAATTGCGTCGCGGATCGGCGTTTATGCGGTGCTTTTTGATCGTATGAATGAACGGTACAGACGTCCAACTTTGTTCATGCTTGTTGTCGGTGAAAATGAAAATTTTCCAGTGGCGCCGTTTAAATCAAGCAAAAACAAATACTTACGAGTTTTTTCTTTTGACATGTTCTTGACATTCAGGTTTTTTACAACAGCCTTGCCGAGTTGACCTGATTGGCGCGTTTCGCACTCATCCCGCAGTGTTGCGTCAAATTTGGGTCAATGAGCGATGTGGTTGCTTGCCCTCTCTTATGCGCCACATCTTTTTCAGGGTCAGTTTCCGTGTCTGTTGGATTGATTTACCTCGCTGCCAAGTTGACTAGAAACTGACCCTATTGGCATTTGCACCTGGAAAAGTCTGATCCGATTTGGGCCATTCTATCAGCGCGTTTTTTCCCATTGTCAGGAATCGTTTACATACGTTCCCTGCTTGCACGCCAACCCTTAGCGTGGATGGTGTTGATTTTTGGAGGAACGGGTCATTTCAGCTGTATGGATTATCGCTCTGGTGGTGCTGACAATTATTATTGCATGGGTTTGGCTTGTGCCATCATTACAAGCCGGGCGCGTGAAATTTTCTAGCACCCCTGATAAGCCTGTATCGTTTGGCCCTGACATGGCGTGGCTGGCAATTCGAACACGCGATACTGAAGCTGTTATTGACGCACTTGAGTTGGAAGACCGTCAAATAGCCAACTGGTCGTCGGGAATTGGAATGGTCTCGGCAGAAAAAAGCGATACACCGTTTGTGTTCGTTTCTCCTCCCGTTGATGGCTGGACGTTCGTTGTCGGTCTTGGCCTGCCCCAACCGTTCGGACAGGCATTTGCAGATAAAGCAACGCCACTTTGGAAAAGCTTAGGCAAGACGTTTGTTGAAGTTCAAGCGTATGCAACGTTTCCCGATATCGATTTTTACGCGTGGGCTTTGATGCGTGAGGGCAAGGTCGAGCGCATCTTTGCGATTAACGATTCCGGAGTTACGTTAAGTGAAGGGGGCTTTACCCGCGCTGAACGTGGCGTCGGGCTGAAGCTCTATGACCTAAGGGGTGTGCGTGGGCGAGCTGGTGATACGGGAGCAGAGATGATCCTGCATCCGACAGAGACACAGGTCATGCAGTTGGCGCGTGTCTGGAGCCTCGATCCGACCCGGCTCAGTGAGTTGGGTGAAGACAGTGAGGTTTCGGTTGGCATTGCTGGACGCGCGCCTGCTACTTGGAAAGCCGAACGTATCAAACAGGCCTAGATGATGGCCTCGCAAGCTGGACCCGGATTTGAGAGTGTTGGCGGACCCATATTTCTGCATAAATCAGTGCGTTTTCGTCTAACAACGCAGTCAAGTGTACATTGGTTGAGAGATCAAGCTGGCGCGTATCTGTTTGTAATCTATGCGGCGGGTTGGCCGACAATTTGCGCCATTTGCGAAGCAATCATCCGGTCAAGAGAACCTTCAAACGGCACGGTGAAAACAGTCATGCCTTTCGGGTCGTTATGCCAGGAATTCAATTCGTTCTGAAAAGTTTGTGGATTGATCGGCTCGATGTGCGTGCTCTCGCAACTTATCACGCTTGCCCGGAAGGCTGCTTCTGACATCGGAATGAAAGCAATGCTCTTTGCGTTCTGGTCAACTTCGTTGTGTCGTGCGGGAGTATGGGTCGCCGACGCGCAAACGATGTTTTGGCCGTCCTGAAAGCGCACAATTGCACCGATGATCAAGCGACTGGCCTCAAAGCCATTGGGCGTGCGGTATGTCCAGCATTGCCCGGCAGCCAATGGTAGTGGTGCTGTTGTACTCATTTTTGCAAAACTCCCCAAAGCTCGTGCCCAAAGCTTGTGCATTGAACCGCGCGAACGCGATACAAAAGACAGGTTACAAACCCTCGCTACCTTAGAAGATAACGTGACGGCTTTGAGGCTGAGAGTCGGGCTATCCACAATGCGGGCTTTGCCATGCACATCTATTTAAGAAATTGTTGCCCAAGACTTAAACTCAGCCGGGCAACTTAACCCGAAAGCAGGGACCAGAAAGCGGTGTGTTGGGCACAAAGACTGACCTAGTATTCCAGTGTCAGAAGTTGACTTTCAGAGGCAAATTTCTGCGGTTTGAAACTAGGTGTTATCTTCTTGAGCGACGCAGAGGAAGACGCATTCGCGTTCTTCGTCGATGTCATGTCTTGGCGCCCTAGACCATGCCCGTCACCCAACTTGTGACCACTGGTTGAGCATTCCTTTAAAACAATGTTGCCAGACATGCGATCCAGTTGATGCGCCGAGCAGTTTGTCGTTTCTATTGGTTGGATTGTTGCTTGCCTGACGTGATCGTTATCAGCGGCAAGCGGCGTGATATTTGCAGAAATTTCGATGCTGCCAGTTGAAATGTTGCTAGAATTTTCAGCAACTTTTTGCGCTTTGTTGTGCGGTACCAAACTTGGTCGGCTGAATTGCGTTTCTGTCGGTCCGGAAAGTACGATCTCAGTTACGAATTCCCAAAAGCCGACGATATGCCAGAACAGCACTCCGATAATGAAGCCCATCATTGCGTGTGTGAAATATTTGCGTTTTGCTGGGTTGGTTTTATCGGGTTGGATGCCAGCAACGTGAGGCTCTTCATGCGATGAAGTGTTGGAAACCCCATGAGTTGCAACGGGCTGCGGCGCGAGCGCGTGCACATGAGCATATTGCGGCGTGGCTGTTTCAGCCGAATATCCCTGTTCGTGCAATTTCACGTCTCGTGTTCTCCAGACCGATTCTTATGAGAACAAGTGTGGGGAGAACGCCCGAAGACGGGCAAGAAATAATCGAGACAACGCGTGGTTCCAATCGGGTTCTCCACAAGAGTCTTGTACTGAAACTGATGCTCTAGCCGGGCTCTGACAATTCAATTTCTGAGCTGGCTTGGACTTGCCTGAGCAACTCGTGCCAACGCTTTTTCGGCTAAAGAGCGTGTTGCCTATGATACTTTTTCGGGCGCTGGCGTTTGCGCGGCTGATTACGAAAGCGAACCGGCGGCACAAACATTTTTTTTGCTGAGCACATGCGGCGTTGATTTTCATTATGCCCGCAAGGTTTTGGTTTGCCATTCTTGCTAAAGCAGATGCGAATTTCTTTCAGGCGATTGCCGGCACCACCACATGAGACAGCAAGCATGTCTGGTCTGAGTTGTGGGTTTACTGCCAAAAACTCATCCGACAATTCTTGCGGTGAAACAAATTGCGCTTTTTCAGGAAGGATATAACGTTGAGGTATCTTGATGCTTTCGAAAAGGCGACGCGATACGCTGTAATAGCCTTTTGGAGAGAGGCCCGAACAGGTGCCATGTTTCTTGTACTCGTGAATCGTAAGGCGCCGGCTTGGCATGATGTCTTGCACTGAATCGATCACAGAATTTGGCACAAACGGCCTTTTACCAATGCGGCAGTGACCAGGATACCCTCGGTTGTACTGTGGCCAAAGACCATGCAACACAAATGCAAAACGACGGCCATTGCGCGGGTTGCATTGTGAATCGTAACCCCTCGTGCGAACGGTGGCACAGTGTGTTGGGCTCCAAGATAAAACCAGGGCATAGTAATCGAAGACGCCAGCAACGTGTTTGTTGTCACGATAGTTCTTTTTGTAAGTGTTACGCTGAGCATTCGTTGGCGAGGCTATGAGCCCGGCGACCATGGTGAGCCCAAGCAAAAGTGACAAAGTGCGCGTCATCTCGATTTCTTTCTGTGCAAGTGTACAACCAGCAGACCGCTGAGCGATGAGATTGCGGACAATACCTAGATAATTATGGTCCGCCAATGGTGCCCACTGCTTAAAGTTTTGTCATTTTTCATTAGCTTGGTTGGCGTGTTTCGGCGGGTTAAATCTCGGCAAACCGCGCCAGAATTCTGGCCCAACTGCGCGCGCCTTTTTGAAAGCTCTTAAGATTGTATTTTTCGTTCGGCGCATGAATGCGATCATCTTCGAGACCAAATCCAATCAAAAGGCTATCCATTTTCAGTGCGCTTCGAAATGATGTGACAATCGGAATTGATGCGCCGCAGCCCATCAGCAAAGCGGGTTTGCCCCATTCTTCCGTAAGTGCAAGTGCCGCGGCCTTTGTTGTTGGGGCAGAGGTGTCAAATGCAACGCCGGCATTTCCATGGGGACTTGAAAATTCAACCTGACAATCGTTGGGCGTTCGATCTTTGATAAATTTTTGCAAGGATTTGAGGACGGCTTTGGGGTTTTGCCCCGGGACCAAACGACAGGTGATTTTGACACTCGCTTGGGCCGGAATAATGGTTTTTTCTCCAATGCCTTGGTAGCCACCTGTAATTCCGTTGAACTCTAAGGTTGGCCGGGACCACAGCTGCTCAAGGGCTGAACGGTTCTTTTCTCCTGCTGGTGTATTTAAACCAACCGAGCCGAGAAATTCCTTTTCGTTAAATCCGATTTCTGCCCATTGCCGGCGCTGGGTTGGGCTTGGAGGAATAATGCCGTCATAAAAACCAGGTATTTTTACGCGGCCGCTAGCATCAAACATCGCGCCCATAATTGAGGTGAGGGCGCGGATTGGGTTGATCGCTGGGCCGCCGTAAAGGCCTGAGTGGAGGTCGCGTTTGGGCCCGCGAAGGGTGACCTCGGTTCCAGCCAGTCCCCGCAGCATGGTGGTAATGGCAGGCGTATCTTTGTCAAACTGTCCGGTGTCACAAACGAGGACGAGGTCGGCAGATTTTAATTCTTTGCCGTGCTTGGCGAGAAAGCCTGGCAGTGATGGCGAACCACATTCCTCTTCACCTTCGAGCAAAACTGAAACGGCAATTGGAAGGGCTCCGGCGACCTTTTTCCAAGCGCGTGCAGCTTCAAAAAAAGTCATCAATTGGCCTTTGTTGTCTTCCGCCCCTCGCGCAATAATGACTTTCCCATTGCCTTTCTCTGAAGCGATCCGAGGTTCGAATGGAGGGGACTTCCAAAGGTCCAGTGGTTCGGGCGGCTGGACATCGTAATGACCATAAAACAAGACATGAGGCATGCCTTTGGGAACAGACTTTCGATCGTGAGCAACAACCATTGGATGGCCAGTGGTTGTCACGACTTTAGATGATGCAAAACCGATATCCTTCAAAGTCGCAGCACACCAGTCGGCGGCTTTTCTGCAATCTTTTTTGTAAGCTGGATCGGTTGAAATGCTTTTTATTCTCAATAGCTCAAACAGCCGATCAAGGGCTGCATCGCGGCTGGAATTTAGTTCACTAAGAACTTGGGCGAGGGCATCCGACATTTTTGGGTCTCTCAAAGCTTGGTAAATCCTGCCCAGCCACAGTGCGACAGCAATGCCCATCTCGTCAAAGGCTTCATAGGCGACAAATTATGCATCTTTGATTGCTGTGAATGGTTTTGATTGTGTATGAGACCTGCTATTGCATGACTGCTGTCACGAGAGGCCTGATTGATAAGCGCCAGCGCTGCAATCACAAAAAAAGCCGGGAAGATGAAGGTATGGTCGCACAAGACAATTCAACTCTTGACAAAATGGTTTACATTTTTGGGGGAGGAAGTGCCGAAGGCAGCGCGGAAGACAAAAACTTGCTTGGTGGCAAAGGCGCAAATCTCGCCGAGATGGCGTCTATCGGACTTCCAGTGCCTCCGGGCTTCACAATCACAACCGCTGTTTGCACGGCATACAATGATGGGCATCAAACGCTTCCCGACGGGTTACACGCTGAGCTGCAATCTGGATTGAAGCACATCGAAAATCTAACAGGAACAAAGTTTGGTGACGTTAATAACCCGCTTTTGATTTCTGTGCGCTCAGGCAGTCGCGCATCAATGCCAGGAATGATGGATACCATTCTCAATCTCGGCCTCAACGACGAAACCGTGCATGGTCTGGTGAAGAACGCAGGTGATGCGCGCTTTGTCTTTGATAGTTATCGCCGGTTTATCCAGATGTATGCCAATGTCGTACTTGGCATCGATCATGGTGTTTTTGAAGACCTGCTAGAAGACCACAAAAACCTGAACGCCATGATGCTTGATACCGAGTTGTCGGCTGAAGATTGGCAAATCCTAATCAAACGCTACAAGGACGCTGTCTATGCCGAGCTGAATGAGCCTTTTCCTCAAGATGTTGAACAGCAGCTGTGGGGTGCGATTGCTGCGGTGTTTGGCTCTTGGCAAAACCCACGCGCGAAGACCTATCGCCGTCTCAACAATATTCCCGATAGTTGGGGAACAGCTGTCAATGTACAAGCCATGGTGTTTGGCAACATGGGGGATACCTCTGCGACGGGTGTTTCTTTCACCAGAAATCCAGCAACAGGCGAAAAAGAGATCTATGGCGAATATCTAATCAATGCCCAAGGCGAAGACGTGGTGTCGGGAATTCGCACACCCCAACCTGTCACCGAAGCGGCGGCGAAGAACGCGAGTGGCGATGCGATATCTCTGGAAAAGGCCATGCCAGATGCGTTCCGTGAACTGGCGGTCTTGATGGAGAAGTTGGAAAACCATTATCGAGACATGCAAGACATTGAGTTTACCATTGAGAATGGCAAGCTCTGGATGTTGCAAACGCGTAGCGGCAAGCGGACGGTTGATGCAGCCGTTAGGGTCGCTGTCGAAATGGCGCAAGAAGGGATTATCGGACGCGATGAAGCTTTAATACGCTTGGAGCCGTCGGCACTCGATCAGTTGCTGCACCCAACGCTTGATGAAAGCGTCACCGCCGACATTGTAACGCAAGGCTTGCCCGCGTCACCCGGAGCTGCATCTGGAGAAATTGTATTGAATGCGGATGTTGCTGAAGCGGCCAAGGCCAAAGGTCGCGACGTCATTTTGGTGCGCACTGAGACGAGTCCTGAAGACATACACGGTATGCACGCCGCGGTTGGAATTTTGACCGCCCGCGGCGGTATGACGTCTCACGCGGCTGTTGTCGCCCGGGGAATGGGGCGAGCATGTGTTTCCGGAGCGGGCGCATTGCAGATCAATGAGGCTTCCGGCACCGTACAGATTGGCACTGAAACGTTTAAAGCAGGAGACATGATTACGATCGATGGCTCGTCAGGCCGGGTCATGCGCGGTCGGGCAAAAATGCGCCAGCCGAAAATGTCGAGTGCGTTTAATACATTGATGAGCTGGGCGGATGAGCGAAGACGTTTGAAAGTGCGCACCAACGCAGACACACCGCATGACGCCAAGCAGGCGCGAGATTTTGGTGCTGAAGGAATTGGTCTTTGTCGAACCGAACATATGTTTTTCGATGGCGACCGCCTTATCGCCATGCGCAAAATGATTTGTGCCGATGATGAAGCCGGTCGCAGAGCGGCTCTAGCTGAAATACTTCCTATGCAACGCGACGACTTTGCCGAATTGTTTGAGATCATGTCGGGCTTGCCGGTGACGATCCGCCTTCTCGACCCTCCTTTGCATGAATTCCTGCCAAAGGAAGAGAAAGATTTGGCGGCGGTCGCAGACGGACTTGGCGTCGCCCCCAGTCGTTTGACATCAAAAGTTCGCGAATTAGCAGAATTCAATCCTATGCTGGGTTTTCGAGGTTGCCGCCTTGCGGTCCGCTATCCCGAAATTACTGAGATGCAAGCGCGCGCGGTCTTTGAGGGAGCCAGCATTGCTGCTAAAAAAACCGGTGCACTGGTACGTCCTGAAATCATGATTCCGTTGGTCGCATACCGACAAGAATTCGATATTCTTGCAGATGTTATCCGTGAGGTGGCCGACCAGGTCGTCCAACAAACTGGTGAAGAAATTCCTTATGACATTGGCACAATGGTCGAGTTGCCACGGGCTTGTTTGATTGCCGACAAGATCGCCGCCGGTGATCGCGGGGCGGCGTTTTTCTCGTTTGGGACAAACGACCTAACGCAAACGACATTAGGTCTTAGTCGGGACGATTCAGCACCAATTCTTCAGAGTTATAACGATCGCGGTGTTATCCAGAACGATCCCTTTGCAGCAATTGACCGCGATGGTGTTGGCGCTTTGATCGAGCTTGGAACGCAAAAGGGGCGCCAGCAAAAGCCGTCGCTTAAGGTCGGGATCTGTGGTGAACATGGTGGGGACCCGCAATCGATCGGTTTTTGTGAGGAAACCGGACTGGATTATGTCTCCTGTTCGCCGTTTCGCGTCCCCGTTGCCCGGTTAGCAGCAGCCCAGGCAGTCGTCACAGCGCAACAGAAAGAAAAAAGTAATTTGGGGTAGCTAATAACATCTTTTGACGGGATCAATCGATGAAGGGGCGTCGGTCTTCCTCGTCGAGGGTCGGGCGGCGTGGGCGTTCACCTTTGTGAACCGGCAACATCAGCAAAACCAAGACCGCCGGTGGGACGATAAAACACCATGCCATCCAGTAGGAATAATCTCTGTTCTTCCGGGCGCAGAGATAGCCTGCAATGACCGCACTAAGAAATGAGATGCCTGCCCAGATCACGATATATTTCATTACTTTTTCTCCTGTCATCATTTCCAGATGACATATTCCCGATAGCAATGGGCTCAAGTTTAGGCGCTAACTGTCAGCAAAATAGGACGACTGTCAGGAATTCGACCGAACAAAGTTAAAACCCTAACATTTCAAGTCGGTTGGCCAACATTGACGCATTGTGGTCGGTTCGTCGAGGTCAGTCATTGAAATCGAGCCCTAAGTCCAGCACCGGTGCAGAGTGCGTGAGCGCACCAACTGAGATGAGATCAACACCAGATTTCGCAATCGCGCGAACGGTTTCAAGTGAGACACCGCCTGATGCTTCTGCCAACATGCACCCATCAATCATCTCAACTGCCATTGCAAGCATGTCTGGCTTCATGTTGTCGAGCAAGACGGCATCGCAACGGCCAGTAGACAAGACATCGTTCAACTGCTCAAGGGTGTCGACTTCAACTTCAATTTTTATCATGTGTCCAGCTGCCGCTTTGGCTCTACGAAGTGCGTTTTTTAAGCCTCCAGCTGCAGCGATGTGGTTGTCTTTAATCAGGATGGCATCGTAAAGGCCGACGCGATGGTTGGCCCCCCCACCACATATGACGGCATATTTTTCAAAGGCTCTCAAACCTGGTGTTGTCTTTCGCGTATCGATAATTTGTGCCTTATATTCCCGCGTTTCGGCGACGTATTGGGCGGTTAAAGACGCGATGCCTGACATCCTGCCGAGGAAATTAAGCGCAACGCGTTCACCTGTGAGGATCGCGCGTGAGCTGCCGCTAACAGTGGCAACGATTGTTCCAGCTTTAACGTGACCGGCGTCATCGACTTTGCAAACAAAATTTAGTTCTGGATCGACGGCTTTGAAAGCTCGTTTGGCAACATCGAGGCCTGAAATCACGCCATCTTGGCGAGAAACGATGTCGGCATGGGACGTTGCGGCAGTGGGCACAGTTGCAAGTGTCGTGATATCGCCAACGGTTCCCAAATCTTCCCCGAGTGCCATTGTGACGGCGTCATCTATGAGATGCTTGGGTAAGCCGGTGAGATGTTTTTCTTGTTTCGAGTTTGTCATTTAACTTCTTTCGCAAGGACCACATCGATTTCGCGAAGTGTTAAAGCGGATCGTTTTGCAAGGTTGGCGTCGAGGTCTGGGAAATCGCGGCGCAGATGAGCCCCCCGACTTTCATTGCGCAGAAAAGCAGCAGTCGCAATAAATCGAGCCGCAAGTGCCATGTTGGAGAGAATGACATCTTTGTTTTTCTTGGCAACATTTTCGATCTCGGCCAGTTTTGATAACGCGATCTTCAGGTCATCACCATTGCGCGAAACCCCAACGGATTGGGACATGGTTTGGCGAAGGTTGAAGCACAGCTTTTCGTGCTCATCGCCCCCAATAGATGCCGGCGCGGTGCTGGTTGCAATCAGCTTGTTTTTTTGAGTACGCTCAGAAGTGTCGGATGGTAAAATTGTGGCGAGATCTGCAGCAGCGCGTGCACCAAAAGCGACCGCCTCAAGCAAAGAGTTGGAGGCGAGCCGATTGCCCCCATGCAGGCCTGTGGCTGCTGTTTCTCCGATCGCCCATAGACCGGCAACATTTGTGCGACCGTCGGCGTTCGTTGCAATACCGCCCATATGGTAGTGGGCGGCAGGGACGACGGGAATGGGTTCAATTCTCGGGTCGATATTTGCATCCAAACAATGTTGCCAGACGGTTGGGAAATCATCGGGGAACCGGTCGCCGATCGCTTTCGAGCAATCGAGGAAGACATCGTTTCCCGCGGCGATTTCTTCGGCAACCGCTTGGGAGACAATATCTCGCGAAGCAAGTTCTGCACGTGGATCGCGATCGAGCAAGAAGCGATGGCCATGTTGATTTAGAAGGATTGCGCCTTCCCCCCGTAGGGCTTCGGTCGCCAAGGGGGTTGGATTTTTGTTGATGTTGAGTGCCGTTGGATGGAACTGCACAAACTCTGCATCGGCGATGATGGCACCGGCGCGCGCTGCCATAGCGATTGCTTCTCCGCGGGCGTAAGGTGGGTTGGTGGAAACTTCGTAAAGCGCGCCAATTCCACCAGTTGCTAAAACAATCGCTTTGGCATCAAGATGTAACTGTTGACCTTGCGTGTCGGAAAGCACGAGGCCGATGATGTGTTGGTTTTCGGTGATGAGATCGTCTGCTCGGTAGCCTTCAAGAACCCGGATCGATGGCGTGTTACGGACCGACGCAATAATGGCGGACATAATTGCCCCTCCGGCGCGGTCTCCTGAGACGCGAACAACCCGGCCAGCAGAATGAGCGGCTTCTTTGCTAACTTTGAGGTTGCCCTCGAGGTCATGGTCGAATGGAACACCGAGTGATAAGAGATCGCGGATCCGTTCGGGTGCTTGCTTGGCGACGCTATGAGCCAGTGCTTCGTCCACAAGTCCAGCGCCTGAGGAAATTGTGTCACGAGCATGCGCTTCGGTCGTATCGCCTTTACCAACAGCGGCAGCGACCCCACCTTGCGCCCAAACACTCGAGGCACCCTTGCCGAGAGGCGCCGCGGCAACAACGGTTACAGGCTGTGGGCTCAGTTTAAGCGCGGTAAACAGCCCAGCCAACCCCGCACCGACAATGACGATGTCGCCAGTGCCGCTTAAATTTGCATTCCAGTTTGGGGGTGCCTCGTGCAATCTATTGAGACCTATCGTTGTTAAAATGAAACACCGGTCGCCCTAGTTTGACGACCGGTGGTTGAGAGGCGCCCAACGCCAATAGTGGTGACTGTCACGCGATGCCAATTAGTTGGAGAGATTGACCATGCGTTCAACAGCGCGGCGTGCCTTTTGCGCGACGTCTGGATCAACGGTCACCTCGTGGGTCATGTTCAACAAGGCGTCGAGGATTTTCTCGAGGCTGATGCGCTTCATGTGCGGACAAAGATTGCATGGACGCACAAATTCCACATCAGGCGTTTCTGCAGCCACATTCGAACTCATCGAGCACTCTGTCACAAGGACAACCTTTGGTGGACGATTGGTCTTCACCCAATCGATCATTGCCGCTGTTGATCCTGTGAAGTCAGCTGTTTCAATAACGTCTGGTGGACATTCGGGGTGTGCGATAATTTTTACTGCAGGATCGGCAGCGCGAAATGCTTCCAGTTCTTCGCCCGTAAAGCGCTCGTGGACTTCACAACGTCCCTTCCAAGCGATGATCTCGACGTCGGTTTGGGTTTGGACGTACTTGGCGAGGTATTCATCTGGAATGAGTAAGACACGAGGTGCGTTGAGACTTTCAACAACCTTCACGGCATTCGAGGATGTGCAGCAAACATCACATTCTGCTTTCACGGCTGCACTTGTGTTGACGTAGGTAACGATCGGCACACCCGGATAGGCTTCACGTAGCATGCGCACATCTTCTGCTGTAACCGAAGCGGCTAATGAACAGCCTGCTTCAAGGTCTGGAATAAGAACGGTCTTATCTGGATTGAGCAGCTTTGACGTTTCAGCCATGAAATGGACGCCAGCCTGTACGATCACATCAGCCTCTGCTTTTGCGGCTTCTTTTGCCAACTGCAAGCTGTCGCCGACGATATCGCCAACGCAGTGAAAGATTTCGGGCGTCATATAATTGTGTGCCAGGATGGCGGCGTTGCGTTCTATTTTCAGCTCGTTGATCGCTTTGATCAGCGGCGCGTAGTGCGGCCATTCCATCGGCGTGATGACGTTTTTCACGCGTTCGTACATCGGCGCCATTTGTGCAGCGACTTCGGGCGTGTAGGTGAGGTCGGGGCGTGGCAGTACTTTGAATCCGTTTGGCGTGCCATGATCCGGTTTTGGGGTGTGTGTTTCGATATAGCCCATAGCTCCAGCCCTCCGAAATATACCACATCAGTTATGCTCATTTTGAGTATATCTGATGTGTAAGAAGTACCGGCGACATTGCCGGTCCCTATATACATATGCTCGATTAGAGCAATTTCAAGTGCCGCTAGATTAACTTAAGCGAGAAGCAAAAGCTAGCCGCGTCGATCAATTCTTGGTCGTGGCTTTGTCGATGTCGTTTGAAACCGCCTTCTACATTGACGGGTGGTTCGGTGGTGACGCGATGAAAACTTATTTGAGCAAGTCGTTTTGAGTTTTTTTACGAGCAATCAGAAGGCTCAATTTTCACCGATCTTCAAATCCATCTAAGGGCGACCGCCGCAAACAACACAAACGCAACTTGTCTGCGGCGGTCCAAACTTGATGCCAAAGCAAACGGGTTAAATCCCGCAGAGACTGCTCAGCTAGGCGCGACCGGGTTTGACACGCACACCAGGTGCAGGTCGTTCCAGCAACACTTCACGCCTAAAGCGGAAAAGTTTTGCTGGACGCCCGCCAGTTCGCGTTTTCATTTCGCCTGTTGGCTCGACAAGTCCGGCACTTTCCACCAGGCGGCGGAAATTTTGCTTGTGTAAATGAGGGCCTAGAATGGCCTCGACAGTTTTTTGCAACTCATAAAGTGTAAAATTGTCCGGCATTAATTCGAACACGACTGGACGATACTTGATTTTTGCTCGAACGCGACTGATTGCCGTCGCCAAGACACGACGGTGATCATAACGCATTGCTGTCCCGAGTTTTGGTGTTTCGCCCCAGCCTTCAGAGCTTTCCGGCCGGTCGCGATGGGCTTCTTCAACAAGTCCAGCTTCATAGAGGAGCTCGAATCGTTCGAGAACTTTCTCTTCGTCCCACTGAGCACCGTCGAGACCAAAACAAATTCGAACACGTTGTTGGCGGTCAAGCGGGCCACCACCAGATTTGTGCCCTTGATCTTTGCTCGCCCATTCTTTTAAACGCGGCCCGATAGTGGCGTCGAGAATTTCCGGACGGCCTTTGCGCCAATCTTCCCAAGGGAAAAAGTGATACCAACTGCGCCAACTACCTGATTGCATTTCAGATGCGGCATCAACCCGCGTTAATGCGAGATACCCGATAGAGACAACATGAGGATCGCTGTCACGCGGTTGGGCATGGCGACCTCTGTCGCCGAAAGTGTAAAGTTGTTCAACATAACCCAAACCAAGTCCGGTTTGTTCAGATACCCAGCTTCTCAATCCGATATCGAGCGTTCTGTGCTCAACTGGAGAAAATGGGCCATGCGGTAGACCGTCTGCGACCTCGCCATTATCGTCATCTCCGCGCACGGTAAGAACAACGGGTTCGTCACGCATCAGCGCAACAATTGCGGCGGTCAAACCGATTTCTACGGGGCCGGGATCCAGACGTTGCATGGCTATTGTTTTATTGCCTGGGTTGGGAGCGGACGCATTACGAAACTTATGAAGGCTAGCCTCTGTCGTCATAAAGAGACTCCTTTGGTTTGAGGAGTAGCAAAGACGAATTCATATTCAGATTAGAAAATATGATATTCGCGATCGGAAATAGTTTCCAACTGCGTACCGAACAGAAACCTCAAATCAGGCGCCTTCAAGGCAATGACCGTGATCAGTCGAATTGACGTAGGTCATTGAAGCGCATCAAAAAATCGTTTTGAGCACAACGTGTTGGCACCGGTTGTAGTTCTTGAAGAGTCTTGCCCAACTCATGAC
Source organism: Hyphomicrobiaceae bacterium (assembly GCA_050633705.1). GTDB lineage: Bacteria > Pseudomonadota > Alphaproteobacteria > Rhizobiales > Hyphomicrobiaceae > JAJFHI01. Next base: position 117,632 of record JBOEGZ010000005.1, on the reverse strand, counting down.
GTAATTTTGGCGGTGTACCGAAGAACTGGTGCGCTTCATCTGGTTCAAAACCGGCCAAACATGTGGCCTCGAAATAAGCTGAGATCCGGTCAGCTTGCTTGATTTGCTCCTGCACGTCGTTTGGCAAAGACGTGGGCAAATCAAAACGCTGATGAATGGCTTGCATCAGGCGGTTTTCTAAAGCTCTGTAATTGAACCCCACGGCATTTTTAAATGGGCTGATCAGGTCACCGACGACGTACTCGGCGGCATCATGAAGAAGTGCTGCGAGGCGCCATTGGTTTGTCCAAATTGGGTTGAGATCGTTCGCAATTTGCTCGACGATGATGGCGTGTTGTGCAACGGAAAAAGCATGAGCACCTGTCGTTTGTCCATTCCACCGTGCCACACGCGCAAGGCCATGTGCGATATCCTCAATTTCAATATCATCTGGCGATGGATCAAGCAGATCCAAGCGCCGACCCGATAGCATGCGTTGCCATGCTCGGGCGGATTTGGTGTCGTTTTTTTGCCGATCAATTTTCATTTCTGCCATGGTTGTTTCAACGAACCCGGTTCTTTTGATTTTAGCATTTAGAGTTCAATAGTTCGCCGTCGCCGGCTGTTAATTATGGCGCTTTGAATGCTGTTTGTAATTCTGTGCAAGGGGCATGTCGATGACAGTCAACAAGGTGGTCGTTGACCATTCCCATTGCCTGCATCAATGCATACATCGTGGTCGGCCCAACAAAGCGAAATCCTTCCCCTTTCAATGCCTTTGCCATACGGCGAGAGACATCCGTTTGAGATGAAACATCAGACATTTTTTGTGCGTGATTAATGATCGGCTGACCGTCGACAAAACTCCAAAGGAATGTTGAAAAACGGGTGTGTTTCGATAAGGCTTCAAAGGCGCGTGCATTGTTGATTGTGGCGTCAATCTTCAGTCGGTGTCGTACAATGCCTGGGTCGTTCAACAGACGTTCGACGTCTTTCGCTTTGTAGCGGGCAATGCGAGCGGTATCGAAGTTGTGAAAGGCTTTGCGAAAATTTTCTCGTTTTTTTAAAATTGTGAGCCACGACAAACCCGATTGGAACGCTTCCAATGTCATTTTTTCAAACAAGATGCGGTCGTCGGTTTGAGGTACGCCCCATTCGGTGTCGTGATACGCGGTATAGAGTGGATCGGAAATTCCAAACCAAGCACAGCGCGTTTTGAAATTTGAATCAGGTCGGCCCATTGTTTCGTCTGGTGGGTTCATAATGGAGCGCTTTCGTTCGCGTTTTTTCCACTGACATTGTCGAGCGAAAAATTTGCCCAGTCAGGGATATGGATGTCTAATACGACGTCTCCTGCTTGGATGGGTGTGCCAGCTTCTATTGCTTCTTTTGCCCGGTCCAAGCGTACGAGTGCCAGGCCCGAGCTCGCATGAGATGAGCCCAGTTTTCCGATCTTTGCAGCTCCTGCCGTGATCTCAGTACCAGCCTCAGGCAGCGATGCGTTGTTTGCTGCGACAACACGAATGATGCGTTTGCGTGCCGTGGCGCGGTGGTGCATGCGGCTGACAACTTCCTGGCCCACGTAACATCCTTTGGCAAAGGATACGCCGTGCAATTGGTCCAGCAATGCGTCATGGGGAAATACATCGCCGAATTTAAAATCTTTACCACCCTGAGGAATGCCAAGGTCAATTCGGTGTGCATCGTAGGCTTGTAAGGTTGCATTGAAGATCAGGTTTGGATCTTCTTTCGCACCGTCCGTTTCACCTGCCTCTTGCTGTGCGCGTGTAACAATCGCGCGTTGGCCGAGATCGCGATGGCGAGGGTCTTGATAGAGTATTGGTTCTAAATCTTGCGTCGGGCGCATGCCAGCCCACGTGGCTTCGATAACGAATGCTTTTGAAACATCGGCAATCTCAACATCAGAGCGTAATCTGTACATCGCCAGACGTTTAAGCAGTGCGGGAATTTCGCTCGCAGGCGCGTCGATTAAGAACGCCTCACCTGCAGGGATGAGAAAAAAGTCGAACAGAATTTTTCCCTGTGGGGTCAGCAAGGCGGAATAAATGGCTTGTCCGGCGGTTACGTTGTCGAGATCACTGGTTATAATATTTTGCAGGAAGGCTGCAGCATCGCTTCCTGAAATGAGCAAGACGCCTCGGTCGGACAGAAGTGTTGTCTGGTGAGTTGGCATAGTGTTGATGCTCTTTAGGTTGCATTCGGGCGTTGATTTACGTATGCGGGTGGCAATTCGCAAGGCTCGGGGGCTAATTATTCGCCAGAGTGTTTGAGTTGGGCTTTAACACGCCAGCCTCTCCGTCGCATAGGGATCGTTGATATCATGGCAGAAAATTACGACGTCGTTTGTCGCGGTGGAACGGTGGTCAATCATGCGGGCCAAGAAATTTGCGATATTGGCGTTAAAGATGGACAGATCGTGGCGCTCGGGGCGCTGGGTGGAGCTGGGGCAGATCAAGTTATTGATGCCAGGGGTTTGCATATTCTACCAGGCGTCATCGACAGTCAGGTGCATTTTCGTGAACCAGGTCTTGATCATAAGGAAGACCTGGAAACTGGCAGCCGTGGGGCGGTTCTGGGAGGCGTGACGGCAGTCTTTGAAATGCCGAACACAAAGCCTTTGACAACCACTAAAGAAACCTTGGCCGACAAAATCAAGCGTGCGCGCAACCGTATGTTCTGTGACTTTGCGTTCTATGTTGGCGGCACACGCGAGAATGTTGATCAGATTTGCAATTTGGAGCAATTGGAAGGGTCTGCTGGGATAAAGGTTTTTATGGGCTCTTCAACCGGCGATCTGTTGGTTGAGGATGATCTTTCATTGGACCGGATTATTTCCAGCCTTGGTCGCCGTGCTGCGTTTCATGCCGAGGATGAGCCGCGATTGATTGCGCGCGAGAATGAACGCGTTGCCGGTGATCCCTCATCGCATCCTGTTTGGCGCGATGCGACGGCCGCGTTAATGGCCACCAAGCGGCTCGTAGGATTGGCTGAAAAACATAAAAAACGTATTCATGTTCTGCATATTTCCACGGCAGATGAGATGGTGTTTTTGGCTGATCATAAAGAGTGGGCAACGGTTGAAGTAACACCACACCATCTGACGCTCGTTGCGCCAGACTGTTACGAGCGGCTTGGTACATATGCACAAATGAACCCGCCTGTCCGTGATAGCGCGCATCAGGCTGGCATCTGGGAAGGTGTGAGGTCTGGTGTCGTCGATGTGTTGGGCTCAGATCATGCGCCGCATTTAAGGTCTGAAAAGGATGTCGCCTATCCTCAATCGCATTCGGGTATGACGGGTGTGCAGACTTTGGTTCCAATTATGCTGGATCATGTCAATGCGGGCCGCTTGTCACTGGAGCGGTTTGTGGATCTGACGTCGCATGGCCCCCAGCGTATTTTTGGAATTCGCAACAAGGGTCGAATTGCGGTTGGGTATGACGCTGACTTTACGATTGTCGACCTGGGCCGCGAGGAAACGATTTCGAATGCGCAAGTTGCAAGTCGATGTGGGTGGACACCCTATGACGGCAAGAAAGTTAAAGGTTGGCCAGTCGGTACCATCATTCGTGGTAATCGCGTCATGTGGGACGGTGAAATTCTCGGAAAGGCCGCAGGCGCTCCAGTACGCTTTTTGGAAAATTGCCGGGCCTAGTCGGAGCACAGTGTCGAAGCACGGTCTTGATGATCTCTAAGCTCGTCGGCGAGGTTGTGTGCTGCGTCTTAAGCCATAGCCGTGATCTTCATAACCCGTGCATCGGTTAACCTCGTTTTGGTCTTTCTCGCTTGATTGATTGGGAAAACCGCCGCGTTTTCCGAGTTTTATCAGTGAGATGGATTTACAACTCAAAGACTGGCCTTTAGCTTGCAAACCTTAACGGGCAACTTGGTTTTGTGCCAAGTTGGATCAATAAGGGTATTTTTTTATGGCACGGTCGGCGAGGGTTCACACGCGCACAAAGCAAACGACAACAGCGCGTCTTGCTGTCAGCGATCTTGCACGCGGGCTGATCTTGGGCATGAGCGGCACGGCAGTGTTGATGGCTGCGATCGTGTTTTTATACCTTGCCAAGTCAGCTGCTGGCATCAATTTGATGCCAGGCCCATCTCCGTTACACGATTACCTCTATCACTTTGTGCAATAGTCTAACTGTGCAGTGGTCCAAGGCTACCAGATCGCTGTTGGTCGGAACCGACCAATTCCCTACAAATTTTATAAATAAAAAACGCGCGGGACAGCGTTAAACAAATCCCGCGCGTTGCTCATGAAATCTTTTCTGGCCCCTGATTGGAACCGCTAAGAAACTCCAACGTGCTTATTTCGAAGCAACGTATTTGGGCAGTGACCTGCGCACGTACACCGTCGTTCCAATGCCTGCAATTTTTGACAGATGTACGACATGTTGATTGTGCATGCGAAAGCACCCTGACGAAGAAGCTGTACCAATAGACGCTGTGTTATATGTGCCGTGAATTCGATAAAGCGAACTGCCAAGATATAAAGCCCTTGCACCAAGTGGATTATAGAGGCCACCTGTCATGTGTTTAGGCAAATTTGGTTTGCGACGACGCATTTCTTTTGGTGGCGTCCAACCTGGCCATTTTGCTTTACGCGTAATTCTTTTAACACCTGTCCAGCCAAAACCAGCTTTGCCAACTGCGATCGGATAGCGATAAGCGCGTTTGCCTGGCAGAACATAATAAAGTTTGCGGCGTCGGGAATCGATCACAATCGAACCGACTTTATATTTGCCACGAAACCGTACGGTTCCCGGAGATTTGCCTGATAGAAATGGCTTTGGCCCACCGGACCATTTTGCAGCACCTGGTGGGAATTTTTTATTGTACTTTTTCTTTTTGGAGTACTTCTTACCGTATTTCTTACGGTACTTTTTGCTATACTTCTTACCGTACTTCTTGCGGTATTTTTTCTTGTAGTAGTTCTTCTTCCAGCTCTTTGAAGATTGAGCCCATGCGTCGTTCTTTTTCTTTGCCGCTGTGGCTGGAGTCGCGAAACAAATTGCGGCCAGAACTACAGCGATAATGCGTGCAATCATTGTGCACCCCCTGCTCATGTTTTGTATGAGCAATCCGGGTATCCCTTCATTTTAACGTTTACCATGCCTACTTTTGGTTATGGTTAATGTAATTTGCCGTCGGAATGCTCGAATTTGAGAAAAATCAGGGGCTTTGATGGTTTAGCAGCGAAGTTATGCCGCAAATTTGATTAACCCAGCGGGAATGGTCCTGGGCTAAAACGCCATTAAAAGCGTTGTGAGTATAACTGACTGGCGTGCTGGCAAAGAAAATCTGCCCATCACGTGGACAAGGGGATGCGACGCAACTACGTCTTAGGTGTTGAAATCAAACAGGGTGGGCAAAAGGTGCAAACAATCAAACGGCAACGGTGCGCCAAGCTGGCGACGACCGGTTGGTTTCCGCCTTATGCAACGAACACCAAGAATAGATTTACAAACACCCGCCTGTTTTGCCGGCTTGTCCCGCCGCGTCAATTGCCGCTCGGATTGCCAAATTCGAAGCAGTTGGGGGGACGTTGATGTTTCCTAACCCATTATTGATTCCAGTGGGCCTCGTAATCGGTGTGCTGGTTGCCGCACCCGTTGGCCCGGTCAATGTTCTTTGTATTCAACGCGCGATCGAACGAGGTTTTTGGGGTGGCGTTGCCGCCGGGATCGGCGCGGTCCTCGGTGACGGATTGATTGCCCTTTTTGCAGCACTTGGTGTTGGGGCGATCACGGGGGCTGTGCAAGATCACAGGGCAATCATTCAAATTGTCGGAGGGTTGGCACTCATTGCATTCGGTCTGAAGTTGTTTGCAACAGAGCCGCAACTCGATGCCTATCGCGGGCAGGATGATGCTGCCGTGTCTTTACGGACTTATGTTTGGGACATCCCTAAGACGTTCTTTCTAACGATTACAAACCCTGGTGCCGTCCTTGGATTGTTTGCAATTTTCGGGGGCGTTAGCACATTTGTCGAAGTGAGTGGTGTGATCGATGCATTGATCATGGTGGCCGCCATCATGGCCGGAAGCCTGGCCTGGTGGGTGGGGTTGTCAAAGTTCATCGGCAGCATTCGTCATAAACTAAACCCAAGTAAATTGACCTATATAAATAAGATTGCGGGTTTGGTTTTGCTTGTATTTGGTGGTGTTTTGATTGGTGAAATGGTGCCGAATTATCTTTCTATCGGTTGATTTTAATCGTGCCCGTTGGTGCCTATTACTGACGGGTTTGGTGCATGCTGAATTCACCAATGCGAACGCGGTCTTCCAATCCACTGACAAGTTTAGCCACTTCGTCCTCACCAAATAGCGTAACAAGGTCGGTCATAGCTGTGAAAATTGCGGCGTATGCCATCGTTTCTGGCGCGACGCCGGTTTCTTCACCTTCATCCCAGGCAGCTAGGATCAGATCGAGGGCCTTGAAGCTTTCATCATCAATTTCGCCAAGCGGTCGCGTTCGCATAGTAACTTGTTCCTGATACATCTGACGGTCGTGAAATTGAACCGCTGTTAAATTGAATCAATGGTGCTGTGTATTCGATCTAACACGGGAGGCGACAGCTTGAGACGCTGTGCGCAATTCATTGTAAATTTCCCCCACCCGCGTCATTTGCACACGAATGTGGTTTCGATATCGCATTCGTGATTTTTGCGCTGCAAAAGCCGTGAAAATGGTTACTTTGGATAGCTCTTGAAAAGCTGTTCGCTGATCTGCACGCCTTCAACAAGGAACCGGTTAATTGTTGTTTTTGCCGACGGCGTGCAAACATTATATGTGCGCTGATAACTACGATAACCTTGATTGAAGCGCCGCGTTAGGCGGGCTCGGCGCAAGGCAGAAGAGCCTTCGGCACGTGTCAGGTCCTGCATTTTTTTGCGCCAAAGTTGCTCATCATTTGAACCACAAAGTGCCCGCAGATAATGCACCGCACCTAGAATCTCCGAAAGACGAAGAATGCGATCGTCATATGGTTTGACATCCTTGGATAGGTTTTGCGCATTGGCATGTGTTGGCGTTGCGACCGGCATACCAATCGAGATCGTGAAGCCGATTAAAATGCTCGCGACGATCTTGGTCGAAGGGAAACTGGATCGCATCATGACAAAAGCGGTTCTCAAAAAAAAACAATCTCAGGCGTATAGAGCTTAGATTCTAACGTTGATTCTCGGCTCGTGCATGCCATGGGTGGCCAGTTCGTTGTCTTATTTAAGGCCAGCATGGAATTTCCGGGCCTTTTCAATCCAGGCTCGGGCACCTTCAGTTGTCTCATAATTCGCGACATCATTGAAATGTATGTAGCGGGCTTCTTCGGCATCGTCGCCTGCGCACAAGGTGCCGGCGCTGACAAACCCTGTGAAAACATTGATTTCAAACTGATAGGCAGCGCTTTTGGTTGTTGCAGGAATTGTCGACGTATTTGTGCCAAGGGTCCCTAACAGCGTAATGGTTAGTCCGGTTTCCTCTAACGCTTCGCGAGTGGCGGTTTCGGCGGGGCTTTCGCGCCCCTCCATTTTACCTCCTGGAAAACTCCAAAGATTGCGCGCCGGTGGACGGCGCCGCTTGACCATTAAGACCTGATCACCCTGCAAGACGATAACGCTGGCAGCGCGCACGCAAATCACTGAGGCGCTGACATCACGTTTATGCTGTTGTTCCTGTTCGGTGTCCGGTTTTTTGACGTCCGACTCTTCTGGCACGTTTCTTCCCACTTTGGTTGTTGACTAGAGTTTTGCGTCGGGCTCGGATAACATTGAGGCTATGTGTTCACGATATACACTGATTTCTAAGCCGGAAGCGATCCGTGAATGGGCGGATGCTGCCGACACTCTGCTTTTTCCACCACGCTATAATATAGCTCCAACGCAACCGGTGACGATTATTCGTACCGGGTTGTCGGGGGCCCGCGAAATGGCGCTTGTGCGCTGGGGTCTCATTCCATCTTGGGTGAAAGATCCACGCGAATTTTCGACGCTGATCAATGCGCGCAGTGAAACAGCACATGAAAAACCTTCGTTTCGCGCCAGTCTGCGCCACCGCAGGTGTCTCATCCCAGCCGATGGATTTTACGAGTGGACGGGAAAGCCAGGAGCAAAACAGCCGCATTTGATCGCGCCGAAAGCAGCCAAATCTCCGTTGGCCTTTGCCGGGCTGTGGGAGCATTGGCTTGGAGGAGATGGTAGCGAACTTGAAACGATGGCAATTCTTACAACCGCAGCCAATGAAGATATGGGCGGTATCCATGATCGAATGCCGTTGATCCTCAATCCTGAGCATTTTTCATTGTGGCTTGATTGCCGGTCTGGTAGCGCCGAAGACATTCGCCACCTTTTGGTTCCGCCGCCTAACGGGCTTTTGTCGATCCGTCCGGTGAGCAAGTCTGTGAATAATTCCAGTAATGAGGGACCCGATTTACACGTGCCACCGCAGGCCGACAGATTGCTATAGCTGGAGAATTGTTGTCATTCTGGATGTTCTGTTGTTTCAAATCGTGCGGTAAAAAGTCGGTATTGGTCGACGATGAATTGGCCCGAAACCATTGCAGAATGTCGCCTAGCGCGTGAAAATGACCGCTGATCAGGAAATTTACCAAGAGCTACTGCTTTGCGCATTGTCCTCTCGCCGTGGTGTTCAGATGTGTTTATTCTGCGATAAGTCAAGGATGTGACGTTTTTTGCGGCTAAGTATTTGGCTCGGTTGGAATGTTGACATGCAGATGCTGGTTTCGGCGTCACGGTGGTCCTTGTCGTCACGATAGAATGTGACAGACGTGCGTTTTGGGTCGTGGACGAGGAGTTGCTTTTTCTCCGGCCCAGTGAGGAGTTTTGAGTATGGCGTACAGGGGTCGAGATCTCGATCTGAGATTGGCGCACGATTATGTGGACCATTCCCAACGCGGTGATGAGGCGCGAAGCCGCAAATACGTTGACGGTGAGGCCTTTGTCGTCGACGACATCGTGATGGCGTGTTTCAATCACGCCTATGATATCGCCGCAGCCCACCGGGCAGGCGAAGTGCGGATTGCTCACTTGCTACTGGCCACGACTCGTATTCCTGAAACGGCCGCGGCCTTGCAGGTGCGTGGTGTTCATGTTCCCAGCTTGATGCGCGAGACTGCGGCAATTGTTGCAAGTCAATTTCCAGTCAGTTCTACAAAACTGCATGACGAACCACGGTCTTCGCGTGAGCTGGAAGATGTGCTTCATCATGCGGCTCATTTTTCCAACCGCAAACAACACCCGATTAACGCCGAAGACCTTATCGACGTTTTATTTGAAATGAGATCTGAAGTTGCCGGGATCGAATTACTCGATCGTAACGCCGGTCATGTCGAAACAAGAGGACAAAGTAACGTGCGTGAGACACCGAGAGAACGAATTCGAATGCCTGCTTCTGGTGTGCGTTACGCCACCCAGCAGGCATCTCATCATCGCAGCACGATGACAGGGTCGCCAACAGATTCGATCCAGAACTCTAGGTTGGATGCGCTCGAACAAATGGTGAGGGCGCTGGGAACTGACCTTGCCAATGAGCGGCGGACGTTTTCTGAGGTGCTTTCTAGCTTACAACACGATGGACAACCGGCATCCGAACCCTCTCCATATGTGGAATACGAGACTTATCCCGCGCCGCCACCTCAACAACCTCCAAGCAATGCTGAGAACTTCGTCGAAACGGCGGTGCCACAGCCGATTTATGATGCCGGATTGGCAAGCCGAATTGAAGCTGTGATGGATGAGATGAGCCAGCTTAACAATCGGCTTGGCAAAATCGAAACTCAGTTGGCGCGTTACGCCAATACGGGTGGTGATATGGATGTGGGGCCGGTTGTTGATCGATTGGCATCACTGGAAGCTGTCATTCGCGAAATTCAAAAAGACCGAAGCCACGATGTGTCTGATGTTGGTGATCGCATTTCCGATCTTGAAACGTTGATTTCAGATCGTGGCAGCGTTGATATTGACTTTAAGCCAATAAACGAACGCTTAGACTTGATCGAAGAAGCCGTCATGAATAGCGAAGGCGGTGTGGGGGCAGATCCCAAGGAATTGCAGACCCTGAGCACGAGGCTTGGAACGGAACTCAAAGTTCTGGATGGGCGCGTGTCGTCTCAAGCCAGCGCTGCTGAGACAAGTTTTGCAGCTTTGAGTGAACGCCTTGCGGCATTGGCACTGAATGTTGATGGACAGCGCACCGATATCCAATCCTCTCTCAAAGAGCTAAAAACACTCTTAGATGCCGAAATTGGTCGTGACCGGGAAGATACCTCAGAATTCGTGCATGAGGTGGGACAAGTCCACGAGGCATTGATGAAGCTCAACGCCAATCAACACACGCTGGCCAGCTCAATTGAAACGTGGCGTGAGACGAGTGCCCGCGATTTAACCTTGTTGTCCTCGCGCATGGATGCGGTGGTTACAGATGCAAACCGACCCACGCAGTTGTTGGAGACCATGTCGGCGAATATGGAGGCGATGTACCGAGCAACTGTTGAGCGGCACGCCCGTCGCAACCGCCTGTGGTACTGGCTGTTTGGAACGGACGATTGGGTGACAGCAAGTTGGCCCTCCGCATCGGCAAGACTTGAAGCTGACCGGGCCAAAGTAATCGGCTAGAGCGAAATACAACTTGTAATAAAATGACACTTCGGGCGTCCTTTCAAAAAGGACGCCCGTTTCGTTTTGATGCACTTGCATCCGTGATTGAAACGCCAACATGGCATCAAACAATGCCAGTTTTTCTGGCGTGAGAATTGCGTTGGAGACCTTAATCTATAGAGAGATTTTCTTTGGTTTTCTAATAGGAAAGATGACGTCCATTGACGTGCCCGCCTGCCAATTCTGAGACATACCGAACGCCGGTCGTTGTTTTGACCGCTGGTGGAACGCTTGGCACGATCATCGTCAATGGCTTGGTCGAACGCCTTGGGTCTATCGTTGTTATCGAAGAACAGCAGGAGAAAAAGTCTGAAATTTTGCGTCGTCGCGTGCGCTTGAACGGTATTGTTGCAGCCATTGGACAAGCCGTTCTTGGTGTTGTTTTGCGTGCTTGTGCACCGCGCTACCAACGACGGCTCTGCAAAATTTTGCAAACCAAGAAGCTCGACCCAACACCGTCAAAGTGTGTCACAATTCACCGTGTGGCATCGGTCAATTCGCAACACTGTCGTGAGCTGCTTCGTGAATTAAATCCAGACATCGTTGGCGTTTACGGAACACGCATAATTTCCACGAAGACGCTGAATTGCGTGTCGGCGCCGTTTATCAATTATCATGCCGGTACCAACCCCAAATATCGCGGACAACATCCCGCTTACTGGGCGCGGGCGGAACACGATGATGAAAATGCAGGCGTCACGATTCATTTGGTCGACGATGGTGTCGATACCGGTGACGTCTTATACCAAGCTCACGTCGATTATACCGACGACGATACAATTATGACGTATCAATACGTCCAGGCGGCCACTGCACTTCCCCTTTTTGCAAGGGCTATTGAAGATGGTTTGGCGGGCGGCTTGGTGCCAAAGCGGGTTGATCTGCCATCTCGTCAGTGGTTTCCACCAACCCTCTGGCGGTATTGTTATGTTGGTGTCACGCGTGGCGTTTGGTAACGTTTCTAAAGTACCTCGACACCAAGATCATCACGCCGAGACCTACAGAAAATTTTCTTGCAACAAAAGCAGACCAACTCCGCTCAGAGCTTGGATAAATAGCCTGTTCTAAGGCCGTGGTGCGGCTGCACGAGCGAGCCTGTCGTTGATCGCGATACCCAAACCATCAGGCGGTATGGACATGACAGCGATTATTTCAGGACGCTGAGCATCCAATTCGCGTAAAGCGGCAAATAGGTTTGCAGCCGCTTCAACCAAATCTCCATTTTCACTTAGGTTGACCATGAGGTCAGGGGTCTCGTTTGGAGGGCGTCCAAACGCCAGCAAAGCTTCGCCGGGGTTGATGTGTTTCGCATTCAATCGAATTTTTGCGCGCGGTGCGTAATGGCTTGCGAGTTGTCCAGGTGCGTTCGGAGTTTTCGTGGTTTTGTTTGCAACCGCAATGTCTTGGCCAAGGACTTTAGACAACATGGCTGGCGTGATGCTTCCTGGGCGCAAGAGTATTGGTGTTGCCTGGCTGACATCAACAATGGTCGATTCCAATCCAAGCGTTGTCGCCCCACCGTCGATGATGTGAGCAACGGCTGTCCCGAGGTCGCCGTGCACGTGAGCTGCAGTCGTTGGACTAACGTGACCAGACTTGTTTGCTGAGGGAGCGGCGATGGGTTGGGCAAGTTCTGCCAGAAGCTGTTGGGCAACGGGGTGAGCTGGCACACGGATCGCGACCGTATCATTACCCGCCGTAACCAAGGGGCTTAGTCCTGCTGTTGGAAGCATCTCAAGAACAAGCGTGAGCGGGCCAGGCCAAAAGGCATCCGCAAGTTTACGGGCGTCATCTGAAAATCGAGCGAGCTTGGTGGCGCCCACCTGATTGGCAACGTGGACGATGAGTGGATTAAGTTGTGGTCGAGCTTTGGTTTCAAATATCGAGGCCACCGCATTGCTATCTGTTGCCAGTGCGCCAAGCCCATAAACGGTCTCTGTTGGAAATGCCACGAGCCGGCCGGCAATCAAAGCCGAACTGGCTGTCGCGAAAGTCTCAGGTGTTGCGGGTTGGATTGGCATGGTAGAGCTTTATTCTCGGGCTGGCGTATCCAATTATTGGAACAAATTAAGGTGTGGCTTGCCTTTTACAACGACCAGGTTAACGATCAAGCCCGATAGGTTAAACGGGGTGGCTGACTGAGATGTTGAGTTGGCCAAAATGCGCTCATCAGCAATGACCAAGAGGACCTTATGACATACCAATCTCCAGTAGACGACATCATGACTGTCCTTAAGGATGTCGTCGATCTCGATGGATTGATTGAAAATGGTGATTGGGACGGGCTCGATGAAGATACCGTCCGTGCGATCATTGAGGAGGCTGGACGGTTTGGAGCCCAAGTGCTGGACCCACTCAATTGGCCGGGCGACCGAGCGGGTTCGACGTTGACCGATGGTGTCGTGCAAACACCCAAAGGTTGGAAAAGTGCTTATCGCCAATTTACTGAGGCAGGTTGGAATGGTCTGCCGGGGTCACAAGCCTATGGCGGACAAGGTTTGCCGGCAGTTGTTGCGATGGCGGTCTGTGAGATTTGGAATAGCGCCAATCTTTCGTTCGGTTTGTGTCCATTGCTGACGCAAGGTGCGATTGACGCGATAGAAGCCGACGGTTCAAACCAGCTCAAAGACACCTACCTAGCAAAAATGGTGTCTGGTGAATGGACTGGGACGATGAACCTGACCGAGCCACAGGCAGGGTCTGACTTGCGCGGAATTAAGACCAAGGCGGTGGCAAATGGTGATGGGACATATCGGATAACCGGCACGAAAATATTTATCACCTATGGTGACCATGAGTTGACGGACAACATCATTCACCTGGTGCTGGCCCGGTTGCCCGATGCCCCTGAAGGAACACGTGGCATTTCGTTATTCTTGGTGCCGAAATATCTCGTCAATGAAGACGGGTCTTTGGGCGCGCGCAATGATGTGAAGTGTATCGGTCTGGAAGAAAAACTTGGCATTCATGCCAGTCCAACATGCGTGATGTCATACGGGGAAGGTGATGGCGCGGTCGGGTATTTGATCGGGGAAGAAAATCGCGGTCTCAACACGATGTTTATTATGATGAACCATGCGCGTCTTGCCGTTGGCGTGCAAGGGGTCTCATTGGCCGAGCGTGCAACACAGCGTGCACGAGCTTATGCAAGTGAACGTCGCCAGGGTCATGCCGACGGTGTTGGTAAAGGTGCGATGGCGCCCATTTTAGCACATGCCGATATTCGTCGTACGATTTTAACAATGCGATCAATGACGCAGGCCGCGAGATCGATCTGCCTGGTGACCGCGCGTGAATTGGATAAAGCGCAACGTTTGCCTGACAAGGAAGGCAGGAAAGCCGCCGAGCAAATGGCAGCATTGTTGACACCCATTGCCAAAGCCTTTTCGACAGATATTGCCTGTGAAGTCTCAAGCATGGGGGTCCAGGTTCATGGAGGCATGGGCTTTATTGAAGAAACAGGGGCTGCTCAATACTACCGGGATGCGCGAATTCTACCGATTTATGAAGGCACCAATGGAATTCAGGCGATCGATCTGGTCACCCGCAAGCTGCCACTTGAAGGCGGGGATGTCGTGAAGACCTACCTTGGAGAGTTGCAACATATTGTTGAGGACTTGGGGGCATCTAATCAAGCGGAATTTTCGGGCATGTCTGAACGATTGACCGATGCGTTAAATGCACTGACTGAGGCAACGCAGTGGATGGGCAACAAGTTGTCAGGTGAGCCCCAAGCTGCATTGGCGGGTGCAACGCCATATCTACGCTTGTTTGGATTGACGGTCGGGGGATGTTATCTCGTCAAGACAGCTTTGAGCGAGGCGCGAAATTCCAACAATGGTGGAGATGGCATTTTGTTGGCGCGGTTTTTTGTCGAGAATTTGGCCACCGCAGCCCCTGGGCTTGCCCAATCGGTTATGACTGGTGCAGACGCGATATTGGATGTTGCGCCTGACCACCTACATGTTTGATGGGAGCGGCTATACCAATGGCAACAACAACCGATGTTGAGATAACACAAGCCAACCGCATTCAAACATTGCGTTTTGCGCGCCCGGAGAAAAAAAATGCCCTTACAGGAGACATGTATCGGGCTTTAGCGGATGCTCTGATTGCGGGTGATGCAAACTCTGAGGTGAGCGTGCACATTTTCGTCGGGTCGGGTGGCATTTTTACCGCCGGCAACGACATCAAGGAATTTCTCACCGCAGCACAAGGGCACGATCAAGCTGGCGGCGGACTGTTGGCCGATGTTTTACGGTTTATTGAGGTTCTCCCGCGCGTCACCAAACCGATGATTGCCGCTGTCGATGGCCCGGCTGTTGGAATTGGCACAACCATGCTGTTTCACTGCGATTTGGTCTTTGCTTCGCATTGCGCAACATTTGCGACACCGTTTTTAGATCTGGGCCTGGTCCCGGAAGCAGGATCAAGCGTGTTGATGCCACGACGGATGGGATACGCCAGAGCGGCTCAAATGCTGTTATTGGGTGAAACATTCACAGCCGAAGAAATGGCCAATGCTGGCGTTGTCAATGCGGTCGTGGCACGTGATGAGCTGGAAAAGGTCTGCTACCAGGGCGCGCAAAAGTTGGCAAAAAAACCACCTGAAGCGTTGGCCTTGGCCCGACGCTTGATGCGCGGTTCAAATGTTGAACTAGAGGCAGCAATGAAAGCGGAAAGCGAGGTGTTTTCTCGCCAGATGAAATCACCGGAAGCGCAGGAGGCATTTCAGGCTTTTCTGGAAAAGCGTCCGGCGAATTTTTCAAAAGTTGGAAGCTAGGGGTACAAAGATTGAAGTTTGGCCACACGGCCTTTTCTTTCTCATGTCACGAAGTTGATATTTACACACGAACGGACAAAAATCGATTTCAACAGAGTGAGAGAGCTTGGCACTGGTGTTTTTTGTGAAACGATATTCGGTAATTGCAGGTCTTTTGGCGTTGTTCGCTGTCAGCGCGGTGGTGTTTGGAATTGGCGGCGCTCAAGCTGGATTTTTTTCAAAACTGGTCCGCGAAGCCGGTGAAGTCGGCACAAAATCTGCCAAGCATGGCATAGACGCTCTCGATGATGCTGGTCGTCTGGTCAAAACGTTGCCAGAAAAACCAAACACGGTTGCAGTTGGCGCGCATGCAACACCGGAAGGGCATTGGACGTTTGTTAGTCGCAATGGTGAAACATTTACGGCCGCAAATGCGGATGAGTTGGCGCGCATGGCCGACAATCTTGCACCTGATGTAAGTGGGGCGGGGCGGCGCCTGGAATTACACATAAGCGAAGAAACGATTTTTAACCGCCGTGCCCTGTTAAAAGACCTGCCGGAGGACGCTGAGTTATTTATCGTATCCGGGCGGGAAAGTTTTCCAATTGGGCGTCGGCCAACGTCGAGTTCGCAACCCATACGGGCTGCTGTGCGTCCAAACGTTGTTGTAAATTTGACGGGCGCTAAAGGGTTCCGGGAAGCCGTTTGGCAACTCAATAGGCCGCTTAATTCTTCAGACATTAGAATTTTTTCATTCCAACCTGGCGGCGCTGATCGTTTGAGTGCGACGCCGAGGTTCGATGCGAAAACCAAAAATGCAATGGTTGATTCCATTGATCCCTGGAAACTTAAAACAGCACTTAAAAGTATCCGGGGGCAAACTGTCGTGGTCACCGGGCGTGTCGAAGATGGCGTGCTTTATTTTAAACCAAGCGGTGGCGGCGGAGAGCAAAAAATTGCCGTCAGCGCTTTGACAACGGCTGCCAGTAAGAATGACGTCAATCTCGTTGTGCTACAGGCTGCAGCCACCCAGCCGGGCGGGCGCAATTGGTTTTGGCAAAAGGTCGGAGTTGAAGGGCTGGACCAAGCTGTTAAGCGTGCGACATTTGCAGATTTCATCAACGCGTTGGGTGCTGGACGTGGCCAATTCCAAGTGACAGCAAAGGCGACATCACGTGAACGGGTTGTTTTGGATGTTTTGCCGGATGGTAAGGCATCGCAACCGATTAGCGGCACGGTTGGTAAGTGGATTGAAGGTGTGGTTTCAGAGATTACGGGAAATGTTATGACATCGGCCATCAATGTGCACGCCAACAGTCGAGAACAACAAACTGAGTTTGATCGGCGTATCTTTCCCTGGTTGCCGTCATTCGTTCACATTGCTTATCTGGTCTTGATGGTTGTCGGCGTGATTGGCTTTGGCTTCATCGTAAAGTGGTGGGGATTTGTTTGGCCGAAGGAAGATGCCAAAGACTACGCCAGCATGTTTGGATATAACGCCGCGCGTGTTGCACGCATCTTGGTGTTGGTGTTTGTGTTCTGGCCGGTTGTCGCCTTGCCGGCGGCACTTTGTGCAATTCTCGATAATGTAATTGGAATCATTCTGCTTCCGTTTCGTGCACTCGGTTGGGTGTTTCGGAAATTACGGTCTTCGTGATACGATAGTTGTGGGGCTCTTTTAGTGCCAAGAACCGTTGATACTTTCTAGAATTGGGACCTGGACATGGCTTCACTTGAAGGCAAAACGCTTTTTATCACTGGTGGAAGTCGAGGTATTGGCTTGGCCATTGCCAAACGTGCAGCAAGAGACGGTGCCAATATCGCTATTGCAGCAAAGACAACCCAACCCCATGCCAAATTGGAAGGAACGATCCATACGGCGGCAGATGAAATTGAGCAAGCAGGTGGGAGGGCCTTAGCTCTTCAGTGCGATATTCGTGATGAAGATCAGATTCAGGAAGCCGTGAGTAAAACCGTCGCGCAGTTTGGCGGGCTTGATATTTGCGTCAATAATGCGTCCGCGATTTCTCTCACACCATTAGCTCATACAGAACCCAAACGCATCGACTTGATGTTTGGTGTCAATACGCGGGGGACACTACTGACCACAAAAGCTTGTGCACCCCATCTGAAGAAATCGAGCAACCCGCATGTGCTTATGTTGTCGCCGCCCTTAGATATGAAAGCACAATGGTTTTCGGGCCATGTCGCCTATTCGATTGCCAAATATGGAATGAGCCTCGCTGTCTTGGGGTTAGCTGAAGAATTCAAGGCTGATGGAATTGCTGTCAATGCATTATGGCCACGAACGACCGTTGCGACAGCTGCGATCAAAAATATTCTTGGTGGTGATCGACTCATGCGCATGAGCAGAAGTCCAGAGATATTGGCTGATGCAGCCCATTTGGTCTTTATGCAAGACGCGAAAGAGTTTTCGGGTCGTTTCTTGATTGATGACAATTTC
Organism: Hyphomicrobiaceae bacterium; assembly: GCA_050633705.1. Lineage (GTDB taxonomy): Bacteria > Pseudomonadota > Alphaproteobacteria > Rhizobiales > Hyphomicrobiaceae > JAJFHI01. Next base: position 99,725 of record JBOEGZ010000005.1, on the reverse strand, counting down.
TTGCATGAGGTTGGGGCCATAACTGACTTTGAAAACTACCGCGTTGATCCGACAATGCCCCTGGCGCCAGATTTTTTTGTGCCACAGGATATTGCGCCGCCACCGGGTGTCGAAGTGGCAGATCTGGCGAAGTTGAGGCCTTGAGCGAGCAAATTGATTCGAGATCTCTCTGGAATTAAACGAAAAATCGCGTGTTATTTCTAATTTGCTGGTAATTGTGACAGACGCCGTTGTCTCGGCTAGTCTTGGACAGTTCGCGAATTCCTCTTTGTGGTGTTTGCGGTGGCGTGACACGCCTGGGCGTTATGCCAGATTGAGACCTTCTTCGTTTTTCGGACTGCTAAATTTATGCCGACGCTTCATCTCACGCACGCATCATTTCTGAACCACTTGACCGGTGACGGACACCCCGAACGCCCAGATCGGCTTCGCGCCATCAGCAAGGTTTTAGAACACGAGCTCTTCAATCCGCTGGTGCGCGAAGAGCCGGCGTTGCGCGATGATATTGAAGAACAAATATTGTTGGCCCATCCCAAAACGCATATCGAGCGGATCAAAGCCGCCCGCCCGCCAGCCGGTGGAGAGTTGGTCCGTCTTGATCCCGACACTGTGATGTCTCCGGGAAGCTGGGAAGCGGCCTTGCGCGCTGTCGGTTCGGGATTGGATGCTGTTGATGCGGTATTTGATAAAAAGTCGGGTATCAAAAACGCGTTCTGTCAGGTGCGCCCATGTGGGCATCATGCCGAGGCAGACAAGGCCATGGGTTTTTGTTTGTTTTCAAACATTGCCATTGCTGGAAAATATGCGCGCGCCAAACATGGTGCAGAACGCATCGCGGTTGTCGATTTTGATGTGCATCATGGGAACGGTACACAGAACATTTTTTGGAACGACAAGGATTTGTTTTTTGCGTCGTCGCACCAAATGCCATTGTTTCCAGGCAGCGGTGCTCTTAGTGAAACTGGGGTTGGCAATATTTGGAACGCGCCTCTCGCGGCTAATGATGATGGCGAGAAATTTCGCGATGCTTTCGAAAACCGCATATTGCCGGCGCTGAAAAGTTTCCATCCTGATATTATTCTGATTTCAGCCGGATTTGATGCTCACAAAGATGATCCGCTGGCGAGTCTTGCTTTGGTTGAGTCGGATTTTATGTGGGTAACAGAGCAATTGGCCCTGATCGCGGATGCCCAATGTGACGGTCGCATCGTATCGATGCTGGAGGGCGGCTATAATCTCGCCGCGCTCGCACGATCTGTCGGTGTCCATGTTCGCACATTAATGGACGCCAGCAGCTGAGCCTTAATGCGGGTTAGAACGACAACTGAGGGTGTGTAGAGACAATGAGCAACGCCAAGCCGAAAGATATCGGCAAATATAGTTTTGAAGATGCCTTGCGCGAACTGGAGACAATTGTCGGACGTTTGGAGCGCGGAGACGTGGCGTTGGAAGAGAGCATCGCAATATACGAACGCGGCGAGGCTCTAAAGGGGCACTGCGACCAATTGCTGCGTCAGGCCGAAGCTAAAGTCGAGAAATTGACCTTTGATGGCGATGGCAATCCGGCGGCAACTGAGCCACTTGACCCACAACGCTAGATTTTGCTCACCAAAATTGGTGTCAGGTTCTGGAATATTTGCTAGATCAGGGGCAGGCCCCCGTGCAGCTCGTCACGCCCTGGTCCGTAACATTGCTGGAAATGGCGGTCCTTGGCGTTTTACGATCACGCTGTTTTGCTGTTATTGATGACATCGGCACGCTGCACGCGATCAAGAGTGGCTTTAAAACCGGACGACTGTCTCCTGAAAGATTGATCGTCACCTCAAAGATGGACAACGGGTTGGCCGACATGAGTTTGCTGGATAAAGAGGATTGAGACTTTGAGCAAAACGCCGCTGCTCGATACCGTGAAGACGCCAGCAGACTTGCGCAAGTTACCAGAGAGTGATCTTCGGCAGTTGGCCGATGAGCTGCGCCTGGAGACCATTGACGCCGTCTCGAAAACAGGCGGGCATCTCGGCGCTGGGCTCGGTGTTGTTGAGCTTAGCGTTGCGCTGCATTGGATATTCAATACGCCGGATGACCGATTGATCTGGGACGTCGGCCACCAAGCCTACCCGCACAAGATTTTAACCGGGCGTCGCGACCGTATCCGCACGTTGCGCCAGCCCGACGGGTTGTCGGGTTTCACAAAGCGTACCGAAAGCGAATACGACCCATTTGGCGCTGGACATTCATCGACATCGATTTCTGCTGGCCTGGGAATGGCTGTCGCGCGCGATCTCGCTGAAGGCGACAACAACGTTGTGGCTGTGATCGGCGATGGCGCAATGAGTGCCGGTATGGCTTATGAGGCCATGAACAACGCAGGTGCGCGTGACGAACGTTTGATCGTCATTCTGAACGACAATGATATGTCGATCGCGCCTCCGACGGGTGCCATGTCAGCTTATCTAGCCCGCATCACGTCGAGCGGTACGTATCTTTATATGCGAGATATTGCCAAGCAACTTGCCAAGCGCTTGCCAAAAAGTTGGGAACGTCGCGCAGCCCGTGTTGAAGAATACACGCGCCACCTTTGGCAAGGGGGTGCGTGGTTTGAAGAGCTCGGTTTTTATTATGTTGGTCCGATCGATGGTCATGACCTTGATCAACTGTTGCCAGTTTTAAGAAACGTTCGCGATGCTAATCAGGCCCCCATTCTCGTTCATGTTGTGACCAAGAAGGGGAAAGGCTACGCGCCGGCAGAGGCTTCTGACGATAAGTATCACGGGGTGGCGAAATTTGATGTCATCACTGGTGCTCAAGTCAAACCAAAACCCAATGCGCCAAGTTACACGTCTGTCTTTGCCCAAGGTTTGATTGCTGAAGCCAAAAAAGACGACAAGATCGTTGCGGTTACGGCGGCGATGCCGTCCGGTACCGGACTTGATAAGTTTGGCACAGAGTTTCCAGACCGTACTTTTGACGTGGGTATCGCTGAGCAACATGCCGTCACGTTCGCAGCCGGGCTTGCAAGTGAGGGGCTGAAACCATTTGCTGCGATTTATTCGACATTCTTGCAGCGCGCTTACGATCAAATCATCCACGATGTAGCAATTCAAAAATTGCCGGTGAGATTTGCTATTGATCGTGCCGGGTTGGTTGGTGCTGATGGCTCGACCCACGCCGGTTCGTTCGATATTGCCTATCTTGGCTGCTTGCCTGAAATGGTTTTGATGGCGGCAGCAGATGAGGCCGAGCTGATGCACATGGTGGCAACATCAGCACAATATGACGAAGGGCCATCGGCGCTGCGCTATCCGCGCGGTGAAGGTGTCGGTGTTGATTTGCCGGAAGTCGGCGTACCACTTGAGATCGGTCGCGGACGTATTGTTCGCGAGGGTTCCAAAATCGCCTTGTTCTCTTTTGGTACGCGATTACAAGCTTGCCTCGAAGCGGCTGATCAGCTCGCAACTTTTGGGTTGTCGACAACGGTTGCCGATGCGCGTTTTGCAAAACCATTAGACCGAGACTTGTTGCACAATTTGGCGCGCAACCATGAAGTGTTGGTGACGATCGAGGAGGGGTCTGTTGGTGGCTTCGGTAGCTTTGTCCTTCATGACCTGTCTCAGACTGGACTGCTGGACGGTGGCTTGAAAGTGCGCACGATGGTACTTCCCGATGTGTTCTTAGACCATGGAAAACCAGATGCCATGTACGAAGCGGCAAGTTTGTCACGAGATGGGATTGTTGAGCTTGTCTTTTCAGCACTCGGGCGCGACTTGGTAACAGAACGAGCCGGAGACCAGAGCGCTTGAGATAAAAGCGCGAAATTCTCAAACGAAAAACCCAGTCGCTCACGCGCTGGGTTTTTCATTTTTGTCGCCATCGTCGTGGCTGTAATTATTTTACGGTGATCGTAATCACTTTGCTTTCGACGGGCGGCTTGTGGGGAATATGATTGTGGTCGCCGAGGACAATTTGTAGTGTGTGTGTGCCAGGCTTCAACTCAACCGTCGTTTCTGTTTGACCACCACCGAAATGCTTGTGTTGATCGTCAGCTGGAACGGCATTGTCGTAGTCGTCAAGTTTGGTGTCGATCAAAAGGTGATGGTGACCAGTTTTGGCTTTTTCCGTGCCGGCTGGTGCAACGCCCATACCCTTCAAGCCGAAGATCACGGTGACAGGGCTTGAGACCTCTGCACCGTCTTTTGGAGAGATGATGTAGGCACTGGCGCCATCTGGGGCCGGAGTGCGGTGACCGTCACTTAGTGCAGCTGTTGCCAACAACATCGTCGCTGCCAGCGTCGAAATGGCGAATGTCTTGATCATACGTAAAACCTCTTTGTCCTTATCATCTTTGGTGTGAGCCGCTTGCGTTGATGGCGCCTGCAAAGTACGACATCCAACACCTGCGATTTATCAACCAGCGATCTGCAGTCTATCTGCCGACCGCTTAAGAGTACAACGACAATGCGACAGCGGTTGGATCAAGAAATGGTCTCACGAGGTCTTGTTACCTCGCGCGCACGTGCACGGGACCTTATTCGACGTGGGTTTGTACATATTGCCGGAGTCAAAGCGACAAAACCGGCACAGAGTGTCCTACCAGAGGCTGCTATCAAGATTGAGGGTGAGGGCCAGAATTACGTCTCGCGCGGCGCGTTGAAGCTTGCAGCGGCGATTAAGGAATTTGCTTTCGATTTGGAGGATCGAATTTGTGTTGATGTCGGCGCGTCGACGGGTGGGTTTACGCAAGTCCTGCTTGAGGCAGGGGCTGGCAAAGTTTACGCGGTTGATGTTGGCCACGACCAATTTGCCGACGCATTGCGATCTGATCCGCGGGTTGTGGTGATAGAGCGCACGGACGCGCGAAAGCTGACGCAGGCCGAGATCCCCGACAGTGTTGAGGCCATTGTGAGCGACGTCAGTTTCATTTCGCTTGCCAAAGCTTTACCGGCCGTCATGGCGCTTGCAACGCCGGACTGCGTGTTAGTGGCTCTCATTAAACCGCAATTTGAAGTTGGACCTGAGCGGGTCGGAAAGGGCGGCATTGTCAGAGATGAGGCGGCCATTCAAAACGCTTGCCAAGATGTACAGTCTTGGTTGGAAAAACAAATCGGTTGGACGGTGTTGGGTGTCGTGCCATCACCTATTACTGGCGGTTCCGGAAATCGCGAATTTCTGATAGGAGCCCGCTTTGATGGATAACGCGATGGACAACCCCCAAGATCAAAAACGTCTCAAAATTGATCGTCTGGGCGCAGGGGGAGATGGTGTCGTCGATACGCCTGATGGCCCGATTTTCGTTGCCGGTGGATTGCCAGGTGATGTTGTTAATGCGCGGATTGTTGGCGATCGTGCAAAGATAGAGAGCATCGAACAAAAAGGCGATGGGCGTGTTGATCCCGTATGCCGCCATTTCGGTGTGTGCGGCGGGTGTGCGGTGCAAGGGCTGGCTATACCTGAGTATCGTGAATGGAAGCGCAATAAAATTTCCACCGCATTCCAGGCACGTGGCTTGGAGGTCGAGGTGTCGGATGCAATTGCCGTGGGACATGGCGAACGTCGGCGCGCAACATTTACGGTTTCGGGTTCAAGTCGGAATTTAGTGTTCGGATTTAACGCAGCCAAATCTCACGACGTGTTCGAGGTGGCGGAATGCCCTGTGCTGGCACCTGAGATTGTTGCAGCGTTGCCGGACTTAAAGGCGGTGGCGGCGTTTTTTGTGACGCCAAATCAACCGATCCGCGTTTCAGTGACGAAATGTGTCAACGGATTGGATGTTGCGTTTCAGGATGTGAAACGAGCCTTGAATGCCGATCAACTGTTGGCATTGGCGACAACGGCGCGTGAGGCTGGCTTTATTAAGGTGACAACAAACGACGAGCTTGTCATTTCGCAAGCCGCACCTGTCGTTGCTTTTGGTGAAGCGCAAGTTGAACTACCACTTGGGTCATTTTTGCAAGCTTCACTCTCAGCAGAGCGCGAGATGGCAAATCTTATTCTCAAGGCCATGCCAAAGAAGACCAAAAACGTTGCGGATCTGTTTTGTGGCTTGGGGGCGTTTACGTTCCCGCTCGCCAAAAAATATCGCGTCAGCGCTTTTGATGGTGACCGGGGTGCAATTGCAGCCTTGACCAAAAGCGCGGGCGCGACTGCGGGAATAAAGCCGATTAAAGCCGTTGTCCGTGACTTGTTTCAAGCTCCACTCTCGCGTGTTGAGCTGCGCGACTTTGATGCTGTGGTGTTTGATCCGCCTCGCGCGGGAGCCATCGCGCAGGCGCAAGCCTTGGTGAAGTCGAAGGTGGCGACCGTTGTTGCGGTGTCATGCAATCCGGCGACATTGGCGCGTGATGTGCGTATGTTAGTCGATGGTGGTTACGCGATAAAGAAGGTGGTGCCGATTGATCAGTTTTTGTATTCCCCCCACATCGAGTGCATTGTGACTCTCACGCGTTAGCATCGTTAGATAAGCAAGCGGTCAACGTAGGCTGGGATGACTTCAGTTGCCGGTCCGTGAACGGCTTCATGAAATGTGCTCGCCCCTTCAGAAGGCTCAAGGTTGAGTTCGACAGTGCGGGCACCAGCTTCGCGTGCGCCTTCGGCAAAGCCTGCGGCTGGATAGACATTGCCACTGGTTCCAATCGACAAGAACAAATCGGCTTGCATTAACGATGCGATGATTTCATCCATCCGATAAGGCATTTCACCAAACCAAACGACGTCGGGACGCATCTTTCCTCGAGTTTTACAGTTCGGGCAATCTGTTTCAAGCGTCAGATCTGTTGTCCAAACCTGGCGCGCATCGCATGTGATGCAAAACACCTTTTGCAGTTCACCGTGCATGTGAATAATATTTTCACTGTCGGCGGCCTCGTGAAGATGATCGATGTTTTGCGTTACGATCAGCACGTCACCGGGATGATCTCTTTCAAGACGGGCAAGTGCTTGATGAGCCTTGTTGGGCTTGGCTTTTAAAAGCTCGTTGCGACGCATATTGTAAAACTCATGCACTTGTTGAGGGTTTCGGGCAAAACCTTCAGGCGTTGCGACGTCACGGTAATCGAATTTCGACCATATTCCTTTTTTGTCACGGAAGGTGTCCAGCCCAGATTCTGCTGACAACCCCGCACCCGTCAGGATGACAATCCGCTCATAACTGGTCATTTTTGACGTTTCTCCTTGCCGAGGTTCAAACCTTTGTCGTTTTCACGATGCAATATTACAGACGGAAATTGTTTTTGAGGTAGCATATAATTCAGCGTTGTGAGGACGAGCGCATGGCAGAGCATTTCGATATGGCAGCCCAATTGGTTGCCAACTCAGTTCGTTTTGGTTGGTATTCCGGGGTCAATTGGGCTCTGGACAGGGCAGCTCTTGGTAAAACAACAACCCCCGAAGGGTATCAGCCAAAACATCCCGTGCCGAAGCGATCGCAATTGTTTGCGGACTTGCGGGCCATGATATTACAGGACGCCGCTCGTGTTCGTGATGGGGTCTATCCACCGATGTTTGAGGCTTCGACTTTTTTTGAGCACCTTGATCGCATTAGGGCGATGTTCTCAGATTTACCTGAGACCTTGGAACGACGGGAAAAGAAAGAAACAAAATCAGCCCAAGACCTCGATCATTCGGGCGCGTTGCCAGATTACTTTGTGCAGGACTTTCATTTCCAAACCGGGGGGTATTTGTCGCAAGATTCTGCAAAGCTCTACGACGTTCAGGTTGAAACCCTTTTTTATGGCACCGCGGGTTTGATGCGCAGGGCGGCGTTGCAACCTTTGGCCAACGAAATGCGTCTTAAGGATCAGCGGTGCATGACACTGTTGGATGTCGCCTGTGGAACCGGTCGGTTTTTGCGAGAGGTCCGCCTCGCATTTCCAGGGCTCTGGCTGACGGGGCTTGATCTGTCACAATCGTATTTGCAAGAGGCCAAGTCGCATCTTGGTGATTTGCGTCCGGTGACATGGTTGAATGCCAATGTGGAAGAAATTTCGTTGCCAACAGCAAGTCAAGACATCGTCACAGCCGTATTTTTGTTCCACGAACTACCACCTGATGTGCGCCGACGTGCCACGGCTGAAATTGCCCGCGTGTTAAAACCTGGCGGATTGTTCGTGTTTGTTGATAGTCTGCAAATGGGAGACCGTCCTGGCTGGGATGGATTGTTAGAAGCCTTCCCCGTGCGTTTCCATGAACCCTACTTTCGCAGCTATGCAATCGATGATCTAGACGCAATGTTTGACGCACACGGCCTTGCGCGTGAAAGCGACGAGGTGGCTTTTTTATCGAAAGTTATCACGCGGCGAAAAGTTGGTGGCTAATACGTACGAGCCTAACGTCTAACCTGTCCTCGATGGCGCAACCAATGGTCGGCCAATACGATCGCCATCATAGCTTCACCAACCGGAACGGCGCGAATGCCAACGCAAGGGTCATGGCGACCTTTGGTTTGGATTTCGGTCTCGTTGCCCTCAACATCTACGGTTTTTCGGGGGGTGAGAATTGACGAGGTTGGCTTGATGGCAAATCGGCAAACGATCGGTTGACCAGATGAAATGCCGCCAAGAATGCCGCCAGCGTTGTTGGACAAAAACTCACGTTGGCCGTTGCTGCCAATTCGAATCTCGTCAGCATTTTCCTCGCCTGTGAGTTCAGCCGCGCCCATGCCAGCACCAATCTCTACCCCCTTCACGGCATTGATGCTCATCATCGCGGACGCAATGTCTTGGTCGAGTTTTGCATAAAGAGGTGCGCCAAGGCCGGCCGGGACATTTTCAGCAATGACTTCGATGACAGCGCCAATCGATGAGCCGTTTTTGCGGATGGTGTCGAGGTAACCTTCCCAACTCTTGGCCGCGACCGGATCCGGACAAAAGAAAGGGTTTGTATCAACGGCGTCCCAATCCCAATTGCTGCGATCAATTTTGTGTGGTCCCATCTGCACAAGTGCCGCGCGAATTTTTATGTCAGGGACGACTTTTCGAGCAATGGCACCCGCCCCAACCCGCACGGCTGTTTCGCGTGCTGATGAGCGCCCGCCACCGCGGTAATCGCGGATACCGTATTTGTCGATATAAGTGATGTCAGCATGGCCGGGGCGAAATTTTTTGGCAATCTCTCCATAGTCTTTTGAGCGCTGATCGACATTGCGAATAACAAGCGAGATCGGCGCTCCGGTTGAAACCTGTTGTCCAGCGTCGTTTTTGAAGACACCAGAGAGAATTTCGATCGCATCGGGTTCTTGGCGCTGTGTCACGAATCGCGATTGACCGGGACGACGCTTGTCCAGAAAAGATTGGATCTCGGCTTCAGATATTTCGACACCAGGAGGGCAACCATCGACAACGCCGCCAATAGCAGGTCCGTGACTTTCACCCCAAGTGGTGACGCGGAAGAGGTGACCGAAGGTATTGTGAGACATAAAACTTGAGCGCCTGCTGTTTGAATTTTAGAGCCATCTTATCAGAAAACAGAAAAGCCGCATCTGCAACCTGGCGAGAAAGTGTGATCGAAAAGACTCGTACTTGTGCATCCAATATGCAGCAAGTGATCGAGGTGCGGCAAACTAAGTGACAGAGGCTGTTCGACCGGCTTTAGTCGTGGGGAGTATTGTGTGATTCTTGTGCAACCTAGGTTAATCCTGGGAGGCATAAGCAACTCTTGGGCTAGACGAGGTGGATCTGCGACCGCGTTCCAATTGGACCGGTCCATGCGCGAAAAGGCGCAAAATCCTCTGTTCTGAGAGGCATGCAAAACGTGCCGGCACCATTTTTTCGGTGCTTTGCGTTAGATGATGTAACAGATCGCGATTTGCTTGCTGCTTTTGGTAGTAGGCATTGGAGATCTGACAAGAAACGAGGCATTTCCTGATCGTCTGAGCAACGATCTCGAGATGGCTTGAATAGTGTCGAAAGGACCAGAGCGGCCGCTGCTCTGGTCCTTTTTGCTATTTGGAGCCTCTTTTGGATGTCAGATCGGTTGCAGGCGATCACACTCATCTGAATTTGGGTCTGATTGGTCATCGGGTTGACGGAATCGGTGAGACGCGAAATTCTGTTCGCTAATTCGGGTCTACTAGGCTGACTGATGATAACCGCAGAGCGACAAATCTATTTACTAGCCGCTGTCATTTCGATTGTAGGCTTAGGTTGGGCGAGTGAAATTCGGGCGGCAGAAGAAATTGGCCAACCGTTGAAGGAGCAACGCACTGGGCCTGAGCAGCGCGCGGAACTCCCTGCATCTAAGAATAGTAAAGCATCTGAGAATAGTAACGCCGCCGTCTCTCAACTGAAGTCGACGATTGTTCCAGGAGTTCGTCGCGTTTTCCCAAAGCGGGCACATACGTCTCGTTTGTTTGAGAATTCAAATACCCAGAAGAGATGATAGCGGTGTCTCAGCCGAAACTTAGATCCACCGCATTTGGTCTTTTTCTAAAATAAGAACACGATCCTGTGGCACTTCCAGATCGAGCAGTGTTTTGGGGTCAAGGTTGAGAGCGTGACAGCGGAGCACACGACTGATCCCGCCGTGAGTTACAACGACAGTGTCGCGGCTTACGGTATCAAGCCAGGAAACTGCACGTGTGAGAAGGTCTGCGTAGCTTTCCCCCTCTTGCGGTCGCCAGTTAAATGGATCGGCGCGTCGTTCCAGGAGGCTGTCAGGATCGCGACTTGCCAGCTCGCTGAGAAGCTGTCCTTCCCAAACACCGTAGTGAACCTCTTTCAGACGGGCGTCAGTGGTATAATCTTTGGGCGGTAGCCCAAGCTCAGCGCGAATGTGCTCCATGGTTTCGCGCGCGCGCCCCAAAGGACTGGCGACGAAATCAAGTGACGTGAGGTCCAGGCCAAGGCCTGCCAGTTTGCCACCGTTTTTGATCGCTTGTTTGTGACCCGTCTCATTGAGAGGAATGTCGCGCTGGCCCTGGTAACGGCGTTCTTTGTTCCAATCGGTTTCGCCGTGGCGAATGCAATAAAGCGTTAAACCATCGGGCACGAAATTAGCTTTCGGACTTTTGTGGAACCGTTAGGTCTGGGGCATCTTCGTTTTTCATGCCTTGGACATGATAACCAGCATCCACATGATGGACCTCACCAGATACACCCTTTGACAAGTCGGAGAGGAGATACAGACCAGAGCTGCCGACTTCATCAATTGTAACGTTGCGGCGTAATGGAGAGTTATATTCGTTCCACTTCAAAATGTAGCGGAAATCGGAAATGCCTGATGCAGCAAGTGTCTTAATGGGTCCAGCAGAGATGGCATTGACGCGTATGTTTTTAGGACCAAGGTCTGAAGCAAGATAGCGGACACTGGCTTCCAAAGCAGCTTTTGCAACCCCCATCACATTGTAGTGCGGCATAACTTTTTCAGCGCCGTAGTAGGTCAAGGTGACCAACGAACCGCCGTCCGTTAACAGCTTTTCAGCGCGCTGGGCGATTGCTGTGAAAGAATAGCAGGAGATAAACATCGTCTTATGGAAGTTTTCTTCCGATGTATCGACATAGCGTCCGTCAAGCTCGCTCTTGTCGGAAAAAGCTATCGCATGGACAACGAAGTCCAATTTGCCCCAAGCTGCTTGCAAATCATTGAAAACTTTGTCGACAGAGGCCATGTTGGTCACGTCGCAAGGCAGGACGAGTGTGGACCCAACCTTTTCTGCCAGTGGTTCGACGCGCTTTTTCAGGGCGTCGCCCTGATACGTGAAGGCGATTTCGGCACCCTGGTCTGCACAGGCCTTGGCAATTCCCCAGGCAATCGAACGGTTGTTGGCCACGCCCATTATCAGGCCACGCTTGCCCGCCATTAGGGTGCCTTTGGTTGCGCTGGAGTTCGTTGCGCCGTCGCCCATGTAGTCAAGCCTTCCGTACTATGTCGTTACCGGTATCGCGCGGCATCCTACACAAAAGCATCACAGGGTCCAGACCGGCAATCGTCTGTAGCATGAGGCACACGGTCGTACGACCGTTTTCAAAGCGGGGTCTGGGATTAAATTTTGGAGCAATTTCCGCAGGATGGGGAGTTGCTGTGTCAAAAAGAACCGGGTTGAGGGCTAGCCGTCGAGTTGCCAGATTCCAGATTTTAGACGACAGGCGATAGCCTCGGTCTTTTTGCTTGTGGTGCCAGAGGTGAGCATCACGACGACATGACGGCAGACTTTGCCATCACTGTCCTTGAAAGAGGCGGTTGGACGCACGATGCCGGAGAGCTTGCCGTGACCGCGATGCCAGACGTAACTCGACCCGTCTCCGACTTCAGATAGCGCATACTGAACACTTTCCAGGGCTGCGATCCGATCTCTTTTATCGAGGGCAGGTTGGTTTGGAGGCGTATTTGGCGATGGCGTGAGCTCTGCCAATTGAGGATTGGCGGCCCATTTCTTGACGGCATCGCATGCCGGGCAGGATTGCGCTTTGGTGCCGCGAGGTTCGGCTGCGTAAATCGGGTCGGTTGAAATAAATATTGTGGCGACACTGACAAATACGGTCATGGTCGCGGCTGCCAATGGCAGCATCGAATACTTAGAACTCATAACGCTCACTCTAACTCTAAAACGCAACAGCTACTCAAAACGCCCGCAGCTCAACTGTGACCAGATGAGGTCTGCTGCCGACAAAGATCAGTCTGACTGGTATTGGTTAAGACGCCGTGAATGTTTGTCCCGTTTCTTTCACGAACATGGCAGCATTTAGCTCTTGTTAAGAGCTATCCACAGGTGTTGTGTGAGTTGCTCGACCAATCGTATTTGATCATAGGAGTTTCTTGAAATGCTCACGTCCGACCTATCCCACGCGAACGATCCTTATGATGTGTTCGAGGCGTGGCTTGGCGAAGCCCAAGACAGTGAGCCGAATGATCCGAATGCGATGGCGCTCGCGACGGTTGACGCGGGCGGTCTTCCTAATGTTCGCATGGTGTTGCTGAAAGGGCTTGATGAGAAGGGTGCCAATGACCGCGGGTTCGTCTTTTACACGAACTTTGAAAGTGAAAAAGGAAAAGAGTTGTTGGCCTCTGGCAAAGCTGGCTTGTTGTTTCATTGGAAGAGCTTGCGCCGACAGATTAAAGTGCGCGGTCGCGTTTCGCCCGTGACGTCAGCCGAAGCCGATGACTATTTCGAAACACGCCCACGCGGCAGTCGCATCGGGGCCTGGGCATCGGATCAGTCGCGACCTTTGCAATCGCGCGAGGTATTGGAAGCCAAGGTTGACGAATTAACAAAACAGTATGGCGACAAGCCAATCCCACGTCCTTCGCATTGGTCTGGATTTCGTGTCGTTCCATTGCAATTCGAATTTTGGGATGATGGGGAATTCCGCCTGCATGACCGTATTGTCTTTCACAGATCAGACGTCAAAGACGGGTGGCAACGAGAACGGCTTTATCCCTAGGCAAGGAGCAATAGCAACTGTTTGATTGTTATGCGTAAAAGTCTCTTGGGATTGTCGCCGGCCTATTTGAGCGTGACCGCGACGATGCAGGCGGCCTCATTGATAACTTCCGTTTGGAAGTCTTTTGTCATCGGTGACAACTCAATTTGCTGGTGTGCGCAGGCTTCGTGAGCATCCGTCAGCCATGTCCACAGGTTCAATTGCGAAGGTGATCTCGTTGGAAGTTGCCCCGCAACGAGAATAGGCAAGTTGGAAGTATCTGTAGTGCTGGCGGTCGTCTCTAGCCATTTCTCCAGGGCCTCAAATTCCCGGCACTGGCTCGGATTTTCTCGACACAGTTTTGAAAATGCGACGTTTGCAATCCAGCGGACCTTACCACCTGAAAATATTCGAACAGCGGTTCCCGCCGACGAAACGTCTCGTGTTGATGCAACATTTTTGTGCCCTGGATCGGACTTTGCCAATGTTGCGTTGGACAGAGGGTTTTTTCCGGATGGTTGGCTGGTGAGTTGTTGCAAATGCCGGACCGCGGTGATCCGAACGCCGCGTTGATAGCGAACGGCGATGGCGGTTGCCCCGGTTTGGGCCAATGTTCTTTGTTGCCCAGTGTGGACATTATCGAGGGATTTCAAAAGTTGTCGTGAGGCGATGACTTTCCAACTGCGAGCTGGGAATAATTTGCGCACTTCTCGTATGTCGCGCACGCCTTGCAACAAGATGATGTCAGCATCAAACTTTGCCGGGCTTATTGCGATCGATGGGTCGGATCTCAATTCTGCGCCAAATGTGTGGCGCCATGTCTTTTTCGGCCGCACTTTGCGCGCCATCAAGCCAGCAGAAACCGCGTCATCAAGGTGCCAGCTCACAACACGTAGTGATTTTGCAACCGAGGACTGATCAGAAGGTTGACGGATCAAATCATAGTCAAATTCTGGTTCCGGGTAAGCATCAACGGCCCAGGTCTGCCCCTGGCCATCAATCGCCGTTTGCGATGGTGAGCGACCCGTTGGCGACGGTATTGGTGTGGCGGGTTCATTGTGTTGCGCGTTCGTGGACTTATTCGTATCGCTCGATTGAGCATAAGCACCTGGAGCACAGCTCAATGACAGCAAAGTCATGCAGCCTGCAACGCACCAAACCCTTGCCAACCACGGCGCAATAAAAACACGTCCAGTCAGACGGTGAAGACTTGCCAGACGGCGAAGACCTGCCAGTGTCCCAATTGCTTCAACCGCGCGCGCAATCACGGGGAAACCTCCTTTGTGACGACGATGTGAGCCGTGTGCCTACCTAAAGCGATACTTGCAGGCCTGATTCGCCTCAATGAGGCTCCGGCACGCGGCGTTGCTCCAAGTGTTGAAAACCCTAGCCCAAGCGGTGATTGGAAGATGGTATTTTCCCAATGGGATCACTAGAGTGCCCCAATTGCCACGTCTGAAGTTGTTCCAGGGTCCGAAAGTCGTCCAAGTTGGCCGCCATCAAGGCAGGAGACGACAAGGCGTTGTCAGCTGGCAACAGACCAGCTAGAGCGTCTTTGCAAGACATGCTTGAAGACGTAGTCTCTATGTCTTCGTTGCAAACAGGACGACGTCTGTGATGCGAAACAGTTATGAAGCCGAACAGCCAACGCCATTGGCGTTATGGACAAGCCGGGTGGCTGTATTTAGCGCCTGCGTGCTTCTTTCTGGCCTCATGCTGCACCGTCTGTTTTCTATGCCGACACCAGTGATGTTGAACCTGGTGGGGTTTGGTTTTGCGGGTGCCGTTCTGGCTTTGATCTTGGCGGCAGTTGCAAGCCTCGTGATGTGGTTTCGCGGTGGCGAAGGGGCGGCACGTATTGTGTTTGGTTCTCTAATCGCGCTTGGCGTTCTGGCTTGGCCCGCCAGTGCCATACCAACCATGATGTCGTTACCGTCGATCAACGACGTTACCACCCACCCAGAACAGCCACCGCCCTTCGTCCGCGTGACAAGGCAACGGCCTGAGGGTGCAAATTCTACTCAGTATCCGGGGGAGGCTTTCGCGACTATACAAAAGGTCGCCTATCCGGATTTGAAGCCTCTGATTATTCGGCGTTCTGTAAATGAAACATTCGAGGTTGCTGTCCAAGCCATTCGTCGTTTGGAAATGGAAATTGTGCGTGAAGCCCAGCCTGGCAAGTCTGAGCAGCAGCCGGGATACATTGAAGCGATCGACTCCACATTGATTTTGGGTTTTCGTGACGATGTGGTCGTGCGGGTTTACGGCACGGAGAACGCAGCGCGTATCGATGTTCGCTCGGCGTCGCGATACGGAAAGCATGATTTCGGGCGTAATGCGAAGCGTGTGCGCCGGGTGTTAAAGGAAATCGTGGCGCGGCTTGAGGCGACTGTTATCGGTGTTAAGCCCAAAAAGGCGGTCGCCGAACCCAAGCTGGAGCAAAAACCGGTCGTTAAACGAAAGGTTAAACGCAAGAGGCGGGCGAAACGGCGAACAAAGCGTTATCGAAGGAAACGGGACTATCGTCGCCATCTTCGGTCACAAGGCTTTTTTCAATAAGATGCTCAACATGCGCGCGCACGGAGAGGGCGGCAGCTGTGTAAAGATCCTTGTGTAGGTCTTTATAGATTTTCCCGACAATATCTCGAACAGTCGTTTGCTCTTCGCGAATAAGCGAGAGAATTGCTTGCTCACGCCATTTGCGATGTAAGAGGTAGGCCTTTGTTGTGCGCCGCCCTTTTTCAATTCGCCCGCCATGGCCTGGAAGGTACAGTCGTTCTTTTCTGTATTGCAGACGTTCAAGCGACAACATGTAGTCTGCCATTCGCCCTTCCGGCGGTGCAACGACCGTCGTATTCCACGCCATGACATGATCGCCCGAGAACAAGACCTCCTGTCCATTAAGCGCAAAGCATAGGTGATCGGGAGCGTGACCCGGCGTTGTGACGGCTTCGATGCCCCAGTCCTCGCCTGAGATCGTATCGCCGTCGGCCAGCGAGACATCCGGTTCGAAGTCAAAGGCGACAAAACCTTCACCGCTTGGGGTTGGGTTGTTTTCAGATTGAGATGGAGGATTTGGGCGTGGGGCTGCCAACGTGATCGCTCCTGTTGCCTTGGCCAGCGCTGGGCAACCGTCAACATGATCTCGGTGGCGATGCGTGATAAAGATGTGTGTGATCGGGCGATTGCCGGCGGCACTGAGTATGGCCGCAAGGTGGGGTTCATCCTCAGGGCCAGGGTCAATCACTGCCAGCGAGGTCGAGCCAACCAGGTAGGTGTTTGTGCCTTTAAAGGTAAACGAACCGGGATTGTTGGCGACGAGACGGACGACGCCTGGTGCCATTCCCGCAGGCTGCCCGTATTCAAAGATCATCGAAGTTTTGAACTCAGGTTTATCGGTCATGTTGATCAAGCTCGTTTGTCGATTAGGGGCGGGCCTGTCTCGCCTGCCGGAATCAAGATTCGCGGGATGGTATGATACCAGGCGCTGGCCGAGCGATGGTGCATTGTCACACGGAGAATTGGCAATGCACCATCGCCAAATGATCAAAGCCATTAATCTCATCGGTTAGAAATTGTCCGCGCCTGGTGTTACCCCGGTGTCATGGGCGACAACGGGCGGGTTTCTTGCGATGTCATGTCGGCTTCAAGGCCTTGGATTATCGGGAATTGGCCTTTTGAGTGCGGGTAATTGGGGGCAACACCAGCTTTGGTTGTCGCAGGAGCAAACGAGGGATTGCAGGACGATACGAGGTTGACTATGTTGCGGCTCGATTCAGGTGCTTTGCACCGTGTGTTGGGGCGTCGCCAAGTGGTAAGGCATCGCTTTTTGGTAGCGACATTCCCAGGTTCGAATCCTGGCGCCCCAGCCATTTAACTAATTGATTTAGAATAAAAAATTAATTGCCTTTGGCGTGGGTCATATTTTTGAGATCCCAGCCTTATGCCCCTGTCCTCACGTCGTTGGGATACTGCCGCTCGGGGTTTACTGGAGTAAGGACAACAGCGGAAAATTCGGCGCGCCCAGTTTTGCAAAGGATGGGCGTTGGTCGGGGTGCGTCTCGACCTTTGGCGTTGTCCTCTTATGTCAGCCGCACTTGAGCCTGCTTTGCCGTTCATTTGCGAGGGTTTCGCACTGCGCCAACAGTGGGCTGACAGATGCGCCGTGACATCGAACCGGGACCCTGTCTCACTGATTGCCGAGATACCGTGGCTAAAACAGATGGTGGGTGGACAAGGTGATGGGCTGAGTTTTGATCGTAATCAAAGACTGAACTAGTCTTGAAGTGGATGCTTGCTCGTGTTTGGCGTCGCGAGCAACGCCGATCTCGTATTTTGTTTAAACTTTTGCGCCGATGTTTGTTTTCCGGGAATTTTGATCGGATCAATGATATGAAAAAAATTGGTGTCGCGTTGGGTTTGCTCGGCCTGTTGACCGTTTTGGCATTCGTTTTTCTAGACTCACCCACAAGAAGCGCATCCCAGACTATTGCCTGGGTAAAATGTGAAACTGGTGACTGCGAAAATCCAGGCATACGCGAAAATCCTGGCACACGCGGCCTGCCAGCGAGCGGCTTAAATGTCGTGTTTCACCCGACCGAACGTGCCGATGGTCAGCGTGTTGGAAGAGTCGCAAAAGACTTTGTTTATTGTCATGATGCAACCGGTGACGTGATCAAAGTTCCGACCGACTACTTTACTAACTTCGCAACGATACCGTGGTACTTGCGATTTTATATCGATCCGATGGGTGATCATATGGAGGCTGCGGTTGTACATGACTGGTTGTACTCCGTTGGAGGAACCCCAACAGAAGAACGCAAACAAAAAGCCGACGAGATATTTCGTGATGTGTTGAAGGAAAGCGGTGTAAATATCATCCGCCGCAATCTTATGTACCAGGCGGTTAGCGCTGTTGGGTCGTCCTACTTTAACTTGACCGGTGAAATTACAATGCGCGCCGAGGATTGGAGTGTGCGTACGATTGAAGCTCCTGCGTCCGGTGTTATTGAAACAGTGGAAAAATGCCAAACACCGTTCGTTGCCGTTCAATAGCTGAAAGTTTGTGGAAAATTACCTTGTCAGAATTCTAAAGGCTTAGAAAGCCAATTGTCTGGCTCATAACTGTGAAGCTTTTTGATGCTTGGTTTTTTTACTCAAGCTGGCAAATGCCAAATTTGAGGATGAGACTTTGTGCTGACAGGTTCGCAAGATTGGGCACGGGAAAAATCGGCTGGTGGCAGAACGAAACCAATAACGAAACCACTGTTGAGATTTGGAAACTCCAGGGTGCCTCGCACGAGACACCCTGGGAGTGTACAAATTATAAAATATTTATGGTTTAAGGCTCTGTTGAGAGGTCTTAGAAATTAACTTCCCCATTTCCTGCGCTTGTTGCGCGTAGTTATGCATCTGTTCTTGGGCAAATTGACTTTGCAAGGTGAATACTTCTTGGGGGCCTTTTGCGTTCGCAATCTTTTTTGCCAAGGCCAGTCCAGCCTCCGTATTTTGGTTGGCAAATTTAATTGAGAGCGCCTGGATTTCTTTGAAACCTTGTGTCGCATTGTTGGACGGTGCAGCGTTCATCCACATACCCATCGCATTTGTCATCGCTTCCATCATTTGATGGTAGGTCTGTGAGGCTTGCTCGACATTTTTTTCAGCCGCCTGGCGTAACTGCTCGGGAATTTCGAACGGGTTCTGTGTCATATATCTCTCCTGGAGATTTTGAGTCACGGTTTGAAGGCCGCGGTGTTCTCAGAACTTTTATTAATTTTAACAAAGTAATCCGGAGTGTAGGCCTGGTGCTGCATGAACGGCAAGCTCTAGTTGTCCCAAACGCCTGCAATGGCTGGAATTTTTTTGAGTTCAACTCTTTATGCAAATGTAATTGGGCCGACTGTTCCGGCAAGTTCTCAAAAAAAATTTCAACCAAAACTTCTCTCAAACTGCCATCGTGTGCCCACGGATGAGCCTCCTCACAAGGCGCACTATTGCGGGCTTTGCGATGCAATATATATGTGGAGTAAGTTCAAAGATGTCAGCTCAACTGCGGGGTATCTTGCAATTTGCTGTCGTAATTTCTGCATTTGTGTGCCCGCGGCAGAGCAAATTTGGTGTTAAACTATTGGGTGATCTGATTTGGTCGCTATCATATTCAATAGGTATATTGGGTAACGTCGTGTTTGAGTTGGCCCTTGCAAGCAGAGTGTGTGAGCGAAGGAGTGGGGCGGTTGGGGGCGGTGTTGTATAAGTTTGTCCGCCGTTTGGAAGAGCTGAAGCTGGTTTGCCTGATGGTCGGCCTGGTTGTTTTGCTGGCTGGATGTGCAGCCCAACTCGTGCGTACCCCGGTACCATTAAATCTTGTCGACAGTGTTCAAGTCGAAGGACTGCCGGACGTTCGCTATTGGGGCGATGCGCTGCCTAAAAACATTACAAGTGAGCTGCGCAAAGGTTTTGAACAGACAAAAATCCAACGACCAAATGTTTTCGAAAATGGGCGCCGTAAAAAGGCACGGTTTTTGGCAATTTCTGGCGGTGGAAGTGACGGCGCGTTTGCAGCAGGCTTACTTTCTGGCTGGACGGCGACGGGCCAGCGACCAGAATTTGACCTTGTCACAGGTATTAGCACGGGGGCTTTAGCTGCTCCATTTGCATTCTTGGGTCCGCAATACGACCGTGAGTTGGAAGAAATATACACCCAGTACAGTACCAACGAGCTTGTTGAACCACAATTGATCGCAGGACTTTTGGGCGGTGCATCGATCGCTGATGCGCGTAAATTCGAAGCTGTTGTTGCTCAGTATGTGGACATGGAATTGCTTCGGGCAATTGCGCGTGAGTATGACAGAGGTCGACGCTTGCTCATCGGGACAACGAACTTGGATGCCCAACGGCCTGTCGTTTGGGATATGGGAAAGATTGCCAAAGGCGGCGATGAAAAATCATTAGAATTGTTTCGTAACGTACTGCGCGCTTCCGCTTCCATCCCGGCCGTCTTCCCACCTGTCGTTATCGATGTGGCCGCTGACGGGCAACGGCTTCAGGAACTCCATGTCGACGGTGGAACCACTGGGCAGGTCTTTTTTCTGCCACCACAACTGATATTGCGAAGTGTTGCGCCAGATTCTGTTCGTCGCAGTATCAAAGGCACAGATTTTCAACTCTACATTATCATGAACAATCAACTTTCACCGAAGTGGACAGCGACCAAAGCGACGGCCACCGAAATTGCCCGCCGGTCATTGTCGACCCTTACAAAACAACAGGCCATCAGCGATTTGTACAAGGTTTACGTCGAAGCAAAGAACAACGGGATTGGCTATAATATTGCGTCAGTGCCGAAAAGCTTCAAACTGGCAAGTAAAGAGCCTTTTGATCGTGACTATATGAGGGCCCTGTTTGAGGTGGGACGAGGATTAGGCCGTAATGGCTATCGGTGGATGCGCAAACCACCGGGCTTGTAAGAACCGTTGGGTGATGAGACCCTTTGATTGTGGACATTAAGATGTGATCAGGCCAAAGGTTGGTGCATGGCAATTCACGCACTTTTTTTCGAATATCTATTCGTGCTGGCTCGGTGACGGTGTTCATGGGCATTCACGAAGACATGGGTTTGGATTCTTGAAAGTTTCAATTGGTGCAACGCCAAGCCTCTGAAATCCGAAAAGGCGCTACGGATATGGGTGGATGACGCCGAGTGCGCGTAGCGCTTTCGCCGCCCGAAGGTTCAGGAAGTCAAGTTGCAGAATTCTTGAATAATCTGCGATGGCGAGATGTTTGTCGCCACGCTTTTTATGTAATTCCGAGCGTCGGAAATAGGCATCCCAATAACGCTCGTTCGTCTCGATCGCTGTAGCATATTCAGCTAGGGCTCTCTCGTGTTGTCCAAGTTCGGCAAAGACATCGCCACGCCCGACAACGCAATCAAGGCGTGTTGGATCAATTTTCAGGCCTGCGTTGTAGTCCTCAATGGCGGATTGATGTTGCTTGAGCTTCAGTTTGGCAAGTCCACGTCGACAGTAAGACGTCACAAGCTTGGCGTTGCGGGCAATGAGTGTAGAGTAATCATTTTTCGCGTTCTCGAAGTCGTCAAGCCTTAAGTAAAGTTTTGCGCGCTCAAATATTGCATCATTAGGCGTGGCGCTTAGTTTGGCAATTTGGCTGAAGTCTGCAATCGCGATCCTTAATTCATCTTCCACAATCCAAGCCCTTGCGCGCTTGTTTAAAGCAAAAAGCAGCTTCTTTGGGGCAGTGTCTGGTGTTCGAATGATCTGACTGCAAAGACGGATTGTGCGGTCGGAGCGATCGCTCGTGCGGCAAGACCATCCGATATCGAGCGGGCTGGTTATTTTTTGCGTTTGCGTTTTGGGCTTGTTGTAATTGTCAGCCGCACCTGGCACTGAAAATAGCCCGTACAATACAAGAGCAAAGCTCGCATACAAAGTCGTTTGCAACGGCCAACAAAGGCCCTGCTTCGACATTCCCATGCGGTATTTATGATGGTGTTGTAGCAAAATTAGTTACCCTAATTACAGCCCATAATGGATTTAGATCAATCTATCTTATTCTGAATTTGCTGCAAAGCAGCCTGTTTGAGAAATTGGAACGGGATTTTGTAAATGATTTGCTTCTGGGTCTATGTGTCAGGTCTCTCAAGAACGTGATAGTTTATTGGCTTGAATGAATTCAACGCGGAAATTTTGTATGTCGAATAAAAACTTGAAGGTAACTGTCGCAGAGCTCGTTAGTGACGCGCGCGCTGAGATTGAAGAGATAGATGCCGAAGGTGCGATCGCATTGGTTGGGGATCCAAATGTCGTCATCGTCGATATTAGGGATGTGCGGGAACGTCAGAAATTTGGCTTTATTCCCGGAAGTTTTCATTGTCCTAGGGGAATGGTTGAATTTTGGGTCGATCCAAAGAGCCCCTACTACAAAGACATTTTTGAGAAAGATGCGAAATTCATTTTTCATTGCGCCTCGGGTTGGCGTTCGGCACTGACGGTGCAAACATTACAAAACATGGGCTTTGAAAACGCCTCTCACATCACCAAGGGTTTTAACTCATGGCTGGAAGCCGGTGGTCCTGTAGAAGAGAAGCCCGATAAGGCTGGCTCTTAGACCATCAGGATCGTTCGACAGAGGGTGTGTGGCTTAGATTTATGCACGCGTGTTTAAGTTGTTTGGCTTGAATTATCTAGCTAGGCGCGTCGCGCATAGTAGGTAGAATGTGGCCGTAAGCAAAACATCTAAGTGCGTTGCTGAATGTTGGGCCCAGTGCCAATCGAACAACAATTAACCACTAGCGCACGGAACTTTGACCAGTCATGGCATCGACTTGGATGTTTTGAAAAGGATCATTGTGGAATTTTCGCGAGAGCCGATTGGTGTGGTAAAAATTGGTATTTGGGCGTTAACGAATAGCACAAAATTGAATTCAGTTACGCCGTCCCGGCTCAATTTTCATGCCAGGGGGTGACGGTATCGCTGAATCGGTTGATCTACGTATAAAATGAGGCTTGGAACCTTGAAATAGGGTTTCTCCCCTGTCCGCATTATGCCGCGCAACAATCAATTAAGGTGGTCCTGCATTGCCGGACCGGTTGGATCAATGCTATTTATTGTTAGAGCAGTGGAAGTAAATTGGTGACGGCTTTGAGCAGTACACTCGACAAACTGATGGATGTTGCGGAGAGCAACGTGCGCGGGCGAGGCTATCACGCCGTGAGCTTTCGTGACCTTGCCGATGAGCTTGGTATTAAGAGTTCAAGTGTACACCATTACTTTCCACGCAAAGAAGACCTTGCTGTCGCTGTCTTACAACGATACTCGGACCAGTTCTTTGAAGAGTTGGACAAGGAAACCGGCAATTCCACAGACCCAAGTGTTTTGCTCGCGGCGCATACAAAAGTGTATCGCCAGTCGCTGTTGACGACACGAAAATTTTGTCTGTGTGGAATGGTGGCGGCGGAGAGTGGTGGTATCCCTGACAGTGTGTCGGAAACTGCCGCTGAATTTTTCACAAAGAATATTGCCTGGGTACAAAGCGCTTTGCCGACTTCAATGAGCCCAGCCGAACGACTTCGCAAGGGTCAACACCTCGTTGCCTCAATGCAAGGCGCAATGATGCTTGCGACAAACCAACAAGATTTTAAATTATTCGACAACATCGTTCGCGACATTATTGAGTCGTTTGACCTTTGAAATTGAAGCGGGTGATAGATAAGTCTTCTTTAGTGTTGAAACAACTTATTGCAGAAAATTTGATCGCCGGGACGACGCGTGAACGATGACGACGCGAGAATGTCGCGAAGAATTGGTCTTGGCTTCGTCGACCAACGCGATCGTTCGATTCGCTTTTCTTGTGCCGACATAGGGCTCCTGGCGAAATCGCAATTCAAGGCCAAGTGCGTTCCACCGTAAAGGTGCAACATCTGTGTTGTTTTGTGTGGAAGCATGAGTGAGACAATTGAGTTTACTGCAGGCAATGGTGAAACGGAGATTTCAGCCGAGGCTGGCGTGCAACGTGGCATGACCCCTGTTTCAACAGACGAGATGTTACAGACGTACTGCTCAGAAGGTGTTGTCCCTGAGGCAGTCTAGAGTGTCTCGTATTCCCATTTGAATAAGCGTTGTGGGGACAATTTGGGATGAATAGCGACCAAACTAGAATTAGCTATCGAGATATGGCGCTAGAATAGTTTCAAGTGCATGTGGTTTGATCGGCTTTTCCAGTATCCCCAACAACTGCACATT
This sequence comes from Hyphomicrobiaceae bacterium, assembly GCA_050633705.1. GTDB lineage: Bacteria > Pseudomonadota > Alphaproteobacteria > Rhizobiales > Hyphomicrobiaceae > JAJFHI01. The sequence continues at coordinate 75,615 of JBOEGZ010000005.1, read as the reverse complement.
GTAATTTTTCGCTAAGACCTCCGCTGACCTAATGATGGTGCTATGGGCCGAACTCACAATAATGATTGGAATTTTAAATTGCAGCGATTGTATGCGCTGCATGAATTCAATCCCGTCGATATCAGGCATGTTGAGGTCAGTAGAAATCAAATCGATTGTGTCGCCATATACCTCAAGAATTTCCAGACCTTTTTTGCCGTCTTCCGCTGTCGAGATTTTCTCAACGCCATGATCCTCGTAGAAGGATTTCAGCACCTCACGAAGGGTCGGATCGTCATCAATGATTAATACGTGCTTTAAGGCCGGAGAGAGGGTCATGTAATGGTTCTTTAATATCTACTAAATCAAAAATTTTTTGATGCGGTCTCCAACGCGGCAGAAGAAATGTTTCTCCCTCGTTGTGCATAATTTTTCTAAAATAATTTACCAATTGCTAAAAAACCGTTCTCAAAACTACAAATAGTACGCTTTCGAGCTTGTGAGCGTTGGCGCTATGACGCGTGGTGGAGATATAAGTCCGTTCGTCTGTCTCTGAAAAATCCCCAATCTGCGCGATAAGTTTCAATCTGTTCCAGATCAAAGCTGTACAAAATGAAACCTTCCTTGCCTGGCCCCAATTGCTCAACAATCGTGCCCGTGTGATCAGCAATAAATGAGTGTCCGTAGAATTCTTGTTTCAGGCCGTCATTGTTCTCTAAGCCGATGCGGTTTGCTGCTACAACCGGAATGGCGTTGGAAACAGCATGTCCTTGCATCGCGCGTTGCCATTGTAAATGTGTGTCAAGGGCAACGTCATACGGCTCGGAACCAATTGCTGTCGGATAGAACAAAATTTGGGCCCCCTGCAGGGCCATTGCGCGCGCGCATTCGGGAAACCACTGGTCCCAGCAGATGCCGACGCCGATTTTCCCAAATACAGTTTGCCAGGTTTTAAATCCGGTGTTGCCCGGTCGAAAATAGTATTTTTCTTGGTATCCGGGGCCATCTGGAATGTGACTTTTGCGATAAACGCCGAGAATTTCTCCGTCGGCATCACTGATAGCGACGCTGTTGTAATAATTTGGTCCGTCCTTTTCAAAAAAGGAGATGGGAATGACAACGCCAAGTTCTTTTGCCAACGCCTGCATGGTTCTCACAGATGAGTGACTTTCGACCTCACGGGCCATGTCAAACCATTTGGGATCTTGGTGGGTGCAAAAATAAATGCTCTGAAATAATTCGGATGGCAATATGATTTGGGCACCTTTGGCGGCCGCTTTCCGGATGTGCGCTTCGGTTTTTGCGATATTGGCATCGGTGTCCTGACCGAATGAGCTTTGTAGCGCTGCGACGGTTGTTAAACGTTGTGTCATAGCCAAGGTTCCTGCTGTGTGATGCAGTGGAAAGATCCACCGCCTGCCGTGCCATACCCTAACAAACCGCGCGAAGGTACAGCGATGACCCGACGATTGGGAAAGACATCTTGGAGAGCGTCCCGAGCGGCATTTTGCGTTTTTGTTGCGTATCCCGGCATGACGACGACGCCGTTGGCGATAACGAAATTCATATGTGAGGCTGGAGACGTTTCACCAATTTCGTTCTTGTAAAGGCCGACTCCGGGTATGCGCGTGACGGTTAATTTGCGTCCAGACTTATCCGATGATTTTTCCAACGTTGATGCAATTTGTTCCAGAACGTCTTTGTTGGGATCATCGCCCCCCTCTGGAGCTTGACATACGACATGGCCGGGCGCGACGAAACGAGCAATGTTATCAATATGACCATCCGTGTGATCACCAACTAAGCCTTCGTCAATCCAAATAATTTTCTGTGCTCCAAGCGCGTCTGCGAGGGCTGCTTCTGCCTGGGCCCGGGTCCATCCATTGCGATTGGGATTGAGCAAGGTTTGACGGGTTGTCAGAAACGTCCCCGAACCATCATGATCCAAGGCCCCACCTTCGAGTACAAAATTATACCGCTGGATTGGAGTATTCGCATACTCCGCGATTTCATCTCCGACAGTTGCATCACCGGGAAGGTCGAATTTTTCACCCCAGCCGTTTGTTTGAAACCGTAAAGCCAAGTGCTTGTCGTGGCGTTTGGAAAAAATCGGTCCGGTATCGCGCAACCAGATGTCACCGTAGTTTGCCGCAACAAGCTTGGCGACGCTGCCAACCGCTTCTTTTGCAGATGCAGCCGCTTCCTCACCATTGACCAACACGCGCACGCTATTTTCTGGTCCAAGTGCGTGCACGAGGGCGGCGACATCTCGGCGCGGTGGCGCAAGATCATTATTCCATTCTCCAGGGTCGGCCGGCCAAGCTGTCCAAATCGCCTTTTGCTTCGCCCATTCGGCAGGAATCGAGATGGCGTTTTCGTTCATAGAAACTTTCACAACGCGATTGTTGCTGCTCGCCAGGTTGTCAATTGGTCCATTGGATTGGTTTTTCCTGGTGAGCCACGTCGCGCATATTTGAGGTCGCAACCAAGAGTGTTCTAACACGCCAGTTGATGAAAAATGAAATATTTATTCGAGCGATTGAAACGTTATTGAGTAGCACACACACTCGATATAGGCTGAGATTATTGCGTCACTTCAAAAAGCTTAGTTTGGAGGAGTATCCCATGACTTGGTTGACAGAGGAAGATCGTAAACGAGCGGAATTGTTGGCAAAACGCGACGATGTTGAGCGTCGTCCGATCCCCGATCAAGTCGTGTCCAACGGTGAATATCGACCGATGCCGCAAACACCTCAACAACGCCAGGTCGCAGCCTTAATTGATGACATGGTTGAAGAGCGTGCCGGTAAAGTTGGCATGGATCGGCGAAGTTTTTTACAGAGCAGTTTTGGATTTGCAACGGCTTTTGCTGCAATGAATGTCGTCTACGGTGATGTGTTTAATGTCGCCCAAGCTGAGACAACTGATGCTGGTGCCGCAAAGGAATTGGCTGCACGTTACACCGACCAATTCATATTTGATGGGCACATGCACTTTATCGATGACGACTACAATTGGGATGGCATATTGGGACTGCGAAAATTTGGCGCCATATACGGCAACCCAGACATCTCGGAAGATGGTGAAGTCAAGTTTCAAGATTTCCAGATGAATAATTTTGTCAAAGAAGTCTTTCTCGATAGCGATACCACGATTGGTCTTGTATCGAGTGCGACGGCCGACAATCCCGACAATATCTTTCTGTCGAATCCACAACTGGTTGACGGCGCTATGCGTATCAACAAAATGTGCGGGTCGCGCCGTTTGTTGCGCCATGCGATTTTCCAACCTGGTAAAGACGGCTGGCTGGATGAGGTTGATCGCGTCATAGAAAAAGATCGCCCTGATAGTTGGAAGGGTTACACGGTTGGCGATCCATTGAACCCATCGAAATTCCCATATCGCTTAGATGACGAGAAACTCATCTATCCATTTTATGAGCGGACCTTGAAGGCCGGTATTCGCAACGTTTGTATCCACAAAGGGCTGTTGCCTTCCAACTATGAAGAAAGCTTCCGTGATACATGGCGTCATGCGATGGTTGACGATGTTGCACAAGCGGCTAAGGACTGGCCGGACCTCAATTTCATTATTTATCACTCCGCATTAAAGCCCCTTACCGTGCCGCCAGAAGAGCATATCGAAAATTTCGAAAAAACGGGGCGTATCGACTGGGTTTCTGATCTTGCTGAAATTCCACAAAAGCATGGTTTGACCAATGTCTATGGTGACATCGGGACAACGTTTGCAACGACGTGTTTAACGCATCCACGCCACGCTGCGGCGTTGATGGGAACTCTTATCAAAGGACTTGGTGTTGACCACGTCGTGTGGGGAACGGATTCTGTTTGGTACGGTTCTCCACAATGGCAGATTGAAGCGTTTCGCAGGATGGAGATTTCTGAAGACCTGCGGGAGCGTTATAGATTTGCCCCGCTCGGTGACGGTCTTTCGGATACGAAGAAGGCGATCTTCGGCCAGAATTCTGCAAAGCTTTATGGTTTCTCAGATGAAGAAGCCACAGTCGCCCATTATGCCGGTGATCGTTTGGCTGAGTATCGTGCCAGGTATGACGCCGAAGGCGCTGACCGAAGCAATATTTCTTATGGGTTCATTCACACGAATTAGAACTGAGACATCTGCGAAGGTTGTCAGGCGAAGCTTCGGCGTGTGTTGAGCGCCGATGCCCGCCTGACTTGCAACCAAAAAACCTGCGGACAATTGGGAAAAAAATAACACCAAAGATTACGTGTTAACGTCTAAGTCTGACCGATCACTTTCTTTTCCTTAAGTTTGGCGATCTGGCCGGGTGATAACTTTAGAACCTGTTCCAGGACGTCATCAGTATCGGCTCCCAATTTTGGTGGCGCCCGTCGGTATGTTGCCGGCGTTTCGCTAAGGCGCGCTGGAAATGCTACAGAGCGAATAACTTCGCCCTTATCGCGCGTCATTTCGATCTCAAGACCACGCGCTTTTGTGTTGGGGTCTGCAAAGACCTCTTGAACAGTATTGATTGGTCCGCAAGGGACACCAGCGGCTTGCACAATTGCTAGAACCTGGTCGCGGTTCATGTGAGCGATAGCGTCGCCAATCAACGTGTCTAAGGCGTCACGGTTTTTCATCCGATCTTCATTCCGAGCGTAGTCTTTTTGGCTGGCCAGATGCGATAACCCAAGCGCCTGGCAAAGGCGCACGAATTGGTCATCATTACCGCAGGTAATGATGACGTGCCCGTCGCTCACTTCATAAGTGCGGTAAGGAACAATGTTGGGGTGATTGTTTCCCATCCGTTTTGGTGTAACGCCACCGACGAGCCAGTTGGAAGCTTGGTTCGCCAAAAGCGCGACGCCGGAGTCAAAGAGTGCGCAATCAATATGCTGTCCTTGTCCTGTGCGGTCGCGATGAGTAAGTGCTGCTAGAATTGATACCGTTGCATACATGCCGGTGGTTAAATCCATTGCTGCAACACCTACCTTCGTTGGGTCGGTACCAGGTTGACCGTCCGGTTGACCGGTGATGCTCATCAAGCCACTCATACCCTGGATCAGAAAGTCGTAGCCTCTGCGATCTGCATAGGGTCCAACTTGGCCAAAGCCGGAAATGGAGCAATAAATCAGTTTGGGATTCACAGCTTTTAAGGATTCGTAATCGAGACGATATTTGGCGAGAGTTCCGACCTTGAAGTTTTCGATCACTATGTCGCAGTGCTCTGCCATTTGTCGGATTAAGTCACTTCCCTCTGGTTTTCCAAAATCGACAATTATGGATTTCTTGTTTCTGTTACAGGCTGTGAAGTAGGCAGCATCCCTTTCGTCATTACCAGTTTCTTCAACAAATGGTGGTCCCCATTGGCGCGTGTCGTCACCATTTGCATGTTCGATTTTTATGACGTCTGCACCGAGATCCCCAAGGACTTGTGTCGTCCATGGACCAGCTAAAATCCGACTTAGGTCGAGTACGCGTAAGTGTCCGAGTGCGGTTGTTTGTTCTTTCTTATCTGGTAACATTTCAAACCTTGGGTTCAGGGTCTCAGAGGATATCTGATTTACTATTGCTCACTGCTGCCGCAAGATGCAAACATGAAATAGCGCGGCAATTACGGTGGCTCCTTGGTCGTCGAAGAGTTTGGCAGTGTCTTTTTTTTTACAACATGGGTGGAATTTTTAGATGGTGGAAAGTGCTGGCCGACATATGGGAAAAGTTGAATTTGTTTGGGACGATCCGCTCTTACTCGCAGACCAATTATCCGATGAAGAACGACTGGTCCAAGACACAGCACGTAAATACGCTCAAGATCGGCTCATGCCTGGCATTCTTTCGGCCAATCGTAATGAGCAATTTGATCCTCAGATCGTGAAGGAAATGGGTCAAGTCGGATTGCTCGGACCCACGATTCCAGTTGATTATGGCGGTGGGGGTGTGAGCCACGTATCGTATGGGCTTGCTGCGCGGGAAATTGAGCGTGTTGATTCAGGCTACCGCTCGGTCATGAGCGTGCAATCGTCATTAGTGATGCATCCCATCTACACCTACGGGACGGAGGAGCAGCGACAAAAATACCTTCCACTTTTGGCGCGAGGTGAGTTGATTGGCTGTTTTGGCCTGACAGAGCCCGATCATGGTTCCGATCCTGGTGGAATGAGGTGCCGTGCTGAAAAGGTTGATGGTGGGTTTTTGTTATCTGGCACCAAAACATGGATCACGAATGCCCCCATTGCCGATCTGTTTGTTGTTTGGGCGAAGCTGGATGGGCAAATTCGCGGTTTCATCCTTGAGAAGAGTATGGAAGGCTTAAGCGCGAATAAGATCGATGGAAAATTTTCATTGCGTGCGAGTTTGACCGGCGAAATTGTGATGCAGAAGGTTTTTGTTCCGCAGACGAACATCTTCCCAGAAATTGCGGGCTTTAAAGGACCTTTCGGCTGTCTTAACAAAGCTCGTTTCGGGATCGCTTGGGGGGTGATGGGTGCAGCAGAGTACTGCTGGCATGCTGCCCGACAATATACTCTTGATCGCCATCAGTTCGGCCGTCCATTGGCAGCAACGCAGCTTGTACAAAAGAAACTTGCAGATATGCAGACTGAAATCACACTCGGGCTGCAAGCTTGTTTGCGAATTGGTCGGTTGCTCGATGAAGGTCGCTGTCCGCCGGAAAACATTTCAATGATTAAACGTAATTGCTGTGGCAAAGCTTTGGAAGTGGCGCGGGTCGCGCGCGACATGCACGGTGCAAATGGCGTCGCTGACGAATATCACGTTATTCGACATGTCATGAATTTAGAGAGCGTGAATACCTATGAAGGGACACACGACATTCATGCGTTGATCCTTGGGCGCGCGCAGACGGGGCTTCAGGCTTTTAACTGATGTGTTGCGTGTTGATGATGATATATTCGTTTGGTATGGCCTCAGCGCTGACCCGTAGTGTGCTCGTGGCTTGCGCAATGGGTGTTCGTTCGCAGGTATCTAATTTCAGTTGATCTGAGACCGAAGCAAGGATCGAATAATTTTAATGCGTCCTTAACGCGTCAATTTAATCCCCGTATCGATTGCAAGAGAATGGCAAAAAATAAGGGGCAAGCCTGAGCTCGCCCCTATTTTGTTTTCACCTCGAATGGGTGATTTAGTTGATTGGCAGTGTCGCGCTGACACCAAAGGTATATGCGAACGCGTCTTGGCTATCGAGCTCGGTGCCGACCTGCGTGCCTTGGATGCCAAATGGTGAGCCACCGGCTTCATCGTTGTTGTTATAACGAACGCGTGGTGTGTAGCTCAGGTATTCCGCTTCACCAAATGCGCCGAGACGACCCCATGAGAACTGTTTCATCAGATCAAGGCGCACACTACCGATGAATGCCGTCTCGTTATCACCATCGTCGATACCGCCTTGCTCAACGACAAACCGTGTGCCGCCGATTGGAATAAAGGCAACGTAACGACCCTCATAATCGGTATGTGCGTAATAGACCCCAGCTTCGGCATCGACCTGTAGGCTGAAACCGTTTTGAAGCTGGAAGGTGTGATCAACGCCGACAAAACCACCATAGTAGTAAGTGTTGAGATCCTCGCGATAGTCGACCGGATCAGGCACGGATCGGTCGATGGCGAACAGGCGGATGTCCTGATTGATGGCGCGGAATGCAAGACCAGTTTTAAGTGGTGATTCCCGCAACACAGGGTCGTCTTTAAAGCTACCGCCATGCATGCGGCCCAGTTTCGCATCGAGCGATAGCCCCCAATGATGCACGCGGCGGCCGGTCGTCGTTTCCAGGACACCAAACGGACCCGTGTTGTTTTCACGGGTACGGTCAAAGTCATCGATGTTGACGAATGCGCAGTCTGTCGTCAATCCGAACGTACAGCTTGAAGTCTCTGTCTCATCATAGAAAGCGTAGAATGCGCCGGCACCGAAGGTTAATGAGTGTCCAGAGCCAAATTGATGACGCGCCATTTTTCTAAGTTCAACATCAGTGCGAACGCCGTCGAATTCACCACTGTGATCTTCCAATTGGGTTACAGCTTGGTCGAAGAACACACCCGAGATGAGCGTCGTCATGTTTGTGCTTGCCAAGTCTAGTCGGCTGTAACCAACCGACGTGCGCAATTCTGCACCGCCTGGCAAATGGAACGAACTTGGTCTTGCAAACAGTTTCGAACGATCCCCGAATAAGTCTTCACCGTCCTGTCTTTCGCCCAAACGAATTCGCGCGCCAACACCGATGCGAAAGCGGTCGTACTCGAGGTCCGAGCGATCTTCTTCAACAATCTCGTAGCCAAGAGCGGTATAGAGCTGTGTGAAGCGTGACATGTCGTATGTCAGCTCAGAGAACAGCAATCGACGGCGGAACAAGGTGTTTGAACCAATTTCCTCAATCAGTTCACGACGCGCTGATGTTGTCAGCTTGAAGCGGTCGGCAGGAATGTAGGTAAGGCCAGCTTCATGTCCCTTTACATCGCCAAGTCGACCAATGAGCGTCGATGGTTCATCGATGATTCTGTCGATTGTTACATAGGCAGAGAAGAAGGGAGATGGTGTCCAACGAATACTGCCGTCAAAGTAACTCGACGAAAAACCTCTGATCGTCGTATCGTCGAGTTCGCGGCGGTTAAAACGCCAACCAATATCGGCTTGAAGCGATGGCGATACAGTCACGCGAAGACCACCTTTAACGTGGTAGTCGTCTGCGTCGCGATCAATCAACGCCTCGAGCCTTTGATCCGTATAATCGACCTTTGCCACAGCACCTTCGATATATGGTGCAACTGGCTTGTTATTGCCAAGCAAAATACCGGCTGAAATCTCACGCCGTTGGGCATCAAAGTTCGAAATGTTAAACAGTGGGATGAGGAGAGGCGGAGTGCCTGCAGGGGCTGGTGTATCGGTCAGATATTGTACGTCGATAATTCGCGCGCGAACGAAGGCTGTTGTGTAATCATCGCTATAAGTCAATTCAGTGAAGGCGGCTGCAACATCGTCTTCGATGGAGTCAATTTCGTCATGTTCGACAAAGCCACCGGCAGATATCGTGAGGCCAGGCATCAGTGCGTAAACGCCATTGGCTGCGACCCTGCCTTGCAGGCGGTTATCTCGGATCGTTTCGTCGTCTAGACCAAGCCAACTTCCAGATGCTGTAACGTTTGCAGCGCCGTCACGACCGATTTTGGTCAACGAAAGTCCTGTTCCAGTGCGACCAAAGGCAGCATTAACAGGTGTGAAGCTCTGGTCAGGGTTAGAATCGTGCCCAACTTCAAAGTATGCCGTTGGCGTAACAATAACGCCTGGTGCAACCGTAAAGCCGACGGCGCCGCTGAAGTCACCAGCTGACTTACCCTTCAATAGCTTCGCGCTTTCACCAAAGGGTTGCTGACCGATTGGCCGGGTTTGCGCTGAGGCGGAAGTCGCGACAAGTGTCGTCGCCAGAGTAATGATCGCTAGATGCAATAGGGCAAAGCGAATCATAGTGCGCTCCAATCAAAATGATTTGGTTTTGGCCGGAACGCATACAAGCGGCCACTGCTATTTTTGAAAACTCAATCGGATCGCCTGAAAACACAAAATAGCGATCCGTTAACAAATCTCTAACATTTATACTTAGAAGTGCTACCCGCCTGAAAGGTAGAATGCGAAGCAATTGTGGACAGAAGGCTAAATTTGGCTGACCGGCGTTGGAACTCTGCAACAGTGGGCTGTGCGCAATAAAAAAGCCGCCGCATACGGATCATGCGACGACTTCTTGATCTATTAGGCCTATATATCAACGCTTTATGCGGACAACAGCGCTTGCTGTTCCACCCGTTGTTATGCCCAAGTATTGGCTGCTCGCACCGCTGACGTAGGTGTTTGACGATGCCGCTGCAGTTGTGCCGAGTGGCGTAAATCGCGCAATTGAACGGGCGACTTCGTGGCTTACGACGTAGGTTTTGCCGGCTGCCCGAATCGTCACGTAATTCGATGTGCGCGCTTTTGCGAGGACGTTTCCACCTTTGGCGTAGACCTTCGCCTTCGTTTGCTTCCACTGCTTAAATTTCGACTTCCCCTTGGCGTAATACGAGGTGTGGCTGCCAGCTTTTGCTTTGCCGATAGCGATCCTGCCACCATAAAGGACTTGCACGGATGTGTTGGCATAGGTGTTGGATTTGTATTTTGCATATTTTGAGCGAACGTTGACACTCGTGCCTGAGCTGGCAGCACCAAAAGCTCCAGCGCCCGTTGTGCGCGAGAAGCCGCCGGCATTTGCAATCGTGATCGAATGAGCGAATGCGAGAATAAACGCCGCAGACGCAATACTGATGATGGACTTCACAACAAAACTCCCCTTCAAAAAAATATCATGAAAGAGGAAAGCATTAATTGCGCCGGTTCAACTTGAGAGTATATTTTAGGACAATATTAATAATTAATTTTAGAACAATCATTGTGGGAACAAATCAACTTAATTAAAATTAGAATAAATATTTATATGAAATTGAAATGGAAAAATAAAAAAGCCCCGAGCACGATTGTTGCACTCGGGGCTTTTGTTAGCTTAGCAAATTGTAGTCTTAATTAGTGCTTTTTGAAGCTACCATATTGACCACCAACACCATAGCCAACGCCAGCACTTGCTGAGATGCCTGATTGTGAGTGAGCACTGCCGTAGCCAGTGAATGATGACTGGTTGCCTGTTGAGCCATATGCACCAGAAGTTCCGTAGCCCTTATAAGTATTCACATCAATGTAGCTTTCGCTGCTTGTTGAGCCACCGTAGTAGCTGTAGGATTTTGCGCCACCGAAAGCGCTGCCGTTGATGTTTGCGAAAGTTCCGTAGTTGCCACCGATGCTGCCGTACTTGAATCCGCCAGCTGATGCTGCTGAAGACATCAATGCGACTGCTGCAACAGCACTCAATACGCTTACAATTTTCATAGAAAAATACTCCACTCAATGAGATGAAAACAAGGAAAATGACTTCCCCCAAAATCGATAACAAAAAATATTCTGTTGTTCCATTGTGAGGCGGAATTTCTCATCAATAGAGTTAAGATGTATTCAGATTGTGCCAATTAGAAATTAAAAGAAACCAATAAAACTCGCGAAGTATCAGATTGATGCAGAATTGGCGGTTCTCTTTTGTTTAGGATAAATGGTCAAAGCCTCTCATTTGAGAAACATGAAACGCTGCCAATTCGACTGATTTTCTTTTGGTAAATTTGGTGCAGGCAATTAAGGACGGCGGGCAGCGAGGTTGGGTAAATGAGCCACCAAAGGGCGGTTCCAGCCACATTCAGCTCTAATCCAACGCCTTGTGTTAATGGGCTGTTGTGGAAAACTCGTGGGATTGAGCTGAGTAATTATTGATCGAGCGCTCAATGAATGCCTGGCTGCTTGTTGACATAGCGTTTGGGATTGCTGTGCTGGCAGGTTCTTTCAGGTGACCTTGGAGGCATTAAAGGGTTATCCTGGCGAAAAATTGGAAATAATCAACAATGTGGCACTGCAAATCGACCGTGTTTTAAAGAGCAACAGTGCGCAAATGGGGAGGGATCGATATGTCGACCAGTGAGGGTCAAGTTGACGACGTTGCAAACGTTGGCATTTTTAATCGAGTTATGCAGGCCTTAGCCCGGCCGTTAGTCGCCTTAACGCAGCGCTATATGCCCGATGCCTTCATTTTCGCCATTTTGCTGTCAGCTCTCACATTCGTCTTGGCGATTGTTCTTGCCGAGGCTTCGCCTGTCGAAGCGGTTGATGCTTGGGGAAATGGGTTCTGGAAGCTGCAGACGTTCGCGGCCCAAATGGCGATGATCTTGATCACGGGTTTGGTTTTAGCTCAAACCCCCGTGGTTCGCAGAGGCATTCTTGCTATCGTTGAATTGGCGACAACTCCAGCACGTGCTTATGCGCTTGCTTACCTCGTTCCGGCGTTCGCAGGGTTGTTTTCATGGGGCATGTGTTTGATTGTCGGTGGTGTTGTGGCACGTGAAACCGCAAATTCATGCCTTCGCCGCGGCATTACAGTGCACTATCCCCTGCTTGTTGCCGCGGCCTATTCTGGCATGATCACCTGGCATCAAGGTTTGTCAGGGTCAGTCCCACTCAAGATCGCTGAAACCAATCACTTTCTTATCGACAAGATGGGCGTTGTTCCTTTTAGCGAAACCGTCTTTTCCTACATGAGCCTTGTTATTGTGTTCACGCTCTTGATCACGGTGCCGTTTTTACTCCTGCTAATGGGACCGCCGAAAGGTGAGTGCGTTGCGATTGCCAAGGAGTTGAAGGTGGAAGAACCGGCGTCAACGCAAGACGATCAAGAAAAAACTCCGGCGACAATTCTCAACAACACGCGTGCGTTTAACTTTGTTATTGTAGCCGGTATCCTGGCTTACCTGTGGCTTCATTTCATCGAGCGAAATGGTGGAATAAATACGAATATTATAAATTTGATTTTTCTGTCTCTCGGTTTGATTTTGACGCGGTCACCTGTGCACTACATGGAGCTTGCTTTGGCTGAGGGGCGGGGAATAGCTGCGATTATTCTTCAGTTTCCATTCTACGCGGGCATCATGGGGATCATGACCGGCACGGGGTTGGCAACTTTTCTTGCTGCTTGGTTTGTATCGTTTTCGACGGCTGAAACATTACCGTTTTGGAGCATGATCTCTGGTGGGCTAATCAATCTGTTTGTTCCTTCTGGTGGTGGCCAATGGGCGGTCCAGGGACCAATCATGATGGAAGCGGCTCAAACTCTTGGGGCGGATTTACCGCGTGTGGCCATGGGTGTTGCGATTGGCGACCAGTGGACAAACATGTTGCAACCCTTCTGGGCGATTCCAGTGTTGGCGATCGCGGGGTTAGGCGTGCGTGATATCATGGGTTACACCGCCGTCGTGTTCTTGTGGAGCGGCTTAGTTTTCTCATTCGGGCTCTTGTATTTATAGGCAGCGCACGGCCTTAGGCTGCAATGTGCCCTGGTTCAAATCGGTATCTAAGCCAATGGCTTGAGGGCATGCTTCCTGACTGTCGCGGCGTTTTGAACCGGCACGGGTGTCGCGGGTGTTATCGTCCGCGTTGTCACAAATGCGGATCACAAATCCGGATGCTTTTGGCGGTGGGGCGAGCATGAGAAAAATTGTCGTTGTTGGCGGAGGGTTTACAGGTGCGGCAACGGCAATTCATTTGGCCCGTCAGGCTGAAGAGCCGTTGCATATTTCAGTTGTGGAGCCGAAGCCAGATATCGGGCGCGGGATTGCTTACGCAACTGATGATCCCGATCATCGTTTGAATGCGCCGGCTGCGATCCATACCCTCATTCCTGATGACTTAATGGCGTTTGAAACTTGGTTGCAGAAAACGGGGCGAATTGAAGTCGATCAGGAAATGGTGGCGGACGATGGGTCTTTGTTTCCGCGCCGTTCGGCGTTTGGCGCATTTGTTCGTGAGCAATTTGCAGCTTACGCTTCGAAAAATGCATCTGGATCGATCTTAGATCATGTTCCGGCACGCGCTGCTCGTCTTGAGCGCACTGCCAAGGGGCTTGGTGTACATATAGACGGTGGCAGATGTCTGACTGCAGACATGGTCGTCATGAGCACTGGCATCGAAAGGCCTGCAATCCCGGGCGGGGTTGCAAGAGAAGTTGCTGCTCATGATGGCTTTATCGCTGATCCCTGGAAAATTGAGAAAATTAATAAGCTTAAGTCTGACGCACGTGTTTTGATACTTGGCGCTGGGTTGACGACAGCCGACGTTGCGACAACGCTTTTGCGCGATAAACCTCAGGCAATCATCACCGCAATCTCTCGATCGGGTTTGCGGCCAACTTCACGACCAGAAGAACCACTTCCTCCTACGCAGCCGTTGTGGGATCGCCTTAGGACATCTCCGTCCTTGTTTGAACAACGACATGGATCGTTCAAGACTGTTCGCGAAATTTTCAGCGCGCTGAGGCGTGCGATACGAGAAGACGCAGCAGCTGGATTACCGTGGCAATTGGCATTCGATGAGCTTCGCGATTCTGCGCGAGAAATCTGGGTCGCTTTGCCGGAACGCGAAAAGCTTCGCTTTCAACGCCATCTGCGTCGACGCTATGACAGTTGCCGTTTTCGCTATCCACCACAGACGCTTGCGATGATCGAAGCCGCTGAAGCCGATGGCAGATTGGCCTTCATAACGGCCTCTCTTGAACGTGCCATCTTGGTTGACGATGGGATCAAAGTTCGTTGGGCGACAGCGCTTGGAGGAGGTGATGTTACGGCGACATTTGACAATGTAATAAATTGCACAGGTCCGTCAGACATTGCTGATCAGAGAGAGTGCTCGTTTCTAAAAACAGCGATTAAAGACAGGCATGCACGGATATCAACGTTAGGAATTGGCATTGATGTCAATGAGAAGTGCCAGGTGATTGCAGCAGATGGGAGGCCACAAAACGACCTCTACGCGTTCGGGGCATTGACTTTTGCTAAGTTTGGCAGTCCGCTTGGCGCGCCATTTATTGTTGACCAGATTGAAAGCGTCGTTCCTGAGATGCTTGCAGAGCATTCACGCTCGAAACCTTGAAAAAACGATCTCTTTCGCGCACGTCAAAAATTGCCCCAAGAGGAGGGGGCTCTTTGACGCTATGGAAACGTTTGATTGCTTGGCACGCTGCAGCCAAATATTGGCACGAAACAATGCAGTGGTGACGCTAGAGTGAAGAGACCGTATGCCCACCGTCAATAGTGATAACGCTACCCGTCATATATTGGGAGGCATCGCAGGCGAGCAGAAGCAGGGCACCGTCAAGGTCGTCGAACGTCCCAATTCGGCGCATGGGAACACGCTTTGCGAGGGCTTTGCCGGCATCCGTTTCGAAAAAGTCACGATTGATATCCGTTTTGAAGTAGCCCGGTGCGAGTGCGTTGACACGGATGTTGTGGCGCGCAAGTTCGAGTGCCATTTGTTTCGTCATTTGAACCAGTCCGGCCTTGGAAACGGCATACGGCGTAATCGCGGTTGCCTGACGCAATCCTGTTATCGACGCGATGTTGATGATCGACCCAGGTGTTCCCAGCTCTTGCATGGCGCGGGCAACTTCAACACTGGTGTTCCATGCCCCCTTTAAATTCGTTGCGATAATACGGTCAAAGTCATCCTCGCTTTGCTCAAGAAGGCGTTTTGTGTTTGTCACGCCGGCATTGTTGACCAAAATGTCGAGAGCATCACAGTTTTGAACCGCAGTCTTGACAGAGCTGAGATCTGAGACATCTAACGTGACAGCGCGGGCTTTGCCACCGGTTTCTTGGATCTCACGAACCAAGGCCTGGAGAGGTTCAAGTCGCCGCGCGCCAACGATTATTTCCGCGCCTGAGCGCGCTAAGAGGCGTGCAAAATGTGCGCCCAATCCGGCGCTGGAGGCGCCGGTTACCAATGCACGTTTGCCTGAAAGATCGACGGAAAGGCTCATGGCAGAATTCTTTTCATTGTTTGTCCGAAGGCACATTCAAAGCCAGTTGGCATCACTCAACTTGGTGTCTTTTCAGATGCCAATTTTGCCTGCTCCCAGCCAATTTGTGAAAGGCGAGGCAAGAAATCGATCAATGCCTGGGCATGCTCATTGGCGGCATTGCCTCGTATCGCCCGTCCCTTGACGCCGTGGACGATGGCAGCGAAGCGAAACATATTAAATGCAACACAAAAGTCGATGCCGGTGACAGATTTGCGTCCCGTGTGACGGCAATAAGATTCGATATAGTCGGTCTCACTTGGGATATTCAACGCCATTAAGTCTGCACCGACCAGACCAGCAAACACGGATGGCGGCAATCGATACACCATCAAATTGTAAGCGAAATCGGCCAACGGATGCCCAAGCGTTGAAAGTTCCCAGTCGAGCACTGCCAATACCCTCGGCTCGGTTGGGTGAAAAATCATATTGTCGATCCGAAAATCGCCGTGAACGACCGATGTTTCATCGCCAGCTGGAATATTGTTTGGCAACCATTCGATCAAGAGGTCGAGATTGGGGTCACGCCCGGCATCTTCGTCGGCGAGATATTGCTTGGTCCAGCGTGAGATTTGCCGGGTAAAGTAGTTGCCTGGTTTCGCGTAGTCACCCAAACCAATGCTTGTGTAGTCGAGCTTGTGTAATTGCGCGAGAGTTGCACTCATGGCTTCAAAGTAAGACGGGCGTTGCTCGCGGGCGATCTGAGGCAGTGTTGCGTCCCAGAAAATTCGCCCCTCCACCATCTCCATGACATAAAACCAAGTGCCGATAACTTCGTCGTCTGTGCAAAGGCCATAAACATGGGGAACGGGAAACGCCGCCTTTTCCAATGCAGAGATAACGCGGGCTTCGCGATCGACGGCATGGGCGCCCCTGAGAAGTTTCCCTGGTGGCTTGCGACGCATAACATAGGATTTTTTCGGCGTGACGAGCTTATATGTCGGGTTCGACTGACCGCCTCTGAATTGTTCAACCGTTATCGGTCCTTCGAAGTCTGCGACGTTCGCACCAAGCCAATCCGCCAAACGTTCTTCGTCAAAGCGATGCGCTTGGCGAACGGCGCCGGTGCCAGTGAACAGTCCTTCGTCGTTCATTTGTCGCGCTCTTTGTCGAAATATTCACGTTTGATTTTTTTGGCGAGCGACCACTTGTGTACTTCCGTTGGTCCGTCATAAATTCGAAAGGCACGGGTCTCGCGAAAAATGCGTTCCACGACCGTTTCGCCACTGACGCCGGTTGCTCCCATCACCTGTACGCAGCGATCGGCAATACGAAACAGCAGATCGGAAACAGCAACTTTCGTCATTGAGCTTTCGGTCGTTCCCTGTACCTCACTGTCAAGAACCTCGGCGCACCACTGGATCATGAGTTCGGCTTGACAGAGATCGATTTTGTTTTCTGCCAGCATAAAGCCAACGCCTTCGTGGTCGATTAATTTTTTTCCAAATGCTTGCCGCGTGCAAGCATAGCGCGTTGCAATTTCCTGCGCGCGCTTACAACTCCCAAGCCAGCGCATGCAATGGGTCAGCCGTGCGGGTGAAAGGCGAACCTGGGCATACTGAAATCCTTTGTCGACCTCACCAAGAACATGTTCGGGCGGTACGTGTAGATTGTCGATTGCGATGATGGAGTGGCCGCCTGCCATCGTCGTGTCGATCGTCTCTAGGACGCGTTCCAAGCGAACAGCGGGATTGGGAAGATCGACGAGGAACATCGTTGCTCCTTCGTCGGTCTTAGCCATGATGATGCCAACGCCTGCACCATCAGCGCCTGTTATGAATTGCTTGCGACCATTGACCACCCATTGATTGCCTTCACGCTTTGCTGTCGTTTTCATCATTGATGGGTCGGATCCGGCGCCGCCCTCTGCTGCCGGTTCTGTCATGAAAAACGCCGAGCGAACACGACCGTCAACGATCGGTTTTAAAAACTGTTCTTTCTGTTCGGGCGTCGCAATCCGACCCAGCATATACATGTTGCCTTCGTCAGGTGCCATGACGTTGACAGCAAGAGGTCCGAGCGGTGAAATGCCAGAGGCTTGCAGGATTAACGCGGTTTCTGAATGCGAAACGTGCGACCCATCTTCGAGAATGTGAGGGCTCAATAACCCAGCCGTGCGCGCAAGATCTCTCATTTCTTGAATAAGGTCATCGGTCGGACCGTGCTCAGTCCAGCGTGGATCATTTTCGTATGGGATAATGGTACTACGGACAAACGTCTCGATCTTGCGCGCAATCTTTGCCCCGCGGTCATTCTTTCTCAAAGATGAATCGTTGTTTTGCACGTCGCACTCCTCAAACTGGCTAATGACGAGGATACAAGTAGCAGATAGCAGGAAAGAATTCAGCCACAATTGTGCATTTTTACAATACAAGATAGCGGGTGGTTCGGAGAAATCGACGCGGGCATTGTAAAGGCTTCGATCGCCAGTGGCACATCAGTGGTTTCATCTGTGATTTGCACATCCATTGCGGTTTCTGGCGACCATTTTCTGGCGACCATTTCGAAATCACGTTTTGGCATTCCGAATGATATTTTTTTGGATGGCCGGTGCCCCTTTCATAAATATTCGCACATCGTTTTCCAGAGATTTATCGACGTCTTGAACCATTGGGATGTTGTAAATATAGCCGCGCACTGCTCTGTAGAAAAACATGCCATGCATGCTCCAGGCGAGTTCCAGCTCTTCTTCGCAAATGGGAACTTTGGACACCGTTGGCAAGTCATTTTCGCGTCGCATCTCGATGCAAACCGGGACCAGCAATCGCTTTTTAATGAATGACACGTAGCGGTCGTTTATGCCTTCCTCACTGAGCCCAGAATAAATGAATGTCCGAACCCAGACGTAGTCGTAGACGTTGCCTGCGTATTGTCGATAAAATTCAATCAGTCGTTCGATGAGAGTTAAGCGGCGGTTTCTTAACAGTTGGTCCCAATCATTATTCCAACGGCTGACGTAAACTTCTTCGTACACGCGTTCAATCAATGCTTCCTTCGTTGGAAAGTAGCGAAACAGGAGCGGTTGGGTAATGCCCACGCGTTCGGCAAGTTGTCGGGTGGTGCCTTGAAATCCGTGTTCAGCAAAAAATTCGATTGCAACCTCAACGATCAACTTCTCTCGCTCACGCGGGTTTAGTCGTTGCTGCTTTTGAGGATCGTTTTGCGACTTGTTCTTCGTCGACTTTTTCTTGGGCACTTGAGGAGATTTTTTCATTGATCTTCTCTCACTGACCGATAAGAGCTTGTGCATATTTGGCAAATGTTACATACGCCACGAGGTGACCATAGCTTGACCTGAGGCGGCGGCTATGAGTGTTACACGCATTGAGACGATAATCTCGAAGTTTGATTGATACGCCAGCATTCTGGATTATGCCCTCAACAATTCAATTCAACTCGGTCAAAAAACTAAAGTCGCTTTGCTCATCGCCCAACTCGGTGGGCAAATTGAAAACCAGAACAAATAGACCATCGATGCAAGTCGACTGAATTGTTGAATCGAATATAGCACCGTATTTATTGTCTAGCGACAAATAGGGTGTGATCTGCCTTTTGCGTTTTACTCTTTAGGTTGAGTGATTGCCAGGTGAAACTGTCGTTTTCACGAGGCCGTCGCCGCAATTTGTGCGCTACCGACGTCCATTCCAATCTGCGGCCAATCCAAATGGTGTGCAGTCCAATAGGCTCAACGCTATCTTCGATGATTGCAGACCTGCCAAAAGAGGCGAACTTTTAGCAGGTGTACAATCAATTACGGACCTGGTTCGCTTTTGTGCCAACGCGCGTGAATGGCGCGTCGTGCTTGAATAAGGGGTCAGGGACGGCCGGGATTTATTTAGAAAGCATTGATTGGAGGCCACGCCCGGAATCGAACCGGGGTAGACGGATTTGCAATCCGCTGCGTAACCACTCCGCCACGTGGCCCCACTTAAAAAGTCGTCAATTCGACGCCGAAGACGGTATAGACTGTCTGGGCGTCAGGGCAAGTCGCAATATTGGCCAAATCCCCTATACAGCAGGGCTGGAAAGACCGCTCTGACCGAACCGTGCTGTTACGATGGCCTTGCATAATACCAGGGCCAGTCGCATAAGGCCGGTCACGAGGCTTAAACACGCAGGATCCCGACAGGTCCGACGGATACAGGCTCAGGGCTTTGCTGGCAAGGGGTTGATTGATCTGGTCACATGACCTTTTGCCAATCTTGGTTGAGGGGTCGTTTATGCCATTATGCAGACGCATTAAATTAGAGTTGATGAGTGGCTCTATTTGAGTATTAAAAGACCACCGGCGCAAGGTTGCAATGAGATGAAGCAATAGAGGCAAAAATGGTTGATCCGGAACGACAGCGCCTGAATATGGTGGAATCGCAAGTGCGCCCGAGTGATGTGACAGATCGCCGGGTGTTGGCGGCGATGACAAACACCCCGCGAGAAGCGTTTGTGCCAGCCCCTCTTCGCAGCTTGGCCTACATG
Organism: Hyphomicrobiaceae bacterium; assembly: GCA_050633705.1. GTDB lineage: Bacteria > Pseudomonadota > Alphaproteobacteria > Rhizobiales > Hyphomicrobiaceae > JAJFHI01. The sequence goes on along the minus strand of JBOEGZ010000005.1, from coordinate 55,699 downwards.
GACGATGGGATTGCATTAACGACGGGCAAAAACGGACAAAAACCGGTGCGTGCGATGATGGCGCCGCGCGTCCTTGCGAAGTTGCTTCAGGCTTTAGATTTAACCGAGACTGATGTGGTGCTCGATATTGGCTGCGCAACGGGATATTCGACGGCTATTCTCGCCGCGATTGCCGAAACGGTCGTTGCACTTGAAGCTGACCCGGAATGGACCGAACAAGCATCTGAAAATTTGTCGAGCTTGGGGCTGGATAATACGGCCGTGGTCACGGGTGTTTTGAAGGACGGGTATGCCAGTGAGGGCCCCTATGATGCCATCTTTCTCGGGGGGACTGTCGCAATGGTGCCCGAAGACCTTCTTGATCAGTTGAAAGATGGGGGGAGATTGGTCACGGTTGTTGCCGAAGGTCCGTTGTCACGAGCGGTGATTTGGCGCCGTTCGGGCGAAATATTTGATCGGGAAGATGCCTTCGAGGCATCAGCGCCGGAATTGCCCGGATTTGAACGCAAGGCCGAATTTACGTTCTAGCCCTTCGATTCTGGTGCTGTGTGTCATCGTGGCATGCAAGCCATTGTTGGCGTAATAAAAACAGCTATTGCACAAACAATCTCAGTTTTATCTGAACGCGGTGTGTGGATCTCTAGCCACGCTGCGTCAGCCATTCATGACTGGAATCTTGGTTTTATATACCGTTCAGTTGGTGCATCAGGTTACGGTAGGCCATGAGGGTGTTCCGGAAGTTCTTGAGCTGAAGCGCTTTAGTTGTGGACATCGGTCGGCTCGGGGCAAGTGTTTTCACAAGAATCGGGTACCGACGCATTCGTACAACTTTGTACTGTTTTGCCGCGCAATTCGTTTTCTGCGGCAATTTTTGGGGGTTAGGGCTTTATGCGCAGCATGTATCTTGCAGTGCCATCAGTCGCGCGACGTATGCGCAAGATGTGTGCTCTTGGGACAGCTGTCGTGGTGGGACTACAGTTCGCCGAGGTGCCAGTTGCAAGTGCCCAGACGTTGCGCCAGGCCTTGGCAGCGGCTTACAGATACAATCCACAAATAGATGCTGAGCGGGCGCGTTTGAGGGCGACGGATGAAAGCGTGTCTCAGGCGCACGCTGGCTATCGACCAAGCCTAAACGGTTCGGCAAGTGTTGCGGGGCAGGACACAAATATCCGCTCTTCGATTGTGTCGCCGTTTTCCCAAGGCGGTTCGCTCACGCCACGCGGATATTCAATTACAGCCCAACAAAATTTGTTCAACGGCTTCCGGACAACCAATCAGGTTAAAGAAGCTGAAGCGAATGTTCGCGCCGCGCGAGAATCCCTGCGCGATATTGAGCGCCGGATTTTGTTGCAGGCTGTAACGGCCTTCATGGATGTTGTCAGAGATCAATCGATTATTCGCCTACAAGAAAACAATCTCCGTGTTTTAACGCGAACCTTGAGAGCGACACAGGATCGTTTCTCCGTCGGTGAAGTAACGCGGACGGATGTGGCGCAAGCGCGGGCCAGTCGTGCAAGTGCTGTTGCTGCGCTAGATTTGGCAAAGGCCAATTTGCAAAACAGTCGCGAATCCTATCGCCGCATTGTTGGCACTGCGCCAAGCCGCCTTCAGGAGGCTTCACCGCCGAATAGAAGATTGCCAAAGACATCACGTGCTGCAGTGCAAATTGCAATGAATGAAAACCCACTCATTATTGCTGCATTGTATCGTGAACAAGCCGCGCGCGCTGCCGTTGATCGCATTCGCGGTGAATTGCTGCCTTCTGTCGATGTTGAGGCAAGTTATTCTGATCAGTTTGATACCTCCCAGACAACTCAGGAAACTGAGACAACATCCATTACGGGGCGATTGAATGTTCCGCTTTATGCCGAAGGCGGTGCCGTGTTCTCGCGGGTGCGGGCAGCAAAACACACGCATGTCAGTCGACTTCAGGAAATTGAGCAAATCCGCACAGAACAACGCGAAACTGTGGTAACGGCATTCACAACTCTACAGGCAAATCGTGCGCAGCTGCGTTCCAATGCGATCGAGGTTCAATCCAACAGGATCGCACTCAACGGGGTACGTGAGGAAGAGAAAGTTGGCCAACGGACTCTGCTTGATGTGCTGGATGCCGAACAAGCTTTGCTAAATTCGCAAGTGACACAGGCCACCACGCGAAGAGATATTGTTGTTGCTGCTTACACTGTGTTGGCCAACATGGGGCGCCTGGATGCCGCGACACTCGACGGTGTTGGCGAAGTTTATGACCCAGAGGTGCACTACTTCGAAGTGCGTCGCAAGTGGTGGGGCGTCAACATCACCCGTGAAGATGGCCGTCGGGAATTCTTCGATTTCTGGCCAACGCACGGTCGCCATTACAAATAATGGTCGCCATTACAAGCAATGGGCAGCAGATTTCCCGCAATTGCTTTGACTGCAAAACCGTTGCTCGTGAAATTCCAAGGGCAACGCCTGGCTCTCAAAAATTGATTTTGTTTTAATGGGTGAAGGTGGTCGTTGTTGCAAGATCGTCGATATGCTCGTTGCAGGTGTTTCTCGCAGTAAGCCTAAGCGCACTTAGGCGTCGGCACCAGCAAAAACGTGGTGTTCGCGAATTCGTACAAATCTTCTGCTTTGCCACAACCTTGCCCAGGAGTTCGGTGACGATGGGTTTAAGGATTTTGCGGCTCGGGGCTCGATGTGAGGGCTTCGCGAGATTCTATCAGTTTTCTATCAGTTTAATGGCGAGAACGCGTGTTGGTCTCAGCCATGGGTCTGGAATAGTTTTCAGGTTTTGGGGTTTGACGTTGGCGAACATAAGTCGCTCAAGGTCCAAAGCATTACGCCTTAGGGAATTGAGATTGCATGCAATCTCGCGTGTGGAGTGGCGCCAACCAAGTTTTGCGTTGAGGTTTGCGTTATGTCAAAAAAGTCTAATGGTAACGATCGCGATATTGAAACAATACTCGCGGATATTCGAGTTCAAGCACAGCGTCGCCAGCGCTTGGCTCACACCATCAATCCGGGCCTTGCCCAACAACATGCCAATGGCGGTACGACGGGGCAACATGCGGCCGCATCCGGTCTTGCTTATGCCTACCAGAAACATGGGACCGAGGTGTCTCCACGTCAGCCAGATCTCCCGGTTATATTATTAAAGAACGGAATTACCCCGAAGGTCGGACAGCCAGCCGGGGCTCAAACACCAAGTGGCAGTGTTGCAACCAATGTTAAGCCGTTGTCATCTGCTTTGCAGAATTTGCGCAGCAATCTTGAACAGATCAATTCGACTGGAAAGCAGGACAAAGAAAAAGAGCCCAAGCGAACGCAAACTGACACGCCCGATGTGTCGCAAAAGACGGTCGTCGTTGAAAGCGTGCCCAGGTCCAACGGACCCGATGGTTCGGCGTCCAATGGACTTGATGGTTTAAGTGCACTGAAGCCAAATGTTGCTTCAAAACCGGAAAACGAGAACGTGGCATTGCCCACGTCTCCACCGGCGACAAGCGCGCCTGCTGTTGTTGAAGTGGTTCAAAAACCACAAGTGGTTGCAGCTCAGCCTGGCCTTTCGAGTGCTTCAGAAAACATGGCCTCAAAACCTAGAACCATGGTTCCGTTTAAGGACACACGCATGTCACGCATGGTTGGTCCAACGACGTTTGAGAAGAAAACCGACGCCAACGTTGTTTCGCAACCTCCGTTGGCTGGCGACAGCGCAATGAAATCAACGGTGACAGATCCGGTCATCTCCCAGTCAACAAACGTCGCCACAAAACCGCCGATAAGTGCAGATGCAACCCAAGTGGGGAGAGGGGAAGTTGACGATGTTCACGATGTTGCGGCTGAACTGTTGCGACCAATGCTGAAAGACTGGGTTGGTGAGAACATGCCGCAAATTGTCCAGAAAGCTTTGGAATTGGAGAACGGCGGTGGGGATAAAAAGGATGAAGACACGTGATTCTGGGGTTTGACATCCGTCCTGTTGGGGAAATGTCTAAGGGAAATGAGGATGATCCGCCCAGGTCCATTGAAGCGGCGGCGAGGTCGTTGTACGACGGTAGGTGAAAGACGATCGGCTTCAGGGCCATTCAGAAATCGTTTTTTGGGATTTGGATTGTTCCGGAGACGGAGCTCTACTTTGGGGCTGGTTTCCGGCTATCCAGTTTGACGTATCTGCTTTTGACGACGACGCGTAGGGAAATGCGACCATGAATAAGCCCGACAAGGCCGGCGAACCAAGCATGGATGAAATCTTGTCATCAATTCGGAAAATAATTTCCGAAGAGCCTATTGGTTCAGGGACAGTGTCAGCATCTCAGGAATCGCCCCGTGACTCGCTTGGCGATGTCCGCATGGGTGACGGTTTGTTGGGTGTGGTCGCAGACGAGCCATCGTTACAAAAAAATGTAAGAAGAGAGCCAACATTACCAAGCGCCGGATCTAGTGCCGCTTCGGGGCAAACGGCAAACGGTAATGCAAATGGCAATGACGGTGTTCGTTCGGAGGCTTTGCCTGCCGGCGGGCGTGGGATTGAACCCAAGCTCCCGATGCCCAGCCCCCAAGAGGTAGCAACGCCTCAAGAGAGCCCGGCGGCTGGCCGCTCGCTGTTGTCAAGTCGCCTTGCAAAAGTGTTGGGTGGTACAACGACGCCATCGTCGGCTACTACGACACCTCCTGCTGAAACATTTGACGATGAAGACTTATCAGCTGTCCTCGATGCTGCTGCGCTTGACGTTGCCGCTCCGCAAGTCGCTCAGGCCAAACCAGCCGAGGTCAAGAGTGATACGGCAGATGATGATGTCGAAGACGTAAAAGCCATGCTGTCTGTTGAATTAGACAAAACTTCGCCAGCTTCACCCGCGGAGAAAACTCCCGACCCATTTGCAGATCTTGGAAATGTTTCCGTCGTTGCCTCGACGCAAGCTGAAGGTGCTGGTGTCGAAGTGCTAGCGACGACTGATGACGGCATGAAACAAGACAAAACGGAACCTGAAAGCAGTGTAGCGAAATCTGCCCAAAATGTTGCTTCTGGCGATGCGGCGCGTGGCGTTGTGAAGGAGGGTGTGAACGGCAGTGAGAGCCGACAACCGCCATTGTTCGAATCTGGGCCGCAACCACCGAGCAGTTTGCGCCCGCGCGCGTTCGAGACGAGTGAACTCACCTCATTTTCCGACGCCGATGCCACAGAAGCTGACACGCAAACTGAAACCGTCGCTCTCCAACCCGATGTTGCCAGCGAGGCAAACCACGACGAAGTCCCAATGGTTGACGAAACCCCGACGGTTATTGCCTCAATGGAAAAACCAATTGAGCATCTGGTAGCTGAGGCAGGTTTCCCTGCCGCAGGTGATCCCGAAGTTGCGCCAACGGAGCCAGCTTCGAAGTCTTCTAGCGCGACAACTGAATTGGTTGGACTAGCGGCCGCCGTTGCGGCGCAAGATTCAACGCATGCCAGTGATGATACATCTGACCCTTCAACTGCAGGCGTAGCGTCTTCCTCTGTGCCAGAACCAACTGTTGAGGCGGTGGCAGAAGAAAGTGCTGTCAGCGATGTGAGCGCCGAGAGTGGCGTCGCTTCATCACCATCTGCGGCTTCGGCGGCAAGTGGCGCTCAAGCCATGGAATTGGCGGCCGCGGCTGCGAAAGATCCGGAAGTGACAGCTTCTATTTCCCCAGCCGGTGTCCAGACCCTTGAAGATACTGTGGCAGAGCTATTGCGCCCGATGTTGCGAGAGTGGCTCAGCAATAATATGCCGCGGATCGTCGAAAAGGCACTGCGGATTGAATTGGCTAGTGGCCTTTCTGACAATATAAATGGCTCAGATACAGCGCAGATCGAAACTGATACGTCGAAAAACGGCTAGCCAGAATGGTGCTCGTCTAACTACTTCCAAGTCCTGGGCTTTTCACAGAATTGCGAATTTGCTCCGATCGCCGCTCACAGTGCAGCAACGTCGCACAATGTTAAGCAGTGCCACCACGAAGCGCCCAGGTCGGCTACAGTGACGTTGACAGGAGTCGGCGTCGCCGCGTACCACGGATCGAAATCAATTAAATGCTTAACTCAGCTCAAAAAATTCATGCTTGAAAAGACCTACCAGCCGGCCAACATCGAGCCGCGCATCCACGAACGATGGGACTCCGAAGAAGCGTTCAAAGCTGGGCGTGCGGACGGTGACCCCTATTCTATCGTCATTCCACCACCCAACGTGACCGGCTCGCTGCATATGGGGCATGCCCTGAACAACACGTTGCAGGACATCTTGTGTCGCTTTGAGCGTATGCGGGGGCGTGATGTGTTGTGGCAGCCAGGTATGGACCACGCTGGGATTGCCACGCAGATGGTTGTCGAGCGCCAGATGGCAGAACGCCAAGAGCCTGACAGGCGAACAATCGGTCGAGAGAAGTTTCTCGAAAAGGTTTGGACTTGGAAAGCTGAGTCCGGTGGTCAGATTGGCAATCAATTGCGCCGTCTTGGGGCGTCGTGTGATTGGTCGCGCGAACGCTTCACCATGGATGATGGGCTTTCAAAGGCGGTTGCGAAGGTGTTCGTTGAGCTGCACCGCGCTGGGCTGATCTACAAAGACAAACGCCTGGTCAATTGGGACCCTAAATTTCAAACAGCGATATCTGATCTGGAAGTTATTCAGGTTGAAAGCAAAGGACACCTTTGGCATTTCAAGTATCCATTGAAAGACGATCCTGACCAATTCATCATTGTTGCCACGACGCGACCGGAAACAATGCTCGGTGATACTGCCGTCGCCGTCCATCCAGATGATGAGCGTTACAAAGAGTTGGTTGGCAAGAAAGCAATTTTGCCGCTTGTTGGTCGCGAGATCGTAATCGTTGCGGATGAATATTCTGATCCTGAGAAGGGATCGGGTGCTGTTAAAATTACACCTGCGCATGATTTCAATGACTTTGAAGTTGGCAAACGCCACAACCTCGAGCAGATCAACGTGTTCGACCCACAGGCCCGTATCAATGACGAAGCGCCAGAAGCTTATCGTGGCCTGGACCGCTTCAAGGCGCGTGAGAAAATCATTGCTGATATGGAAGAGCTGGGATTGCTCGATCAGATCGAGGAAATCAACAATAGCGTTCCCCACGGTGATCGCTCGAATGTTGCGATCGAGCCGATGTTGACAGACCAGTGGTATGTTGATGCCAAAACACTGGCGGCTCCGGCAATCAAAGCTGTTGAAGATGGTGATACGACCTTTGTTCCGAAAAATTGGGAGAAAACGTATTTTGAATGGATGCGAAACATCGAGCCTTGGTGCATATCGCGCCAGTTGTGGTGGGGGCATCAAATCCCGGCCTGGTATGGTCCCGATGGCGAAGTGTTTGTCGCACATGACGTGGAAGAAGCGGCCGGGGCGGCCTTGGCGCACTACGTCGGCAATGGCAATCTTTCAAAGGACGAAGCCGAACAGATGATCGCTGACCGTACGCACTTGTCGTACCTAAAGCGTGATGAGGATGTTCTCGATACTTGGTTTTCCTCAGGGCTTTGGGCGTTTTCAACACTTGGCTGGCCGGAAGAAACAAAAGAGCTAGAGCGGTATTATCCAACCAGCGTGTTGGTGACAGGCTTTGACATTATCTTCTTCTGGGTGGCCCGGATGATGATGATGGGCTTGTATTTTAAAAAGCAAGTGCCTTTCAAAGATGTCTACATTCATGCCTTGGTGCGCGATGCCAAAGGGCAGAAAATGTCGAAGTCGAAAGGCAACGTGATTGATCCGCTTGAGTTGATTGACCAGTACGGTGCAGACCCATTGCGCTTTACGCTTGCTGCAATGGCAGCACAAGGGCGTGATATCAAATTGGCGACAGGGCGGGTTGAAGGGTATCGCAACTTCGCCACCAAACTTTGGAACGCCGCACGCTTTGCAGAGATGAATGAATGTGTGCGCCAGCAGGATTTTAATCCAGCTGGTGTCTCGAACATGGTCAATCAATGGATCGTGGGTGAAGTTGAGCGTACGACAGCGGATGTCACAACGGCCCTTGAAGCCTACAAATTTAATGAAGCCGCCAACACGACCTATGAGTTTGTCTGGGGTGTGTTCTGTGATTGGTATCTTGAGCTCAGCAAGCCAACCTTGATGGGTGATGACGAAGAGGCTAAGGCGGAAACGCGGGCATCGATCGCTTGGGTGTTAGATCAGATCTTAAAAATTCTGCACCCGTTTATGCCATTCGTCACAGAAGAGCTTTGGGCCCATATGGTCGCCCATGGCGTAAAGCGAAAGTCACTGTTGACGTTGAGCAAATGGCCAGAAGTGACGGGGCTTGGTAATGTTGAAGCTGGCGCGGAGATTGATTGGGTGATCCGCCTGGTTAGTGAGATTCGTTCTGTTCGTTCCGAGATGAACATTCCGGGTGGTGCGCAGATTCCGTTGGTTGTCATTGGCGATGACCGTGAAGTCCGTGCGCGCATGGAGCGCAACGAGCACACGATCAAGCGGATGGCACGTTTAGACGATGTTTCGTTTTCGCCAACAGCGCCGAAGGGTGCAGCACTTATCGTTGTCGGTGAAACGACTTTTGCCGCCCCGCTGGAAGGGGTCATCGATATGGACGCAGAACGCCAGAGATTGGCCAAGGAAATTGGTTCGGCAGAAGGCGACCTTAGGAAAATGGATGCAAAGCTTGCCAATCCGAAATTTGTCGAACGCGCCAAACCTGAAGCCGTTGAGGAAACGCGTGAACGCAAGGCAGAATTGGAAGGTCTCATTGCGCGTTTGAACGCTGCTGTTGCTTGGATTTCTGAGTAGCGAGCTAAATTGGCTTGTGGCTTGTGGCTTGTAGCTTGTGGTTTGTCTTGGGGGCTCGTGCCGTAAACGCGTGAACGACGCGTGTATCCTCGCTATTGAGCCGATCTCTGCCTCGGGACTGCAGCCGTTTTGAGGCGCTCAATCCAGTCGGCACTTGGCGAGGCTGCAAACTGGTGAGCGGTTTGCTCTTGCAGAACGCGGACTTCCGTCAGCATCCACTTCAAGCCGCGCAGCTCAAGCACACCTGAATACATGCGGTTTGGTTCAAACTTATCAACCATATCGAGTTCAAAGCGTGTCCAGGATTTAAACTCCGCGCGTTTGACGCGTGTCCAAACAGCTTGAACCTTTTCAAGGATTGGCAGCCCCTCCTCAGGGTCTTTCCAACCGCGAACCTTGGTGCGATAGGTTCGTCCGTAACTGAAAATCTGGGCGAAGCCCTCAGGGTTGCAATAGCTGTCGACCATGCGGTGCACGACACTGCGACCAAAGCTTGCTTTCACACGTTTCCACATTCGTCGAAACATGCCCTGAGACTCTTTGCCAACTGTCGCAGCAGCAGGCGCCGGTACGGCGATTTTTTCGAGAGACTCTTTGAGTGTGAGCTTAACTGTCGGCCAATAGACAGAGTGCGCGAGGATGTGGGGTTTGCCATTTTTGGCCGCGTCGCGAATATTCCAGGCTGTGTAGAAGGGGGCTGCGATGTAGGTTATCGCGCCGCCAACAATCAACAACAGCGTTAGAATTTTACCCCGCATTGTCGTCCTCCGCTCATGAATATCAGGCGACGAAAGTGTTCACGCAGTATTCATATGGGCTCTAAATTCGGCAGAGGGCAGGCTGAGATGTGGCAAGTGTGGACACAATTACCTGTTTTGTGGGAATGCAGCTTCAACTCGATGTTCAAAGTCGGCCTAAATTGCCAATTGGCACCATAAAGTTGACGGCTGGAAGGTTTGTTCCTCAGTCGTCTTTCTTTTTATTCTCTGGTTTTTTGTTCTCTGCCTTTGGAAAGTTTTTGCAGATCGAGCGGATGGCTTGCCAGTCGGCGTCAGACATCGCCGGTTTTGTACCTTGGTCGTTATAGTCGCCATCGCTTTCCATCTTCTGGATACGCGCTTTCGTAGCCGGATGGGTGCTAAAAAATTCGAACGCTTTGGCGCTACGGTTGTCTTCAGATGATTTCTTTTTCTCAGCCTGTCCGGCATCCTTTTTGTCTGAACCCTTGGTCTTTGTGGGGTCGGCGAAGTGCATACGCTGAAAGAAGGAAATCAGTCCCTTGCGTGAGATGTTTGCATTGTCGAGAATACGCAAAGCATGATCATCGGCTTCGCGCTCGGCATCGCGCGAATAGCTCAATTGGGCAAGGGCTGATGCCGCCGATGTGACAGTTGAATACGAACCACCAAACATCAGTTGAACTGCCGCCGCCAAACCAACGCTTCGGACAATACCCGTTTCGGGGTGGCGCGAGATGCTGTGTCCCATCTCGTGAGCTAATACGCCTGCAAGTTCATCGGCTGATTGGGCATGATCCAGAATGCCACGAGCGAGGACGATGTTCTCACCCGGTGTCGCAAAAGCATTGTCGATTTGCCAATTTAATACGTAGATATTGTAGTCCGTTTTACTACCGTCGGCTTTGCGGAGCTTTTGTTTCAAGCGGTTGAGTGCTGCTGTGCCGTCAGGTGTTTCACAAGTTTCGTATTCTTCAACCATTGACACCATGACACCACGTCCCATTGCTTGACGCACGTCATATGGTAGAGCTGAGGCTATACCGCCAGCGATCGAAATTCCAGAAGCGTAGATCAAACCAACAATTGCTGCGATTGTGCCAGTTGCCAAGAAAATTGGTTTTAGTTGCTGCCAAAGTTGAGCACCGCTTTTAAGGTGTGGTGCACGTTCGCAAAGGGTGGAACAAAAGGCTTGCGAGGGAACAAATAGCGTTGCACCCGGCGATTGGGTTGAGGTCAACGATACATCGCTATCGTAGCTTCCCAATGGGGTGGCGGTTATCAAGGTATCGTAAGGCCACACGAGAGAATTAAGCGACATATCACCCGACACGACGCTTTCGGTATACATCGGCGAGATTTCCAAGCCACGCAACCCAAAGCTCACTTTGACATCGTGTGCTTTGGCAGACTGGCCATCACTGTAACGACCCGTGAACGATGCAAATGAAGACGTATTAGAAGATGTTGACATCGAGTGCCTGTGCCAATCCTTCGCCGTGGGTTATGTCTTGTTTCTCGGCTTGTGAAATTGCATTGAAATCAACTGGTCCTTCCAAGGCCAGCCGGTTGACGAAGTAAAATGTTCGCCGACCAAGAACAACAGGCGAAAGTATGCTGAATGTAAATATGGTGATGAGGTAATTGGTAATTGCGAGCTTAACAAGGCTTGGCCCGGTTGCTGTCCCTTTGAAAACGGCATCTTGCAGTTTTGTGATTGATGCGAAGTAATTGAATGCCCGAGCTCGGTACCAGGCCGACATGACTTTATAGACGAGATAGCCGAAAAGGATTTGCATGATCAGGATAAAAGCCATTTTAGCCCCGGCTCTTTGTTTTTCCTCAGGCGCCATATCTGCACTAATCATGTCGACAAAGTCTATGCCACCAAAAATGCCGGCAATTGCCACCAGAACCACGGTAACGGTCAGCCAAAAAACTGCAAACGGTTTATAAAGCGGTTTTGAGCTTCCCTCGAAACGAAGCGGCGTTCCTCCGAATTTTGTTTCATTGGTGATGATCTTCTGGAGCTTTGTGGCGCGCCAAGGAATGACCCAGCCAAGCGTTGGAATAATCAGAATAGCCGTCCAAAAGGCCGTCCATCCATATTTCCATGAACTGCCCGAGAGGTGGCCGCGAATTCCGCGCCATGTTGTGCGAGAGAGTATGTATCTTTGTGCGCTGTAAGCTGCGACGCCGTAGAGGTAGAAGAACACGACACCGACGCTAACTTGTGCGCCGATCACAATCGGAGAATTTGCATCGCCTATGAGAAGAATAAGACCGGTCATCAAGAGCGTGACAGGCAGCAGGACAATTGCAAAGACGATCAAAAACCCGATCATCAATTCTTTGCCGGTGCCGGTATACGTCAGTGGCTCATCGTTGAAACGAACGGCAGACCAGATGCATTTGCGCACGTTGGTTCGTGCCCAAAAAGAGTAGATCCCGAGCGTTAGAATATTCAAAATCAAATTGATGAATGACAGATCGACCAGACCATCAGGGAATGTTGCTGAAAAGCGCAGTCCGTTGTCTGCACGACGATGACCAATGTTTGACGCTGAGCCGGATAGATTTGGATTTGTGGTCGCACTTTGTGAACTGTTGGAAAATGTTCCAGCGCTTGTCTCGTTTGACGACATAGCGTCCCTTTCATCCCAATGTCGGTCTGCGATAACCCGAGCTATGGGGATCGCGTTCTGTTATCGCTTTTGGGCATGTAAGCAACGCCCTGCAATGGTCTTTGTTAAGCCTCAACTGAGCCCCGTCGTGGTCGAATTCCAGTTTTAGACAAGAATTTAAACCGACGGCGCTTTGGTAAGACTTGCGTTATTAGTCAGCCCAAATTTGCCTCAAACTTTTGCCTCAGACCACTGAATAGCTTCAAGGCATGAACAACATCCTTTCACTAGAGCCAAATACCTAAAATTTGTCTTTCATGGCGCATTTGCCTTCCGACAGGCTTGAGTTTGTTGGGATTATTTGGCCCCTCATGTGCTGTCTGAAGCAGATGAAGCAGGGTTATGCGAATAGAGTTTGGTCGTTTGGCTTTGGACGAAAACTGTCGACAAGGGTTAACTGTGATTATCAAGCAACGCTTTTCGTTCTCAAGTGCCCTGTTTGGGCCACAAAAGATGCCGATTGTAAAACTGGGTTTTGGATCAAAATTTACGGCCGGTTGTGCTCTGCTGAGTTTTTGTTGGGGTGCAAATCGTTGTCAGGTTGGGTAAGAGGTCTTAGCGCCACACCACTGTGGCTGACGTCGACATGGTGTCGGTGAAAATATCGCCATGTTAGACGCGGGATTGTCTTTCCAAACTGAAGGGATGAATAAGCGATGGACGCTAAGACGTTCGATAAATCAAAATTACCGAGCCGCCACGTAACCGAGGGGCCCTCGCGTGCGCCTCACCGCTCCTACTATTATGCGATGGGGCTTACCGAAGAACAGATTCATCGGCCCTTTGTTGGCGTTGTTAGTTGTTGGAATGAAGCAGCTCCGTGCAACATTTCGCTTATGCGACAAGCCCAGTCGGTCAAGGCTGGGGTTCATGATGCAGGCGGGACGCCGCGCGAGTTTTGCACCATCACGGTGACGGATGGTATCGCCATGGGGCACGAGGGCATGAAGTCATCGCTGGTGTCGCGTGACTGCATTGCAGATTCAATTGAATTGACCATGCGTGGGCATTGCTACGATTCGATGGTCGGCGTTGCTGGATGCGATAAGTCATTGCCCGGCATCATGATGGCGATGTTACGTCTCAACGTACCCTCGGTATTCCTTTACGGCGGATCGATTTTACCAGGTCGGTATAAAGGCAAGGACGTGACCGTGGTCGACGTGTTTGAAGGCGTTGGCATGCATTCAGCAGGCAAAATGTCGGAAGACGATTTGCTGGCGCTTGAGTGCGTCGCGTGTCCATCCGCTGGCTCGTGTGGTGGCCAATTCACGGCCAACACAATGGCGTGTGTTTCCGAAGCCATCGGCCTTGCTCTGCCAGGCTCTGCTGGAGCCCCAGCACCTGACACGGCGCGCGACAGCTATGCGGTTAAAAGTGGCGAAGCAGCGATGCGGTTGTTGGCCGACGGCATTCGCCCACGCGATATCGCAACCCGCAAAGCCTTTGAAAACGCTGCGGTGATTGTTGCAGCAACGGGCGGTTCAACCAACGCGGCTTTGCATTTGCCAGCCATGGCGAATGAAGTCGGGCTCGATTTTGATCTGTTTGACGTTGCAGAAATTTTCAAGAAAACACCTTACATCGCAGACCTGAAACCAGGCGGAAAGTACGTTGCCAAAGATGTCTTCGATATCGGTGGTGTTCAGCAAATCATGAAGGCCTTGATGGAAGGCGGTTATATTCACGGCGACTGCTTAACCGTCACCGGTAAGACCATCGAGCAAAACCTTGAAAGCGTTACGTTCAACACCGACCAAAAGGTTGTTTACCCGACATCGAATCCTATTTCTCCAACAGGAGGCGTTGTTGGTCTCAAGGGGTCGCTGGCACCAGAAGGCGCAATTGTAAAAGTCGCAGGCCTTAAGAAACTTAAATTCTCCGGGCCAGCGCGGTGTTTCGATTGTGAAGAAGATGCCTTTGAGGCCGTTGAAGCTGGACGTTACGAAAAAGGCGAAGTGATCGTCATTCGTTATGAGGGGCCAAAAGGAGGCCCTGGAATGCGTGAAATGTTGTCGACGACGGCGGCTCTTTACGGCCAAGGCGTTGGTGACGAAGTGGCTTTGATCACAGATGGTCGTTTTTCTGGTGCCACCCGTGGTTTTTGTATTGGCCACGTTGGACCGGAAGCCGCAGAGGGCGGCCCGATTGGTTTGATCGAAGACGGCGATATTATCTCGATCGATGCCGATGCTGGCACGCTCGATTTGGAAGTCTCGCAAGAAGTCCTCGCGAAACGGCGCGAGACTTGGAAACCACCTGCAAACAAAATTCAAAGCGGTGCGCTGCGAAAGTTTGCAGATCAAGTTGGTCCAGCGCGTTATGGCGCGGTGACCCATGCTGGAGGTAAAGCTGAAGTTGTTTGCTACGCAGACATATAAACGTGACCTGGCCTGCAGATGCAGGCTTGGAGCACTGACAGCCCTCGTATTTGCGGCGGTGTGCGGCCTTGCGGCCGTTCCCGCCCGTGCGGAGGCGCCAAAGTTTCAGTCCGTTGACGCGGCCATGGAACAAGGCATTAGCGCCTATGTTGGCGGCTATTACGAGATTGCAATTCCAGCATTGGAATTTGCTGCGGCGAAGAAAAATTTCTTTGCGCGTTATTACCTGGCGAAACTCTACGGGAATAACACCAGCGCTCATACCAATCATGCCAGATCGTACATGCTGTATCAGGGGATCGCGAACGATTACACGGACATCGATCCGGAAGATAGTCGGCGTGCGCCTTATGTGGCCGACAGTCTCGTAAAACTCGCGCGCTACATGCGCGATGGTCTGGAAGAGATTGGACTGGCGACCAATACCAAGCGGGCGGCGGAATATTTGCACCATGCGGCGGTATTCTTTTCAAGTGAAGACGCTCAATTTGAATTGGCGAAAATGCGCATTGTTGGTGAGGGTGTTCCAACAGACATAAAACTTGGGCGCCATTGGCTCGCCAAGCTTTCGCGACTTGGCCATCCAGGCGCGCAAGCGTTTTTCGCTGACCTTTATTGGCGGGGAAAAATTGTCGAACGCGATCAAGTGCAGGCGTTGGCGTTGATCTCTGTTGCTGTAAAGAATGCGTTAGCCGAAGACCGTGTGTGGATCGACGATATCTATCAGAATATCTATTGCGGTGCGCCGAAAGGCGTTCGCCAGCACGTTGCCGGTATGGTGGCGGAATGGGATAACCGTTATGGCCGCAAACCACTGAGCCACGAACGCCATCGCTCGGAACTGGGTTTCCTGGATGCCCAACCCGTACGAACCTGCAGTAATGGCGAAGTTCTGCCGATGCGACGTGGTACGGAAATTGCGACGGAACAACCGCCGAACCATTCAATCGAGCCGAATAAGGTTCCTGACGTGATGCGGGGCGGTGCAGGCGGTCGGTTCAAATTTCGTGATGCTGGCGACGTGTCCGGTGATCCGCTTGAACGGTGAGATCGCCTTTGGTGGGGCATCCAGTTTGCCAAAGGCAGGCTGGGCCAATCGTCAGCCAGGCGTCAAGCGGGCGCTGGGGTTTTGTGCTCCAGCGTTTAAAGCGGCGCAAAGGTAAAACCCAGAACGTCCCGTTTCGGATTTTACCGACTGGGATGGGGGAAGAGCGCACGGATCGGTCCGCAACAATGTGACAAGGGTTTGGCGTTTGTCGCATCTCTTGGCATTGGTGTGTTTCGTTGGCTTGCAACAAACGTAATCAACGCCCATCAAGAGTGATCACGGTCGGCTTTTTGACCATTGAATTGGGCTCACTTAATTTCAACCCAGACAGGCACATGATCGGACGGTTTTTCCCAGCCACGTGTTTCGCGGTCAA
This sequence comes from Hyphomicrobiaceae bacterium, assembly GCA_050633705.1. Taxonomy (GTDB): domain Bacteria; phylum Pseudomonadota; class Alphaproteobacteria; order Rhizobiales; family Hyphomicrobiaceae; genus JAJFHI01. The sequence goes on along the minus strand of JBOEGZ010000005.1, from coordinate 39,705 downwards.
TTCCGGCGCGTTGCAGTTTGTCGGCAGCATCTGGTGACATCAGAAGGTGGTCAATACGAATGCCGTTGTTTTTGTTCCAGGCGCCGGCTTGGTAATCCCAAAATGTGAACGTTCCCGGATCTGGTATGCAAGCGCGGATGGCGTCGGTTAGCCCGTATCCGAGATAGCGTTGGTACTGTTCACGGCTTTCTGGTTGAAAGAGCGCGTCGTTGCCCCAAACCTCGGGACGTTTGGCATCTTCCGGATGGGGAATGACGTTGTAATCACCAGCAAGGATAAAGGGCGTTTCTTGCGCCAGAAGCGTTTTTATGTGCTCTTCCAGTCTGCGCATCCAAGCCAGTTTGTACGTAAATTTTTCGGTGCCGAGAGGGTTCCCGTTTGGCAGGTAAAGAGAGGCAACTTTCAAGCTGCCGGATTGGGTCGATACCGTCGCTTCCAGGTAGCGTGCCTGAACATCCTCATCGTCGCCTGGCAGTCTTGGTGAGACGTCTTCAAGCGGCAATTTTGAAAGAATGGCTACGCCGTTAAAACCCTTTTGGCCATGTGTCGCGACGTTGTAGCCAAGGTCTTCGAAAGCTGCTGAGGGAAAACCGTCGTCAATGCTTTTGATCTCTTGAAAGCACGCGATATCTGGGTTGGAATGCTTGAGCCACGCTTGAGCCGTTTCAAGGCGCGCTTTGACACCATTGATGTTCCACGTTGCAATTTTCAATTGATGGCTCCTGGTGCGGACTCGAAATATGTTCGAGACGTTGTATCAGAATTCAGGCGCCGACCAAAAACCAAGCCAAAGTTGCCGCCAATGAGACTTGATGGATAAGCTGGTCGAGCCCAACCATCAGGAAAAAACCGTGGATGCGCTGTTCTTTCCAAAGTTTAGAGGTGATGCGGCTGGTGATGAAATCTGTGGCAAAGTGCAAGACGCCGTTGGCGAGCGTAAACAACAACACGGCTTGGGAGGCCCCGAAGATCACAATCGTGCCAAGGCCGAGTGCGATCATGTAGACGGCTACATGGAGACCGAGGGCATCAATCCGCTTGCTCTTATTGGTCGCCATCCAGCGGGTTTGCAACACGAAGTCGGCCACCCAGTGCAAGCAGAGCAGCATGACGAATTGCCATAACACAGAGACGTCGATCAATGCGGGTGTTCCTTCCGGTGAGGCTTAAGTAGGGCGGAAACCGGCGGGACCGTTTTCACATTGAAAAACTTGTTCCACATCCACAGGCAGCAGTGGCATTCGGATTGCGGATTTGAAAAGAAGCACCGATTAAGTCATCAACAAAATCGATCTCTGAGCCACCGAGAAAGCTTGCTGAAATCGGGTCGATGACGACGGTGGCGCCGACTTTTTTCAGCACGATATCATCAGACCCTTTTGCGTCGTCGTCGATGAGGTCGAATTTATATTGGAAGCCCGAACACCCGCCGCCTTCAACGCTCACCCGCATCATTGTGTGAGCGCCATTCTTCGCCAGAATCTCGTTGATTTTTTTGGCGGCCTTTTCCGTCAAAATGACGTTGGTCTCTTCGACAACTGCTGTCATAAGGGCATGATCCGAAATTGATATTTATTGTCTATGCCGGCTCAATCGAAAGTTTGATTGAAATCACCGATATCTTATCAAGAAGATAGGGTGTGGGGGTGGGGTGTCAATGGAGCACATTCTGCGATTTGACTTGGCAAAGTACAAGTTTAGGTGATCAAAGGGGCGCTTGTGCAACTTAGTTGTGGCGAAATTCATTCAAGTACGGCGAACTTTGGCGCTGATTTGGCGCCAGGTCAGCGGCTTTTGGCGCCTTATGCTGCAAGCGCAACGCCGTCTCGTGGGCGCCTTCATCATGAAGATGAGTGCCCGACCCGCAGTCCCTTCCAACGCGACCGCGACCGAATTATTCACTCAACGCCGTTTCGTCGGCTCACTCATAAAACCCAGGTCTTTCTTTACCATGAAGGAGACCACTATCGCACACGGCTGACCCACAGCCTTGAGGTTGCACAAATCGCCCGGACGATTGCGCGCCAGCTCTGTCTCGATGAGGACTTGTCGGAGGTGCTCGCGCTGGCGCATGATCTGGGCCACCCTCCATTTGGCCATGCTGGTGAGCGCGCACTGGCGCATGCCTTAGAAGGGGTTGGCGGCTTTGATCACAATGCTCAATCGATGCGGATCGTGACGGCGCTTGAACGAAAATATATGTCATTCGATGGGCTTAATCTGACATGGGAAAGTCTAGAAGGGCTTGCCAAGCACAATGGTCCAATTCGCGATATCAAACATAATGCAGTCGTCAAGGTGGGGCGCGACATCGACGCCTGGTGTTGTTTGAATTATCACCAGCAAGCGTCCGCTGAAGCACAAGTGGCGGCCTTGGCCGATGACATCGCCTACCTCAACCATGATATCGATGATGGTTTGCGCGCCGGACTTTTAACCCTTGCTGATCTTAAGCAGGCGCCGTTGGCCGGTTCGGTTGTTGCAAGGCTTGAGGTGCCGACGACGGATGAAATGGCAAAGATCGGTTATTCAATTTCACGCAGTCTCATTACCGATATGATATTCGATTGTGTCGCTGAAAGCCGCCGACGTCTCAGGTCACTGGCCCCACGGTCGCCAGATGCCATTCGAGAAGCAGGCCACGCTGTGATCGGGTTCGGCGACGCCATGGCCGCCAATTTAGCAGCACTCAAGACCTTTCTGTTTGCCAAAGTCTATCGTCATAACCGCGTCATGCAGGTCATGGGACGCGCGGAAGTGGTTGTCGCACAACTGGTCGAGAGATATCGAGACGACCCAACGGCGCTTGATCCAGCATGGCGCAAGGCGGCTCAAGGGCTCAGCGATCGCCAAATGCAGCGGATGATTGGTGATTTCGTCGCGGGTATGACGGACCGGTATGCCATCGAGGAACACCAGCGATTGTTTGACGCCACACCGGAATTGCGTTAGCCGAGCTGAGATCTTGCTGTTTTGGCAAGTCTGCGATCATCCATTTTCAACAAATACTAGAGGCCCGCCATGGACGTCTTCGCGCACGTCGAAGACCTTTTGAAAACAGCTCTTGAAGCCATGAAGTCCGAAGGTGCTCTACCTGCGGATTTATCGCTTGAGGGCGTTGAAGCAGAAGCGCCACGTGACCCCACGCATGGCGATATCGCGTCGAATGCTGCGCTGGTGTTATCTAAGCGCGCAAAAATGAAGCCACGCGATATTGCTCAGGCGTTGGCCACACGACTGGAGGCGTTTGAGGGTGTTGCAAAGGTTGAGGTCGCGGGGCCGGGTTTCCTTAATCTCACGTTCGACATCGGCATCTGGCACGACCAGGTGCGAACTATTCTTGCCTGTGGTGAAAAATTTGGTCGTTTGGATGTCGGCGCTGGGCAGACTGTGAATTTGGAATATGTGTCCGCCAACCCGACAGGGCCAATGCATGTTGGTCATTGTCGCGGTGCTGTGTTTGGTGATGCGTTGGCAAACCTATTGGCATTTGCAGGCTATGACGTCACGCGCGAGTATTACATCAATGATGCGGGCGGGCAGATCGATGTGTTGGGGCGTTCGGCTCTTCTAAGGTATCGCGAAGCTCTTGGTGAGGCGATTGGTGAGATACCAGAGGGGCTTTACCCAGGCGACTATTTGAAACCTGTCGGGCAAGCGTTGGCAAAGACGCATGGTGAAGCGTTGTTGGCGTTGGATGAAGCCGACTGGATGCCAGTTGTCGCCGATGCGGCAATGGACCATATGATGGTGCTGATCAAGCAAGATTTGGCCGCCTTGAACATCCACCACGATGTCTTTTTCTCCGAGCGCTCGTTGTTGGAGAGTGAAAAAAACCAAATCGATGCTGCCATCACAAAACTGCGCGAAAAGGGCTTGATGTACGAAGGCGTTTTGGAAAAACCTAAAGGCCATGATGACGGGGAATGGGAAAGCCGCACCCAAACGCTGTTTCGTTCAACCGACTTTGGCGATGATGCAGACCGTGCGCTGGTCAAATCGGACGGTAGCTACACCTACTTTGCCGGCGATATTGCTTATCACTACAACAAGTTGCAGCGCGGCTTCGACCAATTGATCAATGTTTTTGGCGCCGATCATGTTGGCTATATCCCACGCATGAAAGCGGCGGTCGCCGCACTCAGCGACCGCAATATTGTCTTTGACATCAAGGTTTGCCAGCTGGTGCGCTTGTTGCGGGCTGGTGAGGTTGTCCGGATGGGCAAGCGTTCCGGCAATTTCATCACGCTGCGCGACGTCGTGGATGAGGTCGGGCGTGATCCCGTGCGTTTTATGATGCTGTATCGCAAAAATGATGCATCATTGGACTTTGATTTCGCCAAGGTGACTGAGCAGTCCAAGGACAATCCGGTTTTTTATGTTCAGTATGCGCATGCACGTGTTGCTTCCGTTTTCCGCAATGTTGGAGAGACCTTCCCAGATCTGGCAGATCGCGAGACAGCGATTGCTTCGCCAGATCTGTCGCTGTTGCAGGACCCTGGCGAGTTGGACCTCATTAAGCGATTGGCAGGCTTTGGAAAATTGATAACAGGGGCTGCCCGTGCGCATGAGCCCCATCGCGTCGCATTTTATCTCTACGAGCTTGCTTCAGCCCTTCACCAGCAGTGGGCGAGAGGCAATGATTCGCCACATTTACGCTTTATCCAACAAGATGATCAGCAAACAACTGCAGCGCGGCTGGCCTTGATTGCCGCAACGCAACAGGTGATATCTTCTGGATTAGGTGTCTTGGGCGTCGAGGCGCCGGAGGTGATGCGCTAAGCTTCGATTCGTTGATTACGTTTATTCTTGCGTTAGGGGCCATTGCGGATTGGGCATGAGGGACGTTTAAAAATGACAGCTTCAGACGAGCGAAGGCGAGTGCCAGGCCAACCGCAAAACGGCCAACCGCAAAATGGGCAACAGCCTCACGCGGTCAATTCTCTCGATGCGCCACCGCTGCAACAGGTGCAGTGGCCGCCAGAACAAGTTCACCCCCACACTCCGGAACAGGCCGCTCCGCCAACCGGACATAACGCCCCGCAAGCTTATGCAGGTGTCGCAAACACGCCGCCGCATCCACAACACCACCAAGCCCATGTACCAGAAGCTCCCGCTGCTTATGCGTCGCCTCAACAACCGCCGCAGGCTGGGTCATCAGCCGCCGCTCCGACGGACATTTACGGCCGCCCAAGCGGGTACCATTACCCCGAACAAGACCAACAAGCCTCTCCCGCACCCGAACCCTATAGCGCGCCAGCGCCGTTTGATCCTGCGGTTGGATTACAAGCGCCCATACAAAGCGGGCAAGCCCCGCAGTTTGATACCTATCAACCACCTCAACAGCCTGTTGAGCAGCCGCCTACGCCACACGCTCAAGCGGCGCCATACCAAAGCGATTACACACAAGTAGCTCCTCCAGCAACGAACGCGATGCAAGAACCTGGTGCGGCGCAACCGGCGTCGTTTGGCCACGGCTCTGCGCAGCATGGATTTGATGTCGGGGCGTATGCCGCTCCTGCGGCGGCAGGCGCTGCAGACCCTCATGCCTGGGTTGATCCGCTTGCCCAACCACAGCAGCCACAACCAGGCTTGGATACGCATCAGCCTGCACAAGGAGGATATCAGGGACAAGATTTCCTTCAGTCGAATGAGCAACAGTCGCAGGCGCAACAGACGGCCGACGCTTTTCAATCCCCATCGTATGATCCTTCGGCTGGCTACCAACAGCAAAATTCCAATACTTACGCTGATCCAGCACTCGACCCGTATGGGTATCAACCGCCTGAAATGGCGCCGGATCACGGCGGTCTCGAATCTGTTTCGCAATCGCATGAGCTCGATGGGCAGTACGGCGAGGACTATGATGATGAGATGTACGACGAGCCACCACGTGGACGACGTTCGTTGGTTGTTGTCGGGGCGTTGGTTGGTGCGATCGCAGTCGGAGGCGGATTAGCCTACGGTTACAAATCTATTCTGGGCAGTGGACCTGCGAGCCAAACCGCCAAGGTGGTGCGCAGCAATTCGGCACCTGCGAAAGTTAAGCCGAGCGACCCGGGTGGTAAGAAATTTGCTCATAGCGACTCCAAGGTTCTCGGCCGCCTGGGCGACAAAACTGGGTCGTCGACGACATCTTCCAGCGGCACCCGTAAAGTCTCGACTTTGAGCATCGGTCGCGACGGTGTCATTCGCGGTGGCGCCGCGGCTGGCGCGACAGCGGCCGGGGCTACGGGGCCCGCACAAGCGGCAGCCGATGATACCGACACTGGCGCTGCAGAGATCTCAGCTCCTGGTATTTCGGTTGTCGACGCTTTTGCCGGTCGTCCCCCGGCTGCTGATAGCGCCGCTGTTAAAAAGCAAGCTTCCAAAGCGACGTCGTCTGCGGCAAAGCCAATTATCATTGCTGAAACGCGACCAACGACGGTTGCACCGTCGAAGAAAGCAACACCAAAGCCTGCCCAATTGGGTGGAAGCAGCGTTGCGCCGAGTGCGGGAACCAAAGTCGCCGCTCGCAAACCTGCACCAAAGCCGGCCACAAGTAGCGGTGGTGCAACCCGCAACGGGTATGTGGTTGTTTTGGCTTCTGTGCCGGTATCGAGCACCAGCCGTGTGAAAGCGTTGACCCAATACGCGAATATTCAGCAGAAGTACGGCACGGTTTTGAGTGGTAAAACCCCTGATGTCGTTGAAGCGAATTTAGGCGCCAAAGGGACCTATCACCGCTTGCTTGTTGGGCCGCCGGGTTCACGCACGTCAGCCAGCCGCTTGTGCTCTAGTCTAAAGGCGGCGGGTTACTCAGGGTGTTGGGTAACGGCTTACTAACTTCGTGCGGCGACATTTCAAACTCAAACAAACCATGGGCTGACCTGAGATGCGCAGCAGTTTAATTGCTGGCGTGTCCGGCACCTCGCTTCGTCAAAGTGAACGCGATTTCTACGCTGACGCTCGTCCTGCGGGCTTAATTTTGTTTTCGCGAAATTGCGAGTCTCACGATCAGATCCGCGCACTTGTCGACGATGTTAAAACGGCTGTTGGCTCTGACGACTTTCTCGTTCTGATCGACCAGGAAGGGGGGCGTGTTCAACGCCTGCGCCCGCCACTTGGGCGCAGCCTGCCGGCAGCTGCTGCCTATGGGCGCGTTTATGCAAGCGATCCGGAGGTTGGGGTTTTGGCGGCAGGTCAGGTCGCAAGATTAATGGCGGAAGACCTGAGGGCGCTAGGGATTAATTGCAATTGTGCCCCGGTGCTAGATCTGCCCGTTTCTGGTGCCCACGAGATTATTGGCGACCGAGCATTTGGAACCGATACTGCCCAAATCGAAGTGCTGGCGCGTGCCGTTTGCGAAGGGTTTATGGCTGGTGGTGTTGTTCCCGTTATCAAACACATTCCAGGTCATGGTCGTGCGACAGCCGATAGTCATTTGGATCTTCCAATTGTCGATGCGCCGCATGACATCTTAAGTCGAACCGACTTTGCTCCTTTTAGAGCGCTCAGTGATATGCCTGCCGCAATGACCGCTCATGTCGTGTTTTCAAGTCTTGATGCAGCGGCGCCTGCCAGTGTGTCAAAGGTGGTGACAAAAAACGTGATGCGCGATGAAATCGGCTTTGACGGTTTGCTGATGAGTGATGATCTCTCCATGAAAGCGCTTTCAGGACCGATCAAGTCTCGGGCTGCGGCGGTTATTGGCGCGGGTTCAGATGTGGTGCTTCACTGCAATGGCATCATCGACGAAATGGTTGATGTGGCATCAAGTGTACCAGCATTAGCGGCGAGGCCGTTGGCGCGGTTTGAAGCGGCTGTGGCGCATACCAACACAATAAATGCATTTGATGAGGGTGAAGCGATAGACGCGTTAACCCTTGTTTTGGGGGCTTAGGACAGTTTTGGGCACCACGGCCTGAATCGGTGTAATCTCAGCGGTAAATTTTGACTGAGAGGTCTTGTTATGACCGGCGATGACGCCAAACAGAATCAATCAGAACTGCCAGCACCAATAGGCGGCGCGCGCGCGCCTGCGTCTGACCCGGCCTCTCCAAACCAGCCTGATGCAACAGCTTGGGACCAAGACCCATCCCCCGCGCCAGCGGGCGATGGCTCAGCCTTGATTGTCGACGTTGAGGGCTTTGAAGGACCGATGGACTTGCTGTTAGCGATGGCGCGAACGCAGAAAGTCGATATCGCGCAGATCTCAATCTTAAAGCTCGTCGAGCAGTATCTTGAATTTATTTCTGGCCTCAAACAGATGCGGCTGGAAGTTGCCGCCGATTATCTCGTAATGGCGGCTTGGTTGGCGTTTTTGAAGTCTCGTCTGTTGCTGCCTCGTGAAGCCGATGAACTGGAAGATGAGACAGCCGAGATGTTGGCAGCTCGTCTTGCATTTCGTTTGCAGCGCTTGGACGCAATGCGCAATGCTGCGGCACAACTTATGACGCGTCCGAGGTTGGGGCGTGATGTGTTCCAGCGTGGACAGCCGGAAGGCTTTAAAACCATTCGTGAGACGCATTTTACAGCTAAGTATTACGACCTATTGAAAGCCTATGCTGATCAGCGTCAACGCACAGTTGTTATCACCCATGTTGTAAAAAAGCGGACTGTATGGTCGATCAAAGAAGCGCGTGACCGTCTGGAACACATGATCGGGCGGGATGTTTCTGATTGGGTGCAGCTTGACTTGTTCTTGCAGCACTATGTTCCAACGCGTGATGAATTGCGCACTGCTGCGGCCAGTTCGTTTGGAGCAACACTTGAAATGGCGAGAGATGGCTTTTTGGAAATTCAACAAGATGAACCCTTTGGGCCAATTTATTTGCGCCACCGCAAGCGCGACGATGATCGCACACAAAATACACAGTAGGTCGTATGCCAATGTCGAAGAGTGATCCAGGAGATCGAAAGTCTGTAATGGGACCAGCAAAATTCAGTGTTGTTGATAACCAAGTGTCACCATCTTCAAGCGTTGAAGATGAGGCTGTTGGCGAAGATGTCACAAATGACACGGCAACAAATGTCTCATCGCTACCATCGGCTGATCGTGGAGAAAAGCTGCGGATCTTGGAGGCGCTTTTGTTTGCCGCCGCAGAGCCACTGGATGAGGCTTATCTTGCCCAGCATTTGTCGGAGGACGACGACATTGCAGCGCTGTTGGATGAACTCAAGGGATTTTATGCTGGACGCGGGATACATCTCACGCGGGTTTCCGGTCGATGGGCATTCCGGACAGCCCCGGATTTGGCCTACCTTTTAGAACGATACGCAAAAGCCGAACGCCGATTGTCGAAGGCGGCGTTGGAAACGATGGCGATCATTGCTTACCACCAGCCTGTCACACGGGCAGAAATTGAGGAAATTCGCGGCGTGTCGACCTCGAAGGGGACCATCGATGTGCTGTTGGAGACGGGTTGGATACGTCCCAGAGGTCGCCGCCGGGCGCCGGGCCGTCCGGTAACGTATGGGACTACGAGAGATTTTCTGGACCACTTCGGCCTTGACCAGGTGGGCGATCTGCCGGGGTTGAGTGAATTGCGCGGTGCCGGACTTCTTGATGGGCAATTGCCGCCAGGATTTTCTGTGCCAGCGCCGACCGACGTTGCCGCATTGATGCCAGATGAATTGCCGCTTGAGGAGGACGACGAAGACACCAAACAAGGCGAATTTTCGTTGACGGAAGATGATGGCAACGAATTCGGCGATGGTGAGGATGCTGCCGGCAATGGCTCCGATGAAGACGAGGAGAAACCAAGCCGGTCAACCGAATAAGAATGCATTAGCAACCTGATAGGTTTGTTGACAATTTTAGTTGAGTTCACTTGCTCCTAAGCCCGATCTCGCGCAATAAACTGAGATCGTTCCGCAACGGGGCAAGACGCAGTGTGTAAAGGGTGAGTTTTGGATCTCAGCCGTTTTTTTTCCGGTCAAAGTAAACGCCTTTCCGCCGAACTTGGGAACGGGCCGATCCCTCGCGCACGGGCTGCGGCGACATTTGCAGCCCGGGTGACGTTTGAAGGCGTTTGCAAATCCTATGAAGATCATGAAGCGCTTTGCGATTTTGAGCTGGATGTGGCGCCTGGCGAAGTCATTTGCCTTCTTGGACCATCGGGTTGTGGTAAGACGACATTGCTGCGCGTTGCTTCCGGCATTGAAAAGCCAACAGCCGGGCGGATGTTGATAAACGGCGTTGAGATGGCGGGGCCCAACCAATTCGTGCCGCCGGAAAAGCGTGGCGTTGGTCTGATGTTTCAAGACTTCGCGTTGTTTCCGCATTTGACGATCATCGATAACGTGGCGTTTGGCTTGAAGGCTTTGCCGGTTGAAGAGGCCAGGCGGGAGGCGATGTCTGTCCTGGCGCGTGTCGGGCTGGACAAATATGCTGAGCAATATCCTCATATTTTGTCTGGCGGTCAGCAACAACGCGTTGCCCTGGCGCGTGCCATCGTACCCCGTCCGGCTGTGGTGTTGATGGATGAACCGTTCTCCGGTCTTGATGTGCAGTTGCGCGATAGCATGCAAGAGGAAACACTTGGCCTCCTGCGCGAAACACGCGCGACCAGTATTATTGTCACGCACAACCCAGAAGAAGCCTTGCGCCTTGGAGATCGAATTGCCGTTATGTGGGCTGGGCGTTTGGTTCAAATTGGTGCCGCAGAGGATCTTTACCACCATCCAAATGAACTGTTCATCGCACGGCTGTTTTCTGAAATTAACGAGGTAAGCTGCCTCGTCCAATCAGGTGTTGCTGATAGTCCGATTGGGCCTTTGTCCGCCCCAGGGATCGCCGATGGTAACCACGCAATTGTGTGTATTCGCGAACAGGGAATTGGTATCGAAGCCCCAGGTCAGGCGGCAATCGCAGGTCATGAGCCAGAGATTGTTCCGGGTCTGCCAGGCCGTATTCTGCATCGCAAGTTTTTGGGCGATATTGGCTTGTTAGAGATTGCGGTACAGGGTTTTGAGGCGCCGATCCGTGTTCGTGCTATTGACCATGAACGCTGGGCTCCCGGGATCGATGTGGTGGTTCGAATTGACCCCAAGCGGGTTCTGGTTTTTCCGGCCTTTAGTGGTGAAAAAGGTGAAACGGGGGCTCCTGAGCCGTTGAATACGGGTGTCGCTCGTTCGTTTGGCGCGTAGGATGGCGGCTTGCCGGACTCTATGCTTTCTGCGATAATCATCGCTGGTTGAGAATTGGGCAGAACCGTGCCCTATCAAGGAGTTAAGATATTATGGGAGCTGGCAGCATCTGGCACTGGATCATTCTTCTTTTGATCGTTGTGCTTCTGTTCGGCCGCGGCAAGATTTCGGAGGTGATGGGTGACGTCGCCAAGGGGATCAAAAGCTTTAAAAAAGGTATGGCTGACGACGATGAAGTCGTCGCCAAGTCCGAAGACGGCAAGACAATTGACCATACGGCAACGTCTGCGGAAAAATCGGCAGCTGAGCGCTAAGGCGCTGGCTAACGATCGTCACATGCAAAATTTCAGCGCCGTGGCGGAGGATACCGTGACGGCGCTTTGCGCGTGGTGCGGGCGATGCAAGGTAGTTGAAACGAACTGACGTGTTTTGATGTTGTCGTTGGTTTTGCCATTCGCTGACACTTGTCGTTTCAGGATTGTGTCGGCCTCGGTTTCTTTCGAAAATGACGATACGAACAACAACTGACGACAAGCCTTCAGATTAGGCACGTCGAGATCGCTCAAAGGGAATTCTAAGGCAGCATGTTCGATATTGGCTGGAGCGAGTTACTCATTATCGCCGTTGCGACCCTCATTGTTGTGGGGCCAAAGGATCTGCATATCGTTTTACGAACGATTGGCAGGTATGTTGGCATATTGAAGCGCCAGGCTGCGGAATTTCGTGGACATTTCGATGAGGCAATGCGCGAATCTGAGTTTGATCAGCTTCGCCAAGACGTCGAAAATATCAAAAGCGATTTTGAATCAAGCGTTCGCGACACAACCGAGAGCGTGAAGTCTGAATTTTCAGATATGCAAAAGACGATGAGTGACGTTGCCGGGGAGGCAACCAAAACGGAGATCGCAAAGCCTTTGAGCGTTGGCGAACTTGACGAGTTGTCAGACAATCACAATTCTAAAGTCACCGAAACGGCTCAACTGGACTCTGAAGCAAAACTCGGTGCTGGTGATAACGTTCGACCAAAAAGCGCTGAAGTTGAAAGCGTTGAAGTTGGTCGTGAGGTTGAGGAAAAAGATCTGGCCGACGGCGGCGATGTTGTGGCCGAGACTTCGACTGAGACTTCGAAGAAAACGGCGGGGGCATGAGCAGCGTGCAGGACACGGTACAAACTCCAAAAATCGCTTCCGATGATATGGACGCTTCAAAAGCGCCATTGATGGATCATCTGATCGAATTGCGCACGCGATTGATTTATGCGGTTGCCGCATTCTTTGCGATGTTTCTGGTTTGCTTTGCATTTGCTGGCCCAATTTATGATGTTTTGGTGTGGCCATATTTTTGGGCGTCAGGTGATGAAAGCGTTCGCCTTATAGCCACGCACTTCCTTGAACAACTATTCACGCATCTCAAACTGGCGATGTTTGGTGCCGCCGTGTTTTCATTCCCAGTTGTCGCAACACAGATCTATAAGTTTGTCGCGCCAGGACTTTATAACAACGAGCGGCAGGCCTTTAGGCCATACCTGGTTGCGACTCCGATATTTTTCACTCTTGGTGCCGCCGTCGTTTATTTCGTTGTTATGCCGCTGTTGATCAAATTTTCGATTGGTTTGACACAAGTAGGCGCTGGCAGTCAGCCAACAATTGAATTGATGCCGAAGGTTTCGGAATATCTGTCATTAATTATGACCTTGGTGTTTGGATTCGGAATTTGCTTCCAATTGCCAGTGGTATTGACCTTGTTGGCAAGAACCGGCGTTCTGACATCGCAAAACCTGCGTGATTTTCGCAAGTATGCCATCGTTGCGATTTTTGCCGTCGCCGCGGTCTTAACGCCTCCTGATGCAATATCGATGTTCATGATGGGCATTCCAACGACGTTGCTTTACGAGTTGTCGATCTTTGCCGTCGCAAGAGCGGAAAAAGCCCACTCTTCCTCGACGGCAAGTTCAAGCGATGAATAGTCAATTGTCTTGTCGCTTGTGACGCGCTGGAAAGCATCGTGAGATGGGCTGGTGGCCTTGCGTCCTCTGGACCTCGCCTGTCCATCGGCCTATAGGAAAACCCATAACCATTTTTTTTCAAAGGTCTGCTTCCCGTGTTCGATATCAAATGGATCCGTGACAATGTTGACGCTTTTGACGCTGGTATGGCCCGGCGCGGTGTTGGCCCTCAAGCAGAACGCCTACTGGCGCTCGACGATGCACGCCGCCAACACCTGACAAAGTTGCAGGAGGCACAGTCGCGCCGCAACGCGGCTTCAAAAGAAATCGGCAAAGCCAAAGCACAAAAAGACGAAGAGACGGCGCAAAAGCTGATGGCGGAAGTCGCGAACCTGAAAGATTTTATTCAGGATGGTGAGGCACAGGAGCGAAACTTAACCGCATCTTTAGAGGCGGCTCTGTCAGAGCTGCCCAACTTGCCTCTGGCGGACGTTCCTGACGGTCAGGATGAAAACGACAATGTCGAAGTCCGCAAGGTTGGGACGCCTGCAACATTTGACTTTGAACCCAAACAGCATTTTGAGATTGGCGAAGCGCTGGGACAGATGGACTTTGATGCCGCTGCCAAGGTGTCTGGTGCACGGTTTGTTGTGTTATCGGGCGCGCTTGCACGTCTAGAGCGGGCTTTGGCTGCATTTATGCTCGACATGCACACGACGGAATTTGGATACACCGAGATTGCACCGCCGGTATTGGTTCGTGATGATGCGATGTTTGGAACGGGACAATTGCCGAAGTTTTCCGAGGATCTCTTTCGCACAACAAATGATTTTTGGTTGATCCCAACGGCGGAAGTTTCCCTGACAAACCTCGTGCGTGAACAAATTGTCGATGGCCAAACATTGCCACGCCGATATACCGCATGCACACCCTGCTTTCGCTCGGAAGCAGGATCTGCAGGGCGCGATACGCGCGGCATGATCCGCCAGCACCAATTTTTAAAGTGCGAATTGGTTTCGGTTACCACGCCTGAAGACGCCCTGGACGAGCACGAACGTATGACCAACTGTGCCGAAGAGGTTCTGAAGCGTTTGGGCCTGGCTTATCGAACAATGGTGTTGTGCACCGGAGATATGGGATTTGGAGCGCGCAAAACTTACGACATCGAAGTCTGGTTGCCTGGACAGAATACCTATCGAGAGATTTCAAGTTGTTCGGTCTGTGGAGATTTCCAGGCCCGACGAATGAAGGCACGGTTTCGCAATAAGGGCGAAAAAGATGTGCAATACGTGCACACGCTAAATGGTTCAGGCTTGGCCGTTGGACGCGCGCTGGTCGCGGTTCTGGAGAATTATCAAAAGGCAAACGGCAGTGTCACAATCCCTGAGGCCTTGCAGCCTTATATGGGTGGAATGAAGGAAATTTCTTCGATTCGCTAACGGTGATGGCGCAGTCTAGGAAGTCATTCAAAGGACAGAACATGCGAATTCTCGTCACCAATGACGATGGTGTAAATGCGGCCGGCCTTCAGGTGTTGCGCCAAATTGCCGAACAACTCTCAGACGATGTATGGGTCGTGGCCCCTGAGAGCAATCAAAGTGGGGCTGCTCATTCACTTACAATCCACGTACCGTTGCGGTGCGAGGAGGTTAGTCGGCAGACATTTTCCGTACGTGGCACACCAACTGATTGCGTGATTATGGGTGTGCGCCACATTATGAAGGATAACCCACCCGACCTCGTGCTCGCCGGTGTAAACCGTGGCTCAAACCTCGCCGATGACGTGACGTATTCCGGAACAATTGCAGGGGCGATGGAGGCAGCACTTGTCGGGCTAAAGGCCATTGCCTTCAGTCAAACATTTGGGTTTGATCCAAAAGGCACCCCACATTGGGAAACGGCGCTGGAGCATGGCGCTGATATTGTCCGTCATGCTCTTGAGATGCCTTGGAGCGAAGGCTTGCTATTGAATGTGAACTTTCCCGATGTATCTGCAGATAATGTGGCTGGGATTGCCGTTACGCGCCAGGGAAGCCGAGACCAAGCGTTGCTTGAAATCGATGAGCGTCACGATACTTGGGGCACACCTTATTACTGGTTTGGCTTTGAACGTCGCAAATCACGATTGGTCGAAGGCACGGACCTGTGGGCGATTGCCAAGAACATGATTTCGATGACACCACTTCATGCCGACTTAACACATCGTGAAAGTCTTGATGTGCTTGCACAACATTTTGATTGTACCACGCCGTAGCAGTTTTAAACGCTCGGCTAACGATGCAATGAATTGCCCCAATCTGCCTAAGTGTTGCCGCCTGATCGTCCATCTCCCAGCACAATAACTGATTACATCGTATTATTGGGAGGTGCTGCCTGGTCAATGTGATGATTTTCAGCAGCTTTATATATGCGTGCCGGTTTTGCTGAACGTTGCTGTTGGCATGGTAGCCCACAGAATTTCCTCTCGCTGTTAATGCGTCGTTAACTCTTCGTTGGTTAACAAAGAGGGATGTAAAGGTGGGTTTTGAGTATGCGTATTAATCGGATTCTATGGCGTCATGGCCTGAAACCATTGGATGTCGGGTGTGCCATTGTAGCGCTTGGGTTGACCTTATCGGTCGCAGGTTGCAGCGCTGATGTCAGCCGGTTTGATTTTCCCTCATTCAGCCTAAACGGTGATACAGAGGCGACAGGGGCTTTGCCACCTGAGGCGCCTCAGCGCCAAACCAGTGTCTATAACCAGCGCGATGATGATACCATTTCTGGTTCAGGCTATCGCCCGCCTTCAGTGACGCAATCGCAAAAGTCGGTTCGCACAAGCGCGTTGCAGGAGCCAACGCCACCCAGTTACGATACACGTTCGGCAACGTCCTACCGCCCATCTGCGGCTGCCGCCGCGTCCTCATCCAACACAGACAATTATGGGAAAAAACGCCCAAGCATCGGTGGTGAAATAACTGTCGTGCGTGGTGATACCCTTTACGGACTTGCGCGTCGCCACGCAACGACGGTCTCTGATCTGATGCAGGTCAACAATCTTTCAAGCACCACGTTGCGGCTTGGCCAAAAGCTTGTTTTGCCGGGTTCAGCAAAGCCTGACAGTCGTCGTCCAACACGGACGGCAGCACTGGTGCCTCGATCTTCACCCGTAAACAAGGATTGGTCCGGCCAATATACTGTTGTGCCGGGCGACTCGCTTTATCGCATCGCGCGTCAATTTGGTGTGAAAAGCTCTGAACTCCAATCTAACAATGCCATTACGGACCCACGCCGTATTCGCCCAGGCGTCGTCCTTCGCGTGCCAGGTTCAGCCAGTGATGCGCGTTCAGCGGCAGGCCGCGTTGGGGTTGGGCCGTCAACTGTGAAGTCAATCGCAACCAAGTCCACACCGAGTCTTCCAAAGACGCCGCGTGTCATCCAATCGACGACGCAGCCGACGACAGTTATCAATGCGAAGAAAACGCGCGTTGCGGCCTTGGACCAAGGCAAAGCAGGCATACCGACTGTCCCAGTTACGAAAACTGTGACGCCGCCGGCCGATACGACCGCGAAACTAAGATGGCCGGTCACAGGCAAGGTGATTGATGGTTTTGGTCGCCGTCGTGATGGCACGCACAATGACGGTGTGAACGTGGCCGTTCCGCTCGGCACACCTGTTGTGGCCGCCGATGAAGGTGTCGTCGCTTATGCCGGTTCAGAGCTCAAAGGCTATGGCAATCTCATTCTCGTTCGTCATGACAACGGCTGGGTCACAGCCTATGCACACAACCAGGAGATCATGGTCAAGCGTGGCGACAAGGTCAAACGTGGTCAACCCATCGCAAAGGCTGGCCGTACTGGGCAAGTTGATCAGCCGCAAGTGCACTTTGAATTGCGTAAAGGGTCTAAGCCTGTTGACCCGATGCCTTATCTGTCGGCTCGCTCATAGAAAAGCCAAAGATCAAGCCGTGTGAGAACCCTCCCGCGTTGCGATGGGTTCGCTTGCGTTGGTGAGACAAGGACTTTGAACACAGATTTTGAGTTATGGTTTGACCGCTTGACCGCCCACCGGTCTGGCCTTCAACCGATTGCTTCGGGCAAATAAATCGAAAAGACGCGATGCTTGTAAAGTGAATAAAGGAGCTGCAACGGGGACCGCGTTGCAGCTCCTTTCACTTGGGAAGGTAAACGGTTTAGTTCTTTAACAAATATCGAGCCTTAAAACGGGGTCCATGAACTGCTGCGATGGAAAAACTGTTTATGTCGCCGCGGGCGATATTTTTTCTTTTTGTATTTCTTCGTTACGTATTTTTTCGGGCCTGGGTAGTCGATGAAGCCAGGTGGTGGTGCAACGCCAAGGCGTGAAGCACGACGGCGCAAACGGGCTGAAGCCCTCGAGGATCTAACCGAGTAGCCACTTTTGACCAACTGTTTAAGTTGCTGCTTTTGAAGCCGAGCGGGGTCAATTTTTGCGATTGCTTTTACAGACGTGCCGTCCATGACTTTGCTGATATTGCGGTCGTGACGATAGAGATCTTTGTAGCTCTCGATGACACCTTGATCATTCACAACGAGCGTGAAGTACGTCATGTGGACGCGAATTTTTTCGTTAAGCTCGACACGTTTGTTGCTTTCGGCACGACGATGCCAATGGTCATAGACTTGTTCTTTGTCCCAGCCATTGATTTCACGAAATAACACTTCAGCAAGCCTTTTGGGATTGCGGACGCGAATGCAGCCATGACTGAACGCACGCGCCTTCGACTTGAACAAGCTTTTCTTTGGCGTATCGTGCATGTAAACCGAATGGCGGTTCGGGAACATGAATTTAACTTCGCCCAGTGGGTTGCCTCTGCCTGGACCCTGATAAATTGGTATATCGGAGATGCTTACCCTGCTCCAATTAAACCGGCGTGGACTGAGTGTGCGTCCGCTATTGGCTATGATGCGCATATTGCGGCGGCTCAACACTGAATAGTCGCCGCCTCTTAATCTTGGCAGCAATTGGCGGATCTTAATTGACGAGGGTACGCCCCAGTTTGGCTTAAACACCACGTGATCCATCGTGTCAGAGAAAACGGGCGTCTGGGTGTTCGGTTTGCCGACAATAATCCGCTCCTTGTGAACCAAGGCCCCATCTTTATATAAGCGGGTTTCGTAGCTTGGGATGTTGTTTACGAAATGCAGGCGGCCAAGTTTTTCCGGCATGCGGCGCCAGCGGTCCATATTTATCACAAGCTTGCGGACACTAATTTCTTTTAGCTGTGCCCGTCTTTTCTTTGGGCCCTCGTTAAGTGCCCTGCGGACATACTTGTCGATTGTTGTCTTACGGTATTTCCAGCGCTTTTTGCGCATAACTTTGGCTACGGCATCGGCAAGTGGTTTGTCGTAATAATCTGTAGCAAGCGTTACTGGAACTCCCAACCGACGCCGGATCAAACCAATTTGGGGGTGGGTGCTGCCCTGTTTGATCTTTGGCCCTCTCGGGATGATCAGGTCAGCATCAGTTTTCTGAACTTTGTGAAGCCCTGGGTACTTGCGCTGACGGTAAGCTTCCAACAAAACGGCGAACTGAGGGTGCTTGGGGTGCAGGTTTTGCAAAACCTTGGCCGGATCGGTGGAGTTTGCCAGTTTGTCGAGGAAGTCTCCGGTATCGATGCGGCGTGGTCCGCGGTTCAGCCAAAGGCTGAGCTTTGTCGGATCAACACGTCCGCCCAAGGCATGATTGGCGTATTTAAGGGCCACCAGAGACATCGCGATTTCGACGTCGGCGAGGGCTGCAATATCACCTCTAGCGATATAGTCCGTCTGTGGAACCTTAAAAGCCGTGGCATCAAGCCCCCAATAATCGGCCTGGGCGAATTCGTCTTGGATTGCAGCAATGTTTGAGCGGACTTTGTTGCCTGTCACCCAATAGGTCGAGGGATTGGGTTGACTGTAAAGTGTGCCAAGTTGATCCAGTCGGTGATGCCGTGAGCTTGATCTGGCTTCTGTTTTACGGCGTGTGATCTGGCGCAAAATTTCGTTGATCAGGAGTTCGCGCTGCGCCAATGGTGCCAGTGTCTCAATTGGCTGCACGCCAAATTCCGGCTCTGCGGCTGCGATTTTTTGATAAGCATATGCGGGAGTTGCAACGATGCTTGCGACCCACATTGCGAGAATTCCGAAAACACGGACTGACATGAAGCTGAACCCTAATTGAGATAAATACGCCGGATCTAATTTTGCATAATTATCTTATGCTTGGCCATCATATCCTAGCGTTAGGTATGAACTGTTTATAACAAACTGTTTTGCGGAAAAATATAAGTCGAGGATAGATATTAGGTTTTGTTATAGTTAGGCCAACTAGTTAACCGCCCTGCCTACGGTGGATCGATGCGGCTTGGGCTTAAGGCTGCAAACGCTTAAAGCATTATCTTTAATCGCTACAGTCCCGGCATATTTTGAAAATGACCAGAAAGCCACCGGTATGAATTATAACCTGCTCTTTCGACGCCAGGCTCATAATTTGGCGTGAAGCCCAAACGAGTAGCGATGTCACAATAGTCTATGAACTGAGGTTCTGGGATTTTAGTCCTGAGATTTTAGGGGCTGGTTGAGCGTGCCAGCCAGGTGTTGAATAAATTGCCAGGCAACACGGCCCGAGCGGGCCCCACGGGTCATGCTCCATTCCAAGGCATCCCGACGCAATTTGTCGGCTTCGACCTCAAGGCCGAAATGCGCGACATAAGCATTAATCATTTTCAGATAATCATCCTGTGTCGCGTTATGAAATCCGAGCCAGAGGCCGAAGCGATCTGAAAGCGAGACTTTTTCCTCGATTGCTTCTGAGGGATTAATCGCCGTCGAGCGTTCATTTTCCATCATGTCTCGTGGCATTAAATGGCGTCGATTAGAAGTTGCATAAAATAAGACATTGTCCGGTCGCCCTTCAATGCCACCCTCCAAAACAGCTTTAAGCGATTTGTAGGATGTGTCATCGCGGTCGAAAGATAAGTCGTCACAAAAGACCACGAACCTGTGCTCACTTGCACGCATGTGGGCGAGGCATGCTGGCAAAGTGGAGATGTCTTCGCGGTGTATCTCAATCAACTTTAACGGTGAGGTTGTTTGTCCTTCGGTGCAATGAGCCAAACTCAATTCGCCATGGACAGCCTTAATGAGAGAGGATTTCCCCATGCCGCGGGCCCCCCAAAGCAATGCATTGTTGGCTGGCAGGCCGTTGGCAAATCGGCGTGTGTTTTCCAAAAGCTCGCTGACCTTGTCGTCAATGGCCTGAAGCAATTCCAGTGGCACCCGGTTCACTTCGAGAACCGGTTGAAATTGGCTGGACGCCCCCTGCCAAATATATGCGTTGGCTGAATTGAACGTTTCGAGCTTTGGTGGACGCGGTGTGAGTCGGTCCAGGGCGTCCGCGATCCGGCTTAGAAAGGGGCTGAATTCGGTCTTTTGGGTCATCTGTAGGACTTTATTTGCAGTGGTTGAGTTGAGGGGGAATGGCTGGAAAATGAGGCGATCTGCCCGTGCCTGTGGGGAAAATACAGAAATTCTGACGAACACCACCTGCAATCAGCTTACCGCTTATAGCGCTTTCGTGCACCCGCCGGTTGCAAAGCTGGGGTCTGAGACTATATTCCGCGCCACAAAGGGTGCATTGGACCTGTCCGGCGACGCGGGTCAGGACTTTAATTTTCGATGCCCCAATTCACCTTAGGCGATTTCTCAAGGACGTTCTTTGATGCTTACACCTCTTGTTATTGCGCAGGCTGCTCCTGGCGGCGGCACTTTGGGCTTCCTCGTGCCGATGCTGCTGATGATGGTCATATTCTATTTCCTTTTGATCCGACCACAACAACAGCGCGCTCGCGAGCACGCGGCGTTGGTTGCCGGCGTTCGGAAGGGTGACACGGTCGTAACCTCAGGTGGCTTCATTGGCAAAGTGACAAAGGCGAGCGACAACACGGACGAAGTTGAAGTTGAGCTTAATGATAATTTGCGAGTTAGAGTTTTGAAGTCGACATTGGCAGACGTCCGCGACAAAACAGGCAATGCAAAGACCGCCTAGTGCCTTTGGACAAAGTCGCGAAGACCCCGCGCTGGCGCCATGAGATAACGCTAGCGCAAAGCATGTGATCTAAAACGATATAACACAGCTCCCAAATGAGCGAACGACGTGGGGCAGGGAAGGCCCAATTTACTGATGCTGCATTTCTCGCGCTGGAAAATTATTTCAATTGCTCTCGTTTGTTTGGCCGCCTTTATGGCGACACTGCCGAACTTTCTTGACGACAAAACCCTCAAGAGTTTCCCAAACTGGCTTCCACACAAGAAGTTAAGCCTCGGTCTCGATCTCAAGGGTGGGGCGCATTTGTTGCTCCAGATGGACGCCGATGAACTGAAAACCAACACGCTGGTCAACATGCGTGGCGATGTTCGCAAAGTGTTGCGCGACGAAAAGATCAAATTCACAGGCCTTGGCGTGACTTCAGAGTTGGTGCGAGTCACGTTGAAAGATGCCGCTGACACAGACAAAGCGATCAAAGCGCTGAATACTCTGATTGAGCCAATTGGGAATGCGCTTTTGGGAACAACGGGCAACACGCTGACAGTTTCGCAAGAAGCCCCAGGCGTTATTGCTGTGCAGCCAACGTCGGAAGGGCTTAGAGATCGGATTTCCAGCGCATCCGGGGCTGCTATTGAGACGGTGCGTCGGCGTGTCGATAGTGTTGGAACAACAGAGCCAAACATTGTTCGCCAAGGTCAAGAACGTATTCTGGTACAGGTCCCTGGTTATGATGACACTGCAACTTTGAAGAGGTTGATTGGAGAGACAGCACTTTTGTCATTCCATGAAGTGCATCCCCAAGTCACAGCTGAAGAAGCCCGCGCCACACGCTTGCCGATTGGACACAAGATTTATCCTGATGCAGAGGAAAACGGCATCGATTATGTGTTGCGCTCTGAACCGATTGTTCGCGGCGAAGATCTGGTGGATGCCCAGCCGGGATTTGATCAACGCGACAACCAGCCGATCATTACTTTCCGCTTCAATCAATCGGGCGCGCGAAAGTTTGGTCGCTACACGCAGCAAAACGTCGGTCGTCCCTTTGCGATTATGCTCGACGACAAAGTGTTGTCGGCGCCGGTTATTCAAGAGCCAATTCTGGGTGGTTCTGGTCAGATCTCCGGTAACTTCGACGTCAAATCGGCCAACCTTCTTGCTGTACAACTTCGCTCCGGTGCCCTGCCAACGAAACTCACCATTATCGAAGAGCGTACCGTTGGTCCGTCACTGGGTGCAGATTCGATTACGGGTGGTCGCTTAGCGGCGATCGTCGGTAGTATCGCTGTTGCGGCCTTCATTTTCTTTGCTTACGGAATGTTCGGTCTTTATGCGTTGGCAGCGGTGTTGGTGAACATGTTGCTGATCGTCGGAGTTATGTCGACCATCGGCTCGACGTTGACCTTGCCGGGTATCGCAGGCCTCGTTCTCACAGTCGGTATGGCTGTTGACGCAAATGTGCTGATCTATGAACGGATTAGGGAGGAGCTCAGAAACGGCAAGCAACCGATTTCGGCCATCGATGGTGGTTTCAAACGCGCGCTTGGCACGATTTTGGACTCAAACATTACAACTTTGATTGCGGCCATCGTGATGTTCACGCTTGGCGCTGGTCCGGTCCGCGGGTTTGCGGTCACACTGTCGTTGGGTATCTTCGCGACCGTCTTTACAGCATTCACAGTGACAAGGCTGCTTGTCTCGTTGTGGATTGCGCGTCAGAAAACACGGCAAATACCTGCACCGCTCTAAAGTCAGCCCAAATTATTTTTGCGCGGCGATCGCTGAACAGTTCGCGCAGCACAAAGAAAGACAGACGACATGATGTTCAAAGGCATTGATTTTTGGCCGCACGGCACAGAATTCCCAATTATGTCACTGCGTAAATTTTGCGTCCCGGCCTCGATTGCCGTTGCGATTGCGTCAGTTTTTTTGTTGGCCGTGCACGGGCTGAACTTCGGCATCGATTTTAAGGGTGGCTCTCTGTTTGAGGTTCGCAGTAAGTCGGGTCCAATTCAAGTCGCAGAGCTGCGCGAACGCTTGGGCAAACTCGGTCTCGGCGATGTGCAAATTCAAGGGTTAGATACGCCGCAAGAGGCACTTATTCGGGTCGAGCAACAAAAGGCAACAGAAGGCGTGAGTGGCGAGGTCGCTCAACAAGCAGCCGCCGCGAAGGTGCAAAAGGCGCTCGGAGACACAATCGAAATTCGCCGTGCCGAAGTGGTTGGACCGTCCGTTTCCGGCGAGCTGAAGCAGGCCGGTATTATTGCGGTGTTGTGCGCGATTATTGGCATCTTGCTCTATATTTGGTTTCGATTTGAGTGGCAGTTCTCGTTGGCTGCCATCTTGGCGTTGGTGCACGATATTACCATCACCCTGGGTCTGTTCTCGTTGCTCGACATGGAGTTTGGGCTCACTGAAGTTGCGGCGTTGCTGACACTTGCCGGCTATTCCATCAACGACACGGTGGTGGTGTTTGACCGTATTCGCGAAAACTTGCGCCGATACAAGAAAATGCCGTTGTTGCAATTGTTGAATAAGTCGATCAACGAAACGATGTCGCGAACTGTGCTGACGTCTGTCACCACGTTGTTGGCAATATTCTCAATTTATATCTACGGCACTGAAGTCATCAAAGGCTTTGCGTTTGCGATGTTGTTTGGCATTTTGATTGGTACGTGGTCGTCGATCTTTGTTGCCACACCGTTCCTGAAATGGATTGGCGTGAAACGCGACTGGAGTGGCAATGACACCAAAGCGCCAGCCGGTGCTCAGGTCTAGTTTGTAGCCTTTCGGTTGGCTGGAATTGCGAGGCACGGCAATGTCTGAAAACCGCGAGTTGCCACCGCCAAGTTTTCCGGGCCAAGCACCGATTGATGCTTACGGTAATGGTGGTTTTCGTTTTGCTGATATGAGCCATCGCGGTTCGCTGATCTGTCTGCCGAGTCAAATGACGGCTTGGGCTGTTGACGATGTCGATTTGCTGACACCGACTGAGTTCGCCTTGGTTTTTGCCGAAACAAAACCGCTGGAACTTTTATTGCTCGGCACGGGCGATCGTTTGGTGGTGCCGCCAGAACCTGTCATTGAAGCCTTTCAAACCGTCGGTATTGGCTTGGAGCCAATGGCAACAGGTGCCGCAGCGCGCACGTACAATGTGTTATTGGCTGAACGCAGACCCGTTGCGACGGCCCTGATAGCTGTTGCCTAAACGGTCTAATATTCGTGCATCCTGAATAGAGATCTGATGAACTCGCCGTCCCAGACCCAGCTTCGCTCCAACACCTCAACTGCCCATAGTGATATCTGGCAGGTGGCACGCAGCTACGCCTATGAGGGTTACTTAGGCGCACTGTTGGCACCACGTAACGTGCGAGACGATCTCGTTGTTTTGGCGGCGTTTCTCGGCGAGATGGCGCGCATACCGTTTTTGGTTAGCGAGCCAACACTTGGTGATATTCGATTGCAATGGTGGCGTGATTGGCTTGCGGGGCTCGGCGCGCAAGCGACGCCAACCGGCAATCAGCTTGCTGATGCTTTTGGCCAAGTGATTATTCGCCATCATCTGCCAAGAGACCAACTTGATGCATTGTTGGATGCTCGTGGCGATGATGGCTATCCCACCATTCAAAGAAGTCTGTCCGAGTATGAAGCGTACTTGCAGGCGACCACGGGTTCTGGCTTGTCTCTGGCAGCTCGCATTTGTGGAATTGAAGCGACACCGGCGTTCAACAGTTTAATTGCCAATGCGACTGAGGCGGTTGGCACGGTCGTCGTTTTGCGGCGTTTGCCACGCCACGTTTCACGCGAACAATGGCCATTGCCAATAACGATTGACCGCGCGACCGCACCATTACAGTCACACACTTTGTTACCCGATGATTTTATCGATAACAGTGCGACCGAACGTCAAGCGTCGATTGTCTCGGCCATTCAATCGGCAAGGGCGGCGCATCGTCGGGCTAAGTCCCAGATGCGAGCGGCTTCTAAGGCTGAGCGCGGGATAATCCTAGAACTTGCCCTTGTAGAGCCCTATTTGCGGGTTCTGGATGACCCCAATTTTGATCCAACACGCCAGGTTGCGGAAATTTCACCGCTCGCGATGGCCTCGCGGGTTTTGATAGGCAAATGGTTCGGGCGCTGCTGACGGCCAGGCTTTGAACCGTCTGGTGGAATGCGGGAGGTTTGAATGCGTGGGTTATATCGCTCAATAAGTCTTGCCGGATTGATGCTTGCCTCTCTTCCGGGTGAAAGCTTGAAAGCAGACCCTGCATCAAGCTTTGTAGATCGCGTTGACCCAGCACAGATTGATGCCAATAAAGCTCAGACAAAAACGGCGGACACGCCCGAGAGCACGCTTGATGCGTCTTCGGTTCAGGATCAATTGTCGACGCCAACCAGTGTGACGCCGCCACCTATTGTAACTTGGCGATTGGCCAATCCATTTCGCTTTTTTAAAGACCCTAAGCATACGCAATGGCATCGAAACATTTGGATGTCGCTGTCAGAACAAGAAAAAATCTCGCCTGTGCTTTCCGCCGAACGCCGCTTGAGTTTGCAAGACAGAGACGGCTGGGCCAGCAAGATTTATTCTAAGACCTGCTGGGATAGCTCGACCAATCGACACAAATGCACGGGCGCCAAGAACTTTATGGACCCGAAGTCCCACAAGATTGTTGCCCGGATAGATAACATGGCTGAGGCACCGATCTTGACGTGTTCTTGGAAGGTTGTGACAGGGCGGGTTGTGACGGGAAAAGATCGCCAGAAAACAAAACGCAAAAGCAAACCTGAAGTCGTCACCGCCCCGTGCGGTCAAGAGGTCATACTCGACCTGCCGTATCCCGTCGGTGGCGATATCGATGTTGAAATT
The DNA here is from genome assembly GCA_050633705.1 of Hyphomicrobiaceae bacterium. Classification (GTDB taxonomy): domain Bacteria; phylum Pseudomonadota; class Alphaproteobacteria; order Rhizobiales; family Hyphomicrobiaceae; genus JAJFHI01. The sequence goes on along the minus strand of JBOEGZ010000005.1, from coordinate 13,716 downwards.
GGTGGGCAAAAAGTTGCATCTGTTCAGGCCAAAGTTGTTGACCTTCTCATTGTTGGTATGGGCGATAGTTTCGCGTCAGGAGAAGGCAATCCTGATGTGCCGGTACGTTTTTCGTCGCAACGAGCGACCGCCTACGGTGTCGATAAACCGGGCATGACGTGGAGCCTTGCGGGGTTTCCAGCGCGTGTTGGTCCGTGGCGAGATATCGGTGATGAGGCTTTCTTATCGGAGGATGCTCGGTGGTTAGATCGCGCGTGTCATAGGTCACTTTATTCGCATCAGTTGCGGGCGGCGTTGCAGCTGGCAATTGAAAACCCTCATCGGGCAGTGACCTTTGTCGGTTTGGCGTGCTCGGGGGCGGAGATTACGGACGGTTTATTCCTGCGCTACAAGGGGCACGAATGGGTGCCGTCTCCACCAGATCTTTCTCAGGTTTCTGCCGCTGCTGTTGCTCAATGTGGAGACAACGAAGCGAAGCAAAAAGACTATCCGGAAGCTTATCATTTGCGCCGAAAAGTACCTGAGCTGGAAAACCTTCTGGTGCTGCGAAAGTGCAATCGTCTGAAGGCGCGCAAGATTGATTTGGTGTTTATGTCGATTGGCGGCAACGACATTGGTTTTTCTCGATTGGTCGCCAACGCAGTTCTTGCCGACAAGTCAACTTTGAAACAACTTGGAGGGTGGTTTGGCCGCGTGTTCCAAAAGGGCCAAGCCGAGGCGAAGCTTAAAAAGCTCAAGTATCGATACAAGTCTTTGAAACGTGCGTTTCATAACGTGCTGCACGTACCATGGAAGCAATCAGACCGTATAATTTTAACAGGCTATCCAGGTATGGCGTTTCTTGATGACGGTCAACAGGTGTGTCCAGATGGGCGGGCGGGGATGGAAGTTGTTGCCGATTATAAACTGAGTGAAAAACGTGTGCGCGAAGGACTCGATGTTGCAGAAAGTCTCAATAACCAAATGCGGTCTGAGGCGCGACGCCATGGTTGGACATTCGCCGAAAGTCATCGACCTCTTTTTAATGGGCGCGGCGTTTGTGCCGGGTTTACGCGCAATGCTCAATCTAATGTAGATGGCTCACCCATTGCCGATGACTTGCGCTTGCCGCGCTTGGTCGACGGTAAGTGGGTTCCCTACAACCCAGCCCAATATCCAGCTTACGCGTCGCGCCGACGATGGTTTCGAACACCAAACGATGCGTTCTTAACGGGGAATTTCCACGTGTCGCAAACGAAGTTGCCGAAAGCCTTGCGCTTCAACAGCCTTGGACTGTTCCAACTTGTGTTAGCGTCAACGTATTCGGGTGCTTACCATCCAACGGCGGAAGGGCAGGCAGCGATTGGTGACGCGGTCGTGAATGCAGCGCGTAAGGTTTTGGCAAGATATGGTCAGGACCCAGTCGCCCCGCAAGCCGCAACCGTAATCGTAGGACCAACGCCAAGCGCGAAAACGTCTAGTGAATAAGAATTTCGTCGCGACTTCTGTTTGACGTTTTATTCCGCGGCTCGAGATGCGTTGGTTTGAGCGAGCCAGGCTTCGATATCTTGCATCGCACGTTTGGTGACCGCGCGCTTTTTTGCAAATCCCTTGGCCTTGCCTTTGATGCGTTTGCCGTCTTCATCGATCGTGGCAACGGTATCGGGGTGGGGTGGGGGCAGGAGGCCGAAGTTGATATTCATCGGTTGGAAAGAACGGCTGCTTGATGAGCCTTCTCCTGTTTGGTTGTCTTCGATTAAGTGTCCGCCTGTAATGTGATTGATAAGGCCACCAAGGGCGGTTGTTTCCGGAGGAAGGTTTGGCGCCTTGCCCAATCGTTCAGCGGCAGCAAAACGACCGGCAAGCAATCCAATGGCTGCACTTTCAACATAACCCTCGACACCGGTAATCTGGCCGGCAAAACGCAGACGTGGCTGCTTTTTCAGGCGCAACGTGCGATCAAGGAGTTTTGGAGAATTCAAAAACGTATTTCGGTGCAGGCCACCCAGGCGCGCAAATTCGGCGATCTCCAATCCGGGGATCATTCGAAAGATCTCGGTTTGTGCGCCATATTTCAACTTGGTTTGAAATCCAACCATGTTCCATAAACTGCCAAGCGCGTTGTCTTGGCGCAGTTGAATAACGGCATAGGGTTTTTTATCTGGCGCGCGCGGGTTTGTGAGGCCGATCGGTTTCATCGGTCCATAGCGCAAGGTTTCGCGCCCGCGTTCTGCCATGACTTCAATTGGCAGGCAGCCGTTAAAGTATGGAGTGTTGTCTTCCCATTCTTTGAAACTGGTTTTTTCACCAGCCAAAAGGGCATCGATGAAGTTGTTGTATTGCGCTTTATCCATTGGACAATTGATGTAATCGGCGCCCGTGCCGCCTGGTCCTGCTTTGTCGTAGCGCGATTGCCGCCAGGCAATTTCGTTGTTGATGCTGTCAAAGTGCACGATCGGTGCAATTGCATCAAAGAATGCCAACTCGGTTTCGCCAGTAAGATCGCCGATGGCTTTGCTAAGAGCAGGCGAGGTTAATGGCCCAGTTGCAATGATGACACTCGACCAGTCTTCAGGAGGAAGACCTGCGACTTCGTCACGTTCGATGGTGATCAGCGGGTGAGATGCAAGTTTGGCTGTCACATCAGCGGAGAAAGCATCACGGTCAACCGCCAGCGCACCACCAGCAGGGAGTTTGTGGGTGTCACCCGAAGTCATAATGATCGAATTGGCGCGGCGCATCTCAGCATGAAGCAATCCAACGGCATTGTTTTGCCAATCATCCGACCGAAACGAATTCGAACACACGAGTTCTGCCAAACCATCGGTCTGGTGCGCATCGGTTGATCGCTTGGGCCGCATTTCGTGCAGCACAACGCTGACGCCGGCATTGGCAGCTTGCCATGCCGCTTCTGAACCGGCGAGCCCGCCACCAATAACGTGGATTGGTGGGATGTCTGATGGTGTTGTTTTCATGAAATGGACGCTAGAGCAATTGAGGATCGAACAAAAGTTGTGCCAGGCAAATTTGCGCTGGCGATAACGTGCAGACCGGCGATTGTCGTCAAACATCGTCGTCCCGTGCGGTTTATGCCTTATCCGACCATAAGCCGCCATAGGCAACTCTTTGCTCTCTTTTTGCTTTCGGGATTGAACACTGTGGCGGGTTTTTTTGTGAGGAATCAATGAAGCTATGATTCGTTTTAATATCCAGCGTCGCTTGCAATGATCTAGGTCAGTGATTTTGCCCATTACAAAGCTGTGACCCGACTGCCGCGCTCGATATAGTTTCGTTGCGTATAACGCGTTGGCGTATCGTTTCGCGTCGAGATTTCTGGCACAAAAGATTCGTAGAATAGAAGTATTTCTTGAGAAGGTTACGACGATGAACTGCAAGTCATTGATGATAATGCTTTGTACGATTACTGTCGCGTTTTCAGCCCCATCAATTGCGGTGGCAGACCAAACGGGTCTGGCGGGTATGCATGCCTGGGTAAAGGTCAAAGGGCGTACTTGCTTTGCCGATCATTCCCATGGTGGATCATCCGGCGTGCAAAAGACAAAGAAACTTGCTTTGCGCGCAGCAATCCAAGATTGGTTTGAATATACTGCTGGTGAGTATGGGACGGACTGGGCACGGTTCTCGCGGTCTGCAGGCCGAACACAGAGTTGTTCACGGGTATCTGGTGGGTGGACATGCCGTGTCGAATCTCGCCCTTGTCTATCGAGAAGTCGTCGCAGACGGTAAAGTGCATAATGCATATGGCGCAATTACAGAGCGGCAATTTCTAAGAAAAAATCCGGTTTGCGCGCAGCAAACCGGATTTTTTGTTTTTAGCCACAGACCTAAGTCAGGCTTTTCAGTACGCACCAATTTTAACGACCCAGAATGAGGCGCCGGAAAATACCGCTGACAATGCGCCAACCGTACTTGTAGATGAAAAAGCGGATGATCCAACCCATGACGCCGCTGCTACCACGAAGGCCAAGGGCAGAACCGATGATGGAACGCACGAGGCGCCACAACGTACTTCCGTCACCGTTGCCAAAATCGACGTCTCGAGGAACACGTTTTCGCCCGCCCCGTATCACGTCTGAGAAATCTTCAAATGGATTGGAAGATTTGCCCCGTCCAAGTCCAGGAACATGGTCGCCAGGCACAGGCAGGGGTTGATGCTGGCCGATATTTGCATTTTCTGAAATGGCAGATTGGATGGATTGCCCGCTGCCAATTTGCATTTTCTGCATAATCTCACCCAGTGGTCCGCGCGCGGTCTTGGAAAGTCCGCCCATCATCATGGCCGCAACAACGGGCAACATGTTTTCGATCGTTCCAGCATCGACCTCGGTTTCGCGCGCGGCGCGCGCGGCCAATCGACGGCTGGCATGTTTGGAGCCAGTGATGTGGCTCAAGATTGCGTTTCCGTCGCTTTGCACCTCAGGACCAGTGATCGCCTCGGGATTGTCGAGATAGTCCTGATGATGTCCCTCACCGAGCGCACGGATCAAATCTGAAAGTCCTCCGTTTGACAGGGTGTTAAGGTCGATTTTGTCAGCCAATTCTTTGACGACGGTCGCGATTACGACTTCTGTCTGGTCGGTTGGAGAATCGAATTGGCGGGCAACATTTTTGAAGAGTTGGCCATCTTGGGCGCCCTTCAACGTATCGATGATGGAGTTCATGGGCCTAATTTGTTGGGGAAAATTGCACTCAAGTTCAAACTATACCAGGTCGGATTATGATGCCAAGGCGCATGCTGAGTAAGCCAAATTCCTGCAAATTGGGAGATTCGTTGCGACATTTTTGGAAGGCGCGAAATTAAATCGCGTTTACGGCACCAATTGCCAAGTGTGCCGATATTGCAACTTTAATGCAGGTTTGGCATTGTCCGCGCTCTCTACCAGGCTTTCCTGGAGAGACGGCTGTCGCAAAAGTCGATAAAGAGCGCTCAGTTGCAATTCTCAATAGACATCGGCGCGGAGGGAACGAAATAACATGACCGAACTTCTCTGGGGGATCATCGGATGCGGTGGCCTCGCAATTATCTATGCAATCTTCACGGGCTTGTCCGTGTTGAAGGCAGATGCAGGTAACGAGAAGATGCAGGAAATCGCGGAAGCCATCCGTGAAGGTGCATCGGCTTATCTCAACCGCCAATACTCAACCGTCGCCGTCGTTGGCGTCATCATTGCCATCCTTGCTTACTTCTTGCTTGGTGGCTTGGTTGCTATCGGTTTTATTATTGGTGCCGTTTTGTCAGCGCTTGCAGGTTATATCGGCATGAACGTGTCGGTTCGTGCAAACGTGCGCACGGCTCAAGCTGCATCCCAGTCATTGGCTGCTGGTCTCGATGTTGCTTTTAAGTCGGGTGCTGTAACTGGAATGTTGGTTGCAGGTCTCGCCCTGCTCGGCGTTGCAGGTTATTACGGTATTCTTGTTGGAATTCTTGGTTTTCAGCCAGCCGACCGTACCGTCATCGATGCATTGGTGGCGCTTGGCTTTGGTGCTTCATTGATCTCAATCTTTGCGCGCCTTGGTGGCGGCATCTTCACAAAGGGTGCTGACGTTGGCGGCGACTTGGTTGGTAAAGTTGAAGCTGGCATTCCCGAAGACGATCCACGCAACCCAGCAACGATTGCTGACAACGTTGGTGACAACGTTGGTGACTGCGCAGGCATGGCCGCTGACTTGTTTGAGACCTATGCTGTGACAGTTGTCGCAACGATGGTTTTGGCTGCAATCTTCTTTGCCGGTCAGTCTAACCTGGAAAGCATGATGGTTTATCCGCTCGCAATTTGTGCGGCGTGCATCGTGACATCAATTGCTGGCATGTTCTTCGTTAAGCTTGGCTCCAACAACTCGATCATGGGTGCGCTTTATCGCGGATTTATCGCTACATCGATCTTCTCGATACTTGGCCTATATGTGGCGACCTGGCTTGTTTTTGATGGGTTTGGCTCGCTTGGAAGCCATAATGGAATCGACATCACAGCGATGAACTTGTTCTGGTGCGGTATTGTTGGTCTTGTCGTGACAGGCCTTATCGTGTGGATCACCGAGTATTACACGGGCATCGGATTCCGTCCGGTTCGTTCCATCAGTCAGGCGTCGGTGACAGGACACGGCACGAACGTGATCCAGGGTCTTGCGATTTCTTTGGAAGCAACGGCGTTGCCAACCATTGTGATCGTTGGCGGTATCTTGCTGACCTACAATCTTGCTGGTCTGTTTGGTACTGCGATTGCGACAACAACCATGCTGGGTCTTGCTGGCGTCGTGGTTGCGCTTGATGCGTTTGGGCCTGTGACGGACAACGCCGGTGGTATCGCTGAGATGTCTGGCCTACCAGCCGAGGTTCGTCGCTCGACGGATGCACTCGACGCGGTTGGCAACACGACCAAAGCGGTTACCAAAGGTTACGCGATTGGTTCAGCTGGCCTTGGTGCGTTGGTGCTGTTTGCGGCTTATAGCTCAGACCTCCAATACTTCATTACGCAGGCAAACACTGAAGGCTCGACGGCATTCCAGTTCTTCAAGGGTGTGACACCTGACTTTTCTCTGTCCAACCCATACGTTGTGGTTGGATTGTTGATCGGTGGACTTATTCCATACCTGTTCTCAGGCATGGCGATGATGGCTGTTGGCCGTGCAGGTGGTGAAATTGTGAAGGAAGTACGCCGCCAATTCCGCGAAAAGCCAGGCATCATGGAAGGAACAGAGCGTCCAGACTATGCTGCCGCGGTCGACCTTCTGACCAAGGCTGCCATCAAAGAAATGGTTGTGCCGTCGTTGCTGCCGGTGTTGTCACCAATCGTGATGTTCACTGCCATCTACTTCATCGCCGGTTCGGGCGTTGAAGGTAAGACAGCGGCCTTCTCTGCTGTTGGTGCCATGTTGTTGGGTGTGATCGTGACGGGCGTATTTATCGCTCTGTCGATGACATCTGGTGGTGGTGCTTGGGACAATGCTAAGAAGTCCTTCGAAGATGGTTTTGTCGACGAAGATGGCAACAAGCACGAGAAGGGTTCTGAAGCTCACAAAGCGTCTGTCACAGGGGACACAGTTGGCGATCCATACAAGGACACGGCTGGGCCAGCTGTGAACCCAGTGATCAAGATCACCAACATTGTTGCACTTCTGCTGTTGGCGGTTCTATCGCACAACTAATGGCGAATGCTTGGCGCGGGTCTCATGACTGCGCGTGAAACACTCACTGAAAAGGCCCCGCAATTTTGCGGGGCCTTTTTTATCTGCGTTGAAGCCAATCAAATGTGTGACGGTTGCCAGTCGTATGCCGATTGGCAAATTTTTTACGGTTGATCGTGGCGTTGAGAGTGGACGAAACCGCTGCCAGAATAAAGTGGCTGCAACCTGGCGCGGTAACAAGGCGAGTGTGAGCCAAGTCCGGTCAGGATTTCTTTGCAATAGATCACGCCGGTGTTGGCATCGAAGCAACGGCCAAGTTCATTGGAACAGTGGTGTCAACGAAAATAGTCAATGTCATAAGCCAGCCAAGGCCCGACGGGTAACAGACCGTCTGTGCAGAATGGCCCTAATGCGTGCCTTCATCCGCAAAGCGACATGATATCGACGCTGTAAAAGTCTTTAATATTTACTTGGGTCGAATGTGTTCTTGGATTTGCCAAGGTTGCGGAAGAGTTGTTGGACTAATCCGGCATCTCCAGCCCCAGGCGCTGGTGTTTTACGTGAAATGAAATCAAACACCTTGCCGTCCTTAAGGCCGTAATTGGCGACACGATCGACACTTCCGACAGGATTGTAGTAGATGGCGACAACCTGACGATCGACTTCATCTGCTTTAAAGAATGCTGTCTGTGAGCTGACGCTTGAGATGTAGTAGTGTGCTTCGCCGTTTGTACTCGCACTTTGTGTACTTGGCGTTCCAAGCGCGAGGCGAACTTGATCTTTGCTCATACCAGGCTGAATCTGCTGGAGATCGTTAGCGCGGAAATGCTGACCGTGCTTGATGATATTGCTTGAGCAGCCTGACAGTCCAACGGCGCTCAAGAGCCCAACGCCAACAGTTGCCAGTATGAGAGGCAAAGTTCGGCGCATTGTTTTTGCTTGCTTGGATCGACCGTTCTGGCCCATGTTCCGTCCCAATTGTCGTTTGCTTCTCAACATTGCCCATCCAAAGGCTGAACGCCTCGAACAAAAGAATCATTATGCCGGTTTCGACCTGACGCGGTTTAGCGTGACCATTTGGCGGCTGCAACTCAAGTCCCCAGACGGCATTATCCTCTAAAATCAAATGATCTGGGGTGAGACAATGCTACGCTGGTTGAAAACGCGAAACCAATCCAAGGCCAAAGCATCTGAGATTTATGGCGTGGTCGTGGCACATGCCCGTTTGCCGTCGTTTTATGGAAAGAGCGGTGTTTCAGACACGATGGTTGGACGATACGAGTTAATCGTTCTTCATATGTTCTTGGTGATGGAACGCTTGCGGCGTTCCTCTCGAACTGACGAAGTCTTGCAACGTGTCCTGGTCGAGCGGTTTGTGACGGATATGGATGACTGCATGAGAGAGATCGGTGTTGGCGATCTTAAGGTTGGCCGCCATGTCAAACGCGCTGCAGCAGGCCTTTATGAACGTATCGCGGTCTATCGGGCAGCCCTTGCGCGGCAGGGGACAACGCCTGAGGCGGCGCTTGAAGAGAGCTTTAAAGTTGTTGGTCTTCTGCCAAATCCTGGAGCAGATTTTGCTCGGGGACAGATGGCGGCTTATGTCAGGGTTGCGGCAAGCCAGCTTGAAGCACAAAGTAATGATGAGATTTTATCTGCCGCCATTGCCTTTCCGACGCCTCCAGACCTTGCTTCGTGATAATGATGGTAGCGTATGAAAAAAGTGAAGAAGCCAATTTTCGATTTGTTCTGCCATGTCCGAAGCTGACCCAAACCCACCCCTTCGTCATATCGTACATGACGTCACTGAGATTCCAGATGGCGGGCTGAAAGTTGCCTGGAAGGCCTCACCGGAAGAACGTGCGGTGCTGGCACAAGAGCTGGATGTGTTGGAGATTGAGGCGGTCAGTACACTCTACGAGATCAAACGCAAAGGTCGTGCACGTCAAGGTGGCTCTCGTTATGAGCTGACGGGCCAGATTAAATTCCGTTTGACGCAGGCTTGCGTGGTCTCACTCGAGCCCATCACGCAGCTTATTGAAGAGACAATCGAAGAGGAATTTCGCCCTGAGGAGGATATTGAACCCAGGGGAGAGGACGAAAGCGAAGTGCTGTCAGTCAATGATCCAGAGCCTTTTGTCGACGGAAAACTAGAGGTTGGGCGGCTTATATTTGAGTATTTGTCTTCTGCCATCGACCCCTTTCCGCGCAAGGATGGCGAAAGTCTAGAGTGGCAAGATCGCCAAGACCCGGCTGATGTTGCGGCACAAAATCCGTTCGCCGAATTGGCAAAGCTCAAGAATAAAAATTAAGCCGAACCCGGAATGTGCGACGTTGGCAACTTGCACATTCCCATTGTTTCACGCCAGTAAATCGCTATTGTCCCGACGGCCTTCAATATATCTGAATATCCGATTGAAATGCTGCGGCCCACTTGCCGATATCGTCAAAACTTGAGGCTTTTGCTCAGATGCCTACATCACGGACAATTGCCCTCGACGCAATGGGGGGGGATCATGGCCCCGAAGTCGTTATCTCGGGAGCGGCGCTGTCTCGGGCCCGCCATCCCGATCTTGAGTTTCTTTTTTTTGGCGATGAATCCAAGATCCGCGCACAGTTGGAAAAACATGAAGTCCTTAGCGAGCGCGTTGAGGTCATTCACACCGATAAGGTCGTAGATTCGCACGAAAAGCCTGGCTTGGCCGTTCGTCGCGGCAAAGGCACCAGTATGTGGCTGGCGATTGAAGCTGTGCGCGACAAGCGCGCCAAAGTGGCTGTTTCAGCTGGCAACACCGGCGCGTTGATGGGCATGTCAAAACTCATTTTGCGACCAATGTCTTCAATCGAACGGCCAGCGATTGCTGCTCTTTGGCCGACGATTGAATCTGAATGCATCGTGCTCGATGTCGGCGCCAACATTGGCGCCAGTGCTCGGCAATTGTCCGACTATGCCTTGATGGGTGCAGCGATGGCACGTGAGTTATTTCACGTCGAAAAGCCGACCGTCGGATTGTTGAACGTCGGTGTTGAAGACATCAAAGGCGATGATGTTGTCAAGCTGGCGCACTCCTGGTTGAAGGACACGGATTTGCCGCTCGATTACCGTGGTTTCGTCGAAGGCGATCAAATTGGCCAAGGGGTAGTAGACGTTGTTGTGGTTGAAGGCTTTGCTGGAAATATAGCGTTGAAAACCGCTGAAGGGACGGCCCGTCAGATCAGTCAATATCTAAAAGATGCAATGATGCGAACTTGGATGTCGAAGATTGGCGCACTTCTCGCCAAAGGTGGGTTTAGAGTTCTCAAGCATAAGATGGATCCACGACGGGTGAACGGTGGCACATTCCTGGGGCTCAATGGTATTGTTATTAAGAGCCACGGTGGCACAGACCCGCTAGGCTTTGCCAGTGCTGTGGATTTGGGACATGAAATGGCGGCCAGTGGACTATTGCGCCGCTTGACCGCTGATCTTGAAGCTTTTCATCATATTTTAAGTGAGGCCGAAGCCGGTTAGACGATAGGTCTGAGAAGGTTTAAACTTGATTTTAAATGCGTTGGGCAAACACGTCTGAACGCTTAATAGAGACGCTGGGCCGATCGAGATAAGTCAGTCGGCGAGATGCATAACAAATAAAGGGTAGAGCGTGACAATCGTACGGTCAGTCATTCGTGGTGTTGGGGCTTACCTGCCGCAACGTGTTATGACAAACGATGATCTATCGAAGATCGTAGATACGTCTAATGAATGGATCGTTGAGCGATCGGGTATTCGCGAACGCCACATTGCAGCAGACGACGAATTCACATCAGATCTTGGCTTGCAGGCCGCCAAACGAGCGTTGTTGCGCGCAGGAATTGACGCCTCAGATATCGATCTCGTCATTTGCGCAACAGCAACTCCAGATCGAATTTTCCCAGCGACAGCAGTCCGCATTCAACATGGTCTTGGTATTTCCAAGGGTGCCGCCTTCGACGTACAAGCGGTGTGCTCTGGTTTTGTATACGCAATGACAGTCGCCGATAAATTTTTGAAAACCGGACAATCTCGTCGTGCGCTTGTGATCGGAGCGGAAACCTTTTCACGTATTCTCGATTGGACGGATCGCAGCACCTGCGTTTTATTTGGCGATGGAGCCGGCGCGGTCGTATTGGAGGCGGAGACACAACACGGATCACAAGATGACCGCGGTATAATCTCAACCCGCATTCGTTCCGATGGCCGTTACGAAGACTTGCTTTATGTCGATGGTGGACCTGGCTCAACCAAGACTGTTGGACATCTGCGCATGAACGGTCGCGAGGTGTTTCGAAATGCCGTCCAGAAAATTTCAGGCGTCATTCAAGAAACGCTACTGGAAACAGGCTACGCGTCCGATGAAATTGATCTTTTCGTGCCACATCAGGCGAACGCAAGGATCTTGAATGGGATCGCGAAAAAGCTAGCGGTACCACCGGAAAAGATTGTGATGACGCTGGATAAGCACGGCAATACATCGGCAGCTTCCATTCCATTGGCGCTCAACCACGCGTTTGAGGAAGATATGTTGCATGAGGGTAACTTGGTGCTGATGGAGGCCATGGGCGGCGGGTTTACCTGGGGCGCGGTACTCGCGCGTTGGTAGGACCCAGGCCTCGTTTTGCGATGCAGAAAAAATTTCTATAAATTTCAGTTGGTTGCGCTTGATGTCAATTGACCCCGCGGCAACTTGTCGTTAGCATGCAGCCTATTCAAGAGTGTGTGTCTGGGGAGGCAACCTGCCATGGGTGGCAAAACTCTAACGCGAGCTGATTTGGCTGAGGCGGTGGTCCGGAAAGTTGGGCTGCCACGTAATGAGTCTCAAGACCTCGTCGAGCTTGTTTTAAAAGAAATTTCGTCTTCACTTGCCGGCGGCGAGCATGTGAAATTATCGTCTTTCGGATCCTTTGGCATTCGACAGAAAAGTGAGCGTATTGGGCGCAATCCGAAGACCGGTGAGGAGGTGCCAATCACACCGCGTCGTGTCTTGGTATTTCGACCGAGTAATATCATGAAGGACCGAATTAATTCAGGGCACGCGCTGCGTAAAATCAGCGATTAGACGTCCCTGAAGGAATGTGCTTCATCGTATTGCGTGATTATTTTTTATTGAATTGACCTTAGAAATTTAGAAGAATGCGTCTGAGACAAAGTCAATGATGTTTGGCTTCAGGCAATTGTTTCAGGCCATAGATTGTCGGCAGGGCACCGGCAAAAGCGGGGCCTTTTATGGGCAAAACACCGGAAGCGTTTCGGACGATTAGCGAGGTCGCCGGAGAGCTTGATATTCCCAAACACGTGTTGCGGTTTTGGGAACAGAAATTCTCGCAAATACGTCCTATGAAGCGTGGTGGAGGTCGACGGTATTATCGTCCCGAAGACCTCGACTTGTTGCGGGGCATTCGCGACCTGCTGCATACCGATGGCTACACCATCAAAGGGGTTCAGCGCATTTTACGCGAACGTGGCGTTGACGCCGTGAAAACAGCAGGGGCTGCAGCCCTTGCAGCACAAAACGACTGCGCGATCACACCTCACGAAGTTGAAACGAAAGTCTCGGTGCGGCCAGCAATCCGGCAAGCATCGCCGCCGCGAACGCCTGCTCGAAGTGCTTCGAAATCGACGAAAAATCGAATTGGTGAGACGGGTGACGTTGATCATCAAGCGGTACCCTCAACCCATCGCGATAGCGTGGATACCAATTCATCTTCGCAATCGGGTTCCGGTTCGGGTCAACCTATGGACGCCCGGCAGCTTCGCATTGTTCATGCAGCGATTACTGAGCTGCAAGTTTGTCGCGCGATGTTGGTTGATGCTGAAAGCGATGGTGATGGCTTGTCTCAGACGGCGGCGGGTCGATCGACAAAAAAAGCCGCTGGTTCTCAAGGCCAAGCAACGGGTGCAAAGAGGCGGCGCAAGCGCGCCTGAGGTGGGTCGCAGCTTGTCTATCTGAAGCCACGATGGGCAGGACGTGCTAGGTCGATTTGCGACAGATGCGATGTGAGGCGTCAAACAAACTGCGCTGTTTTAACGGTTTTTCTTGTGCCCAAAGCACGGTGGGTTGATTGCAAAGCGTTTGCAAGATAGATGATAGACCAAGCCGGGCAAGTGATTGTCATTTTGCTCGACGTATGCCGGACGTGACGCGACGTCATTGTGCGGTCCCCCGTTTAAATTGTCGGAGCGTGGCGCAGCCTGGTTAGCGCACCAGTCTGGGGGACTGGGGGTCGGAGGTTCAAATCCTCTCGCTCCGACCATTATTTCCAATTGTTATTGCTTGTCGGTTTCTGGCGTCTTGTTGGGTGTTTTTCTGAGACGGTCTCTGTCCTAACGAGAGACCACATGCGTTTTTCTAAGTTGGGATGGGCGGAGACAAACAAGCATTTGCGGTTCCAGCAAAGCCTATAGCCGCGAGATCCCAGAAGGGGACATTGGCGGGTATTGCCGTGGCCAATTGAATATGTCCGCTGCGTGGTGAGAGCAGTCATTGCAACATAATATGCTCGTCGACAGCTCCGGGCTATAAGCGGTCATTTGGTGTTGGCGCAGCGTATGACAGCTCCGTGGCCTTTTACGAC
>JBOEGZ010000004.1:0-292142 GCA_050633705.1 Hyphomicrobiaceae bacterium | reverse complement strand
ATCCCACCCCCTCCGCCACTTTGTGCCCTCACACGCTGATCGCTCTCCGGACAGGGTGCCGAACCGTCGGCGGGTCGCCTTACTCCCTTGCCCTGCGGGCTTTCCAGAAAGATCGATTTTGGTCGATGGATTTCCGAAAGTTCTCATATCTCACGGCCGTTTCGCGCTTCGTGTGGACCTGCGATCGCGCGGCGCTCATGCCAGCTCGCCCTGCTCCCAACCCTGTCGGCTTTTGTGCAAGCTCGAATTTAATCGCGTCTAACGAACGCGATGGATCAGAGTCTCGTTGGCCAAAAGTCGACGGCAATTTTCGGCGGCAACGCCTAAGCTGCGATCTAATGTTTCAGATGTCAGCCAAGACACATGCGGTGCAACAACGACATTTTCGAACTGAAGAATCTTTTCGCTCTTGTCGATCGGTTCACTTGCAAATACGTCCAGGCCCGCAGCGCCAACGTGTCCATCCAATAACGCTTGCACCAATGCTGCCTGATCAATCAACTCACCGCGCGCTGTATTGACGATAATGACACCTGGCTTCATAGAACGAATAGCTGTGGCGTCGAACACGCCTGCCGTGTCGGGGGTTAACGGTGCATGAAGGGATATGATGTCAGCTTCCCTCGTCAACGCAGAAAAATCCCTCCATTCCGCATCGACGCCTGACTTTGGTGAGGTCGCTGTATAAATCAGGCGGGCGCCCATCGATTTAAGAATAGGCGTTAGAATGCGCGCGGTCGCACCATAACCAAAGAAGCCAACTGTTCGCCCGTGTATCTCGCCAAAAGTCTCATGAACATCTGGCGGAACGTGCCAATTTCCTGCATGTGTGGCGCGATCCAAATACGTAATACGACGCATTGCACCGAGCATGAGTGTCAACGTCATCTCAGCAACGGCGCGGCTGTTGGTTCCTGGCATATTGCAAACGGCAATCCCGCACGCCTCAGCGGTTTCTAGGTCGATTGTGTTGACACCAACACCAATTTTTTGAATCAAACGCAATTTTGACGCTGACCGGATCATCTTTTCTGTGATCGGTTGCAGCACATGCCAAACGACATCAGCTTCCTGCAGACACGACCCAAAGCGGGCTTGGTCCTGTGGCGGAACAACATCAATATCGAGGTTCTGATCTTTTAATCTATCCAACTTAGCAGCCATATTTGGACCAGCTTCGTACTGAAATAACACGCGTAACATTCTCATGCGCCCCCAAGTGTAACGCCCGATTGTTATGGGCACTTTGACGTCGAGTTTCTGGCACGGGTGAGCGCATGTCCAGGGCCTTGTGCAGGCGTATGTCGTTTCATTGGTGTTCTCACAGACCGCTGACAACGCAAGTTTGGTAAATGCTCGTTAAAATCAAACAATATTGGCTGTCACAACTAACTTTGTGACGGGCCAAGATATGACGTCGGTTGATGCTCGCTTGCACGTCGCAATTTGTGCGGCGGTTAACCAAGCGGAGTTTTCAATTGACCGCAACGATGGGCTCACCGCCTTCAGCCAACGTTCATGTTCCGGCCGCTAAATGGACATCTGGAGGACACAGCGCAAAAATGAATAAGACGAAGGCATGTCAGTCCAACAGAACAGTCGAACACTGGCTTTGTTCTCCTTTAGCCTGATTTTGATGGCAGCGCTGCTTCCAAGTTCGCAAACGGCACACGCACAAAAGAGCATATGCGGAAGCTTAAACCAGAAGGCTCGCCCAAAATATTTGCCAGGTCCTCAGTGTAAAAAGCGTTTGCGCAAAGTCGGAAAGTACTGCTGAACCACGAACAAGCCCGCAGGCAATCCCGGCCGACCGGATATAAAACCCATCACTAAAAAATGTGGCACGCTGAACCGTCGTGCTTGCCCAGACAACCGCTGTTTGAAAGGGTTGGTATCGATCAAGCGGGTCTGCCGCAGGCAGGTGATCAATCCACCAGGTGGTGGAAATCCTCCATCAGGAGGTTCGGTCGGCAACAATTCGTCAGTGGCAAAAAAGGTGAAGAACGTTGCGAGCAGAAACAAGAACCAAATCCGGATTTTGATAAAATTTCGCAAGTGCATGACGCGCAACAAAAAGGCGTTGAACAAAGCGGCCTGTGGACGCGACACAGGTTCAGCTAACCGCATTAAGAGGAAGTGCTTGTCGAGACGCGAACAGGCCACACTGAAAAACGGACAATCAAACAATGGCAATATCACGTTAAGTGGTGGTTTCAATTATGCCAAATCCAACTCTAAAATCATCAAAAGTGATTGTATGGGCACGAAGAAGCTGGAACTCTCGGTCTCAGGCGTGGAGCCACACCGCTACTCCGTTATGGTTGGTAGCACGTATCGCGGCGTCTTCGACTTCACACAATCACACGACCGCAGGTGCGTTACGCCTTCAATCGCGAAAGGCCTGCGTCGGGTGGCATCAATCGGGGAACGAACAGAGCTGAAAAAGGTGCTCGCCAAACCGGATGGTGCAACCATTCAGGACATCGTCGCGCCGCTGATGCGCCAGTTCGCCATGTCGGAAGAAGGCCGCGGCACGCTGTCATTGGACATTGAGAAAACATTTGTCGGCGATCAAAACGCGCCGGCGGCTGCCTTAGCAATCATCGAAGCGCATGGGCTTGGGGATGATTCCGTTTCTGGTCTGCATTACCAAATCCGTTTTGTCGAGACATCGAAAGACTGGAAGGCAACGGGTCTTGCCCGCAAACAGATGTGCGCCAGAGGCAAACAGGCTGGAACGTGGACCAGCGCCAACTGCGGTTAAATCAATGACCCTCGTCAACTGCCGGTCGTTAAGGCAACCAACATGGTTGAGCAGCCAAATTCAGCTCTCCTGCTACGATAACAAACATTGAACACCGCATATCTGACTGTGCTGAGCCTGATGCAAGTTGCATTGCTCCATTGTCACGCACTTTCATCACTTTTGACCTCAAAGAAATAGGATTGCACATCACCTGCGAGCTCTCGCGAATTTTGCAACGCGGCTGTCCCGACGTGGCCACAAGGCGAACTGTCGATCCAGGGTAGAAAAGTTAGGGCGATCAATACGCCCTAACTTTTTGTCAGATCTGATTTCTGGCAGAATGTATGGTTCCACTTTTCTTGCATGAGTCTAACCTTTGACATTCACGACCTGGCGCAACGTATGGACGACTTCGATTAAGTCCTCCTGCGCTGCAATGACAGATGAAATGTCCTTGTAAGCCGCCGGACTTTCGTCGATGACAGCCTTATCCTTACGACACTCAATACCCGCAGTTGCTGCACGGTGATCCTTTAGCGTAATGAGACGCTTGGCTTGCGATCTTGACATCGCTCGACCGGCACCGTGCGAACATGAACAAAAACTGTCGGCATTGCCACGTCCGCGCACGATGAAAGACCCTGTGCCCATCGAACCTGGAATAATTCCCAGATCGCCGGCGCGGGCCCGCACAGCACCTTTGCGAGTTACCCAGACATCAGCACCGAAGTGGTTTTCCATCACCGCATAGTTGTGGTGACAATTCACCGCCATGTCGCCAACCTGAAAGCGGGGCAAGTGCTTGCGCAAAACACCAAGCGTGGCATCCATCATGGCCTGACGATTTTCCCACGCGTAATCCTGTGCCCAATTTAACGCTTCGATATAGTCATCGAAATGTTGGGTTCCCTCGGATAGATACGCGAGATCTTTGTCGGGCAAATGCACATAATGGCGTTCCATGTCTTTCTTGGCCAAGTTGATAAAATACTGACCAATGACATTGCCTGGACCGCGCGAGCCTGAGTGCAGCATGACCCACACAGCATCACTTTCATCAAGGCACACTTCAATGAAGTGATTGCCCGTTCCTAACGAACCAAGCTGATGCGCTGGTGTCTTGTGTGAGATACGCGGGTGCTTATCAATAAGCATGCGGTAGCGCTCTTCGAGGTCACGCCAGCGCGTGCCAACGGAATTGGGCACAACTTCCCAGCCGCCACGGCGCGCACGTCCGCGCGTCGAGACGAAACCGTGTGGCACCGCACGTTCGATATCCGAACGCACAGCCGCAAGGTTGTCCGGCAGGTCTTTGGCCGACACTGTCAACTTCCAAGCCATCATTCCACAACCAATATCGACACCGACAGCCGCTGGAATGATCGCCCCTTTCGTCGGAATGACCGACCCAACGGTTGCCCCGATACCCCAATGACAATCGGGCATGGCAGCAACGTGCTTATGAATGAACGCCAACTTAGCAACGTTCTTCATTTGTTGAATGGCGGCGTCTTCAATTAAGACGTTCTTGGTCCACATCTTTAAAGGCGCACCACCTGGGACGTCATGTTCTTCATAACCACCCATTGTACGAACTCCTTGAAACAAAGCGCTTTCAGCGCGTCTTGAATAATCTGGCGCCCCCTACCGGACTTGAACCGGTGACCTTCGCAGCGACAGTTCAGCATTCGAACCAAACTGAACTAAGGGAGCCGTGAATATCAAATGTGTTCACAAAGACTGCCACTTCTCGACACCGGCCCTACGACGTCTTGGGCTTTGGCGCATCCCCCAAATATTCGCATGAAAGCAGCTCTGCTATCACATCAGGGATTGGCCGTGCAAAAAATTTAAGAGAGTGAAACACATCTGCGGTAGCGCGATACCATTACGGTCATCGCCACTGATGAAAGGGCAAAACGACCCTAACGATCTTGCCGACTCTGTCGGGATCGTGATGGCAACGACAAGCGTTGTGAATATCGCGAATGGTGTTTCATAATGCGGATCGTTTAATTCAGAACAAAAATTTTTGCAAGTCACTTGGCTGGTGATCATTGAAATAATTTTATTTTGCTTCTCTCATGACCTTGCCAACCACCCTTTTCTGTTAGCCACCCGGTCCTCGACTTTGCCCATGTCAGACCTCGTGAGTTTGGCGTGCATGAGTGGCCCTAATGATAAAGCCAAGTGGTTGATCCAGGTGATTGACCCAAGTGTTGGGCGTCGTTCAATACCGACCGAAACTCGACCGACGATCAGACGCCATTTTTATGGACATGAGCAAACATCGATGTCGTATTTATCTGAAGCAAGCGTCAAACACCGACCGTGTTTTGCTCATGTCGTCAGCACCTCAGTCGCCTACGCCCGCTTCGCATCTCAGCGCTAATACTGCGCATGGAGATGATTACCACAATTCATACCGGTTTGCCTTGTACCTTTTAAATAGTGCAAAATGGTTTTGGGCGCTCTGCCCACATACGTCGTTGCCGATACCTCGTCACTGAAGAATGGCCACTGAACCGGTCACAAAACGAGGTACGGGTTGGCTTCTTCTGGTGAGGAAAACGAAATGTTTGGAAAAAAAAAGCAAAACATCGAAATTTACGCTGACCCGATCAGCGTGAATTGCAAAAAAGTTCTGGCCGGCCTTCAGCTCATGGAGATCGATTACACGCTTTGCAAAGTTGATTACTTTGCAGGAGAACAAAAGAGCCCCGAATACACAGCGCTTAATCCAAATATGTCGCTGCCAACAATGAAAGAAGGTGACTTTGTTCTTTGGGAATCGAACATAATTCTTCAGTACGTAGCCGACGCACATAAAAAAAATGCGTTTTATCCAAAGGATCTAAGAACCCGCGCAGATCTAAACCGTTGGATGTCCTGGGAGACCGGACAGTGGTTCCCATCTTGTTACACCTATCTGGTCGAGAATTGTGTAAAGCCGGTTCTTGGCGCCAGCCCTGACCAATCTATCCTCGATGGCGAAGCTGAGAGGTTCCATTTGCTTGCTGGTACGCTAGACTCTCGGCTGCAACACTCCGATTGGTTGGGCGGCACCTCACCGACAATCGCTGACATCGCTATCGCAGCACCAATGCACTTACATACCGAACAAAAGCTACCCTTAGAAAAATATCCCCACCTCACGGCGTGGATGACCGAACGAATCGAGAAGTTGCCGTGCTGGCAAAACACACTTGTTGGACCAGGATTTAAATTGGTCAATGCCGCTTGAACGATCCAAATTTTATAACCTGGAGACAAATAAATGTCGCTAGATTCCGTCAAAGCACAACTGAACTACTCCCATGATATTGGGAGGCCAATCGATTATTATTTTTACGAGCCAGACCCGGGTACACAAAAAGATGAGTCTGGTACTGATCTCCAGGACGTCAACATCTTTGACGGCTGGCCTGAGGCCGACAATTTCAACATTGATGTCCAAGGTTTTGAGATCAGGGACTTGAAGTCGTCGTTCAATCAATTTGAAGACGATGCCGCGCTAAAAGAAAATTTCTACGCGACAGTCATCGAATTCGTGAAAAAACATACCGGTGCGAAAGAGGTCGTCGTATTCGACCACACGCTGCGAAGACGTCTTGCTTCCGATCTGAAAGCGCAGACAGAAGTGCAACGCCCTGCCGTGTTACTGGTACACAGCGACTATACGGAAAAGTCAGCGCGTCAACGCGTCAGAGACATCATGGGCGATCGCGCCGAACAACTCCTGTCAAATCGTGTTGCCTTCTACAACGTATGGAAACCACTTTACGAAACCGTTGAAGAACTGCCGCTTGCGATGTGTGACGCGAGGACGTCAACGCCTGAAGATATGCTGTTGATGAACCTCAAATACCGCGACCGAACGGGAGAGATTTACGTCGTGCGCAAAGGGGAAGATCATCGCTGGTACTATTTCCCGCGTATGCCCCCTGACAAAGCACTTCTGCTGAAGACCTACGACAGTGAGAAGGACGGGCGGGCACGTTTCACACCGCACACTGCGTTCGAAGACCCGAATACGCCACCCAATGCCCTCAAACGCCAAAGCATTGAAATCCGAACAATGGCCTTCTTCTGATATTTTGGGAAAAGAAACGCGTATTCGAAAATTCCGCGCGCCAACGGCGCAGTGCCCATTAAAGTATCAAGCCCGCTGGCCTGGTCGAGGCCAGCTAACACATTGCGATATCAAAACCGGCATTTCTTACGTCGGCGCCAAAGTGTAAGGCGCCGATGTAAAATCAAAGGGGCGCACACAAAAAAGCGGCTCTCACAAGAGAACCGCTTTTTTGTTTTTATCTCTGCCATCGGCAGACCGTTTTGCCAGACCCATCATTAAGAGCAATTGCTACATTGCAGGCTGACAAATTCTTGAGACGCTTAAGCGGCCTGGATGTTGTTGACGGCAACCTTTCCGCTGCGTTGGTCTTCAGCTGTGTCAAATGACACTTTCTGTCCTTCAGACAGACCATGCATACCAGCACGTTCTAGCGCCGTTGCGTGAACAAACACGTCTTTTTCGCCGTTGTCTGGTGCGATAAAGCCGAAGCCTTTTTGGTCGTTGTAAAATTTAACTGTACCTGTTTGCACGGAATTTTCCTTTTGTTGATCCATGATAGCGCAATAGCCGACACACACACGTACGCGTGAGCAGCAGCTCTGGTTGTCGATTTTTGGGGGAGCTAAACTTGCGCCTCATGTTGTCAAAGGCGTAGCGGCCAATTTGTCCGGCCAAATTCGATGCCGGAGTAATATAGCTTCACCGCGTAATTTACAAGGTCCCAACAGCTAAAATTGAATTCAAATGCACTCAGACCAACCAACCCATCCATGAAATCACTGAGAAGACTGCCCAATAGACCACAAAGAAACACTAGGACCAGGAAAACCCTTTGGCGTCGATTGGACTATTTTTTCTTTGAGTTGCCTATCAAGCTCATACGGTGACGCCCAATAAGACACGGCTTCAACCGTGTCGCATAATGGATATTTTGGTTCCTGGCTGTATCTCTTTTAAGGCCTCAATATCCTTTGACAAATCGCCCTCGATACGTGCCAAGACATTGCAAGGTCGGGGCAAACGAATTTCGTTCTTACCCGAAATGGGCGTCGGTCCAAACGGCAGAATAATCCTCTGTTCCTCGGCCCAGACATAGACATCACCTAAAATACCATTGATGCGTGCACCGCGCTCGCGGCCCAGCGCCATCGGCAGCTCAAAATGCACGGCCTGTCCCCACGTTTCCGCGATGCCATAAAGCGGAAGAGCGCTATGAACCCGCGCCGCCGTCTCGCTCGGCAACAAGTGCGCAACCAGCGGAATACCGCCGACATTGATGGCAATGGCACGTTTGCGAGCCAAAGCGCGTTGGCCCGCTGGCTTGCCAGCGGCAACCTTATTGGCTTTTCTGATAATGTTTGTCGGCATCACAAGAGTTTAACACGCAAAAAAGGGCCGACACGATGACGTGTCAGCCCGATTATTTGTTTGGTTCAATTTGACGCCCACTAGGCACTTAGGCTTTCGGTGCCGGTCCGAATACGACCACAGCATTAAGACCGCCAAATGCAAAGGAGTTTGACATCGTGTAGCCAACTTCATGATCGCGACCTTCATTTGGAATGTAGTCCAGGTCACATTCAGGGTCCGGCTCTGTCAGGCCGATGGTCGGTGGAACCCAATTTTCTTGCATCGCCTTCACACAAAGTGCGGCTTCAATTCCCCCGCCTGCGCCAAGAGGGTGACCCGTCATCGACTTAGTCGAAGAAACCACCAGCTTGTTAGCGTGATCGCCAAACACCTTTTTAATAGCGTTTGTCTCATTCACGTCATTGACCGCCGTCGCAGTACCATGTGCGTTGAGATAATCGATGGTCGTTGGTTCAAGCTGTGCATCTTCCAGCGCCATACGCATAGCTTCACTTGGACCTTCGATACCCGGGTTGACCATGTCGCGAGCGTCTGAAGTGGTTGCATAGCCTTTTAATTCAGCCAAAATCGTTGCACCTCGTGCGACAGCGTGGTCATAGCTTTCCAGCACGAGCACACCTGCGCCCTCACCCAAGACCGTACCGTTACGATTTTTAGAGAATGGGAAGCAACCTTCTGGAGACAGAACGTGAAGTGCCTGCCAGGCTTTCATGGTGCCGTAGTTGATCACCGATTCCGAAGCACCAGCGATGGCAACATCAACAACGCCGTTTTGAATAAAGTCTCGGGCCGTTCCCAATGCGTGCGTTGCTGTCGAACATGCCGAACAGGTCGCGAATGTTGGTCCGCGCACACCAAACTCAATACCGACGTGCGCAGCAGCCGACGAACCGATAATGCGCAGCAACGTGAGTGGGTGTGTTGCACGCTTGTTGTCAATAAATAGATCGCGGTAGGCCTTTTCATAAGTCACCAAACCGCCGGCACCGGAACCAATAATACAAGCTGCCCGGTAGGGATCGACAACTGGAACTTCTAGTCCGGCTTGCTTCATAGCTTCGTCTGCCGCCGCCGCCGCGTACCATGAGAAGCGATCGGCATGCAGGATGATTTTGTCGCGCGAAAAATGCTTCAGGCGTGCCTTGTGATCAAAATCTTTAATCTGTGCCGCGATCTTGATTTTCAGATCTTCGAGTGGAAAACCTTCAAGCGGAGACACTCCGGATTTACCGGCTTGAACGCCAGCCCAAAGCTCGTCCACTGTTTCACCAATTGGCGTGACGGCCCCAAGGCCCGTCACGACGACACGACGTGCGCCGTTCGCTTCTGCCATAACTCTACTAAGTCCTTATGAGTTGGGGTCCGGCTCTTAACCGGACCCCTTTATCAACGGGGTCGACTTTGAAGGCTTCACCTGCCCCGCACATTTCTAAGTAAATGAAACAGCGACAAGAAAATTTGCCTTAAGCAGTAGCGGCTGAGCCGCCATTTCCTTCGACCAGCGCCTTAACTTTATCGACGACCGATCCAACCGTTTTAAAATCTTCAACGTCGTCATTCGCGTTGTATGGGATTTCGACGCCGAATGTATCTTCAATATCGAATACAATCATTGCGAGGTCGAGGGATTCAATCTTAAGATCCGTCAGAGCTGTGTTCAGGCCGATGTCGTCCTGTGGCTCTTTCATGTGTTTCTTCAAGATATCAATGATCTTCGTTGCGACTTCGTCCATTTTTCTAATCTACCCCTGTTGCTTTAAGAGCCGGGGGCCCTTCGATACTTAATACCAAATATTATATCAGGGCCATGTTTGCCCACTTCTTGGGCGTCACATATCCCTAAACCTTATCTAAGTCTAGCTGCCTCGTGGTCCCACTGTCCGTGAGACATCGGCCTTCTACCGCAAAAAGTGTGCCGAATAAGTTCCCTAGGCAACAGTCTTCGATTTTGTTGGCGATGCAGCCGCTCGGTGCAAGCTGGCATTGAAACGTAAAAAAGTGTTCAATATGAATCGAATGGCCGCAACTATCTAATCTGCTTGCGGATCTTATCACACTATTGCACGCCTCAACCGAACATCGTTTTTGTCAATAATTTCGGCATCTTGGGAGACCATGTTCGCATGAAGAAGCCACCAGAATCGACGACAAGCCTGAAAAAATCCGGAGCTCATCCTCCTTCTGATAATTACCCATGGCTCAATCGATATCCTGAAGACGTCGCGTGGGACCAGAAATTTAGCCCACGCCCCTTGCCCGATCTCTTAAGTGACGCCGTCAACAGATTTGGCACTTTGGCGTGTACAAACTTTCTCGGAAAAACACTGACATATTCCGAAATAGGGCAATTGGTGGACCAAACAGTCGCCGGATTGCAGAAATTGGGCATCAAAAAGGGGACCCGAGTTGGTCTGTTTCTGCCGAATTGCCCGACCTTTGTGGTCTACTATTATGCAATCTTGAAAGCTGGCGGGACGGTTGTTAACTTTAATCCCCTCTACACCGTCGAAGAACTTGCCAAACAATCAAGCGACAGCGGCACCGAGATAATGGTGACGCTGGATCTCAAGCAGTTGTTTGAGAAAGTGGAAGCGCTGGTTGAAAAGGGTTCGCTAAAAAAAGTCATTGTCGCCTCTTTCCCAGCCCTTTTGCCGCCTGCAAAATCTGTGCTTTTCAGACTCTTCAAAAGTGGCGACCTCGCGCAGCTCAAATCCTCACCAATTGCGCCATCGGTGATCGTCGATCGCGACGTCATCAGTTCCAGCGCCACCGCAACGCCCGTTGCCATTGATCCCGAAAAAGACATCGCCGTCCTGCAGTATACTGGAGGTACAACCGGAACGCCGAAAGGGGCGATGCTCAGCCACGCCAATCTTTACATCAATGTCATGCAGGTCAATTCCTGGACCCCGGAACTCCGTGATGGCGAGGAGCGGGTCTTAGGTGCGCTGCCCTTCTTCCACGTTTTTGCGATGACGGTTGTCATGAATTTTGCGATCGCCAAAGGTTCGGAAATGATCATCATGCCGCGCTTCGTGCTGGATGATGCCCTGAAGCTCATTCAAGCTACCAAACCGACGGTCATGCCAGGCGTTCCAACACTCTTCAATGCCATATACAATCATCCTAAAATTAAAAAGTTTGATTTGTCATCGCTGCGGTTTTGCTTGTCGGGCGGGGCAGCACTGCCAATTGAAGTCAAATCCAACTTTGAAACGCTCTTGCCAACCGGCAAAGTCGTCGAAGGTTACGGTCTTTCAGAAACCTCACCTGTGGTCACCTGTAATCCGGTAAATGGACCAATACGCAAGGGTTCAATCGGCATGCCATTGCCTGCCACGATAATTTCGTTGCGCGACCTTGCAGACCCGACAAAAGAAGTGCCGATTGGTGAAAAAGGAGAGATCTGTATCAAGGGCCCACAAGTCATGTCGGGTTATTGGAATAATCCTTCAGAAACAAAAGATGCCTTTGTCGGTGACTTTTTTCGTACCGGAGATGTGGCACGCGTTGATGACGATGGCATGTTCTACATCGAAGATCGTATTAAAGATCTCATTATATCGAATGGCTACAATGTTTATCCCAGACGGATCGAAGACGCGATCTATGCGCACTCAGCAGTGGAAGAAGTGACGGTGATTGGGATCCCTAATGACGAACGCGGCGAAGCGCCAAAAGCTTTTATTAAACTGAAGAAGGGATATTCCGCGACAACCGAGGATATTTTTTCTCACCTCGCAGAGAAAATTTCAAAGATAGAAATGCCAGCCGAAATCGAATTCAGGGAGACATTGCCAAAAACAATGATTGGCAAGCTGTCAAAGAAAGAACTCAAAGATGAGCTCTCTTAAATCTAATCCAGCAGTCCAACCCAAAATTTGAGGGCTCGCCAAGGAGTAACGCGTCATGACGGTCAGCGAAACTCGTACCAACTTAACCGGCAAGGCTCACCCTTCCAACAAAGCCGATGACTGCTCAAGCCCAACAGTTCTCGATCGCGTCGATGCGACCGAAGCCGAACGACGCCACGCAAAACAGAACCAATCAAGACGAGAACCAACATTCACGATCGGTGAACTTTCTGAAGAATTTTCAATTACAACCCGTGCCATTCGCTTCTATGAAGCGCGGAAATTGATTTCACCACAACGGGTTGGCGCCAGCCGGGTTTATTCGAAGCGAGACCGGGCACGATTAAAGATCATTCTGAGAGGGAAAAACCTCGGCTTTTCTCTCGAAGATATTGCTGAGTACCTGTCGCTTTACGACACGGATCCAAGCCAACTGGCACAAACCGAAATGTTGTTGGGCCGTGTCCACGAATCGATCGCAAACCTAGAGAAAAAGCGCGCTGATTTGGACCGGACACTTGCCGATCTGCGCGGCCTGCAGGAGCGTTGCCAAGAGCATATCCGCTCAATATCAGACAAGCCCTCGTCTTGAGCAAGACCCTAGCGATAAAGATCAGAACGCGTTGGCGGCAGGGCTGGTGGGCGTTTTGCATTTTGAGAAACAAGCGTTTGATATAAGCGCAAAGTCCCACGAGAAAAAGCAAGTGATACTCCGGCCAGGTAGGCAACCCAGATGCGATACTTTTCTTCGCTGACATACTTCAGCGCTTGCGCCTTGTTTTCTGTTAATCGCTCACACCAAAGCTTGCAGGTCCGGGCATAATGAAGGCGCCATGCCTCAACGTCGTGAACTTCGAAACCGGCTCGTTCCATGGCATAAAGTGTACTGCCGATGTCATCCAGTTCACCACCGGGAAAAATATACTTTGCAATGGCACGTTGTTCGGGGCGCATCCGTTTGCGACCAAATAGTTTCTTTTTCGGTGCGCGGCGTGAAATTGCATGGTTGAGAAACAAACCATCTGGCGACAGCAGGCTGCGCACGTGGCTCATGTAGTGGGGAATATTCTTTAAACCGATGTGCTCGTACATGCCGATTGAAGCAATCTTGTCGTAAGTGCCCGTCAGTTTGGAATAGTCTTTTAATTCAATCGAAACGCAGCCTTCCAGCCCCAATGATCGAATTTTGTTTTGCGCAAATGCAAGCTGTTCTTCTGAAAGTGTCACGCCGTGGGCAATGGCGCCATGATACTTTGCTGCATGACAAATCAAACCACCCCAACCCGCGCCAATATCCAAAAAACGATCCCCCGGCTTTAAACGAAGTTTGCGGCAAATCATCTCCAACTTATCGTATTGAGCGGTATCGAGATTGTTTTCCCAATTGGTGTAATAGGCACACGAGTAAACCATCTCCAAGTCTAAAAATAATGCGTAGAAATCATTGGAGAGATCGTAGTGAAACTGAATATAGTCTTTGTTGTCTTTGGTTTCGCGATTGCGCCCCGTAATTTCACCCTCAAATCCTCCCGTCTCTTCTCCAGCCGGTTGCGCTTTGGCAAACAAAAACGGTGACAGCTTTGCTGCAATCGCGAGTGTGTCACGTTTGCGAAGTTTTACGGAACGATCGCGCTGGTGAAGTTGTTCTCCGAGATCAACAATTGTGCCGCCGGAAAAATCGATGCTTTTGTCGACATAGTGTTGAATAAAATTATCCAAAGTCGGCCACCTGACGAGCGCTGTGATGACCTCGGGGCTTGCAATTGATATCTGGAATGGTCCCGTCACATTGGCACCGAGCGGGTGCACAGAACCGTCCCAAAGGCGTATTGAGGCATTGAGGTTTAAGCGTTTACCGAAGTCGGCAATCAATTTTCCGGCCGCCTCAAGCTGGCGCACATCTTGTGGTTTCGACATCGATTATCCGTATACTCTTTCACAGTATGTCCCTGCCCTGGAGGTCGCACACTCACCTTTATAAGTCCAGGGCTTGATGGTTGTTCGCCGCAGCAAGGGGGGTGTGTATCCCGTGAGAATGCGGCGGGCTGAAAGCACCAGGTCACCATTCTTGCGAGCCCAACGTTTTGGGGCTGATTTGGGTCTTTTGGCCATCTGCGCCATTGTCCACATTTGACAGGTTTCTCCCGCTGACTAGATTGCGGCCAACCATATAGTACGGGCCCAATCGGTCAGTAACCACTGCCAGGACGTCTGCGCCAAACAATGAATTCATCACCGACCGTGAATTCACCCACCAGAACGTCATTTTTTGCGATTGAGGAAAAAATGACGCTCTCATTCTCAGTTTATTCCCATGTCGGGTTCCCATCCGGCACATATGCCACCATACGCACTTAACGCCTTGAGGAAGACCAATCCATGTCAGCCGCTCGCACTCCCGCCGCTTTTTTTAAACCACTTGCTATTGGTGCGCCGGAACCGCTGCGCACACCGCCCGTTCGCATCGAACGGATGATCCACTTTGTGCCGCCGCACAATGAAAAAATACGCAGCAAAATTGGCAAAATCGCAGCCCAGGTCGACGTCGTATTAGGCAACCTAGAAGATGCTATTCCTGCCGATGACAAGGACGCCGCCCGCAAAGGCTTTGTCGAAATGGCCAATGAGGTTGACTTTGCGGCAACGGGAACGGGCCTTTGGACACGCATTAATTGCCTCAACAGCCCTTGGATGCTCGACGATGTCACCGAGATCGTTGCCAACGTTGGTAATAAAGTCGATGTCATTATGCTGCCAAAGGTCGAAGGTCCGTGGGATATTCATTATCTCGACCAACTGTTGGCACAGCTTGAAGCCAAACACGGTGTCACAAAACCCATTATGATTCATGCGATCCTCGAGACCGCTGAAGGCGTCAACAACATCGAACAAATTGCGGCCGCAAGCCCTCGAATGCACGGTATGAGCCTTGGCCCAGCAGATCTTGCCGCTTCTCGTGGCATGAAGACAACGCGTGTTGGAGGCGGCCATCCAGATTATGCTGTTTTGCAAGATGCCGACGGAGATGCCCCGCGCACAGCTTACCAGCAGGATCTGTGGCATTACACCGTTGGCAAGATGGTCGATGCCTGCCTCGCATACGGCTTGAAACCCTTTTATGGACCGTTTGGAGATTTTTCAGACGTGGATGCGTGCGAAGCTCAATTCCGCAATGCCTTCCTACAAGGCTGCCTTGGCGCTTGGTCGCTGCATCCTAGCCAAATCACACTCGCCAAAAAGGTCTTCAGTCCAGATCCAGCAGAGGTTGCGTTTGCCAAGCGCATTCTCGAAGCCATGCCAGATGGTACGGGGGCTGTTATGATTGACGGCAAAATGCAAGACGATGCGACCTGGAAACAGGCTAAGGTCATTGTTGATCTTGCTAAGCTTGTCGCGACCAAAGATCCTGATCTTGCTGAGGTTTACGGCTTGTAAGCAGCAGAATTCGCCTTGTGGTCGCTTGAAATTTTTAACAATGTAGACCAGTTATCTAAAGTGTTCTGCATTCTGAGATTATCATCACTTATGCTTTTCTGGGTCTGAAGGGTCACAATTTATCGATCAAACCTTAGCCACGAGATTTGACAGTGAACCTCTCGTGCGGAAATGTTGTTTCATGAGAACCGAAGTCGCAAAAGCAAAATATCTGATTGGTCAGGTGGTCAAGCACAAATTCTATCCCTTCCGCGGGATCGTGTTTGACGTCGACCCAACCTTCGACAATTCAGAAGAGTGGTGGTTGTCAATTCCGGAAGAGATCCGTCCTGCTAAAGAGCAACCCTACTATCATTTGCTGGCCGAGAACGATGAGACGGAATACATCGCCTACGTCTCAGAACAAAATCTTCTTCCTGACGATACCGGACAACCTGTCCGCCATCCCCAGGTCAATGAATTGTTTGTCGAGGTCGATGGCCAGTATCGCGCTGTATTCTTGCAACCAAACTAAGCGCGGTTATCAAGCCGGAGCCGAGCCAATTCATAATTGAAAAAAACCGCAGCATCGCCTTTCAACGATGCTGCGGTTTTAATTTCTGGATCAATCAAAGACTGAAGAATTACTTCTTCTCTTTATTCGCTTTGCGGCGCTCTTTGATTGCGGCTTTTTCTTTGTCCAACTCAGCCTGCGCCTGTCGTGCACGGGCTTGTTTAATCTGGCGTTGGCGAATTTGAGTCATCAAATTGCGTCGCGCTTCAGCATACTTCTTGTTGTCAACAGGCTTACCTTTGCGCGCGGCTGTAAAACCTTTAAGTGGCATCGGCGAGGAGAAAATTCGACCTTGCGTATTCAAGGCCAAAATGTTGACGCCAGCGCCTTTTTTCAAAGATTCAATAAGCTCGGTTGTTGCTTCAATCCCAGCATCACAACCAACGACGTCACAGTGGAGAAATTTAAGCTTGATTTCTTTGAGCTTCTTTTCGTCGACCTTCTTCTTTGCGATCGCAGCTTTCCACTGATCACCAGAGTAGACCATCATGCGGACGCCTGCTGGAATTGCCATGCCCAAAGGTACTGTTACGATCAACACCTTCTTTTTACCACCTTCAACTTCACGAAGCTTGATCGAGGACAACACAACGCCAGTATTCACATCGAGGCGCTCAGTCATTGTGTAGCAAGACTTCTTTTTACTCTTTATGATCTTGCCGTCTTTGTCTTTTTCAATTGAATCTTCATCAAGACAAAGCTTTACCCATGGATTCTGCGGCTTCTTGCTATCCGCATTTGCAGCTTTTTTGGCTGGTGCTGCTTTTTTCTTTGCCGGAGCAGCTTCTTGCGCGCCAACCTGAGGGCCTGCAACGGCAATACCCAACGCGACGACTGCCGCAGCACCAACAGCCGTGCGACAGGCTTTAGCCATCGTCGACCTGATCTGCAAAAATTTGTGTATCATTGCAATTTTGACCTTTCATAATAAGCCCTTACAAATTTCAGGCTCTCATCCCCTGGGGCGCACAACTTGCCGCCACAGGCAAGACTATTTGAACGCCATAAATTTCGTCGGTGCGAACACCTGTATTTCTTAGCCGCACTAAAGACCCGATTGCGGCAATCGCGTGACCGAGTTGTGCGACAAGCCTGAGTTGTCCAGAGTGGAGGTTGTAGCGTTGTAACCTAGCCACGTCACCCGGCCAACATGTCGCCTGGAACAATCCCTTATCCGTCGCATTAAGACCCTGAAATCCGTGTTAGAAACACGATTGACACGATGATTGACGGATACCCCTGGCTGGTTGGCAAAACCCTGCGGGTTCGATGTTCATGATAATATTCAACGACTTATCGAAAAAGACGAGACCAAATTTAGATGAAGACCGCCATCTCTGCCTTTGTCCACACATTGATTATATCGCTGGCAATTCTGAGCCATGCGACATTGGCGTGGGCCGAACCCCAACATGCTATTGCCATGCATGGTACGCCCAAACATCCCGCAACGATGACCAATTTCCCTTACGTCAACCCAGATGCTCCAAAAGGCGGGCGGCTCACCCTCGGCATCCAAGGCTCGTATGACAGCCTCAACCCCCTGATCGTACGCGGCTCGGTTGGTGCGGCCATCAGAGGCTATGTCTATGAAAGCCTATTGGCGCGTGGACTTGATGAACCGTTCACACTCTATGGTCTCATTGCTGAAAAAATCGACGTCCCAGAAGATCGCTCAAGCATCACATTCTACTTAAACCCAATCGCCAAATTTTCTGACGGGCAACCAATCACCGCAGATGACGTCTTGTTTTCTCTCGAGGTCTTGCGTGAAAAAGGGCGTCCGAACCATCGGACCTACTACAAGAAAGTCATCAACGCTGAAAAACGTGGACCGTTAATTGTCTATTTCCAGTTTGAAGACGGCAGTGACCGCGAAATGCCGCTTATCATGGGTCTCATGCCTGTGCTCCCAAGCCACTTGCTTACCAAAGAGAGTTTCGCGCGCACAACATTAGAACCCGTCATCGGCTCCGGCCCCTATACAATATCGAAAGTCGATGCCGGGCGCAGTCTCATCTACAAACGCAACCCAAATTGGTGGGGGCGCAATTTACCTGTTAATCGGGGACGGTATAATTTTGATGAAATACGTTATGAGTATTTTCGCGAGGCATCTGTATTATTTGAAGCCTTTAAACGTGGCACCATCGATGCACGCGACGAAGGCGACCCGGCAAAGTGGGCAGAAGGTTATGACATTAAACCCGTCAAAGATGGACGCATCAAGAAAGCAGAATTTGATATCGGCCTGCCCGCAGGCATGAGCGGTTTGGTATTCAACACGCGCCGTGACGTGTTTAAAGATCAACGCGTGCGCAAAGCGCTGATCCAAATGTTCGATTTCGAATGGATCAATCGCAACCTCTTTCACAATCTGTATGAACGCAGCCAAAGCTATTTTTCTCGATCAATTCTCGCTTCGACAGGCCAGGCTGCCAACGACATTGAACGCCGTCTTCTCGAACGCTTTGAAGCGAACAAGATCCCTGAAGGAATTCTTGATGGCACATACAGGTTTCCGGTGAGCCCCGGCAACGGACAAAACCGAAAAAACTGGCGCATAGCCATGGAGCTTTTAAAGCAAGCTGGCTACCAGTTGAAAAATCGAAAAATGACCCATACGGCCACTGGCAAACAGTTGACGTTTGAAATTCTTGCCAGTTCCCCACAAGTTGAACGCCTCTTGCTGTCATACAAAAAAGATCTTGCCCGCTTGGGCATCGCCATGACGATACGTGTTGTTGATAGCGCCCAATATCAGTTGCGACGCAAATCCTACGATTACGACATGGTGCAATCCCGGTGGTCTGCATCTTTGTCTCCCGGCAACGAACAGCTATTTCGTTGGTCGGGAGCAGCTGGCAAGGTTGAAGGTTCGTTTAATTATGCAGGCGTAGATGATCCCGCTGTCGACGCCATGATCAATGCCATGCTAGCGGCCAAAACGTCACAAGAGTTTGTTCCCGCCGTTCGCGCCCTCGACCGCGTGTTGCTGTCTGGTGATTACGTCATCCCATTGTTCCACTTGCCAAAACAATGGTTGGCCCACTGGACACGCATCCAACCTCCAAAAATTACGCCCGTATTCGGCTACCAACTCACCGACTGGTGGCATAAGGACGTTCAAACCCAAACGCAGTCGCAGTCGCAGTCGCAGCAGAAATGAGCCATAACGAAATACCAACACTTGGGTTTTCTGGGCCTTTGCCACCACTGAAATTCAATATGGTGCAGTATTGCCTTGAGGCTCATGCCCTATCTCAACCTGACAAACCGGCACTCGTTGTCCTCCGGCAAGGACACCAAACATCAGATGAAGAGATTTGGACTTACGCAGAGCTGCAACGCGCTGTCTTGAACGTGGCGGGTGGATTGAAAGCCGCCGGGCTTTCGCCGGGCGATCGCCTGTTGATACATTTGGAAAATACCAGTGCTTACGCGATTTTGTTTTTTGGCGCTATCGCCGGTGGTTTCATTCCCCTGCCGACATCCGAACACCTCACCGAAACAGAGGTTGGATTTTTAGCGCAAGACGCAACGCCCGCACTGATAGCGACGGGCGCGACCAAATCAAACACTCAATTGGGATCAATCATCACCCCGCATGATCTCGCGCGCATGATTGCCGACGGTCCAATGGGTGCTTATCATGACACAGCGGCCGATGATCCGGCTTACTTGATTTACACATCCGGAACCACAGCCAAACCGAAAGGCGTGTTACATGCCCATCGCGCCGCTTGGGGTCGGCGGCCCATGTACGACGGCTGGTATGGCATCACCACCGATGACCGCATGCTTCATGCTGGTGCTTTCAATTGGACGTACACTTTGGGAACCGGTCTCATAGATCCGTGGGCAAATTGCGCCACGGCCTACGTCGTCACTGGAAAACGCGAGGGTGCATCATGGCCAGAACTCATCCGCAAATCACGCGCGACACTGTTTGCAGCCGTCCCAGGTGTGTTTCGCCAAATCCTCAAATACGGCGAATTGAAAACACACGGCGCCACCAAACCATTTCCAGAGTTAAAGCATGGACTGATGGCCGGCGAAGCTCCACCTGCAAATTTATTTTCTGATTGGAAACGACAAACGGGCTGTGGGCTTTATGAAGCGCTCGGTATGAGCGAGATCTCGACCTACATATCAACAAGCCCGTCGATCAAACCAAAACCAGGGACGATTGGAAAAGTGCAAAAAGGACGCTGCGTTTCGATCCTGCCGGAAGATGATGATGAAAGCCCCACACCATTGCCTGCACATGAGCCCGGCTTACTCGCCGTACACCGGACAGATCCAGGACTGATGTTGGGATATTGGAACAGGCCTGATGAAGACAGGCAAGTCACGCGCGGCGATTGGTTTATTGGCGGTGATCGCGCCAGCATCGATCAAGATGGGTACGTGACACATTTGGGACGCGCCAACGACGTTATGAAAGCGCTTGGCTATCGCGTCGCTCCGCAAGAAGTAGAAGCAGTGTTGTTAACCCATGACGATGTTATCGAAACAGCCTGCGCGGAGATTTCTGTTCGCAGCGATGTTCGTGTTATCGTGGCATTCATCGTTTTACGGGCGCAAGCAAATTGTACCAGCGAAACGTTGGCCGCTTATGCGGGCAAACACTTGGCATCATATAAAACGCCACGCGCGTATGTATTCATCGACAAATTACCACGAACGCCGAACGGAAAAGTCAAGCGCAACGCACTTGCAAAAGTGTATGAAACACAGGCCCACGAAAACTAACACCACGTCCTATTATTCTAGGGATTGGCGATCTTGGCGAGATCGCGAATGACTTGGCGCACACCCTTGAGACGCATTTCCGGCTGGTCCCAGTCGCCCTTTGCGACCAATTTATGATCGGCTTGCATCTTCACGCGGCCATTTGATTTTTGCATGAATTGAACAAGACCTTCAGGGTTTGCAAATTTGTTCTCATGAAACGCCATCACCGCACCCTTCGGACCAGCGTCCACGCGCGCCACACCAGCCTGACGGCACAGCCCTTTAATCTCCATAACCGCCAGAAGATAAGTCACCTCTTCAGGCAGCTCACCAAATCGATCGACCATTTCAGCTGCAAACTCATCAATCTCTTCGCGCGTTTCAAGCCCCGACAATCGACGGTAAAGCGTCAAACGAAGTTGTAGGTCGGCGATATATGTGTCGGGGATGAGGATCGCCGTGCCAAGCGAAATTTCAGGCGTCCATTTATCCTCACCCTCTTCCAGTTCGCCACCCTTCATCGCCGCAACGGCTTCTTCCAACATCGATTGATAAAGCTCAAATCCAACTTCACGAATATGACCGGACTGCTCATCCCCCAACAAATTACCCGCACCGCGAATATCCAAATCGTGGCTGGCGAGAGAAAAACCGGCGCCTAAGGAATCTAACGACTGCAAAACTTTTAAACGTTTGTCGGCGGCTTCTGTCAGCACTTGATTGGCCGCCGTGGTAAAGAAGGCGTAGGCGCGTGTTTTTGACCGGCCGACACGCCCGCGCAGTTGATAAAGCTGAGCCAAACCAAACATGTTGGCGCGGTGTACAATGAGGGTATTGGCATTTGGCACATCCAAACCACTTTCAACAATCGCGGTCGAGAGCAAAATATCGTACTTGCCCTCATAAAAGGCCGTCATAATATCTTCAAGTTCGGTCGGTGTGAGTTGGGCGTGCGCCCGCGCGACGCTCAATTCAGGTACGGCTTCTGCAAGAAATGTCGCCACTTCTTCCAGGTCCTTGATCCGCGGCACAACGTAATAGGTTTGCCCACCGCGGAATCGCTCACGCCGCAAGGCATCTCTCAAGATAACCGGATCAAACGGAGAAATGTACGTGCGCACGGCAAGTCGGTCGACCGGCGGTGTTGTGATCAAAGACAGCTCTCGCACGCCCGTCAACGCCAGTTGCAAGGTGCGCGGAATTGGCGTGGCCGAAAGCGTCAATACGTGTACATCATCGCGAAGTTTCTTCAACCGCTCTTTGTGATTGACACCAAAGCGTTGTTCTTCATCAATGACCAACAATCCAAGGCGAGCAAATTCAATTTGTTTACCTAGCAAAGCATGGGTGCCAATGACGATATCAACGTCGCCGGTTTTCAAGGCGTCTTTTGTTGCCGTCATTTCCTTACCGGTGACCAAACGCGACAGATGTGCCACGCGAACTGGTAAGCCTTCGAAACGCTCCAAAAAAGTGCGATAGTGCTGGCGCGCTAACAATGTCGTTGGCACAACAATAGCCACCTGCAATCCATTCAATGCAGTGATAAATGCAGCACGCAGCGCAACCTCAGTTTTACCAAATCCAACATCACCACACACAAGGCGATCCATTGGCTTGCCGGAGGCCAAATCGGTTTGCACTTGATCAATGCTGACCGCTTGATCCTCGGTCTCATCGTAAGGAAATTTGGCGACAAATTCTTCGTACGACCCTTCAGGTGCTTCCAATGCGGGCGCCTCTTTCAAGGCTCTCAGCGCTGCGACTTTAATGAGTTCGCTTGCGATTAATCGCAAACGCTGTTTCAACCGCGACTTGCGCGATTGCCAACTGGCCCCACCTAACCGGTCAAGTTGATGGCTCCCCTCATCCCCACCGCCATAACGCGTCAGAAGTTCAATATTTTCAACAGGCAAAAACAACTTATCGCCGCCTGCATATTCAAGTTCGAGACAATCATGGGGGTGGCCCACAGCCGTGATGGTCTTCAAACCTTTAAACCGGCCAATACCATGGTCGGCATGCACCACAAGGTCATCAACGGACAGGCTTGCGGCTTCGGTAAGCACGTCTGTTGCTTTGCGGGCTTTGCGCCGCGGGCGTACCAGTCGGTCGCCAAGAATGTCCTGCTCACCAATGACAACCAGGTCCGGCGTTTCAAAACCACGCTCCAAACCCAAAACACCAATTGCAGGAACATCTCCCGGCAAAGCCAGTGCCTCTGCATAACTGTCGACTTTACGAATATCACTCAAGCCATGATCGCCGAGCAAAGCTGCCAAACGTTCACGCGCGCCCATTGTCCAAGCTGCAATAATAACGCGACGCTGCTCAGAAAACTGCCGACGGACGTGTGCGACGACCGCATCAAACACATTGACATCAGGCGATTGGCGTTCTGTTGCGAAAGTTTTGGCGTAACGTCCCTTTAATGCGCGAATTTCCACTTTGCCGGGAGGTTCATCGTAAGGTGAGAGACGAAAGCAGGATCGCTCATTGAGCGCGTCTGACCAAGCCTTGCCATCAAGATACATCGCCTGAGGCGCCACTGGCTTATAAGGTGGGGCTCCAAATGACTGGACTTCCAGACCGTCAACGCGCGCCTGATAGTGTTCGCCGATTTGTTCAAAACGCTGCTGCAACACCTCATCACTCGAATGGTCGAAACTTATCGCCACATCCGGGAGATAATCGAACAAGGTCTCCAACGTCTCATGAAACAGGGCCAACCAGTGCTCTTGCCCAGGGTAGCTGTGGCCCGCACTGACGGCTTCATAAAGT
Organism: Hyphomicrobiaceae bacterium; assembly: GCA_050633705.1. Lineage (GTDB taxonomy): Bacteria > Pseudomonadota > Alphaproteobacteria > Rhizobiales > Hyphomicrobiaceae > JAJFHI01. The sequence goes on along the minus strand of JBOEGZ010000004.1, from coordinate 268,590 downwards.
GGATCGTCCGTTGTTCCACCAAACATTTCAATGTATTTCGTGCGAAAACGCTTGACCGCTTCTTCCCCCATGGCGATCTCGGAAATCGGCAACAACACAAGTTTTTGTATCGGTGTTTGCGTGCGTTGCGTTTGGGGGTCGAACGATTTGATGCTTTCAAGGGTGTCGCCGAAAAAATCGAGACGGACGGGACGTGATCGCGCTGGCGGGAACAGATCAAGGATGCCGCCACGGTGGGCATACTCACCAGGTTCCATAACGGTGCTTGAGCGCACATAGCCCGCCTCAATCAATCGTTTCACCTGGCGTTGAGGGTCAATGCGTTGGCCAGGAGAGAATTGTTTGGCGGTTTGGCGGATAAAGCTGCGTGAAGGTACACGCTGCAAAATTGCGTTGACCGTTGTTAAAACGACCGTTGGTTTTTTGTGATTGCCAATGGCTAGCTTTGCCAACGCTGTGATGCGTTTGGCAACGATGTCGGGTTTGGGACCGATCCGGTCGTAGGGCACTGTGTCCCAAGCAGGAAATGAAATGACGCGGACGTCTGGTGCGAAAAACTTTAGGGCAGCTTCCAGATCATCCAGACGACGATCGTCGCGCGCGACGTGGAGAACCATTGGTCGTGCATCTGGGCTGTTGGCATGATCTCGAGCATTGGCTGCAAGCAAGGCTATTTGCAGCGCGTCGAAACCCTCCGGTACGCCTGACAGTATTATGTCGCGACCACTTTCGCGAGAGGCTGTGTTTTGTGTAAGCGCCATTCGTATTTAAAAACCATTTCTTGTTGCAGCGGGGTGTGCCTTAAATTGCTTTGCGTTTCTTCGACAATGGGACCAGGCTATCGTCCTTGCTCGACGTTGTGGAATTCACGCAACACCTTTATGAGATCACCAAACTCTGTACCCTCCGGCATGGTCGGCGCCATGATCAATTTCTGCAACTCAGGGTCTGGCATTGCCAACAGCATTTCAAAGCGCTGCAATTCGGCCTCTTGCATATCCGGCAAGACTTGCTTGGCGTATTTTCCAATCAACCAATCCATTTCACGCGTGCCGCGATGTGCTGCACGGTATGCCGCACGGCGTTTGCGGCTTTCTAGATCAATGCTCATGTCTCATTCCCAGGTTTCCCCGCGCGGGAAAACCCCGGCTTTGTGCTTGACGCTGTCCCAGCTCCCCGCTTTGTTGAGGAGCGAATTTACGTGGTATAGCGCCCGCTGTCGTCAAGGCAAAGGGGGGCAAGCTGGCGCATGCTCCCACGCGGATCAAACTCTCTGTAGAAAAATGGAAGACAGCCAGTTATGCGGCCCAAGGCCTTAACGCCCCTTTTTGCATCTGTGACAAAGCTCGTCGGCATTGGGCCGCGGCTTGCAACCTTAATGCGCAAGGCTGTCGAACTCCCGCCAAACGTGACCGAAGCCCGGGTCATTGATGTTATTTGGCATATGCCAACCGGTGTCATTGATCGCCGCGCCACACCAACTGTGGCGGATGCCTTACCTGGAACCATAGCAACGCTTGAAATTCGCGTCCTCAAACACAAGCCCGCCCCACGTGGCAACCGTCGCGCACCCCATAAAGTGACGACGGAAGATGATACCGGGCGACTGGAACTCGTCTTTTTTCACGCCGATCGCTCATACATTGAGCGCAGCCTTCCCATTGGTGAAACGCGGTTTGTGTCAGGCCGTGTGGAGCATTATGCCAAGTCCATCCAAATGACGCATCCAGATTACATCGTCGCACCCGACGCTCGCGATACCTTGCCGATGCTGGAACCTGTGTATCCACTCACGGCGGGACTTTCTGGCAAAGTCCTGCAAAAAGCCACTCGTCAAGCCGCCGAGATGTTTCCCGAACTGCCCGAATGGCAAGAGACAGACTGGCTGGCGCAACGCAATTGGCCAAGCGTCAACGAGGCTTTGAGGCGTGTACACCGTCCCGAAGACGCAGGTGACATTTCTCCTGGTGGCCTACCGCGCCAACGTCTGGCCTTTGATGAACTGCTCGCAGGACAATTGGCCCTTGGCCTCGTTCGCCAAAGTTTTAAATCCAAGCAGGGGCGGTCTATTGCCGGTGATTGGTCAATCCGACAACGCATTCAAGAAGCGTTGCCGTTTGAATTAACCCCGTCACAAAGGAGCGCATTGCAAGAAATCGACGATGATATGAAAGCCCCATTTCGCATGCTGCGCTTATTGCAGGGCGACGTTGGTTCTGGAAAAACGGTTGTTGCTTTGATGGCCATGGCGGCGGCTGTCGAGGCTGGTGGTCAGTCCGCACTCATGGCGCCAACCGAAGTGCTGGCACGCCAACATGAAGAGACGGTCGCGCCACTGGCAAAAAAAGCCGGGCTTCAAATTGGCCTCCTCACTGGCCGTGAGAAAGGAAAAGCCCGCAAAGAAATTCTCGCTGCACTCGAAGCTGGCCTGATAGATATCCTGATTGGCACGCATGCCCTATTTCAAGATGAGGTTGTGTTTAAGGATCTCGCATTCGCCGTGATCGACGAACAACACCGCTTTGGCGTCCACCAACGCCTGGCCTTGCAGAGCAAAGGTAAAGACGGCGGCGCAAATGTTTTGGTGATGACAGCTACGCCCATTCCACGCACGCTTTTGATGACCCATTACGGTGATTTAGATGTATCAAAGCTGACGGAGAAGCCGGCTGGGCGCAAACCGATTGTCACCACCAAGTATGCAAACGACAAAATCGAAGACGTGATTGATGGTGTTCGCCGCGCCATTGCCAGCGGTGCGCAGGTATATTGGGTTTGTCCACTCATCGAAAGTTCTGATGTCAGTGATCTCGCGGCAGCCGAAGAACGCCACGCCCACCTTCGCCAGATTTTCGGGTCGACTGTCGGCCTCCTGCATGGCGCCATGACGGCGGCAGACAAAGACAAAACAATGGCGGCTTTCGCCGACAATCAACTGCAAATTCTCGTTGCGACAACCGTCATCGAGGTCGGTGTCAATGTGCCAAACGCCAGCATAATGGTTATTGAACATGCCGAACGTTTTGGCTTAGCCCAACTGCATCAGTTGCGCGGGCGCGTTGGCCGGGGGGACCGCCAATCTTACTGTTTGCTTGTCTACAAAACGCCGCTGGGGGAGACGGCGAGAGCACGCCTTGACATGATGCGCGATACCGACGACGGCTTTTTGATCGCAGAAAAAGATTTGGAATTGCGTGGTGGAGGTGAAGTCCTTGGCGCCCGTCAAAGTGGATTGCCGGGCTTTCGCATTGCCGATGTGCCGGATTTTGAAATGCTCATTGGTGCCGCCCGCGATGATGCCCAACTCATTCTCGACCGCGATCCCGAACTGTTAACACCGCGTGGGCAGGCCTTGCGGCAATTGCTGTACCTTTTCGAGTGCGATGAAGCTGTCCGTCTTTTTCGTGCGGCCTGAGACCAAAACCAAACCAACATCCGTTATTTCGTGCGCGTCTCACGCCGGACAGCTTTGCGCCGTTTTCGGTTTCCTTGCCCACCTGGTGTTGTATTAGCGGGTGTCGTCGTCCCGTCGTCTGTGGCTTGACTGGGTTTCGGCGATCCAGCCAAAGCTTTCCCTGCGACATCGACCAATTCATCTGCGCGGGCTTTGGCGGCCAACTCGTTGAGGCGTCTTTGGTAGTCGGGGGTCACCATGCCCGCAGAAATAATGATCTTAGCTGCATCCTCTGAGGTCATCTTCAGCAAGATCACATCCTTGCGTGGGACAAAGCATATGAACCCTTGCGGCGGCACGATGCCGGTTGGCATAAACACCGTCAGGAGATCACTTTCACCACCCGGCTTCACCGCTTGAATTTCACCGGCCGTTTCACCCGTAACAAACACAACCGACCAAAGACCTTTGGATGGAAATTCAATCAATCCGACTTTTTGGAAGCTGGGCGTAGAACCGGTCGCCGTCACCGCACTTTCAAAAATCTGTTTCAGGGCGTTGTAGACATTGCGTACAATCGGCATTCGACCAAGCATCTGCTCGCCATAACTCACCAGCGTGCGTCCCAACAAGTTCGCAGTTAAAGCGCCAATAATCGTCAGCGCACCAACACCAAAAAGCAAACTGATGCCAGGAACGGCAAACGGTAAATAAGTCTCTGGCAAATACGTGACCGGAACCAGTGGCTTCAACCAAGCGTCGGCGACATTTATCAACCACCAAATGATGTAGATGGTGATCGTGACCGGCCCAACGACCAAAAGGCCCGTCAAGAAATAGTTACGCAGACGCGCGCCAAAACGCATTTCCGATTGCGCGTCTCCAGTGGTGAGCTTTTGCAAGCTGGCACTTAGACCGGAATCACCATTACGATCATTCTGGCCTTCTTTTGACTGGTCCGGATCTGGCTGATTGGTCATCTTTTAATCCACTGACAGAACGCCATAAGTAAGTTCTGTTTGAGTGTTTTAAGATGTTTGTGTGTCAAGCGCTATACCGGGCTGGGGGCAAACGCACAAAAAGGGGCGGAAAGGCGAAAAATTCGCAAACCAACTCACCAAATTCACATATCAAACTCAGCTTATAAGCATTTGGCCTTTGCAACACCGCTCATCAACGGACAGTTACCAGAATGTTCTGGAAACTTATTTTTGCACGACGAAACAGTCGTAGCCATCTTTGGCAATTTTCGAACACACGGTTTTTGGCTCACCTGTGTTGGCATAGTTGCCAACTTTGACCCGGTAGTATTTGCCCATGTTGCCAAAAACCTGCTCGTCGATCGACGGGACACGGCTACCCAAAATTGCACTATGCTTCTGCATCAGTTTGGCCACGACAGCTTCTGCTTCGCCACGTGTTTTTAACACAGCAACCTGCAGACCGTATTTGCCGCCAGATTGCGACGGCTTTGCAGCCACAGGGACGCGCTTTTGAACCGGTGCCGACGAACGCTTGACGGGCTTTGGTGCCAATGCCGCAATTTGCGTCGGTTTAGGTTGCTTGTTTTTTGTCGATCCTGTCGTGATCTTGGTCGAAGTACTATTCCATCCAGAAACCGCCGTTTGTGGGCTGGGTGAAGGACCAAGCTGGCTTGTTGTGCCGGAGAAATTCGAAGTTGGTGCTGGTGTTGAACCCCCGCTCAAACCACCGCTGAACAAATCTGAGAAAAACGAGCCAACTGCCTCTAACGGATTTGCACTCTCATTTGAGCCAGACTGCACTTTTTGTGAGGCTTCACTGCTTGAACCAGCAGCACGTGCTTGACCCGGAGGTGCACTACTTAAGTCCTTACGGGTCGATTGGTATTCTAACGGCACACCAACAGTGAAATCACCCGATGACGGCTGAGGTGGCGTATAAGGTCTCGGAGCTGGTTTTTTGGCCGGTGATGTTGCCTGGTTTGCTTGCGCAATTTGCACTGGAGCGGTCTTTGCAACGACACCAGAGGGAACCGATTTTCTGACAGCGGCCGTTGAACTTGGAATAACCGGTGCTGGTTTTTTGGCCGCGGTTTGAACCGATGGTTTGGGCGACTTCGACGATGGCGCGGCGGCGACTGATGCCGCCTCGGAGACAACTGGCACCGGTGATGCGACGCCCGCTGTTTTGTAAGCCGCTGCTCGTTCTGCTCTGGCCTTGGCCTTTTCGCTCTCCGACAAACCGTTTTTGAGCCAAATCGCACTGGTCAAATCCGAGATCGCTTGGGCGTGGCGGCCTTGTTTGCGATACGCCCGGCCGCGGTAGTAAAGGGCCTTGGCCATATCGGTGCTGGTCAGCCCGCCGCTGGATAAGGCGTAACTTAGAGAAGAAACAGCTTTTTTGTTATCGCCACCTTCAAAAGCTTTGATCCCAGATAGTATCGTCTCACGCGCTTGTTGAACCGATAATTTTCCAGCAGCTTGGGCGGTGATCGTTGAAAGACCAAAGCCATCACAAAGAACTAAAAATGCTGCGATCGCCGTGGCACCTGTGCGAAGCCCCATCCCCATTGGTCCAGTCCTTGTTCCCCGTCTCGCTTGGATCGGCAAAATATACTGCCGTTTGCGAAACTCACCAAATCCCCAATAGATCCCAACAGCCTGCCAAATTAACGTCAGGACTCACCTATGATCTGTCTGAAACCTAAGCGAGTGTAAGCTGTTACGCAAATCAAGGCCAGGATATGACGGTGGGTTGTCCCCTGCTTTAACAACGTTGCGTTATTCCACAGTCACCGACTTCGCCAGATTGCGTGGTTGGTCGACATCGGTGCCCATAAAAACAGCCGTATGATAGGCAATTAACTGAACCGGAATGGCATAAACCAAAGGTTGCGTAAACGGATGAACGCTCGGAATTTCGATGTATTCATCTAACACACAGCCCGCCATTTCTGCTGGAGCATCTGTCATCAGATAGATGCGCCCTCCCCGCGCCGCAACTTCCTGAACGTTAGAAATCGTCTTGTCGTACAAATCATCTTTTGGCGCGACGACAACAACCGGTACATTTTCGTCAATCAACGCTATTGGCCCATGTTTCAGCTCGCCGGCGGCATAGCCCTCGGCATGAATGTAGGAAATTTCCTTCAGCTTCAGTGCGCCTTCCAATGCCAACGGGTAGTTCACCCCACGTCCCAGATAGAGTACATCCTTGGCTTTTGACAAATCATGCGCCATTCGTTCGTAATTTGTTTCATCATTCAACATACCAGAGATATGGCGTGGGACTTCCATCAGCGCCTTAACAAGCTCTTGTTCTTCGGTCTCACTAATTGCACCTCGCGCACGACCTAACGCTAGAGCCAAAGCCGCTAACGCGGCCAACTGTGCTGTGAAGGCTTTTGTGGAGGCCACGCCGATCTCAGGCCCCGCCAGTGTCGGCAACACGACGTCAGACTCGCGTGCGATCGTCGACGTGCGCACATTGACAACGGCAGCGATCTTTTGGCCTTGCTCCTTGCAGTATCTCAATGTTGCAAGCGTGTCGGCGGTTTCTCCGGATTGGGAAACAAAAACTGCCAAACCATCTTTTGGCAGTGGCGCATTGCGATAACGAAGCTCCGAGGCAATGTCGATTTCAACAGGCAAGCGCGCATAGCGCTCGATCCAATATTTGGCAACAAGTCCTGCGTAGTATGCCGTCCCACAGGCGGAGATTGTGACACGAGACAGTTTTGCAAGATCGATCCCCAACTCGGGCAAGCGTACTGTTTGCGTCGACATATCGAGGTAGTTCGCCAGCGTATGGCTGATCATTTCTGGTTGCTCATGGATCTCTTTGGCCATGAAGTGGCGATGGTTGCCTTTGTCGACCAATCGCGCCGCGTCCGTCATTTTCGTCAAAGGGCGTTCAACCGGCGTATCATCGACATCGTAGATTTGCAGCGTGTCGCGGCTCATGACGGCCCAGTCGCCTTCTTCAAGGTAAGTGATCGTGTTGGTCAAATCAGCCAACGCAATGGCATCAGAGCCCAGATACATCTCACCCGTGCCATGTCCAATCGCCAATGGGCTGCCCTGACGGGCCGCGATCATGAGATCATCTTCACCTGCGAAGATGATGCCGAGGGCAAAGGCCCCGCGCAGTTTGCGCAACACAGCACTGACTGCTTCAATTGGTTTGTGCCCCTGGTCCATCTCTTCGGTGATGAGGTGGACGACAGCTTCCGTATCGGTATCGGACTGGAAAACGTGTCCCTTTTCACTGAGTTCCTGACGCAGCTCGCGAAAGTTTTCAATAATGCCGTTGTGGACCACAGAAACACGCTTTGACATATGCGGGTGCGCGTTGGTCTCTGTCGGGCGGCCATGAGTGGCCCAGCGCGTATGGCCAATGCCGGTGTGCCCAGACAGAGGTGTTTCATGCAGTCGGCCTTCAAGATTGCGCAATTTGCCTTCCGCGCGCATGCGTTCCAGATGCCCGTTTTCAACGGTCGCGATCCCGGCGGAGTCGTAACCGCGATATTCCAGACGTCGCAGTGCATCGACCAAATCTGGCGCCACAGGCTTTGTCCCGAGAATTCCAACGATACCGCACATGCGGGACCTCCTCTAAATTCATCTCAATTGATGGCCAGATCCCAGATCAACAACCACAACTTTTTCGCTATTTACAATTTTTCAACGTGTTCAACCAACGAGCAGGGCCTGCTCAAGACCCCTGTTGCCCGACATCAAACGCGCTTAAGATTTAGCCTTGCCAGCCTTTGCTCGCTTTGTTTTCTGCATGAGAATTCGAAACTTCTCAGCCCAACCGGCACGCTCGTCTTGCTCAGATCGTTCTAGCGCAAGAGCGTCAGGCGATACATTGCGTGTGATGACACTGCCAGAGCCAATAAAAGCGCCATCGCCAATTTTAACCGGCGCGACCAGTGAAGAATTTGAACCCACAAAAGCCCCAGCGCCAACCTCAGTCTTCGCTTTGTTAAAGCCGTCGTAATTACAGAAAATCGTGCCGGCACCGATATTTGCTTTTGGACCAATATCGCCATCGCCGAGATAGGACAAATGATTTGCTTTGGCGCCGGTGCCAATCTTGGTGTTCTTTACTTCAACAAAATTGCCGATATGTGTCTCAGGCCCAAGATCAGCACCTGGGCGCAGGCGCGCAAACGGCCCTATACGTGCACCGCGTCCAATGTGGGCACCTTCGATGTGCGAACTGGCTTTGATCGTTACATCTTCATCAACCTTAACGCCTGGACCGAACACGACGTTGGGCTCAATGATCACATCCCGCCCCACATCCGTATCGAAGGAAAACCAAACCGTATTGGGTGCAATCAGGGTCACACCGTCGGCCATGACGGCCGCGCGCTTGCGGGCTTGCCAAATCGCTTCAGCTACTGCCAACTGTCCACGTGAGTTTACACCCAGAACTTCAGTCTCATCACATTGAACCGCCGCCGCCTGTCCCCCAGCCGCGCGCACCAATGCCACCGCATCGGTGAGATAATACTCACCATTGGCGTTATTTGTCGTCAGGCCATCTAACAGCTTAGCCAGATCACGAACCCGAAAGGCCATGACACCAGAATTGCACAACCGAACAGACCGCTCAGCTTCGCTGCAATCTTTGTGTTCACGGATCGCCTCTAATCCGCCATCGCTATTGGTCAGAAGACGACCGTAGCCAGTTGGGTCTTCAGCCTCAAAGCCAAGTACAGAGACCTGCACGTCGTCACTCAAAGCATCGCGCAAACGCTGCAATGTGGCGCTCGTAATAAGTGGTGTGTCAGCGTACAAAACCAGCACGTCGCCGCTGTGGGATTCTAATTCCTGACGAGCGGCAAGAACTGCGTCTCCGGTTCCACGTTGTTCTTTTTGAATAGCAATCTTAATTGATGGGTTTGCAGTTCTTGCGACATCTGCCACATCGTCCATATCAGGACCGACCACGCCAACCATTGAAGTACTTCCGGCGTCCTCAGCGAGCGCAATGACGTGTGCCAGCATTGAGCGACCAGCAACGGCATGCATAACTTTCGGCAACTTGGATTTCATACGCGTGCCTTTGCCCGCGCCCAAGATGATCGTCAAAAGTGCTTGCGAATTCATAAGTGTCTTCATTCCCAACTTTAGCGACGCCAGCACGGTCTGACACCTGCCCAATTCAAAAAACCTAACACGGCACCATTGCCAGGCATCGGCTCCATCGCTCACCCTGGCCGCTCATACCACTGTCGGTTCAAGCCCGCCAAGTCTGCGGTTAAGGAGACCTTTTTGCGACACTGCTCCCTGGTTGCACGCAATTTCCATACCGAACCTCAGACCATATGGGCACCCACAAACGCACAAGCCTCAACGCCTCTTAGAATTTTGGTTGCATTCACACCACAGGCCAGCAATCAACGCCACGATCAACAGGCTTTTTGGGTATTTCCCGCCCATTCACAGGCAACCCACAAGGCATTCCACCGCATGCGATCGCGTGTATTGACCCGCTGGAAAGACTCGTGAAAGCACTAGTCTATGCAACCACGCTCGGGAAAACATAGGCAAAACAAGCCTCACACTGATCAATTGCGAGGCGATCGAGTCATCGATCCAGCCCTTCAGATCAATGTCGGTCGAGAACCCGCGCCCACACCGCCACCGCCGCCGCCGCCGCCAGCAACACGTGTCTCGACATCGTTTGGCAATTCGATGCCTCCAAGCCTTGATGCAAATAGCTCAGCCACGCCCAATGACTCAGGTGTTGGCAAGCACATCGGATCACATGTACCAGGGCTTAGTCCGAATTTCACAGCACACGACCCGCATTTATCAGCCGAATATCCTGAAAATCTTGGCCCCGCGCCCGCAAAAAAATCGCGCACATCAATCGCCTATCTCTCGGTTTGGGGTTTGGCCGGCCTTATGGCAACCGCATACATCTTTGTCATCGTGGCTAAGCCGTCAATGTTTGCCCAATTCCTACCGACGCAAAATCAAACCGCACCGGAAACCAATGAAGGCCAGCGTGCAAAAGCAAAAGCTGTGGCGGGTGTCGATGAATCTGCAATAGACGCCACGACCGGAACCCAGCCTGTTCGCAGTCAACCTTTAGCGGCCGCCGAAACCGCAAATGAAAAGTTTGAACCAGATACAACGCCTGTAAAAGCAGATGGTGCACCCTTAATAACAATAACCGAAGCGCCCGCCTCATCTGAACCTATCGCGGAAAACAGCTCTGAAGTGGCAAGCTCCAGCGTTGAAAATTCCGAAACCAACGCACAAACCGCAGCCATACCAACCATTTTGAATGCCTCACCAGACTCCAGCACGCAAACAGATGATGACATCAGTCGCCAGTCACAATCAGCAATATCGCAACCAACCCGACTGAATGTTGAGACAGCTTCAAATTCTGAGACACCCCAACCACAACCACCAACTTTGAATCCAATCAGCGAACTTGCTGATGCGACATCGGCAATTGAAACCTCCAGCGTTGATAAAACAACGGATACCGCGGCGACGGCGGGCGATGTCACGAATTCCACAACGGTCACGATCCCATTGCCAGAACGCAGAGGCCCAGTTCCGCAAGACGTTCTTGCGGCTCTGCAACAACAAAAGGCGACGGCGGCAGCAGCGGCTGAAAAATTGCTTCGTGAAACAAGCGACAAAACAACCCCACCTGGCCGTTCGAGTGCTGATCTCAAGACCTCAACCTTGGAAAACATCGCATTTGAAGCCACAACAACCGCCGCTGCCGGTTTTGGTGAACCCATTATCACGCGGGCGCCAAATTCAATCGGTGTCGTTTTGGCGTCTGGTCCTTCCGTCGATGCGTTGCGTTTGAGTTGGTCGTTGTTATCGGAAAATCACTCTGGTGCGATTGGCACACTGACACCACGCTACATCACCAGCCAAAGCCCTGAAGGCCCGACCTATACTCTTATTGCCGGTCCGCTTTCGAATGAAAAAGCAGCAGAAGACGTGTGTATCTCGATGATCTCGAGAGGCATTCCCTGCCGCCCGGGAACCTATACCGGCAACACACTTTGAAAAACGCAGAATTAAAAATCAAAAAAAGCGCCCTCTGAAATCAGAAAAGGCGCCCTTTTTTACGTGATCGTCCTAGCCCACGTATCAGCCCAATTCGTCTGCTAATGCCAAAGTATTCTAAACGTCATCGGTACCAAAGGTGTCGCAGACCTGCATCTTACCCGCTTGATAACCCTTTTTGAACCAACGCGTCCGCTGGGCTGCCGAACCATGCGTAAATGCATCAGGCACGACATATCCTTGGGTACGGCGTTGGATCATGTCGTCACCAATCTGACTTGCTGCATTCAGACCCTCATCAATGTCACCAGGTTCCAACCGGTTTTTGAGCTGGTTGTTGATATTAGCCCAAACGCCAGCAAGGCAATCAGCCTGCAATTCCATGCGAACTTGAAGGGCATTGGCCTGCTTTTTACTCATCCGGCGCTTCATGCTTTGAACTTTGTCGGCAATTCCAAGTTGTTTTTGAATGTGGTGACCAACCTCGTGGGCAATCACATAGGCCTGAGCAAAATCACCTGGTGCTTTAAACCGGCGCTGTAATTCATCAAAGAAGGCAAGGTCGATGTAAATTTTTTCATCGGCTGGACAATAAAAGGGGCCTGCAGCTGACACGCCCTGTCCACACGCTGTTGGCACGCTTCCTGTAAACAGCGTCAACCTAGGTTCGCGATAATCCTTGTTAAATGTCGCAAACACACGGTTCCAAACGTCTTCAGTGTCAGCGAGAACACGGCTGACGAAAACCGCGCCAGCATCTTTCGCGTCTGTGCCCGTACTTTGTCCCTGTTCCCTGCGGCTACCAGGCAAGCCTGGGATTTCACTTGTCGTCCGCCGGGTCACTTGGCGTTCAGATTTCGGCATCTCGGGAAGATTAAACCCACCGCCACTTCCACCGCCGCCCATAAGCATTTCCAGTGGGTTGATCCCCAGCAACAACATGATGCCACCAATGATCAACAGCGAGGTTAGGCTCATTCCGCCTTTACCCCCCATTGGCACGCGTACACCACGGCCTGGGCGACCTCTGCCAAAACCCGGAAAGCTAAAACCACCACCGCGACCTCGGCGATCGTCGACATTCGAACTCTTGCGATCATCATCATCGTAACGCATTGCCGTCTCGCACTCCCAATCATGTCTAATAGGCCATTGGCACAATTGGCTCATAGCCAACATCTGCCATAGACCGAATATTCGTCCACAGTTGGCACCAAATTGGGGGCCCAATTCGATGGCCCATAGTGCATGCCAGGGCTCAGGTGACAAGAATCATCCGCCAGCGGCATTTCTACAACTGCTGCCCACATTAACCCATCATTAACCAACGCGCTCCAGGATTCTTGTGAAATTTTTGTCGATCAACGGGCAGTTTGGCGGATTGCGGTCCGTTTCAACTGAAGGGCAATGGACTTTCTATGGCACTAGCTGCAAACGCCTCAAACGGCCGCGGCCGCATGACCTCGACCTTAAACGACGTAAAAAATGACACCGGGCGCACGGCTTATTGCGGCCCCTATGTTGTGTCTGCAATTACTGGCTGCACCATACTAAAAATTGAAGATTTAATCCGTGCCCATCGCGCCATTCCTGAAACGCGCAAACCTGTTGTCAAAGGCACCGACACAGAAGAAGTCGCCACAGCGTTAAATGCTCTTGGCTATGACATGCAGTTGATCAATGACTTCCAAAACCTTCCGCGAAAACAACGACCAAGCGTTTGGAACTGGATGCAAAAACCGCGCAACGCTAGCTCACATTACATCCTCGCCATCCACAAAGGCAAAGACGGGCATTGGATTTTGATCAAGGGCGTGAAGATGTGTGACACCTTCACAGACGGCAAATGGACGTTCGTCTGCGATGGGCCACACCGCGGCGCCAAGATCATGGAGATCTTTGAGGTAAAAAAGTCGGTGGTGTGTTAGCAACACTTGTGCGCTCTCACGCTGTAAATTTCAGCCAACAACACATGCCGGCTTTGGTGCAATGCACCGAGCCGAGTTGGCCCAACGTTTATGATTCAATTCGCAAAAATACATGCAACAAGATTAAGTGTCTCGGAGTTGGGTGGTCCGTGTCAAATATCCTTTTTCGTTGCGACCTGCCGATGGGCAAGCGGAATTCATTCCCGTACCACTCGAATTCTGTCAGCTCCTCGTGAGCGTGAAAAATTTCTACTCATCAAGCGCTTAAACAAATTTTCTAATCCTTGTGACACGTTTTACTAGGCTGTTGTGGATTGCAACATTGACCTGCTCTATCCTCGAAGCCTAAAATTTTCGTTTCGGCCATAAATAACTTGCAAGGTCTGAGGTTTTTCTCACCAACCTTGCAACCACGAGACCTCAATTTTCGGTGTGGTGAACATGGATTCAAAATTATTTTCTGTCGATAACGCCTCGCAAAACCAAAACAAATCAAATTGGTTTCGTCGAACATTTTATTCCAGCCTCCCAAGAATGTTTGTTGTGGGAACAATGACCAGTTTGGCGGCAACCGCACTCGTTGGTTATCTCGGCATTATTGGCGTATTGCCAGCCGTTCAACACTACATGGAAGGTCTGCCGGTGACACAGCGTCTCCTCGACACTGCGCAGGGTATGCGGGTCAAACCAATGCTGGCGGGAAAATTCAATGTTCTCGTTGCCGATCTTGATGGCGACAACAGAGATGGCCGCAACACCGCGCACGTCATGAGTACGTTGGCCGATCAGTTTGACGTCACGACGCAAACGTCCCCAATACGCGTTCAGCGCGCCTACAGAGTGCTACGCCTGCCACCGGCGCCCGACACCGCGACCGCCAACAAATGGCTCGTCGATCATGGCCGCAAACAACTCGAGAGATTTAATGCAGACTTGATGGTTTGGGGCGGCGTTGCCCGCGGCACCAACGACCAAACCGTTTTGCGTTTGAAGTTTTTGCAACGTGGCGACAGTGCAAAGGAAACTCAGACCGGTAGCTATTCACTGGGATCAACCTTGGAACTTCCTGAGAGTTTTGGCAGTGATCTGGCGACAGCACTGGCAGCCCAGGTCGCAGCCGACGCCGCGCCTGCCTACAACAGTGGACGTCATGTCGTCGCAATACTTGAACCGGTACTATTGCGTTTGCGCGCATTGGCAAAAAAGATGCCCAAAGCATTGTCACCCGACCAGCGTGGGGGAATTTTATCGTCTTATGCCAGGGTCGCCAAAACCATTGGCGATCAAAAGGGCGATAAAGCACTGTTTCATGAGGCCTTTGATGCTTATCGCTCGGCGCTCAATGAATGGACAAAAGAAACAAACCCAACCCAATGGGCAATTACACATCAGAATTTGGGCGATGCACTTGGGGATTTGGCGCGGATCGAAGGTGGAACGACCTTGATCGAAGACTCAATCTCAGCGCAACGCAAAGCGCTGACTGTTTTAAGCCGTGACACGGACCCTTATAAATGGGCGCGCGCGCAACACAGCTTATGTATCGCTTTGAGACGGCTTGCCGTGCGCGAAACCGACGCCAGTCAAACCGAAAATCATAAAAATAGTGCCACAGAGTCAGAAACAACATGCCGGGCGGCTATTGAAATTGTTGCAAAAGAAAATGACCCGGGCTCGTTAGCGCCGCTACAAGGCAACCTTGGAGCCACGCTCATTCTTGTCGGCAGACGCAGTGGCAACTTAGAAAAGTTTAAAGAGGGAATTGACAACTTACAGGCCGCTTTAAAAGTCATAACGCGAAAAGCGAAACCGCTGGCATGGGCCAGAGGCAAACACGATATCGGGATCGCTCTGTACGAACTTGGAGAACGCCAAAACAAAGTCGCACCGATGCAAGAGGCTGCAACCTATTTGAGAGCGTCTCTGGAAGAATTGACACTAGAAAAGGTGCCAACGTATTGGGCTGATGCGCGCGTAGCGTTGGCAGAGGTGTTGGTTGCGATCGGGAAACGAGAGTTTGGAACAGCGAACCTCAAAGAGGCCAATTCACTGTTGCGCCAATCCATTCCGGTCATTGAACAAATGGTATCGCCGCGAACATTAGATCGTGCGCGGTTTTATCTTGCAAACTCTCTATTGATTATCGGCCAGCGAGAGCCCACCCCCAATCAATCTCGCCAATTTACCGAAGCGTTAGATATCTTTGAGAAATATGTGGCGGGAGCCGAGAGAAGTGAGGTCCAGTTAATGGGACGCCCGGGAAAGCTCACTGCTGAATATTTGGCATCCTTGGCCTGGTATGCCATTCACGCCAAAGCATTTGAAAGAGCGGTCGTCGTCTCTGAGCGCGCAGCAACCCTGACAAGCGAAGCACCTTGGATGACATCAACAAGAGCGCACAGTTACATGTTTGCAAACCGCACCGCAGAAGCCAAGTCGCTGTTTCTTTCGCTCTCCGATACAAATAGCACGGCTCGGTATGGCGCAGAAAAAATTCGAGGTGAATTCCAGACCCTACGCCAAAGCGGATTGACACACCCTTTGATGTTGGAAATGGAAACAGAATTTAACAAACAATCCGAAAGCCTGACCACCGGCAAAACACGCTAAGCGCTCGCGCTTTGGCAGATCGAATGTCACTGCGGCGACGGCATTGGGAAATTATTCTGGTGCCCGAGTGGCGACCAATAGGTCGCCACGCAGATACCGAAATACCATTAGTTCTTAATTTCAGATAACAGTTCAGGCGCTGTCACGAGTTGGCGCACGCCGTGAGAATGATCTTCCTGAAAAACATTGCCGTTTTCAACCCATTTGTGCAGCGAGGAAATATCGAGTTTGGCGCATTGTGGGCGAACACTCCAGGTCACTTGCAATGGCGAACACTTCGCTTGCGTGTATTTTGGACCTGTCGTTGAACCTGCAAACACTACGGGCTTTCCAGTATTGGTTGGCAGGGACTTGGGCTGATGCAGACCGTTTTTCACATTTCCCGAATAGGCAAAATCAAGGAAGTTAAGAGCCTTGGGGTCGTTGACGACAAGAAACACTTGAGTTTCAACACGCAGTTCTGGATTTGCGCAACTTTTGCTGAGGCACGAACCTAAGCCTTTTCCTGGAGCAACGTCACAGGAAGAATGCACCCAATGCACTTCGATCGTATCGCCCGGCTTTGCACCTTTGAAAGCACCCTTGCCATTTGTCGGGTCTTTGAGTTCAGCCTCGGTCAATTCAGACGTATTGTTGCACTTAAAACCGCCACTATCACCCGCTCCAGCAAAAACGCTAAAGCCTGGGCCTTTGTGTTCTGCATTCGTGTGCGTGTGAATATTACAAAGGTTCATCTGACTGGATGGCGCAGCCAACGTGAAGATGCGTTTGTTGCTGCCTTCAACTTTGGAAATATCACGCGGAGTCTGTGGGCCATAGCCTTTGCACAGCTCGGCTGAAACGGCGCTGGTGGCCAAGACGGTGCTGGTTATCAAGCTGAGCCCGATCAAACTCATAAATGATGATTTGACACATCGACGAGATCCAATTGTACGCTCAATGCTTTCAGTTTTCGCCATGTCCGTTTGTCTCTCCTGCTTAAGATAATGGCCTATACCCTTGGGCAAAAGAACCAGTACGTATCATTGCCACACAATGGATCAGTCCACCCGACTGACACATGGCCAAGTACGCATTTTTTTTCAAGTCTTAGTCAAAGTTTTTTGTTTCCACATCACGGCAAAATCCAAGGGCGTCCAACATATCGATACCCCGTGGCTGATAATCACGAACAAAATCATTCCATTTCGGATATCACCACCAACTTCTCCCCTCCAAGTTCTGAGGGTATTGGCGTGTGCCAGTGACCAAATTCTCTGCTACGTCTTATCCAACCGCAATTATCTGCTTGACAATGCGCCACTCTGCTCGCGTCACGTTCTCACCGCATTGCAACATTGTTGTCCCATCAAAATGCCTTAAGCTTTGTCGATACGATTCACCGGCCACCAATTCAGGCTTGCTCAACACTTTATAATGGCACCACGCAATGTATTCCCTTTTCTATTTTTCTGGACTGCTTTGGAGCTTGGTCCCCATTGTAGCGATCGTTTTGGCATGGCGGGCATCAAAACGGAGCAAGAAAACCGCTGAGCGATTAAAGTTTGCTGAAGAGCATATTGAGCGCTTGGAACAAAATATTGGGCTTTCACCAAACCCCGACTTAACCCAATCGAAGCCAACGCCAGAGACTGAAACCTCCACTGAAACACCGACCACGCCCGAGCCGGACACAACGCAAGCACAACCTGCAAAAACAGAATCCGTCGAAACCTCTGTGCCAAGTGTCACATCAACACTTGATGAGGCACAAACAATCGCTGCAGATGATCGCGCCTCGTCATCACCAGAACCAAGTTTCGAAGAACGCCTTGGCACCAAATGGGCAGTTTACGTCGGCGGCCTCGCCCTTGCGATCGGGGGTGTTTTGCTTGTGCGATACACCATCGAAGCTGGATTAATTGGTCCGGCAGCACGCATCGCCCTGGGTGGCATATTTGCAGCTTTGTTGTTAGCGGCCGGTGAATGGTGGCGTCGACGTGATCTCGATCTCGGCATTCAAGAAAAATTCGCAGCCCACATTCCAAGTGTGTTGACAGCAGCCGGTACAATAGCAGCATTCGCTACAGTGTATGCAGCCTATGCCGCCTACAGTTTCATCTCAGGAGGGGTTGCGTTTGTGGCCCTTGGCGTCATCGCCATTGCGACGATGCTCGCAGCCGCCTTGCATGGGCCCACGCTGGCGGCACTTGGAATTGTTGGTTCTCATATTACACCGTTGCTTGTCTCATCTCAAACGCCAAATCCTTGGGCGCTTGTGCTCTATCTTGCAATGCTAACAGCTGCCGCTTTGGTCCTTGCAAAGTTGAGACATTGGTGGTGGCTGGTGCTGGCCAACACAGTTGGTGTCGTCATTTGGGGATTGGTGCTCAGTTCTGGTTCTTATGCCGCCGAACAACTTTGGGCCACAACAGCATTTACGCATGTGGTTCTGCAATCCTTGCTTGCTGCCGTCATTTTAGTCTTTCTTCCCTATCTCAATAGGCGAGATGAAGACGCGCAAACTGACTGGGTCGGGTTTGGCACACTGGCCGCCCTCACCGGACTTTCAATTATGGCGCAACAGATCGTGTCATTCGATATGACGTTCTGGTTGCTCGCGGCCCTTGCAATGATTGTCCTTCTAACTACCACCGGTTTCTTTAATGCCGTTGTCGCAGGCGCGACTGCACTGGCCGGATTAATAATCGTCACGACGCTTTACATTTGGTCTGACCAAGTCGGCGACATTGTCCCTCGCATGCCACCAACGTTGTTTGTGCGCTTGCCTGAAGACGTCTCAAGCTTTTTACAATTTGCAACGCTATCGTCTTTGGGCCTGACCGCTGTGACCGCGTATCGCCTTTACCGCGGGCCAAACCTGCAATTTTTGCCAGCCCTGTCATACGCCATCGCCATGACCTCACCCATATTACTGGCGCTGGCATTGAGCTATTTGCGAGTCACACATTTTGATTTCTCATTGCCGTTCGGGTTGGTTGGTGCCGCACTCGCGGCACTCTTCGCCGTTCTGGCCGACCGTTTTGACGCGCGGGGCAAGATTGAAGAAAATCGCGTTGGTCATATGGTGGCAAGTATTGCCGCTGTAGGGGCGGTTGGCGCGCTCTCATTCGCGCTTGTGACATGTCTCGGACGTGGCTATCTGACAATGGCCTTCGCCTTGACCGCATTTGGTGCAGCCTATGTTGCTGTTAAGCGTGACATGCCAATCTTGCGTTACATCATTATTCCAATCGGCTTGATCGTCCTCGGTCGCCTGATTTGGGATCCACGGATTATGGGTGATGCGGTTGGCAACTGGCCAATCTTTAACTGGTTGCTTGTGGGTTACGGTGTCCCAGCGCTGGCATTTGGCGGGGCCGCCTGGATGCTCGGGCGCAAAGGTGTTGATGACGTAACCGTTAAATTTGCTCAAGCCCTTGCCATTGTGTTTGCGGCCTTTTTGGCCTTCTTTGAAATTCGCCACTATGTCCACGATGGCAACATTCTGGCGTCAACGACCGGCCATTTGGAAATGGGTTTGTTTGCGCTAACAAGTCTTGGATTTTCCTATGCGATCTCAAGACTATTCGACGGTACAAAAAATATTGTGTTTTCCGTCGCGCGGATCGCGTTTGCTGTTTTGACCGGCCTCCTGGCTGTCATCGGACTTCTTGGCACACAAAACCCGTACTTCAGTTCGGAATTGGTGACCGGCGGCGCCATATTGAGCTCGCTGTTGCCGGCTTATTTACTACCCGGATTGTTTGCACTTTATGTCGCAAAACAACTGCGGGATGAGCCGCAAAACAAATATTATGCGTTGTTTGCGGCTTGCCTCGGACTGGTGCTGGTATTTTCTTACGTTACCTTGGAAGTCCGCCACCTGTTCCACGGCGAACGTATCAACATGCGTATTTCGACAACAGATGCCGAGATGTGGGCGTACAATATCTCCTGGTTGGTGCTGGCGATTGTGTTTCTCGGTTATGGGTTGGTCCGCCAATCGCTGCCAGCACGCATCGCATCCGCTGGACTTCTCACGGCAACGGTACTCAAAATCGGTTTGTATGATTTGGCGGAGCTCACAGGGCTTTGGCGCGCATTATCGTTTATATGCCTTGGAGCCGTTTTAATCGGTATCGGACTTGTGTACCAAAGGCTGATATTTGCCAAACCACGCGCGCCCAACACCAAAGATGAAAACAAGGTTGACACATAACAATTGCGATGTCGGCAGACATCGACAATTGTCAAATCAGCTTGGTTTTCGATCGCGCTTGCAGTACCTGCAATGAGGAGGTCTGTTAGTCCTTGGCGCGTTCCACATACGAACCGTCTTCTGTCATTATGACAACGCGTGTTCCGGCAGCAATGTGGGGCGGCACCATGACCCGCTGTCCGTTTGCTAACACAGCCGGTTTATAAGACGACGACGCTGTCTGACCCTTAACCACCGGATCAGCTTCAACGATTTCAAAGGTTACACGTTGTGGTAATTCAACGGAAATGGCGTTGCCTTCAAACATCGCCAATTTGACCATCATGCCCTCTTGCAAATAGGCTGCTTGGTCACCAAGAACATCTGCTGAAACCGCCACTTGGTCATACGTTTCTGGATGCATGAACGTCAGCATGCCACCATCATCAAATAAGTAGCTGTGTTCAACTTCTTCAACAAAAGCGCGTTCGACTTGCTCGGTGGTCCGGTAGCGTTCGACAATCTTCACACCGTCAGAAATCCGGCGCAATTCCAGATGCGTCACTGGCGTTCCTTTGCCTGGATGGATATTCTCTGCCTTCAAAACAACAGCTAATTTGCCATCAAGGTCGAGCACATTGCCTTT
Organism: Hyphomicrobiaceae bacterium; assembly: GCA_050633705.1. GTDB lineage: Bacteria > Pseudomonadota > Alphaproteobacteria > Rhizobiales > Hyphomicrobiaceae > JAJFHI01. Next base: position 247,796 of record JBOEGZ010000004.1, on the reverse strand, counting down.
GCGGATTGAGCTTGCAATAACCTTGGTCAACGTGCGTCTCCGTGTCTATGAGCTTCAAATTTAACAACCGCGCCGACTGGTGATCTAAGGCCCTTGCCCCTGCCCAGCACCGCGCAATCTGATCATTCAATGCCGGTTCATACTCCGCTCCGGCCCACAGGCCAACCCCTCCGTGTTAATTGTGGCCCCAACGCTAACAAAAAATCTCCCGACAGGCTGCAACTCATGTCTAACTCACCTCTAAATTCGCCCTGGTGGCAGCCAGAACGCCATAAGGACCGGCGCGGCCCATTGTTATTTCGCAATACCGCAAAGGCTGCCATTCGTCGTTATTTCGCCGACGAGGGCTTTATTGAGGTCGATGTTGGCGCGCTGCAGGTCTCTCCGGGCAACGAAACCCACTTGCATGCCTTTCAGACCCAGCTCATTGGAACCGATCAGCGACAACACAGTCTTTACCTCCACACCTCGCCAGAATTTAGCTGCAAGAAACTGCTGGCGGCTGGCGAAACCAAAATATTCACCTTCGCACCTTGTTTTCGCAACCAGGAACGGGGCGCACTGCATCATCCTGAGTTTTCGATGTTGGAATGGTACCGGGCAAACGAGACGATCGACACCGTAATGACCGATTGCACAAACCTAGTTCAACTTATCAGTCTTAGCGCCAACACGTCGCAATGGCGCATGAAGGACATCGCATGCGATGCGACAGCCACGCCGCTCCGATTAACGGTGCGAAGTGTGTTTCAAAAATATCTGGGCTTTGATCTCGGCGAAAGCTTAAAACAACCTGAAACACCGGACCAGAACGTGTTGGCACACCAAGCGAGAACCGCTGGGGTCCGTGTCAGCGCTGACGACACTTGGTCAGATATCTTTAGCCGCTGCCTAACCGAAATCGAAGACAAGATTTGGCGCGATCGCGATTACATCAATGATGCGGGTGAACCAATTCCACCCATTTTCCTTGAAGGCTACCCCAGTCCTGAGGCCCCTCTCGCCCTCCCGGATGATACCGATCCACGCTTTGCTAAGCGGTTTGAAATGTTTGCTTGCGGTGTCGAATTAGCCAACGGCTATGGCGAACTTTGCGATGGTCCACTTCTACGCCGACGGCTCGAGGCGGAAATGACCGAGAAACAACGCATCTATGGTGAACGTTATCCGCTTGACGAAGACTTCTTAAAAGCTTGTGCAATAATGCCGCCGTCTAGCGGTTGTGCGCTTGGGTTCGACCGGCTTGTTATGCTGGCGACGCAGTGTGAACGCATTGAACAAGTTTTGTGGGCACCGCTTCGCGATGCAAACGACACCTCCCCAACGCAAGAAACGGATGATCAATGATCAAGTCTCAAGACGCTAAAGGTACGATTAAAACAGTAGAAGAACTCATTGATCGCGGCTTCGTTAAACCAGACACGAAAGATACGCTAGAGCTGGTAAGTTCTCGTTATAGCGTCGCCATCACACCTGCAATCGCCGATCTGATCGATCCAACTGACCCCGCGGATCCCATTGCTTTACAGTTTGTCCCGCAAGCACGCGAAACCCATCATCAACCCTCAGAGAACGCTGATCCGATCAGCGACGAAAAAATGACAAAGACACCTGGGTTGGTCCATCGTTATCGCGATCGCGTCCTTTTAAAGCTGGTCGATATCTGTCCGGTCTACTGCCGGTTTTGTTTCCGTCGCGAAATGGTTGGGCCCAAACCGGATCAACACCCGCAGGGCCAATTGTCTGAAGCGGACTTAATGTCGGCAATGAGCTACATCTCAAACCACAAAGATGTTTGGGAAGTTATTATTACCGGTGGCGACCCATTCGTGCTGGCACCGCGCCGGATCCAAGACGTTGTTGAACGCATCAATGCCATTGATCATGTCAAAGTCGTGCGCTGGCATACCCGCGTTCCATGTGTGGCTCCAAACCTCATCACCGAGCAACTCATCGACGCCCTGAAAAGCAGCAATAAAACCAACTATGTCGCGCTGCACGCCAATCATGTGCGTGAATTGACCGACGGTGCACGCGAAGCTTGCCAATGTTTGATCGATCGTGGCATTCCAATGGTCAGCCAAACCGTGTTGCTGCGTGGGATCAACGACAATTCAACGACGCTCGCCGAGCTTATGCGCGCGTTCGTCGAAACAGGGATTAAACCATATTACCTGCACCACGCGGATCTGGCTCCTGGAACATCGCACTTTCGAACCACAATTGCCGAAGGCCAGGCCATTATGCAAGAGCTCAGGGAAACGTTGTCAGGCCTCGCGCAACCAACCTACGTTTTGGATGTACCGGGTGGAAGCGGAAAAGTTCCAGCTCATGCAGCCCATGTTGAGGCAAAACCAAACAACCCCAACAGTTATGGCATCAAAGACGCGAAAGGCGGTCAACATGAATACAATGATTGTTGTGTGCCGGCCAAAAGCGCGTAATCAAACGGCATTTTTAAAAATGCTTTGCATTCTAGACTGCAAACGTTTGTGAAATTTTTCGAAGACCTAAAGTCATAGTCACAAGCCCAATGGCCATGTAAATGGGCGCGAGTTGACCGCTTGAAAACGTCACAGCCCCAAGTGAAACCAACGGCACCAAACCGGCTTGATAAAGTGCAAGTTTGCGCACACGGTCAATGACACGGCGTTTGTTCATATCGGAACGGTCGCTGCGAGCACTGATCCATGTACAAACAAGCGTGAAGGCAATAATACCTGCCAACGTGAGGATCACTGGAATTGGCAGCCACATAAACAAACTGGCGAGGGTTAACGTTACAATGCCACCGTAGGAAAAAATCCAACACACCGACAAAACCCATCGCAAGAGTGCTGACGCCTTATGGGCATTCGTTTGCAAAACACCTGCCCCTGCAAACGACACCAGAGAGGCCACGCTCAAAAACGTCATCGGGACAATGATGGCGTCAATATCGCGACCCTGCTGACCACTCATGAACCCGCCCACCAGAGCAATGCCTGCAAGCAAAAAAGCCGCAGCAGCAAACAAAACAGCACACTCAGACCACGTTTCGTAGCCAACGATAGATTTTAATCGATCACGTAGCGCACCCGTTGATGACTTTAATGATAAGACAAAACCGATACTGAGGGTTGCAATGGAAAAAGCGAGGAATATCTGCACCATTTCGATTGGAAGATTTTGCGATGGCTCGCCACGGAGAAGAAATTTGGCTATGACATCGTGCCAAAACAAAGGACCCAGACCACCGAGCGCCAGGATTGTTGGCCAATTAACAAACGGTGGTTTCATTTGCAGGACACCCTTTTAGTTGTATCTCAATTTGTCGCGACTCACGTGTTGAGAGATTAGCAAACATCTAACTTAAAAATAATTGTCGCCCTGAGGGCATTCGTCGTTTGAACCAATAGCCAACCCCATCACATCAACGCTACAGCCTTGACATGCTATTACACTTCACCCCGAAAACCGGTTATTTCACACCGCTGCTCTTAACAGGCGTACTCGTGGCGCTGTTTTTAATTGAGCCATACCAATCTCGTGCACAAACGCCGCCATTACCTATGCCTTTCTGGCAATCCTTTTTTGCCCGTCCAACAGCTCTTCAATCTCCCCCTTCTAATCCAACGACGAAATCAAAAATTTCCCTGGGTCAGGAACTTTTTTACGACGGCGGGCTTTCAAGCGATGGCAAGGCCAGCTGCGCGACATGCCACCAAGTTGAATTTGGCTACAGTGATGGCGGCAAGTCCGCACGGCCACAAGATAACAGACCAATGGCACGCGATACGCCAACACTTTGGAATATCGGTTGGGCCAAACGTCTCCTTTGGGACGCAAGTGCGGTGACACTGGAAGCACAAGCCTTCCAGCCCATTGGTTCGATCCACGAAATGGCCGCGAACTGGACTGATATCCTCAAATACCTTTCACACAACGAACAATACCGGAATGCGTTTGCTAAGGCGTTTCCAAATAGCTCCGAACCCAACAAGCAAAACACGGTCAAGGCATTGGCTGCTTTCCAACGCAGCCTCCGATCACCCATCACCCGTTTCGACCGCTGGATTGATGGCGACACTAACGCCTTGACGAAATCTGAGCGCGATGGATTTTTTCTGTTTGTCGGAAAAGCTGGTTGTGTTGGTTGTCACGCTGGTTGGCGTTTTACGGACGACGCATTGTATGACATCGGCTTGTCGGCAACGGGAACTAATCAACGCCAACGCTTCAAGACGCCGACATTGCGGATGCTTGACCTTACGGCTCCCTACATGCACGACGGACGATTTGCATCACTGGACGACGTTCTTGCGCATTATTTGGACCAAGCTCATCTCCGCCCTGGGGTTTCAGAAAAAATACGTCGCCAGAACGCACTGACTGAGCGCCAACGGGCCGATCTCGTCAATTTTCTCAAAACTCTTTCAACACCCAACACGCCGAGGTAACGCCGAGTTCACGGACATTTCAATCCAATGTCCTTGTCGAGCCGTATTCTCAACGGCATAAGACAAATGACGGTTCGAATTTCGACCTATCAAGATAACATCAGAATAAGGATATCTGAGACATGAAGACACTTTTATTGGCACTGTCTGCCTCAGTTGCCTTTGCTATCGCGACGGCACCGATTGCATCGGCTGCAAAAAAATGCCCAAAAGGATACATCCTGACCCAAAAGGGCAAATGTGTTTACGATGACCGCGGCTCATAAAGCCAACGGAACCAATTAATTTAACCAACCGGACGGGAGCGATGAAACGTGCCACGCGATACGCGCCCCGTCCGTATTGCCTACATCTTCGCGCCAACCTGCAGACCAAAAGTCTTGTGGTACCTATTCGCAATCGCACTGATAGGCTTTTCAGCCTGGATTTCATTTGCCTCCGTAGATTTTGGCTATGACACGGCTGTTATCGACATGCCTGTCATCTCGCTGGTCGTCGTGCTGTTCGGTGCGGGGCTGGTCTATGTTGCAGTTTTACCTAGACTGATCTCTGACACGATTGCGCTGACGTCTCAAAGAGCAAAAAACGTGGCCCTTTGGGTTATGGTTTTTTCGGGGCTCGCCGCGCGCTTGATATTGTTTGCCAGCGAACCAATGCTGGAAAACGATTATCAACGCTATCTATGGGATGGGGCTGTTTCAGCGCACGCTATCAACCCTTACCGTTTGGCACCGAAGACCGTTGAGGAGGCTGGCGCACCGGCTGAGTTGGTGACACTTAAAGACAGCTCCGGCCGCGTTTTTGATCGTATCAATTATAAACATCTCACCACGATCTATCCGCCGGTTGCCCAAGCAGCCTTCGCACTCGCGCACATCATCAAGCCTTGGCAGTTGTGGGCATGGCGCGTGATTGTTCTCGCAACCGACCTTGCGATCCTGGCACTTTTATTCGCCTGCCTTAAAAGCACCGGACGGTCGCGTTTGTGGGCCGCGATCTATTGGTGCAATCCACTCGTATTGAAGGAGGTGTTTAACTCAGCCCACATGGATGGCTTGGTCGTAGCCTTTGTGCTGGCAGCCCTCCTCGCCACAATCAAATCTCGCAATGTGTTAGCAAGTCTCGCGCTGGCATGCGCTGTCGGGGCAAAATTATGGCCTGCACTGCTGGCACCTTTGTTCTGGCGACATCTACGTGGGTCTTTCCAGCAACGAGCCATTGCCATCGTGGTGTTTTTTGGATTGGTCACAGCATTTGCCATGCCAGTACTTGTCGCACGCCTGGATGCCAACACAGGTTTGGTTGCCTACGCGCAAAGTTGGAAGTTAAACAGCCCACTTTTTCACGGTATTGAACAAATCATTGCAAACGTTTTGAGATTTGTTGTAGGCGATGAGGTCACAACTCAAACTGCAAATCTGATCACCAAAATTCTGATTGCTTCAGGGCTTTCTCTGGTCGCCCTCATCTGTGCTTTAAAGCCCGGCCACAGAACCGAAGATCTGATCGTACGCATTTTGCTCATCACGGTCTTACTCGTATTTACAGCACCTGCAGCCTATCCCTGGTATACGGTGTGGTTCATCCCACTGCTGGCGTTTTATCCAAATATTGCGCTGACGACTTTAACCGCGACGATGGCACTTTATTATTTGCGCTTTCATTTCGGATCACGTGGTGATCACTCAACATTTAACTCAACCGTTTCACTATTCATATGGGGACCAGTATGGGCGTTGTGTTTTTGGCAACTCCTATACAGAACGAAACGATCCAGGGCGAAAAAGATGTCGTCCAAACAACGTCTCACTTGTGCGCTCCTGCGCCAAGTTTCTGGTTAAGCACCTGAATGGCGACAAACAAACTTGACTTTCGCACGCTTGGAATCATCTGATCCCACCTGCCCCCGATATGCGGCCGGTGCGCCATTTTGATCTCGCAATTCGATATAAAACGGCAATTCTGGTGTACGCCCGCCGGCAGCCTTGTGCGAGACGAAGCCACAAACATGAATGCCGGGCTTGCCAGCCAAACTAACAGCTTTCTTGGCACTAAACTTGGCTGTTTCGGGATTAGCGATCATCACTTTAACGCCGTCTTCAACGACTTTGCTTTGTGCAGGTGTGAGTGTTGTAGGCGTTACAGCGTTGGCAATTTCTGGATTGGCAGCCGGTGACGGCGCACCAGCCTGGTTATTGGTTTGACTGCAGGCCGCCAGGCCCACGCCTAAGACCAATGCAACGACAATAAACCCCTGAACCCTTACTTGTGTCACGCAGCACACCTCATTTCGGAGATTTGGTCGAACTAGTCATCTCCAAACACGCGCGAGAAGATCGTATCAACGTGCTTGGTGTGATAGCCAAGATCGAACATCGCTTCGAGATCTTCGGCTTTGAGTTTGGCCATCACGTCGGCGTCGGCTTTCAGTTCCGACAAAAAGTCCTTACCAAGTTCCCACGTCTTCATGGCGTTTCTTTGCACCATTGCATAGGCTTCTTCGCGCGAGGCGCCTGCTTGTGTCAGCGCCAGCAAAACCCGCTGCGAGTTGTGCAACCCGCCCAAACGATTGAGGTTGCGCAACATATTCTCAGGATAAACCACAAGGTTTTCAATTACTCCTGTCAAACGCGCCAATGCGAAATCAAGCGTAACTGTGGCATCCGGCCCAATCATGCGTTCGACAGAGGAGTGAGAAATGTCGCGTTCATGCCATAGCGCTACGTTCTCCATTGCCGGCATTGCATAGCTGCGAACCATGCGCGCCAGACCGGTTAAGTTTTCGGTTAAAACCGGATTGCGCTTGTGGGGCATCGCTGATGATCCCTTTTGCCCCTTTGAGAAAAACTCCTCCGCTTCGAGAACTTCGGTACGTTGCAAGTGTCGCACTTCTGTTGCCAATCTTTCGATTGACGAGGCGACAACGCCAAGGGTTGCAAAATACATCGCATGGCGATCTCGTGGAATGACCTGCGTTGAAACCGGTTCTGGTTTTAAGCCCATCTTTTCGGCGACATAAACTTCAACACGTGGATCAATATTTGCAAACGTACCAATCGCTCCCGACAACGCCGCTGTTGCAACTTCTTCGCGCGCTGCAACCAGGCGTGCTTTGTTACGCGCAAATTCAGCATAGGCCTGTGCCAGTTTGACGCCAAAGGTCGTGGGCTCGGCATGAATGCCATGGCTGCGGCCAATTGTGATTGTATCTTTATGTTCCAGCGCGCGCTTTTTCAGAGCAGCCAACAGAAGGTCCATTTGAGCCAACAGCAAGTCTGAGGCACGCGTGAGCTGCACATTGAGGCAAGTATCCAAGACATCCGACGAGGTCATGCCTTGATGAACAAATCGGGCGTCGTCTCCAACATGTTCGGCAAGGTGGGTGAGAAAAGCGATCACATCATGCTTGGTAACCCGCTCGATGGCATCGATGGCAGCAACGTCAAACTGAGCAGCCGACCCCTTGTCCCAAATGGTCTTGGCGGCGTCTTTTGGGATGATGCCGATCTCAGCCATGGCGTTGGCGGCATGCGCTTCAATCTCAAACCAAATTCGAAACCGTGTTTCCGGGTCCCAGATTTTCACCATTTCGGGGCGTGAATAGCGTGGAATCATCGGCGTAGGTTCCTATCTGGGGTGGAAGTGAAGAAAAATCTGTTGGTGCCGTAGCAGAGGCAGGCTCTAGCATCAATTGACCGATTGTCTCGACACCCATATCGGCGTGGACTGAGCCGCACGAAACGGATCCTGTTCCGGTTTGTGCACAAATTTCGTATCGCTTCACGTGCGCTGAAGGCCACGTTTGAGGATTACCGGTGGTGTGGCCCGGACGCATCCTTGCCCAAATCGATAAATCTGGCGCTCCAACTCACAACGCTTGGATTCGTTGGCGATCCATGTCGACACACCCAACGATGCAAGCATCACAATTGCTGCGAAAACTAAGATGACCCGTCGGGTAAAGGCACTCATTGCTTCGATCCGCGATCGTTATTCACCAGACCCAAGCCCCACCTGATTACCAAAACGACCGTTATAAGCTAGTGGCCCCTGCCAGTTTTCCGGACTTTGCGCGCTGTGATACACGCCTCTGGCAATCGCCCGGGCCAGAACTTCACTGGCCGTGGCCCCCAAATAAGTCAAATCAAGCATCGGATCGGTTAGGGCCACCTCGCCAGTGGAGACCGCAAAGACAACATCGCCATCAAGGGGCGTGTGGACGGGATGGAGCGCTTTTGCCAGCCCCGTCTGTGCCATGATCGCAAGGCGGTGGGCCTGTGGCTTCGTCAATTTTGCATTGGTTGCAACAACCGCCAATGTCGTACTTTCACCGGGCCCGCCTTTGATCGCCAAAGGGGGCATTGCTGGATCATATGTCCCAACTGGTGGGGGCCCGAGGCCACCAAACTCGTTGTCTCTTTCAAAGGGATGCGCCCAGAAGTGCCCCGTTTCAGCCATCGTGGCGCTGCCGACCGCGTTAACCGCCACCAAAGCACCGACAACATATTTTTTCTGGACCATAGCTGAGGCACTGCCCAGACCGCCGCGAAGGTTTGCAGTCGTCGCGCCAAATCCAGCGCCTTGGGACCCAAGTGCAAATTCCCCATCTCGGGCGCGTGCTGTAGCCTCATAACCCAGTTGTTCATAAGGTGACATCCGGCCCCAGGCCTTATCTCCGCCATTCAGCAAATCAAATAGGATGGCTTGAGGCACAATGGGAACCCTTGCCGAACGGACCGCAAAGCCGATGCCTTGCTCAGCCAACCATGCTTGCGCACCGCTGGCCGCACTCAGACCAAACGCCGAACCACCAGATAAGACAACCGCATGGGCTTCCTCGACGGTACCCATCGGCCCAAGGGCGTCGAGCTCGCGTGTTCCAGTCCCCCCACCTCTTACATCGACGGCCGCCACCATTGGTGCATCGGCCATAAGCACCGTTACCCCTGAGTATATTGTCGCATCGCTGGCATGCCCGACCCGTAGACCAGGGACATCTGTAATTAGGTTTTGGAGCATCGCCATCAAATCCAGTCTCGCTTAGAAGGCCTTCGCAGATGCGAATACTAGCCAAAATTTTCTGGGCTGGGAAACATTACACGCCCGCAGAAAACGGGCATTTTTCTTCACCGGCGAGCGTAAACTCAGCACGCATCAATTTCTCATTGGCGCCACATTGCACCGCACTATGATGCGGCGGCGTTCACTGCAAAAGTGTGGTCAGAGTGAGATTTATGTAGAAACGGTAACCTTAGTGAGGCGACACAAAGACTGTGGGAACTTTGTCACGAATTTACTTTTCACGAACAAGATACTTGAAGGAAATGCAAATCAGCGTAACTCTTCTACAAGGACTGCGAACAAAGCTTCGCAGTTTGAAGCGTGATACATCATATGACGTTTGGTGAAGTGCGTGACCAAGGCTCGTGGACGAGGAATTGATCCAGAAAATTGGTACGCAGCGAAAGACTAAGAAAATGACTGAAAAACAGCGGGAAGAAATTCTGGAACTGAACAACCGCATCGACGATCTCGATGATCCGCGTGAGTGCTATGCACTTATCAAATCTCGGATTGCTGAGTGTCGACAAGCGGGTGAAGAGGTTTCAGACGACCTTGCAATGTTGGAACGCTCGCTCTTGAACGATTGCCTGCTGGCATCACAAGGGCGCTAAACTCTCAGACACTGATACAAGGAGGGCTGCGACCGCCGGGCGACGCCACCCCGATGCGCGGCGAAAATCCTGCGCGCCTGCACGACGCTGCACGCCTACACAATGGCGATCGTGCCTGGCACTAATTCTGCGCAGCTATTGGCTCGTAGCCATTTTTTCCCAAGCTATGAAAAGCATAAGACGGCAAATCGAGATCGCCGTTGCTGTCGAACAATAGCGCACCGATGGCGCTATTGACCACACGGGTCTTGGCGGCAGCGGCAAGGGCTGCCCCCGATGTCGACTGAGTATCTCGGCGCACAGCCCACCAAATTTCGACCGCCGCATATCCGCGAAGCAGGGCATCAGTGACCTTAACATCGTCCCATCTAAGACGTTCGACAAATTGGGCCGCCGCTGGAAGTGTGCGGGCATCTGGGGGAAGGCTCACCAGAACCTTCGCAAAAGCAGACTTTAAACTGACATCACCATAAGTCAGATTTGACGGCTCTGACGGGACAACAGCCAATACGTCGGGTCCAAATATCGCCACCTCAACACCGGCAGCACTCAGCTCATCGACGATAATTTCAGCTTCGGCTGGAAAGGCAGCAAGATAGAGCGCCTTGGGTTGGGCATCTCTGATCTTGGCAACAAGATCAGGATAGCTGGCCTTACTGGCAACGAACTTTAACACCGTTGGTCGATCCGGGGCGACATCAGCCAATTCATTGACCGCGGCATCTTTGCGCTCTGGTAAAAGCGGCCAGGCGTTTTCAATTTGTTGGGCGAGGCGGCGCGCAAATGCCGTTCGGTCGTGCACTACAACAACATCGCGCGCGGAAAAATTACGCGAAAAATACTGACCGGCAAACCGGCCTTGTTGGTCATCACGCCCGGTTAGACGCAAAGTCGTGCGGTGAGCTTCGTCGCCGGTTAAGGCTGGATGGCGGCTGAGCGGAGCTAAAAACAACTGATCCAGGTGGGCATAGGTTTTTGCACCGGCAATGGCAGCCCTGGCGCACGGATGGCCGATAACCACAATCGGGTCCGTGGTTTGGATGGCCATAACGATATCGGCTCGGTCGCCAAGTTTGATTTTTTCCGCTGGCGTCCTGGCAGGAACAACAGGATCTGGGTCCGTGATACGACTAACACCGCACTTATCAGGCAATATTTCAATATCAGTTTCTTTGTCACCGACCCCCAAATCCCGCAACGCCAACCGCACACCAACCTCAAGATCGCGCGTTAAATGCGCGTAAATTCCTTCGGTCGGTCCAGCAACCAAGATTTTGGTTCGCAACCCTGCTGTCACATTGTCGGGCTCTGCTTGCGATGGTTTGATGAACGCCAGCATCACCCACACCACCAGCATCAGGTACGTGAAACGATAGAAAGCCATCCTTGTTGATACCGAAACAACAATGGGCGACCACAATGGGCCGCCCAAGAAAACGTGTTGTATCGTGGCTCTTAACTCAGCGGTTGGCATCAATTTTCAACAAAAGTGATGTTGCCATTCTCTGTTTTTGTCCAAGTGTAAATCGTGTAATCGAGCCGCGTTATGTCGCCTTTTTCGTTGTAGTTCAAATCGCCAATGACGGTGTTGTAGACTTTGCCTGAGCGGATCTCTTCAGCCACTTTTCTTGGATCATTTGATTTGATCGCATTACCTGCCTCGACCACAATTTGGAGCGCGGCATAGCTGTAAAGCGTATAAGCCTCCGGTTTGTAGCCCTTCTTTTCAAATTTCTCGATAACAGATTGGGCTTCTGCCCGTTTTTGCGGATCAGGTGGAAATGTCATTAAAACACCTTCCGCGCCAGGTCCGCCTACATTGGCAAATTCATCTGTTGCAATACCATCTGCACCCATGAATTTTGCATTCACACCGGCATCTGCGAGTTGGCGCACGATCAGACCACCTTCAGTATGCAAACCACCCCAATAGATGAGTTCAACGTTGTCTTGTTTCATTTTTGAAATAAGCGCCGAGAAATCTTTCTCACCTGTGTTGACACCTTCGTAGATCACTTCATTGACGCCATACTCGTTCATGGCCTTTTTGGTCTCGTCAGCCAGCCCCTTACCGTAGGTCGTCTTGTCGTGAATGATTGCAACACGACTGTCCTTGAAATTCTCGGCGATATATTTGCCGGCAACAATTCCCTGTTGATCGTCGCGACCACAGGTTCGAAACACATTCCACAAGTTGCGATCGGTGAGCTTAGGAGTTGTCGATGCTGGTGAGATCATCAAGACACCGTTCTCAGCATAAACGTCTGAGGCAGGTAGTGAGACACCTGAGTTGAAGTGACCGATTACAAACTGTACGCCTTCACCAACAAATTTGTTGGCCACCGACACACCCTGTTTTGGATCGGAGACATCGTCACCAAAGATCAGCTCTATGGTTTTTCCATTAAACCCACCAGCAGCATTGATATCTTCAGCGGCTTGCTCAGCCCCCTTTTTCAGCTGTGCTCCAAATGAAGCATTGGGCCCGGTCAAAGGTCCAGCAACACCAATCTTGATAACGTTGGAATCTGCCCCACCATTTTCGGAACCATCTCCACAACCAACAACCAAAACACCGACCACAGCGACGACAATCGCGCTCAACCAATGAAGACGCATGTGTCTCTCCCCTTAAAAATGCAAGCAACAACACCTGGAACGACCGCTCGTGCGGTGGTGACATTGAGACAATCTAAATTTTCTTGCGCCCATCTCTATGCATTTTTATGCAATTGTCACGTTTTCAACGAAAATATTCAGATTTACAACGCTCACAATCGACGGATTGGAGCGTTTACAAGCCGCTGTGCGCACGCCAAAAAAACAAACCACGGCGCTCATAACGCCACGGATACTGCTCTTGCATCTGCCAAGCACGCATCCACCGGTAGCCACAAAAGGCTATGGCGAGCAGAACGGTAAAATCAATCACAAAGGCAGCCGGTGCCAACAACGGTTGTTGAAACAGCGCGTAGTGAAAAAAACGAACCACCAACGCTAATAAAAAAATATAACCTACAATTTGCACCAATGGCCGCCAGGTCGATGCCACCGCCCGACCCGTTGCCCAAGCCGTGAGCCCGCCAAGAACGACGGTCAATAGAACAAAGACCCAAAACCCGTTTGGGCCACTTGGATAAACCTGATCAAACATCCAGTCGTCCTTCAAATACTGGCTAGGCTCTGCCACCTTCAAGATATGCCGCGCGAACTTCTGGGCGGTGCAAAAGGTCACGCCCTGTTCCTGACATCGTAATATTGCCGTTCACCATCACATAGCCACGGTGCGCCAACTTCAATGCATGATAAGCATTTTGTTCGACAAGAAAGACGGTCAGATCATCATCCTCGTTGATCTTTCGAATGGCATCGAAAATATGTTTCACGATCAAAGGTGCCAATCCCAGCGACGGCTCATCCAGCAACAACAACTTAGGACGGCTCATCAACGCACGCGCGATCGCCAACATTTGTTGCTCCCCACCCGACAACGTTCCGCCGCGTTGTCCAATGCGTTCCTTCAGCCGTGGAAACAAGGTGCACATTCGCTCGAGGTCATCGCCAAAGTGTTTTGGATCGGCAAGCGTTGCACCCATTTGTAAATTTTCAAGCACAGTCATGCGCGGAAAAATGCGACGCCCCTCAGGAGATTGGGCTATCCCAAGTTTGGCGATCTCATGCGTCGGCAATTTCGTGAGATCTTCGCCATCCAAAACAATCGAACCATCACGCGCACGCGGATGCCCGAAGATCGTCATCATCAATGTCGACTTGCCAGCTCCATTAGCGCCGATCAGAGTTACGATTTCGCCACGATGCACATCAAGGTCTATGCCTTTCAACGCAATGATATTGCCATAATAGGCCGTGACACCGCGGATGTTCAAAAATGCGTCGCTTGCAGGTTGTGTCATGCTTCGTCCAACCCCGCTTCAGCAGCTTCGACATCTTCATCTTCGACACCCAGGTACGCGGCAATCACAGCAGGATCATTTTGTATTGCGTCAGGTGTCCCATCGGCTATCTTGCGACCGTATTCAATCACCACGACATGATCAGAAATCTCCATCACGACACTCATGTCGTGCTCGATAAGCAGAAGCGTCGTGGCATCGTTTTTACGAATATCGAGAAGAAGCGCGTTAAGCTCACTGCTTTCTTTTGGGTTAAGACCAGCGGCCGGTTCATCCAGGCAAAGCAAGACCGGGTCGGTGCACATAGCACGCGCAATTTCCAGACGTCGCTGATCTCCATAAGGCAAATCACCGGCTGAATCGTCAGCACGGTCAATAAGATTGATGCGCTCCAACCAACGCTTGGCCTTTGCAACCGCTTGCTTTTCGGCCTCAACAAAGCTTTTGGCACCCACCAAACCGAGAACAGTCCAACCAGACGCGCGCATTAATACATTGTGCTGGGCGACAACCAGGTTTTCTAAAACCGTCATACCTGTGAACAAACGAATGTTTTGAAACGTGCGTGTGACTTTTGCTTTTGCACTAATTTCAAAGTCGGGCATGCGTTCCAGCAAGAAAACACCACCTTTTTTTGTGTGCCTTCGTCGTTTGCCAGATGCGGTCAACGCCTGTACATCTTGATTGGTAACGCCATTGTCGCCACGCAGCACAATGCGACCACTGGATGGTTTATAAAATCCGGTAATGCAGTTGAAAACCGTGGTTTTGCCTGCGCCATTAGGGCCAATCAAAGCCGTGATGTCTCCACGCGCAACATCAAAGCTCAAGTCATCAATGGCCACCAAGCCTCCAAATCTCATGGAGAGGTGTTCCACCGACAAGAGCGGGGCCGGGTCTGTTGAGGGTTGTGGGACAGGAGGCGTCATCAACCGTGCCCCTCCTTCACATGACTGCCGGAAATTGCTTTGCGTTCGTTTAAAAAGATCGATGGTTCGCGATTTGAGATGAGGCCACGTGGACGCAACACCATCATGGCCACCATCGCCATACCAAATATCAACATGCGATATTGTGTTGGATCAAACTCAGCACCAAAGATGGCTTTTAAAAACCCAAGTTCGCGAAGTATTTCCGTACCGCCAATCATAGCAATGGCTGCAACCGCAACGCCCACTTGACTGCCCATACCGCCCAGCACAACGATCGACAAGATCACCGCACTCTCCATGAAGATGAAGCTTTCCGGTGAGATAAACCCCTGACGTGCAGCAAAGAAGGCGCCAGCAAAACCACCAAACATTGCACCAATTGAAAACGCCGTGAGCTTTGTTGAAACGGTATTGACGCCGAGCGAGCGGCAGGCAATTTCATCTTCGCGCAAGGCTTCCCATGCCCGTCCAAGTGGCAAGCGGCGCAAGCGAATGGTGACAAAGTACGTTAACGCAGCTAGCGCCAAAATGAGGTAGAAAAAGAACACCAGACGATGTAGCGGCGTGAACGACAGGCCAAACACATCCGCAAACCCACCAGGCGCTGCATTAAACGACAGGCCAAAGAATGATGGTCGTGGAATTCCAGAAATACCGGCATAACCACCCGTCAAATCAACCCAGTTGATTAAAACAAGGCGTATGATTTCACCAAAAGCAAGTGTCACGATTGCCAGGTAGTCGCCACGCAAACGCAACACCGGAAACCCCAGCATTATCCCCCAAAGGGCCGCGAATATGCCGGCAAGAGGCAAACAGAGCCAGAAGGAAAACCCGAAGTTCTTTGCCAGCAAGGCGGAAGAATATGCACCGACAGCATAAAAAGCGACATAACCAAGGTCGAGCAATCCAGCAAGGCCAACAACAATATTCAAGCCCCATCCCAGCATGACATAAATGAGGATCTGAATTCCGAAATTATCGATCCACTTGATCGCCCCACCCTTGCCCGTCAATGCGATCATGATGAAAGGATAGGCAATCAACAAAACCAAACCGACATACTTTGCAATTTTTTTGTAGCGGGCAGGAATTGAAATAAAGTGTGCGTTGGCCCATTGGCCTGCTGTGTGACGTTGATCGTGTAAGGCAAGCCAGAAGAACCGTGCAAAAAAGCCGATCGCACATAGCACGAGCACCAAGCCCCAGCGCTGTTGCAATACGAGACCCGCGCCACCTCCACTTACGTCTTGCATTGTCCGATATGCGACAATTGGAAAACACAAACCCAGAATGATCAGCGCGACAAAAGCAGCTTTCTTTGCAGCAATGGCCAGGCTTGCGTCGCCAACGTTGTTTGCGCCATTACCCCCAACGCCTGATTTATTGCTGCCAATCATACCTAGACCTTCTCCACATCTGGTTTGCCGAGAATGCCCGATGGCATGAAAATCAAGACAATTGCGAGTATCGAAAACGCCGCGACATCTTTGTAGTCGGTGGAAAAGTAGGCCGACCATAACGTCTCAATGAGACCGATCAGCAAGCCACCGAGAACGGCACCGGGCAAAGATCCGATGCCACCAAGGACGGCTGCCGTAAACGCTTTGACGCCTGGAACAAAGCCATCGGAAAAATTCACCACGCCGTATTGCAGCATGTACATCACACCAGCAACCGACGCCAACGCGGCACCGATGATGAATGTCAATGAAATCGTACGATCAACATCAATCCCCAACAATGCCGCCATTTTCTGATCTTGCTCACAGGCCCGCTGCGCACGTCCCAACGATGTTTTTGACACCAGGAACCAGAACGCGGCCAACAATACAGCCGTTACGACCACAACCAGCATTTGCTTATAAGAAATCGTGAAGCTTCCCGCGCCCAACGGAATTTCAATCACACCTTGAAATATCGGCGGCAAAGATTTGTTGCGCGGCCCCTGCACCAACTGCACAAAGTTTACGAGGAATATCGACATGCCAATCGCGGAAATCAAAGGTGCCAATCGAAACGAGCCACGCAAGGGTCGATAGGCGATCTTTTCAATCATCCAACTCCAAAGCGACGTTAGCGCCATGCCGAGCACCAGCACCACAATCAGGGCAAACCCAATGGCCAGTCCGTTAAAGGCTTGCATGATGAGAAGCAGAAGGATGACAGCGATAAAGATTGACACCATGAACACATCGCCATGGGCAAAATTGATCATGCCAATAATGCCATAAACCATCGTGTAGCCAATGGCGATCAGCCCATAAATCGAGCCGAGCGTCACGCCGTTGATGACCTGTTGGATAAAATAGTCCAAATCATCCCCCTCGATGATCGTCATAACCCGATACGTACTTATCGCGTAAAGTGATGCACCACTGCTCACCCCACATTGTCGCAGCAAAGAACGGGGTCGGCCCGCTCTGAGGCAACACTAGTTTGCTACAGCAAATTGTGAGAGCCATCACAGAACGGTTCGTCGTCTGTATCTTTGCAACCGCAGAGGTTGGTTGGTCCGCTCGCTTCGGCGACAAAGCGCAAGGGTTCAAGACCACTGCCTTGATGGGCGCCATCGCAGAATGGCTGTTTTTTTGACAAACCGCACCGACAAAAGAAATACGCCTTACCCTCTTCGAGTTCGACCTGATAGGGCCCTTTCTGGGCAATGACCGGATCATCCGCCATAATATTGAAGTCCCTTTTTTCGACCAACGTGCCACATATCGATAGTCGGGCCAGACCACCCGAACGTATTACGCCTACTTGGTTCGACCAGCTCCAGCAACCGAGGCCCACCTGAAATTTCGGGCACAAGCCTCCTATCGCGCAATCTCGTGGTCGGCAAGCGTCGATATCGGGTAAGGAGCGCCAACCTCGTCAACGTGTCCCAGTTCGGTTATGGTTACCGAGCATCACGCAGCAAACTTGCCAAAGAAGATCTCACCTTTACAGCATCAGGACATAACCCACTGTTTTTACAATATTTTGTTGTAGCAATTGACGCTTACGTCAAGTAAGCAATATCTTGATATTTAGGCTGTAGGGTGGCCATCGATTTTCACGTCCCGCCGATAAAGCGGTGACATTGCGCCTGCAGGAGGCACCTAAATGTCAGTTGCAATCATAATTCTTATTGGACTTGCAATAGCGTTATATCTCGCAATGAGCCGAGCTTCGCTGGCCATCTGGGCCACGGCTATGGCTGGATTTACTTTCATTTGGCAATCCGGCCTGCCGTTTGGCGCGTGGGGGTTCCCGATCAACGGCTTTTGGGGACTAATTGGCTGGCTTCCAGCTATCGCTCTTGGACTACTTGCCGTCCCCTCTTTGCGACGTCAATTCGTCATCGAGCCAATTTTTGCGCAAGTCAAAAAGATTTTGCCACGCGTTTCTGAGACCGAGCAACAAGCCCTCGACGCAGGTACGGTTGGATTTGATGCAGAACTTTTTTCCGGAACACCCGACTGGCAACAGTTGCGAGATATCCCACCGATTGAGCTGACGGCCCAAGAGCGAGACTTTCTAGACGGTCCGACACAAGAGCTGTGCCGCATGATCAATGACTGGCAAGTCCGCTTTGAGCAAAAGGAAATTCCGGAAGAAATTTGGGACTTTGTTAAAGCCAATGGCTTTCTTGGCATGTTGATCTCAAAAGAGCACGGAGGTTTGGGATTTTCGCCCCAAGCGCAATCCATCATCCTGGGCAAGATCGCATCGCGCTCACCTGATGTTGTGACGATTGTCATGGTTCCCAATTCCTTGGGCCCTGGCGAATTAATCGAGAAATACGGCACCAACCAACAAAAGGAACACTACCTTCCACGTCTGGCACAAGGAAAAGACGTTCCCTGTTTTTCGCTAACAGGTCCAACTTCAGGTTCCGACGCCGTCAACATGCGCGATATCGGGACCGTCACCAAAGGTATGCACGAAGGACAAGAGGTCCTTGGCATTCGTTTGTCATGGGACAAGCGCTACATCACCCTTGGCCCCAAAGCGACATTGGTCGGGCTCGCGTTTCATTTGTTTGATCCCGATAAACTTCTTGGCAATGACGAGGATATCGGCATCACCGTGGCGATGGTCCCAGCCAACCATCCTGGCGTCCACATCGGACGGCGCCATCTGCCATGTGGCGCGGCATTTCCAAACGGCCCGAACTGGGGCCGGGACGTCTTTATTCCCATGGATTGGATCATCGGAGGCCAGGACCGTGCGGGTCAGGGCTGGCATATGTTGATGGAGTGCCTTGCCGCTGGCCGGGCAATCTCACTACCATCCTCAGCAACGGCGGGCGCCAAAGCGATGCTGCGTGTCACGAGCGCTTACGCCCGCATCCGCAAGCAATTCGGCCTTCCTGTGTCGCGTATGGCGGGTGTCGAAGAACCACTCGTGCGCCTAATTGAAAATGCCTACGTCAACGAAGCTGCACGTGGTGTCACCGCTGCTCTTGTAACGCGTGGTGAAAAACCATCTGTCATTTCCGCATTGATGAAATATCAAACAACGGAGCGTCTACGCCAATCCGTCAATGATGCAATGGACATCCACGGCGGACGCGCGATCTGTGATGGACCGGCAAATTACTTACAATCAGCCTACCAAATGGTGCCGGTTGGTATAACGGTCGAAGGTGCCAATATCCTAACGCGCACGCTGATTACGTTTGCACAAGGCGCGCTTCGTTCCCACCCCTACCTTTATCGTGAAGTCCAAGCCGTACAAAACAGCGACGAGGAAGCCGGCTTGGACGCGTTCGAAACAGCGTTTGCCGACCACGTTGCGTTTTCCGTTTCAAACATCGCCGCGGCATTGTTTCATAACATAACCGGAGGTGCGTTTGGCGATGCACCTGAAAAAGCCTTTGGCACCTCACAGTGGTATCGCCAGCTGTCGCGCCAATCGCGCAATTTTGCACTCGTCGCAGATCTCACCGTTATTCTGTTAGGTGGCGGGCTTAAAACAAAACAAAAAATCACCGGCCGTATGGCTGATGCCTTGTCACAGCTCTATCTGTTGTCATGCGTTCTCAAACGTTACGAAGACGATGGACGTCCGGGTGAAGATCGTCTGGTGGTTGAGTTGGCTGCTCACAATTGCCTCTATCAATTCCAGCAAGCTATAGCTGGCGCCATTGACAATTTCCCGGTCAAAGCCGCACGCATTCCAATGCGATTCTTGGTGTTCCCATTTGGCAAACCCTACAAGCCTGCAAGTGATAAGTTGGGCCACGAGGTTGCCAGGCGCGCGCTTGAGCCTGGCGAAATGCGCGATCGTCTCACCCGCGACATCTTCGTTTCCAAAGACGTTGATGATCCAACGGGTCTATTGGAAGTCACCCTGGAAAAGGTCATCGCGGCTGAACCCGCCGAACGCAAGCTCGACAAGGCGATCCGCCAAGGCGTCGTGAAACGATATCACGGGATTGATTGGTTCCGCGCCGCGCAAGATGAAGGCGTGCTGACAGATGCCGAGGCTGAACAACTGCGGGAACTTGAAAAACTAGTCGCACGTGTCATTGCCGTCGATCACTTCGACCCAAGTGAAGTTCAGCCTAATTACGTTCCCATCGACCACAACACCCGTCCGTCGTTTGCAAACGCAGCAGAATAAACAAAGAAGACACGAGGCATTCTATGACCCCCACTCTGCCAAATCTAAAAGACTGGCACTTCAATGTTGATCGCGAGCACATTGCTTGGGCGGTTTTTGACCGCGAAAACCAAAACGCAAATGCACTCGGCCGCCGCCCGATTGAAGAGCTTGGCGAAATTGTAACGGCCACCGAAGAAGGTGTGCGCAATGGCACAGTTAAAGGCCTGGTTTTTCTATCGGCCAAACCAAGTTCATTCATTGTTGGCGCCGACATCAACGAATTTGAGACGCTGGCAACAGAAGCTGATGTTTACGAAGGCGTCGGGCCCGTAAATGCTTTGCTAGATCGTCTTGAAAACATCAAGGTTCCAGTGGTTGCGGGTTTACACGGTGCCTGCGTCGGGGGCGGCTTGGAACTTATCCTCGCATGCCATTATCGCATCGCAACCCGCGATGCCAAAACCAAGGTCGGCTTTCCTGAAGTCAAACTTGGCATCTTCCCAGGCTTTAATGGTACAGCACGCTCGATCCGTCAGGCCGGGCCGGTTGCCGCCATGACCCACATGCTAACGGGGAAAATGATCTCGTCGTCGGCTGGACGGCGCGCTGGATACATCGACCAGCTTGTCGACACTCCCGATCGCCTAAAATGGGCCGCGCGCAAAGCTGTTCTTTCCAAGCGCAGATCCAAACCCGCTGGACGCGCTTTGCGTATGTTGACCAAATGGCCTGCCCGACGTTTGCTTGCAACCAAGATGCGCAAACAAACAGCTCTTAAAGCGCGAGAAGCACATTACCCCGCACCATTTCGCCTGATTGACCTTTTTGAAAAACACGGTGGCAGTGAAGCCGAACTTAAAGCACACGAAACCCGCTATTTCGCACCGCTCATGATTTCGGATACGTCGCGAAATCTTCGCCGGGTCTTCAAACTCACAGAGCTTTTAAAAGCGGAAGCACCACGCAAACTCAAATGGAAACCCTCGCGTACACATGTCATCGGTGCTGGCACAATGGGTGCCGATATCGCTGGTTGGTGCGTTGCCAATGGCATGGAAGTAACCTTGCAAGACTTATCAGTTGAACAGCTTGAGAAGGGCATCAAATCACAAAGCAAGTTGTTTAAACGCAAGTTTAAAACCAAAGCTCTGCGTGACGCTGCCAAAGCGCGGTTAATTTCTGATCCTGATGGACACGGCATCGCGCGTGCCGACATCATTATCGAAGCCATCGTTGAAAATCTTGAGATAAAGCAGAGCCTGTTTAAAGATCTTGAGACCAAGATCAAAGATGGGGCTGTGCTTGCAACCAACACGTCGTCGTTGAAGCTCGAAGATATCGCCCAAGCCATGAAAGACCCTGGTCGTCTGATTGGTATCCACTACTTCAATCCGGTTGCATTAATGCCGTTGGTCGAAGTTGTCCGCGGCGAGCAAAGCCATCAGGAAAACGTCGAGAAAGGCGCGAAATTTGTTGCCGCTACTGGCAAGTTTCCGCTTATCACAGCCAGCGTTCCGGGCTTCCTCGTCAATCGAATTTTAGCGCCTTACATGATGGCAGCCCTTTCGCGCGTCGACAACGGCGAAGACAAGAACCGCATCGACGAAGCGGCAAAAGTGTTTGGGATGCCAATGGGGCCGATTGAACTGGCCGATTCTGTTGGCCTTGATGTTTGCGCAAATGTTGGACAGATCTTGAACCTATCAGGTGAGAATGCCCGATTGGAACGTCTTGTTGAAAGTGGGCGGCTTGGCAAGAAGACGGGTGAAGGATTTTACGTCTGGAAAGATGGGCGGCCAGATCGCAGTGACGCCACACAATACAGCGCAAGTTCCCTTGAAGCTTTTGGTCGCGAGTTGGTGGAACCGATCATTGTAGAAGCGCAAAAAGCGCTCGATGAGAACGTCGTGCCAAGCCACGACCATGTCGATGCAGGCGTCATTTTCGGAACCGGATTTGCTCCCTTCCGGGGTGGACCTTTGCACTACAAAGCGACCCGCGATGGGACTGGGGAGCCAACGCGCTCTTCCATGAGCACAAAATCCGTTACGGCTGGCGAATAGATTCCGAGTTGCCAAAAAAGCAAACACTTATTGAGACAGGTCTCACACCGATCCAGGCCTGAGGAGATGGACACAAATGACCGATAAAATTCGCCGCGTTGCTGTCGTTGGGGGTACGCGAATTCCGTTCTGCCGCTCAAACACGCTTTATGCCGACCTAACCAACCTCGACATGATGACGGCGGCCCTTGATGGTGTTGTCAATCGCTACAAGCTCGCCGGCAAACACATCGATGAGGTCGTTGGCGGTGCTGTGGTCACGCATGCCAAAGACTGGAATATTGCCCGCGAAGCTGTGTTAGGCACACGCCTTGCACCTTCCACGCCCGGGATAACAATGATGCAAGCCTGTGGAACAAGTCTGCAAGCTGCAATGGGTATTGCTGGCAAAATCGCATCGGGACAAATTGAGTGCGGAATTGCTATGGGATCCGACACAACGTCTGATCCGCCAATCGTGTTTTCGAAAAAGTTTTCAAAACGCCTGACCAATTTGGCCCTGCAAAAAAAGCCAATGGACAAGGTGAAGGTTTTTGCAGGTCTTAGTCCCGCCGAGCTGGCACCCTTGCCACCCTCTGTCGCCGAGCCCCGCACGGGCCTGACGATGGGTCAGCACTGCGAATTGATGGCCAAGACCTGGGAAATCAAACGTGAGGAGCAAGACGCGCTCGCCATTGAAAGCCACAAAAAAGCGACGGAAGCATATGAATCCGGCTATATGGACCAATTGTTGGTGCCATGTGCTGGCGTATTTCGCGACAATAACATCCGCACCGATGCGACAATGGACAAGCTCTCGACGTTGAAGACCGTATTCGACAAAACATCTGAGGGAACGTTGACGGCGGCAAACTCCACCCCACTGACGGATGGTGCGGCAGCGGTGTTGTTATGTTCAGAAGATTGGGCCAACGAACACGGCCTTCCTGTCAAAGCTTATCTTACTTACAGCCAAACGGCGGCCAATGATTTCGTTGGCGGTGATGGGTTGTTGATGGCACCAACTATTGCGGTTGCGCAAATGCTCAAGCGCGCCGGTTTGTCTTTGCAAGACTTTGACTTTTACGAAATCCATGAAGCGTTCGCAGCTCAGGTGCTCGCCACCTTGAAAGCTTGGAACGATGCCGACTATTGCCGAGAAAAACTCGGACGCGATGCCCCCCTTGGCGAAATCGACCGGTCAAAAATGAATGTCAAAGGTTCGTCGATTGCCGTCGGACACCCGTTTGCTGCAACTGGCGCACGCATTATGGGAAATCTTGCCCAGCTACTTGATGAGCACGGCGGTCGCGGCTTGATCTCGATTTGCACGGCCGGAGGAATGGGGGTCGCAGCCATCATGGAAAGCGCGAAATCTGAACGCAACAACGACGTAGCCTAACGCTTGCGAAACAAGACATGCAATAAAACGGCTCCGGGCATCTCAGGCTCGGGGCCGTTTGTGATTTTAAATCGGTGCAACTGGCACAATGTGTTGCATAGCGCCCCTGTCGCAGAACTTGGCGTTGTCACCCAACAAAACGATGGCCGATACGGCGGAATTGCGTCTTGAGACGACGCACGGTTCCCGTTTTCGCGCGCATGACAACCGTTTCTGTTTCGGCAAAGTCATTATGGAAGCGGACACCATCCAAAAGGGAGCCGTCGGTGATGCCGGTTGCGGCAAAGATCACATCACCAGACGCCATGTCTTCCAGTTCCAACTTTTTGTGAATGTCCTCGATGCCCATTTTCTTGGCACGTGCTGTTTCTTCTTCGTTTGATGGCAACAAACGACCTTGCATCTGACCTCCGATGCAACGCAGGACTGCGGCGGCCAACACACCCTCTGGTGCGCCACCTGAACCCATATAAATGTCGATGCCAGTTTCAACCGGGTCTGTCGTCCAAACGACGCCGGCAATGTCACCATCCGAAATCAATCGAACCGACGCACCAGCCGCGCGAATGGCATCAATAAGTTTTGCATGTCGGGCGCGATCAAGAACGCAAGCTGTAATTTCATTAATGCCAACACCTTTGGCATCTGCCAGCGCTTTGAGATTATCTTCAACCGAGCTGTCGATATCAACAATACCAGCAGGGTAGCCTGGTCCGATAGCGATCTTATCCATGTACATGTCAGGCGCATGCAGCAAGCCGCCACGTTCTGCAATCGCCAACACGGCCAATGCGTTTGGCATGTCTTTGGCGCACAACGTTGTGCCTTCCAACGGATCAACAGCGATATCGACTTCCGGTCCCTGCCCGGTGCCAAGGACTTCACCAATGTAGAGCATTGGCGCTTCATCCATTTCGCCCTCGCCAATGACGACCGTGCCTTGAATGGACACATCACTGAGTTCGCGTCGCATGGCATCGACGGCCGCCTTATCAGCAGCCTTCACGTTGCCGCGTCCGGTCCAGCGTGCAGAAGCAATGGCCGCAGCCTCGGTAACCCGTGCCATCTCCACAACGAGCACACGACTGAGGCCGTTGGTATCCAGGCCGTCGTTGGATTGGTCGTTCATGCTATTCCTCTTTCGGTCGTACGCACGGCATTAAAAATTTATAAGGGTTCAATGCGAATCATCTGTGGACGCTCGGAAACCTTACCGTCAGCCTCGATTCCATCAAGCGCCGCACGCATAGCATGCTCCGTCGTCTCATGCGTAATAAGAGTTACTTGAGTTGGTTTATCTGTCGCTTTAATGGCTGCTATTCCAGGCAGGTCATTCTTTTCTCGGCGCTGCACAATGCTTTCAAGCGAAACGCCCTCATCACCCATTCGCTTAGCAATTGCTGCCATTGCGCCTGGCTGATCGTAGACTGACAAGCGCACATAATAAGCCCCATGGTGCGCATTGAGCCCAGCGGGTTGATGGGGTTGTAACGCCTCGGCCGGCACACCAAACGGCAAAACACTTAAGCCTCTGGCAATGTCGGCAACATCACTTGCAACAGCGGATGCTGTTGGTCCACCGCCGGCCCCTGGTCCGACGAGCAACAGGTTGCCAACAGGTTGGGCGTCAATTGCCACACAGTTGGTAACGCCCGACACTTCTCCAACAGCTGAATTTTTGGGAACCATCGCCGGATGCACCCGCGCTTCCACGCCACCTGACGTCATTTGCGCTACGCCGAGCAGTTTAATGCGGTATCCTAACGCGCTTGCTGCTTCAATGTCAGCCTCTGTGATGGCTTCGATGCCTTCCACATGGACCTGATCAAAAGCAACCTCGGTGCCAAACGCCAAGCTTGTTAAAAGGGCCAGCTTATGGGCCGTATCAAAACCACCAATGTCAAAGGTTGGGTCGGCTTCAGCATACCCTTTTGCCTGGGCGTCGCTCAAAATTTCAGCAAAAGGCGCACCCTCTTCCTGCATCTTCGTCATGATGTAATTGCACGTGCCATTGAGGATTCCATAGACGCGTGAAATTGAGTTTCCCGCCAGGCCTTCGCGCATCGCCTTGATAACAGGTATGCCACCTGCAACCGCCGCTTCATAATTCAGCGAAACACCATTTTTCTCCGCTAACTGGGCCAGCGCCGTTCCATGCTTTGCCAACAACGCCTTGTTCGCAGTCACGACATGTTTGCCAGCTAACAACGCCGCTTCAACGGATTGTCGTGCAATGCCCTCATCTCCACCAATGAGTTCGACGAACACATCAATGTCAGCACAATTTGCAAGATCAACAGCATTGTCAAACCATTGCATGCCATCCAAAGACACGCCGCGGTCCTTGGCTTTGTCGCGCGCCGATACCGCAACGACATTGATGTCACGGCCAAGTGTTTGACGTAATCGCGAGCGTTGCGCTTCGAGCAGTTCTAAAAGCCCGACGCCGACGGTTCCGAGGCCTGCGAGCCCAAGTGTAAGTGGTGCAGTCATAATGTATTGGCCGCCTCAAATGCTGGCTTTTTGATTGATGGAAACAACATTGTCGATCGTTTCTGGGGGTTCGGATAGAAACTTCTTAATGTTGCGCGCAGCTTGGCGAATGCGATGTTCATTTTCGACCAACGCGATGCGGACAAAGCCTTCGCCATACTCACCAAAACCGAGGCCTGGTGAAACAGCCACATCGGCTTTTTCAATGAGAAGTTTGGAAAACTGAACCGACCCCATCTCACGGAATGGTTCAGGAATTGGCGCCCAACAAAACATTGTTGCTGGAGGTGCTGGAACATCCCATCCCGCGCGGGCAAAACTATCGACCAAAATATCTCGGCGACGGTGGTAGGTGTTGCGAATATCCACGACACAGTCCTGAGGACCATTAAGAGCCGCCGCAGCCGCCACCTGAACTGGCGTAAAGGCCCCATAATCGAGATACGATTTGACCCGCGCCAAGGCATCGATCAAGCGCTCATTGCCAACTGCAAAACCCATTCTCCAACCGGGCATATTGTATGTCTTCGAAAGAGACGTGAATTCAACCGCAACATCCATGGCGCCAGGCACCTGAAGAATGGATGGTGGTGGGTTTCCATCAAAATAAATTTCCGAGTAAGCCACGTCGGACAGGATGATCAAATCCAGACGTTTGGCGAGATCAATCGCACGGTGATAAAATTCCAAATCAGCTGTCATCGCCGTCGGGTTTGACGGGAACGACAACACCAATGCTGTTGGTTTTGGAACTGAGTGGCGACACGCGCGCTCAACACTGGCAAAAAACTCATCGCCCGTGCCAGCTGGCACGTGTCGGATGGCGGCACCGGAAATGATAAAACCGAATTCGTGGATCGGATACGTCGGGTTTGGCACAAGAATGACATCACCGGGCGCGGTAATCGCCTGTGCCATGTTGGCGAAACCCTCTTTGGACCCAAGTGTTGCAACAACTTGTGTATCCGGATCAAGTTTCACGCCAAAACGGCGCGCATAATAGGCCGCTTGGGCACGCCGCAACCCCGGAATACCTTTGGACGCCGAATACCTGTTGGTGCGAGGTTTGGAAACCGTCTCAACCAGTTTGTCGATAATATGTTGAGGCGTCGGCAGGTCTGGGTTGCCCATCCCTAAATCGATGATATCAGCACCCTTCGCACGCGCGTCTGCTTTCAGCCGATTGACCTCGGCAAAGACATAAGGGGGCAAACGCTTAATGCGGTGAAAGTCTTCAGTCACACGTCTGTCTTTCTCAATTCTTACGGCCGCAGCCTTTGATCACAGTTTCCGTCTTGGGCCTTCGCGCGAATTGTCCAATGATGGTGCTCGCGAACCCATCCAAACGTTGGGCACGACGGCGCCGGCAAAATCGAACGTATACCGCTCATTGGCACATGACAAAACTACGAACTCTTACCGCAAATTCTTGAACTTAGTGATCGTCCATATCACACAGTCAGGTCAGCGAAAGCCAAAAGCGCCTGACATGGTGGCCAATTTTGGTTTGAACTTTAACCATGAGAACGTTATGGCGCCACTGCGACACCCGTCCAGCCCCAAATTTTGTGACAAATTGCATTGTCGCTGCACCTATAGCCGCGCATGACTTCGAGGACTGGCAGGGGGTATGTATTTGTTTCCACAGTATTTTTTATAAACCCAATCTTGCCCATGCATCTATGTGCTGACATCGGGTTCGACGCCATTTCAGGTCAGATTTCGCGCTGGCTTTCGATGTCCTCAACAATCTTTTGCTCATGCGTCGCTTTATGCTGGTTCATATCGGCAATCGCTTCAGCTTGTTGTTGGGGCGTCATGACAACTGTTGGTTTCTTGGCAAGATCAGGCAACGGCACAGAAACCGAACCACATGCCGACAGACCAAACGATAGTCCAATGCCAAAAATTATGGATCTGACGGGCGAATTCACAACCTGGGACCAGTAGTAAGACTTATGAGTTTTAGATGATTTCATGCCAATGGCTCGAACGATTCCAATAAATCGCTAACTACAATGGCTGATTCCAACAAAGCTGCGTAGGTGTTAGGGTTGATTAAGCTGTGAGAAAACGTGGGACGCGGTTTATGGCCACTTCTCCACGAAGTTGCGATCTATAAAAAATTAATGCAAGCAGATGAAGACAAAAAATGCAGAAGCGAACGGACAAATCGGCCGGCAAAACATTTAAGTCTGCTGGCAAAGACAAATCTGGCGAACCGGAAGCGAAAGAGGAGTCGTTAGACATTTTGGTTGCATGGGAAAATGCGCTGAAAAATCCAGAAACATTCGCACAAAACATGCTGAAATTCGCTGAGTATTCCAGCACCGCAATGGCGCAGTTTCTCCAACGTCCCGATAGTTCCGTTAGCCCGTTTTCAACCGCCAGCGAGATCTCTGAAGCCACAAAGACGATGCAGGATCTCGCCCAACTATGGATGAAGAATCCAACAAAGTTTGCAGAGTCGCAGCTTCAGTTGTTCCACAATTATGCCGAAGTTTGGAGCAACACACTACGCCGCGTCGCCGGCGAAGACGTCGAACCGGTTGCCAAACCGCCACTGAGCGACAACCGCTTCAAAGACGAAGAATGGACGCGCAACCCCTACTTTGATTATTGGAAGCAAGTTTATCTCCTCTCTAGCAATTGGGCTGACCGTATGTTGGAGGAAACGGAGGGGCTCGATGAACCCCAGCGCGCCAAAGCAGAATTCTATATGCGTCTCGTGACAAGCGCTTTTTCGCCCACAAACTTCCCGGCAACCAACCCAGAAGTGGTGCGCGAAACACTGGCCTCGAACGGAGAAAACCTCGTCGAGGGCATGAAGTTTTTTGTCTCCGACATGGGTAAGTCAGACGACCTTCTCAAGATCAGCCAAACCGATACAGATGCATTTGAAGTCGGTCGTAATCTCGCAACGACCCCAGGCAAGGTCGTTTTTCAAAACGACCTGTTCCAGCTTATTCAGTACTCACCAACAACGGAACAAGTGCGCGAAGTTCCAATTCTCTTTGTGCCACCATGGATAAATAAATTTTATATTCTCGACCTCACCCCACCAAAGAGTTTCGTGGCTTATGCCGTGTCGCAGGGTTTCACGGTGTTTATGATCTCGTGGGTCAACCCTGATGAGAGCCTGAGCGAAAAGTCGTTCGAAGATTATATGATCGAAGGCGTGCTCACCGCGGCCGATGCCGTAAGCCGCGAAACCGGCGTCGAGAAATGCGGCATACTTGGCTATTGTGTTGGCGGCACACTGGTCTCATCAACGTTGGCCTATACGGCGGCACGTGGCGAGAACCCATTCGTGTCCGCCACGCTCTTTACAACACAAGTTGACTTTGAACATGCTGGCGAGTTGCTGTTGTTTGTCACTGATGAACAGCTCGAAGGCGTCAATGACCTCATGAAAGAACGCGGCTATTTGGATGGTTCGCGGATGGCAAGTGTGTTCAACATGATGCGCCCCCGCGATTTGATTTGGCCCTACATCGTCAACAACTACATGTTGGGACGCAAACCGTTTCCATTCGACCTCCTGTTCTGGAACCAAGATTCCACTCGCATGCCGAGAGAAAACCACCAGTTCTATCTGCGAGAATTTTATAATCAAAACAAGTTGTCGCGTGGCGAGCTGTCATTGGGCGGGACACCATTGTCACTTGAGGACATCAAGCTGCCCGTCTTCAATGTCGCAACCCGAGAGGATCACATTGCACCAGCACGGTCGGTTTATGCAGGAGCTAAAATGTTTGGTGGTCCCGTCAAGTTTGTCCTTGCTGGATCAGGACACATTGCTGGCGTCATCAATCCACCGGCAAAATTGAAGTATCAGCACTGGACTGGCGACCTTGATATCGCCGACAATCTCGACGATTGGATCAAGCAGGCAAAAGAAACAGACGGATCGTGGTGGGGCTTGTGGACCGAATGGATGTCCGAACGCTCGGGCGACTGGATCCCACCACGCCAACCCGGAACGACCCTGGGCACTATTGAAGATGCACCAGGGTCATTCGTCAAAGTAAAGTGCTAGAGTGCTAGTACGCAAGCACGATAATACGGCGGCTGACGCCAATGCTACGGCTTAAGCCAACGCTTGCTCTAGGTCGGCAATGATATCGTCTTTGTCTTCAATGCCGATTGAAACGCGGACAACATCTGCACCCGCTCCTGCTGCGTCACGCTGTTCATCTGTTAGTTGTCTGTGTGTTGTTGATGCAGGATGGATGATAAGACTGCGTGTATCACCGATATTTGCCAAGTGGCTCAACAACTGAACTTTCGAAACCAATGCAATGCCTGCATCATATCCACCATGCAATCCGAAAGTGAAAACTGCTCCAGCACCTTTCGGGCAAACCTTTTTCGCAAGTTCATGGTTGGAGCTGCTGGGCAAACCGGAATAATTAACCCACGCAACAGAGGGATGCTTTTCGAGCCATTCAGCAACCGCTAATGCGTTGTCACAATGGCGTCGCATCCGCAGTGCCAGTGTCTCAATCCCTGTGAGCAACATGAACGAATTGAACGGTGAGATCGCCGGCCCAATGTCGCGCAAACCCATGACACGCGCGGCAATTGCAAACGCAAAATCACCAAAAGTTTCTCCAAGCACAATCCCGTTATATGAAGCATTTGGCTCGACCAACGTTTTGTAACGATGTTTGGCACCCAACCAATCGAACGTGCCACAATCGACCAAAGCGCCACCGAGCGAGTTGCCATGACCACCAAGAAACTTTGTCAAAGAGTGCACCACGATATCCGCGCCGTGTTCTTTCGGGCGGCACAGATAGGGCGTCGCCATGGTATTGTCGACGATCAGAGGAACACCCGCCTCTTTGGCAATTTTCGAGATGGCGGCGATATCAATGACGAGCCCACCAGGGTTTGCGATGCTTTCAATAAAGATCGCGCGCGTTTTAGGCGTTAGGGCTGCTGCAATCGTTGCCGGATCTGCGGCATCCGCCCACTTCACCTGCCAATCGAATTTTTTGAACGAATGATTGAACTGGTTTATCGAACCGCCATAAAGCTGACTGCCGGCAATGAATTCATCGCCAGGTTCAAGTAACGTATGAAAAACGAGAAACTGGGCCGCATGCCCGGAAGCGACAGCAAGTGCTGCTGTCCCGCCTTCCAAAGCTGCGAGGCGTGATTCAAGAACAGCTTCGGTAGGGTTTGTTATTCGGGTGTAAATATTTCCAAATGCTTCAAGACCAAAAAGCGAAGCAGCATGATCAACATCGTTAAAAACGTAAGATGCGGTCTGATAAATTGGCGTAACCCGCGCACCAGTTGTCGGATCAGGCGCGGCGCCTGCATGGACTGCAAGTGTATCGAATTTCGGATCGTTTGAACTTCCTGCTTCAGACATTGACGTCTCCCAACGCTTAATTTCGTTTTTGTTGGGGGGCAGCCTAATTCAAGCGCTCGGCATCGAAAAGCACTTATCTTGATTGTAAATCTCAATTCTCGACTAAAGTTCCGCTATTTGGCCAGCAATACTGCACCGCCAACGCGTGACACGCCATTTGGGATGGCCAAGGCTCCATTTGGCAATTTCATGCTGGCCATACAGCATGCATTGGCGCGTGGTAAAGTGATCGCCCATGAAAACAAGCCGAACATTCTTACAATCGGTTGGCATATGAACGGCACAAGCAAGAAAAACGATTTCGATCATTCGTAAGTCCCTTATCCGAAATGAGTAACTCGCAAATCGCGAACGACATCTTCGTAAAGGCGCTTTTCCCTGGTCGTATTGTTTTTTGCTTAGGCTAGCAAAGCTAATAACGCACTATGTTCGTTTGACCTTGTCACCAACAGACCAAATTCATGGAATGAATCTGGTCGCGGCGCGCAACCAACTCTCCCAAACGAATCACTCAGCCAGTAACAAGTTTGGTGGATTTTTAAATCCCCTCAATAGTCCATTCGAATTCAACCAATATCGGACACCCGATAATCCCTTATTCCAGGCGCTGGCTCCTGCTTTAATGGCACCTTTCATGTCGCGATCGTGACCCAAATGCATCGCATTGTATTGTCCTGTTAACGATCTGTCGTCGTCCCTTGGGGATAGTGGGGACATCTCACGACCTGCATCTGACCCGAGCATTTGTTTTGCGCTTAAGTGGACGGAACAAATTTTACGCGCACTTGTAATGGCGTGGCGCAATCGTTGGGGTATCGCTTCCGAACACTGAAAAATTGGCTCAAACACACCTCAGATACACAAGGCGTGTTGATCCCCAAAATAGTGTTACGAAAGCGAAGTCAGTTCGGGGTCGTCATGTCAGTCAACTCGCATTTTTTGCGTGCAGTAGAATTATCAAATACTCACAATTCAACCATTTTTGAGCGCAATCCAGCCGTCTTCGCACGCCGTGTTATAGTGCCTCTTGCAGCCGCACTGACGTTAAGTGCTTGCGCCCAAGGCGGGCCCAGCAGCTTGACCATTCCATCATCCTCATCCCAGGTTAGCGCTTCCGCCTTACCAGATATCGCCACAGCCAATGCGGCCGTTGCTGATAAGGCGGCTGAGAAAGACTACACAAAGAGTATCGCAAAAGCGGTTGCGACAGCCCGAGCAGAACGCAAAAAGGGTCGGCCCGCAAAAGCTATGGCCGTTCTGGATGGCGCAGCACGCAAAAACGCCAACAACAAAGCCCTTGCAAAAGAACGTGGCCTGCTCGCACTTGAGTTAGGCCAGCTTGGCAAAGCGGAGAAACTTCTCAAGTCGGCGATGGAAGATGACACAAAAGACTGGCGCTTGTATTCAGCACTTGGCTCAACACACGCCGCCAAGGGCAATCAACAAGAGGCCCAAGCCCAATTTGCTAAAGCCCTAGAGCTTGCGCCAGATCATCCATCTGTAATGAATAACCTTGCGCTTTCATTTGCATTGGAAGGCCGGCACAAGGAAGCTGAGGAGTTGCTTCGTAAAGCGGCCGTTGGCAAAAACGCAAAACTGCAAACCAAACAAAACTTAGCCCTGCTACTGGGCATGGATGGCAAGATCTCTGAAGCCCGTCGCGTCAGCCGAGCTTCCTTGCCCGAAAGTCAGGCCGAAGTGAACATCAGCTTCTTAGAAAGCCTCAAGCGCAGTGCGGCGAAAGTCTCTCGTGCTACGCCAGCACCGAAATCCGAAGCAATCCGTGCCGCCAACAGCCAAACAGATAGTGCACAATAAGTGAGCAAAACAACTTTGCTGCAAAGTTATAGCCAAAATCAAGAGGCCGCGTCGGTTTTTTCGTCGTGGTCTTTTTCGTTGCAAGCAGCCAAATAGACCTCGCGCGATGCACCCGCATTGATTGCAATAATGAAGAGGCCGACGACAAGGTCTGGCCAAATAGAAACGGTAACTGCGGTCATCAATCCGGCAACAATAATTGCAATATTCGACAGCACATCATTGCGCGCCGACAAATAAGCGGCGCGCATGAGGCTGCCACCACCACGGCGCCGAACGCGCGCTAGGGCGAAGGCGGCACCGGCGTTCAAAATGAGCGCCACAACACCGACCAAAGTTAAAAGCCCGGCTGCGGGTGGCTGTGTGGCGTCAGATGCAAGCCCTGGAATTGCAAAAATTCCCTCCAACCCGAACACACTAAAAACGCGTTGCATGGCGACCCAAAGCGCAGCGGCAGCGGGCAGAAGTATCAAGCCAGCCAACATGATCCCAAGGCGGCGGCGCGCAGCGATTGACCAACCAAGTGCGAACAACACAAGCAAGTTCAAACCAGCATCTTCGAGAAAATCGACGCTATCGGCAAACAAGGATACCGAACCAATGATCGAGCCAAAACCAAACTCTATGGCAAATCCGACAAGGTTTATTAGGATCACGACAACAAGCGTGCGCCGAAGTGCATAATCAATTGCGGCAGACGTCGTTGTCATTTTTTTATTATATCCCTGTAGATTAATCACCAATGAGGCAGCAACGAAAAACGGCAGTATGTTACCGTTACCTACTGCCTGGGTTGCTGGCCCCTCTTGCTGTTGGCTGTTACATGCCTCCTCCAGCCTTTTATAACAAACAAAAAAACAGCCACGCACCAATTTGGAGCGTGGCTGTTTTCTTGATTTTCTAGATTTGAGTTTGCCCTTGGCGCACTCAATGACAAACGACTTGAGCCTTGAAGCCGATACCACCTGCTTGCCAGGCTCGACCATCGACAAATTTATTGGCCCACAGGTCGTCTCGGACACGTCCACTATTTTTTCGTCGTCACACCCTCAGAACTTACTTCACCCCCAGCACCGGTCGCTGCTGAATTTCCGCCCGTTTGAGCATCACCGATATAAGAGCCCCAGTTCTTGCTGCGACGTTCTCCAGACCGCGATACCAATTCTTGCGGGAATTGAAGGTCGCGGCCGTTTGCCGTGTGCAACGCAAGATTTCGCTGGGTCGCACAACCAAAGTTTTCTGTCGGCAGACGTTCACGGTTTTCACCACCGATATCTTCCGGCCAATGTCCACACTGTGGCGGCACAGCGATCGTTTTGGCATAGCTCAGGCCAATTGCGGGACCGACGTCGCCTTTGTCTTCATAATGACGTGAAATTTGGATCGCTTCATCCGGTATCCCCGCATCACGTGTCAGCGACAAAACTTGCCGGACCGATGGCGAAGCTGAGAAGTGTCCTGATGGACTGGCCGGGGATGACAACCGTAAGCGCCCGTTGCTCTCCGATTTATATTCGGAAATGAAACGATAAACATCGGCGTGTTGATCCGCACTTAAGCCGCGTCCTCGCGGTGGCATCTCAACAAACAACTGGCGCCGTTGGTGACTGTAGCCAATTGGATGGCGTTTTTCCGGATTGTTGAGCTCGACGGCCGTGACATCATCAAGACGGTCACCACGGCAACCGCTAAGTCCGATCGACAGTGCCACAACCGGGACCACACAAACCCGAAACAACGTTGTTTGAAGGCGTGCACGTGATGACTGTGCCTGAGGCAAAACCTCTGCAAATCTTGAGTGTTTCATTTGCATTTTCATCATCCCTTGGTCCCCGGATAATCAATGATGAAGCCATAATCGCCGTGATAACGCCCACCGGTTGGAACAGGGCCTCCATAGACACGGTTTAAGTGACCGAGGAAAAGCTCCTTGAGGCGGTGACTTGGTGCGTAGTTGTCGGAAGGTGCGGCAACGTCATGTCGACTGGCATGTGTCGCCAGATATGGCGTGACCAAGATGACCAGTTCAGTTTCACGTCGGCGATAGTCGTTCGATCGAAACAGAGTTCCAAGCACCGGAACGGATTTCAGTCCCGGAAAGCCTTCGACGTTTTGGCGTGTATCATCTGACAACAGGCCAGCCATTGCCAAGGTGCCACCACTGGGCAATTCGACAGTTGTCTTGGCGCGCCTTACGGAAAGGCCTGGTATCGAGATGTTTCCTATATTTACCGCGCCCTCTGAAGTGATTTCACTAACTTCGGCTGAGACTTCCAAACTGATCCGACCACCTGAAAGCACGACTGGGCGAAATTCAACACCAACACCAAACTCTTTGAAAACGATGGACACTTGGCCATCATCTTGAGCAACAGGTATTGGGAATTCACCACCAGCAAGAAACTTCGCTTTCTCGCCGGAAATTGCCGTTAGATTTGGCTCTGCCAAAGTACGCAACGAACCGGTACGCTCCAGCGCTTGAACAAGTGCTGTAACTTGGTTGTTGTTTGTCTGCCAGGACGGTTGGAAGGCAACGCCGCCTGAAGTTCGTGGCGCAAGTTCAGGTGCAATTGCCGAGGCGGCGGCCGCTATTGGAGCTGTAACTGGAAAATTATTTGCAATGGCTTTGGCGAAAGTGAAGTTGCCGTTGTTGAGCACAGCAGATGGCAGGTCAACACCGAAGCGTTGCAAGGCTTCGCGGCGCACTTCTGCAACCTTCACCTTCAATAACACTTGTTCCTTGGCATCCGTCTTCAATAAGTTGACGACTTCCTTGCGCTGCTGCTTGATAAATTTCGCAGCCAACTCTGTTGCCCGATTTGCATCAACCGGAGACATGACACTGCCAGACAGAACGACACTGTCGCCCATCATTTCCGGGTGAATTTTTGATCCTGGAATCAAGCGACGCAACAAGTCGCCCAAAACGGCCAAATCTCGCGTTACAGAAATTTCTAAGAAAAGAACTTTCTCACCATCCGGACCAATAAAGAAGGCATTGGCTTCGCCAACACCCTTTGCCAACAGATAGACCTGTCGAGCGTTCTGGACGACGGCATCGACAATGGCAGGGTTTGAAACCAATACATTTTGCAAATCGACCGGCAAATCGATCAACATCGATTTGTCGAGGCCAACCGTCACTTTGCGACGAATGGGTGTTGGCCCGCCAGCAGGGACGGTCAGTTGTGAAGAATGTTGTGCATCGATCAGACTTGCTGCCGGATCTTCATAGGCCTGCGCGTTGGCGACAGAACCGGTGGGAAACATTGGCGCTAAAACCGCCAAGACCCAACTCAACAATATACAGATCAACGCACGCTGAAATAGCGTTCTCATGGCACTTATTACCTCGCTCGTGGAGCAAACGAACGGCCAGAACGCAAAAATCTTAAGCGGCCGCACACGTACAAACTTAATTACGCGTACTGCAAAAAAACTCAGGCTCATTTTTCGCCTATTGCAGCCGAGATTTCCAGCAGGCGGGCTTAAGAGGTGTGACCAAAACTATACTCGCCCACAACTTACCCACACGTCGTCGAACATTACTCTCTCTCGCATCGCTCTCACTTTTTCGCTGAGCCGGCCGCTCGAAACCCCCATCGTTGCGGAGCGTTCTCAACAAGCAACGCACACCGATTTATTTGCTCTTTGAGCGAATATGAGTTTCTGAATTGGAAACTGTTCACAAACCAAACATTGCGCGCCACAACTGGAGCTAACCCGGCTGCGAGGATCTCAACATTTCTCATCCGATAGAAACAAACTGGATTGCGATGTGCCCGCTTTAAAGACGTTTTAAGAAAATGTTCTTGTCAGCCCTGGGCTGCCCTTAGGTGGGATCTGTTAACCAATTACACACGCACGGAAATTTCCGAACCAACCGATTGCCTAGAGACAATGACAAGACTGTGTTCGAAGTAAATTGGGCACAAGGTAAATACCACTAAGAGGCTGAATTTAGTGGTGATTTTGACACAATCTGACAACAACTGAGGCCGCCGTCCAACTTCAGAATTGACCCCTAACCGCTTCTCCCGCATTTATAAATTTCGGCTATTTGATCAACCAAACCCTGGTTGTTTTTTCGCACCAGTTAAACATGTCGTCTGTAGTCAAATACGGGCTCAACAAAACGCTCCGATTACGACCTACCTGTCAGGTCGTCCTGTGACGTTTGAAGCAATTTTCGCAATTTTCGACGTTAAAACACCTATGAGTTTAAGTGAGCATATGACGACACCTGCGAGCCTTTCAGAATTTCCTGCAAGCACCCACAGCATAACTCTTTCTTGGGTTTTGCGGCGGCTGCTGCTTGGGACAGCAATTCTTGTCATAATGATGGGCGGTTCAGCTTGGTTGTTGCACAATGCGATTGATCCAGCCCTGGAAGCTAATCACCGCAAGCAATATGCGCAACCCAACACGGGCATGCCAGCAACAACAGGCTCTATAAGCGCTGGTTACGACGATGTTGGATATGCGACCAGTGGTGGCAATGCTGCTGGTGCAACTGCGGCGGCAGGTGTCGCAATTCCAGCCGCTGCAGCGGTGATCGTGCGCGAACACACGGGCAACGAATAACCCCATCAGATCGCCCACGCACCCTATCATTTTTCACAACCGGGGGATGTCTGCAGCATTGGCCACGCGCGCTGGTCGGCCAATAATCAGGTGCGTTAATGCGGTAAGATTCTATGGATTGAGACGCAATTTCCATTTGCTGGAAATCTTCTGACTTGTTGTGCCAAGTTAAAAATATTGAACGGCGAAGCACGCCAACTCAATCACTTATTAGGCATTGTTCAGGCTTGATTGCGACATGACCTCGCCCTTATCATAGCTTGAAATAAATGCAGTTTTCTTATGGCTATGTGAGAAATTAGTGAAATCGATGTGGCAAACAAGGCGTCGTAAATGACGGAACAACAAAAGCACTTTCCCGAATTCTACGTCACGGCACCCCAGCCCTGTCCATATCTGGCAGGTCGGCTGGAACGCAAACTGTTCACGCATTTGACGACCGAAAAACCCAAAGCCCTGATTGATAATTTACTCAAGGGTGGCTTTCGCCGCAGTCAAAACATTGCCTACATGCCCTATTGCGAGGGCTGCCAAGCATGTGTGTCCGTGCGTGTCGTTGTTGATGACTTTCGTCTCAGCAGTTCAATGAAACGCATCGTCGCAAAAAACCGGGATCTTGTGGCACGTCGTGTTCGCGCGATTCCAACGTCGGAACAATACACTTTGTTTCGCAACTACATTGAATCGCGCCACTCGGATGGCGGCATGATCGATATGACCGTGTTGGATTACACAATGATGGTCGAAGACAGCGTCATCGATACATTCGTTACCGAGTATCGTCAAAAACCCGACGACCCGCTTGCGACAGATGCAGAAAAGTGGCCACTGAAAGCCGTGTCGCTATGTGACCGACTGTCTGACGGCGTGTCGATGGTCTACAGTTTCTTCGATCCAGATGACGAGGCGCGTAGTCTGGGGACTTATATGATCCTTGAACACTTAGAACATTCGCGTCGCCTCGGCTTACCCTATCTCTATCTCGGTTATTGGATCGATGGCTCACGTAAGATGAGTTATAAAATGCGCTTTCAACCTCAAGAGCACTTAACAAGTGACGGTTGGGTGTTGGCAGACCCGCCAAAGTCGACGCGCTAAAACCAAATTACATTGAGACCATCGCGTTTCTTGCATGCACAAACCCGACTTTCAAAAAGTCGCATGACGAGACGACAATCGTTGTCACAATAAAGTTTAAGAGATTAACTTACAGAACAACTCATAAATAGGTTTTGGCAAGGAAAACAATGTCGAACTTGAAACCACCCATGCGATCGATCGGTAGCATTTTCCGTCAAAACCGCGCACCGGCTTGACAGCCTGTCTAGAACTCGCAACCCTTATGGCCAAACCATATTTCCGATTTTGTTCAATGGGACATGCTCGGTGCCAGACACCGGTTTGACGATCGAACGGAGTTTCGAAAACATGAAATTTTCAGGGGGCGATAAACCTCTACACAAGAACGTGATAATCTCTGGCCTTGATGTTATTCAAGCGACATGACATTTCGCAAAAAAAGGTCACGGTTTCGCCAGACATTCTGTCTTCCTCCAGGGAAAACCAACAGGTAACGAAGATTCAAATCGCACCCACGAATTCTGAAAACGTAAGTTTAAGCAGTCGCACGCCGCTGCGTTCACAAGCGCTGGCCGATCGCCTCTTGGCATCACGCGGTTTGTCTTTGGCATTGGCAGCCGCCCTGTCTGACGAAGATCAAACAGTGCAAGCCATGGACGACGCCAGTCCAACCAAATGGCATTTGGCGCACACCACCTGGTTTTATGAAGCCTTTATCCTGCGAGACTACCTACCTGGCTATCAGTCCTTTGATGCGCGGCTGGATTATTGTTTCAATTCTTACTACGAGCAAAAAGGCGAGCGCCATCCACGCCCAAAACGTGGCCTACTGACGCGGCCATCTGCGGGCGAGGTTCGAGATTATCGTGCCCACGTTGACACCGCACTTGCCAACCTCGTTGTCCACTTAGATGACACCACCACATCCAAAGCTGATGCGATCAAAAGCCTCATCGAACTTGGGATCAATCACGAGCAACAACACCAAGAACTTTTGCTGACCGATATCTTAGCACTGTTTGCCTGCAACCCCCTACGCCCCGCCTACCAATCAAGACCAGACCCTATACCCGGCGCCCCAGCTCTATTTGACGCAACTTCAGAAATAACCTGGCACGGTTTTGACGGCGGTGTAACGGACGTGGGTCACGACGGGCAATCCTTTCACTATGACAATGAACGACCCCGCCACAAGGCCCTGATCCAACCCTTCGAACTGGCGCACCGTTTGGTCACGAACGGTGAATGGATGGCGTTCATGAGTGAGGGCGGTTATGACACGCCAACGCTATGGCTCAGCGATGGCTGGGCTGAAGTTCAAAAAAACAACTGGTGTGCGCCGGGCTATTGGGAGCGCAAAGACGATCTGTGGCAGCAGATGACGCTTTACGGACTCAGCGACATTGAGCCTGCAACCCCGGTTTCCCATGTTAGTTTCTATGAAGCTGACGCCTTTGCCCGTTGGGCTGGGTATCGCTTGCCGACGGAATTGGAATGGGAAGTCGCAGCACGCGAAAGCCAATCCATCGCTCCAACACGTGCAACAGACAACGCCAAAGAAATTTCATTAACCCCCACACCTGCATCGATGCCTGTTGGCCATTCCAAGAACGCCCTCAGCCAACTTTTCGAAGATGTTTGGCAATGGACTGGCAGTGCTTACCTTGCTTATCCCGGATACCGCCCACCCGAGGGCGCCGTCGGTGAATACAATGGCAAGTTCATGTCAAACCAATACGTGTTACGTGGCGCCTCAGCTTTGACCGTCGGCGGTCACTCACGCCCGACTTACCGAAATTTCTTTTATCCCGAAAAGAGATGGCAAATGACGGGGCTGCGCCTCGCAAAGGATCTTTGAATGAGTTTAGACGCGTGCCAACACCAATTTGAACACCCCGCCACCGATCCCATTGATCTCGATTTTGCCCGCGCCGTCATGGCCGGTCTGGCAAAAGCGGAAAAATCAATCCCCAGCCGGTATTTCTATGACGAGCGCGGTAGTGCCCTATTTGAGGAAATCACAGCGCTTCCTGAATATTACCCGACGCGCACAGAGACACGCATTCTGGCCGACAACGCAAAATGTATTGCTGGTGATGTCGATGAGGCGAGTGTGCTGATCGAATTTGGCTCAGGTTCGAGCGTGAAAACAGAACTCCTGTTAAAGGCAATACCGCACCTTCATGCGTATGTTCCCATTGACATCAGTCCAACGGCATTGTCAGACGCAAAAACACGTTTGACCGAATGCTTTCCCAAATTGTTGGTCGTGCCAATTGTTGCCGATTTCTCCAAACCAATAACGCTTAACCCAGAGCTTGGAGACCTGCCCCGCATCGGCTTTTTTCCAGGTTCAACCATTGGCAATCTGAGCAGCTCCGATGCTGTGGCACTGCTCACGCGCATGCGCGAACTTCTTGGCAATACGGGTCGCCTCATCATCGGAGTTGACCTGGTGAAAGATGAAGACACGCTGGTTGCTGCTTATTCTGATGCTGCCGGCGTGACGGCGGAGTTTAATTTCAATCTCCTCGACCGCATCAATCGCGAACTCGGTGCAAACTTCGATGTCGCCGCCTTCGACCACAAAGCCATTTACAATAACCAAGCTGGCCGGATGGAATCCTATCTCGTCAGTAAAACGCAGCAAAGTGCCACACTATTTGGCCGGACCTTCGACTTCAAACATGGCGAAGCCATTCATACCGAAAACTCTTATAAATACGATCTTGCTGGTTTTGCTTCGCTAGCGCAAAAAGCTGGATGGTCGACACGTCGCGTGTGGACGGATGCCGACGACTTATTCAGCGTCCATGAATTAACCGCTGATTGATCCAAATACAATTCACCAGCGCATCGTCTGGCGCAATACTGAACCAGGATTGCGGAGACTTTAAGCTTTGTTGCCTTGAAGGCGAGACAAGACCCGGTCACGGCCTATCAACGCCATCAATGGTTTAAGCTCGGGACCGTTTTCCCGCCCCGTCAACGCCAAGCGCAACGGATGGAAAAGGGCCCGACCTTTAGCACCTGTTTCAGACTTGATCGCCTTCGTCCATGTTGACCACATCGCGTCATCCCAAGGCTCTTGCGGCAACAGTTCCGCCGCCTTGTTGGTGAATGAAGCGTCTTCAATGATCGGGTTTGTCGGTTTCGAAACGATATCCCACCACGTTGCCACGTCGCTGAAACGCTCAAGGTTGCCACATACGGCAAGCCAGAATACCTCACCGCCCGTAACACCCAGCGCTTCCAGACGACTTGCAACCGCATCATAAGGTGTCATGTGCAAGAGTTTGGCATTGAGATTTGCGAGTTCATTCGCATCGAATTTCGCTGGTGAAGCTGAGATCTTTGATGGTTCAAATAGATCGGCCAGGTTATCAAGAGACAAATGCGGTTCGATCGGGTCTGAAGTTCCAATTAATGCTGCATGACAATCAACAGCCAAAGCTTCCAGCCCACTCTCGCGCAAACTGCCGATTGACAACGAACCAAGACGCTTGGATAACGCCCCACCATCCGCCATCACCAAAAGGTTGTGGTGTCCAAAAACAGGAGGTTTTAAACCAAGTGCTTCAAACAACGCCACCTGCACGCCCGTGTTCGTGATGTGATCGGCGCCACGCAGAACATGCGTAATGTCCAGATCACTATCATCAACGACGCTGGTCAATGTGTAGAGATAAGACCCATCGGCTCTAATCAAGACAGGATCTGATAAGGACCCCAGGTCGACGGTTTGCGGTCCACGCACAATGTCATCCCACGATACGGTGGTTGTGACAGGATCAAGACTGTCGTCAGACGCCGTGTTCGGCAGACGAAAACGCCAATGCGGTGTGCGCCCTTCGGCTTCCAACTTCGCGCGTGCGTCTCTATTAAGTTTCAAGCCAGCCCGGTCGTAAATTGGTGGCAGGCCACGGCCAAGCTGGCGCTTTCGTTTGCGCTCAAGCTCATCACCTGATTCATAGCAAGCATACAGCCGACCCTCAGCTTTCCATTTTTCGGCAATTTCATCATACCGCGCCGTGCGGTCGGATTGGCGCGCTTCGCGATCCCAGGTCAGCCCCAACCAGGACATGTCTTCGCGAATGGCTTCAACAAATTCTTCAGTTGAGCGCTCTCGATCCGTATCATCAAAGCGCAGGAGAACGTTTCCGCCTTCCTTGCGGGCAAGAAGCCAGTTGAGAATGGCGGTACGGATATTTCCGATATGAAGGCGGCCGGTTGGGCTTGGCGCAAAGCGTACATTAACTGTCATGGGCGCCCAATAACAGGTTTGGACCCCGACGTCACGGGGCCAGTTGGCACCAAACACCCCCCGCGACATTCAGGCATTGCAAAAGCTGTGGCAACATACCTACATATCGCCGCCATCGGGACTTGGCAGCACCTGTTCCGGGGCATCGGCCATGGGCCGGGACTTTTCGACCTTCTGGGCCGTTTCTCGAAAACGATTGGTGATCGGATAG
The DNA here is from genome assembly GCA_050633705.1 of Hyphomicrobiaceae bacterium. Taxonomy (GTDB): domain Bacteria; phylum Pseudomonadota; class Alphaproteobacteria; order Rhizobiales; family Hyphomicrobiaceae; genus JAJFHI01. The sequence goes on along the minus strand of JBOEGZ010000004.1, from coordinate 203,964 downwards.
CGGCGTTCGCGCCCAAAACTACGCGATGAGATCTTCACCCCAGGCGCTGCTTGGCGGCGCTTATACTCTGAGATGTAAAGTAAATGCTGGATACGGGCGACCAGGTCTGCCTCATGACCACGGGCAACAATATCGGCTAACGCCAACTCCTCTTCAACGAGACCTGTCAAGATGTCATCCAAAACGTCATAAGGTGGCAGGCTGTCAGCGTCTTTCTGGTCTTCGCGAAGTTCTGCAGTCGGCGCTTTGGTGAGAATGTTGTTGGCAATGACGGTGCCTGATGGGCCAAGTCCGCCCTTGGGGACATGCGCATTGCGCCAAGCTGCGATGCGAAACACTTCTGTTTTGTAGAGATCTTTGATCGGATTGAAGCCACCGTTCATGTCACCATAGAGCGTCGCATAGCCAACAGACATTTCCGATTTGTTGCCCGTCGTGACAACCATCGCACCGAATTTGTTCGAGATTGCCATCAACGCGGTGCCACGCACACGGCTTTGGATGTTTTCCTCTGTTATGCCAGGCTCGCTACCAGCAAACATGTCGCCCAACACGGCATGGAAGCCTTCAACAGCCTCGCCAATTGGCACAATTTCATAAGGGACCGACAAAGCCTTTGCACATTGGGCGGCGTCTTCCAGGCTTTCCTCAGAGGTATAGCGATAAGGCAACATCACACAGCGCACCTTATCGGCTCCCAGCGCATCCGTGGCAATGGCTGCGACCAAGGCTGAATCTATTCCACCCGATAAACCTAATACGACCCCTGGAAATCTATTTTTATGGACGTAATCGCGTAATCCCAACATGCAGCCTTGATAGGCTGACGCATCACCGTCATCGAGTTTTGCAACGTCGCCAGGCTTACACCGCCATGTGCCATTTTGTTCGTGCCATTCGGTGACGACAATCGTCTCAGACCATTGTGGAAGCTGACAGGCCAAACTGTGATCCGGATTGAGGACAAATGACGCCCCATCAAACACCAACTCATCCTGACCACCCACTTGATTGACATAGGCAAGCGCAAGGTCGGTTTCAGCAACCCGCGCAACAGCAATATTCGTGCGCAAGTCTGGCTTCTTCCAATCAAACGGAGACCCGTTTGGTACAAGGAAAAATTCAGCGCCAGATTCCTGTAAGCATTCCGTGACCTCTTCATTCCAGATGTCTTCACATATTGGAACGCCAATCCTCACATCGCGGAAATTAACAGGCCCGGGTAACGGGCCAGATGCAAACACCCGTTTTTCATCGAACACCCCATAGTTTGGCAGATCGACCTTAAAGCGCACCGCTTCAATTTTGCCGCGGTCCAACAACACCACGGCGTTGTAAAGCTCGCCACCTTGTTGCCAGATCGTCCCCAGCAACACGCCTGGCCCATCAGACAGGGTTTGGGCCAATTCTTGGACCTTGTCGTGTGCTGCAGCCTGAAAGGCCGTCCTCAGCACAAGGTCTTCTGGCGGATAGCCCGTCAGAAAGAGTTCTGGCAGGACGACGAGGTCGCCACCGGCAGCCTTTGCTTGGGCATGGGCTGCGATGACTTTTTCGCCGTTACCATCGATGTCACCAACTGTTGGGTTTAATTGAGCAAGAGCAATTTTCATGAAACTTCAGTATCGCGAGCAGGTTGAGAACACAACCGATGAAGCCTAACGAGCCGCGATCGCTAGATCATCAATCCAATTGTCACAAGGCGGACGCTTACACCCGTGTCGGCTTCCAGTTGAGCAACCCTCTGGCCTCCTCATCAGTGTGGACGGGATGGACCTTGCCGTCCTGAATAATGTAGACCCAATCCAGATTCGGGCTTGAGGCCAAATCTTCCGGCGTTGCCGCCTCAAGATCCTCCTGAAATCCAGAGACGAAATCCCACACGATTTCGTGCTGCAAATCAGATGAGAAGGTCTCCCAATCGGCTGGCAGAAAACGAGCCAGGTTGTCCTTAAAAACGACATTTGAGAAGGTTTTTGGAGGCAGCTTACCGGCTGCGATCTGTTCAGCTACCGCATTGACAAAGCCAAGTTGAACAAGCCCAGAACAGATAAATTCGTTCGGTGGCGCAAGAGACTGGGCACGACGTCCCTTAATCGCCTTGCGCGCGCCTTGTACGCGGCTGCGCACGCCAAATGCCAACTGGCTCAAGAAATCGAATCCGATTGCAGCAATGGTTGCATAGGAATATTTCGACTCGATGCTATTCAACATCCGCCCACGCACTCGGCTTTGTGGATCGCCCTCAAACCACGCGCCTGTCACACGCTTAATGCCCACAACCGACCGGCGGTCATTGAGGTAATCGGCAAGATTTTTAAGGTCGACACCCTTGCTCGCACTTTCGATAACAAATGAGTTGTTGAACCCCTTTTCCTGATGCGGCACCAAAAACACCAGCGCTGCGTGAGAAAAGGACCCCTTCGTCGCCCAGCGAATAAACCAGGATTTAAAATCGCGGTTCTTGCGGGTCAAAACGACATCAGAACGTTGCAGATAAGGGCCGGAGAGAAAAGCCTCAACAGACATCGGCCATTGCGGCGCCAGGCCGCTCTCAAGAACAATTTCTGGAGAGACACCCGCCGCCGATTGGTTTTTGGTCTGCACGCTGTCCAAGAGAGCACCCCTTCAGCTGCATTCGTTTATCTATCTGCCCTTAACTGGCTTGGAGCTGAGCCGGTTGCTTTTCGCGCTCTTGGCGCAAAAGCACGGCAACCAAAAAGGCAAGTTCCAACGACTGATCTGCATTCAGTCTCGGGTCGCAGTGTGTGTGATAACGGTCAGACAAATCCGTTTCTGAAATCGCCGTTGCACCGCCAGTGCATTCGGTCACGTTTTGCCCCGTCATCTCAACATGGATGCCACCAGCGTGCGTGCCTTCTGCACGGTGGACATCAAAAAAGGCTTTCACCTCACTCAGAATACGGTCGAACGGCCGCGTCTTATATCCGGTGGCGGCTGAGATCGTATTGCCATGCATTGGATCACACGACCAAACCACTTTGCGCCCTTCCCGTTCAACGGCGCGAATAAGTTTTGGCAGATGGTTTGTAACTTTGTCAGCGCCGAAACGACAGATCAATGTCATGCGCCCAGCTTCATTTTCCGGATCAAGAATGTCGAGAAGCTTCAACAAGCCATCCGGCTCCAAAGAAGGACCGCACTTGAGACCCAATGGATTTTTAATTCCACGGCAGTATTCAACGTGAGCATGATCTGGTTGGCGGGTGCGATCACCGATCCAAATCATATGACCTGATGTTGCGTAATGATCACCAGACGTGGAATCAAGTCGCGTCAGGCCCTGCTCAAAGCCAAGCAACAACGCTTCGTGACTGGTGTGGAATGGTGTCACGCGCAATTGCGGAGTGTTGGATGGCGTGACGCCACACGCGCGCATGAACGCAAGAGCTTCTGAAATACGGTCGGCAATCGTCTGATACTGATGGCCTTGCGGGCTATCCTTGACAAAACCCAAGGTCCACTGGTGGACGCGATCAAGGTCAGCATAGCCGCCTTGTGCAAACGCACGGATCAAATTCAAAGTCGCCGCCGATTGGCGATAAGCGTTTAACTGGCGCTCGGGATCAGGAATACGTGCTTCAGGCGTAAATTCCGTGCCGTTAATAATGTCGCCGCGGTAGCTTGGCAGTTCAATCTCACCCTTCTTTTCAACGGGCGATGAGCGGGGCTTTGCAAACTGGCCGGCGATACGTCCAACTTTCACAACGGGTGAACCGCCCGCGAACGTTAAGACCGCCGCCATTTGTAGGAAGACACGAAAGAAGTCACGGATGTTGTCGCCATTGTGCTCAGCGAAGCTTTCAGCACAGTCACCACCTTGCAGAACAAAACCGTCACCGTTTGCGACTTTCGCAAGGGCGGACTTCAGATCGCGCGCCTCACCGGCAAAAACCAGCGGCGGAAAGCTCGCGAGCTGTTTTTCCACGTTTTCCAGCACAGCCTTGTCGGGATAATCAGGGACCTGCACAATTGGTTTTGCACGCCAACTTTCCGGGGACCAAGACGCCGCCATCGTTTTAACTCCATACATTTTCTTAAGTTGTATCTTAACCTTATTACGCCGCAGCGTGTAAAGTCGGCTGCTTATACGGCATTGCAGCCCAAGTGACCAGAGTCGTCATGCCAGTATTTATCACCAGCCTGAACGCGTATCGTGAGTTGTCGATATCTTAGTGTCGACTGGACCAGTGAAATCCCTATTCTAGCCATATGACAATTGCCGAACCCAGCTTCACCTTTGGCATCGAAGAGGAATATCACCTCGTCGATCTTGAAACGCGCGCCCTGGCCTCCTCACCCACTGAATTGATGGACGCCTGCAAAAGCGTACTGGGCGACCAAGTGAGCCCGGAGTTTTTTCGCAGCCAGATCGAAATTGGAACCCGTGTGTGCCGGTCATTTTCTGAAGGACGCGATGAGCTTAGCCGATTGCGCACAACTATCGCCCGTGAAGCCAATAAGCTCGGATTGGCCCCGATTGCAGCATCAACCCACCCCTTTGCGCCAAAATCTGCCCTCCAAACCACACCGAAGGAACGGTATCAGGAGTTGGCGCGTGACTTCGTCGGCATTGGCCGCCGACTAGCCATCTGTGGGATGCACACGCATGTCGCCATTGAAGATCCTGAACTGCGCATCGATTTGATGAATCAGGTTCGCTATTTCTTGCCCCATCTTTTGATGTTCTCAACGTCTTCGCCGTTTTGGGAAGGCGATGATACGGGCATGAAAAGCTATCGCCTAGCCGTGTTTCACGGACTTCCCAGAACCGGACTTCCTCAAAGGTTCGAGAGCTTCGGCGCCTACCAACGCACAGTTGATGTTCTGATCAAAGGCGGGGTCATTGGCGATGCTAGCAAGATCTGGTGGGATCTGCGCCCCTCAAGCCGCTTTCCAACGCTGGAACAACGTGTGACAGATGTTGCAACAAAGATCGATGATGCAATGGCAATTGCAGCGCTTTACATCTGCCTGCTCCGAATGCTGTACCGATTGCGCCGTTCAAACCAAAGTTGGCGAACCTACCCTGCCTTTTTGATTGCAGAAAACCTGTGGCGTGCCCAACGCTATGGCGTGGACGACAAGCTTTTTGACTTGGGCACCGGTACTCTAGTGCCATTTAAGAGCCTGGCTGAGGAACTGATCGGCTTGGTTTCTGAAGACGCCGATGCACTGGGTTGTAGGGCAGAAATTAATCACCTGCGCGCAATCGTCAAGCACGGCACCAGCGCTGATCGCCAGATCGCGTGTTATGAACAGCAAACAAAAAATGGGGCCTCACCCGAGGAGGCCGGAAAAAGTGTTGTCGACCAATTGATCTCAGAAACCGTCTCTGGTCTTTGATCTTAAGTGGTTGAAAAATCCGGTGCAGCGGGCTGTGGCGCAAATAAGAATTTTGTCCGGCCCATATTTAGACCCACAATTTAGTCTGACACGTCCGCCTTACACGCGCTGCTAAAGAGCTGCCGCCATCCCGCCATCAACCGCGATCTCGGTTCCAGTGATGAACTTTGCCGCATCCGACGACAAAAACAATGCGGCCTCGGCAACATCGGCCCCCTCGCCAAACCGACGCAGCGGTGTCTTATCGATCAACGCCTTATTGATCGCAGGATTGCGCAACACGCGTTTGGTCAAGTTGGTCTCGATAAAACCTGGCGCCAGCCCGTTTACGCGAATTCCAAACGGGGCATATTCGACGGCCAAGGCGCGCGTTAAAGCTGCAACGGCGCCCTTTGTCGCCGAATAAGCCGCCAATTGGCGCATACCCTTGTGTCCCATGATCGACGCAATATTGACCAATGACGCATTTTCGCCAGCGCGCAACAACGCAAATCCATCACGCGCCAAGCGCACCACCCCGTCGAGATTGACTTCACGGATTTTCACCCAATCTTCGTCTGACAGGTGTCGAAAATCTTCGCGGACATTTAAGCCCGCGTTGTTGATCAATATGTCAATGCGCCCGTCTTGCGTTTCAATACGCTGGAATAACGCCGAGACATATTGAGCGCGTGCGACATCGACAGCCATTGCTTCGACATTGTGCCCCTCGGCTTTGAGACCATTTGCAACGCCATCAGCGGCATCACCATCCAAGTCGGTGACATAAACGCGCGCGCCCTCGCGGGCAAACAATTCAGCCGTCGCCCGGCCGATGCCGTTTCCAGCACCTGTTACAACGGCAATTTTTCCTTCAAGGCGACCCATGGCATGTCCCAATTTATTTGATATTCGCCTGTCCTAGCCGAGCCGGCATGACCAACGCAATTGGTCATCTCAGCCCATAGTGAAGATAGGGTTGCAAAAAATCTAGCCACGCAGGGCTACACACCAGGAACTACACACCAGATTTGCCGGTTACAGTTTCAAAGTCACGCATCGTCACCAATTCCTCAGCCGCACTTGGATGCAAAGCCATGGTCTGGTCAAAATCAGCCTTCGTCGCCTGCAAACGAATTGCGATAGCAACGGCTTGAATGACCTCGGCGGAATGCTCACCAAACAAATGGCAGCCGACGACACGGTCTGTTTTGGCGTCAACAATGAGCTTCATCACTATCTTTGTCTTTCGTCCCGACAGCGTCGCTTTCATTGGTCGAAACGAAGAACGATAGACATGTAGTGTGTCATATTTTTCTCGAGCGTCTACTTCGCTCAGGCCAACGGTGCCAATTTCAGGCGTTGAAAAAACAGCCGTCGGTATAACGTCAAAGTCTGCAATGCGTTTTTGATTGGCAAACTCACGATCGGCAAAAATATGCCCCTCGCGAATGGCGACCGGTGTCAGGTCTGGTCCGTTGCGGACATCCCCAACAGCGAAAATATGCGCCACGCTGGTTCGCTGCTCGTCATCGACAACAATCCGATTGCCGGGACCTATTTCAACACCCGCTGCTTCCAGCCCCAATCCCTCTACATTTGGGCTTCGCCCAACGGCCAACATAATCTGATCGGCCTCAATGGTGGTGCCATCAGACAAATGCCCAACAAGTCCATTTTCCGTTTTTTCAACCCTGGAAATCAAAACGCCAGTTAAAAGCTTTATGCCTTGGCTTTGGTAAGCTTCGACAACGCTGTCGCGCATATCCTCATCAAAACCACGCAATAGTTTCGGACTGCGATTGACCATGGTGACGTCACTGCCCAATCCATGAAAGATCCCGGCAAACTCAACGCCAATATAACCACCCCCATTAATAAAGATACGCTTTGGCATCTCTTTGAGATCGAAAACATCATCGGACGTGATGCAGTGTTCGACACCTTCAACACCCGGCAATTTGTCGGCCCGCCCCCCGGTCGCGATAAGTATTTTTGCCGCCGTCACGGTTCGCCCAGAGGCGACCAATTTGATTGTGTGCGGATCGGCGAACTCGGCGCGCTCATGGAAAATCTCGACGTTGACACGGTCCAGATTGTCACGATAAGCGCCCTCTAGGCGGTTGATCTCTTTGTCCTTGGCTTTGATGAGATCTTGCCATTGAAATGTGGGCTTCGGTGCAACCGTCCAGCCAAAGCCTGCCGCATCCTCGAATTCTTCATGAAAACGGCTTGCATAGACCATCAGCTTTTTTGGCACGCATCCGCGAATGACGCAGGTGCCGCCAAACCGATACTCTTCGGCCAATGCGACGCGCGCACCGTGGGTTGCCGCGATGCGTGCAGCGCGCACACCGCCTGAACCGCCACCAATTACAAACAAATCGTAGTCAAAGCTGGTCATTTAACATCTTCTCTATTGGCGTTCTAGCGATCTACGCGCGATGGTTTTGGCGCGAATGTAACATTCGCGCCAATGGCAAATTGAGCGAAACAGATGAAGGTCACTGTTCCTTCTTTCCGCCTTGTACATCTTGAATCAAGTCGCGTTGAAATTGCATCATGCGCGGCGTCATGGATTGCAAGAGATTTGGCGATTCCTGTTGGAACTTTTTTCCTGCTGACGAACGTTGAAAAGCTGCAACTTCTTTCATTTCAGCGATCGTGAAGTTCTTAGAATAAAAGTCCACGGCTATCTTTTCGATGTCCTTCAGATATGCCGTGACGCGTGCGCTGTCGGGTGCCAATTCTTTTTGCACGAATGCTGCAAATGCTGGCGCCATGTCTGGAGAGCGTCGCGTAACGTCTTTAATCATCCCTTCCTTGAGCTGTCCAATCGTTTTGCGCGCTTGCTCAATTCCGCCCATCGCATCGAGCAAATCGGCTGCTGCAGTCATTTTTTGTGCGTTAGCGTCTTGCTCGCTTCTGACCGTTACTGCTGAAACGGCAAGGCCCAGAAATGCCACAGCAATACAAGCGAAACGCAAAGCCCAAGTTCTGTTCGAGATCATCGTCATTTTCCTTACTCTCCTGACTATCTATTTTATTTTATTGGCTCATTAACGAACGCTATTTCCAGGTTCGTCATCTTCCTCGTCGTCTTCGGCTTCCAGCATCGTGACGCCTTCTGGTCCGGCAACAATTGCTATATCGGCGACACCGACAAACAATCCCGTTTCAACGACGCCGGGTGCAAACCGCAACACCTGATCAAGTTCTTCCGGGTCTGGAATCGTCCCAAACGAACAATCGAGGATGTAGTGACCACCATCTGTCGTAAACGGCTGGCCATCCGCATTCAAACGCAAATTGATTTCGCCCGAACACCCACAATCTTCAGATAGCATGCCGACAAGGTGCAGTGTCGCGCCAAGACCAAATGGGACAACTTCGATTGGCAATGGAAACTTACCTAGCTGCTCTACGACTTTGCTCTCATGAGCAATCACCACCATGCCACCAGAGGCCGCAGCGACGATTTTTTCACGCAACAATGCTCCACCGCCACCTTTGATAAGGCACAGGTTGGCGTCAATTTCGTCAGCGCCATCAATTGTCAGATCCAACGCCGGTTCATCATCTAATGTGACAAGCTTAATTCCCAAAGCTTCAGCTTGCGCGTGGGTTGCTTGTGATGTTGGAACACAGGTGACTTTAAGCCCCTCTTTGACACGCGCACCCAGCAGATCAACAAAGTGTTCGGCCGTCGAACCTGTTCCCAATCCGAGTTTCATACCATCTTCAATCAACTCCAAAGCGGCCTCAGCCGCCGCTCTTTTTTGGGCATCCGCGTCCATCACGTCTCACTCTTTTTCATTTTCCAATTCTCCCAGGCCGCTAGACCGGTCAGGCCCATGCGTTGCACTTAAAATTCAATTTTTAACGTTCTGTTCTAACGTTCTATATGTCGCTTACTGCATCGTCGCCCTAAGGGGGGATGAGCGTTCTTCGACCTGTCGTGGCGCTTAAAGCCCCCCCATGAGCAAATACTTCACCTCAATAAACTCTTCGATGCCATGGTGGGACCCTTCCCGACCAAGACCACTCTCTTTAACACCTCCAAACGGCGCTAACTCGCTCGACATGATACCCTCGTTAATGCCGACCACGCCAAACTGCAGTGCCTCCGCCACGCGCCAGACGCGTCCGATATCTCGGGCATAGAAATAACCGGCCAATCCATACTTGGTATCATTGGCAAATTCGATGACTTCAGCCTCATCTCGGAAGGAAAACAGCGGGGCAACCGGACCAAAAGTTTCTTCGCTTGCCAAACGCATGTCATGCGTCACATCCGTTAGAATTGTCGGCTCAAAGAAATTTTGATCGGCATATGGCCGTTTGCCACCCGCAACAACACTGGCGCCCTTGGCCACAGCATCGCCAACGTGAGCTTCAACCTTGGCAACACCTGCATCATTAATCATCGGCCCAATGGTTGTTGCAGCGTCGGTCCCCGCTCCCACCTTCAATTGAGCGACCCGCTCTTTGAGCTTTTGGGCAAATGTCTCATAAACCCCTTCTTGGATATAAATCCGGTTGGCACAAACGCAGGTCTGACCAGCGTTTCTAAACTTTGACAACATCGCGCCTTCGACCGCCTTATCAAGATCAGCATCATCAAACACAATAAACGGTGCGTTGCCACCAAGCTCTAGGCTCACCTTCTTTACAGTCGTTGCAGCCTGAGCCATCAGAATTTTTCCGACTTCGGTCGAGCCGGTGAATGTAACAACCCTGACGCGAGGATCGGACGTGAGAACCTTTCCAATGGCTTCAGGTTTTTTCGTCACGACGACATTGAAGACACCCTTGGGCATGCCCGCTTCTTCCGCCAACGCAACCAACGCCAGCGCCGACAAAGGCGTGTCTTCCGCTGGCTTTGCGACAACCGTGCACCCGGCCGCCAATGCAGCAGACACTTTGCGTGTGATCATGGCGTTTGGAAAATTCCATGGAGTAATGGCGGCCACGACTCCAGCCGGTTGTTTGATGGTCACAATCCGAGCATCCGCCTTGAATGTCGGCATCGTTTCGCCATAAATTCGCTTGGTCTGCTCAGCGGAAAATTCGACAAATCCTGCACCATAGGCAATTTCGCCGCGTGCTTCGGCCAGGGGCTTGCCTTGTTCGCTGGTCAGCAAAAGGGCAAGATCTTCGCTATTGGCAATAATCAGGTCGTGCCATTTGCGCAGTATGCTGCTGCGCTCTTTTGCTGTAAGCCCTGACCAGCTCTTCAACGCACTTTCGGCAGCATCGATTGCAGCCACGGCATCATCGGGGCCCTGATCAGGAACAAAGCCGAGCACATCTCCTGTTGCCTTGTCTGTGACGGGAAACCCTGGTTCTCCAACCCACGCACCGTTTATATAGGCTTGGGATTTTAACAATGACAGAGTTGGCTTATCCATATACTCGCTCACTATTTGATAGATCTCAAGAATGAAGAGGGCACCGGCTCTCATACCAATTGGTCTGCCCCTGTGTAAGCGTCAACGGCCTGACTTACAAGCCGCCAAAATGGGGGGAAATCGAACGATTGGTGCCAATAACCACTTAACGATGATCGGACGTCTCAGGAATGACTGCAAGCCACCGACACGCAACAATTGTCTTTGATTTGGACGGTACACTTGTCGACACCGCACCTGATCTCCTCGCCGCTGCAGACAATGTCTTCACCCAACGTAACCTCAAACAAACCATACCCGCCGATCAAATCAAGCCATGGATAAGCTATGGTGCTCGGCGAATGATCACCGAGGGCCTTAAAATCGCCAACGAAACAACAACCGAAACAGAGGTTGACACCATGTTGGACGATTTTCTCGTCCACTATGAGGCCAATATCGCAAACAACAGCCGACCGTTTCCAGGCATCCTGAATGCGCTTGGCGTCTTAAGGTCTCGCGGCTGCAAACTGGCTGTTTGCACCAACAAGCGCGAGACCCTTACCCTCGCCCTGCTTGAAGCCCTCAACATGACACATCACTTCGACGCCATAGCCGCACGCGATACCCTATCCGTCTGCAAGCCCGACCCTGGTCACTTATTCGGCGCCGTCGAAATGGCAGGTGGCAGCCCCCATCACGCCGTCATGATTGGCGACAGTAGCGTAGATATTGAAACGGCAAGTGCTGCGAACGTGCCATCAATCGGCGTAACATTCGGCTATTCCCAAGTCCCTATCCAGCAAACAAATCCAACTGTTGTGCTCGATACTTACGACAATTTGATCAATGAGATCGATGCCCTGCTTTCACGCACAATCGACAACGTGGTGACTTTGAAATAATCGCGATTGGGAATTGATCACGGTTGGTATCACCTAAGCGCCAACCCAAGATGGGGCTAAGCTCCACACGCCGAAATGACCAACGCTTGCAAACTGGTGAACCGCTCAGCAAAGCCTTTTTGCCAAGTCGCATCTGCATTGCGCTTGGCTTCAAATTCGGTTGCAAACCTCGCCTTGTCGGTCCAGTAATAAAACGCCATCTTTTTATCGTCCGCGTTAACCCGGTCACCAATCAATTTGCGTTCACAGTCGCAAGACGCAGCCGATCTATTCTCGACCGTGGCACAGTTATCGTAAGCGGCATCAAGGAAAGCCTGGTCACTAAACTCGATCTTTTTCTGCTCTGCTGGAGCAGGCGCTTGTTCAGCCGCAACAGAGCCCTGCATAAACGTAATGCCAGCACCTATGCCTACTGCACACATAACCCCGAGCACAATTTTCGAGAACGTTCTCACCACGGTATCTTCCTCCACGCGTTCTTGTTTTTGATTATTTTTTACATGGCGCAAATTTAAAACGCGAAGGAACAATAAGACAACGCCTCAATCACGTTTATGGATTACAAGTCCGTCATTTTACAGTATGCGGCGCAACTTGCCGACTAAGGCGGCGCCATCAAGTCGGTTGGGCTTGGGCTGCGGCACGTGGAAAATAACGCCGATAAAGCGCGATCGTCGCTGGAAGAATGATGAGCTGGCCAATAAGCGACGAGAACAAGCAAATCGCGGTTAAGCGCCCAAACAACCGCAGCGACGGCAAATCTGACAATACGGTGACACCAAGTCCCAACGCCAGAACGATTGTGGTTAAAACGACGACCGGTCCAATATGATTCACGGTCGCCATCAGTGCTTTTATTTCGCTGCCAGGACCAGCATCCAGGCGATCTTCTTCCAAATGGTATCTATTGAGAAAGTGGATGGTTGAATCGATCGCCAAGGCAAACGCAACAGTAATCGCAATTATCGAGGCAAATTGCAGCCCCTCACCAGAAGCCCACAACAATGCACCTGTTGCGAAAATTGGAAACAACGAAGGCAGCACACTCACGACACCAGCCAGAGCCGAACGCAACGCGATGCCAAGGAAAATAAAGATCACGAACATATCACCAACGAGACCGACGTTCAGCTCACCAATGATCTTGGCTGAGTTGCGCGCCGCGATTGCTGGAAGTCCGGTTACAGCTATTTCATAACTTGGATTTGCTTTTCGCAGAGGCTCCAAAGATTGATCGAGCTTTTCGACAACCGGCAAAATTTCACTCGCGTCGATATCGGGCAGGCGTGCCGTGACCAAAACAGCTTTCTCATCTTCTGAAATGAACCGGTGGACCAAGTGCTTCGGCAACAGCCCGACGTATTTTTTCAACGTCTCAACACTCTCATCTCCAGCTTCTGCAAGCCATCGTCGCAAACTATCGAGCGACCAGACATTACCCAGGCCCGCGCGTGTTTGGACAACAGCGTGCGCTTTAGAAATAACGTCCAAGGTCGAGGCATCATAAAGCGATTGATCGTCCTTCCACTGGATCATGATGTGAACCGGACTTGCACCAGTCAGTTTGGCGTCGAGTTGGGCCGTGCCAGCCAAAGCTTGTTCTTTGTCGGGAACTTGGTCAGCAAGACGATAGCGTGGTTCAAGCTGCACATAAGCGTATCCGGTTCCCACCACCATCGCGATACCAAGCAGCGCAAATAACAGCGGCTGGCGCAAAACGACCGCGAAGATACGCTCCGTAATCGTATGTAAAATTCCGATCCCACCTTCAGTTTCGGCGACGGATTCCGGCACGGCTTCTTCTCGCCTGACCAACAATGCCGCAAGTGTGGGAACAACAACAGCAACGGCGATGTAGGAAATCGCCACAGCTAACAGTGCAGCTGCGCCGAACGTGCGAATGAGCGCCGATTCAGCGAATGAAAACGACAAGAGCGCCAACGAGGCATTCATTGCTGTCAACAAACACGCCGGTGCAACTTCTTGTACCGCCCGGCGGGCCGCTTCAATGCGATCGAGCCCCGCCATGACGCCGCGGCGGACCGCAAATACGAGGTGCATAGAATCGGAAAATCCCGAAACCAAAATCAATGGTGTAATCACATTGATAAAGAGGTTTAGGCGAAAATCGAGCGCACCAAGCACGCCAAGGGTCCATAAGATTGCGATTGTTGGGCCGACAACCGCAAGCAACGTTAAAGAAATACGACGGAAAAAGAGGAAGGCAATGAACAGGCCCGCAAGTAAGCCTAGGCCGTTGTAAACCAGTCGATCGCGCTCAACCGCGTTGCGAATTTCAAGCTGCATAACTGGCGCGCCAGTTAAATTCCAGCGCAGGCCCGTCCCATCCAGTTCCGTCCGTGCTGTCTCGCGAATCCCTTCAATGATTGTTTTGGCCGATTGCTCGCGAACCGCGTCACGGTCGAGCGAAATGACAATGAGCCCTAACGTGCCATCGTTTGACAAAAACTTGCCATTGACAATTTCATTACTGCGCAGCTTCTCGATGACCGCCGCATAGGCGGCATCATCCTCGGGCAACGGATCAGGGACGATCGGCGGTGCATAGCCTGTCTCATCTGGTTTGCCACGTGCCGACAGCATTGAGACAAGTCCATTGACGCCATCGCCCAATTGCAACTCGATCGCCAAATTGCCGAAAGCTTCTAATTGTGGCCGCTTGAGAAGATCGTCGCCTTCAGCAACCACCAAGACATCGAATTCACTGGAGGGAAAACGCCGATCAATCTCTTCATATTGACGAAATTCTTTTGTGTCCGCGCGAAACAACTCCGATAAGCTGTCATCAACCTGGAGCCGCATCACCCCGAAAATGGCAAGTGCGCTCAGTAAAAGCGTAAGGAGAGCCGAAAGCACGGGCGCTTTCAACGCAATCAGGCCAAGTTTTTCGATACCAAACGAGAAACGAAATGATCGTTGTGGCGCAGACTCGCTCACCTTATGGGCCTCCCCCAGAACTCACGACGCACAAAGCACCGTCGCTTTTGCAAAACATCAATAAACTACAGATCCAACGTCCAAATTCATTTCCAAAAACACGCGCAAATGATGTCAGAGCACCGCTTGCGATTTTTGTAAAATCTGTGGAATCAATAGGTCTGCGCCAGACGTTGCCCCGTCACGAACTATTGCGCAAGCCGGTCCCTTGAAAATGGCGCGCAAATGGCAAAGTTGAGCGCACTGCAACAATAGCTTAAACAATGAATGTTCTCGAAAATTACCACCCTGCGTTGTTTATCGCATGTCGTGTTCGCAATGCTCCTAAGAAAATGAAATTACACTGACTTTACGATTCTGCCGGGCCTCGACCCTACAAATGCCGACCGCCCAGCGTAGACAACACCGCCCCAAACGCCACAAAAGAGAGTGCACATGGCCACAATGACACTTGATACGACCGGCATGAATTGCCCCATTCCAATTCTGAAAGCCAAAAAAGCCATGAAAGATGTGCCATCAGGCGGCACATTAGAGATTCTCGCAACAGATCCAGGCTCAGTTGATGACTTCGTGGCATTTTGCAAGGCGACCGGCTACAAGCTTGTATCGAGTAAGGAAGCTGATGGTGTGTTCACATTCGTGATCAAGAACACCGCCTAATACGCCGAACTAATTCAAACGTTTTTCCGTCCTGGAATTACCCCAACCGTCAGCCCCAAAACTTATTACACGGCGCAGATGGCCACGATCATCTACAACAATGACAAGCAAGGTCAGGTTGTATTTTTAACTCTGGCCACTGCCAACCGCTTTTTGGGCGTTGGTATCATACATCGACAACATGGGCTCATCGAGAAGAATGGCTTCGTCATAGTCGCCATATCCATTGAAGCTGCCAGCAATCGCACGTCCATAAGCGCCGACATTTCCAATTTCGATATAGTCGCCTTCGCGAACACAGCCCGGCAACATGAAGGGCCCCTTCATTTGATCAATTGAATCGCAAGTTGGTCCCCACAATTCGAAAGCCTGCATCGCAGTGTTGGCTCCAACGTCGCGTGATACAAGCTTTGTTGGAAACACAAACCCCAAGTGTGCCGCATCAAACAGCATACCGTATGCCCCATCATTGACATATAGGCTGTTGCCGCGACGGGCATCAACACGAACAATCAAGCTTTCAGCTTCAGCAACCAAAGCCCGCCCAGGTTCACACATCAAACGCACCGTTTCCGGCACGGCCAACTTGTCAACACATTGATCGATTGTGTCCATAAACTCGTCCATTGACGATGGCTCTTCATCGCCATAACGCGACGGAAACCCACCACCAACATCAAGGCAATCAATTACGACGCTGGCTCGTACAATGAGTTTTTGAACTTCTTCGAGTGCCACAATGAAGGCTTGGGGCGTTGTTGTTTGAGAGCCGACATGAAACGTAATGCCAAGCTCGCTGGCAACAAGCCGTGCCTTTTGCAACAGTTCTGTTGCCGAGGGGCCGGAAATTCCAAATTTATGCTCCAACGGAATTCGACTGTTGATCGCTGGAACTGACAAGCGCACAAACAACTTCAAATCGTCAGCGGGTTGTCCATCAGTTGATGTCTCTTCGATGACCTTGTCGAGTTCGTCGTCGCTATCAACTGCAAAGCTACGCACACCCAGAGCATAGGCCCTGCGGATGGCACTTCGTGATTTCACCGGGTGCATGAAGTGCAAGACAGCATCAGGAATGGTTGCTGCATCTTCAATCTCAGGCAGGGACGCCACGTCAAAATGACGGATGCCAGCGCCATACAACGCACCAATCAAAAACACAGAATCATTGGCCTTGTAAGCAAAGGCGACGTCGCCATCAAAACGATCAAGGAACCAACGCGCGGCGCGGCCGGATGCATGCGGCCGCAGACCTAAAACCGGACGCTCAGGTTTGCGGGCGGCAATTAATGCTGCAGCATTGGCGAATGTCTCCATCGCATAGGACCTCCACGACCGCGATTTGGGTCATATCAAATTAATCCGAATGCCAAACGCACCAGCACCCGGCAATAAAATCTCCAAGGCTTGAAATAAGGCCCCATCCCGGGAAGGTAAAGGGTTTTGGTGCACTTAGAGTTTCCCTAAGGAACAGACAGACGAAAACATGCGGCTTTTTCGCACTTTTGGGGAGAACGTTTACTCTGCCTGCAATGAGATCGCTGCACGAATTTGCGGCTCTGGTGGCTTGCCGGTCGCGCGGCCATTCTCAAATCGACTTTTTCGTTCGGTTTTTAGGCTGGTATCAAGAAAATTTTCCCATTTTCCAAGAATGGTAAAACGTTGGCGTTCGAATGTATGTCGCACGGCTGGAGGATTGCGTGTTTGAGGCGTGCAAACTCCGACAATGGATTCGGGAGCCGTATTGTTGATGCGCAATTGGAATGGCGCGGTTGGCTCTGGCACCATGATTTCACGTCCCGGCACCAGCTTATTGTTCTGATCGAAATCATTTGGAAATAGCACCGTGGTGTTTCCATTTCCATCAACACCGAACACCGTTAGAAAACACGTTGTCGACGTCGCGGCATGCACCACTGCCAAATCACCGGCTTTGTAATGCAGTTTATCGGTCCACAAAAACAATTCACCCGACGGCTCAAGCGGCAAGGCTTCGGCCGAGCCATAAACGACTTCTCGAGCAACACGACTAAACGTAGCGCGTTTTAGAACGCCGCGTCTGGCAAGGTAGCGTGCTGCCGCGCGCGCCGGGCCCGTCACTTGATCCAAACGTTTTGCTAACGCCTCACGCGTCAGCCCCAATTCGGCAGCGCCAATCTCAAGATCAACAGGCAACGCGCCACGCCGCGCCAGTCCACTGATGAGATCCAGACCTAAAAGCTTGGGTTCATTCTCAGTGAGTTGTCGCCTCGTTTCTTGCTCCAAATCGCCAAGCGTGCGCAACCGTTCAGCCAACCAGGCAGCCGGAACAATTGGTTGTATGGTGCGCGTTGCGGCGATGACATTGTCGAATTCCGGGGACTGTGAAATGAGGGAAAAGCCTGGTGGTTCGGCTGTGATGACTTTCCAATCGCGCTTATCCCAACCGATTTGCGATAAGCGAAACGCGAGAATAATCCCATCGTCACCCAGCGCTTCGAACTGAACTTTCTGCTCATTTTGCGACACAAGATTCATAACATCCGATAAGGCTCTAAAATAGAGACTGCGTTCACGCTCAGTGCTGCAACCGTTGTAAAGCGCGAGCATGGAAATAAAACGCGTATCTTGTGCCTCGTCTTGGGTTAGCGTCTTCAACCAATCGCGCATTAATGGCCCAGCCGTTGCCGGATCACTGGCGCGCTCGCCTTCGCAGCTCAAAGCCCGTTTGGGCAGGTCGGAGATCCATCTGCGAATTGTACGGATGTCGCTAATGGCAACAACGGGTACTGGCTTGCCCGCGCTATCGCCATCGCCACCGAGACGATCGCTGTGGGGTGGCATTTGTTGCGTCAGCATATTGAGGTAGAGCGGCGAGGCGTCTGGATCTCCCGGCCGAACAAGATTGCCTTCGCGCGCAATCGCGTCAATTTCCAAAATATTTGCCAAACGCCCAAGCGCTTCTGGCCGATCCAGCAGGCCAGCCTGATGACAACGCGCGCAATGCTTTTTGAGAACTTGATAGGCTTTGGCAGCAAGCGGGGTGTCTGGCGGTATGGGCCCAATTTGAGGCCCAATTTGAAAGTTGTCTTTACTGGCAGACACAGACCCGTTTGCCGAGGGATCGAAAGCCGTATTTTTGTCTGAAGTTTGGGCGTCAGACGAAGCTGACTGAATGCCTGCAAACAACACGATGCACGCAGCCCAGGCCGTTGCGCAATAGATTTTTTTTAGCAGAACTCTGATACCCAGCGCCTCAAGCATAAGACTATGCGTCTTTTGTCATTCATGACCAGATGAAAGATTTGTTTTTGGATACCCGGCCAATCGCGTGTAACACGTCCGATCTCTTAACTTCGTGAGATCTTAACTGTCAGATAAACGCACGCCAATTACCCGCAAGCAACACCCCTTATTGTTTCGCAATCGCTTGCCCCGCCAACGCCTCCAAGGCAATGCGGGTGCGGCCATCCATAAATCCATGAACATAGCCGTCATATAGGCCTCGGGCCGTAAGCTGGCGTTGCATCTGACGCTTTGTCCAGTATGTCCAATGACGCCTTTTTAAACGCACATCATCGCGGGCTTGCTTATCTCCGGCAGCCAGAGCTGCTAAAAATAATTCTGCAGCCTTGCCAGAAGAGCGCACAACGCCACGACCCACATCGTAGAGAAATGCCAACTCCCGCATGGCTCCGGAGTGCCCCTTCTCCATTGCTGCTTTCAGCCACTTAACCGCGGTCGGTCTATCTTTACGCCCCCCCTTACCGCTTTTTAACAACAATGCCAGATTGAACATCGCACGTACCTGACCAAGTTCTGCGGCTGTACCATACCACCGACGTGCCTGGCCGGGATCACTTGCTACACCCTTTCCCTGGGCATAGAGGTAGGCAAGACTGGTCATCGCGTTGCGATCGCCAGCTTCGGCGGCCAAACGATAATTGAGAAGCGCCAGCACGAGATTTTTTTCCACACCTTGGCCAAACTCATAAAGGGTGCCGAGCGATGCCATTGCGCCAACATGACCACCTTCGGCGGCCTTTTTATACCAATTGGCTGCTTCCTCAAGGTCTCGAGGTGCGCCCTTGCCGCGATCGTACATGCGGGCCAGCCGGAACATCGCAGCAGGCAGTCCGTTCTCGGCTGCCTGTTTATAAAAACCGAATGCTTTGACGTTGCTGATTTCATCGAAGGCGTCGGATTCAGTTTTGACACCTAGCTCATAAGATTCTTCGGCAAGTTCGATTGGCGAGCGGTTCGTGATCTTGCCTGTTACAATCGACGACCAGGCCGTCTTCGTGGGGGCCGCTTTAATCCGGGAAAGTTTAACGATTGCAAGCTCGGTGAAAACGCCTTCAGGGTACTTCTTGATATGAGCTTCAAGAGCGGCGATATCTTTTGCGTCCTTTATCTTTTCCCAAGCGACCAACTCACGAATTGTCTCCCGTCCGATCCCCGGCAATCGTGAGGCAAGGTTTTTGCTGTTTTCAGGGCGCGTCGCAATCGGGTTGAAGAAAAACTCTCCTGTCAGTGAGGAGTGTTCCCATGGCGTTTGCTTTTTCTCGGTCACGCTCAAGACTTCTCGACGCGTCCTGCGAAAGACCTCCTCAATCGGAATGTCTGCAACGGGCAATGCTTTTGAAAGCGCAAATGTATAGGGACTATTGTCGCCGTCGCCATCATATGCGACATCGCCTGGTCCGGTTGCATAGGCGATAAAGGTTCCCGTTGGCGCGCGCACCGGTGCCAAGCCGCGTTTCAAGGTCCGGGTATTGCCAGCAAATGGATTGTCACGACAGGCATCTAAAATGGCAATGTTCAAACGGCTGGAGGCCCGCGCCATCGTTTTCAGCAACTCATTAAGGTTGATCCCTGTCAGTGCGACCTCTTGAGTACTCTTGATATCGGCCTTCAAGGGGATGAGGAAATTCTGGCCATCAACTTGAACGCCATGCCCTGCGTAATAGAATACGCCGACGCTGTCGGAGCCTTGTAATGCGCGACCAAATTCAAGAACGGCCTTTTTCATAGCCGGACCATCAGCATCGATCAGCTCAGTAACCTCAAAGCCAACAAATGCTAACGTCTTAGCCATCAACCTTGCATCTTTTGCAGGATTGGCGAGAGGTACAGTCTTATAGGAACTGTTGCCGACGATGAGTGCGATGCGTTTTTCTTCTGAAGCTTGAGCCGAGAAGCTGCCGGAAAAAAACACGGCCAGACAGGCGATGGTACAAACCAACGGATGCAATGCTTGCATGTGCCACCGAGCAACTTCTGCAATTTCTGATCGCAGGTCTGTCACTGCGCCAGGTCGAATTTTTGATAGTTGAAATCCGGCGAACGATCGCCGAAGAGACAAAAGCAACATCTCCACACCCAACTCAATCCCGAAATACCGAATCATAGGGATAAGTCTGACAGGACCAAGATGGCGAAACCATATCCAAGCCAGCCTCACCCACAGCCTGTTGGCCAACCATCCGCCACGACGCACGCGGGTATCGCCAATTGACCGACTTTTGCCGCGTCAAAGGCCGTGTGATGCGCCTCCCCCGTTCGCTCACCTTTCATCTGTTTCGCGAAACCCAGCTCTTTCTCATAAGTCCGGGCAGCATCAAAGTCGTTTTGTTCATTGCAAATTACCGCGCCAATTCGGTTGTAGAAACAGGTCTTAACAAGGCGTTAAATTAACGGATTGGTGATTATCTATAAATGGCGACTGAAATAGACTAACAAGTCATTATCGGTTAGAAAAATACTAACGAAACGAGAAACTCAAACACAGCGAAGAAAGAAATGGATCTTCAAACTGTGAACGTGACATCGGCGAAGTCAGCACGCTCCACACATGCTATTTCTTGCCTTTGCTTCATCATCGCAGGTGGTTTGTTGGTCTCCACAATCGGCGTAACGAAACAAGTTAAGGGCAATACATCAATGCAATCGGCAACAAAGGTTGCAGCCCCAACTCAACGTTAAAAAGCTTTTCGCAAACAAGATTTAGACAACACTCTCTATTCCCAGTACATCCACATAAAAACCCCGCCTTTCCCAAGCGGGGTTTTTCTCTGCCAGCGGCAATTCCCTACTTTTTAACTCAATCAGGGCATTGGGATATCTTCGACTTTGGGAACACCAAATCCTTTTTGCACGGCCGGGCGGGCGGCAATCTCCTGATACCAACGAAAGACATTTGAAAATTTTTGCAGGTCAATTTGGTGCCAGGCAAATCGGGCCGTCCACGGAAAGATTGCTATGTCAGCAATTGAATATTCACCAGCAACGAACGGCTCGTCGGCCAAACGGCGATCAAGAACGCTATAAAGGCGTTCAGCTTCTCGACCAAAACGTTGCGATGCGGGCGGTGATAAGTCTGGATTGAACTTCAAATAGACGTGCGCCTGCCCCAACATTGGTCCCAAACTCGAAGATTGCCAAATCAACCACTGCATCGCGTCCCAACGTCTTGCCTGCTCCGTTGGCATGAGTTTGCCGGTCTTTTCAGCGAGATACAGTAGAATTGCCACCGAGTCGAAAATCGACTGATTATTTTCCTGATCAACAATGGCTGGAATTTTGTTGTTTGGACTGATCTTCAAAAAATCTGGAGCAAACTGTTCGTCCTTCATGATGTTGACAGTGTGCACTGTGTAATCGAGCCCCGTCTCCTCGAGCATAATTGAGACTTTGCGTCCATTGGGCGTCGCCCAAGTGTAGAGATCGATCATTGATCCTCTCAGCTCCCATGTCTTTTTGATTTGAAGTTATGGTTTTACCTAACAAGAAGGAGTGTCGGTGGCCGCCTTTTTCGCGACACGCCACGATATGCCCTTACCCTCCCTTAACGACGACGGCATACCCGGAGGTTTTCAACGCATCGATCACAGTATTGCGATGTGCTTTGTCACGCGTTTCAATAACAAGATGCAGTTCCGTGCCTTTTGCTGGCAGCTCGGTAAACACCCTTTGGTGATAGACTTCGACAACATTGGCACCTGCCTCACCAACAACGCGCGATACGCGCGCCAATTGGCCGGGGCGGTCCGGAAGATCAATGGTCAATTGCGACAAGCGCCCATCGCGTGCGAGTTCACGCGTCAACACACTCGACAACAAGCGCGTATCAATATTCCCACCGCATAAAATGAGCCCGACATTTTTGCCAGCAAACCGGTCTCTATTTGCTGCAACAGCCGCCAAACCAGCCGCACCTGCGCCTTCAACAACCGTCTTTTCGATGTTGATCAGCATCGCAACGGCCGCTTCCAATTCCGGCTCGGTGGCAAGAACAATCTCATCGACGAGATCTGCAACGATCGGTGCGGTTAATTTACCTGGCGCTTTAACGGCAATGCCTTCAGCGAGTGTGTCGCCGCGTGTTGGCAAATCCTTTTTATGAATGTGATTATACATGGACGGATAAAGGCCAGCCTGCACACCAATGATCTCGATATCTGGTTTGAGGCCTTTGGCAGCCACCGCCACTCCTGAAATCAATCCGCCACCGCCAATCGGTACAACCAGACAATCAAGATCAGGAACCGCGCTCAGCATCTCAAGTGCAATCGTACCTTGTCCTGCGATAACAGCTCCATCGTCATAAGGGTGCACAAACGTCAGGTTTTTTTTCCCACCATAGGCAACAGCGAACTTGGCTGTTTCTTCCAGTGTCTCGCCTTCAATCAAGACCGTGGCGCCATGACGGCGGGTGTTTTCGATTTTCACCATTGGCGTTCCAATTGGCATCACGATCGTTGCCGCAACGCCAAGCCTTTTGGCATGGTAGCTAACGCCTTGCGCATGATTGCCCGCCGACATGGCGATCACACCTGTTTTTCTCTGTGCCGGAGTGAGCTTTAAAAGGCGATTTAGTGCACCACGCTCTTTAAAAGCGCCCGTGAATTGCAAATTCTCGAATTTCAGCCAGATATTCGCGCCCAACACCTGCGAGAGCGTTTGGCTCTTGGCACAGTCGGTCGTACGGATTGCCCCTGCAATCGCAGTTGCCGCAGCTTTTACATCTGCGAGTGTTAATCCAGTCATACAAACTCACTTGAATCGCACAAAGCGCGGTTTTGATGGTAAAGCGGGCGCAAAACTATTCATTTTTTCTTTTGAAGTTTGCCCTCAGATCCGGTTTAACAAAAGTCTTCGAATAAAACCACCGACCTCGACAGGAGCGAAAATGGCAAAAGTTGCATGGATCGGCCTCGGCGTTATGGGCGCACCTATGGCAGGCCACATCCTTACCAAGGGCCAACACGATGTTGTGGTCTGGAACCGCACGTCAGCCAAGTCCGAGGCTTGGGTATCAAAATACGGCGGTGGTCGAGTCGCCACAAGTCCAAACGACGCGGCCGCAGATGCCGACTTCGTATTTTCCTGTGTTGGCAACGACGATGATTTGCGCGTCGTCACAACGGGGCCAAACGGCGCATTTTCTGCGGTCAAGCCTGGGGCCTGCTTCATCGACAATTCGACGACATCTGCAAATGTCGCCCGTGAATTGGATGCAATCGCACGCGAGCACAACTTTGATTTTTTCGATGCGCCCGTCTCAGGTGGACAGGCAGGTGCTGAAAACGGTGTCTTGACGGTTATGGTTGGCGGCGATGAAAACGCCTTCGAACGCGCAAGGCCGGTGCTCGATTGTTACGCCAAAACCGTTAAATTTATGGGGCCGGCAGGCAGTGGCCAGACGACAAAGATGGTCAATCAAATTTGCATTGCCGGACTTCTACAGGGGCTTTCTGAAGGTCTGAATTTCGCTGAGTGCGCCGGCCTGGATGTCGCTTCGGTGATTGAAGCTATTTCAAAAGGCGCGGCACAATCCTGGCAAATGGAAAATCGCTGGGAAACAATGTCAACAGACACGTTTGATTTCGGTTTTGCGGTCGACTGGATGCGCAAGGACCTCGGCATATGCCTGCAGGAAGCGGAGCAAAATGGTGCAAGCCTTCCGGTCACCGCACTCGTCGATCAGTTTTACGGTGACGTGCAACGCGCTGGTGGCGGTCGCATGGATACCTCAAGCCTCATTACACGCCTCAAGACTGCCAAGCGCTAATTATCATCGCGATCAGGCAAGGCGTACTGAAGTGGCAGCGTTGTCGTATATTTAATCTGCTCCATCGCGAATGATGAGGAAACTTTCGCAATCTCAATGCGCTCGATCAGCTTCTTGTAGAAGGCATCATAGGCGTCGATGCTCGGGACGACGACGCGCATCAAATAGTCGATTTCCCCTGACATTCGATAAAACTCGACAACTTCTGGAAAGTCGACAACGGCTTCGTGAAATTTCGCCAACCAGGCGACGCTGTGCTGGTCTGTCTTGATCTGAATGAAAACGGTCACACCAGCATTGACTTTCGCCGCATTCAAAACAGCGGCCCGACGCACGATCACGCCTTGCTCTTCCAACTTTTGAATGCGTCGCCAACACGGAGTCGTTGACAATCCAACTTCTTTACCAATCTCGGCAACGGGACGGGTGCAGTCCTCTTGTAGAATCCGAAGGATTTTTACGTCGATTTCGTCAAGCACTGCAGAGATCCTAGATTGAGCGGCGAAACAGAAAAGAAATCTCACGAATATGAAGTTCTACGAACAATTTACTCGAATTTGCGGGTGTGTGCCAAATCTTTAGCAAATTCGCCTAAAATCGCTCTCGACGGTCAACGGTGCCACTTGCGTTATCTTGTCGACACTTGGCAAGACTGGAAGCAACTTTTTCGCGCAGCATTGGCAAAAGTTCGCGCTCAAACCATGGATTTGCTTTCAGCCATGCATTGTTGCGCCAGGACGGGTGTGGTGTGGGGACATAAACTGGGCCACCGGACGTTGGCGTCTCAAGATAGTCGCGCCATTGTTTCACAGTTTCTGTTACGTTGCGCCCAGCACGGTTTTTCAAATGCCATTTTTGCGCATAGCTCCCAATCAACAAAACAAGATCTAAGTTTGGTAAGGCTGCAAGAACTCTTTCGCGCCATATTGGGGCACATTCGCGTCTCGGTGGTCGATCGCCGCCTTTCGCATCCAAACCTGGAAAACAAAACCCCATCGGGACAATTGCGATTGAACGATCATCATAAAATGTATCTTCATCCACATCCATCCACTCGCGTAGTCGAACGCCCGATGGATCGGTGAAGGGCTTACCGGAGGCATGCACGCGTACTCCCGGCGCTTGACCAAAAATACCTATTGAAGCTGTCGCCTGAGCGCAAAGCACAGGTCTTGGTTTGTGCGCCAAGGGTTCACCAATGGGGTCTGTCACACAAGCCTGACAGCGACGAATTTCTGCAAGCAATGCATCCACGTGAACTCACCATCTAAAAACGTGACACCCGAGCCAACGCCCAGTTTCTAGTCTCTAGTCCGGCGGGCAACTTTGTTTGGTTGGGTAACATTAATAATAAGACCATCTTCGCAAAAGTATACCCGAGGATCATTGATTGCGTCTTTATTGGCCAGCATCGAAGGTCCCATATGCGTCAGATAAAGGCTCTTTGCCGTCAACTTAGGGAGCTTTTCACGAAGCGTAGACCACGCGATATGACCCGGCGTCGGGTGTTCATGGGCAAAACACTCACAGATAAATACATCTGCAAGTGCTGCAGCATCAAACAAACGATCAGTCCATTCCGTATCGCCGGAAAATGCCACAACGCAACCTTCATGCTCCAATCGTAAAGCATAGGGTGGGGCACCACTGCGATGCTCGACTTGGAAAGCTGATATTGAAATACCATCGACGTCAAGCGGCGCGATTTCGTTGTGTTGCAGGAAATTCATCGCAAAATCTGTATGCGTCAACGCAGATCCCGGAAACAACGCCTCGGCGGCAACATCCAGACGCTCGCGCGTTCCAACCGGTCCAACAATCGTCAAAGGCCGACGACGTTTTCCCACATGTTTGGCATGTAACAAGAACCAAATGAGACCGGAGAAGTGATCTCCATGAAGGTGTGTCAGAACAATTGCCGAGATGTCGTTCGGATCTAGGTTACGTTGTGCCATAGCGATTAAAGTGGTGGCGCCGCAATCAATCAGTAATTGTCGTTCATCTGTGACCAAATGCAATGAAGTTTGCATTCGTCCGCCAGAGCCGAACGCATCGCCCGACCCGAGAATGGTCAATTTCATATCCATCCCATCATCATTATCTTTTCCCAACAGTGACCATAAGGTGATGAAAACGGCCTGGGTGTTCCCTGGGGAACACTTTTGCTACACATTGATTTGATTGAATTTTATTGGATCCACTTGAGCAGAGTCGCAGAAATTAAGCTTGCGTACTAGGCCGGCTGGTGACGTCCTCATACCAGCGCGCCAAATTGGTCAAGGTGTCGGGACGGTTCAGTCGCGCTGGCCTCATAAAGTCAATGGCCACCAATGCGGTAATGTCTGCAACGGAATAGGTGTCTCCGGCGACGTAACGTGCCTTGCCCAATTGTGTATCTAGAATTTCAAGTTCGCTCATAGCCTTTGGGCGATTGGCCTCTCCCCAGTCGACCACTTGCGGCATTTCAAACGGTGCCATTTTGGGATTGAGATGGCGCACGACCTGAGCCACATGGAAGAACAGTCCCAACTCAACGCGTCTTTGCCACATCTCAATCATCGCAATTTCTTTGGCTGTACGACCAAAAAGAGACGGCTCAGGATTGAGCACTTCCAAATATCGGCAGATCGCGATCGTCTCCGAAATGATTGTGCCATCATCGAGGAGTAAAATTGGAACGCGTTGCATAGGATTGAGAGCGGTAAATTCCTGAGACTTTGTGCCGGTAAGGTCGATGTTTTCAATTTCGACATCGATTTTTTTTTCTGCCAGATAGATTCGCACACGCCGTGGGTTTGGCGCTGTGTTGGTTTCTATAATCTTCATCGCGACTCACAACCCAAATTGATTTTCTTAAACACAAACGCTTGACACATAGCTGGCCTGGATCAGTCCTTAACGACCAATCCCTCGCGAGGCCCGCCATGCTTTCGGTCGTTGAAACTTGCTTGCCCAGATACCGCGTTTGTCAGATCTCGCTTTTTTCTCTTCGCGGCGAAACTTACCATAGGAGACAGCAAAACCACGACTTACCATTTCGCGATTAAGCTCCAATGCGCCTGATTTGCAATACGCTAAAGCTCGGTCGTGACGATCGCGCTTAGCAAAAACGCACGAAACGTCGCGCGCGCCGATCATACTGACCAAGGCCGTGCGTGAAGCCTCTCCACACGCCCAAGGGCGACCAGCCTTCTGGCACATCTGACGCCCTTCAGGTGCATCGATACCAAGCAGGCGAATTTCATCTCGTCCCAGCTTAAAACTGTCGCCATCAACCACTTTTGGACGCCCCGTGAGGACACCAGAGCCTTGGCGGGCGGAAAAATCTCGACTTGATTGGCGTCCATTTTCCAAATCTGACAACCCACCTTCACCCACAAATCCAAAATGGCGGGCAATCAATACCCCGGCAATTAAAGCAATACTTGCCCAAATTCGGTGTCGGCGCGGAATGAACCGCAACAATTTATCGAGTTGCATAGCCCCCCTAAAAACACTTGTAAAGACGATAATAAACCGTCCGTTAGCCATTTGCGACGAAATTAGAGCTTGAGAGGAATTCAAGCTGCATTTGGACCGGGCCAACTCATACGGTGGCCCAGTTCTTGTCGCATGTTTGCATGCTTGATCGAGGGTTTGAATGAGAGCGCAATGATGGACAAGTCGTCCAAATCTGGCAAACAAAACGACCTGCGTCAGCTCAGGGCTGAACGCGATGCCAAGACTCGTGCCTCCTCGAAAATGCGCGAACAGCGTGAAAGATTGGCCAACGGCACAAATATCAAGCCAGAGTTTGAGTATGAGCTACTGTCAATGTTTGCGCGCAATGAGCTTGGTGCCGCAATCACCATGCCCGCTCTATCGATCTTCTTTTCGCTATCGGCAATTTTTTGGGCGCCCGCTTTGCAAGCTGGCCTATGGCTGGTTCTCGTAATCGCGGCAAAAATGGTGCTCCTGCGAACAGCAAAACGCTTCCTTGCACACCCCCGCGGCGACATCGACATCAAGCAGTGGCGCCGCTATTTCATAATGGCCGAGTTTATGAACGGCGTGACATGGGCAGGCTTCGCCTTGGTTGGAGTCGGTGTTCTGGGACCTTCGCTGTTCTCTGAGAACCTGTTTGCAGACAACGAAACGACGCTTTTGTTTTCGTCGCACGTCTTCATTTTCGCTTCGTTGATCATTCTGCTCGCCATTCGCATGACGTTTGCATCAACGCTTTTGCCAATCCTCCATGCTGGAACCATTCCGATGACAGCGGCTGTCGTCGGCCGCCTCCTCATGCTGGGAGATCCGTTCTATCTGGCTTTGGCAACCATGGCGATTGGTGTTCATGTTTACTTTGTATTTCTCGCGAAAGGCCTGAATTCAACGGCCGTCGCAATGCTTGAGTTTCGGGCTCAGAAAGATCTATTGATTGCCGAACTTGAAGAAGAAAAACTGATTTCCGATGAAGCTCGACGCCGTGCCGAGAGCGCCAACAAAGCAAAGTCGCGTTTCCTTGCAACAATGAGTCATGAGTTGCGCACGCCGTTAAACGCAATCATGGGCTTTTCTGAAGTCATGAAGGCTGAAGTTTTTGGCAAAATGTCGAACCCGACATACAAGGAATACGCGGAAAACATTCATCACAGTGGTTCACATCTCCTCAACCTGATCAACGAGATCCTTGATCTGTCACGGATTGAAGCTGGCCGGTATGAACTTCACGAAGAGCCAATACGCATCACCGATATGGCGGAGGACTGCCACAGATTGCTGAAACTGCGGGCCGAAGGAAAAGGGCTGCATATCATCGAAAATTATCAGCCCAATCTTCCACAAGTCTGGGCCGACCAACGTGCAATTCGCCAAATCATTCTTAATCTCATATCGAATGCTCTAAAATTCACACCACGCGGTGGGACCATAACCGTCACAATTGCGACGACCCAAGATGACGGCCAGTACTTATCGGTGCGCGACACTGGTCCTGGCATTCCGGCGGAAGAAATTCCAAAAGTTCTTCAAGCATTTGGTCAAGGCTCGCTGGCTCATCAAACAGCCGAAGGTGGCACGGGACTGGGGCTACCGATTGTCCGCAGCTTGATCGAACTCCACGGTGGTACATTCGACCTCTCTTCCGAGCTGCGTAAGGGTACGGTCGCGACAATCACTATTCCCAACAACCGAATTCTCGATTCGATGGCACCGTTGCAACCCTTAGGTCAGGAGAGCCACCGCGGTGAAGACCGGGTCTTGGCCAACGCGCAAAGACCTGCGCACGCCCGTTACCCATCAACGAATGTCCAGCTGGTTCCAACAGCCCAGCCAATCGCGCCGACACGCGCACCGCAACCTCAATCACGGCGCAATCCTCGCGTCGCCACAATTAAGTCAACTCGTACTCCCAAGCTCGTCGCTCGGCCGCAACCCGAACCGGAGTCGGAACCGATAAACTAATAAATCTTCAGCACGATCCATTGAAACAGTCATCATTGGGCAACATGTTTTTGGTTCGCCTTGCGGTGCCCGTATCTCGACCGAATGCGGTGTTTTGAATGACAAACCGCAACCAGCTATACTGGCGCGCGCACGAACGCGGCAACAAACAATAGGATACGGTCATGTATGCTTGGCTTGCTCTTGCTTTTGCAGCTCTTACAGCAGCAGTTTATTCCTTATCAGGTAGTAGCTCCGCATTCGTCGATCTAGGTACCACCGAACGCCTGTTAATTTCGAGTGGCATTGCGATCATGGTGTTATATGCCTGTCTATTTCTCACCGACTTTGCCCAAAGCATTGGTCAATCCGTTCGTTATGCTTTTATTTGGCTGGGAATAGTTTTGGCGTTGATCACCGGATATACCTTCAGGGAAGAATTAGCCTTTGTCTCAAACCGCGTCGCCAGCGAACTCTTACCCGCCGGGCAAGGTGTCACTGTGGCCTCCAATCAAAATGATAGCCACTCTGTTCGCATTCGGCGGCGCCAAGACAGTCACTTCCAGGCGATTGGACAAGTGAATGGTCAGAATGTGACGATGCTTGTCGACACCGGCGCCTCGACCGTTGTCCTACGACCCAGTGACGCCAAAAAAGCCGGTATCGATATCGATAATCTCTCCTACACAATCCCAGTCTCGACAGCGAACGGGCAAGCTTATTCAGCTCGTGTTAACCTTCGCCAGATCTCCATAGGTCCAATCGTGTTTCGAGACATTGAAGCAATGGTTGCAAAGCCTGGAAGTCTCAGTCAAAGCCTGCTTGGCATGAGTTTTTTAAGACGTTTGCGCTCTTATGAGTTCTCGAAGGATTTTCTAACCCTTCGCAGTTAGCCGTGTAGTGGGCAAACACTCTGGAGATTGCCCGCTATGCGCACGTCTTTAATATCATGAATGGGTGAGTTGCATGTCCGCCACGACAGCACGACTGATAAAAGAACTGGGAAGCTGGCTGACAGCGGGAGCCATGCTGGTTCTAACAGTTGTCTATTTTGATGATATCAGGGGATTGATGCGATCAGCTCTGCAGAATGCAGATCAGACCCCAACTCAATTGACCAGTCACACGCAACCACAAGAACAAAAGTCATTTGGCGGAACGGTTGAATTAAATTCTGACCGCATGGGTCATTTTCAAACCACGGCTTATATCAACGGCAGCCCAGTTGACGTGATGGTCGACACGGGGGCCTCTGTTGTCTCGATGAGCTACGAGGTCGCCCAACGCGCCGGCATCTCTGTCTCTAAGAGTGACTTCACAGCACGCACTCAAACCGCCAATGGAATTGCACGAATTGCAATTGTTGATATCGACGATATCTCAATCGGCGGAATAACAATCCGAAATGTGCGTGGTGCGGTCGCCGAACCGGGACGATTGAGTAAGACACTTCTTGGCATGACATTCCTTAGTCGCCTGTCACGTTTCGAAATTCGTTCAGGCATTCTGGTCATGGAAGACTAATTGCTCGAGGTGAGCGCCACTGAATTGTGGCTTTTCGACGCTTGTTTCTTTTCAAAACCGCCTCGAAAGAATGAATGGCGTCTTCTTGCACAAGTGAAAATCACCAAAATCAACTCCGGCCTTTTGCCACCTTCACTTTTGTGGCAAACCAGCCCCAACTACTTGTGTGACGCTGCGAAACTTTCGTGCCATCGCATAGCAACGACGAGAGGGACTTCATATGCTGCCCAAGCCGCGCGCTGACCTTGTACCAAACACGGCTGACTTTGAACGTTTTGCGCAAGTCAAACCAACAGGCTTTCGCGAATACGATGCCCGCTGGTTGTTCCCCGAAGAAATCAACTTAATGGGTTTGAACACAATTGGCCTGGGTATGGCCAAATTGTTTGCCGAGCGCGGTATCACCAAACGCATTGTTGTTGGACATGACTATCGTTGGTACTCAGCAAGCGTAAAGCAAGCGTTGATGACAGGCCTGCTTGCCGGCGGTGCGGAAGTTCACGACATTGGCCTTGCCCTGTCGCCAATGGCTTATTACGCACAATTTGCATTAGATGTTGAAGGCGTTGCAATGGTCACCGCCAGTCACAATGACAACGGCTGGACCGGGATCAAAATGGGGCTTTCACGTCCATTGACATTTGGTCCCGACGAAATGTCACGTTTGAAAGAAATCGTTCTGAATGGCGAATATGAAACGCGCGCAGGTGGGCGTTATATTTTCGTGCCCGACATGGCCGAACGTTACAAAGCCATGTTGTGTGATCGATCGAAACTCAAGCGTAAACTCAAAGTGGTCGCAGCCTGCGGCAACGGTACTGCGGGTGACTTTGTCGAGGAAGTTTTGGCACACGTCGGTTGCGAAGTGATACCGCTCAATACCGACCTCGATCACAGCTTCCCAAATCACAACCCGAACCCGGAAGATCTCGCCATGCTGCATGCCATGGCTGCAAAAGTGAAAGAAGTCGGTGCTGATGTCGGCTTGGCTTTTGATGGCGACGGAGACCGCTGTGGTGTTGTCGACAACACTGGGGAAGAAATTTTTGCCGACAAGGTTGGCGTGATGCTGGCACGAGACATCTCTAGTCAACATCCCAATGCAAAATTTGTTGCCGACGTTAAGTCAACGGGGTTGTTCTTGACCGACCCTGTCTTAAAGGCAAATGGTGCAACCACGACGTATTGGAAAACCGGCCACTCCTACATCAAGCGCTTTAGTTTTGAAAACAATGCTCTTGTTGGTTTTGAAAAATCAGGTCACTTCTTCTTCAATCCACCATTGGGCCGTGGCTACGATGACGGCCTAATCGCAGCCTTAGCCGTTTGCGATATGTTGGATCGCAATCCGGACAAGACCATGGCTGATCTGCGGGACGATTTGCCAAAAACGTGGCAATCACCAACGATGTCACCCCACTGCGGTGATGAGGTTAAATACGCCGTTGTCGATCGCATCGTCGCTCACTACAAAAATCTCGCCGAACAAGCCGGGAAGATTGCAGGACAAAGCATCCGCGAACTCATCACCGTCAATGGCGTCAGAATTGTTCTGGAAGACGGCACTTGGGGCCTAATCAGAGCCTCTTCAAACAAACCCGAACTTGTTGTGGTGGTTGAGAGTCCGACGTCAGAAGCCAACATGAAGGCGATATTCGCGGAACTCGACGCCGTACTTGCAAAAGAGCCGGAAGTCGGTGAATACAATCAAAAAATATAATTACGACTTAAAATGAACGCCACGGTTTCAAACGAACAATCCGTGACGTCCTTTTAATTCATAAGACTGATGAGAAAACGCACTGAGACGACAACGAGGAATACAGCATAGACCAGTTCCAACGTTCGCATATTGACACCGTGCGCAATGCGCACACCTAAAGGTGCAACCAACATACTGGCCGGGAGAATAACCGCCGCGCCTAACAAACTGACATAGCCAAGACTACCAAACGGCAAGCCCGTCGCCGACCATCCCGCCCAAATAAGTCCCAAAACGCCTGGAATTGAAATCAGCAAACCGAGCCCCGACGATGTTGAAACCGCTTGCAGAAGTGGTCGATTAAACAGCGTCATGAAGGTCACCATAAAGATGCCGCCGCCAATTCCCATTAAGGTCGACAACACCCCTAAAAACAAACCGTACCCACGGATCCAAAACGCGCCCGGCAAATGATCGCCTAAGCGCCAATCTTCACGCCCCAATGCGAGCTTCAGGCCCAGTAAAATTGCGACCACGACCCAAATGATACGCAGCGCTTCGCTGCTGGCGAACTTGGCAACAATGGATCCAAAAAGAACACCCAAAATAACCAACGCAGCCATCTGGCGCAGCACAGGCATATCAACGGTGCCGCGGCTTCGGTGAGCTGTAAAAGACCTGATCGACGTTGGGACAATGACAGCTAGTGACGTTCCCACCGCCAGATGCATGCGAACGCTGTCATCTATCCCTAAGAAGCCAAAGGCTTCAAAAAGTACCGGCACCAATATCCCTCCACCGCCAATGCCGAGCATTCCAGCCAGCAGACCAGCAACAACACCTGCCACCATCAAGGCGCCAACAAGCCAAACCGTCTCAACGTTGGAAAGTGAAGATAAGAGCGTGGAAAAATTGTCAATAACAGCCACAGTCGCGATGGTCATAAGCCTTACTCTGCCGCCTCAGCCGGACTGGTGTCGGATGTCTCTTGGTCTGTGGTTTCTGTTTCTAACAACCGTGCCAAATCAATCGCACATTGCAGCTTCTCCAAACCAGGCTCACTTGCACCAGACGTCCCACTTAGGAGACGACGAAAGGCCCGGGCGCGAGGCCGACCATGCATCAAGCCGAGAACATGACGCGTAATGTTGTTGAGACGCCCTCCTGAAGCCACGT
This sequence comes from Hyphomicrobiaceae bacterium, assembly GCA_050633705.1. Classification (GTDB taxonomy): domain Bacteria; phylum Pseudomonadota; class Alphaproteobacteria; order Rhizobiales; family Hyphomicrobiaceae; genus JAJFHI01. The sequence goes on along the minus strand of JBOEGZ010000004.1, from coordinate 169,830 downwards.
GCGCGGCGGTATAGTCCATGAGTTGGCCCAAAACCTGCGAACGCAATGGCGCATTTTGTTCACCACCAAACAAGCGACGATCCACATCCGCTAACATGTAAGGCCTGTGATAAGCTGCACGGCCCAACATCACACCATCGAGTTTTGCCAGATGGTTCTCACACGCATCCAACGTTTCTATTCCGCCATTTATGACAATGGTCAGATCGCGATGGGTCTCTTTCAAGCGATAGACCCGGTCATAATCCAACGGCGGCACATCGCGATTTTGTTTTGGACTAAGTCCATTGAGCCAAGCCTTTCTGGCATGCACGATAAACACACGACACCCAGCATTTGCCACCTGGTCAACAAACCTCTGGAAGTCACGTTCACTGTCTTGTTCGTCGATACCAATCCGACATTTTACAGTGATTGGAATATCGACCTCCGCTTGCATCGCCTTAACACAGGCTGCAACGCGTTCGGGTTCGGCCATCAAGCAGGCGCCAAACCGGCCATCTTTCACGCGATCTGAGGGACATCCAACATTAAGATTGACCTCATCATAGCCCATTGATTGCGCAATCTTGGCAGCTTGTGCCAGAGGACCAGGCTCGCCACCACCAACTTGCAACACAACTGGATGCTCGAGGTCTGAAAAACCAATCAAGTGTTCACGGTCGCCATGGATCACCGCATTGGCCGTAATCATTTCGGTATAAAGGCGCGCGTGACGCGACAGCAAGCGATGGAAGACGCGGCAATGCCGGTCAGTCCAGTCCATCATTGGAGCAATACAGAATGTGTAGTCAGCTTGTTTCAATGCCTGTGCTCATCCAAAGAGCCAATATCGCGAAGATAGAACCGGAAGCAGCAAAACTCTCCCTACGCCTTCTTACGCTATTGTAGGCCACTTTGAATATACCGAAATCGAAGTTGTTGGCAGCAAACGCGTTTTGGGCGAAAGCCCCGTCACTTTGCAAGCGTCGATGTCGCGGCTATTTTGTCAGAATCATCCGACTTTTTTTGCAGCTTGGCTCGAACCTGGCGAATTTGTTCAACGGCTGCTTCAATTTTGAGCTGCAACATCTTGCGCCCAATTGCCGCCGTTGCTTTGGCCGGGGCACCCGCCAAACCGAGATCCATACCTTTCAGCATATTCCGCCGTGTGAGACGGACACTGGCAGGATCGAGTGCCATGACTTCGGACGTGTCGCGAATTCCAGCGTGAAAGCCGATTTCTTCTTTGGTGTAACCTTTGCTCAAGAGATAATCGAACTGTCCATTTCCGGAATAATAGCGATCAAGACTGACAACCGTCACACCCTCGCTGGCCCATTTTTTACTAAGCCGTTCGCTAACAGCTTCCTGCCCCTTTTGGCTATCACCGCTCTCACCGAGAAAATAGATTTCTTTAAAGCCGTGCAGTTTCAAACTCCGAGCCGTTTGCTCCAACACTTTTTCAAACAAGTCTTGTGAGACCGTCAAGGTGCCAGCGTATTTCATGTGGCCGGTTGGTTTGGGATCAATATCACCCTCCGGCACATAATCCAGAACCGGTGCCACCAGCGTTTTACCAGCCGATTTTGCGACCTTCTCGCTGGTATACGCAGCGATCATGTTGTGCTTACCTAAGATGACGAATGGGCCGTTCTGCTCAGTTCCCGCGGTCGGAACAATGACGCTTGTGTTGCCGCGGCGAATGGCTGCGTGCACCTCAGTCCAGGTCAGTTGTTGAAGATGAACACTGGGTTGGGCAGGACCATATGCAATCTGTTTTTGGATGATGTGCAAATAGGCCAGCAAACCTGCACCCAACGTCGCCAACAGACTGGCATAAACGATCGAGCGACTGTGTGGTGTTGCAAACCAAGACTTCACATCTCTCCATGCCCACTTAAATGGCTTGATGTAAATTTCTGCGACCGAATTAAATGGATTTGGTTCGCTTCGAGACAGGCCGTACTGCAAATTTTCGCGTTCACGGGGAATATAGTGCGTGCCACACATTTGATCCCAAAACGAGAAGATCAATCCCATGTTGCGGTCGAAGTGTTTAGGGTCTGACGAATGGTGGACTTGGTGTTGGGCAGGGCTGATGAGAATTTTGCTGAGCCAAACGGGATAGTTCAACCAAATATGTGAGTGACGCAGGTTGTAGCCGGCAACATAAAAGACAAACACGATCAGGTTAACACCAAAGATCATACTGGCCGACGGTGCCTTTGCCATAAGGAAGAAAAATCCTGCAAAGGCGACGGCTTGGAAAAACATCACGACGAGACTGGTCAAGAACAAATCAACCGGATGCATCCGAAACAGCGTCATCGGATTAAGCTGTTCAGCGGAATGATGCACTTTGTGGAAGTTCCACAAGAACGGAACCTTATGGAACAACAGATGCATAACATAAACGCCAAGATCGAGTGCGATAACGCTGGCGATCGTGTAAAGCACCGTCGCAGTTGCACCGGAAATCACAGCTTCAGTTGGCGCGCCAAACCATGACACCACCAGTTCATAAAAACCAAATGACAACAGATGTGCGCCGATCAAAAACTGACTGATCAGGCCATAATACAACAGCGCATTTGCTGCAAAAAACTTCATGTCCTGGATTGAAGACGGGTGTAGCCAGACCTTGGGATCGAACACATATTCGAAAAACCCGGTACGTTTTCTAACAGGATGCCCTTCTGCTCGCTCTTCAGCTTCATGAGCTTTTTCCACCTGCCAATAGGCGACAAAAGCGAGTATGAAGGCCGTGAAAAGATAAAGCACGAAGATCCGGCTTGTTGGCACAAACGGGCTCAGCATTGTCGCTACTGTGCGAAAAAAAAGATCTTCCAAAGACATCGTGCTTCCCCAACAACGCAAACAGCGCACAACGATTGAGCGCTCATCTCGATGGGCAACTTTAGGTTCGAATAGAAAATGAACTCTTAAAATACTTGTCGTGTTAGGAATTTGTAAACGAATCGAGAAGCGCCGCACGGCACCAATATCGCCTCAAGCTTGCAACTTCGTCTGCTGGCAAATACGCGCGACGATTTTAGGCTTAACGCTCACGCATCAATCTTGAGGCTGTGACACCAGCCTCGCGCAAGAAAACCTTCCGAATGGCCGTTAATATGTGGGCAACTTTGCACAGGCGGCCCGAACCGCCAGAGCGGTTGATCAAGCTTAAATCGAGCACGGGTTTCGGCCTGTGGCGCAATGATACGGTCATGGAAAGAGAGAGCTGTGCGCGTTCAAATCGACAGCAGACGGCTTGCCAAAGCCACAGCTCGTGTTATCGCTGGCCCCCACAGTGCAAACATTGTCAATTTATCAAGCGATTGTGGCTAAGCAGTCTTAAGCCTTCTTGATGCCAGGGTCTCGGCGCTTAAAGATAGTGACGCACCTCTTGGGGCCCCCTATAACAATTTCCCATATCATTCAGCCTGGACCATGAGTCTTGCGCCCGTTTTTCGAGAACCACGATGAAAACCGATACGCCCCGCAAAATTCACCTTAAAGATTATCGCCCACCGGATTTTCTCATTGAGAAAGTCGATCTTGACGTACAGCTCAATCCAACACGCACACGCGTTAAATCTCGGCTCACGGTTCGTCCAAATCCAAAAGCAAAGAAAAAAAGTTCCGTTATCGCGCTAGATGGCGAACTCTTGGAATTGGACGAAGTACGGCTCAACGGAAAAGTACTGTCCTCGCTGGATTATTCGGTTTCCAAAACAAAACTGACGATTAAAAAAGTACCGGCAAAGCTCTTCCGACTCGAAATTATCACGTTCGTCAATCCAGATGAGAATACCGCCCTGCAGGGGATTTATCGCTCACGCGATATGTACTGTAGCCAATGTGAAGCGCAGGGCTTTCGCCGCATCACCTATTTCCTTGATCGTCCCGATGTGCTGTCAAAATATAAAGTGCGTGTTGAAAGCGACCGCGAAACGGCACCTATTCTGCTTTCCAATGGTAACCTTGTGGACCAGGGAAATTTAGATGGTGGACAACGACACTATGCCGTTTGGCACGACCCCCATCCAAAGCCTTGCTACCTCTTTGCTCTCGTCGGCGGAGATTTAAGCGCGATTGCATCAAAATTTACGACGATGTCTGGAAAAGACGTCGATCTTAACGTGTACGTTGAGCATGGAAAGGACGATCGTGCGCATTGGGCAATGGAATCACTCAAGCGCTCGATGAAATGGGACGAAGAACGATTTGGTCGCGAATATGATCTCGACGTTTTTAATATTGTTGCTGTGTCGGACTTCAACATGGGCGCAATGGAAAACAAGGGGCTCAATATATTCAATGACCGGCTTGTTCTCGCCTCACCCGAAACGGCCACCGACAACATGTTTGTTGCCATAGAAAGCGTCGTCGCTCACGAATACTTCCATAACTGGACTGGAAACCGCATCACCTGTCGTGATTGGTTTCAGTTGTGCCTCAAAGAGGGCTTAACGGTTTATCGCGATCAGGAATTTTCAGCAGATGCACGCTCGCGCACCGTCCACCGCATCATGGATGTTCGCCTACTGCGCGCCAACCAATTCCCTGAAGATGCAGGCCCACTGTCCCACCCAGTTCGACCCGAGAGCTATATAGAAATCAACAATTTCTACACGGCCACAGTTTACGAAAAAGGCGCCGAGTTGGTACGGATGATCGAAACAATTTTGGGTCGAGAGGACTTTGATGCCGGTCTGCAATTATATTTCGACCGCCACGATGGCGACGCGGCAACAATTGAAGACTTTCTCGCTTGTTTCGCCGAGGCGTCAGGGCGCAACCTCACTCAGTTTCAACGATGGTACAGTCAGCCTGGCACGCCGAACCTGGAGTGCACGTTCACGTATGATCGCAAAAACAAAACGGCGATTTTGAAAGTCGCACAGTCACTTCCCGAAAGAGCCGGGCGTGGCAAACCACGACCACTCCACATCCCCATCAAAATCGGATTGATTGGCAAAGATGGTCACGACTTACCGTTGCATCAATCAGGTGTTGGACGCCTTGACGACGGTGTTTTGCATCTGACAAAATCAACTCAGACATTCAAATTCACAGACATTGAAGAAAAGCCGGTTCCGTCTGTGTTGCGCGGATTTTCTGCACCGGTCAATCTTTCGCTCAATCTCTCAGATGACAATCTGGAATTTCTAATTGCCCACGACCAAGACCCATTCAACCGCTGGCAGGCGGCCAACACGTATGCAACGCGAACAATGGTTGCGATCGTCAAAGCCTTCGCAAAAGGCAAGCGCACGACACGTGGAGCCGGTTATGTCAAGGCATTGAGTTCCGTTCTTGCAGATAAGACGCTTGAACCCTCATTCAAGGCAGAACTCCTCAAGCTTCCAACGCAATCTGACCTGGCACGTGAGATGGGCCGCAATGTCAATCCTGACCATATTTTCCGCGCCCATCGCCAACTGTCCCGCATGATCGCCAACAAACTTGGCGGTCAACTCGAAAGCATTCATGACACGATGAAACCGCGTGGCGCTTTTTCAGCTAATTCTGATGCGACGGGAAAACGCGCTTTACGCAATCAAGCGCTAACATTGCTTATGTCACGCGGTTCTAAGAAAGATATCGCACGCGCGGCGGAGCATTTCCGAAAAGCGCGTAACATGACAGATCAAGCGCATGCATTGATTTTGCTTGGGTGGACGAATGCGCCCGAACGCAAAGCGGCGTTCGATAAATTCTTCAAACGCTGGAAAAACGATCATGTTGTTATTGACACTTGGTTTTCTGCACAAGCTCAATCACCACGAACAACAACGCTCAACAATGTCAAGAAACTGACCGAGCACCCGTTATTCAGTCACACAACGCCCAACAAGGTTCGCGCCCTCGTTGGCAATTTCGCAATGATGAACCCAGTGCAGTTCAATCGTGCCGATGGTGCGGGATATGAATTTGTCGCAGAACAAGTCCTCGCCATTGACAAGGTCAATCCGCAAATCGCGGCGCGCATCTTAGGCTGCTTTAAAAGCTGGCGCGTACTTGAAATCAACCGACGTCGACTTGCCCAAAAGGCATTGCGACGAGTGTCCAAAGCTCCAGACTTATCACGAGATGTTTTTGAGATCGTCTCCAAGATGCTGGAAGGATAACTCTCCTCGTTCTTCTGACGCATCATCGAAACCTTGGACACCATAAGCTTCCGGCCAGGCTTTCAAGGCCTATAAAACGCGAGTGGAAATCTTTATATAAATGAGCTTACAACTTGAAAGCGTTAACTATTTTCCTCCCGAAATTCGATTTAAACTCCTCGACACAGACCCACCAAATCAGTTCAAGTGATTCTTGCGAATCGGTCAGGGGTGACTGATTCTTTGGGGCAGCTAAGTTATTTCGACGAGGAGATAGAGGATGGCGTGGACCATGTCCGCCAACCTGCGGGGAAGCTATGTACCGAGCGATCTGGGGGATCATCGGTGCGAGCACAAAGCATCTTGGACCAGTTTTTTAACCTCGCTGCGGGCTCTGGCGAATAGATCTACAGTAGGTCAATTCGGCGGTAGAACCCGCACTTGGGTCTTGCGTTTCATCGTATTGGGCCACCTGACGTTGTTGACGGTGGCGTTGAGTGGCGGTTCTGGGGCTGCGATCCAAACAGCGATTGTTGCAACCGGACTTTTGCTCTGTTTGGCATTTTTGCTGCCAGATGCTCCGTCTCATCGTGGAAAGAAAGCGACGACCAACGAAACCGTCGACTTGCCGTCGCAACAAGACCAAGAAACCAGCGCCAATCCAACCTACCAGCTCTCCTCGCCCAATATCGCGCAAGCATTCTGCAATCAAACCACGACACCGGGCCAGGCCTGGACCGACCTAGCCTCCCGCGTTAGCCATGAGTTGCGCACGCCACTTAATGCTGTGATCGGCTTTTCTGATTTGATGGAGCGCGAACTCCACGGGCCACTTGGTTGTCCGCAATACAATGAATACACACGCCACATTTCTGATAGTGGCAGAGCTCTCCTGAAATCGGCGGAAGATACACTCGCCGTTACGTCAGCTTTGGCCCGTCTTGACGCACCAGCGACCACACAAACCATTGAGCTTTGTGAAATTGTTCAATCCGCTTGGAGCCATCTTCAACAAGAAGCCAACCAACGTGGAGTCACCTTTATTGTCAGAGCCGAACGAGATCTAACAGTTGTATGTGACCGCCTGACACAGAAACAAATCCTTATAAACCTACTTGGAGACGCACTGCGCTCTTCCCTCGACAACGCAACGGTCATCTTTTCAGCAACACTTGATGGAAACTCTGTCATGATCGAAATTACAGCGACTGATGTTAGCTTGTCGCTGCCCTGCGAAGACAGTCTTGATCTGTGTCTCGCCCGCGCTTTGCTTGAAGTTCAAGACGCGCCATTGACAGTCATTCACAAGCCTAAGGGCACGCGGCGTTTGCAAACTTGCTTTCAAGCAGACCTTCAACAAGAGCTTTTTTTCTAATCCAAAATTTTACACAACAAGGCCGACTGCAAGAAACCGGTCCAAATCCATCGCGCCTTGGCAAAAGCAAACAAAATCTCGCTTAGTCGCCGCGTTGGCGATGATGCTTGTGATGACGGCCCCAGCGACGAAAATGTCGTTTGCGCCACTTTGAAAAGCCCGCGCGCTCTTCGTCCGTCATGGCCTCGAGTGTATCGAGAAAAATTGTTCGCCGACTTGCATTCAATTTTTGTCGTGCCTCTGAAACTTCCGCCATCGCATCTTGAATAGAACGACGATCGAATGTTTCAGAACCGAGCTTCTCGCGCACAGCCTCTCGCTTGGCACGAACTTGCGCGCGCAATGGATCTAATGTTTTGCGACCGTCGCGAATTTTCTGTCGCATTTTTTTGCCACGCTCCCCCCCTATCGACCAGGCATATCCCATCAATCCCCGCCCGTGCTCGCCCATTCCCCATTTGTGATGGGCCCAGCGCGCGCCGGCCAGTCCACCAAATACAAGAAGATTGACCGCCAATGATGCGATCAAAACATTGCGCAGGAAGCGACGCGAAAACCTTGGTTGTTTTTGCTCAGGCGGTTTTGTTTGTTCGCTCATAGTAAGTCCTCGTCTGAGAAATCTTCCGTGTTGTCGTCAATCAGGGCTGTTAACAGCGGTGGCGAAGATGTGGTTGTGGCGGCAAAAGTGGATTCAACACCGCGAACCATCGTGTCAAACACCCCTGCACGACCAGCCAAAATTCCGATGAACAGTGAAGCGGCCAACATCCCCGCTGTTTGCCATTGACCAGGCGAAACCTTCACGCGTCGACGATGATCAAATGCAACAACCTCCGCGATCGACTGCTTATTATTTCCAGCTCCTGTAGCTGCCACATCGCTGGTTGCAAGACCGTTGTCATCAAGCATTGCCAAAATTCGCGCACTGACAGCATTTTCCTGTTCGCGTTCAACACCACTGGCAAACGTCAACACATTATCCAATGCTGCAGCCTCCGCCAGCAGTTGTTGTGCTTTGCGCTCATGCTCAATAAAAACAGTAAGCGCTGCCCTCTTATCTTCAGGCCAGCGCTCAATATCGCTGCCAAAACTGTCCAGGACCTCTCTCAAAGTGGCCAGTTTATTGCTGTCGGTTTCATTGTTCTTCATGTTCTGGGTGCTTGCATCAATATAATTTCTTCTTCAATCATTTGCTTTTATCATCTGAGCTGATTATTCCGGCCCTTCATACAGCAAACTCTGCCAATCTTCGGCAAGGTCGGCTCGAAGAGCACGCCTGGCGCGACCGAGTAACGACTCTACCGCCTCAATCGAAATCGTCATCGCGTCGGCAACTTCAGCCTGAGTAAACCCTTGATAGTGAAACAGGAGCAATGCCGTGCGTTGGCGTTCTGGCAATTGATCAAGGGCCTGCTCCACCCTTTTTTTTACATCATCTTCTTCCAATGCTCTGACCTGGCGGGCCGCCAGTGGCAACTCTTTGGCAGCCTCCAGATCATCCGTTGGCCGACGCGCTCTAATCCGGTCAATGGCGCGATTGTAGGTGACGCGAGCCAGCCAAGGGCGCAAACCGTTTGTACCAACCTGCAAAGCCTCGCTCGATTGCCAGAGCTTTAACATTGTCTCCTGCGCGACATCCTCAGCATCTGCATCATTGCCAAGCACGCGTCGGCCAAGCCCAAGACATAAGCCCAAATGCCGCTTCACAACTTCTGCGAACGCCGCCCGTTGCCGCGCTTGGATCCCCTGCAACAGCGAACGGTCATCCATCTCATCAAACGTTGGCATTGCCACCGCCTCAGGTTTTGCCATAGTCAAATTTTGAGGCACACAGCCCCCCTGCACACTGGCGATGTTACCGTTTGCGAAACGGGTTACTTCAGTTTGCAAAGCCATCATAACCCGTTCCGCAATCGTCTTGTTTACTTCTCATTCCATTTTCTAGCGAGCGCTGGTGGCAGGTCTTCGCCCGTCACAGAACCACTGTCATCAAGATCCCAAACCGCAAACCGTTTGCGCGCTTTCTCCAAGAACTCGTCCTTACTGACCGTACCATCTTTATTGGTATCAAGGCGATGCATGCGCTTGCGTTTTGCAAATTCCAGACGATCTTGCCTGCGCGGACCGAACTCGTTGGCCTCAACATAGCCATCCTTATTGCGGTCAAGATGTTCGAAGCGGCGCGTCACACGTTTTTCAACGTCTTCAAGGCTTTTCATCGCGTGGTGGTGTCGGCGGAACCACCGGTGAAACTTACCATGCCGTTTCCTGTGATGTTTGCCGCGATGTTCGCGATCGTCTTTTGCCTCATCACTTGCAATCTCATCACTCGCAGCAGACGATTGATCATCGGACCTTTCATCTCGACCATTGCGATCATGACGACGTGATTTTGGCGGTAAATCAGAGCGCGTTATTTTTCCATCACCATCCAGGTCATTTGCCATAAAACGAGCTTTGGCTGCCGAAAGCATTTCGTCTTTTGAGACTTTGCCATCTTTGTTTGCATCTAATCGCTTTACGAACCGACGCCCGCGCCACTCGCGGTGTGCAATCTTTTGCGATACCAACTCATTGCCACTTAAAGAGTTTGAATTGTCTGCATCTAACAGAGCAAATCGGTCCTGACGTCGGCGCAGAAATTCTGCTTCGGTGACTTCGCCGTTGTTGTCAGCGTCCATCCGCTTTAATCGTTTGAACATGCGGCGCATCCCGCGATGTTCTCCGCCTTTATGTGCGCCTTTTCCATGCCAGCCACCGTGTCCACTATGGTGCCCGCCCATACCGCGCGCAAACGCCCCTGGTCCGTGGGGATGGGCCAAAACAGCAATCGCAAATACCCCAGCACCAGCAGCCAGTCCTGCGGTAAGGATTTTGGTTGTTCGTTTCATTAAGATCATCCTCTTGTCTGTATGTCGGCCGTGTTCTAAGCCGCTTACAAACACAACGAAGACGCGCGCCCAAATCCGTCGCAAATCCCAAAATTAATTCGAGATCAGGCGCTCAAAGGCCTCATGAACCTTTGTAAGTATTTGTTTTAAATCACTTTCCAATATAGAAAAATCTGGTGCATCGCCAGCTGCGGCAAGCAAATCGAGCAAACCTTTTGGACATGTTGTCGGGTTCAGCGGGCCGCTCAAACAAAGTTTGAGAATTTGCGTCAAATCGCTGATTTTCATCGCTGCTTGGATGAGAAAATCGGCATCGTGGTCATCGAGAATTCCAGAAGCCTTCAAGTTCTCAAATACAGTTATTGTATTCGGACTTAAAATTTCTGGATGGTCTGCCGCGTGGGCCATTTGTAAAAACTGAGCGATAAATTCGAGATCAATAAGACCGCCTCGCACAGTCTTGAGATCCCAAATATCATCGCTGCCTTTCTCTTTTTGGATTCGCTCCCGCATCTCCAAAACATCAGCGACAAGTTTGGCGCGATCTCGTTTCTGGGTCAGCGCTGCGTAAATGGCATCTTCAACAGCGCGCTTTAATTCTTCCGGACCTGCAACAACACGCGCACGTGTCAATGCCATATGTTCCCACGTCCAAGCCTTATTTGCCTGATAATCAACGAACCCCTTGAGGCGCGTTGCAACAGGACCTTGATGACCAGAAGGGCGCAAGCGCAAATCGACTTCGTATAATGCGCCTTCAACGGTTGGCGCAGACAACATGTTGATCAATCTCTGGGTCAATCGGGTGTAGTACGTTACGGGATCGAGCGAACGTTGACCATCTGTTTCCAAAACACCATCGGGATATTCATAGACCATGATCAAATCGAGGTCGGAACTTGCCGTCATTTCGACGCCACCAAGCTTGCCCATAGCCAACACGACGGTCTCGCCGCCAGGCAATTGACCATGTCGCTCGCCCAAGTCCTTCTTAGCTTCCAGCAACAAGGCATCAATCATGCGCTCCGCCAAACGTGCGTACGCTGCACCGGCCTGTTTGGCGTTGATGTTGCCTGATAGGACACGCACGCCAATCAAAAAGGCTTGCTCACTGCCAACAATCCGCGCGCGATCTAATACATCTTGGAAATCTTCCGCCCGGCTTATTTCACTGGCGACAACGTTATCCAAATCCTCGCTGAGGGCTTCCGGACCAAATGTTCTTGGATCAATGACAGCATCCAACAGCCGTCGCCGCCGCGCCAGTATGCTTGCCAGACGCGGCGCCGTACCCATGATATCTGAGATCAATCGCAACAAACCAGGATGTTGGTTCAACAATGAAAACAATTGAATGCCTGCAGGAAGCTCCGACAAAAAGCGATCGAACGTGATCAACGCACGATCAGGGTCTGCTGTTTCAGCCAACGCTTCGACCAACAAGGGTTGGACCACGGTCAGCTTTTCACGAGCTTGTTCTGACCGCGTCGCCGGATACCGTCCCGTATGCCAGCCCTTAATGATAGAAATGACGTCCTTTGGCCTGGAAAATCCAAGCCCCGCGAGGGTTTCGACGGTTTCTGGGTCTTCATCGCTACCGGCAAAAACCATGTTTGCTGAACTGGACGACTGTTCAACGGTGTCTTCAAACAAAGCCGCATAATGCGTTTGGACATGACCTAAATGAACCAACAATTCGCTGGCAAATTTATCGACATCTGGCACACCTGAAAACCGAGCCAAGCGCTCCAATGCCTCGGGCTGAGACGGAAGGGTATGCGTTTGCTCATCCGCGATCATTTGCACGCGGTGTTCGAGCCGTCTTAAATATCGATAAGCTTCATCAAGATCTCGACACACCTCAGGCGTAATCCAACCTTTCTCAACAAGTGTCTCAAGCGTCTTGAGCGTTTCTTGACCTCTGAGATCTGGTTGGCGCCCCCCCGCAATCAATTGTTGAGTTTGGACAAAAAATTCAATTTCTCGAATCCCACCGCGACCAAGTTTTATATTGTGCCCGGCAACTGCAATTTTCTCGAACCCCCGAAACGCATGAATTTGCCGTTTCATGGCATGAATGTCGGAAATCGCTGCAAAATCGAGGTGTCGCCGCCAGATAAATGGTTTGACGTCATCAAGGAAAGTGGCACCAGCCTCCATGTCTCCAGCAGCACACCGCGCCTTGATCATGGCCGCACGTTCCCAGTTTTGCCCGGTCGTCTCATAATAGCCAAGCGCTGCCACTGTCGGTAACGCCACTGGCGTCGCGCCTGGATCGGGTCGAAGGCGTAAGTCTGTGCGAAAGACATAACCGTCTGCGGTTCGCTCTTGCATCAACGCAACGAGGTTTTGGGTTAGGCGGACAAAAAAACCTTGATCTTCCTGTCCCTCACAAAGGCGTTGTTTGGCGCGGTCACGATCATAAAAAACGATGAGATCAATATCGGAAGAATAGTTGAGTTCGAAAGCTCCATGCTTTCCCATCGCCAAGACAAAAAAACCAGATTGGGCAATGGCATCAGCAACATCATCAACATCTGCCGCCCATGTTCCAGATTTTACCGCCTGGGCAAACAAAAACCCAAGTGACGCCTGAAGTGCTGCGTCAGCCGTTTGTGCCAAAATCCGCGTCACGTTCATAACAGGCCAAGCGTCAGACAAATCGGCCAATGCCGTCAATAACGCCACTTCGTTTTTGTAAGCTCGCAACTTGGCCATTGCCGCAGGTTTATCGCCACACGTACTGACGTCGTTAAAAAGTTTTTCGGTCAGCGTGTCAAAATAACTTTGAGGTGGTGATTTCAGAATACGAACAAGGCGCTCGCTGTCGCGCCGCATCAAACCTGTGAGGTAGGGAGACGCTTGAATTGTACCAAGTAGGAGCGCCTTGACGCGCGGTTTGGAAACAAGATCGGCCAAGTCTTCGCTCGCACCAGATGGCGAATTTGTGTCCAGCAAAAGCTCACCGAGCACGTCTTCAGCGCGTGCGTCGTCGTCAATCGCTATTGGCGCGTCTTGAAACAGCTCATAAAGGGCTCGGTTATCAATCGATTTTTCAGACACGCGCATCTCTTGTGGCTATGGTCTTGGCGAATACCTCAGACCTCAAGATGCCGTTGTGTTCGCCGTTTTGTCCAGAGCTATTGGCAGGGTCATCACAACCCGCAATCCAGGCTTGTTGTCTTCCAATCTAACCTCGCCCTTGTGCAATCGAGAAACGGCAGCAACCAAACTCAGACCAAGCCCGGTTCCTGGAGCCGTGCGGCTCTTTTCAAGGCGAACAAACCGTTTCAAGACACGTTCGCGGTCTTCAGGTGCAATACCCGGGCCCCTGTCACCGACCGCGATTTCAACCCAATCATTGTTGCGGGTCACACTCACTGTGACTGAGCGATCGGCCTGTGCCGCCCCCACCGCTGTTTGGCGTGCGGAGTATTTGATTGCGTTATCGATCAAATTTGCAACAGCTTGCGTCAGCAATTGTTGATTGGCCTGCATCTCAACAGCTTCACTGTCAGCCACTCTTAATGTCAATTCGGCTTCTTCTGCGACCGGCTCATAAAGTTCGGCAACATCATTCACAACATTTGCAACATTGATTTTCGTGGCGCTCTCTTCTAAGGCTCGGGCCTCTAACCTAGCGATTAACAACAGTGCGTTGAACGTCGTCATCAACTCATCGGCAGCCTCAATCGTTGCTTCCAGACCTTCGCGTTGTGCATCCACTCCGCGAGGGTCGCGAAGGGCGGCCTCGGCCCGATTGCGCAAACGGTTGAGCGGTGTTTTTAAGTCGTGGGCGATATTGTCTGAAACCTCGCGCAAGCCCGACATGAGCAATTCAATCCGCTCCAACATGATGTTGAAACTTTGTGCCAGGGAATCGAGTTCATCTCCCGAGCCAGTTACCGGCAAACGCTGTGACAGATCTCCAGACATAATGACTTTGCTCGCCGAGTTGATGTCTTCCACCCGCCGGAGCAACATCCAACTGACCAACAATCCACCCAATACGCCAAGTGCGGCCAGGCCACCAAACCCGATGAGTGAAATCAAGCGCACGCGCGAAGCCAACTGGCGTTGATCTTCAATATCACGCCCAACATAAAGTTTGAGACCACCAACATCGACAGGAATGGCAAACGCAAGACGCAGTTGTTTGGCCTGCGTCGGATCCCCACTGGCGCGCGCCAACGGTTCGTTACGATAGCGAAAAACACCGCCTTTTGGCAGTCCGGAGAGTTCAGGCGGCAGCCGCGAGAGATTTCCCGCAATTTTTCGCCCCTGTTGATCCGACAGATAGTAAAGCCCTGGCCCCAGAGCCAGACTACGAGACAGAACTGCAGCTTTTAGAGCGGCAATGCCACCCGTCCGAGCTTCGCGTTGCAACACAGAAATCTCAGACGTAACCGTCGACAACGATTGTTCGGTAAGAACAGTATTTGTCTGCCAAAACATCAACGCAACAATTAGCCCCGCGGCGGCGACAAAGAGCACCACCGCTGCCAAGGCCAAACGAAACGCCGTTGTTCGAAAAAGGGCGCCCGCGAAGTTACCCAGCGCTGTCACGGATCATATATCCCGCCCCGCGCACAGTGTGCAGCAAAGGCGTTGCAAAGTTCTTGTCAATTTTTGCTCTTAGGCGCGACACATGAACATCAATGACATTGGTTTGGGGGTCAAAATGGTAGTCCCAAACATTCTCCAATAACATTGTGCGCGTCACAACCTGTCCAGCGTGCTTCATAAGGTATTCTAGCAAACGGAATTCGCGCGGCTGGAGGATAACAGACTCACCGCTGCGCGTTACACGATGCGATAAACGGTCAAGCACCAAGTCACCAACCGATAAACGTGTCGCCTGCTCTTCCGGAGTTGCCCGCCGCGACAAGGCTTCAATACGAGCAAGCAGTTCTGTATAGGCATAAGGCTTGGACAAATAGTCGTCACCACCTGCGCGCAAGCCCTTGACACGATCGTCGACATCTCCAAGCGCCGATAGAATGAGGGCCGGTGTTTGATCTTCTTCTTCGCGCAATGTTTTTACGATGGCGAGGCCATCCATACGCGGCAGCATACGATCGACAATAAGAATATCATATCCACCGCCACGCGCCATCGACAAGCCAGCTTCACCATCCTCGGCAAGATCAGCGGCATGGCCACTTTCCTTCAAAGATTTCTGAAGGAATGTCGCTGTTTCATGATCGTCTTCAATTACCAAAACCCGCATATTTAAGTGCTCACCTAGATCCTTCTTCTCGTCACCAACTAAAACTGGACTTCAGTCAAACAGAATTCAAGTTTGACGTTCTACAAGTCCTTATTACGTTTAACCTGCCACCCTTCATCACTCCAACAAAAATACCTCAACAATGGATCGCCATGTCACCAGAACTCCGGCGCGTTGTGCAGCAAGAGGCCTAACCCGGTTACCCGCATTAGGCCTCTTTTTATTATTCACTTCGTCAAATCAATCCAGAACTACTTCTCCTTCTTGGAAAGCTGGATTGCAACGAAGCGCTTCTGCTCACCTGATTTGAGATGGAGTAAAACAGCTCGACGAGAGAGCTCAAGCGCACTCTTCACGCCTTTCACAACATCAGCCTGACTGGTCACAGACACACCTTGAACTTCCAAGATCACGTCGCCCGGCTTCAAGCCTTTGCGAGCTGCATCAGAATCTGGCGCAACTTCAGCGATCGCGACACCACCGTCTTTACCTGGCACGCGTGCTGGCACCAAAGTGAGGCCCAGACGTTGCAGTTCTGCTGCAATCTTTTTCTTACCTGGTCCGCTGCCATTTTGAAGGGCAGCCAGCTCAGCTTGTGACGTTGGAAAACGCCCCAGCTTGACCTTGATCTTCTGCTTTGCACTGTTGCGCCAGATGCCAACATCGACCATAGAGTTTGGTGCATACTGGGCAATTTTGCGTGCAAGATCTCGACTATCAATGATGTCTTGCTCATCAACACTCAAAATTGCGTCTTGCATCTTCAAACCGGCCGCTTCTGCAGGTCCGCTCTTGGTAACATCAGAGACCAGTGCACCCTTTGCCTCAGCGAGACCAAGACTGGCAGCTGTATCTTCGTCGACGTTTTGAATTTTAACACCCAACCACCCGCGACTAACTGTGCCGCTTTCGCGAAGCTGCTTGATGACTTCCCGGGCTGTGTTTGCAGGTACTGCGAATGCAATACCAACGTTGCCACCAGACGGACTGAAGATCGCGGTATTGACACCAATCACCCGGCCTTGAAGGTCAAATGTTGGGCCACCCGAATTGCCCCGGTTTACAGCCGCATCGATCTGTAAAAAGTCATAAGGTCCGGAACCAATATCACGCCCCTTGGCTGAGAGAATACCTGCCGTAACAGTCCCACCCAAGCCGAACGGGTTACCAACTGCGACCACCCAATCGCCAACACGTGGTGTTTCGTCTGCAAATTTCACGTAAGGAAACGGACCGCTTTTCTTGATTTTCAGCAAGGCAAGATCTGTCCGGGCATCCGTACCAATCAACTCAGCATCAAATTTTTTGTTGCCATCGAAATTGACTTGAATTTTATCCGCACCGTCGATGACGTGATTGTTTGTCACCACGTAACCGTCTTCGCTGATAACAAATCCAGAACCCTGCGCCTGACTTGGACGCTGCGGTTGCAACTGCTGACCCTTTGGCAAATTCTTGAAGAACTCATTCAAAGGGTGGTCATCAGGAAGGTTAGGGAAGCTAAACTGCTGACCTTTTCCACCTTTGCCTTTCGGTTGGCCGCGTTTTTGTGCGGTTTTTTTGTTTGATCCGCTACTTTCGACAGAAATACTTACAACTGTCGGTTTGACCTGATCAACCAGGTCAGCAAAGGAACCAGGCGTACCTGGAACAACGATTTTTCCGATTGTTGCAGGATCTGGACGCAATTCAGCGCCAGCCGTTGTCACGTTTGGAGCGAATGGCAGCGCCAATATCGCCCCACCCAAAATTGCTGCAACTGCAAAACCACGCACAAAAATGCGTGCAGAACCAGTTGGCCCATGTTTTGCTGAATTGTTGTGGCAAGTCGTTTTAGCCATCGAGGTAATCCTCCGTATTGCCAAATGGCAGGATTTCAGTTGCCTTACGGAATAGACAGATCGGCATTACCGAAGCATTTCGGATGCCTTAACAGTTTGTAAGGTTGAGTTTTATTGGCCATTCTGGCCGTCCACTTCGGGTTGAGTTGCACATGCGTCGAGTGTTAACAATGCATCAGAAATTGCTCAGCAGACCAACAATTGTCTGCAATTTCAAACACATGCCGGCCCTCTCCAACCCACATTTGATGCCTTTCAACCTCAACCCTCGGGGTCGGGGCTATCTGGCACTATTAGTTGTGTTTTTCCTGGTCAACACGCCAACTTCGACCGTGATTGCCCGCCCAATGGCCCCTCCCGTGGCACCACCAGCCAAGACGTCCCAAATCGAGACCGTTGCGGTATTTGGCAAAGATTCTCGCCGAATTTTACCCAAATCACGACGCGACCTCAGCGGTAAAGTCGGCCTCCTTTATGATCGCAGTGCACGCTCCGTCTGCAGCGCGTTTTGTGTTGCACCCAATATTGTTGCAACCGCGGCCCATTGCCTTTCGGCAACGCAACGCCGACGCAATCATCGCCTCAACAACTTTACGTTTCAGCTCGGATTGAAAAACAACAAGAATTCGACACGGATTGCAGGCGCCCGTCACGGTCTTGCAGCGCTCAATGTCACAACCGGAACCGACCATCTTCGCCTGCGTCCACCAATTGATGCGGCGCGCGATTGGGCCTTCATTCGTCTTGAACGAAATATATGCAGACACGGACATTTCAAACTTAGCCGTCGTCCCATTCGAAAAATTCTGAAACTGGCGGCAAAAAAGAAAGTCTACCAACCTGCCTTCCATCGTGATTTCGGCAACTGGAAACTCGCGCTTGATGTAGCATGCCCAGTATCACGAAGTTTTCCTGGAACAAGCTGGAAAACCGTCAAACGTGACTTTCAAACAGCAGACAAACTTATCTTACATAAATGCGATACCGCAGGTGCCTCGTCTGGTTCCCCCCTCGTTGTTGACGGGCCAGATGGACCAGAAGCTGTCGCCATTAATGTTGGCACCTATCTGCGTGCAAAAATGATCATGCAGAACGGCCGTGTTATGAAAAAAATGGATTCTAAAACTATTGCCAATACAGCCGTTCACGCTGCACCACTCAGACTTAAACTGCAAAACTTTATCAAGACCCCGCCACTGACGCGAAAATCGCAAGTTCGAGAGCTACAACAACACCTCAAATCGGCAGGCTTTTACCGTGGTTCGATTGATGGGCTTTATGGGCCGAGAATGCGATTTGCAATTGAGGCGTTACAACGGCGCATGGTTCTTCCTGTAACCGGTCTAGCTTCGACACGATTGTTAACGCTTATGCGTCAGCAAAATGCCATTACGAGCCGCTCCAAATCTCATCAGCGGTCAATCAAGAAAACCGGCGCCAAACCCGCACCTTCTCGCCGCAAGGCCCAGCATCAGCGCACAACATCGACCACCCTACCGCAGTAAAACCAATACTGAGCCCTCAGGACTTCTTATCGATGTTTGGAGGCGTTGTGTCGGCAGTTGCTTCGGTTAGAATTTCTTCCAAGCGTTTTTTCTCTTCATCGCTTAAAAGCTCAACCGCACTTGAGCCATCAGATGGACCAACCGATTGGGACATTGCTCGTCTTGCCAGGAAAATTGCGCCGAGCAATAGCATCAATGGCGCCAGCCACAGCAAACTTGTGTGCCAGTTCAACGGTGGTTTTAACAAGACGAAATTGCCATACCGAGCAACAATATAATCGATAACTTGTTCGTTGTTATCGCCAGCCTGTAAACGCTCTCTCACCAACAACCGCAAATCGCGCGCTAATGGGGCATCGCTGTCATCAATCGATTGATTTTGACAAACAAGACATCTCAATCCAAGAGAGATTTCGCGCGCGCGCGCTTCCAGTTTGGGATCGCTCAGGATTTCATCGGGCTCTACAGCTTGCGCGACACTTGGCAAACATGCCGTCCCAGCCAAGGCAATCAACATGACCCGCAAAGCAAGTACAAAGGCCTGAAGCGTTTGCTTGAAAAAAATCATCATTCAGCAGCCACGACGCTTGTCTCAGGTTTGGTTTTCACTTTGCGCGGAGCCCCAACGCGCAATCGCCGATCGGCAAGAGATAAGGCACCACCAAAAAACATGATCAGCGCGCCAAACCAAATAAACCGAACCAAAGGATTGAAGTAGAGGTGAACCGCCCATCCACCATCTTCTTTTTGCGGATCGCCGAGCACCACATAAAGGTCACCCCGCCAAGAATTGTGAATGCCAGCTTCGGAAGTTGGCTGCGGAGGCGCATCATAAATTCTCTTAGACGGCATCAACTGGCGAAAAACTTCACCACCACGTGCAACGTCAAACATGCCGACTTGCTCTTTATAGTTTGGACCGCGTCGTGGCTTGGCGTCTTTGAACGTCAAGGTGTATCCAGCAACAACAACACGATCTCCCGGCTTCATAACGCGGACAATTTCTGTCTGATAAGCAGTTGTTCCAACGATGCCGACCACCATCAACCCGACACCGAAATGGGCCAACATCGAGCCATAAACAGAGCGTGGCAAGTTCCACAACCGACGGCGGACTTCCGGCCAATTTGCCCGCCCGACTTTGGCACGAAAAGCAACTTCGACAACCGCACCAGCCATAACAAATACACCCAACGCTAAGGCAAAAGGTGCCAGCCAAGGTCCCCGTTGTGTCATTGCAAACGTAAGGACAAGCGCGACCAGCGACAGTAGGACGGCCATCATCAGACGTTGGCCGGCCGCATAAATATCACCGCGTTTCCAAGCCAAAAACGGACCAAATGGCATGGCGAACAATAACGGCGTCATCAAAGGCACAAAGGTCATGTTGAAGAACGGTGGTCCAACGGAAATCTTTTCACCCGTCACAGCTTCAAGTGCCAATGGGTAGAGCGTTCCGATCAAAACCGTGGCAGTCGCCGTTGTTAACAAAACATTGTTGAGAACCAGACTTCCTTCACGGCTAATCGGCGCAAAAATACCGCCCTGGCGCAATTGCGAAGCGCGCATTGCAAACAGTGCCAGGCCACCACCAGTGAAGAAGACCATGATTGCCAAAATAAAGACGCCGCGTTCAGGATCAACAGCAAACGCATGCACCGACGATAATACGCCCGAACGCACCAAGAATGTTCCCATCAACGACAGCGAAAATGTCAAAATAGCCAGGAGTATCGTCCAAACCTTCAAGGCTTCACGCTTTTCCATCACAACAGCTGAGTGCAACAGCGCTGTCCCTGCCAACCAAGGCATGAACGATGCGTTCTCAACCGGGTCCCAGAACCACCAGCCGCCCCAACCCAGTTCGTAATAAGCCCACCACGAACCCAAAGCGATGCCGATTGTTAGAAACATCCACGCAGCCAAAGTCCATGGCCGCACCCAACGTGCCCAGGCCGCATCGATACGTCCATCGATCAGAGCTGCGATTGCAAACGAAAACGCCATCGAGAAGCCGACATAACCGCAATAGAGAAACGGC
Source organism: Hyphomicrobiaceae bacterium (assembly GCA_050633705.1). Lineage (GTDB taxonomy): Bacteria > Pseudomonadota > Alphaproteobacteria > Rhizobiales > Hyphomicrobiaceae > JAJFHI01. The sequence goes on along the minus strand of JBOEGZ010000004.1, from coordinate 148,852 downwards.
GGATGAATAGCCAAAGCTGGATCTTGAAGGATTGGATTTAATCCACGTCCGTCAATTGGAGCCGGATCAAGTCGCAAAAACGGATTTGACGTCAGCAGAATAAAAAGAAGAAATGCGACGGCAATCGACGCCTGAACAGCCAACACATTGGCCTTCAGCGTCTGTGGCAAATTATTTCCAAAAGCCGCAACGGCGGCACCAAAAACTGTAAGGATCAAGACCCACAAAACCATCGAACCTTCATGGTTGCCCCAAACACCTGCAACACGATAAATCAGTGGCTTGGTCGAATGTGAATTCGCCACCACGTTGCTAACGCTAAAATCGGATGTGACATAAGCGTAGGTGAGCGCCAGAAATGAAACGATCAACAGTCCAAATTGCGCCAAGGCCGCAGGCTCTGCGACCGACATCATTCTGTAATCATTGCGTTGTGCGCCCCAAGCTGGCAGCACAACTTGTACAACGGCAACGCTCAGAGCCAAGATCAAAGCAAAGTGGCCAATTTCAACGATCATTATGCCTGTGTCCTTGTCGAACCTTTGCAAGTTCAAAACTTGCTGGTCTTGTCGTGAAGTTATTGGGCTGCAAGCCTGTTAACGCGTCACCCTTGTAATATAGATCTCAATCTTTCGCATCGGGGTGCTCAGACGTTTTGCCAAGTTCCACGCCCTGTTCCTTGAGGGCTGCGGCAACTTCAGGTGGCATATAATTTTCATCATGCTTGGCCAACACGCTGTCGGCGAGAAATGTGCCATTGGCATCAAGGCGGCCTTCCGTTACGACACCCTGACCTTCGCGAAACAAGTCCGGCAATATGCCATCAAAAATAACAGGAACAGTCGCGATCGTATCGGTAACAGAAAACTTCACCTTCGTTCCCACACCACGTTCAACACTGTCCTTCGCCACTAGGCCACCCAACCTGAAGCGATCTTTTCCACTCACCTTTTGCGCAGCAACATCGCTGGGCGTGTGAAAAAATACGATGGAATCTTTCAGCGCAAACAGAACAAGAATGGCCGACGCACAAAGAACTGCGACACCACCACCTATCATCACTGCGCGTTTTTGTTTTCGAGTCATGTAATCCTAGACGAGTTCATCTTCCAGTCGTTAGTCGTTTGCATCAAGTTCTACCAACAGGTCGTCGATCTTTTTCGCTTCTGTCGTACCACCTGGAAAAAATTTCTTGGCATCGTTGGCAGCGGCCTTGGCATCACCCTTGCGACCAATGACATGATATGACTTGATCAACTGCATCCAGCCTTCAAGGTTATTTCCATCCGCTTCTAGTTTTTTGGCAAGCCCTTCGACCATTGCAACAATTTGGGGCGGCACGCCGTTTGGAAAGGCCTTAGCATTAACGTTTGATCGGTCTTGCGCCGTTGTTGCTTCTGCTTCGGGCTTTTGAGCTGCGCTCGCGTTTGCATCTGGCTTCATTCCAGCTTTGCTCAAGGCCCGCGACAAGCGCTGTTCCACAACTTGACGCCAAGGCGCGTTCCTATCTCCTGACGCCAACAAATTTTTATACGCTGCAATGGCACCGTTGAGATCACCCTCTTGCTCTTTCACCGCGGCCAGCCAGAATTGAGCCTCGACATGATCCGGTTGCTTTTTTAGAATTTTCTCAAACGCTGTGCGCGCAATCTGGTCAACTTGACCATCGTTTGCCATTACACGCGCCTGACCGAGCCCTTGCAACCGCCGGGGTGTTTCACCCAACAATCGAATGGCGTTTGCATAGGCCTGAGAGGCTTCATCAAAACGGCGCTGTTTGAGATATATCGGCGCAATGACATCCCAACCTGTCCCATCGTTCGGGTGGGACCGCAGACGCGCTTCAACCTGGCCGACCAATTCCGCGACATTCGCTTTCGCTGGCTGTTTATTGATGCGTGAGGCATAAGGTTGGGAGGGGAGATGGGGGGCACCGAGCAAGACATACCCGGCCACACTGGCAAGCGGGACAAATAGGGCAAGGACCACAGCTACTCTGTGTGTCGTGGTCACAGATGGGTGGCCATCGCCAGAAGCTGCCATATCTGATTTGGAATTTTGCTGTTTCGATGTCTTAGGAATAGTCTCGGCACGGCGCAAAATACGCCGCGCAAGCTCGGCCTTGGCCGCTTCGGCCTCGACGTCTTCAATCAGCCCCCGCGCCTGGTCACCGTCGATCTCAGAAAGCTGATCGCGGTAGACCGCGAGATCGGCCACCTGCGAATCTATGGATGTCGCACCCGAACCCTCTTGCATTAAAGGTCGAGCAATTACCGCAACCACTACGGCCGTTAAGACCGCGCACCCAATCCAAATCAGCATCGCATATCCAAAGTTACCCTAACGTTTGGCATAAGCACGGACGGAATGGCTTGCAAGAGCTGATGCGATAAACGGTTCGTTATGTCTCGGTCCAGAAACGATTTAAAGCTGACTGAACGACGACATTAACTGGCCTGCATTAACCAACGTTACGCCACGTCCCATCAGGATTACGACAAGCCGTCCCACGCATCGCTTGTGGTTGCCCATCAATGTAGACCTTGTGGGTGAAATCTCGGCAATCGTTGCTACCGCGTCGATAAGGTCGACTCGGGATCACCTCGCCATAACGCCCGTTGTCGGGATTACGCCAAACCTTCGCGACACCAGATTGTCCGCGCTCAAGTGCTGCATACTCAGCTTGCTGCGCCAAAATTCTGTCTTGTTCGTCCAAAGAGCGGCCAATTGAGTTGCCAACAACGCCACCAACAAATGCGCCAGCCACCGTTGCCAAAACTTTGCCACTGCCCTTGCCAACCGTGTTTCCGAGCAAGCCACCCGCGACCGCGCCCACAACCGTACCCGTATCGGCCTTGTTTGGACCATTCGGCCCACAAGCCGCCAAAGACGTAGCCAATGCAATAACAAGGCTTCCAGTGATCATTCTACGCGTATTATGCATCGCGAACCTCGCGGTTAATTGGACACCAATTTCTTGCCCCGACCATATTTTATCGCCGGTCGGTCTTATCCATGCTCATTAGTCACTAAGGCCCCACTTGGCAAAACGAATAGCGCCTGAATTTCTCGTTTCCCCCAAAACACTTTGGATTCGGGCAGAATTTCGACATCAGACAACAGATTTTTGGCGTTTCAATGGTGTTTTCGCAATTTTTACGGCTGGAAGCCTCAGTTTTGCCGACAATCCACCATGTGATGATGCGTCCAGCTCAAGGCCACCTTGGTAGGATTGAGCAAGATCAACCACAATCGAAACACCCAAACCTGAGCCGGGTTTTGTTTCGTCAAGACGCAAACCCCGCTTGCCAATTCTTTGGCGTTGCTGTTCGCTCAAACCCTCACCGTCGTCTTCGACAGTTAACTGCACAAATTGCCGACCGTCATCTGCGCCACCTTCTTCAGCCCGACATGTCAACCAAACAGTCGAACGCGACCACTTGCACGCATTGTCCAACAGATTGCCCAACATCTCTTCCAAGTCATGTTTTTCACCCTGGAACTTCAACCCATCTTCACACACAACTCGGATCTTAATGGCGCGGTCTTGATGGATACGCTCAAGCGCGCGTACCAAGGGGTCAATCACTTCACGAATTGGCGTCACCCGGCCAATGACATTAACACGAGCGGCCATCCGCGCCCTGTCCAAGTAGTGTCCGACCTGATCGCGCATAATCGCTGCTTGTTCAGAAACTTTACTGGCAAACCCACCCTCATTGTCACGGGCCTCGTTGACAATCACAGCCAACGGCGTTTTTAAGGCATGGGCAAGATTTCCGACTTGCGTGCGCGCGCGATCCACAATGTCTTGGTTGGATTGTATGAGCGCATTGATCTCCTGCTTCAGCGGTTCAATTTCCACCGGAAGTTCACCTTGCAGCTTAGCCGCATCGCCAGAACGGATAGCAGCCAGCCCGCGTTCGACCCGTCGTAAGGGAAGCAAACCAAAACGAACCTGAATAAACGTCAGGCCCACCAACATCAGGCCGGCCAAAGCTAAGGCAATTGCGAGCCTGTTTCGGAAATTACCAACTGTTGCATCAAGCCATTCAAGCGGTCCGGCCACGATAATTGAATACCGCGGCTTATTCGGCTCGTGACCGAGTGTGTCGACCATCTCAACGATGCGGATCGGCTCACCTGTTGGTCCTGTTCCATTCAGCCAGCGCGCGCCACCGGCGTCACTTGCAAGTTTTCTTTCGAACGGCGATGGCAGGGATGCCGTTGCCAGCGACGCTGATACCAGCTTGGGTTCTTCCGGCTTATCAACTGACTTGATTTGCCAATACCAACCAGAGTTGGTGACCTCAAAAAGTGGTTCATAACGGTTGGTTGGCGCAACCGGGTGGCCAGCACCTGCCTCCATACTGTCGATATTAATAGCGGTAACCAACTTGCGCAACTGGCCATCAAAACTCGCCTGCACGTCATCGCGGTACAAGGAATAAATTAAGTAGCCAGCAAGCGGCAACACAAACAACGTCCAACCCGCAGACGTCGCAAACAATCGAAAAGCTAGGGAGTTAAGCTTCATCGTTTGGCGAACTCATTCGATAGCCAAGTCCGCGGACGGTTTCTATGATATCGGCTGGAATTTTCTTGCGAAGCCGTCCGATAAAGACTTCGATCGTATTGGAATCTCGATCAAAGTCTTGGTCGTACAAATGCTCAACAAGTTCGGTCCGCGAGACCACGCGCTCATTGTGATGCATGAGGTAAGACAGCAAACGATACTCGTGCGAGGTCAGCTTTATCTGTTGCCCATCGCAGGTCACACGAGACGTTTTGGTGTCGAGTTGCACAGGCCCGCACGAAAGCTCGCTCGATGCATGACCTGAAGCACGGCGCACCTGGGCCCTGATCCGGGCCAACAACTCTTCCATGTGAAATGGTTTGGCAAGATAATCATCCGCTCCAGCATCCATCCCAGCGACTTTGTCGCTCCAACGGTCTCGTGCTGTCAGAATAATCACTGGCATATTGCGCTCTGAACGGCGCCACTCTTCGAGAACCGAAATACCATCTTTCTTTGGCAATCCGATATCGAGCACAACCAAATCGTAGGGTTCAGTATCGCCTAAAAAATGGCCCTCTTCCCCGTCCACGGCCTGATCGACGGCATAGCCCGCATCAGAAAGCGCGCCGACCAACTGTCGATTCAAGTCTTCATCATCTTCGACTACAAGAACTCGCACGTTTTTCCTGCCACCTTAACTTTGCCAATCAGTATTCTTCTGACACCAAGTATAGCCTGTTGGCAAGGTTTGGCCAGTTCACAGAAAGACTGGGCAAAAGGAATTTTTCAGCCAACCAATCGAACGCACCTAATGTTTGGCCGCAAATGGTTTCTTGGCATCAACTGAAACACTCTTTAGCTGTCCACCTGACTTTCGCACGACAATCTTATAAATGTAGTCTTTTTCGACCGAGCAAAGTGTCGTTTTCACAATGCGACCATCGAGCTTATCGCGCACCATCGCATCAAGATCGGCGACATTCACCAGTTTGTTTTTTTTAACCACGACCGCTGCCTCAGACCAATTCGTATAACAGGTCGTCGCGGCCCAGGCTGGCACACCGTACCCAAACAACGCCGCTGCCACGACAAGCGTCGCGGCAAGACAGAGGCGAATATGAATAAGAGGATATGTTCGACATGTCATTCTCATACAGTGTTAATAAGCCTCATGGCCTGAACCCTGCATGAACACAATATGGCGCAACGTGCATAATCTGTATCTAAAACTGAATTGTAAACGGCTTGTGGACTAGGGTTTTTGATGCGCGTGCGCGGCCATAAATTGTCATAGTTGTCCCGACCAAACCTGCCAGCGCCTGCACCACCTGAACAAGTTGTTCGCCCGCCAGGCGCACCATGTCAGCCGTAATATCCCAACCGAGAATAGGACCTATAGCTGGCAATACCGTTGCTGCCGCTGTCACAATTGCCCCCCAAATTGTCAGCGATTGTCCCCACCACTTTTCGTCTGTTTCATTCACACCATTTTGTAGCGTCATATCATTCTCCGTTTTGTTGATCTCATCGGTCTTCGTAAGCGTTGGTTTGGTGGGAGAACGCTGTTCGTGCAATGCGATCGCACGATTTAAGGTTTTGTCGACCCGCGCCAACCACCCCCGTCCAAAACGCCAAAAATGTTTGAGTTTTCGATACCGCCTGCGGCGAATATCAGCATAGCGAGACAATGTCTGAAGCATCGGCTGTTGAGTGATTGCCGCACGTGTCAGCGGTCCAATTTCACCATCAACATCCGTTCGTACTGCTGCTTGAAGAAACCGGATCGCCGTCCCGACACCATGATTGACGCCTGCATCCATGTGCATCAGCGCCAACGCGGGAGGAAGGTCTCCGGCTTGTGACGAAACCCAGTAGCGCGCTTGGTAAATGTCACGCACAGTTTCATCAGAAATCGTCTTGAGTTCACGCAACAAGCGTGCACGTGTCACAGTCGTGAGATCAACCCCAACCCAACGTGCATAAACCGCTAATGTAATCCCTTTGTTCGTTGGTCCACCGGGATCGACAGGATCGTTGGTGTAGCCGCCTTCAACATCCAAAATATGCGCCAAAACGCTGTCTGGAAGTCGGACGCCGACAGGCGCGGAATTTCGGTTTTCTGCGCCATCCTGACCAACACCGCTCGGCCAACGAAAGCCCAACAACCTGCTCTTTGGAAACACCGAGACCGTCACCGCATCACTTTGATTGCCACCAAGCAACCAAAGCCTATCCTTGGTCTCTCCGACGACAAACCCGACATGCCCGTGTGCAGGATTGGAGCCGCGCGAGAGCACTGCAATCGCACCAAAACGTGCAGCATCTAGCGCAACACCCCACCTTAAATACGACCGCGCCAATAATGAGTTGGTTGTAACCAAACCGGCACGCTTTAAAACTGCACCAACAAATGCCGCACACCAAGGCACTTCGTCATGTTTAATGTTTGGGTGACCTGCATCGCGATAAAGAGCAACAATCCTTTCGTTATCTCTCTTTCCCCTCACTTCACGTTGGCCAAGTTCCGGCCACGCATGACACAGCCATGAGGCAGGTTTCATATCGACCCCTCTTCAATCAGTCTCAATTGTAATTCTACGTTCTAAGATTGGAGCATCGAAAAGGGTGTTATTCGCGAGAACACCCAATTCAGATTCAAACCGTCACTTCAGCCGCCGCCCCGCGCCCCCATGTGGAACTCAATTGGTATATGCGAACCGAAACGCTCGATTGCGGCACACCAAAATCTTCGACTTGTTGTTGCGCGGTATAACTGGCATTTGGCGAAGTCACACTCAGCACTCGGACAGGAACATCACCATCCAATACATCAACTTCATAGCGCTCTTCATCTTCACCCAGCGGGACTTCAACGGTCTCCCAGCTATCACCACCCACTCGCGTTCGGCGGATCCAAGACAATGCAATATCATCATTTGTTCTGATTGCCCGCGGATGCACGGGTGAGAATGGCCTTAAGCCCACACCTTGGTATGCATGAACGATATCAACGTAGCTTGCATCACCAATATCTCGCCCTGCTGGGCCATATCGCCAGTTTAATGGCAATCTCAGATCATTGGACGTCACATCAATTTCAGCAACCGCACCATCAAGCAAAATAAAAGTCGCACCGGGATTAATTCCATCAAGCATCTCCGCCTCTGTCCCGGCTTGCCCACGCAGAAGGGCAGACAATTCATAAACGTCTGTTGCGATGAGTTCGGCTGATAAAAATTGAAAAACTTCCCAACCACCACTCGAATTGCGAACGCAAGCGGCATTGCTTCCCGATAAAACCTGAGACTCCAATTGCGAAGAAAGCTGTCCGGACACTTGAACCTGAAGGCGCGTTGCAAAATCATATCGCCCTACTGGCCCTGGCGTCAGCTCATTCAGTGTCTCGCCAATAACAGCTTCTCGCGTTGCGATACCTCGCAACGCATAGCCAGAAACGATCGGTGAAGAATAGAGCGCAATCCCACCTGGCCAAGGTGTACGTGTGGCTGCAAAATATCCTGCCTCAGCCACTTCCGTTCCGCGCAACAACGGCAAATCAAGAAACACCCCTTCAGCAGGGCCAATCGCGATTTCACTTTGCGCCCGCGGCGGACGTTCAAGTGCCGGAGGCGCGTCGTAGACATCGCGATCAATGCTGCGCCCTTCAATTTGGCGCACACCGCGATCTGCCACTTCTGTGATCCTGACATCAACCTCACGACCACCGTGTGTAATCGTCACAACGTCACCCGGCTCGATGGCCAATTGGCTCGGAGGCAAGGCAAATTGAATGCGCTCGCGCGCCGTCCATGTCTCAAACAACCACGTATCAGCGATTTGAGCGGCTTGTTCTCCCTCAAGCACAATCGGCAACTGCGCTTGGCTCACGCGGCCGCTGGCGCCAACCAAACGTCGAGACTCTGAGATGGCCTGTTGGTAGTCGGTAAGTGAAGAAATGTAAGAGACTTTGGCTGTCGCCGGAAGATCCGTTTCCTGCCCGCGCGTTAATACACAAAGTGCATCTTGTGCACCCGTTTCAACAAAATCATCGTGCTCCAACTCCAATAATGAAGGTTCATGTCCGCGATGACGAAAGACGATCTGCCCACCGCTCTCCAAGGCATCAAAGAAGTACGCCAATCCTAACGACACCAGCGCGTTTCTCGGCGACATAACGCGATCGATCACATAGCCAGGAACCGTTCCAAACAGTCCACCAACATTGAAATCCTCGAAATTACTTTCTTCCAAAATTTTGGCGACGACATCAGCAAGCGGCGCTCCGGAAAAACGCCCCGTCAACCAATGCCCCAGTCGCCAGTTTTCACCATCCCCCCAGGCATCCAAGTTGTACGGAAACGCAGGGTAAGGCCGCGCATCCCAGCAATAGACAAACACTTTATCCAACGGCAACATGTGCCCGCCATAAACACTCGATATCGGATTGGCGCCTGGGACATAGGTTTCTGCACTTGGATCGAACGCACGTATCATTGCCTGGAGATAACGCCGTTGCATCAAATCATCACGAGACCCGCGTGAATAGTAAGGCAGAAAGTTTTCTGAACTTTTCGGATCTACAAAAACATTTGGCTGGTTGGCCCCTTTGTCGACGGCGGGGCTCCCAATCTCCATAAACCAAATCGGTTTTGATTCCGGAACCCACGGCGTTGCGACCGCATTTTCGACACCACCTGGCCTATCATAATGCGCGTTTGCCCACCAAGACTGCACGTCCTTGTAGCGAAATACCCACGGCTTACCCTGTCCATCCGTTATGGGCGTTCGCAGTTGTGCATCCCGGTCAGATTGGTTCGCATAATACCAGTCGTAACCTTCGCCAGCCATCACCTGTGGAGTTAAATATTCCAGGTCGTGAACACTGCGTGCACCGCTTTGATAATCAAGGTGCGCGCGTCCATCACGCCAATCCGCCAACGGCCAATAACAATCAATACCCACGGCATCAATATTCGACGATGCCCAAAGTGGGTCTAGGTGAAAATAAACGTCACCACTTCCGTCAGCTGGTTGATGTCCAAAATACTCGCTCCAATCGGCGGCATATGTCACCTCCGTCCCAGAACCCAATACTTGTTTGACGTCGCCAGCAAGTTGAATGAGATCTTGAACAAACGGATAGCTTCCTATGCCATCACGCACCCAAGTCAGGCCGCGCAATTCAGTTCCGATCAAGAACGCATCAACCCCGCCAGCAGCCTTGGCAAGGTGTGCCTGATGCAGAACCATTCGGCGATAAGACCATTCTGCTGGTCCCGAATAGTGAACTTCATCACCAGAGATTGTGAAATGCTCAGGCTGTGCGCTTCCAACAAAGGCTTGAATTTGTGCTCCAGCGAGCGGTGTTTGATCTGGTGATCCGGGCTCTCCTGGTGCTGGGTGAACCGTTATTCGTCCCCGCCATGGATAAACCGGTTGCGATGTCCCACCATACGGATTGGCCAATGCATTGCCATCTGGCACGTCCATTAAAATGAATGGAGCCAAGGTAACTTTGATACCACGTTGCTTCAGGTCCCGGATGCCATCGACCACGGCAAAATCGGACGGCGTGCCTCCATATGCGGGCCGCCCTTCCCGTTGACTAACAACATACGCCCCAAGGCGATCAACCCCTCCAGCAAACCACTGGTCGTTTCCATTGTCTTTAAATGCGTCTTCCACACCCGGCAAAATTGAACATGAACCAGCTCTCAAATCCGTGCCAAACCAACTGACAACCAGTGACACAGACTTCGCGTTCGGCAATGTCGATCTCAACTGGTCAACTGCCGCGTCCCAATCCGTATTGGATTGTCGGGTGTGGACGTTTTCAGCCACACTTTCTCCCAGCCCAACGAACCGATTGACCGGTTTGGTCGCATAAACGAACTCACCAGAGCCTGGAATCATAACAATTCCTTTGATCTCCTCACCAAAAGGCTCAACGGATCGATAAACTTCGAAAGAGAGTTGCGGCAGTCTGTTACCAAACGCCTGCAGCGGCATTCGATCAAAAACAATATACGCGACACCGCGGTACGCAGGCGTGCGGCTCGCCCCCTCACGTGCCGAAATCAAACTATCGGGTTGTTGCGTTTCACTTCCTTTATACAAGCGGTATGTGTAATCACTCAGATTTAATTCTTGCCCATCAGCCCAGACACGACCCAGTGCCGAGATTTCACCCTCTGCAATCGCCACAGCGAAGTTGGCGTAGTAAACATAATCGGTACGCGTCGATGTCGGTTGGCTGCCGCCGCCGCCAATACCACCTTTTCCACCACCGCCACCACCCGATTCCGTAACAATGGCTTCCTCTTCAAAGTCGGTTGCCCATATGGCCTGACCACCAAGGCGTACACGACCATAAATGCGCGGAATGTATGCCCCCTCCGCAGAGGCTGTCACATGCAGATCGCGCAGCCGCGGACCTTCGCTCGTTGCTGCTGCCTCGCCCGAATTACCAAAGAGTTCCTGATCGATGAACGAGCCAGCCAAAGCGCCAACCTGGCTGCCAATGGTCGCGCCCGTGATCGTCGCCCCCAAAACAGATACCCCTGTTGGCAAAACAGCGCCCCCAACGGCGGCGCCAGCTGCTGCTAAAGCCAATGTCGCCATTAAATCTGCACTCCCGGAAAACGAAACACCCCGGCCACCCGCCGTTGCCACCATGGTCCCAATGAAACTTCCGACACGTTGCACCCTTCCATCGCGTGCACCATTGTCTCAGGCCCTGTTAAAATGCCTGCGTGTTTGGCAACAAATCCGTCACGCAAACGAAACACCACAACATCACCTGCACTTGCCGCACATCGGTCAACCACCTTGAGGTGGCGACCTGCGGCCTGAAGCATCGTTTCGCGACGCCCCGCTTCTGCCCAATCACGCGAATAGGCGGGCGCTTTTTCTACCTCAAACCCATAGAGTTCTTGCCAGACACCGCGTACCAAACCCAAACAGTCACAACCGACCAGTTTCAAATTTGCTTGATGGTGATAGGGGGTTCCGAGCCATCCTCTCGCGCAGGCGACGACGTCCTCCGCCGTCAGCGACGGTGGTTCATAATTTTCAAACATCCAATGTTTATCCCTGCGATCAGCGATCCGATGAACGGGCGAATGTCGTTACGAAGTCATTGCCAGGCATGTGCGGAAATCCACGAAAGTTGACGACGTTTGAGAATTTTTTTCGACATGTCGAAACACTTTTGTCACATCCAGCTACGATCGTGAATGACTGGCCGACCTCAACACTCGCCGGAGCCGCCTCCCAAAGTTCCACAGTGACATCTCCGGCAATGACACCATGAGACTTTACTTCACCTGCATGCCCATCAGCCGCTCCGCCATTAAATGTCAGAAGGCCACGTGAAAACCAGTCATGCGAATAAGACTCTAGTCCTGAAACAATCAATCGTCTCATCGTCACAAGCTCCAGAACCGCTCCTGTTGCTGTAAACTGTGAAGCAGAAATTCCAACGCCGCACCGGTTATCACCCAGTTCAGCATCACATTGATATTGAAACACCCGCCCCGTCGGTTGATTGAGGTAGTGGGCCAAGCCACGAATTTCGGCTGAAAACGCTCCCCCAGAACGCCTAACCTCACCCAAGCTCCCCGACCTCATGAGCACCCGGTTTTCCGGTGCTATCCAATCAACACGGTAAATCTCGACGCGGGCATCATCGAACTGTCCTGACGCCAGCCCTTCTTCTGATAGGTGCTCAGAGGATACAGCCCCCGTCACATCAAGGTTATCAATTCCCAAGCCGACTGAGTCTTGAATTTCGCTGGCCGTAAATCCGGCAGACGCTTCAAACGTGACCCCATTGAAGGTGACATCACGATCATGGTCTGTGAACCCCAATGCATTTCCGGTCCGCGGCGTTAACTGCCAACACCAACAAAGCGTTGTCACGCCAGAAGCAATCGACGAACTCAAACCCTCAGGCAGGTGTTTCATAGCCGCACCTCAACAATCGGAATGTTGGGAATCGCTCCGTGTTGAAAGCCTTGCAGACTGACCTCAAGCCGGTCTGTATCGAAGCGAACAGGTATATCGAATTCAAATCCGGCGCGAACTTCGTCTCCAGAAGATGGAATCGATGCTGGCAAAAAACTAATGACACCAAGTACGGTGTCGATCACATAGTCTTGTGCTTCAACCAACTGTTGCCCAGCAACTGAGACGAGAACACTTCCAGAAACTGGTTTGTTGATCTCGCGCACCCATGGCGCAAATTCACCGCCGTAGGTTTTCTTTAGCTGGAAGTTCACAGCCATCCCATCACCGAGGCCGAGAAGCTGGTCATCCGCGCTTGGCACACCACTCGGGTTGCAAGATTTCCAGTCGCTATGATCGCGCCAACGAAAACCGTATAAGCGCCCACGACGTTCTTCGAAAAATTCCGTGACACTGTGCAAATCATCGAGCGATTTTATTCCGTAACCAGCATCGAACCGTCTTCTAGAATCTGCCCATCTGCTGTTTCGTTCTTCGTAACCCGATCCAAGTACAATCACTTCCGTTCGCCGCTCTGGTCCACCCTGAGCTCGACGCGAAATGTCACTTGGAAAACGTACTTCATGAAAACTCATATTGAACGGTCTTCCTGTTAAGTCATAAAGCTACAGATTGCGCTGCCCAAGTGAAACTGCGCGCGCCAGTTGGGCTGCAACTTGGGTTTGTGAGCGTTGGAACCCATCAACATCGGGTGAAGAGATATTCATCGTCACCGTGACATTGCTGCCGCCCGAAGCTGCCACTCCCAATCGCCCATCCGCGCCACGCCGCAATGGCATAATGGCTTCCGCCCCGGCTTCCCCAGCAAGTCCAACACCACCGCCGCCAAGCGGAAACGTCACCGGACTAGAAATTACTCCACCTTTGGCAAAAGGTATCGGCGTTCCTTGCTGCAAGGCGGCCCCCTTGGCAAAACCTACGCCGCCCGAAAACAAACCACTCAACAGCCCACCCAATCCCTGTTCAACAGGCTTGAATGCAGACTTCAAAACAAGTTTAGAAAGATCCAGCGCCAAGGACCGAAAGACATCCCCCAAACCTCGTCCCTTAAATGCAATCCCATCAAAGGCACGCGTTAAAGACCGACCGAATTGTCGCCCAATCGAAGAGGCCTCCAGCAGACCTTTGCGATATTCGGTTGTATCGGCACGAATCGAGATCGTCGCTGCCTCTTCAAATCCAAACTCGTCATCCATCTTGGTCTCCCAATCTCACTCATGTGCGAAATCTTTTTTCTTCTGAATGCACTTATTGTTGATCTGGATACTGCGCCATCAACGCGGTAACGTCGGAACGTGACGGCGGTTTCGCCCAGTTGCCAACACCAAGCCTGCCACGGAGCGCGGCATCAAATTCCTTCAGCGTCAGCGCCCAAAAAGCGCCCGGCGTTAGCCCTAACAAGCCAAAGCCTGCTGCCATCACCTCATCCCAGGGAAAGGGCCGTTGGTTTGACCAACCTCCTCTTGCCCACTCGAACTCAACGTCTCATCACCCATTGCTTGGGAGGTGGCAAACGTCGCGCGCAGCAGTCGTGCAACGATGTCAACGAAGCCAGAGACACCACCCGGTGTACGCATCACCGCGACGCGGTCATCGCTAATATCGTGTCCGCCACCTCTCAGGCCAGCGCCAATAATTCTCATCGCATCACGCGAGGAAATTCGCCCCTTCTCAAACCGCTCAACAAGGGCCAACATATCTTCGTCACCGAAAGCCGATTCCAGTTCCGCCAATGCCCCAAGCGTCAGACACAAACAGTAGGCTTGACCATCAAGCTCTGCGGATATTTCACCGCGATGTAAATTCGCCATTCCCCCCCCTTAGACCGCTGCAAACGTCAACTCGCCAGCACTTTCCAAACCGATTTCGAAAGCGACTTCGCCATCATGGCGACCGGTCAACTCAAAACTCGTAATTTGAAATGGCCCGGTCACAGTTCCAAAATCTGGGATAATGATTTCCCAATCAGGAATGGACCCATCGAAAACATGCTGGCGCACCAAAGCATCCGAACTTGCATCTTTGAAAATTCCCGACCCAGTGACACGAGCCGATTTAATTCCAGCGCCGCTCAGGAGCTCGCGCCATTGCCCGGCAGATTCTTGATGTGTCACGTCAACAGATTCAGCATTGAACGCCAACGTACGCGATCTTAGTCCTGCGATTGTTGTAAATGTGCCCATCCCGTCGCTGTCGATCTTCAACAGGAGGTCCTTGCCCTTTTGTGCTGCCATACTCGCGGCCTTTCCTCTAACGCCAAATAAAATTCATCTCTCCGGGTCACTCTCGACCCACAACCTCGAACCAACGCAGCAACGGATGCACCTTTATCGCGCGCAAGAACAAAGCCACCCGCGAAAGCATTCCGCTGCCGCTAAACAATTATTTTTCGATCACAAAATTCGTTATGCCGGTTCAGTAATCGCTCGAAACCTAACAATTCCATGATAGGTCTCACCATCGGGATCACGGCGTGCTTCCGAAAACTCATGGCGCAGATTTACAAGCTGATGGTCGACCAATGACACGTGTTGATCGTGCAGCACGTCTTTCAATACGCCCATAATTTCATAGACTTCTTTTCGACCATTCGCCCGCGACCAAACGTGAAGCGTTAGAATATGTTCATGCCCGTCGTCACCACCAGCGCTCCAGTCGCGCACCATACTTTGACCCAACGTTAAATATGGAAATGACGCAGAGCGCGGCACGTCGTCAAAGATGTCCTCACCGCCCAACATACCGGTTAGCCCTGTGTTTGCGCGAAGTCGTTGATAAACAGACTGCTGCAATGCCCAAGCTGCGCTTGTCATCATCGCCCTTTCAGTTCAGTTTCAAGATTTTTCTAATTCGACGTGCGTGAGGAACGTCGACGTTTTGGCCGCGCGATACTTTCGTCATTCATCCGCGCCTGGTCATGCAAACGCTCACGGTAGCGGCGTAAAATACGTTGCTGGGCGCCTTTCAATAAGCGACCCAGACGCCTTGGTCGCACGAGCGTGTCCAAGCCTTCAAAGCACGTTGATATCTTCATAGGTCACGCTCTTCAGCCAAACATTTAAGAAAGCGGCCTTTCTCGTCGACATCAATCACCGCCCGGATATCAAGAAACCTGTTTCCCAAACGAAACCGCATCTCAGATGTCACACCGTCTCGATACCGCAGCCAAACCTCGTGGCTGACCCGGCCAGCAACCGCTTCCGCCTCAACACGTTCTGCCCCTGTCAAGGGTTTCATCGCCGCCCAAAGCTCCGCCACGACGAGCCACGTTTCTTCAACACCGCCGCCGCCGTCGCTGATGAAATCAGGCTGCTCAAGAACAAGCCTCTGGCGCATATCGCCAATTGATACACGGTTCATATGCGTGTCATCCTATATGGCTTAAGCAAACGTGACACCGCCGCCGGAATAGCGACACTCGGGGTACCAATTTCAATCGGATCGCGATGTTCGTACCAATGTGCCACAAGCAACAGCAATGCTTGGCGAATGGGTGCTGGAACATCTTGCGCAGCGTCACCGTAACCGGCAACAAATTCAATCTCTATCCCGTTGGCCCGCTGCCCTGGTGTTGGCCAACTGCCCGACTGGCTTACAATTCGAGCTGGCGCGCTATCGGTATCAGATATGTAACTGTCGCTTGCCAATGTGCTCGCAACACCACCAGCATCAATCGTTCAAACCGCAACAATGTTCTGCACGGGCCGCAACATCAACCCAACACTTTCACCTTTTGGCCATGCATCACGCTTCAATGTCCAGCTTTGTGTGATGAGCGCGAGACCAAGGGCTGCTTCAATATGCAGTCGTGATGTTAGAATAAGGCTGATAATGAGCGCATCTTCGGCACCACCATCGATTCTCAAATGCGCTTTAGCCTCATCCAAACTCACCGGCTCCACCACCGGACCGACATTCATGATAAGCGCCATCGTCCTCCACCTCACTCTTGATGTATGTGTTGTTCCCCAAAAATAGAGGGCCGCTGGAAAACCAACGGCCCTCTAAGTTCCGCGTGTGTGGGGAGGAATGGGTCCACGCGGTATTTTATTCAACGTCGTTTACTAGACACCAAACTTGAGAAGCTTGATCGCATCAAAATCCTGGATGCCACCACCAACACGCTTAGTTGTATAAAACAGCACGTATGGCTTGGCGCTGTATGGATCACGCAACACGCGTAATCCCACACGATCGACAATCAAATACCCGCGTCGAAAATCACCAAACGCCAATGATAGACTATCGGCCCCGATGTCAGGCATGTCTTCTGATTCAGCAACAGAAAAACCTAACAATGTCGGTGCTTCGCCAGGTTGGGCTGCAGGCTGCCAAAGATAGTTACCATCGGCATCCTTCATTTTGCGAATATCACTTTGTGTTGCCCGGTTCATTACGAATGTACCGTTTGCTCGGTAACTGGATTTGACCGCATAAACGAGATCAATCAGAACATCACCAGCATCACTTGCTGCAAACCCCCCAGAAACACCGGTTGAAAGCGTGCCAACATTGCCCCACGTCCATGAAGCATTGTCGACAGTTGGATAGCTCAAGAAACCCGTTGGTTTGTTAACGCCATCGCCAGTTACAAATGCCGTACCTTCCTGTGCTGCAAAAGCTGCTCGCACCTCCTCAGCAAGCCAAGAATCAATGTCAACGGCACTGTCATCAAGCAAACTTGATGTCGCCGCAGGCATTGCATAAAGCTCCATCGTTGGAAAACTCAGCTCTGCCAATGTCGGTGCTGTTGTTTCCGGTCGCGCACCTGCTTCGCCCACCCAACCCGTATCTGGCCCGGTGATAGCAAATGGTTTCTTGTACACTGAGCCCGAAACCTGACGCACACCAGAAATCGCACGCAGCGGTGAGATGTTGCGCACTGCAGAGTTTACGAGCGTTTCCGTCTCGTCTGGAACAAGATAGCCACCGTCTGGATCAGAAGAAACCGATAGAGCCTTTCCTTCAAGTTGACGCAAGTTAGCCGTTTCACCCTGTCGAACATAATTATCAAAAGCCGTCTTGTGTTGAAGTGCCACACCAGAGCATACGTTCTTTCCTGAAATCGGCGGGCGAGCCGATTTTCTTGTGTACTCATCGAGCGTGTGCTCAATGCGTGCGATTTTTTCTTCCGTTACGCAATCTGCTGCACCCCTTTGCTTGATCTCCTCAAGCTTGGCATCATTCTCTTGCTTAAACGCCTCGAATGCTTCCATCATTGTGTCGAAGTCCGTTGCCAAGTCATGTCGACCGGCTTTCGTTTCATACTCTTTGTTTTCCATTACTGGACACCTCATTACGCAAACTATTGATGTTGAAAATAGCGGTGACGTTATTCACCACGGAACATGCGCGTTGCTTGAGCAATCTTGTTTGCCAAACGTTCATGTTCACACCTGCCCCCACTCGCATCCCGCAAAGCGTTGAGGCCCTTGAAACCGCGATGCATCACTGCCCGCGCTTCCGTGCGCGTCAGCCCAGCATCCCGCGTCAGCCAACGTTCGAATTCTCGTTCTGTCGGAATTTCGCCAGCAAATGGCGCCGTTTTCACCGTTTCGATGCGCGCTTCCGGCAACATCGGAAACGTCACAACAGAAATTTCCCAAAGATCTAATTTTTCAATTCTTCGGATACCGGTTTTTGTATTTCGTCGTCCCCGCAAAGTGCGAAAACCAATTGATAACCCATCAAGGGCACCCGCACGCATCAATGCCAATACCTCGCGCGCTTTGGCGACAGTGGGCATCAAACGCCCTTTGGCAAACAAACCTCGGCGGTCTTCCTCAATGACATCCCACACACCAATCGGCTGATTAGGATCGTGCTGAAACAGCATTTTGACACCTGATACGCCACGATTGCGCAACGTTTCGCGAAAGGCTCCTGGGGCAACAATGTCATGGCCAAGATCTTGTCGGTTAAAAACACTGGCATAACCTTCAAACACGCCATCTGTTGCAACTGACTTGAGATCGAGTGCCACAAATTTAGTTTCATGAGATTTGGCATCCATGTCTTACTTCTCCCCCTGCATTGCATCTCCGCCAGCAAGCGGTCCATAACCAACCGCCTCGCGCTTTTCATTGTCTGTAAGAAAGCGTGCTGCTTCTAGACGTGCCCACAGTCCATCGCGTTCGCTACTGAGGGCATGAATCTGATCAAGATCCGGCTTCAACAGAAACTGATCGCCATAGGCCGGGGAAAGCCAATTTGAGATGGCCTTGGCTGTTCGATTGACCAACGGAATAATGGTTTGGCGCCAAAAACTGCGGCTGGCTTCTTGGTAGTTGGAATAGGTGTTGTCACCTGGAATGCCGAGCAACATTGGCGGCACCCCCAGCGCCAATGCGATTTCTCGTGCAGCCGCATTTTTTGCTTCAATGAAGTCCATGTCTCGTGGCGATAGGCTGAGAGGCTTCCAATCCAAACCACCTTCAAGCAACATCGGCCGTCCAGCATTTTGTGCACCTTGGAAACCTTGCTCCAATTCCTCTTTCAATCGGTCATATTGGGCGCCGGTTAGATGCCCATCGCGTGCGGCATAAACCAGTGCCCCGGAAGGACGGGCCGCATTGTCGAGCAAAGCCTTATTCCAACGCGATGCCGCATTATGAATATCGATGGCAGAGGCTGCCGCCTCAATCGGACTCATGCCATAGTGATCGTTTGAAGGATGAAACATTCGTTGGTGCAGAACCGGACGCACACCAGGCACCACATCCCTCGTAAACTGTAAGGAATGACCTGCCACCTTGTACTCATAGCCTTCCGGCCAACCATCAGAGCCAGGAATGATACTCATGCGGTCCGGCCGCAACACGTGCAGTTCGCGAATATCTCCGCCAACTTCAACAGCTTCCACATAGGCATTGCCGGCTATCAATAAGAAACCATACCAGGCCTCAAGCAAATCAGGTGCGGTACAATCAATATTGGGCTTTGCAACAAGATCAATCAGTGGATGATCGCTTAATTCTTCACCGCCTCGATAAAGCAGCAACGGCACGGATGCAGCCGCTTCAGCAATCATTCGCACCGAGCGATAAACAACCGCGTTTTGCATAAAGCCTTCGCGAGCAAATGCGTTGTAGTTTCGTGGCGACCAAATGGGTTGCCCCATCGGCTCAAATGCAAAAAGCGCTCCCGTCCGACTGACCTTCGAATCCAATTGAGAAGTCTTCGTTTTCGTTTGTCCTGTACCCAGCCCAAAGCGGGCCAGCACATGTCCCATGCGCGACATACAAAAGTCCTTTGCGTTGTCGATAATAATGTTTCGGTTTTCGTCGTGTCGTCCGCTGCCAAATGTCGACTACAATGCTCGCAAGGTCGGCTCGACCGCTGCGTCGATCATCAAGTCTGTCAAGGCCCAAACCAGCGCATCAAGCCGGTCAGGGCTTTTTCCATTAGCCCGACCATCGGTGCCGAATGCACAAAGCTGATCTTCAAGTTGCTCATATATTCCCACGTGTGCAACACGCCCCTCGGCATAAAGAGCTGCAATAGGTTCAGCGCGCACCCATTTGCCCCGTGTGGCATGAACTGTCCTCACCGGTAGTGTTGGGTCGACTTGTCGTAATACTGTGATCACCAAGTCTCCACCCTGATTTGTCTCGGCAACAACTCTGTCTGCCTCGAAATGGCGATAAGCGCTTACAACAGCGCGCGCCCATTGTATTGGCGAGCGCCCTTGCACGGTCTGGTCGGCCAATACATACCCGCGACCGTCAACCCCCAAGCCAACAACAACAATGCCACATGCATCCGAGGTTGCTTTCGCCGTCACAGGCGGATCAACAGCCACAACAAGACGCGTCAATTCGGGAGGCCGTGTTACGCGATGCTCTTCAATCCAATTGCGTTGCCAAAGGTTGCCCGTTGTATCGTCAATCAATTCTCCCATCAGCTCCTGGCGCCCAAGGGCTGACCCGGTATAGCGGCGTTCCATCTCCGTCATAAACGTTGTTGCCAAGTTGGCTGCATTGTCAGCGGTTGCCGCACGGCTAACAGCGGTTGCAGGATCTGCCAACAAACGTTTCAACAAACCAATTGTCCGTGGTGTCGTCGTCACAACCACTTGAGGATGCTCGCCAAGGCGTAGTCCAAACTGCATCATGTCCCAGGCGGCATCTGCGTCTTTCCATTTCCCAACTTCATCACACCACGCCACGTCAAACTGCGGGCCCCGTAACCCTTCGGGATTTTCCGCCGAATACATCTGTGCAATTGCACCATTGGGCCAGGAGAGGCGCTGCTTGGATGGCTCGAATATTGGACGTTCTTCGGCATTATGCACCGATAACAGACCCGATGCCCCTTCAATCATCACATTGCGAACATCACCTATCGTCTCGCCAATCAAAGCGATGCGCTTTGCTGGCTTGCTGTCAGGCCATTCGCCAAACACTTTTGCGCGCAGCCATTCAGAACCCGTTCGCGTTTTACCAGCCCCACGCCCACCAAGAACCAGCCAGACCCGCCATCTCTCTCCGTTCTGAGCTGACAGAGGTGGCAATTGATCATCTCGCGCGATCAGCTGCCAATCCGCCAATAGGGCCGATAAATCATTGACCGATAATTCATTTGCCAATCGGGCTAGATCGGTCTGCGAGGATGTTGCAAACGCGTTCCGCAAGCTCTTGGCGGCGGCGCTCCGCATCACGGGCTGTTTTTTGTTTCGACTTTGCAGTGCTGCTGCGGCGTTGGAATTGCTCATCAACGTCTTGGATCTTCCCAATGTTCTGGATAAGCGTGCCAAGTGTTCGAACAAGGCGCTCAGTATCAGCGATCGACTCTTCTTGGTTGTGTGACATCCGATCCTCGATCTGCTTCACGATCCGCTCAATCGCCTCATGAAGCCGTTGTAAAAGTTGCCCCTCTCCCGTTCTCTTGTCTTCAACCTCATGTTTCCCCCCTTTGCGACCCATCCCGACCCGCGGCGCATCCACCGTTGCGACGTCGGCCTCATGACCAAGATTGAAATTTGAACTTTGTTTCGGCCGATCGGGCCAACACTCCGAGCGTGCACGCCCAACCACCAACTGGTGCGAAATTCCATACCGAAGACCAATGGCTTTCGGTGTCTCAGACGTTTCGGTCCAAAGACGCAGAATTTCGCTCCAGGCCTCGTCATTGACGGACATGCAGCCTCTTCGCGAATTCAATGATGTTTTGATGTTTGAAATTGGGGACTTGGACTGCGAAGAACGTTTCGCTGACCTTTCCGACCCATGACAAGAAAGTACCTCAGAAGCGTTGCCCTGTCAACAGTAGTTTTAAATAACTATAAGTATTATTTTTCGTTCTTAATTATAGTTTCGATGCAAAATCTTATTATTATAGCATGCACAAAGACGTCGGGGATAAGTTTATAATAGTAATCTTGCCCTCAACCTATTCCTTCACTTCTCCAATGATGTAGTGGCCATAATCGTCCTCATCGACTTCGTCTTCTTTGTGGGCCTCACCCCGTACAGATATCCCAGCTTGATGAACGGTGTTACGATCTCCCGAAATCAACGGATGCCACCAAGCCAAATCCTTTCCTTCGTCAACAAGACGGTACGCACAAGTGGCCGGAAGCCAGCTCAAAGATCGTACCTTTTCTGGTGTTATGGAAACACAATCAGGCATCAAGGTATGGCGCCTGCTGTAGTCGGAGCAACGACAGGTGTTCAAATCCAGCATCGAACAAGAAAGCTTTGTCAGGTAGATCGTGCCATCGTCTTCATCTTCCAACTTCAGAAGACAACACTGCCCGCAACCATCACAAAGAGATTCCCACTCCTTTGAGGTCATGTCATCTAATCGTTTATGGCGCCAGAAAGGTTCAGACATGAGGGACAAAAATCGCCAAATTTTTGGGGTCAAAGATGACAAATCAACACATTCCAGGCGGCATATTGCTTTAGATTAAGCCACAGCCCTGGTCATTGTCTCTGACCTAGGTTAACCGAAGTACGTTAAACACCCGTTGGCATGGAGCACAACCTCTCTTGAGTGATTGGTTCTTTAAACAAGGTGGGCGTGACAAGCTCATAAACTGGATCGGAATCGACTCGAAAATCGATTCGACCCTAGCTGACGCTTGGGCGCGTATAAAAGATGGATGGAATATCTGCTCATCTTTTTTCGCCCGCTTTCGCCTTTCCGGCTGGAAGCGCCTGCTCAATGAGGCCGTATCTGAAAGTCTCACGATCAGTGCTGCAGGACTGGTCATTATGTATGCACTCGCCATTCCAGCCCTACAGGAATTTGATGAAGAGAGATTCCTTACCGGTAAGTATTCCGTAAAATTCCTTGATCGCGCCGGCAACGAAATCGGACAACGCGGCATCCTTCACAACGACGCCGTTCCACTCGACGAAATTCCAGACGCCGTTATTAAGGCCACTCTTGCCACAGAAGACCGACGCTTCTTCGAACATTTCGGCATCGACTTTTTGGGAACCTTTCGCGCATTAATTCAAAACTTGCGCGCCAACGGCGTCGTACAAGGTGGCTCTACACTTACCCAACAACTTGCAAAAAACTTATTCTTATCATCAGAGCGCTCGCTACAACGTAAAATCAAAGAAGCGTTCCTAGCATTTTTGTTAGAGTCTCGTTACTCAAAACGCCAGATCCTGAAACTCTATCTTGATCGCGCCTACATGGGCGGTGGAGCATTTGGCGTTGAAGCAGCATCGCAGTTTTATTTCGGAAAAACCGTTCGCAAAGTCAATCTTGCTGAAGCCGCTTTGCTGGCTGGCTTGTTTAAGGCACCAACAAACTATGCCCCGCACGTCAACCTTCCTGCATCAAGGGCACGGACAAATGAAGTGCTGTCCAACCTCGTTGAGGCCGGATTTTATTCGCCAGCCGAAGTACACCAGGCCCGCCTCACTCCAGCAAAAACAATCGAGATGAACACAATCGAAAGTCCGGATTGGTTCTTAGATTGGGCGTTTGAAGAAGTCGCTCGGTTGGGCAAGGGCAAATCAGAATATGTTTTGACGGCGCGAACGACAATCGATCTGAACCTTCAAAAGATCGCCGAGAATACGCTCACATCGATCGTCCGCCGGGCGGGGCGGGCAAAAGGTGCCAGGTCTGCAGCAATGGTCACACTTGAAACCGATGGTGCCATTCGCGCCATCGTTGGCGGAATGGACTACGGCCGCAGCCAGTTCAACCGTGCAACGCATGCAAAACGCCAGCCGGGGTCATCATTTAAGCCTTACGTTTATGCAATGGCACTTGAGAACGGCTATCGACCCAACTCCACCGTCCGTGACAGATCACCAGCATGCAACCGTTGGCGACCGAAAAACTACAACGGCAGTTACGGCGGCGGTGGACGCGTCTCGCTCTCACGCGCGCTGGCAAAATCGCTTAATACGGTTGCTGTGAGCCTGTCGCTTAGTTTCCGCGAGGGCAAAGGTAAAGACCGCAAAGACGGCCGTGATAAAACTCTCGATCTGTTGAAACGGCTTGGTGTCTCTGGCGCACGCAAAAGCTGCTCAATGGCACTTGGCGACGGCGGAATGACACCACTTGAACACACAGGCGGGTTTGCAACATTTGCAAACGGCGGCAAGCTTGCCCTGCCCTATGCAATCCTTGAGCTTGTCAATTCCAGGGGCGAACTCATCTACAGCCGCGAGCGCGACGAACCACCCGCACCCCAAATCGTTCCCAGACGTGTCGCCCGTGGCCTTAATCAAATGCTGCATCAAGTGGTCGAGGCCGGAACAGGTGGACGCGCCAAGCTCGACTTTACCCACGTGGTCGGTAAGACCGGAACGAGCTCGAGTTATCGTGATGCGTGGTTCATGGGCTTTACCGGTCGCTATGTAACAGGCGTCTGGTTTGGCAATGACAACTTCCGGCCAACACGTGGCGTGACGGGTGGCAGTTTGCCCGCGCAAGCTTGGCATAATTTCAATAAGCTTGCGCACACGGATATGAATATCAAGACGATTCCAGGCTTGAAGGAACACCCCGTCCAAACCGAAGCACGCCTCAGACATGAGCAACTCCTCGCCCTCAATCCAGAACCAACCCAGCAATTGGCCAAAAAAACGACGAGCTTACTGCCCGACCGCACACGTTCCGTTTTGAAGTCACTTATCAAAACCATGCGCACGGCCGCTGGACTAAAACCAACTCCTGAGGCTGATGCGAACGATACACCAGATGGCAAGTCCTCGACCAAAAAGCCTGATCAACGAGCGAACACAACAGATGTTCGCAGCGCTCGAGAACTGGCACGCGGCGGCGTTCGAGCAAATAACACAAACGCATCCACAACGTCGTCGATAGAACGTTGAGGTTTGATTGATGCTATATTTTTGGAAACGATTTAAGACACAAATCTTCAGCGCTTTCGCACGTGCAACCGACTGGGCGTTATTCTTGGTCATCGTCGCCGTCGGCGGACTAGGTTCGAGTTGGTACATGGTCGAAGCTGGCACGCGTTTGACCACTCAGCGCATTGGCCCGTGGGTCGCCTGGAAATCTCAAGCCCGCATTGATGCCGACCCCTACACCCGAGCCCATTTTGCGCGACTTGGGACCTTGGCACTGAGCACAGAAACTGCAACAACTTTCCTCGCTCGCACAGATACAACGGGCGATCATTTTGACGCTTCATGTGTTTATGAGATTTCTGGCCAAAACCCACCAGCTCAATGGTGGAGCCTTACATTGTTCGACCAACAAGGGCGCCTCATTGCCAACGCTGCCGACAGATATTCTTTCACGGCCGACACTGTCGCTTTATCACCCGATGGAACATTGAAAATCAGTATGGCGCGCGATGCCCACGAAGGAAACTGGCTGCCGTTTGGCAATGCAAACAACTTCGCGCTCGTAATGCATCTACTCGAACCAGGCGTATCACTACTTGATGAAGAGGGCGAAGAGGAAGACGAAGCCTTGACCTTGCCCGAAATCAAAAAGGTGTCCTGTCGATGAGTTGGATCTTTTCACGCCTTAAAAGAATGAATTGGCGCGTTGTCATTATGGCGCTGTTCTGCGTTGGCATCATTCACATTACCGCAACATTGAGTGCCGCTCAGTACGGGGACCACCCAGGCTTCAAAACACTGACTGAAAATCTTCCCGTCAATCAGATTGTTGTGCTTCCGCCCGTTACACCAGATCAACAACCGTTGGCATATATGGCACCTGACACACGATATGCAGTTTGTCGTTATGATACGACGGATGGACCGGTGGAAGTCGAAGTCCTGCTACCCGACGACACATGGACTGTGGCATTACACACTCCAAAAGGGGAGAATATCTTCGCCGCCTCAGGACAAGGAAATGGAGCTGAAACTTTAAAGATAAAGTTGGTGCCCTCCCCCGACCGCTTTACCGGTCTAACACCGGAAGCAAGAGGAACATCTCAAGAAAACCCTGCTGAATTGTCTGTTGTCACCAAACGAGGCGTGGCAATCGTGCGCGGCCCCATCAAAGGTTTATCTTACGTCCGAATGATCGAAGAAAACCTGAGAAATGTGTCGTGTCAAATTGCACCGAACGAAAGCTAACTCAGCACTTGCGAAAAATTCTCTCGTTTTAAAAATCAAGCTCCCGGCACAATTAAGAGTGCCGTTCACTTAAGATCGGCGCTTCGTCGATGGTAAGTCGATCAATGATTGCCAACCGTTGTATTGGGCGTAACCACGTTCATGGTTTGCATATCTGCTGCGGTCTGTTCACAATCACGCTCGTAGCGCACACCTGGAAATATAAGAATTTCACCCAGCTCGATTTTTGAATTTGAGACAGATGCATCTCTTGAGGTCCGTTGCTTCAATTCAAACTTTATAATGTTTGACATGGTTCGCAGCTCCTTAAATCCATCACAGCGCCACTGATAAAGTTATTGCAATCAGATTCTAATAGCGTTGGACAATCACAACGTTGGTGGCTCGATACAACCTGACAGTAGCAATCCTTAATGAAACCTTAACGTGACCAAATTGATGAAATTGGAGTGACTTTGTTACCTCATCTGCGAGCGATACAACTCATCACCTAGAAAATCGCGACCGTCACGATCTTCAACTTCAACGACCCAAAAGTCGGAATCAAGTTGCATCTGCTGTTGAATATAAGTCTCAACCTTCGCATCAGTTTGCGCTTGCTGATCAAAAGCTGGCATCCATAATCGCCCTGCACCAGTGTCATCGAAATTGTCAAAGCTCATTGGAGCCGGGACAAAAAGTTTCGACCTTCCGTCGAGCAGATTGATGCGAATATAGATGCTGCCCGCATCATCATCGCCATGGCGAGCAACAGCTGCAAAACAGCCCTGCGCCTGGCAACGACGCAAGAACGCCTTGACCCATATGTGTGCCTTAAGCCGCATATTTGTTGACTTCACTTTTTTCGCAACAACGCTGGCTGGGAGGTCTTAAACAACCAACGTCGGAGATGCTCGTTGGCATTGACCTCGCATAAAGTGCTATCGGCTTGCAAGTTGTCCGTTGCCAGCAAGACGCGCCAAACGTGAAATCAAGCGTCCTGAGATGCGACCGGTTTCTGGCAAATCCTGGTCAATTTCAAATTCACGGATCGCGCGCGCCGTCGCCTCTCCCATACGCCCATCAACGAGGCCTGGCATATAGCCCACGGCTTTCAAAGATTGTTGAACCGTGCGAACAACTTGCGCGCGCTGTTGGGCAATCGCATTGAAATCATCGCCCTCAACGCCATCGGGAGATGTGGGCTTGCGTCTTGTTCCCATCTGAATTTGATCGAGCAAGCTTTTGCTCGGCGTACCGGTCACAACCAACCTGTGATCGTGCTCATATGCCATAATGGCGGCTCTGGTAACGAGACTGGGCACGCCATCTTCATCTCCGGCGTCATAGCCTCGTGAGCGCAATTCGCGCTGAATTGCTTTTGTCGTTTGCGAACGAATTCCGGCATTCAAAACGATCACACCCTGAGAAGACGATTTGTCGGGTTGAGCTGCTGCATCGGCGCGACCTAAAGAGCCGGTTGTGCGTACAGTTTGAATTTTCGCTGGACCCAGATCAGCCGCCTGACGCCGCCCAATAACGCCATGCTCATCGGCTTTCTGGAGAAAATGAAGGTTTACGACAAAGCCCACGGTTAGAACAAAGAACACGCCAAGCGTGGCTTTTTTCAATCTTGAACCCATGACAAACCTCAATACAAACACTTGTAAAATCACGCCTGCGGCTGAGTATTGTCGTTCAATACTAACGATGTGTTAACCTAGCGTTGTTGCTTCACCACTCAAGGCTTTGTCATTTGATAAAATTTGATGCAATTAAAAGATAAAACCAGCCTTCAAACCTTTCAGTTCTTTGACCCAATTGTGAGATCATCACCAAATTAATCGGGTGTCGGAGTGTTTTATTTGGGTGTTGGAAATATTTCCAAGACCGTCTTTGCAGCGAAATCGGGAAGAAGGGCGGGTATGTCTTTTACAAAATTGGTCATCATTGGTGCACTCGCTGTCGCGCTGTTGCCATCAGACAAGCATGGGCAACAAAAACTCATCGAACGTGCAAGTAATGCCGCAAATTGGGCTTGGACGTTCTGCGATCGCAATGAGCAAACCTGCCATTCCGCCGAACGACACTGGGCAACATTCAAAGACAAAGCAGCATTTGGTGCGACGCTCGCTCAGGATGCCGTCTGGCAGGCTTTGACCTCATCTGAGGCCAATGAAGAAGCTACAGCTTCAAAAAGCATGGATACCTTGACTGTAACGGACCGCACACCAAATTGGCGTGGTCGTCTCTAAAGGCACGGCCATCTATAAAGTTGACGATCCACTCACCCGCATTCGCCTGTTCTCTTAACGCGTTGGCTTTAATTTCCAAACACGAATGTGTTCGGAGGGGTTGCGAACTCCCCCTTTTGGTGCCTATGACAATGGCAGAAACGCGGCAATACCCGTCTCCTGACCGCGCCAACTTCTGATTGCGATCCATTACACATATGACCATCGAGCAAATTCGCGAAGACTTTGAACTTCTTGACGACTGGGAAGACCGTTATCGCTACGTCATCGAGCTCGGCCGAGCCTTGCCGGACCTTCCAGAAAATCTCAGAACCGAAGAAAACAAGGTACGGGGCTGCGCCAGCCAAGTCTGGCTCGCAACCAGCACCAACCCAAGCGCCGATGGCGCTGACGTTCAGTTGCACTTCGAGGGCGACAGCGACGCTCACATCGTCCGTGGATTGGTGGCTATTTTGTTTGCTATTTTCCAAGACAAAACAGCGAAAGAAATTTTAGAAATCGATGCGCCATGTATTTTCGACAGTCTGGGGTTAAAAGAACACCTGACACCTCAACGTTCAAATGGTCTTGCCTCTATGATGTCTCGTATTCGCGAAGATGCTGTACGTGCGAACCCAAAAACTTGATCATCGCCAATAGAATAAATTCAAAGCATGAATTTCCACGGATGTGCGTCACCTAACTTTACCTAGCAAGGATCATCCGCAAACAAGTCCGGCACCTCTGCACAACGAATAAGACCGTAATGGCGACCCAAGGCCCGTAGCGCATGTTGCAAAACAACTCGCCCCGCCCGCTGCGGCCAATTTTCGCCCTTCTCAACTTTTTCCATTCCTTTTAGATGGCAGCAAACATCTATCAAGACACCAGACAGCTCCGGCCCAACAGCCCTAAGTGCTGATCGCACACGTTCGGCTGCATCTGAAATTGCTTCTTGCTGGTCAGATTCTCGATTAATCCCACCACCGTGTCGACGCGCACGACCTGCCGAAACCGGCGACCAGTTTGCCGTCACTCGCGGAGTCATTTTTGCAAACCAAAAGTCCGATCGCAAACGTTCACCTGCCATATATTCAGCATCAGATAGAAACGGATTACCCAAGGAATCTCGGCGCCGGCGCAACCATGCCAATGGACTTTCTGCGTCGTTTTGTGCGATTTCAGGTACCGTTTGCGACGTCCTATTATCAATCGGAATAACTTGCCCCGCTTCATTCGGAATTCGGCTCAGCAAGCGTTTTAGGTTTATGCGCCCGGCGTTCGCAAGCCGCCAGCGATCTTTTACATCACTTCCTTCATCCGGCACGACCCAACCAGAAGAAACCCAACGCGTCCAATCGGCTAAATTCAATTGGCGAATGTCCAACTCGTCTCTAGCAGACGGAGCGTTGATCACGACAACACCGCGTTGGGGTGCTTCGTTGGTCGATACCCAGGCACCTCTTCTGGCCAAAAGCTTAAGCGCAGACTGATCAATGGACTTACGTTTTAAATTTTCAACGCGCACTTCATCAGCACATGCATTGTCAGGAGCCATTGTCATGAAAGCCGGTCCTTTAATTGATTGAGGTGGTCAAACTTGCGCGGTCGGATATTGGACAGTGCAACTCGCTCCAAAAGCTCGAGCACATAATCAAATATTTCGTCGTCACGGTGATCTTCAACAACCGAACACGCATACGCAACCGTCGTCCGGTCCCGGGAGAATACGGCACCAACCTCCGTAAGTGTCAGGCCACAACATACGTGTGCAAGGTACATGGCAACCTGGCGCGCAAACGCAACTTTTTGGCGCCCTCGCGTGGCTTTTCGAAGGTCAGGTTCTGTAACACCAAAAGCGCTTGCAACACCGGCTTCGATCATCTCTCGTACGCGCCGACGGTTTTGAAATTCTTCCGAAGTAAATCGCGACCTCACTGATGAAATTTCTTGGATGCAGGTCGGTTGCATAGTTTTGGTAAATAACTGAATCTGCGCCATGATCTATTAACGTCCTCAATCGCACCACACACTAATAGTACACTTAGTGTAGGCCGAAATTGCGTTTCTACAGACCTCAATTTAGCGAATGAGTGAACACGCGGGGATAACTTGCAGGCAATGAGCGTGCACAAAATTTTCGTCTGACAAACCGTTTAAAGGAAGCGTTAATCGATTAAGGATTCTTCGAAAAAATGCCTGTTACCGCAACAAAAAATCAAACTCGTGCGCATGAATAACGCCTTGATCATCAGCGCGAGACGGTCTGCAGCTTTGGCGCAAATCTAATCGTGAGCCAACGTATTCAAAAACCACGCTGCCAAATCAGCGGCGAACGACGGCTACACCTAATTCTTTCGTCTTATTTCTCGCGTCGCGTGCCAAGCCCCATCTTCTTTGCCAACGCAGAACGCGCTTTTGCATAATCGGGGGCGACCATTGGATAATCATGCGGCAAACCCCACCGCTCGCGATACTCCTCTGGTGATAAATTGTATTGCGTACGCAAATGACGCTTCAAAGATTTGAACTGCTTGCCATCTTCCAAGCACACGATGTAGTCAGGCATTACTGATTTCTTGATTGGAACTTTTGGCTTCAGTTCCTCACGCTCATGGTCCGTCCCACCCGTTGATGCTCGCGTCAAAGCCAGATGGGTATCATTTATCAGCTTTGGAAGGTCTGCGGACGTTACGGTATTATTGCTGACATATGCCGAGACGATCTGCGCCGTCAGCTCTACCAACGGATTGGTTGCACCTTTGTCCATCTTCCAGTTCCTCATGCATAGGGTCTCATCTCAAGATGCCAAACAGCGTGATAATACAATCGACTGTGTTTCAGTTTGAGTATGTTAAACTATACTTATATTGTTGTGCTTTCGTCGGCGATAAGTTTGATACCGATAGAATACACTCTGAATAAATCTGAGTTATATACTACGAATGCTCGGATATCG
The DNA here is from genome assembly GCA_050633705.1 of Hyphomicrobiaceae bacterium. Taxonomy (GTDB): domain Bacteria; phylum Pseudomonadota; class Alphaproteobacteria; order Rhizobiales; family Hyphomicrobiaceae; genus JAJFHI01. The sequence continues at coordinate 117,601 of JBOEGZ010000004.1, read as the reverse complement.
AACGTCTACACTGGTAATGTCAATAATTCAATTTGCCTAACAGGCATATATGGCTAATTACGAACACTGATCAATTAACTATATTGGCCTTCATGCGCCTTGTCTGAAGGATCAAGTTGGAGACGTAAATGACAAAGAAAGTCCAAAAAACAAAGTCTCAATGGCGCGAAGAACTCACACCTGAACAGTTCCAAATCACACGCGAACACGGGACTGAGCGACCTTTTACTCATGAGTACAACGATCAAAAAGACCCCGGTGTCTATCGCTGCATTTGTTGTGACGCGCCATTGTTCACCTCTAAAACAAAGTACGATTCCGGCAGTGGCTGGCCCAGCTTCGATCAACCAGCCAACAAAGACGCCGTCAGTGAACATGAAGATCGGTCATTGTTTAGAAAGCGAACAGAAATCCGCTGTGCGAGCTGTGAAGCCCACCTCGGACACGTCTTTCCGGATGGCCCCGAAACCACTGGATTGAGATATTGCATCAATGGCACGGCACTGTCTTTCGAAGATGAAAACCAGTAGCACAGCTCTGCTAACACCAAAGACCAACTTACTTCAAATTCAACAAACCGACCAACGAGGCTTTCTCATGCCACCGCGCGCTCCTGCCCGCCCACAAAACTCCACGCACCACGACGTCACCCTCACCGATGATTACGCTTGGCTGCGTGCCGAAAATTGGCAGGAGGTCATGCGCCAACCGGAGACCCTCGACAACGAGATCCGCACCTACCTTGAAGCCGAAAACACCTATACCAAAGAGCAATTGTCCGACACGGAAAGCTTGCAAGAAAAGCTGTTTGAAGAACTCAAAGGCCGCATCAAACAAGACGACCAATCAGTGCCAACACCACATGATGCGTTTGCCTATTTCACGCGCTATGTCCCAGGCAAACAATACGTCGAATTGTGCCGCCAAGCGCGCAACGGCGGGGACCTCAAAGTCCTTCTAGATGGCAACAAAGAAGCCGAAGGCAAAACCTATTGGCAGCTTGGTGGGGGCGCGCACAGCCCTGACCACAAACTCATCGCCTATGGGGTCGATGACAAAGGTTCAGAATTTTTTACCATTCGTTTTCGCGATTGCGATACCGGAGAAGACCTGCCTGACACTATCACCGAAGCATCAGGCGGCTGCGTTTGGACAAACGATAGCCGCACATTGTTTTACATTCATCTCGACGAAAACCATCGCCCCCTCTCCGTCCGCCGCCACGTCATTGGCACCCCCGTCGCCGACGATGTTGAAATATATCAGGAACAAGACACCGGTTTTTATATCGGCCTTGGCAAGACCCAGTCTGAGAAATACATCGCTTTCGACGTCCACGACCACCAAACTAGCGAAGTCCACGTCATCGACGCAGATGCCCCCCTCAGCGATCCTCAAATGATTGCCGCGCGCCGCGAAGGTCATGAGTACGAACTCGAGCATCACGCCAATCGCTTTATTATCACAACAAATTCCAACGGCGCAGAAGACCAACGCATTTGTGAGGTCAGCATTGATGACCCTGATGAAAAAAACTGGCGCGAAATTCTCGCCCACAAGCCTGGCCGCTTAATTCTCGACACGATCGTATACGCCAACCACCTCGTTCGCCTCGAACGCGAAGACGGCCTGCCCCGCATTGTCGTCCAACGCCTTTCAGATGGACAAGAACATGAGGTTTCCTTTGACGAAGAAGCCTATTCGCTAGGCCTGTCGTCGGGATATGAATTTGACACCACGACAATTCGTTTCACCTATTCATCGATGACCACTCCAGCCGAAGTCTATGATTACGACATGGAAACGCGCGAACGTGTTTTACGCAAACGCCAAGAAGTTCCATCCGGACATGATCCCGCCAACTACATTACCAAACGTGTTCTAGCTCCCACGGCCGACGGCCAACAGGTTCCCGTTTCTCTTCTCCATCATAAAGACACACCGATCGATTCTTCAGCCCCATTATTGCTCTACGGCTATGGCGCTTACGGCATCGCAATTCCAGCGTCATTTGCCACGACCCGCCTCAGCCTCGTCGATCGCGGCTTTATCTACGCCATCGCACATATCCGCGGCGGCAAGGATAAAGGCTATCACTGGTACAAGTCCGGTAAACGTGAAGGCAAAACCAACACGTTTAAAGATTTCATCTCCGCCGGGGAACACCTGGTCGAAACCGGCTATACGACACGGGGAAATATCATCGGCTCGGGCGGTTCAGCTGGTGGCATGTTGATGGGAGCTGTCGCGAACATGGCTCCAGATTTGTTCTTAGGTATCATTGCCAATGTGCCCTTTGTCGATGTGCTCAACACGATGTTGGACGACACCTTACCGCTCACACCACCTGAATGGCCGGAATGGGGGAACCCAATCGAGAGTTCTCAAGACTTCAAAACCATCCTCGCCTATAGCCCTTACGAGAATGTCTCGGCTCAAGATTACCCGCACTTGTTGGCTCTTGCCGGACTCACAGACCCGCGCGTCACCTATTGGGAACCAGCCAAGTGGATCGCGCGCCTGAGAGCATTGAACACGAGCGACAAACTCCTTTTGCTAAAAACCAATATGGGCGCAGGACACGGCGGTGCATCTGGGCGCTTTGAACACCTTAAAGAAGTCGCCTTAGAACACGCCTTTGCCCTAAAGATTTCTGGAAAGGCCGACGTGGTGACCTCAAGTTAACGCTCAGAACAAAGAGTGAGAGCTAATGACGAGAGCAGTTGTGGCAGATTGCACACGACCGGAATGATCACTGTCCTAGCGTTCCAGTGTTCCGGCATGACCCGATTGATCTACATCGAACTCTTTTAGCTAGGGTTAGTTATCGCAAGACTTCGAATTTTTTTAGCATTCTGTTTCAAATTATGTAATGTCAGCGCACCAAATTTAAAATATCGACACGCCCAATGTCACCATACATGGAAGGTCAAAATTTATGCAGCGCAGTGCAATCATTACGGGTTCGACAAGTGGAATCGGTCTTGGAATAGCTGAAGCCATGGCCGCTCAGAATATGAATATCATGCTCAATGGCCTTGGCGACAGTGATAAGATCGAAGCGACACGCGCGCGCCTTGCCTCGATCGGCACAGGCGTCGTTTCTTATCATGACGCCGACATGACAAAGCCCGATGAAATTGTCGATTTGGTCCAGACAGCAGAAAAGAAATTTGGACAGGTCGATATTCTCGTCAACAATGCTGGAATCCAATATGTTTCTCCGGTCGAAGAGTTTCCGACTGAAAAATGGGATACGATTATTGCAATCAACCTATCTAGCTCATTTCATACAACGCGGGCGGCGCTTGCTGGCATGAAGCAGCGCGGTTGGGGGCGAATAATCAATATTGCATCGGCTCATGGGCTCGTCGCCTCACCATATAAGTCGGCTTATGTCGCCGCCAAACACGGCATCCTCGGATTTACAAAAACGATCGCACTTGAGGCTGCAGAATTTGGTGTAACTGTAAATTCCATCTGCCCTGGTTATCTGCTCACGCCACTCGTGCAAAACCAAATTCCGGACACAGCCAAGGCACGCGGCATGAGCGAAGAAGAGGTCAAGCGCGATGTCCTACTCGCAGCCCAGCCAACAAGAGAATTCGTAACTGTTGAGCAGGTCGGCGCACTTTGCATTTTTCTAGCCTCTGATAGCGCAGCTCAGATAACCGGCGCATCCCTTTCGATGGATGGCGGTTGGACAGCGCAATAAAACGATTGCCCGAACAACTCCAGATCACATCAATGCTTGGGATAGGGAAAGTGTCGTTCGCGCACTGCCCTGCCCGCCTTGATGTTATCACTCCTCCCAGGTCTCATAGTTTTCGTACATGTATTTAAGACCAACCAATATCAGCTCTTCCAAAACTGCAAGATCGATGTCAGAGAGATTGTTGATATAGAGGCACGACCTGCCGGTTTTGTGTTTGCCAAGGCGTTCCAAGATCTCGGAAAGGTCTCGATAGCCAGGGAGAATATAAACGGAAAGCGCGCGTTGACGTGGGCTAAAGCCGGTCAGCATCGCCTCACCTTCGCGCCCTGAATTGTACTTGTAACAATAACGCCCGTAACCAACGATGCTTTCGCCCCACATCTTCGCAGGCAATTGCGTCACCCGATTAAACAACTCGTAGAGCGCAAAACCATCCTCCCTGCGACGTGGGTGTTCAACCGCGGAAAGAAAGTCTTGCGGATCAATATCGGTTGGTTGGGTCTTGTTCTTGTTTTTCGCCATGATGCCACGAGTTGATTAACTGGCAAACGCGGCAACGATCAATGCCAACCCAGCGACCGGCGTTGCAACACCGAAACCTTTCACAATGCCCGGTGATTGCGCCATCCCAGAAAACCAACCGAGAAACCGCTTGCGCAATGCCAACATCAGCACGCCTTCGGCAAGACTGATCCAGCCAATCAACGAGACAATTCCAGCCAGAAGGCTGTCCCAATTGTTGTGCACGGCAACGACCGCACCGCCTATTGAAAATGCGACGATGGCGCCGAGGAACCCAAGCATCGGTTGCCCGACCATTTCGGTCATCATTTCGGCTATGCTATCGGGGTCTGATAGCAGTCCAATTCCGGCCGCAAGAAAGTAGAGGCCCAAAAGTGCAGCAAGAATTTGAGTTGTGGTAAAGCTATCTAACATGGTGGTGCTCCATTTCGATAACAACAAGACAACTCTATATTATTACAGTTTTCAAAACAACAACCACTGGCACGTGTTTGTTTCAGATCCGCAACGCTATTCAAATTTCAGTTGGCCAGTGCGAACCAATCAATCACGACAGACACAAAGTCTTGACGATAAAACACGATCGCGAATGGGATATACTTTCAGCCCTTTTGTGACATTCCATTTGCAACATTCATTTTTATTTGCCTCATCGGCCTTTTATCTGCGACACGAGGTGGCGCGTTGCCGGATGGCGCATTTCTTGTGATTTTGCAATCAAACCTGCCAGTTTTTGGCGTTCTTCGCGTTGTCTCCCTATATCGAAAAGCTGCACAGCAAAGTTTAACGCCGCCCTTTGAGCCGCAGAAATCGTGCGGTCATGCAAAGACGCCTGATCCCACAGTCCGGGATGAAACGACTGTGTCACTTTCGCTTGGTCGTTTGCCAGATGGAAAATAAAATGCGACGGCACAGAAACATTCTTGATGACGGTCTCAGGGATAAGGTGCAACCAATCTTGATGTTGTTGCCAGCGCCACGTATTCGGACTGTTGTGCGTTCTCCGGGTCAATGCGATCACTCGCAACCGCCGTTGCACCGCATTCCAGTCTGTCTTGGCTTGCTCAGCCTGAAGGCGCAACAACGTCACAAAGTTCATCATCGTGCCGCCTTCGGCAACAAAGTCGACGAGGGCAAGAGGTCTTGCTCGACGGCTAATTGACACTGCATCGACACCTTCATCCGATAAATAATCAAAGAAAGCTGAAAGTTTGCGCTGATCGATTGCCCGAACACCCTCATATCCCGCCCAGCGCAATGAAAATTGGACCAAATGAAGTTCTGGACCACCGTCAAACGTTGAGAAGACACCACTCAGATAATCGAAAAAATTCTCCGGCGTACGGCCAATGAATGCAAGGTCAGCCCCGTCAGAAAACCCAAGCACGCGCGCCGAAGCTTCACGAAGGTTTGGCAAAAATTCGTGACGATCAACACCTTCCGGCGCATCCAAATCAATGAGTGTTCCGAGTTGTTCGCGTCGAGCGATGGTCCAGCGAAAGGGTTTCATGACACGAATAGAGTTCGATAAAATCTACAACGGAAAACACAACAAAGAAAAAATAGAGTTGATCTATGCAGTCATCACTTCGCTTGTACAAAACAAACGCGCATGACTAAGGCAAGACACCCCTGCACAAATTGTGCACAAACTCACACGCGTTGGTCCATCAACCTCCACCGCGCTGAAACGCGATGTCGAATTTTCGCAAAAACGCATCGCGCTCCGTCTCGCTCACACCTTCAAACGTTAAGCTCACGACCGCACGCGGCAATGCCATCAGCCCTCCTAAAACAACACCTGGCTGAGCCGTGTAGACGACCGAAACCTCACCACCATCCACCGCCACCCGAACATCATCCGTAGTGGGTGGCACACCATCCAAAAACAGTCCCATGCTGTTTTGAAATTCCTGTCGCGAGAGCGACATCAATTTTTCGACTTTCATAGAGCTCAACCACCTGCAACTGGTGGCCAGACAGCAACTGCGTCATTCGCCTTTAGTACAGCGTCACCCCTGACCCCTGGCGCTTGAAATATCCCATTCAGCAACACCAGATGGCAAGATTCTCTTGGCACATTCTGACGATCCAGTAAGTCCAGAATCGTTGTGCCCGACACCACCTTCAGGCTCGCAATATTTTTCTCTGCACCGTTTGGCAAATACACTCCAAGAGACGCATATAATTTTAACTGCACCGGAATTTCCGCGCCCGCATCAATCGTGCTGTCGGCATTGGCCTTCTGCATGCTCACTCCATCTTCACGCAACGCCCGCCAATCGGCATGCGCTGGTCCTCATTTCACTCTCCCCACAGCATAACCTGCAGCCCAAGATATGCAAAGGTCAAGCTCAATTGTCCCGACAGGCTCCCTTGAACTCAATCTACAAAAAAGCGCCCCTCAGGGCGCTACAATCGGTTAACAAAACAATTGGAACAAACGACGTGAATATTCGTTTAGGCAAAAGAAAAGGGCCGCTCTCGCGACCCTGATCCGTGCCTAACGTGGTTAGGCTGCTTTGACATTGAAGGCAGTCTTTTTTGCAACCCCCACCAACGTTCTGTCCTTTTTGAGGGTGATCCCTCGATAGTGGACTTTTCCAGCAATTTTCTCTCTTTTCACACCAAGTTCTCTGAATTCTCTTGCAAAGATTGGTAATGCTAGAGGTTCCTTGTTTTGGCTTTCACACCAAGCGAGATACTCCTCGTAAATTGAAGCTACTGTAAGAGTTGATCCATCTTTCGTTTCAATTCCTTCTCTGTAAAAGCGCTCCACATCATTTTCTGGAGCAACAAGTCTTACTGGTGCTGCTGACGACTTGTTATCGTTAGCAACGGAACGCGGCTCTTCAGTTACAACAGCCTCAGGGGCTGCCACCGCTGCCGCAACGGTGTCTGCTTGCGCGACTTTTGGCGCCGCAGGAGCAAGCTCTTCATAGATTCTCCATTGGCTGAATGCCACATAGAGTCCCAATCCAGAGCCAATTTCGAGCAACAATGCGATAAAGATTAGCATTGCCGTTTTAATGCTCGAAGCATCAAGGCCGGTGAGCTCTTTGAACGCCGCAATTTGCGGGTCCGCAGCCGACGTTGATGCAATACCAGCGGTATTCCCGAGCTTTGCTCGTACGCTGGCGATACGTGCCTCAAGCGAGGCGGCTTGGTCAGCAGAGGCAAGCTCGGAAACTTTACCGTGATATTCCTCACAGAATTTCCGCTTGTATTTGCCTTTGACTGACGTACAGCCCTTCGTCCATTTCCAAACTCGACTTGTTTTCATACTGTCGATTTCGGCTTGAACGGTCTGAGCTGGTCGATGCTTTGGCACCCAACTCAACTGTTCCTGCGCGCGCTCAATATCAGCACGCAGGTCTTGATACGTTTGAGCTTCTGCGATGCGTAACCCAGCCGTGCCATCACGGTTGAGCGCCGCGTGGCCAAACGCTGATGTCAACGAGTAACCAGTGACCACGACCCAAACGATTGCAGATGCGGTAGCTTGGCTCCACATCTTGTTTCTTAAAGCGGCGAAAAAGAAGAACGGTATCAGCGCTTTCAAACAGTCTGCTGCTGCGCTTGCCGCACCGTAAATTTGGCCATCAGTTTCGGTCATCCCGAGACTTAAACCAAAACGCCAATTCATTGCAGCTGACACAGCGAGTAGTACGCCGGCTGCAAGTACTCCAAATATACCGAGAGCATGTCTCATTGCATTGCCCTTCCCTTAGAGACACCAACGCCAATCGGTTTCGACGTTGGTCTTTACGTTTATTTGGCCCTGAGGGAGGAATCAGGCCGACCTGCTCTTACACAAAAATGCGTGCAAACCAACAACGCCACATTGCCTGCTGCCTTTGAGCACCCGGTCCATCCCCAAATGGCATCCGGAAAGGTCAACAATTGTGTGCCGTCTTAGTCGCACCATAGAGCCGGAGCCCCACAATTGGATTTGCCTTAACGTCACTCGGAAAGTCGCCGCTCGACAAGCCTGTGAACATCTCAACGCGTCCCTGTGGGAAAAAATAATTGATACGCAGTACTGCCCCCTCGAAGTCTGAAGCTACGTGATTCGTTAATAACTGTTAAGAGAATCAGAGTGCTAACGATCGAAAGCTGAAATCAAGCAGCAAACGCCATCGAAATTTTGAACTTTGGTACGCACCGTTCAGAAAAAACTACACACAGCTACCTGACAAGTTGTCCACACACCCTTACGTAGTTGTACACACCCTAAAAGCGTTGCGACAGACCCAATCAACGTGTTGCAGGCACCACACACCGCCCGTGCCAACAACGCAACTTCACGCAATGTGCAATATACAGCATGGCCACTGACTGATGCGCGAAGGCACCGGTAACAAGAGGTTGAGAGACGTCGCCCTTAAAGTCCTCGAAACCGTGCGAATAAAATACACCAAACCACCGGTAAAACTGATATTTTTTAACTTCTCAGCCGAAGGGATGTTGGCAGCTCGCGCAGACAGATTTAAAGTCACTCCTCAACCGGCAAGACTGTCGTTTCATGAGTGCCCGCCTGGTTTCTCTTTCAAATGCATTGCCTCGTACTTCGTATGAATAGGAGTGGCCACCTTGCGGATCACGCTCAGCATCATCTTCATTTGCTACGGTTGGATCGGAGCGGCTCTGTCCGCCGACCCGCGCGCCGCTCGAGTTGGCGTTCCAAGCATCAAACGCATTGTTGTCAAACTCGATCCAGACGTTCCGGTTGTGATCGCCACAATCAACCGTAGAGCGACTTTTGAGCCAACCTATCAACTGGCCGCAAACATTCCGGAAAAGAACGATCTTGACACGTCATTGATGGGAGAAGATCGCATTCCAGCCGATGGCGACGTCGACGCCCCGCCTGTCTACGAAGGGCCTGATAACAGTCCATCGCAGATCGATGATGAAACCTACGAACTTCCGCCATCTGCCGAAGATGCCTACCTTCCACAGACCCGCCCTAAAACGAAAAGGAAGGCAAAATCTAAGCGCAAGTCCAAGCGAAAATGGCGCCACAAAACAATGCGTCGCAAGCACAAAGTCTATTCTAAGAAACGAACGTGGTCGAAGCGCAAAAAGGCAACGATCGCAAACAAGACAACAACAAAACGGTCCAAATCCCTGTGCAGGCTAACCTATATTTTCGACTGTAAACGCCAGCATCACAGGCGGTCCAAGCGGGCGCACACGGGCTACAGCGCACTTGGCGTGTCGACAAAGCGTCACCGCCGCAATGCCCACATCGTTAAGCGAAAAAGTTATCGCAAACAGCGCTTGCAGGAATACAAAGCCTACACGTCTCACATCATGCCATTTGGATATTAACGGGCTCGATCAATCAACGCCGAAACCTCCCCGTTTCAGTCTCCAGCGCTGGTCTCAGACATAATCCATTCCAGATACGGCGCATGCCCACCGGAGATATCGAGATAGATAACGGCTGGCACATCATAGCTATGCGCCTCGACAATCGCTTCTTTGACCGCATTGGCCTGCTGCATGCGGGTTTTTGCCAGAAAAACGACCTCCTGGTCGCGTTGTTGAGAACCCTTCCAACCGTATATCGAGATCATACCCGGCAAAATATTAACGCAAGCAGCCAACTCTGCCTTGATAAGTTGGTCTGCCACCTTTTCAGCGTGCTCTAGAGATGGGAAGGTGGCATAGATCACAACGGGCTTGTCGGCATCATTCTCAATCACGTTTCCACCGCCCTCCAAAGTCGAGTTACGCGCTTGCGCCAGCGACCATTTTGTTACCAATAACCATAGATTGACCGTGACCAATACGCAAAAACCAGACGGCACCCTGAGCCACCAAAGACGAGACAACGAGCACAAAGCATTTGACCGCATTACGTTCGTTGCCAGCGATGTGCCAGATGCGCGTGACGCCATGCGAAGATTGGCCCATCGATATGGCAATGCACCGGCAAAAGCCTCAGATGCCATTGTCGCCTTAGGCGGCGACGGCCTGATGCTGCAAACCCTCCACACCCATATGCATGACAAAGTTCCGATCTACGGAATGAACCGTGGCTCAGTTGGTTTTTTGATGAATGAATATTCGGAAGATAATCTCGTAGAACGTCTGCAAAACGCTCATGTCAACAAAATCCATCCACTCGAAGCCGTCGCCACCGATCAAGCCAAACGCGAACACAAAAGCCTCGCCATTAATGAAGTCGCGCTGTTTCGTGAACGCCATCAAGCTGCAAAACTGAAAGTGTCGATTGACGGCAAAGTCCGTCTGGAGGAATTGATCTGCGATGGAACGCTGATTGCCACCCCGGCCGGTTCCACAGCTTATAATCTATCTGCCAATGGACCGATTCTTCCCATTATCGCCCCGTTGTTGGCCCTAACACCGATCAGCCCTTTCCGACCACGCCGTTGGCGCGGCGCAATCCTACCCAACACGTGCAAGATTTCGATAGAAGTCCTTGAGCCAAAAAAACGTCCTGTATCAGCCGTCGCAGACCACATTGAGACACGCGACGTTGTACGTGTCGACATCGCGCAAGCTCACGATATTGATCTGCTTTTGATGTACGATCCAAACCAAAATTTGGACGAACGCATTTTGCTGGAACAATTCGGCAGCTAAATCTCAACGCCTTTGGTGCATGCTTTGTTGTGTATTGCTGGCAACACTTTTTTCACCATTGCTGCTTGCAACAATCGCTGCAAAGCTACCGCGCAAATCTGCTTGCAAGGTCGAAAGAAGGTTTTGCGATGCTGCGTTTCGTTTGGCTTCTAAGATCGAGCGTTTGAGCAGCTTTTTCAAATCCGCCAACGTCGTGCCTGGCGTCGGCACCAGGTCTTCAACCAGAAAATCTGGCGCAACTTTGGCAACATAGAAATAGGCCGGCTCATTAGGACGGACAGAAATATAACTGACCAGTGATGCCGCAGCCTCGACACCCAGGCGATGTGCCAAATAAAGCTCCGTCACATCTGCAGGTCGTCCTAGAGTTTTGCGCAACTGTCTCGCGTTATACTGCGCCAAACGGGCGGCAACGCCCTGCGCGACTGCTGGAATTTCACGCAACGCTAGAATGGCACGGCGCTCAGTAGCTCTTGGAACGTAATGAAGTCCCGTGCTGGTTTTGAATATTCTTCTTGAATAGCGCTCTACTTCTGGCGCTGAAGGCTTAATCTTGAGAGCCGCCAACCAAGTTTGTTCGCCAAATTTGAAAGCGCCCTCACCATAAGCCTGATGCATACGCACAATTGTTGGCGTCGCATGATCGGAATTGTTTTCAGCAAAAGGTCGGTTGGCCTCACCCGCGGGAAGCGCGAGTAAGAACGTCATAAAAAGCTGGACTGGAACATCAAGAACAAAACTCAAGGCAGCACACTCCACACCAATCTAAACGTGCAAGAAAACGCATACTCGGCCCCGTTCTGGGTTTTACACGCCGTCAGTCTCGCTCATTGGGGTGAATGCAGAGTTAATTCGTGCCTCAAAAATCGACAAAACATCAAAAACCGCGCGCGCCGATCAGCTTTTCACCGCGTACCGGGTCACCAAGTCATCGATATTTGGACGCGGCCGGTCGTCTTGGCGCTCTGTCGGGGTCCCAATATATATGAACCCCGCGACCCTTTCTGAAGACGACAGCCCAAGCGCCGATCCGACACCGGGACTATAGGCCATCCACTCCGTCAGCCAACAAGTTGCATAGCCCAGTGCATTGGCGGCGTGACAAAGGTTCATGCCGACGGCTCCCGTGGACAACGTCTGCTCCCACTGTGGTACGGCTGGCTTGTCAACAAATGAGGCAATCAAAGCCACGACCACAGGAGCGCGCATAAACCTCTCGCGCTCGGTTGCAAGGCGTATCTCAGATGGCGTCTCGGTGTCCTCCTCTTGAAAAATCTGAGCAAAAACCTCTCCAACCCGCTCACGCCCCTCACCTTCAAAGACAATAAATCGCCACGGATTCAATTTCTTATGATCGGGCGAACGCGCAGCAACTGTAAGAATTTTGTGTAATTGGTCTTCGCTTGGTCCAGGTTCTTGAAACATTGTTGGGCGCACGGACCGGCGTGTAGCGAGGTTCTGCAACATTGATTTGTCCATATTCGTTTCACATGTTCTGTTTGATCGTAGGGTCTTCAACACGGCGGCAAATCAAGTAGGGTATGTGTTGACCTCGTCCTGATATTGGCAACCGAAATATGATAAGACGACCTGAACGCGAATACAGCAACTGTCAAGAAGTCGCCTCCAGCCAATGGCTTGTCACAATGAAACTGGTCAACCAGCATTGTCGATCGTTTGCCTATGTTGCACTGATCGCTTTGATCGCTCTCTTTGCGGCACGCACCACGCGACCTCTGCAGGCAGAACCGGCAAACACACCACCGCCAACGCATGTCATATTGATGGACAGCTCCGGCTCGATGTGGGGCAAATTTGCCAGCCAGCCACAGCCCAAGTTTTTGGCAGCGAAAGACGCGCTGGCAGAAACGATCATCCAACTTCCAAACCAAACGCCGCTTGGCCTCGTCACCTTCGGGCGTAGTTGCTCCGGCGCTAGTGTTGCCATTCCTCCCGAAGCTGGAACTGCAAACTCGATTATTCAACGCATTGGAAACTTGAACCCCAAAAGCAAAGGACCAATTGCGCTTGCACTACAACGTGCGGCAAACGCGTTGCCGGAAGATACCGCGGGTAGCTTTGTTCTCATCCACGATGGCCCAGATAATTGCCGTCAGGACCCGTGTGCGGTTGCCCGCGATATCGCAAAGCGCCACCCACGACTTAAAATCAATTTGATCTCAATTAACCTCACACCAAAAGCCGCCACGGCAATGCAGTGTGTCGCAAAACAAACCGGCGGCAAAGTCTATGCGGCGACCAATTTGGCCTCATTAAATTCAGCCGTTGCGAACGCCTTCAAAAACGTCGTGACCTCGCCACAGCCGGAACTTTCTGGTGCCACCAAGCCCGGTGATAGCCCAGCCGCCCCTCCATCATCAACCGAAGAGGGCCCTCCCGGCTTGCAACTCTCAGCCTCGCTTGTCAAAGATGGGCCTGCCCTTAAAAGCCCCCTGCTTTGGCTCGTCACCAAATCAGGCCCAGATCCAAATACAGAACCAACGGCCGTCATTGCGGCCGAAGCCGAAAGCATCGTTCGCCGCCTTGACCCAGGCGTTTACAACATCACCGCAAGTGTTGGGCTGGCCACCGGTCGGGCCACAGCAATAGTCAATGAAAAGGGGACGACATCGATTAGAGTTGCCCTGAATGCCGGTCAAATTTCATTCGGGGCAGCCGAAAAAAATAACCAATCAGGCTTTGTCACGGTTAAACCGGCATCAAACGATGGTAATCCGACAAAGTTCAACCAAAAGACCTGGCTTGGCCGATCCAATGCGCCGCCACTCATCACACCCTCTGGCACATATCGCATCGTTTACGAAGATGGATTGTTGCGCAGTGAAAAACAGGCACGTGTCGAAGTCGGCAAAACCGTCAATGTCGACCTGGCCACGCGCAGTGGTGAACTTTTACTTCGCGCTCAAACACCGGCCGGAACGCAAATCACAGACATTTCGTTTCAAGTGCGCATAGACGATCCCGCAGCAACAGGTGGTGGGCGCAATGTATTACGCACGCGCGCAAGCACGCCAACAATCCACTTGCCCGCCGGGACATACATCGTATCTGCCAAAACCCGCAATGCGCAGCAAAGTAAACGCATCGTCGTTGGCGCAAATGCCAATATCTCTGAGACATTCACATTTCAACTTGGCCGTATTTCTTTGTCAGCCAAATTGTTGGGCGCCGCATCGCAGTCAAACCTACCATTGGCCTTTCGCGTGATGCAAGGCAACGGCCAAGCCATGCGGGAAATCGCGCGCAGTTCCAGTCGCACACCGTCATTCGCTCTACCGGCAGGACAATACCTCGTTACTGTCGCGCTCGGTGCTGGCAATGTGCAGGCCTCCCAACAGGTCACGATTGGCGCAGACGAAAATAAGACCGTCGCGCTGAAACTGGATGCCGGGTCCCTAACACTTGCGCGACCGCAAATCTCACGCGGCCCCAAATATCGCGATACGCTTTGGGAAGTGGTTGATCAACAAGGCCAAGTGGTTTGGCGAACAAACCAACTCAGGCCAACCACATTGCTTGCCCCCGGGCAATACACTGTCCGCAACGATGCCGGAAACGGCGTCGCAGAGAAAGTCTTGCAACTTGCCTCTGGAGCAAAAGAAATCATTGAACTCGGGCGCTAACTCTCGCATTGGCATAAAATCGTATCTCAAGCGTTGGCGTGCGACCATTTTTGCCACGCTTCGACCACATCGAATCACCAAAAATACCGACGTTCGGTCGGCTTTGTGTACAGATTATAATTGACAACTCTTGTCGCCGGTCGTCGCCAATATTACGCTTAGGACTATGTCGTTGATCGAAACCACTGTTAAAATGATATGGCCCCCGCGCTGGAGCAGCCAACTGACCTCTCTCGCCGGAGCAGGCGTTGTTTTTACAGCACTTGCCTGTGTTGTTGTGAGCCCTTGTGCTAATGCGCAATCGCCGGAGATTGGCGGCTGGGAAACCGATCTAGACGTCGGAGTACCATTTCCCGAACCTCCGAACACAACCGTCATTCCGCGCAGTGTCCCCAAGGCCAAACCCAAAACAACAAATTCCGGTCTCGTAGCCATAAAACTCCTGGCCTTTCTGACAGCCGATGGTCAGCAAATTGACCGCGGACTTGTTTGGCGGATCTTTACCGAAAAAAAGTCCAATGGTGGCCGAAACGAATTGGTTGCCACGAAAAAAACCGCAAACCCTACCGTCCGGCTCAAACCTGGTACCTATCTCATCAATGCATCATTTGGGCGTGCCCACCTGACGCGCAAATTTGTGGTCAGCAAGAATACCCCCGAGATGACCGAACGCTTTGTCATTAACGCCGGTGGCCTTCGTTTGAATGCTGTCATTGGCAACACCAAAGCTGCGCGCACTGACATCAGTTTTGACATCTATGAGGGTGAACGCAATCAATCGGGAGAACGCGACCTCGTTCTCACCAATGCGAAGCCCAATTTGATCACACGCCTCAACGCTGGCATCTATCACATCGTTTCCACGTATGGCGATGCAAATGCCAAAGTCGCCGCCGATGTAACGGTCGAAGCTGGCAAACTCACGCAAGCCACGATTTCGCACGCAGCCGCCCGCGTAACATTTAAGCTCGTCACCCATAATGGTGGCGAGGCTCAACCTGGCACAGAGTGGACTGTAAAAACACAAACTGGTGAAATCGTAAAACGTTCCGTTGGTGCCTTACCAACTCACATTCTCGCGCCTGGCAAGTATTTGATCATTGGCCGCCAAAGAGGTCGCGATTATCAACGTGAATTCCAGGTTGTCAGCGGAGAGAAAGCAGAAATCGAAGTGCTCATTCAATAGTCCACGAATAGCCGACTAGATATTCTCACACCAACACCTGCTTCAAGGCGCAATTGGCGACAATGGCGGCTGCAAAATTCTAATCCTAGAATTCGTTTAATACCCAATCCGTTGGGCAACCATTTGAGTGCATTTTTTCTTCAGCCAACTCACACGCAAGGCTGTTATCTGATTCATGAAACAAATCCCGCGCAATTTGCCAATGCTCACAGGCTGTTGTCATATCTCCTGCATCCTCGGCTAAGTCTCCCAAGTGAAATCGCGCAGCAGCTTGAACGTCTGTGTTACCATTTCTGCGGGCTTCAAATACCAATGCTCCCAAAGCCTCAATAGCTTGAGTTCGATCTTTAGCCCCTTCAAGAATTTCCAAAACAGTCAAACCGCCAGCGCGACTTAGAACTGAAAAACTCGCACCAGCCTGAGAAGCTCCTAAAACGTCTTGTGCTTCTGTCGAAATCTTCATCGCCCTCAATGCTGCCCCCAATCGTTCCGACATCGCCGTCTTGTGGTCCTCGCCGTCCAGATGTGCGCCGCTCTTATGCGCCAATTTGGCTTGCATGCGCCACCGGCCAACAACAAGTGCAATGAGTGTCGCCAAAAGGAACAGCGGTAAACTCAATGCGATCCATCCCAAGAGTCCGTCTATTTCCAATGGCGCTGTTGTGTTTGGCCACATGCACTTCACTCAAACTTCAGATATCCAAAGGACCCTTTCGGAAACTCAACACTTAAGCAAAACTGATTGAATGCCGCTTGCTTCCTCCAGATCGCTCACTTCGGCCTGAGACACTTCACCGAATCCTACAGATCAACGATCCACGCAAAATCAACGCTTCATAAGATCGTAGAATTTCAGGGAGTCAATACGCACCAGTGCAACACAAGCGGGAAAAATAAGAATACACTCAAGGACATCAACGAAATGGCGCAGAATAGTGCAGCCCGCCTTGATTCCACAATTTATTGAGGCCTCTTTGCAGGCCCAATTTAGATTTTGCGCCGAGATTTCGGACAAAAATATCACCGTAATTTCCGACTTGGCGAATAACTTGATAAGCCCAGTCTTTCTCGAGTCCGAGCGGCACCCCGAGATTGGCCTCGATTCCCATGAAACGGCGAATCGCCAAAATTTTTGAACCACGCATCGCAGCAATATTCTCGTTCGAAAGTCCGAGTTCTTCGCCAGCGACGAGAGCCATCAATGTCCATCGAACAATTGAAAACCAACGATTGTCATCGGCTCTCACAACAGGACCGAGAGGTTCCTTGCTAATCAACTCTGGCAAAATGGTATGATCATCCGGACGTTCAAGTTGCAATCGAGCGGTTGCAAGCATCGCTGATTCACCGGCCAAAACCGTGCAACCACCTTTGCCATATATTTCTACCAGGTCCTTCCAGCTTTCCGATTTCACAAGCTGGAAAGTCATTTTCCGTGACTGAAAAAAATCACTCACAGAACGAACTGCCTGGGTTCCGGTAACCACACAGATCGAGGCACCTGACAAGGCAAACACACTCGATATCACTTGATTACGGCGCGCGAGAAATCCAAGTCCATCATAAAACGTCACACCCGCAAAGCTAACGCCCAATTCCGTGTCTCGGCTTAAAGTCCAACTTCGACCTCGAGCAAGAACATCAACATCTCCGGTCGCCAAAGCACGAAACGCGTTGCCAATCTTAAGCGGTATGTATTTGACGGCGTCTCTTTTGCCAAACACGGCTGTCGCGAGTGCGGCACAAAAATCTATATCGAGACCCGACCAATTCCCTTCTTTGTCGGCGATCGCAAATCCAGCAACTCCGGCATTTACACCACAATTGACGAACCCTCGGGACCGGGCCGCTTCAAGTGTGCCGTCGACCGCTGTACCCTCTTGGGCCGATCGGACGGCGTCGACCGAAACCAAAGCTATCGCGGCAAGAATAATAAGATAAAATGAACCCACACGCATAAAGCGTGTTTTGGAATACTTGTGCATCAGACAATCATCCCCACGCATTCCGCTCCCAATTCCATGTCCCCGCTCTTCAGCGGCTCACTCATCCCCGTTCCAAGCCCCAAGGTCAAGACTTGACCAATGCCAAAAGTTCAGCCACACGCCAATTGAAAAGTCAGACTGGAAATAAAACCATGACGGATAAAAGCGACGATAACCCCCGTTCTCAAAGCGACCAAACGACCGCGGTCCATGCCGGACGCGATCCGCAAACAACTTACGGATTCGTCAACCAGCCGTCTTATCGCGGCTCAACGATCCTATTTCCCAGTGTTGAAAAGCTAAAAAACCTAAATCAACCCTATACTTACGGTCGTTATGGCAATCCAACCGTTCGTGGTCTGCAAGATGGTATCAGCCAACTTGAAGGCGAAGGTGCCGACGCGACACGGTTAACGGCTTCTGGCCTACAAGCGGTGACCACAGCAATCCTCGGGTTTGTCGAAACAGGCGACGAAATCCTGATGGTTGACAACGTTTACCAACCAACCCGAAATTTTTGCGACAAGGCTCTGTCCGCGCTCGGTGTGAAGACGATCTATTACGATCCTACGATTGGCAGTTCAATCGAGAAGCTGATCACCAACAAGACAAAACTCATTTTTACTGAGAGCCCAGGTTCGCAAACATTCGAAATCCAAGATATTCCAGCGATTACGAAGGTCGCCAAAAAACACAACATTTGGGTGTTGATGGACAACACTTGGGCGACCTCGATGTTTTTTAAGCCTCTGTCTTTTGGCGTTGATGTTTCGATACAATCGGCGACCAAATATTTGGTTGGTCATGCCGACGCCCTTTTGGGGTCCATCACGACCACGCCACGGGCAACACCTTACGTCCAGCGTGCGGCTACTCTGTATGGTGTCTGCTGTGGGTCTGAAGAAACCTATCTCGCAGCGCGTGGATTGCGAACCCTGGCGGTTCGCCTTTCTCATCACCAAACCGCTTCAATCGAATTGGCAAAATGGCTCGCTGAACGCCCAGAAGTTACCCGCGTTCTCCATCCCGCCCTAGAAAGCCACCCCCAACATGGCCTCTGGAAACGTGACTTTACAGGAGCCAGTGGTCTATTCGCCATCATCTTAAAAACCAACTCAGACAAGGCTGTCGCTGCCATGCTTGACGGATTGAAATACTTTGGCATGGGCTATTCTTGGGGCGGTTTTGAAAGCCTGATCATACCCGCAGACCCGCGTTCCTATCGAACCGCGACCGAATGGAACTCAGACGGGCAGCTTCTTCGCATTCATGTTGGTCTCGAAGCCCTTGAAGATTTGCAAGCTGATCTTGATCTTGGATTCGCTCGCCTGGTGAACGCTGCTTAGAACAACATACGAGACGGCTACATTTCTAACCCTGATAACGCAAACGTGCTTAGTCGTGACATCACGCTTCCTCATAAATTGGTAGCTTCTCCATCCAAGACGTCTTTCGGTCAACCGTCTAAAAACGCGCGCCCGTCGTCACCAACTCGCCCATCAATTTGCAACAGCTTTCTATCGCGGAGCGCACGGCTTTGAACATTTCCATTGTCCAAGACTACTACGGTAAAACACTTCAGACTTCCGCTGATCTCAAGACCGAAGCGTGTTGCGATCCCGCAGAAATGCCCGGCTACATCAAAAAACTTCTGTCTAACATTCACGATGAGGTGCTGGCGAAATATTACGGCTGCGGTCTGATTGCCCCACCGTCACTGAAAGGCGCACGCATCCTCGATCTGGGGTCTGGATCAGGCCGCGATGTCTATGCCTTGTCTCAACTTGTTGGACCTGAAGGACAAGTCGTTGGCGTCGATATGACCGCTGAGCAGATCGCTGTTGCACGCAAACATATCGACTGGCACACCGAAAAATTCGGCTACGAAAAAAGCAATGTACGCTTTCTCGATGGCTACATCGAAAAGCTTGGCGATCTTGATCTGGAACCGGAAAGCTTCGACGTTATTGTCTCGAATTGCGTTATCAATCTGTCAACGGACAAGCCCGCTGTTTTGAAAGGTGCCTATGACCTTTTGAAGCCAGGTGGTGAAATGTATTTTTCCGACGTTTACGCCGACCGCAGGCTGAGCGACGACGTACGCAAAGATCCAATCCTTTACGGTGAATGCCTTGGTGGTGCGCTTTATTGGAATGATTTCCACCATCTTGCCAAAAATGCAGGCTTTGGCGACCCGCGCGTTGTCACCGATCGTGTGCTCGGAATTATTGACGAAGAACTCTCAGATAAACTTGGCGCTGCAAAATTTTTCTCAGCCACTTATCGATTGTTCAAGCTCAATCAGCTTGAACCCAACTGCGAAGACTATGGTCAAGCAGTGATTTACAAAGGTGGTATCGAGCACGCTGGTGATGTCTTCCATTTCGATAAGCACCACATCATTCAACGCGGAAAAGTTTTTCCCGTTTGTGGCAACACCTGGCACATGCTCAAAGAAACGAGGTTTGCAAAATACTTCGAGTTTATCGGCGACTTCTCAAACCACTACGGCATCTTCGAAGGCTGTGGAACCGGCGCACCATTCGAAGATCCAAATACCGCCGTCGGTGAGGCGTGTTGTTAGCCCCTCGATCACGTCTCAACGGGCTCGGGCCAAATTTGGCAACACCAACACACTCGCAAGTGCTGCGCAAATGAGTACCAAAGAGACAAGCTCCTGCCATCCGACCGGTTCATCCAAAATGAGTGCGGACGAATAGACCCCAACAACCGGGGCCGCCAACGTGCCCATCGCGGCAATCGTTGCCGGGAAAATACTGACCACCTTGAAAAAGGCCCACTGACAAAATATCATCGGCAGTGCAAAAACATAGCTGAGCGCCAGTAAAGCTTCCCGGCTCAGCGCACCGAATTGGGGTAAAGGTTCGGTTGCCATCGCAACGATTGTAATCGGCACAGCGCTCGCCGCCAGTTGCCACCCGATAAGAACGGAAATCGGCGTTGACCAACTGTATTTTTTAAACAGCACCGTTCCAATGGCCCAGCAAACAGCTGCAGCAAACATAAACACCGCACCAATCGGTGCCGTTCCCAAAACCACAAGATCATCGCCAATCAAAATACCCAGTCCCGCAACACCAAGCACCAGACCAACAACTTTTGGCATTGTGATCGGTTCATCAATCATCACGGCACCCAAAATTGCAGCCCAAACAGGCATCGTAAATGCGATAATCGAGGCGCGGCCCGCCGGCATCAAAGACACGCCATAAGCCGAACAGACCTGCCATCCCAGCATTGCAAACAAAGCAATAAGCAACATGCGGTAAACGTCGCCGTGCGCGACGCGCAGGCTCTCGCCAGACAGCTTCGAAATTGTCAGCAACCCAGCGGCCCCGGCTGTAACGCACATCGCCCGAAACCACCAGATTGGAAGTTCCTGCAAAGCGATTTTCATCGCCGGCCAGTTTGCACCCCAGAATAATGTCACAAAGGCTAGCAGCAGATAGCCTGACGTGGGCAGCCGAACAGTATCGGATACGGGGTTTGGCGCATCGCTCATTGTGTTACGGCCTTTGTCTTGGAAAAAAAACGCTTCACATTGTGTTACGCTTAAGCATGACGCAAATCAACGCAGATCGTCACGAGCGATCAACATCAAAAAAACCTCACCAACCAAAAACGCCTGCTGTCATAAGACAAAATGTTGACCGACTTCATAACTCCCCTTGGCGTATTTGCACGAAGTTCGCCCACACCGTAAAACGCCTGATCAACATTTGCTTTTTAACTCAAACCTATTTTTGCGATGTCAGCCCTCACCTACGCCCCTCCAACGGACCCCTACCTGCAAATCTTATATTCGGACGCTGATCTACTTGTCCTAGCAAAACAAAGCGGCATTCTTAGTGTTCCAGGACGCAAAGACGACCTTGCCGATTGCATTCAAGCCCGCGCGCAATCAGCCTTTCCAGGCGCCACAATTGTCCATCGCCTTGATCTGGAAACCTCCGGCGTCATGGTCCTGGCGCGCAACCGCCCAGCGCATCGCCATATAAGTTGGCAATTTGAAAAGCGCCAAGTTGAAAAAACCTACGAAGCAAACGTTTGGGGCGTGCTAGCAGCCAATCGCGGCGAGATAGATGCACCGCTCATATGTGACTGGCCCAACCGCCCCCGCCAAATCATCGACCATGAAAACGGCCGCAGTGCCCGCACCGCCTGGACGGTCATCAACAATCAAGCCACCTCAACTCGCCTCCGCCTCACGCCGCACACGGGTCGATCGCATCAACTGCGCGTCCACCTGCAAAGCATCGGCCATCCCATACTCGGAGATAACTTATACGCCCATCCGGAAGCCCGCGACGGCGTCGACCGCCTGCAATTGCACGCACTTTCGTTGTCACTTCATCATCCAACGAACGAAACCAGAATGACCTTCACATCCCCCTGCCCATTCTGAATGGCCTGATGGTGGCGCAACAAATTTAACTCATTGCAACAACGACGAGGACGGAATTAGGGACGGCGCCATGCTGCCAACAGTCCAAAAAAATCGTATCGGAGAATGGCAAACGCGATCAGGATTCGAACCACCCAACACCGGAAGGTGTTGGCAACAAACAATGCGCAGGTTTGCCAATTAGAACCTCAAACGGCGCAACCAAAACTGATCAATTTGGAGAATGGCGATCCCGGCAGGATTCGAACCTGCGACCGTCCGCTTAGAAGGCGGGTGCTCTATCCAGCTGAGCTACGGGACCACTCCAACGCGAGGCTTAAGTTAACACAAGGCAGCAGCCGCTCAAACGGTGCACGGATCTTTGGCGGTGTTTAGTGAGTCCAAGGTCTGCGACGACCGTACGCGAAATTATCAGAATAGGATTTCGCGACAGCCTTGCGCGGAGTCGTCGGCAAAACTCGGTAGGCAATGGCGTTACGCTCCGCGTAGGCGACGGCGTCTTCCTGACTGTCAAAGGTCAAGCGCACCTGCGAGTTTGTATCGGCCGTGCTTGTCCAACCCATCAGCGGATCAATGCCGCGCGCACGCTCGGGCTCAAATTCCAGAACCCATTCCTTGGTTCGTCCCAATCCGGACTGCATGGCGGTTTTTGAAGGTTTATAAATGCGTGCAGCGGACATGTTCAGACCTTCTCCTGACGCCGTCGTCTCAAATCCCAAGACCAACCGATACCTGCATATTTTGTAAAACTGCAATCCGCTCCAGTTATCGCAGCGGCTGTGCGTCTTGGACTTTGCAATTGGTCGGGGCAGGGGGATTCGAACTCCCGACCCCCTGGTCCCAAACCAGGTGCTCTACCAGGCTGAGCTATGCCCCGATACCAATGCGCTGCCTGTGTGCAGCAGCGAACGCCGTTCGTCAAGCGCGAGTTGTTCAAGTTAAGCCGGAAGCGACAAAAAATCACGAAATCACCAAGATCGCTCATGCGAACCCGACCCCGGTTAACCGCTCCCGCACCACCTCAATCGCTGTCTTTGGCGGTACCAAACCAAGAATGGCGAACGAGATCACCGGCTTTCAAGCCTAGCTTGGCCGCCATACCCCCTGCAAGCTCCAACACCCCTGTCACCGGCGCGCCGGCAGATATGATCGTTTCTGAGAAAGGCTCGGTCTTGGCTTCAATGCGATGCACACGACCGTTCGATTTGATGAACACCATATCGAGCGGGATGTAGGTATTTCGCATCCACATTGCGTGGTTTCCAGCTTCTTTGTAAGGAAACAGCATGCCTCGATCTGGCGCTAAAGAGGTACGAAACATCAGCCCGCGAGACTTCTCGGCCATCGTCCGAGCCACCTCGACATGGATCTTGTGAGCTGGCCCCGCCTCGGTTTCGAGCCAAAGCACCTCTGTCTTCTCCGATGACGGCTCAGCGGCAAGATGAAAACTTCCCGATGACATGACACCCACCAATGCAAAACAAAACAGGGCCGCCATTAAAGCAGCCCTGTCGGAAAAATTGTGCGCACGCTGTCTCGCTGTAACACGTGCGCGAGATACGTCCATGCGCTCAGTGCGCTGAAGGCAGTTTCGATTCAACACCATCTGGGCGAAGTTCGGCCGCCATGCAGCCTTTGGAACCATGTCCCCAGCGAACTTGAACCATCTGGCCTGGACGCAATTCGGTAAAACCGAAACGGCGCAGTGTTTCCATGTGAACGAAGACATCAGGTGTCCCTTCACCGCGTGTCAAAAAGCCAAAACCGCGCACACGGTTGAACCATTTGACCATCGCGCGCTCCCAATCACTCTCAGGAGTCACAACAACATGTGTTCTTTGTGGCAACTGCGACGGATGGATCGCTGTGCTTTCGTCCATTGAGATGATGCGGAACGCTTGCATGCCTTTCGGCCGCGCCAAAACTTGGCAATGAATACGCGCGCCTTCGTAGGCCGTGGCGTATCCACCGGCACGCAAACATGTCACGTGCAACAATACGTCTTGCAAACCGTTATCGGGGACAATAAAGCCGTACCCCTTCGACGCATCAAACCACTTTATAGAGCCCGCTATCTCGATGACTTCAAGACCCGCATCTTGAAGTCGCTCCGCTATCTCCTCTGCCGTACCTTCAAGATTCGGCAATTCCGGAGGTAGATTCGAGTCCCCCATTAGTACTCTCCCGCTTTACATAACAAATTATGTTCTTTCGAACTTGGCCTCTGCACTTACTCGAACCGTGCCCATTCAAAATGCCCTCTCAAATGGGTGCGGCGTGCAATGCGAAATACATAACATCTGAATGCGGTCCGCAAACACCAATTCTCATCCACAGCCATCTTGACTAGGCGACTATGACGCACGCGAATCGTGAAGAAGTAATATTCAACCCACTGTTTCCAATAAGCTTTAGCGCCCTCGCACACATCCACAACAAAGTCGTGGACGAGCACCTTTTGAATTTACTGAACGCACGCATTCGGCAAAATTTTTTGCCTGTTTTTGATCTTCAAGAACTCGGTGATTCGTTAGGGAACAAGCGCTTTTTGATCAATTTGTTTGCCGCTCTCAAGCCCGCGCCGAACCACGTTGTTCCACGCTCTGTCCCCAGCTTGCAGATGGCTCAGCCTGTCGCCTCACCTCAAACACCTCAATTAAATTGATCACCTTAACCACCTTGATGGTATAAGCCGCTGATTCAATTAAAAGAGTTTTGCGCGCGCTTTGTGTTATCTATTGGCGAGCCACAACACGGTTCACAAACGGAAGAATTTTTAGGCGTTGCGTCTCAGCCACCCCTGGTTTTGTAGACAAGGCCAAAACCGCACAAAGACACGTTCAAGGATCACATGTCGCACGAAACTTCATTGGTCGAGCCGGGCGGAATACCCCCCCTTTTCTCACAATCCTCAAACTTGGTCACCGACCTGGCCAAACCTCAAACCAAGTCGCCAACCTAGCCAGACACTGTATCTTCCTATCTTTGTGTTGACCCGACCTATTAAGACCTACCGATAAGATAAGGATCGCCGAAATGCGTTACTTGCACACAATGGTTCGCATTCAAAACATAGATGCAAGCCTGAAATTTTACTGTAATAGCCTTGGCATGCGCGAAATGCGCCGCGTCGACGTTGAACAAGGCCGCTTTACTTTAATTTTTCTCGCCGCACCGGAAGATCGACGCAGTGGGGCAACCACAAAAGCGCCTTTGCTCGAGCTGACTTATAATTGGGACAAAGAAGACAGCCCGTTGTCACAAGGACGTAACTTTGGCCATCTCGCGTTCGAGGTCGAAGACATCTATGCCACCTGTGCGAAACTTAAGGCCGATGGCATAACCATCAATCGCCCGCCCCGCGACGGCTACATGGCGTTTGTTCGCTCGCCCGACAACATATCCATCGAGCTTCTGCAAAAAGGCGGGCGTCTTGAACGACAAGAGCCATGGGCATCGATGGAAAATACGGGAAGTTGGTAAGTCACCTCAATGGAACCCTCCTCATCTGCAAGCGCGGATCAAAAGTCATCTGCAAGAAAACCCGTGGTTGCAATTGTCGGTGCCGGACCTGCTGGCCTCATGGCCGCCCAGCAGCTGGCTGAAAACGGTTGTCACGTTACAATCTTCGAGCACAAGGCGGCGCCAGCGCGTAAATTTCTTATGGCCGGACGTGGCGGGCTCAATCTGACCCACACAACCCTGTTTGAAGACGCTCTAGAAAAATACGGCAATGCCGCACCATTCTTGAAAACAGCTTTAGAAAATTTCACACCAGACGACATGCGAAAATGGGCGCATGACCTTTCGCAAGGAACATTTGTCGGATCAAGTGGTCGGGTCTTTCCAAAAACGCTCAAAGCCTCACCACTTTTGAGAGCCTGGCTGCGCCACCTAAGTTACTTCAACGTCGACCTCCGCCTGAAACAACATTGGAACGGCTGGAGCCAAGACGGCGCACTAACGTTTGTGACGCTTGGCTCAGCAGGCGAGCCCTTGACACCAACGTCGTTCCACGCCGATGCGACACTTCTGGCGATGGGTGGGGCAAGCTGGCCAAACCTTGGTACTGATGGCAGATGGACGACCGCGTTAGTCGAAAAACACATCCCGCTAACACCGTTCGCACCATCGAATGCTGGTTGTCACATTGCATGGTCAGACCACTTCAAGACCAAATGCGCCGGAACACCGCTAAAGAACATCGCATTGAGCTGCCATGGCGCACGCGCAATTGGAGATGTCGTTATTACTGATACGGGACTAGAGGGTGGGGCATGTTACACGCTCAACCCAGCAATTCGCGACAGTCTAAAAATGTCAGACGTCACACACCTCAGACTTGATCTCAAACCAGACGTCTCACTGGCCGATCTTACCGAACGCCTCACCCGGCCACGCGGCCGCCAGTCGCAATCCAACCAGATCCGCAAAGCAACCGGCCTGTCACCTGCAGCCATCACCCTATTACGTGAACACCAAAACGGCGCGCTACCAGCAAACCCAGATGAGCTTGCAAATCTCATCAAACACATGCCGCTGGCCTGCACTGGGCTATCCGGACTGAACCGCGCCATTTCGACCGCCGGGGGCATTTCTCTCGCAGCCATCGGAGAAGATTATATGTTGGCCGGCCTTCCGGGCGTCTTTGTTGCTGGAGAAATGTTGGATTGGGAAGCGCCGACGGGCGGGTATTTGCTGCAAGCCACATTTGCAACAGCTAAGGCCGCCGCACACGCCATGCTGACCTATCTGGATGCGACTCTCAGCCAAGACCAAAAAGGCACCTGAACTGAATATGTTATAGCATTACGTCTCATATTTTTTTCGTGAACCAGCGTGAAATCAACCTAAATTAACCCTCTCACTGACGCAAAAGTCGCACTAATTCACCGTCCAGGAAATGTTATTTTATTGTTCTTATTCATAGCCTTATGGGTTTTCCGCAGGCAAAATTGACGCCAGCAATTGAAGAACTTATTTGCCTCTAAAAAAAATCAATTTTCCTCACCCGCAAACCCGCCTCAACGCGTTGACCCAAACCGTCTCATGCATCAAATTAATAGTCATTAGAGACGTCATACTGCAGTCGGCACCCTCGGCGGGGACTAGCAAAAAGCAGACGTTGTGACACAGAATTGAATTTCGTTCGAACCAGGAGAACAGACTAATGAAAGTTTGGAACAAGCCAGAAGTTAAAGAGCAAGAAGTTGGCCTCGAAGTAACAAGCTACCTGCCAGCTGAAATCGACGTAATCTAAATTTAGAGTACGGTCCGATACGCTCACAACTTGTGGGCACCTGAGACGAAACCAAAAATAGGAGGATTTACCTAATGAAAGTTTGGAACAAGCCAGAAGTTAAAGAGCAAGAAGTTGGCCTCGAAGTAACGAGCTACCTTCCAGCAGAGATCGACGTTATCTAACTTAGATACGCTCTGATCTGCTCACTTCTGGTGAGCAAGTTAAGCGCGGCGGTCGTTCTAATTGAACGGCCGCCGTTGTTGTTTCTGGCGTCGTAATTCTGCGACATCAATTCGTTTCTAGCTGAAGCGCACCTTCCCCATTTTATCGGTCGCGTTTCGCTCAAAATTTAAGTGTTCTATGATCATAAAAATTCTAGGGAGCGCCGCAGGTGGTGGCTTTCCACAATGGAATTGCAATGGTGCCAACAGCGCCAAGGTGCGAGCTAACACGCCTGGACTGCGCGCGCGCACACAATCATCGCTTGCCATTAGTGCAGATGGCAAACGCTGGGTTTTGCTCAACGCATCGCCAGATTTGCGCCAGCAGCTCAATGAGACACCTGAGTTGTGGCCACACGCGGATGAAGGTTTGCGCAACAGCCCGATCAAAGCGGCAGTCGTGACCAATGCCGATGTCGACCACATCGCCGGCCTGATCAATTTGCGAGAGGGACATCCTTTCAACGTCTATGGCTCAGACCGAGTTCTCGCCACTCTGGACGCAAACTCTGTCTTCAATGTCATGAACCCAGAGATCGTACCAAGACACGTGCTGCAACTCGACAAAGAAACAACGCTTAAAAGTCCGTCTGAAGATCTCGGGCTATCCATCAAAGCCTTTGCTGTTCCAGGTAAAGTTGCGCTGTTTCTCGAAGACGAAGCCTCCGGCCCCGACTTTGGCACCAAGGAAGGCGATACCATCGGCCTTGAAATCACGGCCACTCAAACCGGCAAAAAATTCTACTACATCCCCGGCTGCGCTGAAGTTGATAAACCACTTGCCGCGCGTTTACGGGATGCGCCAGTCGTGTTGTTTGATGGCACGCTCTACACCGACGACGAAATGTTGTCGCAAGGCTTATCGCATAAAACCGGCAAACGCATGGGTCACATTTCAATCTCCGGCCCCGACGGATCAATTGCTGCGTTTGAACCGTTAAACGTTGCTCGCAAAATTTACGTACACATCAACAACTCCAATCCTGTCCTCGATGAAAACACTGCCGAGAGAAAAGCAACCGAGGCTGCCGGATGGGAAGTTGGCTATGACGGAATGGAGATCAAACTATGAGTGAGAGACACACCAAAGCCGATCTAAGTGCCCCAATGTCACCGGAAGCTTTTGAAACCGCTATTCGCGCCGTGGGCGCTGAGCGCTATCACGACAAACATCCATTTCACAAAATGCTTCACGGCGGCGAACTCAATATTGACCAGGTGCGCGCTTGGGCCTTGAACCGTTATTGCTATCAGAGTGCTGTGCCACGCAAAGATGCCGCTTTTGTCTCGCGCGTCCTCGATCGTGAATTGCGACGCGAATGGATCCATCGCCTGCTCGATCACGATGGCATCGGAGACGAACCGGGTGGCATTGAGCGTTGGTTTGCATTAACGGATGGTCTTGGTCTAGACCGCGACTATGTTGCTAGTCAGGAAGGTGCACTCCCTGCTACGAAATTTGCTGTTGAAGCCTACGTGCATTTCGTTCGCGAACAACCGCTGACAATTGCCGTTGCATCATCGTTGACAGAGTTATTCGCGCCAAAAATCCACCGCGAACGCATCGCTGGCATGCTGGAGAATTATGATTTCATCGACGACAGTGTGATGGCGTACTTTAAGCGCCGCCTAAACCAAGCCCCCCGCGACAGCGAGTTTGCGTTAAAGTACATTATCG
This sequence comes from Hyphomicrobiaceae bacterium, assembly GCA_050633705.1. Taxonomy (GTDB): domain Bacteria; phylum Pseudomonadota; class Alphaproteobacteria; order Rhizobiales; family Hyphomicrobiaceae; genus JAJFHI01. The sequence continues at coordinate 88,367 of JBOEGZ010000004.1, read as the reverse complement.
AACACGCACAAAACCGCCAGGAGCAAGACGCTTGCATCGCGGCTGTGCAATTCAAATGCAATGTGCTGTGGGTTCAGCTTGACGCCCTTTATCACGCCTATGTTGCACCTGGTCATATTCCACCTGGTGCGTTTAAACCGGAGAGCCTCAATGGCTGACGTTGGGAAACCTATGGTACGCACGCGGCTCATTGTCGACGCGACGACAGCACCCAAAATGCCGCGTCACATTAAGCTGCGTCACGACACCGGTCGCGACCGCTGGCTCATTCTCGCACCCGAACGCGTGTTTGATCCTGACGAAATTTCCGTCGCCGTCTTAAAGCTTTGTAATGGCGAACGCACTGTTGAGGCAATCGCCGACCAACTTTCTATCGATTATCAAGCCCCAAAAGATGTCATTTTATCCGACATCATCGAAATGCTGCAGGACCTTGCAGACAAAGGAGTGGTGCAATCATGAATGAAACCGCCCCCATCAAATCCGCCGCGGAAGACGAAACACTTTGCCCTCGTTCTCCCGTTGGCCTCCTTGCAGAATTGACGCATAGGTGTCCTCTGCAATGCGCGTATTGCTCAAACCCACTTGAGATGGAACGCGTCAATCAAGAAATGACAACCGAACAATGGAAGAACGTTCTCACCCAAGCCGGTGAGATGGGCATTTTGCAACTTCATTTGTCCGGTGGCGAACCAACCGCACGCAAAGACCTAGAAGAGATTGTCGAGGCCGCAGCAACTGCCGGTCTTTACACCAACCTCATTACAGCCGGTGTCTTGCTTAAAAAAGAGCGCCTTAGCGAACTGCAAAAACGCGGTCTCGATCACGTTCAACTTTCCATTCAAGACGCAGACACAGCCAATGCCGAACGCATTGGTGGTTACAAAGGTGCCAGCGCCAAAAAGCTTGAAGTCACCAAATGGGTGCATGAACTCGAGATGCCGCTGACGATCAATGCACCTCTACATCGCCAGAACATCGAAAATTTAGAAGCCATTATTCAATACGCCATTGATGTTGGCGCGGGTCGTTTGGAAGTGGCCCACATCCAGTACTACGCCTGGGCCCTAAAAAACCGTGCAGCACTTATGCCAACGCGCGAAGCATTTATGAAAACAGCCAAGATCGTCGACGAAGCCCGCGAGCGTCTCAAAGGAATCCTTGTGATCGATTTCGTCGTTCCAGATTACTACGCGAAATATCCCAAACCATGCATGGGCGGTTGGGGCCAGGGCATCATGAACATCACCCCGTCCGGCAAAGTCCTCCCCTGTCATGCCGCAGAATCGTTGCCCGGTCTCAAATTCGACAACGTGAATGATCGTCCGCTTTCTGAGATCTGGCTTGAAGGACAAGCCTTCAACAAATATCGGGGCACAGATTGGATGCCTGAGCTGTGCCGTTCTTGTGACCGCCGTGACATCGATTATGGGGGATGTCGATGTCAGGCTTATGCACTAACAGGTGATGCGGCCAACACCGATCCAGCCTGCTCAAAATCTCCTTTGCATACCGATTGGGCGAAAGTCGCTGAAGAGGAATCTCACAAACCAGCGCCTGAATTCATTTACCGTCGGATGGGTGGGGCGAAGTAAATCGCTCCAATTTTGAGGAAAAACCCAATAAACTTGATCTTTCCGTGACAATTAACAACACTTTGGAAAGGGTGTTGTCTAATGTGTCGCTCTAAATCATCAATGTGCGGTCAATTCACACCCAGTTCAGAAAAAGCTTGCCACATTGGCTTGTTAGATTAAATCATCTGCGCCAGGGATCACGAATATTATGATTTACGTCCGAACGGAGGAAAGTGTTAAATGTTGAAGTGGATTCTAGCTGCATCAATGCTTGTAGCAATGCCGGTCGTTTCGCACGCCCAAGATGCTGCCAAAGGTAAGAAAGTATTCAAAAAGTGCAAAGCCTGTCACAAGATCGGCCCAGGTGCAAAGCACCTAATCGGTCCAGAGCTTAATGGCATTTTGGGACGCGCTGCAGGTAAAACTGAAGGCTTTAAATATTCAAAAGCAATGGCTGAATCAGGTCTCACTTGGGACGCCGCAACGCTTGCAGAGTTTCTAGCCAAACCAAAGGATAAAGTTCCTAAAACCAAAATGATTTTTGCTGGTCTTAAGAAACAAAAAGACCGTGACAATCTCATTGCTTATCTGTCCACCTTTGCAGCAGACGGTACGGAAAACAAGTAATCGAAGCCGGACACCGAACGTGACGAGTGCTGGTGCACGCGCCGACATCCATATTCGGACATAAAGGTTTTCCTGCTTAAAGGTAACTCGACATCAAATTGCGCCGCAGCCCCTCAAGGCTACGGCGCAATTTTTTTGCCCAATTTATTTCAGAAATCACAACTCAAATTTAAAAATTCACAATCAAAATTTTATGTCTTGGAAAGACCAACAGCTTTAATCCCTGTGAGGTCAACCATTTCAAGCCATTGAGAAATGGTCTGGCCTTTAACAATGAATTCTGGCGCGACGTCTGCCATCGGTGCAAGCACGAAACCCCGCTCAGTTAGAAAGGGATGGGGAATTTGCAAATCCTGTTCATCGACAACCAAGTCTCCAAACACAAGGATGTCGAGATCAATCACACGCGGCCCCCACTTCTCAATAAGCGTGCGACCCATTTCACGCTCAACGGATTGACAGCGATCCAAAAGGTGGCGTGGTGAAAGTCCAGTTGCGACACTCAGTGCACCATTGGCAAACCAATCTTGATCTGTCTTGCCCCATGGCGGCGTTTTGAAATCACGCGACCTCTTTACAACTTGAATGTCGCCGCGCCTGGTCAAAATTTCAATCGCACGGCTCATATTGGAAAATTTATCACCGATATTCGATCCAAGCGCGATCACTGCATCAAATGCTTTTTGCTCTTCAGCCATTCAAGTAGATCCAATCAATCATACTTGATGTAGGCAAAGCGCTGATCACTCTCCGGCGTGCCCTCCAAGGCTCCATCGCCACGTCCTGGCTGCCATTGGACGACCTCTTCAATCTTTGTCGCCAATTCCAGGTCTTTACCCGTAATGCCTTTTGCCGAATGCGTTTGCAGACGAACTTCAACCCAAGCATATGACGCCGTGATATCGGGATGATGCCAAGCAGCTTCCGCCAAATGTCCAACGGTGTTAATCACCATCAACGTTCCCTTCCAGCTGTTTGTCTTGTACGTCCGGCGAACCCAACCCTCCTCCAAACGCCATTTCGGTAAATTTTTGGCAAGCCAGGCAGCGACATCCTTTTCAGCCATTGGCATTTCTTTATCGGCGTTCATATTGCTCTCTTTCCTGCTATCGTAGAGACTAAGCCTTATTACAGATACGCGGCATTTTCTTATTGCACAAAACCTGCGAGGACCTCTGCATCAATGTCAACGACTTCAGATCAAAGCGTTGTCCACGTTGTTGCTCCAGCCCGTTTGCACATGGGCTTTCTCGATCTCAGCAGTGCGTTCGGACGTAAGTTTGGCGGCATTGGCCTGTCGTTAGAAAAACCTTGCACCCAGATTTCGGTACAAAAAAGTACAAAAACTGAGGTCATTGGCAGGCAACAAGAAACCCGTCGTATCACTCAGACAATCGCCAAGCTGCGCCCGCTTCTTGGTCTTGAAAACAATTACCGCGTTCACGTTGAAGACCTCATCCCGGCCCATTCGGGTCTCGGCTCCGGTACACAACTGGCGATCACGCTCGCCAAGGCAATTGTACAGCTAGAAAACCAAGACTACTCCGCCACAGAGCTTGCAATAATGCTTAACCGCGGAGGCCGATCAGCCATCGGCATTGCAGCATTTGATCGTGGAGGCTTCATTGTCGAAGGTGGCCGAGGTCCCCTCTCAAAAGCGCCGCCCATCTTGATGCAGACAAACTTCCCCGAGAATTGGCGCGTTCTTCTTGTTCTCGATCCCCATTCTAAAGGCGTGTACGGATCAAATGAACAGCATGCGTTCGCGACACTTCCGCCCCTTCCGGAAGCGGATTTTGCGCGCATTTGCCATTTGGTCCTTATGCAATTGATGCCGGGTCTTATCGAACGCGATATTTCTGCTTTCGGTCAGGCCGTGACCGAGATCCAAAGCATTGTCGGACGACAATTCTCCGTCGCCCAAAACGGCAGCCCCTGGACCAACCCTAAAGTTGGCGCTTTGATCGAACGATTGCAGGAGGCTGGTGCCGTCGGAATTGGCCAAAGTTCGTGGGGACCGACAGGATTTGCATTTGCACCCTCGACTTCTGAAGCAAACTCGCTTTATTATACTTTCGTTGAAGACGCCAAGTCTGAAGGTTTAGAGCTGTTTGTCGTTGCCGGACGCAATGACGGTGCTCGTATTGTGACCAAGCAGGCAGTCGCCCCCAACCCATAAAAACAGTTTTAAAACAAAAAATAAGAACCTGAGGGAATTTTCATGAGCACTGCTACGCCGATCTTGCATATGCTTGCGCCGACGAAACATACCAGCCCATTCGACGTAAACATGGCTGCTGATGCCGGCTATCAGGTCATCGTCCCCTACACCAGCGTCGAATTGGGCGAAGTCACCGGCCTCGTGCAAGACGCTATTTTTTCTCGTCCCCCCAACGATGGTGTTCGAACTGGAGTTTTCATTGGCGGGAAAGATGCGCTTCTCGCTCTCGACATGATGACGGCGGCCAAGCAGGCGCTTGTGCCACCTTTCGAACTTTCCGTTTTTGCCGATCCAGCTGGATCCTTCACAACTGCTGCTGCGATGGTGGCGTGCGTTGAAAAAGTTCTCGAAAACAAATTCAACCGTACTTGGAAAGACACCCGTGTTGCTATTTTTGGCGCCACCGGAGTTGTCGGCTTTGCCTCTTCAGTCATCTCCGCCTTGGAAGGTGCAAAAGTCCAACTGGTTGCACACCGTGGAATTGAGCGCTGCTACAAAGCAGCGGCTATTTCCAAGGAGCGATTCGGTGTCGATCTGGAATCGGTGATGGGCGAAACAAACGAGCAGAAAAACGAAATCATTGCAAATGCCGAAGTCATCTTCTGTGCTGCTGCTGCAGGCGTTCAAGTGTTAAGCACCGAAAATTTGCAATCAGCAAAAAATCTGCTCGTCACAGCTGATGTCAATGCCGTACCTCCAACCGGCGTCGAAGGCATGGAGATGTTTATGAACGGTGACATTCTACCAGGCTGCAAGATTACAACAGGTGTTGGTCCCCTTGCAATTGGCGATATCAAATACAAAACAGAATCCGGACTGTTCAAACGCATGATCGGCGCTGACAAACCTCAACACCTGGACTTTCGCCATGCCTTCGAATTCGCGCGATCACTCGTGTCCTAATCATTCATTGCCTCCATTCGCAAGGAAGAGGAACGCGATGTGACGTCGCCCGCTTCAATTTTGATTGCAAGTTTCTCGGGCCGCGCACTAGCAACGTCGGCACGACGCGCTGGATTGCGTCCCCTAGTGGTCGACGCTTTTGGCGACGTCGACACACGCCAGGTGGCCGATAAAATTCGCGTGCTGCCTGGTGCGTTTCAGCACGGATTTCGCGCCAAAACTTTACTGCCTGCATTGCGTGACTTAACCGAAGAAGCCACATCTTCGTTAGTTGGGCTGGTCTTAGGGTCGGGATTTGAAGATAAACCGAGATTGATTGCAACGCTTGCAAAAAATTTTAAACTTCTCGGCTGCAGCTCCGACACCGTGCGGGCTTGTAAAAATCCGTTTCACTTACACGATGCACTGACCAAACATCAAATTCCGACACCGCCCGTTGCCAACGCCCCCCCTAATGGATCAACGCGAAGATGGCTGAGAAAACACATTGGTGCAACTGGCGGAGGGCACATCTCTGATGCCGCAACAGCTGACCCAAGCCACCCCAATACTTACGTTCAAGGCTACATTCAAGGTCGATCAATTTCAGCGTTATGTCTGGCCAATGGAGCCCAAGGCCGCTGCGACGTGATCGGGTTTAGCGAACAATGGTGCACGCCAACCGAACACCAAACATTTCGATTTGGAGGCGGCGTTGGTCCGATTGAATTATCAGATGATATGTCCGATGCCATTTCTCGAAATGCGGAGAAACTATCCTTAGAATTCCAACTACAGGGTCTGGTTGCATTGGACTACATCGCAACCGAGGACCAAACGGCTCATCTTATTGAAGTCAACCCGCGTCCCAGCGCAACACTCGACCTTTTTGAAACCAACACCGGTGATCTGTTAACTGCACACATCCGCACCTGCCAAGGCGCATCAACACACACTCTCGTGCCATCAAAAACGAATACGTCACGAGCGAGTAGCTACCTTTACGCTGATCATGGCCCCGTATCGATAAAAGACTTGTCGTGGCCGGCATGGTGCTGCGATCGCCCATCGGTCGGCACGAAAATCCCGCGACAAGGTCCAATTGCCACAATTACCGCCCAGGCTGATGCGCCAAAGGCTGCAAAAAAGCTCTGCCAAACACGCTTGGGTGAGCTTTGCGACATGATATATAATAAAGAAAAAACGGAGGCTCAACCCGAATGACAGAAACCGAAAAGGTCAGCGAGCAATCCGCATTCTCCGGTGTCAAAGTCAGTGTCAACAAACGCGCGGCACAACTTGTTGAACAACTCGTCGACGATGCTGATGCTTTGCAGATAAATATTTCACGCGGTGAAGCCGGAGAGAGGTTGATCGATTTGGGTGCCAAAGCTGTCGGTGGCCTGGAAGCTGGTCGGCGTCTTGGCGAAATCTGCATGGGTGGTCTTGGCAAGGTCAGTATTGAGCCAACCTCCGGCCTTGAAAATTGGCCATGGGCTGTGAATGTATCCTCTTGCAATCCCGTCATTTCCTGTTTGGCAAGTCAGTATGGTGGCTGGACTTTGCAGGACAAAGCCTCGGGCTTTTTCGCAGTGGGCTCTGGGCCAGCGCGTGCCTTGTCAAGGAAGGAAAAGTTGTTTGGCGAACTTGGCTATGTCGACGCCTTTCCTTCTGCAACGCTCGTCATCGAGGGAGGCTCACCCCCACCCACGGCTGTGGTTGAAAGCGTCGCTGACGATTGCCTGATCAAACCAGAAAACCTCACGATCCTTTATGCTCCGACCGGCAGTCTTGCAGGCGGCGCCCAGATCGTCGCCCGCGTGTTAGAAGTCGCACTGCACAAAGCTCACGAATTAGGATTTGCGCTGTCAGACATTGTTGATGGCAACGGCTCAGCGCCTCTTAGTCCACCAACTCCAGACTTTATCAGCGCAATGGGACGCACCAACGATGCGATCATCTATGCTGGCCGTGTACAGTTGTTTGTTCGTGGAAGCGATGCGAACGCTGAGAAACTCGCCGCAGATCTGCCGTCCAGCGCCTCATCTGCATTTGGTCAACCCTTTGCTGATGTTTTCAAATCCGTAGATGGCGATTTTTATAAAATCGACCCAATGTTGTTCAGCCCGGCCAAAGTCGCCGTCACAAATTTGAACAGTGGCGCCACGTTTTTCGGCGGCAAAATATCACCCGAACTCATCGATAAAAGCTTCGGATCGTAACGCATGGAGAGCGATCGGAGAACGCCTCAAAATACGCCAATCCGTGTCGCTGTGTTTGTCGAAGAAAATGGTGGCGATTGGCATACCTCCCGCCTTGTTGAGGCTCTTGAGTCCCTCGGTGCTTCGGTCGTGATCGCAACGTTAAGCCAATGCGCTTTCGACAGCGCAAGCAAAACCGGTCTGGATATTCCAGGCTTCGCCGACGCGCTTCCAGACGGCGTATTCGTCCGCTCAGTCTCGAAAGGCAGCCTTGAACAAATCACATTACGACTTGGCATTCTACATGCTCTTTCCGCGTCAGGCGTCCGCGTGTGGAACCCGGCGCGCGTGATCGAGCGTTGTGTTGACAAATCCACAGCGACCTTTTTGTTCCAACGGGCAAATCTCCCGACACCGCAAACACGAACAGCTGAAGGTCAAACAGCGGCAATCGCGTATGCACAAAAAAAAATGCCCCTCGTTTCAAAACCTCTATTTGGCTCACAAGGTCGCGGCGTCACCCGCATTACCAAGACCCCCGACCTGCCCGCTCCTGAGGAACTTGGAAACGTCTATTATTTACAGCGCTATATTCCACCAGCACCTGACCAAGGCTTTGCCGACTGGCGTGTCCTGGTCTCGGCGAACCATGCAATTGCGTCAATGAAACGTCTTGGGCGTGATTGGGTGACCAATGTGTTTCAAGGCAGTTCGCCAGAACCCTGGCAAGATACTGAGATGGCGAAACTTGCCATCCGCGCAGCAAAAGCGGTTGGGGCCGATTATGCTGGGGTCGATCTAATACGCAACGGCGACGGACAATTGCTCGTCCTGGAAATTAATTCCAACCCAGCCTGGAAGGGATTGCAAAGTGTGACCGATCAAAACATTGCCGCCTGCCTTGCTGTCGATTTCCTCACAGCCGTTCAACGACACATCAAAATCACGCAACACCAACCAACATGACCAACCCAAGACCACATCTGCCATCAAATAGTGTTGCGTCAGCATTTCTCACCGCCTGCCGCGAAGAGTTATCCGCGCTCAAACCTGGCAATGTGCACATTCATGCAGATGGCCACGCCATGACGGTTGCAGATTTTGAGGCGGCGGCACAGGCTGCCACACCCTGGATCGCAGCACCGGGCTTGCGTGTCGGGCAACGCATAGAAAACGCCGTCGACGCCAGCTTTGGGGCAACTGGTTGTAATACAAATCTCGGCATTGTTCTTCTTGCAGCGCCGCTGGCCTTCGCAGCGATGTCGCCGCCTGCAACACCGACACAATCAACCAACCTGCAACACCGATTGAGAGTGACACTATCAGAGCTTGACGTTTCTGATGCAGAGCACGCATTCGCTGCCATCGCGCGTGCAAATCCCGGTGGTCTCGGCAACACCTCAAAATATGATGTGCACACCTTTCCTGACATAAGTTTGCTCACCGCCATGAAGGAGGCAGCCGGACGAGATCGCATCGCCAAGGCATACATCGATACCTATCAGGATATATTTGAGTTCGGACTGCCAGCCTTTCGCACGGCATTGGCCAACACAGAAAAAAACGTGCCGCTCGCTATCTCGACCCTTCACATGCACTATTTAGCTCAATTTCCAGATACTCATATCGCGCGCAAACATGGCGCTGAAGCTGCAACGTCGGTTCAACGGCAAGCCGAAGAACTTCGCCCGTTGTGGCAACCCACTGTGAAACCAGAGAAAATTGAAGAGCTTCTGGCCTTTGATCGTACACTCAAAGCAGATGGTCTCAACCCCGGAACAACTGCCGATTTCGTTGTTACCACCCTGTTTGCCCACAAACTTGAAGACAATCTTGCTAAAAATCCGCGCGCTTAGTACTTTACGAAAGTCTAATACTGGCGTTAGTTAATCACCAGTGTTCAGATGTGGCTCGTTATTCAAATCGTGCGCCGCTTTTGCGGAGTTCGAAGCCGAATTATCAGCTGAGTATGGTTATGAGCACTGCTATCTGGCAACCGGATCGGTGACACGCGTCATCAATCGCCGTCAACTGGGATAGTTCGGGAAATTTAAAAAAGAACCGGAGGCTTTGCGTTCCATCCTGGTTCGCCAGTATGCCTCTTAGTTAGCTTGGGAGAAGACCCTAAATGGCCAAAATTAACAAAGTAATGGTTGGGGAATCGCTTGTCGGAGACGGCAACGAAGTTGCTCACATCGACCTCATCATCGGCCCACGCGGCTCTGCAGCAGAAACAGCATTCTGCAACAGTTTGACGAACAACAAAGATGGCTTCACAAGCCTTCTTGCTGTTATCGCGCCAAACCTGCCATGTAAGCCCAATACGATCCTTTACAACAAGGTGACCATCAAGGACGCGCGTCAAGCCGTTCAAATGTTTGGCCCAGCACAGTATGGCGTCGCGAAAGCCGTACAGGATTGCGTCGCAGCCGGCGTCATCCCACAAGATGAAGCTGACGATCTTTACATCTGTGTCGGCGTATTCATTCACTGGGAAGCTGCCGACGACGCAAAAATCCAAGAATACAACTACACTGCCACTAAAGAAGCTCTTGAACGTGCCGTTGCTGGCTCGCCAACAGCTGCTGAAGTGACAGCGCAGAAGGATTCTGCTGAGCACCCATTCGCTGCACCAAAGTCTTGAAGCGGGAACCATCCGCAAGGTGACGATAATAATGCCCCAGCAGTTAAAGGGGGTCTCTTGCAGCGATTGGCTCGTTCGCTTTCAGGCCGTTGGAAAGGGTAGAGAAACTCAATCTTAAATTCGAGATTGTTTCCTTTACGTCTTCAATGACGGCTTAGCGTTTAGATCGAATAGAATTTTTGATATGTCACGAGCATATCGATGATCAAAGAGCTGATCTAATCGCAAAGGCACAAAGAAAAAAGACGCATTGGCGTATGCAAGAGCGTTGGTGTTGTTCTTTGTCTATGTCGCTAAACTAAAAACCCGGCACCTCGTTGAGGTCGTCGGGTTTTATTTTTCTGGAATGCAAGGCAGTCGCAACTAAGACGCCATGTGCACCGGCTTTTTCAACTGCACTGAGATCATCAAGATCGCGCACGCCACCGGCGGCAAAGACACGCCTGTTCGGGCCTGCCACAGATGCGATGTGGTTAAGGCGCACTAAATCTGGGCCATCCCCCATGCCGACACGCGCCAATGTCATCACAATTACATCACGTGGCCAAAGCTGGGACGCTTCTAATAGCTTCTTTGGCCCGATAAAACCTTCTGCGCTATAATCTAACGACAATATCGGCGCGACAGCGCTCTCCAGAGCCGCGGTCTGATAGGACATAACATCAGGCAAACTTTCCGTACCCAGCACGTGAGACACGTTTTCCGCCCCACCCAGACCCGCATGGTCCAACCGCTGTTGTCCGTTGTCGAGCCAAACCTCAACTCCGGGCAGAGTTTCAACAATCCGTCGACAAATATTTACATTCGCCGATCCCCCTTCAATACTATCTAGGTCTGCAACATAAAGCGTTTTATTGCCAAATGCCTTTGTCAGGCCAACAGCAACCTCAACAGGATCAGCGTTACCTGCATACGGCGTTTCGAGAGGCTGGTAAGCCTCACGATTTCCCGCCCGCGCATGAACGGCCAAACCACCACGAATATCGATCACTGGAATAAGTTGCATTAACTTGCCTTAGCGTTTGTCTCAGATATCACTCATGGCAGGCAAGGATTGCAAAAACAATAACCATGGGAGCAAATGACCCAATGACTGTGACAGCCGGATTGGACGTTGGTGGCGCTCATCTCAAAGTGGCGTTGGTCAAAGATGGTACAACCATCGCGGCCCAACAATTTGCCTGTCCGTTGTGGAAAGGCCTACCCCACCTCGACCATGCCCTAGATCTGGCCGCCGTCTTAACCAAACAAGCCACGGCAATTGCGGTAACAATGACCGGCGAACTCTCCGACATATTTGCAAACCGCGAACAAGGCGTGTCCAGTCTAATCGATAAATTGGAAATCCGTTTTCCTGACCATGTTCATTATTGGTGCGGGTCACAAGGCTTCCACCAGGGCGATACTGCCAGAACGATGCCCGCCGATGTCGCCTCTATGAATTTTTTGGCAACCGCCGAATTCGTTGCCTCAAAGCGCGACAACGCCCTCCTCATTGATATGGGCTCGACAACAACAGACATCATCCCGATTGTTACCCATGCGGCCGCCCCACGCGGTCTCACCGATGCTGACCGCCTAAACACTGGCGAACTGGTCTACACCGGCCTAACGCGCACATCATTAATCGGGTTAGCCGAGCGCGTTCCATTCAAAGGCCGTTGGCAAGGTGTCATGCACGAGCATTTTGCAACAATGGCTGATGTTTATCGGATTTTGGGGACCTTACCCGACGGCGTCGATCTGCACGAAACAGCCGATGGTCACGGCAAATCCGTGTCGGAAAGCATCAATCGTCTTGCACGGATGTTAGGGGTTGATGGATGCGATGGTACACCTCAGGTGTGGCAACACGTTACAAACTACTACGCTGAGCAACAACTGCGCCGCATCCACGACGCGATAATGCAGGTGATTTCAAATGGCCAAATGCAGCATCCAGTCATGGTTGTCGCAGCCGGCACGGGCTACAAACTCATCCAGCAATGTGTCGAACGGTTGGGCTTCATGGCGGTTGATTTTGCAAGCGATGCCAATGCACCTGAAACGATTTGCGACGCGGTCAACCACTCTGCTCCAGCCGTCGCTGTTGCCCAGCTTCTTTGGGCAAAATCCCATGCAACGACGGCAACGTGATGTTAGATAGCCTTAATGATCAGCCCTCACGTCGCCACGCTTCAATTCGCTCCATCAACCACGACCATGCTTCTTCCTCGCGTGGCCCGGCAGTTTTCTCAATAGATATTTCCAGATACTTGAGCTCTGATTCTACCTTTTCAGCGGGTAACATTTTTAGCCGCGACACAAGCACCGCACATTCCAGCACCGCCGCCTGGGCTCTGTTGTAACCCGTCCATGGTGCGTGATTGCCAACCTTTGCAATCCGACACACAAAACGCGGCCGCACATCATCTTCAATCACGTCTTCAACAGCCAACTCCCAATGCGACAACGCCGATTCTAGAACGCCGCCCGGCACATCGTCCGCCTTTCGAACCGCCCAGTCTCGCCGTCCTGTTAAACAACCGGCATAAACGCGAACATCATCGGTATGATTGGCAACGGCAAACGGTACGTCACGCAAATTATCCAACGTCCGTGATGGCTTAAACGGTGCGATTGTCCATCGCCCACCTTCCGTTTCAATTAATCCTAAGGGGGCAATGTGGACATCGCCATTCTTGGAACTGGTGGTCACAATCGTTTCTGCGATCAACGCCATTCTATTTCACTCCAGTTCATATCTTTTGTTTCGGGCCGGATTTGACATCCTTCGGTGTCACGCTTTCTTGCTGCGTGCGCCGTTCGTGCCGGGCCTTGGCCTGTGCGGCGCGTTTGGCTTTTAAGGTTTCACCTTCTTTGGCATGGCGCATCTCGTTGTCTGTTTGTTTGTCTGCTGAAACACCCCAATCCAATGGCCGATCCTGCGTGTAGCGCTTGCCTAAATCATATGCGATTTCGGCCTTTGCGAGTTCATAACCGAGATAAAATGCGTGGCTGGCATCGTCGCTAACACCCAATTTCGGATAAAGCGCAAATGCATCCGTGGCTTGGGCATGACCGTCGCGGTTATAAATGTGCACACCGTCTTCTGCTGCCTCAATGCGATAATTCAAATCTCGCACGGCGGCGGCCATCTCAGAGATCTCTGCGGGCGTCTGTGTAAATGGCTTAAGGTTGTGCAACGACAACAGACCATCGCCATAGCCTTTTGGCAATCCAGCATCCGACTTGGCGCGATACATCAAGCGGCGCGCAGCGTCATGCTCTTCGATCGTACGACGCGTATGGGGTGAGACCTGCACGACCAGAACGTTGCGAATTTCAAGCTCGGAACACACACCCAGCAAGGCCGCAGTCACGCCTAAGCTATCGGCATCAGTCAACTCCGTTAGATTTCCCGTGCCCATCAGTATCTCGACATCCGGTCTGGCACGACGCAATTGCGCATACCGCTCTAACGAAGCCATGAAACCAAAGTGAATCGGATCTAAAATCGGGTCGGCAATATGCGCGATACCTTTTTCATTGGCCGCATCAATAGCTCGTAACAACGATGCCAAATCACCGTGTGGTTTGGGCACCAAGATCGCCACACATGACGTGTCAGCGACAATATCGAGCGTGGTCTCATCAAGACTGAAGACAAAATCTGCCCCAGCTTTCACGCCGCGTTCCAATTCAGATGTATCACCTGAATCAACACTTACTTTATAACCCTCTGCCTTGAGTGCCCCAATGACATCCTCCAAATGAGGAAAATGTGTATCGGGCTGGCAGCCAAGATCAATGACGTCTGCGCCAGCAGCACGTTGCTCGTGCGCGCGATGGACAATGGCCTCAACCGTAAGCGTCGGTGCTTCGATTGTCTCTGCAAAAATCCGCACATCGTATTGCGACAGATCGGGCGCGCGACGGCCATGACCGAAAAATTGTGGAATGTCGATAAGCTCATCTGGTCCGCGCTCGAACGGAACACCAAAATGGCTGGAGAGTTTTTTAAGATCCATCCGCGTGCGCCCCGGCACAATCACGCGATCGGCATCAAGTGGTGTCGCCAAGCGCTTGATCACAATTGCTTCCGTCATCAAGGCTGCAACCTTGACGCCAATATTGACCACGCGCCACGACGCCTCTTCCAGATCAAGTCCCGCAACTTGATCTTGCAGACGACTTTCTGCCAAATGACCGGTTATGAAGAGGAACTTTTCAGCCATTCTAGCCGAGCCTCTACTGCAGCTTCCAGGTCCGCAACGCTTTCAACCACGGTGGTTTCTTCGAAGCTACTGAGGGTTTGCGTGTTCGCCAGATCAATTCGCCTGGGATAGACCTTGACCATACCTTTGGGGGCCTCAGTATCCATTTCAGGTGCATTATCGCATGCAAATACGATCGTTGGCACCCGGCACTTGCCCGCTTGGGCAAAAACATTCGTGGCAAGGTTATCAGAAATACCTGCTACACATTTGGCCACCGTATTCGAGGTCGCTGGCGCAAGAACCAAAGAATGGTAAACGCCATAATAAAAATTCCCCACCGGAACCGCCGAAGCCGTCGTGTCCTTGAACACGCGTGTGCCCTCCGGCAGGTCAAGCTTCTGCTTGTACATGCTGATGACTTCTGCTGCCGCCTTGGAAACGAATACGTCCAAATTGGGCAACGTCTGCATTATGGCCAGACTTTCCTTGAAGAAATGTCCTGAACCCGTTAACGCCCATCCAAATCGTGGTGTTTTTACTTTTTCTTTTGCCATACCTTCTGCGTATCACGCTCACTGCACAGCGTCGACATCTTGTGCCAATTGTCCAAGCTCGCGCGCACCGCGAATGCCCCCTTTCAAACCCGCACGCTGCAAAACACGACCAAACCACGGATCAACGGTGCCCCGTCGCGCCAACACGGGCCACGACCACCCTGGTGCAACGGCGTGCGATTTCACCAGCAAGCAATTTGGAACGGCCAGACGTTCCGCCAAGCATGCTGATAAGGCATCCGACGTCACACTCCAGTCGTGTGGCAGCGAAAAATCGTTGGCCATCATCTCATTCGGTGACCAGATCACGACTTGTCGGCATGCGACAGCCCGCTTGATTTGCAGGGGGGTGTTGGCAACGACAAATCGTGGAGACAAACCAGCCATCACTTGCGCCATTTCGGCCATTCCAGCCAACGCCATTTGATGCGCTCGTTGATCAGAAAATCCAGATTGTTTCTGCAATCGCCTGACGTGATCGACCAACGCGCCGCCACCTGGAACGATCACGATGGGTCGGCATGCTCGCGCCAACACCGCCAGCACTGCACGATGGCACCCCGTTCGCACAAGACTGCCGCCCACTTTAACAACAATGAGAGATGATGACGCTTGGATCGACACGCCCTCTGTCCTAGCGCACGGAACCGGTAAATTCTGCATGTCGTAAACCGCCGCGTGGGCGCACAATTTCTACACCCAGAGCCGCAGGTTTAAATTCCAACTTTTCAATACGCACGCGTACCGAAACAATGCGGCTGTCGGCTAAAATATGCGCAGCAATACGCTCAGCGATTGTTTCAACCAAATTAATATGGCCACCACCTGTTACATCTTCGACGGCTTTAATAAGATTATCGTAAGATGGTACTTCAGCGATTTGATCGTGTTCGCTTTTAACATCGGGACCAACAATGGCCTCGATGGAAAACCCAACTTTCTGCGTGCGACCTTGCTCTTCAGGGTAAACCCCCACATGAATGGGTAGAACCAGGTCTCGCACAAAAATTCGGTCTCGCGGACCTTCGGCATGAGCGGCGTTCTGAATATGTCGGCCTGCGAGTTTCGCCATGTCTGTCATGGTCTTCTTTTCCTTGCAGTATTATAAAACCAGCGCGTTGACCTAATTATAAACGACCATTGGTATGCTGGCACGCACTCTTTGCAGCGATGTGCGGTCAATATGAGCCGAGCGGTCTTTGCATTCAGCCAAGGCTCCTCGAAAGCCCACGATATCGGGCTTACACGCAAGAACAAGCGGTAAATCCTGCAATGTCAATCCACCCGCCAACCCAGCCTTAAGCCCAAGTCCTCGCGCCTGGTCGATAAATTGACGGAGCTGAGACGGTGACTGGCATGTGGTCAGTCCGCCTGAAGCTTTCTCAACGGTGTCCAACATCACACCGTAAAATCCCGCCTTTGAGAGTTTGCTCAAAACGGTCAAATCCAAGGCTTGATCTGCCAACAGAACGGCGACAAACTTCCGCCTGAGAGAAAGATCGGGTTGAAGCGCCTGCAACATCGCCTCGACGTCAACAGCCTCAAACAATCCAATCTTGACAATATCAGCACCAGCATCAGCCATCGCTTGGCCTGCCAGTGCAATTTCACCAGCATCAACAATGTCATCTCCGATTGTCGCACTTAACGCGATACTGTTTGGCACAGCACGGCGAATATCGCGCAATGTATCCGGCAATACCGCTCCCAATGCGCCCGCACGCGGCTCTTTGGCATCAATGAGGTCCACGCCAGCCGACACACATAATGCCGCCTCTTCCCCGTTACGCACACTCGCTAGCATGGCGACAGAGTGCCCTTGGCAAGCCTCATCATGTTCAATTTGTGATGGAGAAACACACTCGGCTGCCCGTGGCGCGCTCAGGTCATCATTTCCCTTCAGGGTCATACGACATCCGCAAAGATGCGCTCTTGCGCGGCCCTGACAGCTTCAGGGTCTCCACGCTGATCACGCGACAGATCAATTGAGGTGTCTTGTACAATTGTCGCCGGATTGCCGCCGACGCGAATAAGCCGTGTTCCAAGCATCACCGATTCCATTCGGTCATGCGTCACAAACAACACGGTCGTCGGGCTTCTGTTCCATAAATCAATCAGAAGCTGGCGCAACGATTGCGCAGTGGGATCATCCAATGACACAAACGGTTCATCCATCAGCAAAATATCAGGATCAACGATAAACGCGCGCGCCAGCGCAGCCCGCCGTTGCATCCCGAGTGACAGACGCTCTGGGTAAACATTGCCAAGCCCTTCAAGTCCAACGCTGGCAAGCATTTCTGGAATTTTCGCAAGCTTTGGATCGTCGTCGTCCATCACCAACGCGATATTTTCTTCGACTGTACGCCAAGGTAACAAACGTGGTGATTGAAACATAAACGACAGCAACGGATCACCGCCACCGAGTGACACGCGCCCTTTGTAATCGTGATCGAGACCTGAGACGACATTCAAAAGCGTTGATTTACCACAACCCGAAGGCCCAGTGATCACCACAAATGATCCTGGCTCAACGTTGATTTCTACATCGCGTAGAACCTCAAGCGGTGGTCGACCCGCTGTTGCCGGAAAGGTCTTGGCATCGACGCGAATGGAAACAGCACCCGTTATCTCCGCCATCTGTTTACCCTCGTATCTATTGGTTGCAGAATGCCAAACTCGATCACTTGCACAACCGCAATGAAGGCTACGGCATAGGCCAGAATTTGCGTCACATCGTATTCTTGAAATGCGATCTGCAACTGATATCCAACACCGTTCGAGCGACCAAGAAGTTCGACTACCAAAACAATCTTCCAGACCAACGACAATCCAGTACGCGCCGCAGCCGATAAAAATGGTGCTAGTTGCGGCAACGTCACATGGCGCAATGTCTTCCACCAACCGAAGCGATAAACAAGCGCCATTTCGGTAAGGTCACGCGATAAACTTCTCGCACCTTCACGAACCGTCACCGCGACGTTTGGTATTTTGTTGATCGTCACCGCAAGTACCGCGGCAACCTCGGTTAAACCAAACCACACAAAACACAAGATGATCGAAACAAGAGCTGGAAGGTTGAGGAAAAAAATCAACCAACTGTCGAAAAACTTATCGGCTGTAGGCGCGCGCCCCATACCGATGCCAATCGCACTGCCAACAAACATGGCAATAACAAAGGCTGCCGCCACGCGCGCAAGTGTTGCGCCGACATGATAAACCAATTCACCACTGTAAAATTCAGATATTATGCGTTCCAGCACGACCAACGGACCCGGCAAATGCCGAGCCTCAGCGAACAGTGACGCTAGCTGCCAAACGGCCACAAGCGCCAACACGGAAACAATCGACCAGCCCATACGGCCAAACTTAATTGACCCAAGTCCTGCCTCGGTTATTTCAGATGTTTGTGTTTCAGATGCCATAGAATAAATCAGCGTCAAATTTCGTTTTGCTACCCGCGAGCTTGCGATCGCCCAGCTCAATTAGCAACTTCAGAAGATTTTCGGCCGATTGCGTTTGTTCTTTCGACCAACCATCAGGAATACCTGCTCTGTAGTAAGCTTTCAACGCTTCAAATTCTCCATCAGTTTTAGCCCGCATCTTCGGGCGTACATTTTGCCAAACGGCATCATCGGACGCGAGCAACGCATTGGCTTGTTTGATCGACTTAAAAAATCCAGCGATGGCTTCATCTTTTCCTTTGGTTGTCTTCTGATCCCAAACGAAACCAATGAGCGGCGGCACAGGAGAGACGCCAAGCTCAGCCAACACATCGGCCATTGACAAAATTTGATTAAATCCGCTGCCTTTGAGCTTTGCCGAGAATGTCCAAAAATTCAACGCTGCATCAATTCGCCCGGAGCGAAGCTGCTCCTGAATCAACGGTGGTGCACCAAACAGGGGTTGGGAAACTTTTGCCAAATCCTTATTGATCGTTTTGAGCCCGTAAGCACGCAACAAAATCCAACTCTTATCAAGCGCTGAGCCTGCAACCCCGATCCGCTTGCCGACCAGATCTTCAAGTGACTTAACGGGACTGTCGCCTGCGGTCATCAAGGCCCCAAGTGCTGACGAATATGGCGCAAACTTCATTGCCTGGCCAACCGAGCGTTGACGCATAGCCCATGGCCAATCGCTGACGATGAGGTCGAAGTCGCGCGACAGCAAACCGATTTGACCGGCGCTATTTGTTGCAACATTGACCAACTCGAGGTCAACGTTGGCAGCCTTTGCCAGACCTTGGTCAACGACTGTTTGCATCAACCAACTCACCGAGCCAAACTTTAACTGCGCAACGCGGAGCTTGTTTGCTCCGGCAAAGGAAAGTTGCGGCAATCCAAGGCTGCCCGCCAGGGCGGCCCCACCAGCCAGCACATTGCGGCGGGTAATCATTGGCTCTCTCCTTCAAGATGCTGGCAATTGTTATTCAATTCATCCATCCCTTAACTGCTTGCGGATCTCTTTGGTTCGATTAACTGAGTTTGTAATTAAAATCAGAATTAATGACGACACACACTCCTAAGACGTGATGAGCATACTGTAACAAAACGCAGCCCGACCTCTAAGCCTTAACTTATCTATAGTGCGAATGTACGAATTACATGGCATTCGTAGATCGCAATCTCCCACCGAATTTCTACAAATCGAGTTACGAGCAGGCTTGAGCATCTGGTTGAAACTTTGTTAGCCGACGGCTCCAATGGAACTTCGGGAGTTTTTCCCGAAATACAACAGGAATTGATCAAAAACTAGAGGATGCTGCTACTGTCTGCATACAATTGCAACAGGTTCGCTTGCACTCACATTTATTTGCCGAAACAATCGGGTCTGAAATTTAAACATGACTTAGATTTCATTTTCTTGGTCTTGTTTTCGGCATAACCGTCACCACTAATGTAATGATATAACATTGTTTACGTGGCAATTTGATGTGCATCCGAGCTGATGTATCCACGCCTTGGCAAACGCAATGGGACTGAGTAATGAAAACGCTTGTCTTGCGCGTCTCGGCCACTAAGTTGCGTCAAAAATGATTGAACTAGGGAAGGAAACCAACTTGGCGTCTCAGGTCCTGCATAATAAGAAGTTCCGGCAGAAATCGCGGGTCGTTGAAACTGTGGCAGTCACGCGCGGCCCAGTTTGGGGCCAAACGGTTTTATTGGTGTTAAGCAGCCTTTGCCTTATTGCGTTTGCAATGATCGTGTCAAAGCCAGTTGCGGCCCAGGACAAAAGCGACATTCAAACGATAAAAATCACCTACCTAAGAGAGAACCAAGACAAACTATCACCCATCTCTTTGCTCGATCAGCCCACCAAAGATCGCGGCTTCGCTGGCGCCGAACTCGGAATCAAAGATAACAATACGACAGGTTCCTTTCTCGGACAGAAATTTGAACTGACAAAAATTGAAAACAACGATCCTGCAGCGATCATTGCAGAGGCGGTTCAACGTGCAGATGCGGGAGAAGGCTTGATTGTCGCCGACGTCGCGCCGGACACACTTTTGAAAATTGCAGATGCCGTTAAGGACAAAGATGCCGTTGTATTTAATGCAGGCGCACACGATGGGCGTCTGCGCGGGTCTGACTGTCGCGCCAATGTCAAACACACAACACCGTCATATGCCATGCTAGCCGATGGTCTGACCCAATACATGGGTTGGAAAAAATGGACCCGATGGTTCCTTGTCTCAGGCCCGTCTCCGGAAGACAAATTGTTTGCTGATGCGATCCGCGCATCTGCGAAAAAGTTTCGGATGAAGATTGTTGAAGAGCGCACCTTCACTTACGACGCAGGTGCGCGACGCACCGATGGCGGCTATGACCAAATTCAACAGCAAATTCCGAAATTTACGCAAAAAACCCCTGACTACGATGTCCTTGTTGTTGCTGATGAAGCGGGACTTTTTGGAGCTTATTTCCCATATCGCACGTGGGCTGCGCGCCCCGTTGTTGGAAGCGTTGGGTTGTATCCAGCAAGCTGGCATCCCGCGATAGAGCTTTGGGGTGGCACACAGTTCCAAAACCGTTTTCGTCGTGATCATAACCGTCCAATGACTGCACTGGATTATGACGCCTGGGTTGCGGTGCGCTCGATCGGTGAAGCAGCAACAAGAACGCGAAAGCCCGACGCCAAGTCATTGATTGAATATATGCGCTCAGCCGAATTTGAAATCGCAGCGTTTAAAGGCCAAAAACTCACATACAGAACTTGGAACGGCCAGCTACGCCAGCCAATTTTCATAGTTACAGATAAGCTCCATGTCACCGTGTCTCCGCAGAAAGAATATTTGCACCGTTTTTCTGAACTCGACACACTTGGCATCGATAAACCGCAATCCAAATGTGCCGCATTCAAAAAATAAAAGTCGCAAACAGCTGCGCATGAAATGACCAATTCTCTTGGAGGAAAATTCGTGAACGCCACTAAATATTCTTCGACCACCAAATGCGTTGCTCCAGTTGTTGCACTGGCAATGATCGTTTTTAGTGGATCAGCTCTCGCCGACCGCGCTTTTGTATCAAACGAAAAAGATAACACCGTTAGTGTGATCGACACGGATACCCGTAAGGTCGTAAAAACCGTCAAAGTTGGCCAACGCCCGCGCGGGATCATTCTCGCGAAAGATGGAAAGTGGCTGTTGGTTGCTGCGAGCGATGACAGCCGCATCGAGGTGTATGACACCGAGACCTACAAATTGGTCAAATATCTCTCCTCAGGCGAAGATCCTGAGTTGTTCGCGCTGCATCCTGATGGCAAACACATCTACATCGCCAATGAGGACGACAACCTCGTAACGGTCGTAAATATTGACACCAATAAAATTATCTCTGAAATCCCCGTTGGTGTGGAACCAGAGGGAATCGGGATGAGCCCTGATGGAAAAACTGTCGTAAATACGTCTGAAACAACGAATATGGCGCACTTCATCAACACGACAACCAACAAAATCGAACACAACGTTCTTGTTGACCAACGCCCGCGTGTCGCAGCTTTCACCGCCGACGGCTCCCAGCTTTGGGTCAGCTCCGAAATTGGCGGCACTGTTTCCGTCATCGATGTCGCAACGCACAAAATCATCAAAAAGATAAGCTTTGCCGTTGCCGGCATCACGCCAGAAACCCTTCAGCCAGTTGGCATACAGCTTACGAAAGACGGCAGCAAAGCCTTCGTCGCATTGGGCCCAGCTAACCGCGTTGCTGCAATCAATGCCAAAACATTCGAAGTCGAGAAATACATCCTCGTAGGCCAAAGGGTCTGGAACCTAGCATTCACGCTAGATGAAAAATTCTTAATGACCACCAACGGCACATCGAATGATGTTACGTTCATTGATGTCGCAAAACTTCGCGGCATAAAAAGTGTCAAAACCGGCCGCTATCCATGGGGAATTGTCGTCGGCAAATAACACTCCGTAATCTGCTCGTTTCAGGTTCAACACCCGAACAGCCGGTTAAATGAATATAGCGGGCCAATTGGCTCGCCCTCTGCCAAGTGCTATCGCTCGTGTCAGCGATAGCACAATAACATTTGGATACGCTCAAGATGGCGACAGACCAAACTAAACACGTTAAAAGCAACACATCGTTTGTTGCCTTCCGGCCCATCTGTCCATCGCAGATATTCACTCATTAGAAAATGCAAGACATGCTCAACCGCTCGGACGAAGCCCCGATCTCGAACGCCTTGCACGTAAATGGCGTCAGTCACACATTTGGATCATTCAAGGCTCTTGATAATGTTTCATTGGAAGTCGAGCGCGGTAGCTTTACCGTTTTACTCGGTCCCAATGGCGCTGGAAAGTCGACGCTCTTTTCACTCATTACCAGGCTTTACGACAACGTCACAGGCAGTATCGACATACTTGGCGCTGATATTCGCCGCCAACCAACATTGGCACTCAGACGCCTTGGCGTTGTCTTTCAAAGCCGCACGCTTGATGCAGACTTAACGCTGTCGCAAAACCTTTATTACCACGCCAAACTGCATGGCTTCTCAGGTGCCGAAGCGCGTGAACGAGGCAGGCACGCGCTTAAAGTCGTTGGCCTTTCGGATCGTGCTGATGCCAAAGTTCGCGAACTTTCCGGAGGTCAAGCGCGTCGTGTCGAAATTGCCCGCTCTCTCTTACATCGCCCAGCCTTGTTGCTGCTCGACGAACCGACCGTCGGCCTCGATATTTCGTCGCGCGAAGGCGTTGTCAGAATCGTACGTGACTTGGTCAAGAACGAGAGACTTGGCGTACTTTGGGCCACACACCTGATCGACGAAATCGAAACGACGGACCGTGTTGTCGTTTTGCACAAAGGTAAAATTCTGTTTTCAGGAACAGTTCCCGGACTTCTTGATCACTCGGGCGAAAAGGACATTCGCTCTGCATTTAACAAACTGACCGGCATGAATAAGGGGGCCGCGGCATGAACGTTGAGAGCATTCCTGCCTCCAATATCGATACGGCAGATAACTATTCTGATGCTGAAACGTGGCGCGGGGGCATCGCTGGATATTTTGCATGCTTTAGCGGCATCGTCTGGCGTGAAGTGTTGCGCTTTTTGCACCAACGTGAACGGTTCTTGTCGGCCCTCGTGCGTCCCCTTGTTTGGCTGTTTATCTTTGCAGCCGGCTTTCGCCAGACGCTTGGCCTTTCGCCGATCGAGCCCTATGAAACATACGTTCTTTACGAGCAGTACATCACGCCTGGTTTGATGGGCATGATCCTTCTGTTTAACGCGATGCAGTCTTCGCTCTCTATGGTCTACGATCGCGAAACCGGCGCGATGCGAACCTTGCTCGTTAGCCCATTCCCGCGATCATTTCTGCTATTGTCCAAGCTTATTGGCGGCGTTTCCGTTGCCCTGCTCCAGGTCTACGTGTTCCTGATTATTGCGCGCTTCTGGGAAATCCAAGCCGGTGGCATGCCATTGTTCTCTATCGGCACCTTCGAGTTCCAAATGGGTTACATCACGGTGCTACCAGCCTTGATCATGGCAGGCCTAATGCTCGGTGCCTTGGCGCTATTTATGTCATCTGTCATTAAGCAGCTGGAAAACTTCGCCGGCGTGATGAACTTCGTGATCTTCCCGATGTTTTTTGCCTCATCTGCGCTCTACCCACTTTGGCGTGTCCAGGAATCGAGCCCTATTTTGGCAACGATCTGCCAATTTAATCCATTTACACATGCTGTCGAACTGATCCGATATGCCTTCGAAGGACGTTTCAATGGTGAGGCATTGTTGATCGTACTCGGCTGCACGATCGCTTTCCTCAGTGCTGCAATTTACGCTTACAATCCATCGAAAGGTCTCATCGGTCGTCGCGGGGGGCCCGGCGGCAAAGGGTAACACAATGGAATACAACAAAAACACATTTCCAAAACCCCAAGCAAAAGCTTCCAGATCCCAACTTGCCAGACTGATCTTCTATGCTTTTTTGTCGATCAGTATGGTGTTTACAGCTGCACACGCAGAAGAGACCGCCAACAAAAATTCAGACAATCCGTCTTGGCCCTGCGTACAACGCAAGGTGATGGACCTCAGCGCCAACACCATGTGGGATGGCCCCACGATTGAAGGCATCGACGACTATTATCGAGACGCGAAAAACCGGAAACTCATCCCCTTTCTCATTCGTCGGCGTAACGAAATGGAAGCCGCGGAAAAAGCAATCGAAGATTTTGCAAAGTCACTGCCGGAAGACAAACGCGACCGTGCCCTAACAGTGTTGTTCGCCGGCGTCTTTGACACGCTCAATCGCAAACGCCGGTCAGTTATTCGAGGCATAGAGCGCTATCAGGAACGACAAGAAGCCCGTGCCGCCAAGCTGCAAGGCGACAGCACGACGTTGAGTGAACTGCGCCGTAATGCTGGAACCAGTGACGAAGCAAATAAGACGGCTCAACTGGCGCAGGAAAAGTATGATTGGGACGCCAGGGTTTTCCAGGAACGTCAAGAAAACATTCCGTTTGCCTGCGAAATTCCAGTAAACATCGCACAGCGCGCTTATGGACTTGCGCAGGCTATTCGAGCCCAAATGATTAACTAGGACGCGCAGGTTGGGCTAACGGAGTTGCTCGCCCCTCACTTTCCATTGACACTGTGAGATATGCCAACGCGCGCGAGACACGTGCAAATCGCGCGGTCAGCCTCGTTGCGCTTAAGTCCAGAACACAAGAACAGGCAAGGGAAAATCTCTCAGATCAAATACATTGAGACCAACCGCAGTCCATTGACACGAAGGTGCCCTGCAAGACAGATCGGGGCAAAGTTCAAAGAATGCCCGCACCTCAACCTGGCAATTTCATTGCGGTTATTTTTTCCGTCTCGTTGTTGAACTCCTGCCAGCCGTCGACACCTTCAGGAAACCAAATAACGTTTGTATAGCCCCATTCCATCGCGCGCTTTGCAGCGTTCCATGACATCCAACAATCACGCAGACAGAAAAAGACGACGGGCTTTGTCAGGTCATTGCCTGTTACCAATTTCAGGCCATCACGGAAGTAGCTCTCAACGCCGACCGACAACTTGCCATAACCAACATTGGGCATCCATAACGCGCCTTTGATCGTCTTGTTGCGTGGCTCGCGCCAGATTGTGCCCTTTGGCAGGTTTGCAGGCTTGGGTGGGCTGGGATAAACATCCAGGAACACGGCTTCTTTTGCTCCATACAGGTCTTCGGCTTCTTCTGTTGAGATCACGCGGGCGCCCTTCAGGGTCGTTGGCACGGGGCGGCGGTAATCACTCATCCGATAGTCTGTCGGCTCAGCGACTGAGGGGTCACCCTTTTCATGACCAATACGGGTAACTTCTCCACCAGATGGCTCAGGCGTCGACTGCGCCGCA
This sequence comes from Hyphomicrobiaceae bacterium, assembly GCA_050633705.1. GTDB lineage: Bacteria > Pseudomonadota > Alphaproteobacteria > Rhizobiales > Hyphomicrobiaceae > JAJFHI01. The sequence continues at coordinate 62,627 of JBOEGZ010000004.1, read as the reverse complement.
TCTGGCTCAGAGGAATTTTCCTTGTTTTCAATTTGGGCCGTTGAAGCCGCTTTTGATGCTTCAGTTGGCTGAACTTTGTGTGGTGACCAGATGCGAACTGCAAGCGTTCCGCCCGCTGCAAGAATACAAGCTATCGCGACCACGAAAAAAATCCCCGTTCGTCGTGAACCATTTGAAACTGTAGCCAAAACCCCAAATCTCCTCTCAGGCGCAAGTCGAACCGCACCGAATCTCACGACGTCTGCGCCCCAAAAACCAAAACAGAACTGAAAAGGGGCGGTAAAATACCACCCCTTAACAAAATTACCTTGTGAACGAATTGCGATGGATCAAATCGAATTGCATTTCACATTCAATCAGCCCTAGTTTGCGTTCGTCGCATCAAACGTTGGTCTGGCGTCCGTTTCAAATAGCGGAACACCATAGCTGGCCAAGACCTTGTTGATATCTGCCTGACGTTTGGCGATGATTTCATTCAATTTTTTCTTCCAAGTGGTGTCCGCGCGACGAACACCCATCGTGATTCGAAAAGACATCCGCGGACCAACCTTTTCCTTAAGCAATGGAACAACGGTAAGTTGTTCGCCCCCGCGTTGAGCAAAATATCCGGCCATCGGGCCCCACATAATGCCAATGTCAACCTTGCCGGAACGCAGATCCTTCGTCATCTCTTCGGCCGGAGAAAAATGGCGCCTGTCGACGGTGAGTTGATAAGGCCGAGCATACTGGATGAGTTTTTTCAGCGCCAAAATTGTCGCTGGCGGTGTTCCTGCTATTATGCCAATTTTTTTGCCAACCAGTCGTGGATCAGAAAGTGAATCAATCCCATCCAGGCCTTTGCCCTTGGGGTAAATTAAAGAATATGCGGACGTGTAATAATGGTTTGTATTCAAAACCATTGTGTCGCCTTGGGCGTAGCCGATCACCAGATCACAGCGCTTGGCAAACAGCGTGCGGCGAATAAATCCTGTTGCTTGTGGAAACCACGTGTACTCGACAGGAACATTCAGCTCGTCGGCGACGATTTCTGCGATCTTGTTTTCAAAACCTGGCTCATCTTTTCCAGAAAACGGCAGATTGGCTGGGTCGGCGCAGACGCGCAAAACCTGGCGGTTCACAAGATCAGATCTTGCCCCTTCTGCTGCCCATGACTTTGATGTCTCTGTAATGACAAAGCCGAATACTCCAATGGCGGCAATTGCTATTGCCGCCAAACCCGTCACGTATGTTCTCGAAACGCTATTCATTGCAAGATCAACCCTCAAGGCAGGAGTTCTCAAATTCTCTCGCTTCTTTTGGTTTTTCCTCGCCCCGCTTCGGACGCCCGCGTGGCAGTGCTCCGTCGGATCGTGCCTTTAGATAGATGTAGATATCATCAATGTAGCACATAACGTTTTTGTTATCGCCGAGCGCTGGCATCACTGAGTTGTCGCGACCCCAGACGTTTTGTTGGCCACTGGCGATAACACCGATGAAATCACTGTACTCCATGGTCTTCATAGACTCTGTAAGCGCGGGTGCGTAGGTCGAACCAACACCTTCTGGACCATGACAAACATGGCACTCTGAGTGATACCGACGAAACCCGGAATAGGTATACCAATCCGTCTTTTTGTCTTTTGCGATTTTGTATGACGGATCGCCATCCGGCGTCATCCACTTGCCATCTTCAAGGGCGGCGCCTTTAGCGGCCACCAATGAACCATCTTCCAATTCAAATGAGCTAACTTTCGCAGCATCCTCAGCAGACAATGGACTTGTTGTCAGTCCGCCGATCGCCAGTATTGCTGCACACAGGGCAGCAAATCTCGTTGAGTGTCTTTTCACGCGTTTCCTCGCAGGCCTTTGTTTGCTTATTCTTAAAATTTCGTTTGGCGCGATTTATAATCGATCGTACCAACCAAATTTGCCGATTTTATGCGGATGTCCGTTCTTGGCGGGCTTGAACCACACCGGCCTAGCAACCCTGTGCAAGTATTTTGCTTCTTAGATCAACACTTGTTGCCATGGTTAAAAAAAGGCCGGCACGACAGTATCGCACCGGCCAATTTTCGCAGTGTCTAGACTATGGGAGCGTAAACACTGTCAACACACCACCAAGAGCAGTGTAGTTTGACAATGCTGCATAGTTACCCACGGCACCAAGACCATCGTTCGGATTTGTTAGACCCGCTGCCAGACCAATGCCTGCCCAGCCACCAACACCGGACAATACAGCGATATACTGCTTGCCTTTGTGGGAGTAGGTCATAACGTTACCGATGATGCCAGATGGTGTTTTGAACTTGTAAAGTTCTTTGCCGTCTTTTGGATCAACAGCTTTCAGATAACCTTCAAGCGTGCCGTAGAAGACAATATCACCAGCTGTTGCAAGAGCACCTGACCACACTGAGAATGGCTCTGGCTTCGACCATACGATCTTACCTTTACCTGCATCCCATGCGATGAAGTTACCCGTACCACCATGGCTGTTTGGTGCTGGGAACATGGACAGCGTGGCGCCAACGTAAGGCTGACCTGCTGTGTACGAAACCTTAAACGGTTCGTAGTCCATGCACACGTGGTTCGTTGGCACGTAGAACAGACCTGTCTTCGGCGAGAATGTCGCCGGTTGTTGGTCTTTTGTACCAAGAGCCGCAGGGCAAATGCCCTTCGTGTTTACGTCTGGTCCGTTTTTGGCTGTCGACATAGCTTCGACAACGTAAGGACGACCATAGTTTGGCTTCGACTTGTCCATCTCAACGCCGGTTGTCCAGTTGACAACTGGGTCGTATTTTTCAGCGACAAGCAATTCACCAGTCACACGGTCCATCGTGTAAGCCAAACCGTTGCGGTCAAAGTGCACAAGAGCTTTACGCTTCGTACCTTTAACATCGATGTCAGCGAGGATCATTTCGTTGATGCCGTCATAATCCCACTCATCGAATGGTGTCATTTGGTAAACCCACTTGGCCATACCAGTGTCGACGTCACGAGCAAAAATGGTCATTGACCACTTGTTGTCGCCAGGACGCTGAGCTGGGTTCCAAGTTGAAGGGTTACCTGAGCCGTAGAACATCAAGTTGGTTTCAGGGTCATAAGAATACCAACCCCAAGTACAACCACCACCGATTTTCCACTGATCACCCTGCCACGTCTTGGTCGAGCTGTCTTTTCCAACAGGCTTACCAAGTGCCATTGTTTTCTCAGGGTCAAACAGAAGTTGGTCATCGGTACCAACTGAGTATCCACGCCAAACTTGCTTACCGGTATTCATGTCGTAAGCGGTTACGTGACACTGAACGCCAAATTCACCACCGGAAATACCAACGATGACTTTGTCTTTTACTGGAAGAACAGTCGCGGTGTTTGTTTCACCCTTCTTCGGGTCACCGTTTACAGCCTTCCAAACTTCCTTACCGTCTTTTGCATTCAGAGCGACGATCGTGGTGTCGGCCTGGTGCAGGAAGATTTTGCCTTCAGCATATGCCAAGCCACGGTTAACCGTGTCACAGCACATGACAGGAATCACTGATGGATCCTGTTTTGGCTCGTACTTCCAGATGATCCGTCCGTCGTTATCAAGATCAAGTGCATAGACGATATTGGGGAATGGTGTGTGGACATACATAGTATTTCCAATCACCAAAGGTGAACCTTCGTGACCACGTAGAACACCCGTTGAGAACGTCCAAGCAACCTTAAGGTCTTTGACGTTATCACGGTTGATCTGATCCAGCTTTGAATAACGCTGGTTTGTATAGTCACCGGTCTGAATTGCCCACTGGTCGGGGTTACTAGTTTGCTTCATTACGTCCTGGTTAGCCATCGCAGGCGTTCCCAAAGCAGCCGTAATGAGCAATGCACTAGTTAGTGCATATTTGCGCATCGCGCTTCCTCCTTTTGGATCTTGCCACATTTGCAAGAGGTAGCACCAACAGCGTTCTGCGTAGGCCCTGGCGGTTAAAGTTTATTATGATTTGCCCGAACCAAATTGTTGTTTTTTTCACAGAAAGCCATTGCAAAGTTTGGATCAACGGCCTTGAGGTCGACTGCTACCTTAGACGAAGATAAGCCCAATTAGTCGTAATCCGCAAGACTATAAGTCAAAAGTTTATGAGCCTTTTTTTAGGGCAATATTACTGACCCAATTTGTGCAGTGCGGCATTTGCGGCTTCGGTTCGATCGCCTGCCGTCAATAATTTCATCATCGCAAACGAAAAAATAAAGGGTTCACAATAGCGCCCTACCTTGTGGTAGACTGCACCATAACAAACGCTGCAAGGTTTACGAATTTGCAATCATCATCGAGGCTTTCATAAGCAACATGTTTCGTTCAAAACTCCATCGCCGAAAATTTTTACAAACTTCGACCGCGATTGCAGCGCTCAGTTTATTACCCAAATCTGTTTTGTCTGCACAAAACAGTGAAGGACTAAGCGAAATCGCTTCTGGTGTTTTTGTCCACACGGGTCATCACGGTTTGGCATCCGATGCAAACCACGGCGATATCTCCAATGCCTCGATTATCGTTGGCAAAGATGCAGTTGCCGTCATCGATACCAGCAGCACGGCAAAAATGGGAAAGGCCTTACTTGATGAAATTCGAAAGGTAACCCAAAAACCCATCCGCTACGTCATCAATACCCACATGCATCCCGATCATGTTTTGGGCAATGCTGCATTTAAGGCTGAAGGCACTGCCTTTGTTGCGCACCACAAGATGGCGCGGGGGCTAACGTCACGCGCAGAAGGCTATCTCAATGGTACGCGTGAAGCTGTTGGAGAAGAAAACTTTGCCGGTACAGAAATTGTGTTGCCAAACATTGCTATCAAAGAAGAAAAAACTTTAGATCTTGGTGACCGCATCATCAAACTCAAGGCGCGTCCAACGGCCCATACCGACAATGATCTGACGATCTATGATGAGACCACAAAAACGATAATCTTGGGCGATTTGCTTTTTTCCGAACATATTCCAACACTGGATGGTTCAATCGTAGGCTGGTTAAAGCTTATCGATGTTATGAAAAGTGAATCAGCAGAACGCGTTATTCCAGGGCACGGTCCTAACAGTCTACCATGGCCAACAGCGCTGGAACCTCTGAAAGCTTATCTAGCGACCATCGCAAAAGAAGTTCGCGCGCAAATCGCGCAGGGGCAAACACTTAGTCACGCTTCAAAAACTGTCGGCACCGAGGCCAAAGCCGCATGGCTGTTTCATGAACAATACCACGGTCGCAACGTTGCAGCCGCTTTTGCCGAACTCGAATGGGAATGATGCATCGATACACTTTGCCAATGCACTTTAAAGTGCAACAACAAGCGAGAGGCTCATAATGAATAAGAACACAGACAAAAAGCCCGTCGACATCCATACGTACGTCACAGTACTTGGCATGTTGCTACTTGCCTTTGCACTATTCGCATCTCCAACGACCGCCTTGGCAGATGACGCGAACGCAAGTGATCAAGAGTTGTGGCAATCTATCAAGGAAGATCTGTTCGATGATCGCGCAATCGCGAAAGAAGATGGCAACGTCATGCTTGAAGCGCCCTATCGAGCCCAAGATGCAGCCTTAGTTCCACTAACAATCACGATTCCAGCAAGGATTTCTCGCAACGTTAAAAATCTAACTTTGGTCATCGACAAAAATCCTGCGCCGGTCGCCGCAAAGTTTTCATTCGGTGAGGCCGCCGGTGTTGGAACACGCAAAATTTCCACCCGCGTGCGCATTGATATGTACTCCGACGTCCGTGCCATCATTGAAACTCACGATGGCAAACTTCACATGGCGACCAAGTTTGTCAAAGCCGCTGGCGGGTGCTCAGCTCCAGCATTGAAAGACTTAGATCAAGCCATGGCAAACCTTGGCAAAATGAAACTACGATGGGTGAAGAATGCTGCCACCAATGCAAACGCGGAGCCGTCAAAAAATCAATCCAGCCGAATGGCTGAAGCTCAGGTTATGATCAAGCATCCAAACTATTCCGGCATGCAAATGAACCAACTCACTGGACTTTATATTCCAGCCAAGTTTGTAGAAAAACTTGCCGTTTACAAAGGTGATCGCTTGATTTTCGATATGGTGGGCGGCATTTCCATTTCTGAAAATCCAAATCTACATTTCACCTATGAGGCTGGCGCGAGCGAACCTCTACACGTGTCTGCAACCGACACCCAAGGCAACACGTTCAAAATTGAAGCGCAGCCAAAATCGTCATAGGTGCAAACAGCGAAGTTCTAATTACAAAAGAAAAAGGCCAGTCTCGATATCAAAACGAAACTGGCCTTTTTTGTTTTGTTAATTTCCGAGCTGCTGACGCTCAGTATCTAAACCAATTTCCAACTGGTTAGCGTCATACGCGCCCAACCGTTAAAAGCAAAGCAATTCGGCCTCGACTTGAGCCCGCTTTAATTCGTCAACTTTCGCCTTGAAATGCGGACTGTTCATGATTTGCACCTTCTCACCGCCTTTGCGAACAACGGACATGATCGTCTCGGCCTCTTCATATTTGCTGTAGGGTAAAATCTCGGCAATCTTATCAACGGAACAGGCACACCGGCGTAACGCTTCTCGCGTCTGACCGTTCACGGCCATACACCCAAATACATAATCGGCTCTAGCTTCAGTTGGAAAGTCATTCACAAAAGGCTCGAGTGCACTGGCACTGGTGAGCCCAACAAACAGCCCAACCACCACCAAAGTGCACTTTGACAATCCGTTCAGGAAAATTCTCATTCGACACTCGATCATTTAATCTCTTCTGCTTTGCCTTCGCTATGAAGAACAATCGTCTCCGACAGTGTTGCACTCTCTGGCACCGTGCTGGTGTAATCTGCCTTAAGTGACAAGAAGTGGCCTGGCACTTGATCGCTCACGTTGAACACGAACTTGGCCCCTTCGTACCCACGCATCTTCAACCGGTTAGGGTCTTGCGCGTATGGGGAAACGGTAACGCGAAATCCGTCAACCTTGCTACCTTTGTAGTCGAGCTTCGTAGCTTCTATTTTGGCACTATCTCGCAGTCCAATCCGGAAACGGTCCTTGAGATATGGGCGGTTTCCGCCCGCAAGCCGCGCGAAATTCGAAACCGCACGGTCTAAAAACACAACCAAAACTGGATTGCCTGTCATACCAGTGATCCGCTGTTGTTTGCGGGCGCGGTCACCAGTAAAGATCTTGATCGTAACTTTGCGCTTACCTGTTTTCTCGTCGACTTCGATAATGCCCAGCTTAATGTCGTCTTGAAATTCCTCTCCGGCAGTCTTTGTATCAGAAACTTTGCGGTCGAACTTGTAGACCAACTCTCTACCCTTTTCGATTGATGCCAGGTGAGGACTTTCAAACAGCACATTCAGAACAGACGGCCCCTGTGCCACTGCGGATGCGACCTGCATACCGCAGATTAAGCCAGCAGCTAGTCCTGCTGCACGCAATGGAAAATGTACTGTCATGTCTTCTCGTCCTCCAGTTTCGTTCTTTGGGCGCCAGATTGACCATTACGCACCTGAGCTATCGCTCTTTCATAATTTTGTTTTGGCAGCATTGGGCAATCTTTGAAATTGCTATCACGCCGGTCATAGCAGGCAGATTACGAAACCCTGTAAAGAACGGCAAATTAACGTTGAGCAATGCCCGTTATGGCCATTTGACCAGAGCGTCACATACCGGAACGTCAATTGTGGTCACGTCGCGTTAACGAAGAAAATTTCCAAACGCCCTGGGCCCATCCGCCATCGGAATTGTGGCATCAACTTCGAGGGTTTTCGCGTCGATCCTCTCAAGTGTGTTTTCTTCCCAACACGCGACATAGACCTTGCCCGACACTGGATCAGCCGTAATCCCTTCCGGGAAGGCACCAACATCAATCGTCTTCACAACCTTCAATTTCACGGTATCTATCACCGAAACCGTGCTGGCATATTGATCCGTGACAAAGGCCTGATTGCCCAAAACCGCAATCGCATAAGGCCTGCGCCCCACGGGCACAGTCCCAACAACTTTCCCCGATTCAAGATCGATCACACTGACATCGTTCGACTTGACATTGGCGACGTAGGCACGCGCGCCGTCCGGACTGATGGTAACTCCAAACGGTCGTTTGCCGACGGGAACAGTGCCCAGTTCCGTGAACGTCTTGGTATCGATCACGGTCACTTGGTCACTTTCGCGATCAGCTGACAACAACAGTGTACCATCTGGTGAGACCGCCAAACCGGAAGGTGAATCTCCCACTTCGACCTGGGCGCTGCGCAAATAAGTTTTGCCGTCATAGGCAATGACGACGTGATTGTGCCAATCAGCGATATACACATGGCCAGACTTTGGATTAACAGCAATACCGACAGGACCAAGTCCGGCCGGAATTTCCTTCACGACAACCCGCAAGTCGAGATTGACCACCAAAAACTCTTTGGTTTCTGGCGTTGTAATGTAGGCAAATTTTCGGTCAGGCGAAATCGCAATGCCGACCGGACCACCGCCAATACTAATATTGGCCGAGACCTTGTTGGTGGCAAGGTCAACAATATTAAGCGTGTCGGCCTTTTGACTTGGCACAAGCGCTTCACGTGGCGCGCTGCTTTCAGCCGCGCCCGTTTGTATCGCAAGTGTTGTTTGAAACGAAAGCAGCAACACAAACATGAGTGCCCCGCCAGAAAATGCACGCCACCCACCGCGCACGTCTACCCGCGTGAATTGGACCACAGCCCAGCGCCAAGTCGTCATTAGCTCTGGCCCTCAATCTTTGCCTTAAGACCTGCAAGTCCGGCCTCGATAAATACGGTCACTGCATTTACCGCTGCTTCATCATTGAGTTCTGGTGGTGGATCATTGTTCATGTAACCGCGATAGAATGCAGCCCGCCACGTCACCAGCGTCTTGCCATCCTGATCGGCCACAGTCATTCGGGCTGAATAGTTGTTAACAGGCATAACTTTTACATCAGGCGCCGAGGTCTCATAAAACAACATCTTGCTGTCTTTAAGCCTCGTAAGTTCCTGCGGCAGCGACCCACCGGATTTAAATGTCAAAACACGCTTGGCGCCAACAGCGTTATCGCCTGATCCTTCCGTCTTGGTAATTTCCGGGTGCCAGGTCATATCTTGAAAGTTGGCCACCACGGCCCAGACGTCAGCCAATGGAGCATTAATGACAACCGTCTTGGTAACCTTCTGTCGCGTTGGGCCATGCGCTGAAGCAAAATTTGCCAGCATCAAAGGAGCCAAAGCCACCACTGCCAAAAAGATCTTTAACTGCCTCACAATCATTCCTCCGTTTTTTTATGCTTTTTTAAATTTTTAGATGAGACTAAAGCGCTGTCGCCGTCCTGGCAATTCAAACCCAAAGCTTGGGCCAATCATCGACTGAGAGACATTCAAACTGGCTACAATAAGTCTCAATCGGGGCTTTCATCACCAAATTTGATCTTCAATCCTCATTTTCATATTCTTCGGACAACACCTTCATATTGAAAAATTGCTAAGGTTTTTACTTTGGGAAATCCCTAAGATCTTCATCCCGATACCGCGATTTAAAACGCATGTGCTGGCTAACAAGGGATTTCGTCACGCCAACGAGCTCACCACGCAACCGATGCTCTAGCATGTTCCTACGGTATCTTCCTAAGGCATCGCCTGTGAAGAGTACGGACAATCGATCACGCCTGCTGCAAAAGAAAACTGGCGCACGCGGGCGCGTGCCATAGATACAACGTTGCCCTTGAACACAGACTTATAGGACCGGCCACGTCGATCACCGTATTCTGATCCTGGCATAGAAAATGCCAATTGAGCCCTGACAGTTCCAATTGAGTCCTAACAAATATTGCAATGCAAACGACCAATTAATCTCAACAAGAAGAACGACTTTTCCCGCCTTTTTTTTGCTTCGCCGCCACGAAGATGGTGAGCAAAAGCTTGTGCTTCGCCCCGGACCGTGCTCTTTTCCGGGCCCTACGAAAGAATAAGGACCCGAAATAATATGGGCCAAATAACGCGACATGACCAAAGCTCATTCGGCACCGCAGATGCGGCCGACCTGATCGCTAACAGCTGCAACCCAACTCTTGTTATTGACGCCATTGATATGGCCGGCGCACGCGCTGCAATCGAGCTCGCAAAGGCGGCTGGCTTGAAGCTGGACCATGCCGAGTCGGCTCATTTTGCTCCGATGCAAGAAATTGGCTTCATCACCACCATGCCAGGCGAAGCCGTTGAGCGTGGTGACATGATCTTGTGGGTTGGATCGACGGGTGATCTTTTAAAAACCGATGAAACGGCACGCCGCCTGTTTAACAACCCAATTTCCGTCGGAGCAAATGCGGGCAAAAAGCGAAAGCAATTAACAATCGCGCCGCACGGAAACCACCCACCCGACCATGACGACATCACAGTGTTAGATCTTGGCGATCGTCCATTGATCGAAACCTTGAGCATGCTTCGCGCACGGGCAAACGGGCGACCTATTGCCGTTGATGGCGAAATACAAAAGCAAATTGACAACGCAGTGGAGACGTTAAAATCCGCCCATTACGGCATTGTCGCTTTCTGCGCAGGCGAGCTGTCCTTTTTAGAGCAATCGCATTTGATGGGGCTCGTTGATGACTTATCAGCCGAGACACGTTGGAGTTTGCTGCCGCTCAAACTTGCGCCTGGACAAAGCGAACTGACCCGAATGACATTAGCCCTTACAGGACTTGTCGTCCCGCTATCCTTTCATCAAGGCCGCGCCCAGCACGACGCCAAACTCTACGGCGTTTATGAAACATTGGCACGCGGTGAAACCGATCTGATTATCTGGGTCTCGGCGTCGCAACGAACCCTTCCAAGGGAGTTGTCAAATGCTGGCAAAGTCATCACAATCACAACCAGCACAACACCGCCAACCGGGGTCACAGCACATATTCAAATCGGTGCCGCTGGCATTGATCATGATGGGATTCTCGAAGCTCCCGAGCTTGGCAGTCTTGTATGTGTCTCACCGGTTAAAGAAATTTCCGACCTTCCAACAGCAGCTGATGCCCTCGGCGCCTTGGCAACCCGCGTCAACGAAAACCTGAAGGTGACTGCATGACGCTGACCTGCATCACCGGCGGCCATGTCGTAGATCCTGATTCCGGTCGCGATAAAATCGGCGACATCTGGCTTGAAAACGGTCGCATCGTTGCCGCGCCAGATAATGCACAACGGTTTGAACACATCGATGCCACAGGTTGTGTCGTCATGGCCGGGGCAATCGATATTCACACCCATGTTGCAGGCGGCAACGTTTCGGCAGCCCGGCTGTTGCTCCCAGAACGTTATAGCGACATCGAAAAACCAATGAACGAATGGACTGGCGCGCCATTCGATCAGTTTTCTACCGGCGCGCTTTACGCTCAGATGGGTTTCACCCTTGTCGTAGAGCCCGCGGTTGCACCAACCGATGCCGTTGCCACACACGCAGAACTGGAATGCATTCCCTATGTCGATCGCGCCACTTTAAGCGTCATTGGCAATGACGACATCTTACTCGGGCTCATCCGCGACCGCGCCTCGGCGTCAGCTATTCAAGACTATGTCGGATGGACTTTGGCAACCAGCCGAGGCCTTGGCGCAAAAGCCATCAACCCTGGTGGTGTTGCAGCCCTTAAGGAAAACGTTCGGACATTTAATCTCGACGATAGAATTCCCGAATATGGGGTTTCAGCGCGCGACATTTCGCAAAAATTACGCGCAGCTTTGACAAATCTTGGTGTCCCACATCCGCTGCACTTGCACACCTGCAACCTTGGCGTTCCCGGCAGCATGGACACCGCCTTAGCAACGATTGAGGCCGCCGAAGGTGCACCCGTTCACCTCGCCCACCTGCAATTTTATGGTTACGGCACCGAAGGCAGTTTCGGCATGTCATCAGGTGCGGCTCAACTTGCAGAGGCAATGGTCAAAAACAAGAACGTCACCGCCGATGTTGGGCAGGTGATGTTCGGGCCAACCGTCACGGTTTCTTCCGACACCCTCATCCAGTTCAATTCCCGCAATCGTGCTTCACCGAAAAAGTTCTCCGTTCGCGACGGCGATGCAAATGGCGGCGGTGTTATTCCACTTCAATACAAAGCCCGCAACAAGGTCGCAGCACTGCAATGGGCCATCGGCATGGAATTGTTCTTGTTAGTCGACGACCCGACACAGATCTACATGACCACCGATCACCCCAACGGCGGACCGTTCACGGCCTATCCTGACATCATCGCACAACTGATGGATCGCTCGGTACGAAATGCCGTGATCGACCAGTTGCCCAAAGAAGCGATGGAGGTCTCGACGTTGCCCGGCATTCAGCGCGAATACACATTGATGGATATTGCAACAATGACCCGCTCTGCGCCTGCAAAATTGCTTGGCACAACAGACCGCGGACACTTAAAACCGGGGGCCGTTGCAGATGTTGCCATTTATCGCGACGTTCAAAACCGATCAGAGATGTTTGCCAAGGCCGCATGGGTTTTAAAAGATGGTGTTGCGATTGTTCGTGATGGCGAAGTTTTAACACCTCGATACGGGCGCACGTTATCTCTCGCTCCTGAATATGACGACGGCATCAAGTCTCACATCAAAGAGTCTTATGATCGCCGTTGGGGTGTCGCACCAGACACCTTTGCCGTGCCAACCAGATTGCTCCACAATACATCGCCATTTGAAGTCGTGGCGTGCCGCACTTAAAATTCATTGATGAACCGAAATGTCAGCTAGGTGGTTTTAAACAACGTGTCAGCCTCTGTTCCCATAGCCAAAGAAGTCAACGGCGTCCGCATCGAAGATACGTTTGCTGAAGCCTTTGGCATGACCGGCACGAGTGTGATTATCACCGCCGATAGTGCCAAGTGGGCACGTCAAGCTGCTGTCACAATGACTGGCTTTGGAACGTCTGTCATTGGATGTGGCGCTGAATGCGGTATTGACCGTGACATCTCACCGGAAAATACTCCCGATGGTCGCCCTGGCGTGCGCGTTCTGTTGTTCGGGTTTGCGCCTGACGCCGTGACACCACAACTCAAGAATCGCGTCGGCCAATGCGTCTTAACAAGTCCAGGATCGGCCTGCTTCAATGGGCTGGAAAGCGACCAACACATAAAGCTGTCGACCGGCGTTCGATACTTTGGCGATGGCTGGCAAACATCCAAGAAACTCGGCGACAAACGTTATTGGCGTATTCCGGTAATGGATGGTGAATTCGTAATTGAGGACGAAGTTGGCATCACAACGGACAGTGTCGGAGGCGGCAACCTCATCATCCTTGGCCGAGACCGCGTCGGCTTGCTCGAAACAACAGAAGCAGCCGTCGCCGCGATCGCTGAAGTGCCTGATGTGATTACACCGTTTCCTGGCGGCATCGTTCGTTCCGGTTCCAAGGTCGGTTCAAAATACAATGGTGTGATCGCCTCAACCAACAATGCGTTTTGTCCAACACTTCGTGGCACAGCCGAGACATCACTTGACGAAGATACCGTGGCAGTTCTCGAAATCGTAATTGATGGCCTGTCAAACCAAGCCGTATCTAGAGCCATGGCGGCTGGCCTTAAAGCCATTACACGTGACGGCGCGGCAAAGGGCGTCACCCGCGTCAGTGCTGGTAATTATGGCGGCAACCTCGGCCCGTTCCATTATCACCTAAAGGACCTGATTTCATGACGGCTCTGACCTTTAAACTCAAAGCCGACCTGGAGCAGAGGGTCAATCTTGCCATGCTGACACCGTCTCAACTGGCAGGCCGCACCATTGCCGACATTGAACGCCTTGAAATTGCGACGACACGGGTCGGACTGCGAATTGGCGATATCTTCACACTCACAGGTCAACCAGGCGAAAATATCGTCGTCGAAGGCGCGAGCAACAAAATGGACCACCTCGCCTGCAAGATGGACGGCGGCACGGTTCATGTCGAAGGCTCCATTGGCGCTTATGCGGCGCGCCAGATGACGGCAGGAACGCTCTCAATTTCCGGTGATGCAGGCGACGGCCTTGCGTCCTGTCTCGCTGGAGGATTGGTCAAAGTTGCCGGCAATGTTGGCAATCGCCTAGCAGCACCTCGACGCGGTGAACGGTTTGGCATGACGGGTGGTGCAATCGTCGTGACAGGTACAATTGGCGAGCGCGCCGGAGACCGCATGCGTCGTGGCACGATTGTTAGCCACCAAAGCATCGGTTCATTTGCAGCATCACGAATGATGGGAGGGACGATTTGGGCTGAAAGCGGCTTTGGCGCTTATCCAGGCATTCTCATGCGGCGTGGCACTCTCATTGCACCGAGCGTCTCGACAATGCTGCCGACATTCAATGACTGCGGCGCACACCGCTTCATCGTTTTGCGCTTACTGCAAACACATTTAAAAACCACGCTCGGCCAAGCCGCTCCAGCAGAGATCTCACTGACTCAGCGCAAGTTTTCCGGTGATACAGCAACGGTTGGCAAAGGCGAATTGTTCTTGACCGCCTAACCCCTTTTTCAGGCAAGACGTGAGGCGTTTTGTGGATGTCGCGAGCATGACTTGAGAGAGGCTTATCGTTTCGATTAGACCTTGATCAAAAGATGTTTTCGTTTTGTGAGGTCTTCCAGTATGATGCTCGATCCACGAACGACAGACAAAAGCGGATCGTCGGCCACGTGGAAAACCACCCCCACCTGTTGCTCCAATACTTTGTCTAGATTCTCTAACAACGCCCCGCCGCCGGTGAGATAGATGCCACGATCGCAAATGTCGGTTGCCACTTCCGGTGGCAAATCTTCGAGTGATCGCTGGATGAACTCAGCAATATCTTCAATGCAGCTGGACAAAGCCTCAGCGATGTCTTGTGGACCCAACACAATGCTTTTTGGTCGCCCCTGTCTCATGTCTCGTCCACGGATATGAATTTCGGTTGCACGACCATTGACCTGTCCCAAAGCCGACCCAGCTTCGATCTTGATCTTTTCGGCATTGGCCTCTCCGATCAAAAGCTGATGTTTGCGTCGAACATAGCGAATGATCGCATCATCCATTGCGTTTCCAGCGCAACGCAATGATCGAGATTGCACGACGCCGCCCAATGAGAGCACAGCGATATCGGTCGTACCGCCACCAATATCGACGGCCATCGAGCCAAACGGTTCATCAATAGGTAGCCCCGCACCGATGGCTGCAGCCACTGGCTCCTCAATAAGATAAATACGTCGCGCGCCTGCAGTCACCGCCGTTTCATAGACAGCCCGCCGCTCCACCGGTGTCGCAGCTGCCGGCACACAGATCAAAATGCGAGGCCTGCGAAAGCCCAACATAGATTTCGCGCGCCTTATGAATTGGCGCAGCATTTCTTCTGTCGCCACAAAGTCTGCGATCACACCATCACGCAGAGGTCGAATTGTATCGATGCTTTCAGGCGTTCGCCCGACCATCATTTTAGCCCGCTCACCAACCGCCAAAACTTCACGTTGAGACCCGCGCGTTTGGATCGCAACTGCTGACGGTTCATTGAGAATGACACCGCGACCAACAACATGGATTAGCGTATTCGCAGTGCCCAGATCTATGACAATATCGTCGGAAAATGCGCTGGTTACGCCACCTTGCATACTTCGTCTCACTACTTCAATTCACACTGGTGACAATTTAAGTCGACGCCTGAACCCAAGACGCCACTTACCCGAGATACACCGACCCAAGATCCGCCGACATTGTCTGGCACGCGCCGTGTTTGAATTGCGCACGCGCCTTTTGAAACGGTTAACACCGGCAAATGATAACGCGATCAGGCGTTTGCGCCAACGCTCATAAAGTCAAAACTGTCATTTGAAATTAAGACCTACACAACTTACCAGCTTAAACAGACGAGGCGCGACGCGCCTCGTCCTTTTTCAGGCTGCACACAGCCAGACATTTTTACACTGCTTGCTGTGCACCGGTCGTTTTTTGACGCTTGACCTGCAATTTGTTGAGTGCCGACAAATAAGCCCGCGCTGAAGCAACCAGCGTGTCAGGGTCTGCCGCGCGCCCTGTCACAAAACGCCCATCTTCTTCAAGACGGACCGAGACTTCAGCTTGTGCATCTGTCCCCTGTGTCACGGCGTGAACTTGATAAAGCTGCAACCGCGCCTTGTGCTTCACCAGTTCCTTGATGGCATTGAACGTGGCATCAACAGGGCCATTGCCTGACGATTGTACCGTCACGTGACTGCCATCAATGTCCAACGTCAGCGTTGCACTTTGCGGACCGACGGTACCGGCAATCACCGTCAATGAGACGACCTTCATGCGGTCATGCAAATGCGCAATGCCTTCATCAACCAGCGCTTCGAGATCTTCATCATAGACATGCTTCTTGCGATCAGCCAATGTCTTGAAACGTTCAAACGCATCCTGGATCGCCGCATCGTCAAGGTCGTAATTCATCTCGCGCAGTTTTGAGCGAAACGCAGCGCGTCCCGAATGCTTACCCATGACAAGAGATGTTTTGCCGACACCAACAGATTCCGGCGTCATGATCTCATACGTCTGATTGTGTTTCAGCATTCCATCTTGGTGAATACCGCTCTCGTGCGCAAACGCATTGCGACCGACAATCGCTTTGTTGTACTGCACGGGGAAGTTGGTCACCGTCGAAACCAAACGTGATCCACGCGATAGCTTTGTTGTGTCTATGCCTGTAACATAAGGCAGGCAATCACTGCGCGTGTGCATTGCCATTACAATTTCTTCCAACGCAGCATTACCGGCGCGTTCGCCAATTCCATTGATGGTACATTCTATTTGGCGCGCACCAGCTTTGACCCCTGCCAAAGAATTGGCGACAGCCAATCCCAAATCGTTGTGGCAATGCGTGGAAAAGATCGCTTTGTCGGAATCGGGCACGCGTTCACGCAGCATCGTGATCAGAGCAAAATATTCTTCCGGTACGGAGTATCCGACGGTATCAGGGATGTTGATTGTCGTTGCACCCGCTTTGATGGCAGCTTCCACACACCGGCACAAAAAGTCATGCTCGGTGCGTGTTGCATCTTCCGCGCTCCACTCAACGTCGTCTACCAAATTGCGCGCCTGTGTCACTGATGACGAGACCAAACCCAACACGACATCAGGTTCTTTTTGCAACTTGTACTTCATGTGAACCGGGGAGGTTGATATGAAGGTGTGAATACGCGGTTTCACAGCTTCACGAACAGCTTCACCCGCTCGTGCGATATCTTTTTCCCCAGCGCGTGCCAGCCCGGCGACCGTCGCGTTATTGACGCGTTTTGCAATCGCTTGAACGGCTTCAAAGTCACCGTCTGACGCTATTGGAAATCCTGCTTCAATAACGTCGACGCCCATGGCATCGAGGTAATCTGCAACTTCCAACTTTTCTTCAAAAGTCATCGTTGCCCCGGGACACTGTTCGCCGTCCCGCAGGGTTGTATCAAAAATTATAATGCGATCGGCTTCGTTCGCGGTATTTGCCTTTTTGTTATCGGCCATTTTGCTTCAAGTCCTTGTGCGGCGCCATCACAGGGCGCTCAAGCTTTTATAAAGGGTGTGAGACTGCAAAACTCCCCTGAGCTTGGTTCCAGGCGTCGGGTCTAAACCTCTGGACGCAAAGAACGGTTCGGCTCAGGGGCCGATAAGGCTAAGCCCAAGGCCCGTCAGCCGCCTGCCTAATAGCAGGCGTCCGCCTAAAATAGGACGCTGCGGCGCCAATTTGATACGGACGACACCCGTTCTCATAGCGAGGCCTTCAGAATTCAAGCTCTTAACACGACCGGTTAAACGACGGATCTGATTATAAGGCAAGGTCCTTACAAAATTACAACCCTTATTATCAAGGCTTTACTGACGTTAAACATCCACTGTCAGGGTTCCATGGGCCAACCGGACCGCATTTCCACCAATACGGACCGCGTTCAGCACACCGCCTTCAACCACGATGGTAAGATCAATGTGGCTGGGCCTGCCCATCTCATAGCCCTGCTCGATCCGGCGGCGATGTGTGCCATCTCGGAGCATATCGAACTTCTGAATAACGCCTGCCAGACACACCGCAGCCGACCCGGTTGCAGCATCTTCTGGCACGCCCATTCCCGGGGCAAACATACGCGAGTGGAAAGCGGAATCCGTATGCTCACATTGACGGGTATAAAGGTAGACGCCAACAAGGCCTTGCTGCTCAAATGCGTCCGCCCAACCCAACGGCTGCACAGCCGCCTTTCGCATGGCAGATAGTGTTGCCACCGGAACAAAAGCAAAGGCATTTCCGGCTGCAAAACATGTTGGTTTGTGATTTTCAAATCCAATCTCGCTTGGGATCAAACCAATGGCGGCCCCTATCCGGTCAACCTCAGGTAAAGCGCCGGCATCCAGTGGCAGTTTTGGTGCACGAAACTCACCATAAGCCGGTTCGCCCGAAGCCAAACGCACGCCAACGCGTACCGTGCCAATTTCTTCTTCGAGCACAATCAACGCATCTTGCTCACCGTTGATATTCGGCGCTGTTAGGTGGGCCAAAAGAATTGCAACGCCAATGGTGGGATGTCCGGCAAATGGAATCTCATTCGTTGGTGTAAATATGCGCACACTGGCCGAATGTCCCGGCTTCTTCGGACTTCGGATAAAAATGGTTTCCGGCAAATTGAACTCGTGCGCAATGGCTTGCATTTGCTCTGTCGTAAGCGCATCGGCCTCCTCAACCACGGCCAATGGATTGCCACTAAATCGAGTGTCCGTGAAAACATCCAACGTGTGGAATTTGAAATCCATAGGCCCTACCCCCGAAATCACCGCGGCATCATCAAATCTGATACGCGATATTCAATCGACACCTGTCGACGAGACGGCGCGGACAATGGCCCACCACGCGACTTCTGCCAAGTATTTCCGCGCCCCCTTGGGCGGGAAATGTCATTTTATTGTGGCAAATAATGGCGAACGAGGCAGCGCGCATAGGCTGGCACCTGATGACCTGACAGATCTGAATGGCTTTTGGCAACAACAACGCCTTCCAGTTCACCGTCAGGATCGGATGCAAGATGGGCCGCGACTTTTCTGCGCAATTGCACAGCGGTTAAAGGACTAGCCAGCTCAACGCCGATTGACACTTGGTTGCCAATGGTCGTCAACAACAGACTTGGAGAAATAGCGAATTCGTGTGCCTCTAAACCTGTTTCTTCCAACACTTCACGCAACACACTTTGTCGGATGTCAATGCCCCCATCAAGACCAACATCTCGCTCATCGATAAATCCACCTGGAAAATACGTCAGCCCAGCATTGATATTGCCATTGCGCTGGCGCCCCAACATAATGGCACCGTCGCACGAAACAACGAGCGCTGAACCAAAGCAATCATAAACGGTCGTATCGAGGTCTGGGTGATCGCGCCAATAGATGAAATCTTTGAAGTCAACAGCCATCAATTCACCAGCAAACCCACTGGCGATATTCTCGCCCTTCGTCAACATAAAGACGCGGCCGTTGAAATATCCCGGATTTTCCCGCAAGCCACGCTGCCAATTCGCATCGATCTCACGGCGATAACGCGTGCCAAATTCCCAAGTCTGTTTGACCTCACGAAGTTTGACTTGTGAGATTAATCGAACACGACCCTCCTCAATACCTCCCGTCTCAGTCACTGCTCCTCCGCCTTTCCCCGCTGGCAACAATCGCACAAATTCATAACGCGTCACCCATATACCAACGGTCAGCCGTCTTCCCGCGTTAAGACTTTCCTAACCATTACCCTGGCACAAAGTTAACAGGACCTTGATATCATTCATCTCGGTCCTGGAACCAATTGTTCTAAGTTTGTATTGCGTCAGGACTGATTATGGTTGTTGTCACACCGGCTCGCGTTCGCGAGCCAATGCTTCCAATTTATGTCGACCGAAAACAGCCAACTGGCCCAAGCTTGTCCTGGGCATCCCGCCTTGGGATCGGAGCAATCGCGTGCCTGGCACTCGCACTGGGATCTCTGCGTCCAGCAAACGCGCAAAACCAGGCTCCCTTTCCAGGCTGGCGCGGATACAACGACACGCCACCGCCAGCAGACAGCATTCAAGGCTACCACCGAGAAGACAATACTCGCCCCTTTGACGGGTCCCAGCGTGGCACCTTTCGTGCCCCACGACGCGACCAATATGAAACGGATCAACCCGCTTATTACATCCCCCCCGCCGCTGATTACGCCACGCCAGCAAACCCTCATCACTGGCGTGGCCTTTATGCTGGCGGCCACCTCGGCGGTGCTTTTGGCGATGTCATCGGAAAGGGGGCAACGCCTGGTGAGGCAGATCTCTCTGGCTTTATGACAGGCGGTTACATCGGTTATGATTTGGCGCTCGGCAATATTGTCGCTGGTGTCGAACTCGATGCGATTTGGTCACTTGGTGAAGGAAGTGAATCAGCATTCGGCACTGGCCGCTTGGCCCCCAATATTGATTGGCTGACGAGTGCCCGCGCCCGCCTTGGTTATGCCTGGAATCAAATCTTGGTCTACACAACTGCCGGCGTTGCCTACTCCAACATCGATTACAATGTGACCATCAATGGTGTGAACGTCGACAAAAGCCAATCCCAAACAGGGTTTGTCATTGGCGGCGGCCTTGATTTCGAGCTGACGTCACAGATGTCGGTACGTATCGAAGCCTTGCACTATAATTTTGGTGGAACGGATTTCACCGCCGCAAACACACACTTTGAAACCGACGCAGATCTCACAACACTACGGGCCGGATTAACCGTGCGCTTTTAAGTCTGAATCTGCTCCCATTTGCAAAATCGCAAACACCTGTAACCACATCATTCTGCCTTGCAGAAAAAACGCTATAGCTGCATTGTGAAGTTTGGGGTTTAAGCCTTCAGAAATTCGACAACACAGCGTTTGAATGCGCTTGGAAACTACATTTGGTTATACTACCGATAAGCATAGCTGCATTGTTTTGACCACACTGTTATCGCCAAACCACCTTCAATAAATTTGTTGGCGAAAAAATAGATTTATTCCCGAGTGTCTCAGTTTGGCCACGTTTCAACCATGCTCTTGCCTCGCGACGCAGTTTACATCGAGACTGTTAAACGGAAGACATCATCTTCTAAGTCTAGGGAAAATGCGCAGGCTAGGGTGGGATTTGGCTTCGCGTATTCAGGGTTCGGGGGGAAACGAACTCATCACATCACATCATATTGAACTGCGTCGACCAACCCTTCCGTAGCGTTTCGCTGCCCGAGTTCGGTCCACCTTCGTCAGTTTTGTTCAATTCCAAGCTTATCGCCATTCACACGCCCAACGGGGCTTTGTGTTTGGCGCTCCCAAGCCCGTTCACGCCGGGCTTAGGACCACACCTGCATGGGTGAGGTCCAACGGGCGGCGGTGTACCCCGCTTTTTCCGCCGCCCGTATCTACGGGCATAGCAGTGGAGACATGAGCCGTCTCAGATCGCTGTTGTGTTCGCCACCGGAAAATTCGTGGCTTCGCTCCGCCACACACCTCCCTCCCCGACGCGGTGTCGCGGGTTTTTCGGTGGGCTTTACTGCAAAGCGTTCAAGCAATCAGCGTTGTCTTAGACGGACATCATGTCCAATTCTGCAATCGGCTACTAGGACACCAGAGCCTCACTGCCACAACAATCTATGCACACAGATCCACGCACACCGGAATTTGCTCAAAAACTGCGCGAAAGGTTAGAGCATTTCCGCACCGCCAATCGCAAAAAAATGGCCAACCTTTCGGCCAGCCATTTCACTTTTCGTAGTGAATCAGTTGAGAACTAACAAGCAAGCAACTCTGCTGGCCAATTCTCCCAACTCAGTTGCGTACGTTTAGTTCTTCGCCTTGTCGACGAGCGAATTGGATTTGATCCAAGGCATCATGCCGCGTAGCTTTTCACCAACTTCTTCGATCTGGTGCGCATCGTGCATACGGCGGGTTGCCTTGAACTTCGGTTGACCTGCCTTGCACTCGCGAATCCATTCCGTCGTGAATTCACCTGACTGAATATCCCGCAATGCCTTGCGCATGGCCTCTTTGGTTTCGCTTGTGACGATTTTGGGGCCTGTGTGATACTCGCCAAATTCCGCCGTGTTGGAAATTGAGTAATTCATGTTGGCAATACCGCCTTCATAAATCAGGTCAACAATCAGCTTCACTTCGTGCAAGCACTCGAAATAGGCCATTTCAGGCGCATATCCAGCTTCGACCAGAGTTTCGAAACCGCCGCGGATCAATTCAACCAAGCCGCCACACAACACAACCTGTTCACCAAACAAGTCTGTTTCACATTCTTCTTTAAATGTTGTTTCAATAATCCCAGAACGTCCACCACCAACGCCGCATGCGTAGGATAAGAATAGGTCATGAGCATTACCGCTCTTGTCTTGTTGAATCGCAATCAAGCATGGCACACCGCCACCTTTTTGATATTCACCACGGACCGTATGTCCAGGACCTTTCGGCGCGATCATGCCAACGTCAAGATCGCCACGAGGTTCAATCAATGAGAAGTGAACAGCTAATCCGTGCGCAAATAGCAAAGCTGCACCCTGCTTCATATTCGGCTCAAGGTGTTCTTCATAGATTTCAGCCTGCAGTTCGTCCGGCGTCAGCATCATGACAACATCGGCCCATTTGGCAGCTTCAGAGACCTCCATAACTTGCAAACCTTCAGCTTCTGCTTTCGCCGCCGATGATGAGCCTTTGCGAAGTGCAATCGCCAGGTCTTTAACGCCAGAGTCTTTCAAGTTTAGAGCGTGCGCGTGACCTTGGCTGCCGTATCCGACGATCACCACTTTTTTGCCCTTGATTAGATTGATGTCGGCATCCCGATCGTAATAGACGCGCATGGTCTTCCTCTCAAATGAGTTGCACGAGCACCCGACCAAAATGGCAGATGCTGGTGTGGGGTTTGTCTGAGAAATCGCAGCGGCTGAAACGTGAAAACACGTGCGCTGGCGGTGACGCGCGAACCTACTACTGGAAAGCCCTGGAATTCAACGGTTCAAATGGCCGAAATTTGCATCTTGTCGACAATAATGATGCGACGTTTTCGGCTTTTGGCCCCAATCTTCCAGATTTAATGCCGGAAAGGTGTTTTTTGACACGCGTTTAGCTCTCATTAACCGAACCGCAACAGCTCAAATGTACACTGGCGCGCATACACCCAGACTGGTGAGAGATTGATATGCGCAGACTAATCCAATTGGCAATGTTCAGCATTTTGACCATCCCGCTTGCGGCCTGCGGCGGGGGCGGAAGCAGCAAAAAAGTGGACTCAACGATCAAGCAGTCGATCTATGTGTCCAGCTCCGACTGCGTGGACGGTGGTCTGCTGGAAGCTGAACAGTGTGAAAAACTTATCGATGCGGCAATCGAACAGCACAATAAAACCGCCGCGACACACCCAAGCCTTCGCAAATGTGAATCTGTCGAGGGTCAAAATCGGTGCGAACGCTCTTTCGATGAGTTCTATCGCGTCAAGCTGATGGCTTTTCTTGTTACGGTCGATGTTGTGCCAGAACCAACAGGTGAAGAAGGCGAAGTGGTTCGCGAACCAGCCCCACCTGAATGCATTCCGCTATACCCCGTCAAAGAGGAAAAGCAGGAAGGTTTTGTTTCAGCCGATGGTACCAGCTATTTGGAAAACCAACTTCAAGTATCGTTTTCTAAAAGATCGATTGCAGCCTACGAACGCTACAACAAGCTCGATTTCACGGCCAAGGGCGTTTACTAGCAAGACAACCTATTAAAAGCAGAAACAACAAAGAAAATCGCGCGACCAAAAGCGCGATTTTTTTTGCGCAACACCTTATTGGTCCGCCACACTTTGCGCCCCACGGTCAATCGCTGCGATACCAGTGCGCGAAAGCTCGACCAGACCCAGTTCCCACATAACTGCCAGGAACTGTTCGATCTTCGATGTCTTTCCTGTTATCTCGAACACAAAATGCTCGGTTGAGGCATCGATCACATTGGCTCTGAATATTTCCGCCATACGCAGGGCTTCGATGCGCTTTTCACCTTTGCCCGCCACCTTCACAAGCGCCAATTCGCGCTCTAGAGGATTGCCTTGCGATGTTAAATCACGAACTCGATGCACGGGAACCAAGCGCTCAAGCTGATGCTTGATCTGCTCGATAATCATTGGCGTGCCTTTGGTGATAATGGTGATGCGCGAAATATGTTTCTCGTGCTCGGTTTCCGTCACAGTCAGACTATCGATGTTATAGCCGCGCCCGGAAAACAACCCGATCACACGCGCCAAAACGCCTGGCTCGTTGTCAACGATGACAGACAGCGTCCGCGAAACGATGGTTTCGTCCACCAACTGGGATGGGTAATGACTTTGTGTGGCTGTATCTGCCATGTCTTTTTTCTCTCAAGTTTTTAAAACTCTAGACCTCTTTCGAGAACCTAATTCGTTTTTCGCTCAAAGGTTTCTCGAACGGTGAACCCGTCTTCATAATCGTCGATTGTCCAGGGCTCGGCCAGCGCTTCGCGCGTCCATTTTACGAATGATGGATGGGTGAACACCGCTTGCATATATGCTTTGGTGTCGTCGCCAACATCAAAGCCATAGGTTTTTAATCGCGACGCAACCGGGGCATACATCGCATCAGCCCCGCTAAATTCTCCGAAAAGAAATTTTCCACCATTGCTAAATCTCGCCCGCGCATGGCGCCAGAGCTGTTCGATCCGTCTGACATTGGCCAACACGTCTTCATCCCAATTGAGCGGCGCAAACAACTTGCCAAGATTCATGGGGCAGGCTTTACGCAACGGTTGAAACCCTGCCAGCATCTCAGAAGAAATCGATCGTGCATGCGCACGCGCGTCAACATCCCGAGGCCATATGGTCTTATCCGGAAATTTCTCCGAAAGATATTCAATCACCGCCAAGCTTTCCCAAATCCTGATGTCTCCATCGACGAGGACGGGAACTTTTCCGGTCGGAGAAATCTTAGCAATTTTCCCGGCCGTATCGTCACGACGAAGCGCAATGACGGTTTCGTCAAAGGCGATATCTGAAGCCGTCAACACCAACCAGGGGCGCATCGACCATGACGAGTAAAGTTTGTTTGCGATAAATAAATGCATGATGTGTCTGCACAAGTTCTAGCCACGTACAACACTGCACTAGACCAAGACTTTGCCCTTCTCATCGATCGCATTGCCAACGTCTTCATCGCTAATATCCTCACCCAACAGCATTTCATTGTGCGCTTTGCCAGATGGGATCATTGGAAAACAGTTCGCCAATGCCGCAACGCGGCAATCAAAGATCACAGGCTCCGGCGTATCGATCATCTCTTGAATCGCATCATCAAGATCGCCCGGTTTATCGCACGACATCCCTTTCCAACCATAAGCTTGGGCAAGCTTCACAAAGTCGGGCAAGGCTTCCGTGTAGCTCTCGCTCAAACGATTGCCGTGCAGGAGCTGCTGCCACTGGCGAACCATTCCCATATATTGATTGTTGAGAATGAAGACCTTGATTGGCAGTCGATACTGCACCGCCGTAGAGCACTCCTGAATATTCATCAAGATTGAGGCATCACCGGCAATATCTATGCACAACGATTTGGGGTGGGCCATTTGTGCGCCAATGGCTGCTGGCAGACCATACCCCATCGTGCCAAGTCCACCCGATGTCAGCCACCGGTTTGGATCTTCAAAATTGAAGAATTGTGCCGCCCACATTTGGTGCTGACCGACTTCCGTCGAAACATAAGGATCGCGATCCTTCGTAAGTTCGTAAAGCCGTTCGACGGCATATTGCGGCATGATCACGTCGGAGTTGTGCTTGTAGGCCAGTGATTTCTTAGCGCGCCAAGTGTCAATCTTTTTCCACCACGCCTTGTGTGCTGTTTTGTCAAGCTGCGGCGACTGCGATTTCCATACCCGCACCATATCTTCCAACACATAGGCAACATCGCCGATGATCGGCAAGTCAACGTGAACGGTCTTGTTGATCGAAGACGGATCGATATCGATGTGGATCTTTTTCGAATTTGGCGAGAACCCATCAAGACGGCCCGTGATGCGATCGTCAAAGCGTGCACCAATGCAAACCATCAGATCGCAATCATGCATTGCCATGTTGGATTCGTAGGTGCCGTGCATACCCAACATGCCAAGCCAGTTCTTCTCGCTCGCCGGATATGCGCCAAGCCCCATCAGCGTTGATGTAATTGGATAGTTCGTCAGTCGCACCAAATCGCGCAGCAACTTGCAGGCCTTGGGACCAGAGTTGATTACGCCCCCGCCGGTGTAAAAAACCGGCCTCTTGGCGTTGGCGATCATTTCGACCGCTTGACGAACACCCTCTTGCTCAGGCTTGAGTTGTGGACGGTAGGTTTTGTGGGCGATGTTGCTCGGGCCGACATAATTGCCTTTGGCAAACTGTACGTCTTTAGGGATATCAACAACAACCGGACCAGGTCGGCCGCTTTTGGCAATCAAAAACGCTTCATGCAGAATTCGCGGCAAATCTTTAACGTCCTTCACAAGCCAGTTGTGCTTTGTGCAAGGACGGGTAATGCCAACGGTGTCACATTCCTGGAAGGCATCATTGCCAATCAAGTGAGATGGAACCTGACCCGTGATGCAAACCAATGGAATAGAATCCATCAACGCGTCGGTCAGACCAGTCACAGCATTCGTCGCACCAGGTCCCGATGTCACCAGGACAGCACCAACTTTTCCGGTTGAACGGGCATAACCTTCAGCAGCATGAACAGCTCCGCCTTCCTGGCGCACCAACACGTGGTTCACTTTGTCCTGCTGAAACAATTCATCATAGATCGGCAAAACCGCACCACCAGGATAGCCAAAGATATGCTCTACCCCCTGGTCCGACAAAGCCTTGATGACCATCTCAGCGCCTGTCATCTCGCGTGCCATCGCACGTTCTCCCCAAATTCAATTCATCACGCCAAACAACATCTGCTCAAACAAATGCTCCGCACGAAATGCAAAAAAAACCTTATGGATTGGCAGTCCGACATTTCAGCCAGACAAGCGCTGTGTGGCCAAGACCCCAAAGCGTTGCCTCACCTTTGGAGCCGGACACTATATTGTGAAATATAGGCCGTCAATTCCTAAGCTTATCTAAAATGTCTTTTATAGCGCCTTATTATTTGCATTTATTTCTTTTCAATAGCCTTCCACGAACTCATATTTCGTCTAATCCATGTCAGCTGGCGCTTGATATAGTGCCGGGTTTGCAATTTTGCGCCGTAGAGCGCTGCTTTGCGATCCAAATTACCGGCAATAAGTTGTAGAAGCTGCGGCACACCGAGAGCCCGCATGGCAGGCAAAGATGGTTCGAGTTTCTGCTCGCCCAGCTCGCAAACCTCTTCGACAGCCCCGTTGAGCAACATCTGTTCAAGACGCGCGTCGGCACGATCATAAAGATCTTGGCGCGGTCTGGTGATGACAACCGCCTCAACGTCACGAAACTCCAAAAGGCGAACACCTGGAACCGTTTGCCAATAGGCCAACGACTTGCCTGTCGCCTCAAACACCTCCAATGCCCGCACAATGCGTTGCGGATCACTGGGACGCAGCCTCTCAGCCATCACCGGATCAACATCCATAAGCTGCCGGTGGAGATGTTCAGTGTCTTGTTGGAGCCCCGCATCGCGCCATTTCGCGCGAATTTCTGCAGGAATTTCCGGAACCGGCGACAGTCCATCTAGCAGGGCCTTGAAGTATAACCCCGTACCCCCAACAACAATTGGACGGCGATTGGAGGCCGCGGCACGGGCCAATGCCTGTTCGACGTCTTGGCACCAATGACCAACCGAATAGGCACAGGACGGAGAAACATGGCCATAGAGGTCATGGGGGATCGCCGCGACATCCTCGTGCGATGGCCGCGCCGTAATAACCCGCAAACCATCGTAAACCTGCATACTATCCGCATTGATTATGACACACGGCTCTTCGCCCGCACGCTCAAGTGCGTAGCGTGACTTGCCCGACGCGGTCGGACCTGCAATGAGAAGCGGGCGAAGCGTTGTCATGTGTCCTTCTTAAACATCATGTCCGCGTCTCGCCAAATTTATCGCAACAAGACAACGGCTGCCTGATGTCTCAATTCGCTCTCTCACTTCTATGTGCCCCCTCATCACCGGCACAAATTTCTACAATTGATGCCCGTTTGGTCGCCTCAGCACTTGGCGCTACGGGCCCGGTCAAGAAACTCGGCCCTGGCGCCTTCGAATTCCCCATAGAGGTCGCAAGCCCCAGCGACATCGAACCCCTACTACAGGCTGCAAAGACACAAATCGGCGACGCACCTGTCGACATCAATCTGTTGGCGTTAGCTGGTCGACGCAAACGCCTTCTCATTGCGGATATGGATTCAACCATGATCCAGCAGGAATGCATCGATGAAATTGCAGCCGTGGCTGGAGTTGGCGACCATGTTGCCGGCATTACAGAACGCGCCATGCGCGGCGAACTTGATTTCAATGAAGCCTTAAATGAGCGTGTGCTTCTTTTGAAAGGGTTGGATGAAGCAAAATTATCGGAGGTCTTTGAAAAACGTATCAATGTGATGCCAGGTGCTCGAACGCTGGTTCAAACAATGAAAAAAAACAACGCATTTTGTGCGCTCGTCTCAGGTGGTTTCACCTTCTTCACGACGCGGATCGCAGAAAAAATTGGCTTTGATATTAACCAAGCAAATACGCTGGAAATTGTTGATGGACGTCTCACCGGCCAAGTTGTGTCACCAATTCTTGGGCAACAAGCCAAACTGAACGCATTGGAAAAATTCAGTGCCGAGAAAAAAATACCGATCGATGAAACCCTGGCTGTTGGCGATGGGGCAAACGATTTGGCGATGCTGAACGCCGCAGGCCTTGGCGTTGCCTACCATGCCAAACCGATTGTTGCTGCCCAGGCTCGGGCCAAAATAGAACACAATGACCTTACGGCCTTGCTTTATTTACAAGGCTACACACATGAAGAGATGGCCCATTACGCCACTTAACCGTAAGGTGGGCGTGCAAACCAATCCAAATCCGTGACAATGTCGTTGAGAGATCATGCTCACTCGGCAGTACTGGGGGAATATGTGAACGATTACTTATGGCTTTTGTTGGGCTTTGCCATTCTGATAGTCGGTGGCGATATGCTCGTTCGCAATGCCGTGAAAGTGGCTGAATACCTTCGCGTTCCCTATACTGTTATTGGTGTCGTGCTGTTGGGTTTTGGCACATCAGCTCCTGAGCTCGTCACAAGTATTCAGGCCGCAAAGGCCGGTTCTCCTGGAATTGCCGTCGGCAACTTCGTCGGCTCTAATATCACCAATGTTTTGTTGGTCCTTGGCTTTGCTGCAACGATCGCTCCATTCAAACTGTTGGATCTCGATACAAAACGCGACGGCTACATCATGTTCGCCTCAGCCGTTTTGTTTACAGTCATGGCACAAATCTGGCCACTCGACCAATTGGCAGGCGCGATACTCCTCGCCATGCTCGTCGGTTATATCACCATGACTATTCGTAGCGCACAAACCAGCCGCGAAGTATTGGGCGAGGAAAACTTGCTGGCGCTGAATGCGCAGGTTACGCCTGCACAGCAAAAAAAAGTTGGATACGTTGAGCCCGCCGTCACCACGTCTTTTGGCACAAGCGCATTGGCTTTCATGTTAACGCTCGTTGGCCTGCTTGGAATCATCGTCGGAAGCGATTTTCTCGTTCACGCAGCGATCGACATCGCCAATGATCTTGGTGTCTCTCAATCTGTCATTGGCGTTTCCGTTGTCGCGCTTGGCACCTCACTTCCTGAACTCGTTGCCGTTACGTTTGCCGCTTTGAAAGGGCGTGGTGATATGGCCTTGGGTGGCATCATCGGTTCCAACATTTACAACACCTTAATGATTGGCGGTGTTACAGGTCTTATCGCACCAAATTTCGTCCCCGCCGACATCGCCAGTTACGATGTTTTCGTCATGGTCGCAGCATCAACTGCATTGCTCATCATTGCATGTACCGGGCAGCGTCTAAGACGCTACGAAGGCCTCGGACTGCTGTCTGCCTACGGCATCTATATTTACAGTATCTGGCCATAGGCGCGTCACCCACGATTGGACAGAGAATTGCAGACTTGAATTCGACACACTGGAATTCCAGTCGAATGCAATCTGCGTGATGGCCAACGTATTAACGCAACTGCGCACGAGCTTTTAGTCGTTGTCTTACCAAAGCAAATCGAAACGAAAAATCATTCGTGTTCTGGTCCAAGCTGCTTTTGTTTGACCTCGTGCGGGTCGATCGCACCAGCCTGCTCGGCTTCTTCCAATGCCAAGGCTAAATTTTCACGCGCCTTGTCGGCCTGACGCTGGCGCGCCCAAAGGCTGGCGTACAAACCTTCTTTTTCGAGCAATTCTGCATGCGTCCCCTGCTCAACCACTTGGCCCTTCTCAAGCACTAAAATCGTGTCTGCGTGAACGATGGTCGAAAGTCGATGCGCGATAACCAATGTTGTGCGGTTTTTTGAAACCCGATCCATTGCGTCTTGAACTTCACGTTCCGTGTGGCTGTCGAGCGCACTGGTCGCCTCATCAAAAATCAAGATCGGTGGGTTTTTCAGAATGGTCCGTGCAATCGCAACACGTTGCTTTTCACCACCCGACAACTTCAACCCACGCTCACCCACCATCGTGTCAAAGCCATCTGGCAGCGTCGCAATAAAATCCGAGATCTGGGCCATTTCAGCAGCATTGCGCACTTCTGCATCTGTCGCATCAGGACGACCGTATCGAATGTTGTAAGCAATCGTGTCATTAAACAGCACGGTGTCTTGCGGCACGACACCAATAGCCTGGCGCAACGACGTCTGTGTCACATCACGCACATCCTGTTCATCGATCGTTACGCTTCCTGATTGAATGTCATAAAAACGAAACAAAATCCGACTGATTGTCGATTTCCCAGCGCCTGATGGGCCAACGATTGCCACCATGCGTCCAGCCGGAACATCAAATGTTAGCCCGCGCAAAATTCCGCGACTTGGGTCATAAGCAAACGAGACATCGTCAAACTTAATTCCCCCTTTGGATACCTTTAATTCGGAGGCATCAGGCGCATCAACGATCTCAGGCGTTTGTCCGATCACAGCAAACATCGTCTCAATATCGACAATGCCTTGGCGAATTTCGCGATAGATTGTGCCCATAAAATTTAACGGCATTAAAAGTTGAATCATCAAGGCGTTGATCATGACAAAATCGCCAACGGTATGCTCTCCGGTAGCAACGCCCCGAGCTGCCAAATACATCGCCAACGTCATCCCCGTTGTGAAAATCAGCGCTTGACCTGAGTTTAAAAAACCGAGGGAAAAGTAGGTCTTGATTGCAGCCTTTTCATACCGCGCCAACGACTGGTCATATCGCTTGGATTCCATCTCTTCATTGCCGAAGTATTTGACGGTTTCAAAGTTCAACAAGCTGTCGATCGCTTTGGTGTTGGCGTCTGTGTCACTATCGTTCATTTCACGACGAATGGCCAAACGCCACTCCGAAGCCGCAAGCGTATACCACATGAACGCACTGACCGTGATCACAACGATCACGACGTATGTGATGTCGAAGTAGTAAAACAACATCCCACACACCAATACCAACTCAAGAAACGTCGGCGCCAGGTTGAGGATGCCCATACGGATAATGAGTTCAATGGCGCGTGCAGCACGTTCCAAAACTCGCGACAGACCACCGGTTCGACGGTCCATATGAAACCGCATTCCAAGCTGGTGAAGATGTCGAAATGTCCGGTTGTTTAAGGTCCGAACCGCATGCTGACCAACCTTGGTAAAAAACAAGTCTCTGATTTGGTTTAAGACCATCATTAAGACGCGGCCAAACCCATAAGCAAAAATCAGCCCGCCAACACCGATGGCGACTGGATCTAAACCGAACACACTGGACGTTCCAGATTCGCCTGCCAACAAGTCAGCCGCTTTTTTGTAGAATACTGGGATGCAAACTGTAACGATTTTGGCCAACAGCAAGACGCCAAAAGCGATCACCACACGGCGGCGCAAATCTGGCCGATCTGCTGGCCAGACAAACGGCAATAACCCATAAAACACAACCCAGGGATCTTCCCTGGCCGTGAGTGACAAGCTCTTTCGATCAATCGTTGGAGACCGGTCATGGCCGGCGGATCGGGACATCGTTTCACTATACGCGATTTGTAGCCAAAGGAAGCCGCGACGTTTGTACGCCCACAACACCAACCCTTGAGCGCCACTTGCACGGCAATTTTGGAAAAGGACAATCAGCTCCGGTTAGAGATCATCGCTTGGGCAAATAGAGTCTCTGACATGGATAAATACGATTTGAGTTGCGAAATTTACCTCGGTTTGCCCTCACAATACGCCGGTACTTGTGACCAGACCGATAGTGTCGGCGGGCGATCTTCCACAATGTGTCACCCTTTTTGACCGTATAACGTCCTGGCAGTCGTCTGACGCGACGACCCTCACGATACCGGCAGGAATACTTGCGT
The DNA here is from genome assembly GCA_050633705.1 of Hyphomicrobiaceae bacterium. Lineage (GTDB taxonomy): Bacteria > Pseudomonadota > Alphaproteobacteria > Rhizobiales > Hyphomicrobiaceae > JAJFHI01. The sequence goes on along the minus strand of JBOEGZ010000004.1, from coordinate 30,146 downwards.
GCCCGCGGACGATGGCGGGCCCGTGGCCGACGTTTAAGATAGCCTGCAACCTTAGAGCGCCGCCGCTTCAGTCGTTTTGAACCTGATTTTCTTGCCCGGGCACGCTTCTGGTAGCGGGGATTTTTGGTCTTACGATATCGACGTGACTTGCTTTTCGCCACACGCGCCAACCGTTGTTCCCGTCGCCGCTCGACTGCCAGGGCCGCTGCTAATTCCTCATCAGCGTTTGTCTGCCGACTATTGGCCGCCAATCGCGTCGCCTCAAGAATCCGAACTTCGTCAGAGACCTGTCGGCCTTCTTTCTCAGCGTCTCGGTCAAGACGTGCGTTGGCGTCTCGCTCCTTCTGTCGAGCAGCGGCCAGCTCTTGCTCGGCCTTACGCAGCGCGATGCGCTCACGCTCCCGACGCTCTTCTGCCAAGCGTGCCGCCTCTTCAACACGCCGCCTTTCTGCTTCAGCCTCAGCTGCAGCCTGGGCAACACGCGCAGCCTCGGCAGCTTCTTGTTGTCTGCGTTGCTCAGCAGCAAGCCGTTGTGCCTCGGCTTCGGCTTTTGCTGCGGCTTCAGCTTCTTCTCTCACTTTTGCCGCTTCGGCCTCAGCGATAGCTTGCTTTTCAGCTCTGATACGTTCTTGCTCTTGCGCCTCAGCGCGTGCACGAACCTCAGCTTGGGCCGCGTTGGCCTCTGCTTCCGCCTTTGCCTTTGCTTCTGCTTCTGCTGTTTGACGTTCCTCGGCCGCCTGCATGGCTTGACGCGCGGTTTCCTCAGCCTCTTTTGCCATTCGGGCGATGTCTTCGGTCAACTCTTTTGTTGTCTCAGTCTTAGAATCTGAAGCTGGCACATCAACAGCCGCAGACGCCTTGGTATCCGTCTCTGTCCCAGAACTCTGATTGGCACGTTCACCGTTCTCATCAGCGTTATCAGATTGAATTGTTTCGGTTTGCGATGGCAGTTCGAGTTCGCGTACCACTTTGCCATGGTAGTCGCGATTGGAACTTGCAAACCACTCGACGACTGTGTCCCAGATAAAATACGGAAAGGCTCGCGGTCCTCCCATGCCTTTGGTGATGTCAGATGTTTCCACGTTAGCCGTCGCCTGACCAGCAGGTGTTTTAGTGGCTGGCTCGTCGGGCGTTGCTTGCGTTATTTGCGTCTGTGTCGTTGGCACGGTTCCAGTCCCTGTTGGAACCGATAACTCTTTAATGACAACGCCTTGAAAGTCCTGCGCAGACTCTTCCAACCATTTCATCACCGGAACAAAAGCGCTCGACTGACTGTCGGCTTCTTGTGCGATTGCATCTGTTGCATCCGTCGCAACATCAGGCTCATTTTCAGCGTTTTGGGCAGTCTGGAAAGTCTTGCCTGCCAGTCGTGCTTTGTTGGCCTGCAATGCTATGCCATTGGACTTTCCCGGAACCGACACGACGTTTGTCACAGCCTGCGCAGCCATTGGTGTCGCGACCAAAACAAGGCCTGCAACAACAAGCCCTGAAAACTTTCCCAAGCTTCCCTGCATCAACACGTCACCTTCCGCAATTCCTGCCCAGGTTTTGCTAAACTATTTTAACCAACTAGGTGATTTTATTAATTTCTTATTATAGCTATTTCAACCAGCTTACCCCCATCCGCAGGACGATACCAAGGCGCAGGACAACAAAACGCACTTGCCGCGTGACGCCTGGCTGCTTGGTTAACGCTGTCGAGGTGAATTCGAGGCGGCAGATCTGCTTGCAGATATGATAAGTTGCCTTAATTCACAGAGTTCGGAGACATTCAATGAATTCTGGCAGTGACGTCCGAGACAGCAACTTCATCAAGTTTCTGCAGTAATTCTCAGCCACACTAAGCTCCGGTGGCCTTTTTCAACTTGGAATAGGCCGATCGCTAGTCGAAAAAGACAATCAAATCAACCACACGAATAAGGACACACATATGAAGCATCAGCCCATTTCGCCAGAAAAATCCACACGCACCATCAAGACCGTATGCGTCTATTGTGGGTCTGGTAAGGGCAACAATCCAATTTATGCCAAGGCCGCAAACACCTTAGGACGGGCGCTGGCCGACAATAAAGTGACGCTTGTTTACGGTGGCGGCAGCTTAGGATTAATGGGCGAGGTCGCACGCGCCACATTGACCGGCGGCGGCAATGTCACTGGCATCATTCCATCTTTCCTGTCTGAAAAAGAAAAGATGTTGAAAGACGTCAATGAATTGATCGTCACCAATGACATGCATGAACGCAAAAAGCTGATGTATGAACGCTCTGACGCGTTCGTGGCATTGCCAGGTGGCATTGGCACGCTGGAAGAGCTTGTCGAACAGCTAACATGGTCACAACTCGGCCAACACCACAAGCCAATCGTTGTCGCAAATATCGGTGGGTTCTGGGAGCCATTTAAAGCTCTGCTTGCTCATATGAAAGAAGATGCTTTTATTCGCGCCGGCCTCGATGTCAGCTTTACCGTTGTCGATGAAGCCGAGCAAATTCTGCCTGCAGTCTTTGCCGCTGCAACCCGCGAGCCCAACATTGCCCCCGAGATCGCGATCACTGCAAAGTTTTAAGTCACCGACAAAACTTGCCGGTTAAAATTTCCGGTATCGACGTCGGTGTCAAAGTCATCCACAATTGCAAACTTGCACGACTGCGAGCTTGGGCGTATGCCCGCGACGACAAGTTCCAAGATACCTCATCCAAGACACCTCATAGCCAAGAGCTCTCAATTGACCGCAAACACAAGCAAATTCGATACACCGAAAGACTTGGTTCGCGCAGTGCGGTCTGGCGAAAGACGCGCCATCGCGAAAGCCATCACTTCACTTGAAGCCCTGACACCTGATGCCTCGGCCATACTTAAGGAAATGCAACCATTTCTCGGTCACGCCCTCGTCGTCGGTTTCACAGGCCCTCCTGGTGCTGGCAAATCAACTCTTGTGAATGCCCTTATCAAAAACTTGCGCACCGCAGGCAAAAGCGTTGGCGTGATCGCCGTTGACCCATCGAGCCCGGTATCTGGTGGCGCAATCCTGGGCGACCGCATTCGAATGTCATCGACCCTCAACGATGACGGTGTCTTTATGCGCTCGCTGGCAAGCCGCGGGGCGCTTGGTGGCCTGTCACCTGCAGCTGTGCGCGTGATAGACGCCTTTGATGCTGCCGCCTTCGATATCATTCTTCTTGAAACCGTTGGCACTGGTCAGACAGAAATCGATGTGGCTGAAGTCACCGATGTTCGCGTCGTAATTTCAGCACCAGGCCTTGGTGATGACATTCAAGCCATGAAGGCCGGTCTGTTGGAGATTGCAGACATTCTGGTTGTGAATAAATCAGACCGTGAAGGTGCCGAACGCACCGTGCATCAATTAATGGGCGCGGTATCCATTCGCGCGCCAGGGCGTCCGGTGCCGCCGGTCATTAAAACAACCGCACTCACTGGAGACGGCATCCCTGAGCTGTTGTCGGCAATTGAAAACGCCGGTGCACCTGTACTGGCCGATGGGGCGATACGGCGGCGACAAAGACGTGCGCGATATCTGATCGCGCGCGCAGCCTCAGACGTCGTCGCCCAACGCATTCGTGATGGCAAAGACGGACAGCTTGATAAGCTTTCAGCACTTGTCCTCACGGGTGAACTCACGCCAAATGATGCCGCAATCCAGCTTCTCGGCGACGAAGAGCCCACCAATCAATAAGTGTCCACCATTCAAACTGATGCTTTTTCTTTCATCAGCTTGTAGTTGATGGAATCCAAGAGAGCTTCAAAACTGGCATCTATGATGTTTGCCGAAACCCCAACAGTGAACCATCTGTCACCTGTTAAAGTATCATGACTTTCAACCAGCACTCGGGTCACCGCTTGCGTACCAGCCGTCAAGATGCGCACTTTGTAGTCCACCAATTCAACGCCTTCGATATAAGACTGGAACCGACCGAGATCTTTACGCAAAGCGCTGTCGAGTGCATTGACCGGACCGTTGCCTTCAGCCACCGACCAGAGCGGTTGTTCACTCCCATTAACGAAAACTTTTACCGTCGCTTCTGTCACCGTAATTTGTTCGCTAACCGCATTATGCCGCCGCTCCACCATCACGCGAAAGCTATCGACTGAGAAATATTTCGGAACCTGTCCCAAAGTTCTGCGCGCCAATAGTTCAAACGACGCCTCTGCTGCCTCGTAGGCGTAGCCGGCAGCTTCGCGGTGTTTAACTTCACTCAACAATTCATCAATGGCTGTGTCATCAGATGGCACACAAATGCCCAAACGCGACATTGCGGCAAGAATATTCGACTTGCCGGCTTGGTCTGAAACCAGCAAACGGCGCTGATTTCCAATTGCCTCTGGCGCGACATGTTCATAAGTTTCCGGTGCCTTAACAATGGCGGAAGCATGAATACCAGCCTTGGTCGCAAAGGCACTTTCACCGACATAAGGCATATGTCGATTAGGTGATTGATTAACGACTTCGTCAAGCACACGGCTGGCATGCGTCAAAGTCCGCAACGCTTCGGGTGTGATGCGTGTTTCGAATTGTTCGGCAAACTCACTCTTCAATAACAATGTTGGAATAATCGATGTTAGGTTGGCGTTACCGCAACGTTCCCCAATCCCGTTCAACGTCCCTTGGATTTGTCGACAACCGGCGCGAACCGCCATCAACGAATTGGCCACAGCATTTTCGGTATCGTTATGCGTGTGAATACCAAGATTGCTTCCTGGCACGACTTTGACGACTTTTGAAACAATCTCTGAAACTTCGTGCGGCAGGGTGCCTCCGTTGGTGTCACACAAAACAACCCAGCGCGCGCCAGCTTCGTAGGCGGCTTTTGCAATTGCCAGCGCATAATCAGGATTGGCTTTGTAACCATCAAAGAAGTGTTCGCAGTCGAGCATCGCTTCGCGACTTGCCGCAACCACAGCCTCAATCGACTCGCGCACACCCTCAATATTCTCATCATTGCTGATCCCAAGCGCGACCCGGACATGATAATCCCATGCCTTAGCAACCAAACAGATCGCGGCACTGTTTGCCTGCAGCACGGACTGAAAACCGCTGTCGTTGGATATGGAGCGTCCAGCCCGCTTGGTCATGCCAAATGCCGTGAATTTGGCATGTTGGAATTTGGGTGGATCTTTGAAAAACCGAGTATCAGTCTCATTGGCGCCTGGGTACCCACCTTCAACATAGTCGACACCGAGTTCATCCAAGACGCTTGCCAAGCGGCGCTTGTCTTCAATTAAAAAGTCAACGCCCGTTGTCTGCGCACCATCGCGCAGAGTTGTATCAAACAGATAGAGGCGTTCTTTCCCAGACATCGATCTTCTCAAGTTTCCTGTTTCGCAGGCTCTGAACCAAACCGCGTTTCACATACTCGCATGTTGTTGGTGACTATGTCTGTCAACACCTACCGGAATGTTAAGACCGTTCCAACTGTGGCGTTGACCAACACGATTAGAGATCAATGCGCAATAGCCCAAGTGGTCGAAATTTCTCCCGTCTCAGGGTCCTTGGTATCCTTAAGCGCAATCCCCATTGCGGTCAGTTCATCACGAATACGATCACTTTCCGCCCAGTTTTTAGCATTTCGAGCCGCCGCTCTGGCCGCAATTTGGCGAACAATCAGCTCTTCATCAAGATCAAGCGCGGGTGGACGCCAGCTCACCCACTCATTCGCGTCTATCTGCAACAGGCCAAGAAAACGAAGTGACGCAGCCAAATCCGCCCGAGCTGCCTCGTCGCCTCGAGAGGCCTTGTTGCGCAGATCATGCAGCACAGCCATTGCTTGAGGCGTATTGATATCTTCAGCCAAAGCCGCCAGCACGCCTTGGTGGATAACGCCTTCACCACGGGGAACCTCCCCTGCAACGGCATACCACGCATCCAGCGTCCGCTTTGCTTCCTGCAATCCGGCCTTGGTCCAGTTGATTGGTTGGCGGTAATGGGTCAACAACATCGCAAGCCGGACAACTTCGCCCTGCCAAGTCTTCAACAGATCGTTGATGGTAATAAAATTACCAAGCGACTTTGACATCTTCTCGCCCTCGACTTGCAGAAAGCCGTTGTGCATCCACACCTGCGCCATTTGTTTGGTGCCATGCGCGCATCGTGATTGAGCGACTTCATTTTCATGATGGGGAAACGCCAGATCAACACCCCCACCATGAATATCAATCACCTCACCAAGATGCCTTGCCGACATCGCTGAGCACTCAATATGCCAGCCTGGACGACCTTTGCCCTCAATCCCCGCAGGCGACGGCCAGCCCGGCTCGCCATCTTTGGACGGTTTCCACAACACGAAATCCATCGGGTCTTTCTTGTAAGGCGCCACTTCAATTCGAGCGCCAGCCTCCATCTCATCCAACGAACGATTGGAAAGTTGGCCATAGTCCGGCATGGACGACACAGAAAACAGCACGTGCCCCTCGGCAACATAAGCATGCCCTTTCTCGACCAATGTCTCACACATGGCGACCATCTCTTTGATGTGGTCTGTTGCACGCGGTTCGACAGTTGGAGGCAAAACCCCCAATTGACCAATATCGTCATGGAACTGCTTCGTCGTGCGGGCCGTAATATCGGCAATGGGCACACCCTCATCGAAGGCGCGTTTGTTTATCTTGTCATCGACGTCTGTAATATTGCGCGCGTAGGTCACGTGGTCGCTGCCAAATACTTCCCGCAGCAGCCGAAACACAACATCGAATACGATCACAGGTCGCGCGTTGCCGATATGGGCATAATCATAAACCGTCGGCCCACAGACATACATGCGAACATTGTTCGCATCGAGCGGCGTGAATGTTCGCTTTTTTCGTGTCAAGGTGTCGTACAGTTGAATTTCCACGATAAGCCTCAGTCGAATATTGCGTTAAAAACGGTATGCCCCTGACAATTGCCGAAATGGCAACAAATCCCGCCGATTTTTTTTGTGCATGCCGCAAACCATGCAGCAATTTCACTGCTGCGAAATGCGCGATCTGGCCGCCGTTATGATGCTGGTACTATGGCACTGTCAAGAAGACCAACGGTGGCCACCCCGTTGAGATCACCAACATGGCCAACCGTATTGCGGACCAATTATGGCGCTAACAGATAAGAACTGTCCCCATGCCATTTTTGCGCTGCATTGACCCCGTAGCTCTAGCGTTTGATAAATCGAACAAAAACAGACACACTGCCGCGAGATTAGACTTGAAATTTGAACGTCAAGGAATGCGTCGGGCCATGGCCACTCATGACAAAAAACGCCAAAGCCTTTGGTTTTGCGTTTATGGTGCCCTTTTGGGCGTAATTGTCTTAAGTTCAGTGACCAGTATCGCTTTGGCCCAAGGCGGCTTTCAAATGCCGTGGGATGAACCTGAGGTTCGCCCAGAACCCCGTCGCCAACCACGAGGGGGTGGAGATGGCTGGCAGGTGGCTCCCCAACAACAAGGAGCTGGTGATGGTTGGACGGCGCGCAGCGATGTCTGCTTACGGCTGGAACAGCAGCTGGTAAAAGAAACGCGTCAAGGCAGCCAAACACGGAATTTGCTGCCAAAAATCAACGCTGAAATCCGCAAGTACGAACGAATTTGGCGCAAGACAGATATCGAACTTGAACGCCGTGGCTGTATCGAGAATTTTCTCTTCTCTCGGTCCATTCGCCGAACCCGCCGTTGCGTTGCCCTTTCAAATGAAGCCGAGGATGCGCGCCGTCGCATTGCACAGCTGCGTGCCGACAAACAACAATTGCAAACCTCAGCAGGACGGTCCTACCAAGACGATATCATTCGCGAACTGGCACGAAATAATTGCGGCCAACAGTATCAACAAGAAGCCCGCCGTCGCGACCGTGGAATATTTGCCGACCTATGGGGTGATGAGGACAGCAGCACAGGTTCGGGTTACGCGAACGGATATAACAATTTGCCATTTGCAACCTATCGCACACTTTGCGTTCGATTGTGCGATGGCTATTACTTCCCTGTAAGCTTCTCGACACTACCTGGCCACTTCCAACGCGACGAAGACCTTTGCCAGTCGAAATGTGCCGCGCCCGCGAAGCTATTTTATTATCAAAACCCTGGCGGCGCGATCGATCAAATGCTTGATGCGCAAACCAATGAACCATACACCCAACTTAAAGAAGCCTTCCTTTACCGGAAAGAATACGTGTCAGGCTGCTCCTGCAAGCAGGCAGAATACAAACCACCGCAAACGCCTTTTCCGGAAGACGGCGCCAATCCACCAGTCCCTCCCGCTCAGCAGGAGGGAACGGCCAAGCCCAATGACCAGCGCGCACAAGCAGCAACTGACCAAGACTACGATCCACGCCGGAGATAGTCCTGGGTACTTCACGGCCGCCGTGTGATATCTGATCACCGACATAATGAGCTGCAGGCAATTCCATCACGGTTTCTGTCAAGTCGCACTGCTGCGCAGTGTTGCAAATAAAATGTCGCTTCCGCACAAGACACCATCTCTTTACATCGCGTCTTGCCCGAACACCTGAATTTTTCACCATTCGCTGCCGCACCAGAAGCATTATTCGAGCGAGCCTTGGTGATGCCATCACCGGTTACGCCAACAATTGGATAGCGGCCGGCCTGTGCACGCACGCGTGCCTGATAGACCGCTCGCGTCTTGCCGCATAGTTTTTCACACGGAATTCCGTCCCGGTCACGGTCTCTGGCGGCGTGACCGCAAACTTCCAACTTAAAACTGGCTTCTGCACACTGCGACATTTGCGTGCATTTCAAAGCCTTGCAATCGTAGCTCTGTGCCCTGCTCTGACACCACGTCGAGAACAGACAGATCGAGACAAGCACGCCTTGTTTGAAAATATTCAAAACATCAATTCTTTGATAAAAAATTGCAGACAATTCGACGCCGCAAAACCGGTTAAAGAGCAAACTATCTGACAATAGGTCTTCTCCCGCAACACCAGGTGCGCTATCTGCTGGTGTCATGAAAACATCTGAACTTGATATCCTGATGGTGCCGGGCTGGTCTGGCTCTGGACCCGACCATTGGCAAACGCGGTGGGAACAAAAGCTTTCGACAGCCCGCTGCGTCAAACAAACTGATTGGATTTCACCACAACGCGCGGTTTGGACGGCATCGCTTGTAAAGGCAGTTGAAACTGCCAAAAAGCCGGTTGTACTCGTAGCCCACAGTCTGGGCGTCATAACCGTCACCCATGCGGCCCACGAATTGAAAGATCTTGGCGTAATAGGTGCCTTCCTCGTGGCGCCAGCTGACGTTGACCATGCCGAAAAATGGCCCGTCACCCAAGGCGAAACGTTTGCCAAAGAGGCCGCAGCCTTCCACCCCATCATGTCCGACAAGCTCACCTTTGCCAGCGTCGTCGTTGGCTCACGTAATGACGCTTATTGCGACTACGATCGCGCCAAACACTTAGCGGGCCGCTGGGGCTCAGAATTTACCGATGCCGGTGAAGTTGGCCACATCAACATCAACTCCGGCCACGGCCCCTGGCCTGAAGGCCTGATGCGGTTTGCTGGCTTCATAAAGCATCTCTAATGAACGCCAACTTTTTGCGAGTAAGGATTACAGATATTTTTAGGTCGCCGGATCAATCATCACGCGGGCTCCACTCTCTCGAAAAACAAAACAAAACAAAACAAAAAACGCCGCAAACACAAAAGTGTTTGCGGCGCAAATGTCCTGGCGATTGAACGCCAACGAAGCTTACGTCTTAACCGGCTTCAACTTCGGCCACAGCCTTAGCCAACATCTCATCCATCGCTTGGCGCAATTCATCATCCGTGACAGCAACACCTTTTGCATCAAGGTCGGCGCGCACTTTGCGAAACACGTCGTCATCTCCGGCTTCTTCGAAGTCAGACTTACGGACCGCTTTGACGTAATCGCCAATCTCAGCCTCTGTCATCCCAAGACGTTCTCCAGCCCATTCGGCAATCATTTTATTGCGCCGTGATTCAGCCTTAAATTTAAGCTCCGCATCCAGAGCAAATTTGCTTTCATAAGCCTTCTTACGATCGTCAAAACTGTTCATATTGTCTCCATCTGAGCGTGTGTTCGTGACATTTGTGCATCTACAGGATGTGCCCCAGACCTCTCCAGGCACGGATCTCAACAGATCAGTTAACCCGCCAGCCTCGACAAATCAACGGCTTGGCCCGGCCAGCCGCGGCCGGTTACCGCGTTCGTCGAAGATGGTACTGTTAACATTGTTTTGGGCCCGGTGGTCGGCTAGTGTCGGCATCAAGATTTCACTTGGCGTACCTGCTCGCTGATTATAACCCTACACACCAAAAGATGTAGAAGAATCAATAAGTCGGCGCGTTGCTTCCGTTGCGTTCTCCAGTAAAAAAACATCAGAAAACATGAGCTCAATTCTCAAAGGACCAGGCATGAACAGGCGTCGCCGCATTTACGAGGGCAAGGCCAAAATTCTTTATGAAGGCCCAGAACCCGGCACGTTAATTCAACACTTCAAAGATGATGCAACAGCGTTCAATGCAAAGAAGCATGACATCATCGATGGCAAAGGTGTGCTCAACAATCGAATCTCGGAGATTATCTTCGAGCGATTGAACGATATCGGTGTGCCAACACACTTCATCAAACGTCTCAACATGCGCGAGCAGTTGATCCGCGAAGTCGAGATCATTCCAATCGAAGTCGTCGTACGCAACGTTGCAGCAGGTTCGCTCGCCAAGCGTCTTGGCTTGGAGGAAGGCACGCAACTGCCGCGTTCAATCATCGAGTTTTACTACAAATCCGATGAACTCGACGACCCGATGGTTGCCGAAGAGCACATCACGGCATTTGGCTGGGCGACACCGCCTGAAATCGACGAAATCATGCAGCTGGCGCTACGCATCAACGATTTTCTCGTTGGCTTATTCCTTGGCATCGGCATTCGCCTTGTGGATTTCAAGATCGAATTCGGACGCCTGTGGGACAACGAACAGTTACGCATCGTACTCGCTGACGAGATCAGTCCGGACAGTTGCCGCTTGTGGGATACCAAAACCTCCAGCAAGTTGGATAAAGACCGCTTCCGTCGTGATCTTGGCGATGTGCTTGAGGCCTATCAGGAGGTCGCCAAACGACTTGGCATTCTCAATGAGAACCGTCCTGTACAAGCTGGTGGTCCGGTGTTGGTTTCTTCAAACCCTTCGACCGAATCCGACTAAGAAGAGAACTTGAGAGTGGCGCCGACCCAATCCGTCGGCGCCAGAAATATCTTTCAGGAGCGCTTTTGTGAAAGCCCAAATCAAAATCACTCTCAAACCCGGCGTTCTCGACCCGCAGGGCAAAGCCATCGAGCATGCCCTCGACAGTCTCGGGTTTGCTGGCGTCGACGAGGTGCGCCAAGGCAAATTCATCGAAGTTGCCTTAAAGGAAACAGACGAGGCAGCCGCGCGAAAAGCTGTCGAGCAAATGTGTGAAAAACTGCTCGCTAATATGGTCATTGAAAATTACGACTACGAGTTGGTGGTGTGAAACACTTAAGGTCCCTTCAAGCTGAAATCCGCTTGATGGCCTGTTGCGCCTTGATGGTGGGATTCATCACTCCTTTGGCCAAAGCTGAAGAGCAAACCACGCCGACACCCGCTGACAAAGCGGATGTGGACATCAATGGCGAAGCATTCAAAGAAAAGTTCAAGTCTGATCCTAATCCTAATCGCTCACAGGAATTGTTATTTGCGCCAGGGACAACACTGAAGCTGGCGTGTCAGACGGAAGGTATCGGTGTTGGTCATGCGCCGCCAAAAACAACACGTGGCCGCGTTGAGTTGGAGCTGACAATTTCCGACACTGGCGACAAACCGGGACAATGGAGAGTGACGTCCATCGAGAGCCAACACAAAGAAGCATTTGCAGCTTATCTCAAATCAAACAACATGTGTGGCGACGGCTGTCTGTTGCGACTTTCTAAAAAGTTTGGCGCGGAACTTTGGGCACCAAAGCCAATGCCAATCGACAAGCTAAACAAGGGTGAGATGCTCGTACTCATCACGATCAACGAGAAAACGCGAGAGTTGAAAAGTTCAACGTTCCAAGGGGTCGACGACGGCTCTGCACCTCTCGTTTTCGAAAAAGGGACTTGTGAGAAAATACAATGATCCGCACTGCTGTCATCGTCTTTCCTGGCTCAAACTGCGACCGCGACATGAAAGTTGCAATGGAATCTGTCACCGGCTCACCCGTCACGATGGTTTGGCATGGCGACAGCGTTGTCCCAAGTTGTGATGCCATCGTTCTGCCCGGTGGTTTCAGTTACGGTGACTATCTCAGATGCGGTGCCATGGCCGCCAAGTCTCCAATAATGCGCGACGTCATTGCGAAAGCGAAAGCGGGCACACCGCTGCTTGGCGTGTGCAATGGTTTCCAGATTTTGCTTGAAACAGGACTTTTGCCAGGCGCCCTGATGCGCAATGCTTCGTTAAAATTTATTTGCCGAGACGTGCATATGGTGTGTGACAACGTCCAATCCTTTTTCACCAATTGCTATCGCCAAGACGAAGTTGTGCGCATCCCAGTCGCCCACCATGACGGCAACTACTTTGCCAATGATGATGACGTTGCGCGCCTTCAAGACGAAGGCCGTGTTGTCTTTCGCTACAGCGACGAAGACGGCAATGTGACACCTGAGGCCAATCCAAATGGCTCAGTCGCAAACATTGCAGGCATCTGTGATGCAACCGGACGCATTGTTGGCATGATGCCCCATCCAGAGCGCCTATTTGAGCAGGCGCTTGGGGGCACAGATGGTCGGCGAATTTTTGAATCCGCTTTATTTGCTGCAACTGAGGCGACCAGTTAGACCCCGCGAAATTAAGGTGCGCGAAACCTGACCGGCAATCACACGCGCGTTGATCAACTCGTCGGCTTCATGAATTTCAAAGTCATGCGATCAGATTCGCCGACTTCTTTGTTTTTCTTCCACTCTGGCGAATCGGGTTCCGTCCCACGCAACGACGGTGGCAAACGCCAAACAGAATCCGTTTCAGTTGGGCGATCCTTGGGATTGGCATTAATTTCCTGTGCTTCAACAAACTTAAAACCAGCGTCTTTAAACAAGCTAATCAGTTTGGATTGTTTCAGATAACCTTTACTGCCATTTGCCCAATCATCTGAAGCCGTTTCCGGAGCACGATGTTGCACAATGCAGACAATTCCACCCGGCTTAAGGGCCGCCAATGCCTCACTGATAGATTTCGTTAGATAACCAGTCTCTTTGTTGAGCCTGCTCAGGTTGTGCAGCGATCTAATAAAGAGAACTTTGTCGGCAACGCCTTTCAAGCTGTCAGGCATCTCGGTCATGGTGTAGCTCTCGATTCGACCACCACTGCCAACCGATTGTGACGCCGTTGTGCCTTTCCATTTCGCATTGCGTTCCAAAATTGTTTTTATGCGCTCTTTGGGCAAGCCAATACGCTCGAACATACTTTCGGGATACTGCGCACCAATCAATCGCCCCGTTTTACCTGCAAGCGGGTATAGAATGCCGGAATACCAACCTCGGCCCGGCAAAGTTTCAATGATAGCATCGCCGGCTTTCACTTCACAAAACTTCAACGTCTCGAGGGGGTGGCGCGCGCCATAACGCTCTTTTATCTCAGCCGGTTGTGCGGCCAATATACTCTCAACTGACATTCCGGACGTCGCGTTTTCTTGCGCAATCCCTATGCCTGGCAAGGCCGTGGCAAGACAGACAGCAATCGACAGAGACGACAAAACTTTTTTCTGAAACAACATTGTTAGTCCTTTCACCAACGGGGCAAACCCACAACCCTAAATACTATGCAACGCTCACCACACAAGCAAATTCCATACCTTACCAATACTGCATATGTGTGGCGAGATTTCAAAATCCAAAATGCTGAGAGCGAAGCTGAATACAATCGATCAACCCTCTACCAAACACCTTCACCATCTTCGAGCATGCGCAGCAAATATTGACCATAACTGCTTTTGGCCAAAGGTGCGGCCAGCTTTTCCAACTGTGCTCTATCGATAAAACCTTTACGCCATGCGATCTCCTCTGGACAGGCCACCATCAAACCTTGGCGTTGTTCAATCGTTTCGATGAAGTTGCTTGCCTGGTTCAAGCTTTGGTGTGTGCCGGTGTCAAGCCAGGCATATCCACGCCCCATAATCTCGACACTCATGTCTCCGCGCTCGAGGTAGACCCGATTAACGTCTGTAATTTCTAACTCTCCACGCGGGGAAGGCTTTAGGTCTGCTGCGATCTCCAAAACATCATTGTCATAGAAATAAAGACCGGTCACAGCGTATCGGCTTTTCGGGTTTTGCGGTTTTTCTTCAAGGCTGGTTGCACGCCCCTGATCATCAAAACCGACAACGCCGTAGCGTTCGGGGTCCTGCACATGGTACGCGAATACGGTCGCGCCCTTTTCGCGTACCATGGCATTATCGAGCAGACGTTGCAGATCGTGGCCATAAAAAATGTTATCGCCTAACACCAACGCGCTCGGATTGTCGCCAACAAAGTCCTTACCAATAATAAAGGCCTGCGCCAGTCCGTCTGGCGTCGACTGAACGGCATAACTCAAGTTCAGCCCCCAAGCATCGCCATTACCAAGCAACTCGCGAAAGCGCGGCGTGTCCTCTGGCGTTGAAATAATGAGAATGTCGCGAATACCCGACAGCATCAATACGCTAAGCGGATAGTAAATCATCGGCTTATCGTAGATCGGCATAAGTTGTTTCGACACCACGCGCGTAATGGGGTGAAGTCGCGTACCGGAACCGCCCGCGAGAATAATGCCTTTGCGTTGTGTCATGCGCGCTGTTCCTTAAAAGACCGTGTTCGTTTTTTTCGTCTTAAGCTACCGCCCCATTAGGCATCGCGAGCTGCATAGTTCTTTTCAACCCAATCACGATACGCACCAGACTGCACGTTCTCAACCCAAGCTGAATTCTCGAGATACCATGTGACCGTTTTCTCAATTCCTGTTTGGAATGTTTCTGAAGGCTTCCAGCCAAGCTCCTGCTCAACTTTTCTGGCATCGATTGCATAGCGGCGATCATGTCCTGGGCGATCAGTGACGTAGGTAATCTGGTCGACATAACTGCCGCCACCAACGCGCGGGCGTCGTTCATCTAGCAAAGCGCAGATTGTTTGCACAATTTCAATGTTGGGCTTTTCGTTCCAACCACCAATATTATAGGTCTCGCCCAGTTGTCCTGCCTCTAACACACGTCGGATCGCGCTACAGTGGTCAGTGACATAAAGCCAATCACGCACCTGTTGGCCATCACCATAGATTGGCAACGGCTTACCAGCCAAGGCATTGACAATCATCAACGGGATCAGTTTTTCAGGGAATTGATAGGGCCCATAATTGTTGGAGCAGTTGGTCGTGACGACAGGAAGTCCATAGGTGTGATGATAGGCACGGACCAAATGATCGCTCGCCGCTTTGCTTGCTGCATACGGGCTGTTTGGCAAATACGGGTTGGTTTCGGCGAATGCTGGATCATCTTTGCCAAGTGTGCCGTAAACTTCGTCTGTCGATACATGCAGAAACCGAAATTTCTTTTTCGCCGCGCCTTCAAGTTCATTCCAATACTCGCGCACCGTATCCAGCAGACGAAACGTTCCAACGATGTTCGTTTGGATAAAGTCTTCGGGCCCGTGGATTGAACGATCGACGTGCGATTCTGCAGCGAAATTCACAACAGCACGCAGACGGTTGGCCTTTAAAAGGTCGCCCACCAAGCCCGCATCAGCAATATCACCCTTTACAAATAGGTGCGCCGGATTATCGGCGAGAGCTGACAAGGTTTGCGGATTTCCCGCATACGTCAACAAATCGAGATTGATAATGGGTTCTTGTGTCGCCTGAAACCAATCCAACACAAAGTTTGCACCGATAAAACCCGCCCCACCTGTGACCAAAATTCCGCTGTTGTTTTGGGTCATGTCGCGTCGCTATCCCTCAGATGCCCATCGTCGGCATGCCAATTTCTGGGGCCCAATTGTTAGCCGATTCTATCGTTGGCGTCGGAAAATGAGCGTGAGAGGCCAATTCCCCGTTGTCTAGGCGGCTTGGGACAAACACGAGGAAAATGGAAGCCTCATGCCTTTAAAATAGCTGTGTTTGTTAGGTACGCCCTGAAAGATTTGTCATTGCTAAAGAAAGACTTTTGGTGACACGTTGTTGGTCGGCTTCGGCGAGATAGGGGTGCATCGGTAGACTGATAACTTGTTTGGACAATTGTTCCGATACGGCCAAACCGGTTTTGGCAACAGGAAAATCTCGATACGCTGTCTGGAGGTGTAGCGGCTTTGGATAGTAAATCGCCGTTGGCACACCATCGTCACGCAACAACGCGGCCAAATCATCACGAATGTCTGGCGCAACCCGCAATGTGTACTGCGCCCAAACAGACGTCATATTTGCCGGAACACGTGGAACCGCGACCTCATTCAACGGGCTGAAAGCTTCATCATAACGCTTTGCCACATTGTTGCGAGCGATGATCTCGTCAGGGAAAATTTTAAGCTTTTCAATCAGTATCGCAGCCTGCAAGGTATCAAGACGGGCATTGAGACCAATACGGACATTATCGTATTTGTCTTTCCCCTTCCCGTGCACACGGATACTCTCGAGTGCCTCGGCCAAATCAGCGTCGTCTGTAAAAATTGCACCGCCGTCACCATAACAACCCAAAGGCTTTGCCGGGAAAAAGCTTGTCGTTGTCGCAAGGCCGAATGTGCCAGACTTTCTACCTGCAATGGCACCACCAAAACCCTGTGCGGAATCAGACAGAACCCACAGACCATGAGATTTGGCGAAAGCTTCAATACGATCATAATCGGCAGGTTGGCCGAACAGATCGACAGCGATAATCGCTTTGGGTTTTAAGCCAGCGGCAGTTGCCGCATCAATGGCGGCCAATAAGCCATCCGCATCAATATTGAAGGTGTCAGCAGAAACATCTGCAAAGACAGGTGTCGCCCCCAACAACGCAATAACTTCCGGCGTCGCAGTAAATGTAAACGCCGGGCAAATAACCCCATCACCTGGGCCAATACCTTTTGCCATCATCACCATCAGCAAGGCATCTGTTCCATTGGCGCAAGAAATTGCATGGGACGCGCCACAAAATGATTTGAGGTCGCTCTCAAAAGCGCCAACCTCGGGTCCCATGATGTATTTGCCATGATCGAGCACGGTCTTCATCGCAGCATCAAGTTCGCCACGAATGGTTGCTTGCTGCGCAGCAAGATCAATCAGCGCCAACGCTGGCTGAGGGGTTTTGGATTTGGTTGACATAATGGATTGCGGCCCTTCTACAACGCCGCTCCTTCACTTCTCAAATCAAAGAAAACCGCGCATCGGGATGATCGAAATTAAACCACAATACCAACAAGCCAGAACCTCGCGCACTTATGCTTTTACAACTTTCTCGCTCGAAACGTTGGCTTTCGCGCAGGCATTGCGCGTATCGACGACAAGTTTGGAATTTTCGACCAAAAACTTGTAGTCCACATCGTCGTGATCGGTCGCAATTAACACAGCGTCAAACCGAGCTAAACATTCACCATCCAGCGACACCGACTTGCGCCCGGTTAAATGGGCATGTTCGCGTGTCGGCGGAAGCTCTGGAATAAACGGATCATAAAATTCAACGATCGCACCGGCAGCTTCAAGTAATTCAATCAACGTCAACGACGGGCTTTCGCGCATATCATCGACGTTTTTCTTATAAGCAACACCTGACACGAGAACACGTGCGCCACGCAAAGCCTTTTGTTGGTGATCGCTGAGTGCATCTTGCAATTCGCCAACAACATGGCTTGGCATGCGGCGATTGATTTGTCCGGCCAGCTCAATAAACCGCGTTGGCAAACCAAACTCGCGTGCTTTCCACGTCAAATAGAAGGGATCAATCGGAATGCAATGGCCGCCCAGACCTGGGCCTGGGTAAAACGGCATAAAGCCAAACGGCTTGGTTTTGGCGGCATCGATAACTTCCCAGATATCAATCCCCATTTCCGCATAAATTAGCTTAAGCTCGTTGACCATCGCGATGTTGACGGCGCGGAAAATATTCTCCGTCAGCTTAACGGCTTCAGCGGTTTCAGGGCTGGAAACTGGAACAACTTTCGGAATGAGCGTCTTGTAAAGCGCATCGGTCATATCCAGCGCTTCTTGTGTTGATGCACCGATGACTTTTGGAATTTTCTGCGTATCAAAATCCGGATTACCTGGATCTTCGCGTTCTGGTGAGTAAGCAACAAAGAAATCTTCATTGGCTTTCAGACCGCTTCCTTCTTCCAAAATTGGCTGCATCAGATCACGGGTTGTGCCGGGATAAGTGGTGGATTCCAAAACAACCAAATGTCCAGGCTTAAGATGTGGTGCAATCGCTTTCGAGGTCGAAACCACGTACGACATATCAGGCTCAAGGTGCTTGGTCAGAGGTGTTGGAACACAAATCAAAATCGCATCAGCGTTTGCCAGAGCGGCAAAATCGGTCGTCGCCTCAAACCGGCCATTGGCAAGGTCTGCAAAGCGCGAAGACGGTATGTGTTTGATGTAGCTTTCGCCGCGTTTCATGGAATCGATTTTAGATTGATCGATGTCCACACCAAGAACTGGAAATCCCTTGCCGTGAAAGCCTAACACGAGCGGCAAGCCAACATAGCCCAGCCCCAAGATCGCAACCGAAGCCTCCCGGCTTTCAACTGCCTCGATAAATGCCTGTGAAGGCGAAACCGACCCGGCCGGTTTGATTTGGCTTAGACTGGTCAATAGATGTCTCCGGAAACCTTCACCTCACAGAACTTAAGCGACGAGGTGAATTCAATGCTGAGCGTGGTGACATATGTTCACTCAAAATCCCAACGCTGGTTCTTCGGGACATACTCATTCTGGCACGCTCAAGCAAGCCGGGGGAGGCGTTTACAGGTTTGCAACTCTGTCGCGTCACGGCAACATTACCGAACATGTGGCCCACACGCATCACTTAAATCTTTCAACTGGTGGCGCGAGAATGGCGGGCCTGCAAGATAAATCATTTTTAACTCAACGGCTTAATTCATCATACATTGTGAGCAATTTGGCTTCTTCGTGACCCCAATTGTAAATGTCTCGAACCGCCTTTTTGCCGCGTGCGCCCATCGCCTGGGCTTCTTCCTCATTGTCAAAAACCCACTCAATCGCCGCCGCAATCTCTTCTGGATTCAAGGGATCGACGAGCAGACCGGCACCCGCACCATCAACGATTTTTCGCCAAAGAGGAAAGTCCGAGGCGATAACCGGAAGGCCCGCTGACATGTATTCAAACAATTTTATTGGCTGCGAGGCGATATAATTTGGCTCGGGATGCAACACCACCAACCCTGCTCTTGAGCTGTTTAAAATATCACGCACACCGGTACGGTCAACAATCCCACGATAATCAACTTTACCCCAGGCCTTCATACCGTTGAGTTGTGCTCTTGTTTTCTGCGTTTCAAATGGCCCAGCGAGCAACAATTCGGCGTCAACACATTCAAGGGTGCGAACCATTTCGACACAGCCCCTGACACGCCCAACGCCGCCGACGTAACAAACAACCCTGCTCTTTGGCACGGCTGCCGCGTCGGCTCTCTCATATTCAAGCTCACCAAGAATTGGAAAATTTTGCACGACAACTGTTTTGTCTTTTGGAAAACGTGCCGCGATCACTGGGGTCGCTGCCACGACGCGATTGACGATACGCGCTGTCACCCATTCTGCCAGCGCTGACACACGACCAATTGGATATCGCAGAACGCTTGGAATCCAAGTTTTTGTCACGATCTGCTGGGGTAGGTCTTCATGTAGATCAAATACGACCTTACGTCCCAATATACGAAGACCGATTGCCGCCGGCATCAACTCCGGATCATGGAAATGGCAAATTGGCGCGCGCGTTTTCCAAGCTCTTTGAGCGACCCTCCAGGATGTTACAAAGAAACGCCCGAGGCGGCCGTTACTTTTTCCAACAGCCAAAACAGAAACGCCGTTGACCTGTTCGTCACGGTCATGTGGCACCACCAGCCCAACACGGCGCCCACTTTGTGCAAGAGAAACAGCCATTTTATGAAAAATTCGCGAATCAAACGCTGGATGAACCGACGTCATGTGCACGACATCATAGTCGCGCGCACCACATTCATGTTGTTTTTGGCACGCCACTCGCGGGCTGGCGGACTTATCACGGATTTCTAAGCTCATGCGCCACTTCTTGTTGGTGTAAGTTCACCGGACCTTAAAACGACAACGGCGCGTTTAAACCGTTGCCTTAGACAAAATCGCCGACACGGCCGAAATCACGCGTTCGATTTCAGCCTCGGTCATGCCGGGCCAAATCGGCAAGCTCACACAACGATTGTAAATATCGAGCGCGATGGGAAAGTCGTGCGGTTTCAAACTATATTCATCACGCCAGAAAGGCTGCAAATGCAATGGAATAAAATGAACACTTGTGCCAATGCCGGCTTGGCGCATCTGCTCAATAAACGCATCACGCGCTATTGTTAAGCGATCCACGTCCAAACGCAAAACATAGAGATGCCACGCATGAACATCTCCGCTTGCACAATTTTTCGGACATATCACAGGCAAATCTGCAAAAGCTTGACTGTATGTCTTAGCGATCGCCTCGCGCTCTCCTTGGAATTGAAGTGCCTTGCGCAATTGGCAACGCCCAATCGACGCCGCCATATCCGTCATGTTGTATTTGTATCCTGGCGCCACAACTTCGTAGTACCAGGTCGCCTTATCTGAGGTGTAACGATCAAACACATCGCGGCTAATCCCATGCAAACGCATTGTTTGCATCCGCTTTGCGATTTTCTCGCAAGCCGTAACGGCCATTCCACCTTCACCTGTCGTAATTGTCTTTGTCGCATAAAAGCTAAAAACGGTGACATCGCCGATACCACCAATCAACTGACCTTCATAGGTCGTGGGAAGTGCATGCGCTGCATCCTCAATCACACGCAGTGAATGCTGGCGGGCGATTTCCAAGATCGGCGTCATATCACACGATTGACCGGCGAAATGAACCGGGATGATCGCTTTCGCCTCGGGATGTTCACTGGCGACTTGTTCAAGCTTTACAGGATCAATGTTGAATGTGTCTGGCACCACATCAACGAAAATCGGCGTCGCACCAAGGTAACGAACGACCTCAGCAGTCGCTGTAAACGTGTAAGGCGTGGTGAGCACCTTATCGCCTGGGCCAATACCAATCGCTTCCAACGCCAAATGCAGCCCCGCCGTTGCCGAATTTACAGCAACTGCGTGGTCCGCACCGACAAATTCGGCAAACTCTTGTTCGAAAGCGCGTGTTGCCGGACCTGTGGTCAGCCATCCTGATCGGAGTGTTTCCACGACAGCGGCAATTTCCTCTTCGCCGATCGCGGGCTTTGCGAATGGCAAAAATGGAGGCTGGGGCGTGTCCTGCACAGTGGGGCGTCCTTTATTGTGGTTTCAAACGAAATGTGGCCCTTTTTCCCAAGACCATCAGAAATTTCTATCAGTTGCACGATGACTCGCGCCATATCCATTGTTTACTTTGTGGCTAAGGACATATTTGTACAACTGGCAACACCACCTAAAACACAACTGCTAATTTGCATGCTGACAAATCGGTTGCAAGACGTCACGTCGGGGTTACACAGTCTTGGTTGAATTCCCCCAACGCGACAACTAGAACGCCTGCTAGGGCCAACCTGGCAAAGCGCATGAAATATCTTGTCGAACCAAATAAGCCGACCGACTTCCCATTTCGGCTTGGCAACTCCACTGGAACCTATCGTGACACCTCGTTCAACGACAACACCACTCGATACCGACACGGCAGGCGATGTTTGCAAAGACCGCATAACGTCTTGCCCAATCACTGTGGTTATTGCGGCGCGCAACGAAGCCCAGAACATCGAGGCCTGCATCACCTCCGTGTTAGCCAACGAAGGCCTCGATGGTCCGGTGGATGTGATTGTGGTCGATGGCAACAGCACAGATGACACTAGCGATATCGTAAAGGCGCTTGCACAAAAAAGTCCACGCATTCGGCTCATGAATAACCCGGCAGGTTATGCCCCGCACGCTTTTAATATCGGTATTCGCAACGCTTTAGGGCGGCACGTGATGATCTTAAGTGGACATTCGAAACTGTCCCGGCATCATCTTGCAGCTTGCGTTGATGTACTCGATAAAGGTCAAGCCGATATCGCTGGCGGGGTCACTCAGACCTTACCGGGACAAGAGACAGAAGAAGCTCACGCCGTCTGGCTCGCGATGACCCACCCTTTAGGCTTTGGCGCTAGTAAATTTCGCCAAGGTGTCGACGTTCCAACAGAAGTGGATACTGTCGCATTTGGCGCCATGCATGGTGATCTCTTCGCTAAGGTCGGGTTGTTCGATGAAGACTTAATCCGGGGCCAGGATGACGAATTCAATGCCCGTGTTCGCCGCAACGGTGGTCGCATTTTGCTTTTGCCAGAGCTCTCTTGTGCCTATTTCGCGCGCACGACAATCTCACAACTTTATCGTATGTGCTACCAATACGGCGCCTTCAAACCCATTTCCAATATCAAGGCTGGTAACCTCATTAGCCTTCGCCAATTTGCGCCCTCTTCAATGTTGCTATCATTCGTTGCAGGACTACTCATCAGTCTAATCTGGGGCTGGGCGATCCTCCTTCCCGTCACGATAGCCCTATGCTATCTCGTGTTGTCTCTCCATCGCGCACGTAAATTGAAAAATGGCATCTCGTTACCAGGGGTATGGCTGATCTTGAAATCATTCATCGCTGCCCATAGTGGCTATGGACTTGGTTTTTTACACGGAATATACGCCGTTATTCGATATGGTAAGACAGCAGCCAAACGACTCGCTAGGTCGCAAAGTCTTGTTCGTCTCAGCCGTTAATGACCTGCTACTACGGTTGGCATCCAACGCATTGGCAACTGGTAAAAATGAGAAACATCAAAAAAATAAATTTGGCTGGATGACGAAGGACACCATGGCGCGATGGGCGAGATTGACGAAATAAAACAACGCTATGCTCGCCGCGACAACCAGGCGATGGCCAGTAAAAATGTATCTTCAGACCGGTTTTCTGTTCTCGCCAGCAACGAACGCCGCATCATTATTCGCGACACACTTCAACGCCATTTTCGCGATCGGGACTTTGGCGAACTTACGGCCCTTGATGTCGGTTGTGGTTCTGGCGGAACGCTGGTTCAGTTGATGGAACTGGGTTTCAATCCAGAAAATCTCGTCGGCATCGAATTAACCTCAACGCGCGCCGAGGCGGCACGCAAACACCTGCCGACCAAACTAGCAATTATCGAAGGCGACGCGACAACCGCTGATGTTCCATACTCCAGCTTTGACGTTATTCAACAGTCAACCGTTTTCACATCTATACTTGACGACAATATCCAGCAGCGTTTGGCCCAACGCATGTGGGACTTGCTGAAACCTGGCGGCGTGATTTTATGGTATGACTTTGTCTACAACAATCCCAACAACAAAGATGTGCGCGGCGTCCCACTCGCGCGTATTCACAGCCTCTTTCCAACCGGTTCAATAACGACACATCGCGTCACGCTTGCCCCACCCATTGGTCGACGGGCAGCCCGCATCTCGTCGACATTATACGCGTTGCTCAATGCGCTACCTTTTTTGCGAAGCCATGTTTTCGTGGCTATTACCAAGTCTTAAAAAGCGGAGTTCTGCACATTGGCGAAACGCATATTCGATGTCTTGGTGGCTATAGGGCTATTAATCCTGTTCGCCCCGATACTTGCGATCATCGCCATATTGGTGAAACGCGACACCCCCGGCCCTGTCTATTTCAAACAAAAACGCGTCGGCCAGTACGGTCGGCCATTTCAGATTTACAAATTTCGCACCATGGTTGATGCGCCGCGCTCACAAGGACCGCAAGTCACCGCGGGTTCAGACCCGCGCATCACCAAAACTGGGCGGATCTTGCGCAACACGAAACTCGACGAGCTTCCCCAGCTCATAAATATAATAAAAGGCGATATGAGTTTCGTTGGCCCGCGCCCCGAGGTTCCTGCATACGTCGAACACTGGACCGATCACGACCGGCAACTGATATTATCTCTCAGACCTGGAATAACCGATCCGGCGACAATAAAGTTTCGTGACGAAGAGGGCCTGCTGGCCTCTGCTGAAAATCCAGAGGAATTTTACCTAAGTAAGGTTTTGCCGGAGAAGTTGGCACTTTACCGTGAATACGTTGCAACCCGAACTTTTTGCGGCGACATCGCCTTGATGTTCAAGACCGTTGCCAGAATTTTTAGCCACGCATAAGGTCGGGTCTCCACATAGAAAAACGCCACTCAGCCACACCGCCCACAACAAATATGCCCGACAATTTGCAATGCGTGACGTCGGCCCAATGGCATGCTAGATGCCAACCGTCGCATTTGAGATTGTCTTGAGCAAATTGAGGGCACGGGCCCAGGGCAATCGGTGTTTATAAAAATACGCCCTTTCTTGAGGATGAGTTTATGCCAGGCGCACCTTCGAAATCGTTCGCACTGATTGGTGCAGCAGGATACATCGCCCCACGGCATATGCGTGCCATCAAAGACAATGGCTGCGATCTCAAGGTCGCTGTTGACGCCTCAGATTCGGTTGGTGTGATCGACAGTCATTTTCCAACCGCACGTTTTTTCACCGAGTTTGAGCGCTTTGACCGCTACGTCGATCAATTGCGCCGAGAT
This sequence comes from Hyphomicrobiaceae bacterium, assembly GCA_050633705.1. Lineage (GTDB taxonomy): Bacteria > Pseudomonadota > Alphaproteobacteria > Rhizobiales > Hyphomicrobiaceae > JAJFHI01. Next base: position 5,397 of record JBOEGZ010000004.1, on the reverse strand, counting down.
GGTGACGGCATTAACTACGTCGGTGTTTGTTCGCCGAACTATTTGCATGATTCCCATATTCGATTTGGCCTAAGGTCCGGGGCCGATGTCATTTGTGAAAAACCGTTGGCTCTCAATCCAGAAGACATAGACGGCCTGGCGCGCATGGAGAAAGAAACGGGCCAGCGCATCAATACAATTTTGCAACTGCGCCTCCACCCGGCCATCATTGCGTTGCGCGACAAAGTCGCCGCCCAAAATGACGGATCTATCCACGACGTCGACCTCAGCTATGTCACGTCTCGTGGTCAATGGTATTATGAATCCTGGAAAGGTGATGAAGCCAAATCTGGTGGCATTGCAACCAACATCGGCGTCCATTTCTACGACATGTTGAGTTTTGTATTTGGCCCCCTCAAGCGCAATATCGTACACCATCGCGCGATGGATTGTGCGTCGGGCTACCTTGAATATGAGCGCGCGCGTGTTCGTTGGTTTCTATCAATTAATGTGCGCGATGTTCCAGAAGCGCTGGCGGAAAAACAACGCACTTACCGATCCATCACCGTTGATGGTGAAGAAATCGAGTTCTCTGACGGCTTCACCGACCTACACACGATCAGTTACGCCGAAGTTCTCGCCGGACGCGGGTTTCCACTGAGCGACGTCCGTCCATCAATTGAAACGGTTGCCGAAATCCGTCACGCCCCAATTGCACGCGATCAAGGTGAGGAACATCCCTTCCTCTCCCGCGTCCTCAACAACTCAAAGAGGTACGTTAATGGCTGGCCTGCGTGACGACGTTTTCGTCCATGAAAGCTCGTATATCGACGAACCAACAAAGATTGGTTCCGGCACGAAAGTCTGGCACTTCTCGCACATTCTCAAAGATTGTGTCATTGGCGAGAACTGCTCGATTGCACAGAATGTGATGATTGGACCGGACGTTAGAATCGGAAACAACTGCAAAATCCAAAACAATGTCAGCCTCTACAAAGGCGTTGAATTGGAAGATGGTGTGTTTTGCGGCCCAAGCTGTGTGTTCACGAATGTCAACAATCCGCGCGCAGAAGTCGAACGCAAAGATGAGTTTCGCAAAACCATCGTGCGGCGCGGGGCCAGCATCGGTGCCAATGCGACGATCGTCTGTGGCCATCCAATCGGTGAATACTGCTTTATCGCAGCAGGCGCTGTTGTTGCCAGCGAAGTGCCAGCCTTTGCCCTGATGGCAGGGGTGCCTGCAAAACGTATCGGTTGGATGAGTAAAGCTGGCGCACGTCTCGGGCCCGATCTCGTCTGTCCAATTGATGGCAGTCGTTACCAAGAGACCGCCGACGGGCGCTTGCAGTACATCAGCGGTTAAACCTCAACCGTTGGCAACGCTTGTGTCGTCACCATTTGTCGCAATTCTGACAAGATAAAAACGACGGTGCGTAATTCCAGGTTTCAAATTTTTACAACGTTTGTTTCAGAGAAGGAATTGCCATGAGATTGCATCAAGCGTTCATCGCCTGCTTAACTCTCGTTCTTTCGTTTGTCAGCGCTCCAACGCAGACCAGCGCCAATGATTTGAAAAAGCTCGAAGGCGACTACGTTGTCGCCCCTCGGACAGGTGAAAAATCTGAAGAATTCGGTCTCATTGTTCGTGGCAAAGCCGCTGAAGAGATCTATGCAAAACTTTCGGTCAAAGAAAAACCGGATGCCTGCACGGGCGGCACTCAAAAAGCGAATCCGGGTGGCATGTTTTGCATCAACGATGGTGGCAAATACATGTGCTCCATCGGCTACGATTTATCGACGGGAAAAGTCTCCGCCGGCCCCCTAACCTGCTGACCAAGCCCTGTCGGCTGAAATATCCGCGAGGCGACAATCGCGATTGTCTGACACAGAGCCTCATTCACTATCAGTGCATGCAATTATCGAATGGCTAAAGGAAACGTGTTGCCTGATTGTTTAGTCTCGACATCGAATTCGAGTAACAAGGGGTATGGACACACCAGTTCATCACATTGGATTGATTAGACTTTCCAACAACGCTTCTTGAGGCCATCACGGCAGGGTCACACGACTGGATTGTCTTACGTCCATTCGTGCTTCTTAATTGCATCTATGAATGGCAGCGTCCCAGGGTTATCCATGCGTCCAAGGGCCGTCGCGGCTGCAACGGTGCGCACAACCTTTGGGTCGGTCAAGCGAAGTTTCTTGATCCCTGGATGCGTAACCCACTTGTCTGGAACGATCGCCACACCGGCACCTTGGCGGATCAAGTGTTGAACCCAGTCCTCATTGTCACTTTGCGTAAAGAGCTTTGGATCAAACCCTAAGCGCTGTGCTTCCGTTAGAAAGATGTGACGAAACTCGCACTGAATGCGGTCTAAATAGGGACGTGTTGCAACGTCTTTCAACCCGACAGAACTACGCTTGGCAAGCGGGTCACTTTCTGCGCAAGCGACAACCATCGGTTCGTTGTAAAGTGGCACGTACTTAATCCGTGTCTCATCTTTGACGGACGCGCCGGTTATTGCCACGTCAATGGCACCGTCAAGCAATGCATCGGGTAGCTCGGCGCGCGTATAGTCTCTTATTTCGAACCCAATGCTTGAGTTTTGTAGCTGATATCCTGCCAAGAATTCTGAGATTGGCCCGGGACCGACGGTGCACATCACACCAAGGCGGAGCGTCGGGTTTTCGCCTTGGACTAAGACACGCGTTGCGTTCTCGGCTCTTCGTGCGCTCGCATCAAAGCCTTCAAAATATTCAAGCAGTGAGTTGGCCAGTTGCGTTAGATGCGTGTGACGGCCTTCACGTCGAATAAGTAGTCCTCCAACTTCTTCTTCAAACAGACCGATCGCCTTCGTCAGCGCAGGTTGAGAAATACCAAAGTCGCGCGCCGTTTGCGAAAAATTGAGTGTCCTTGCCAGGCCGAGGAAGTAACGCACGCGCTTAAGATTCAACTCCATTTCTGACTCTCCTTTTCAGAACGGTATAAAGTACAGTTATCAATCTAAAAGTTATACCATTCATAACCCAAAGTTTGAAAAAAGTTACCTATCTAACCGTCAGACCGAGACAGGAGCCATGCAGATCAGTGCATGGTGTGTCGTTCGGACAATAAGGAGCACAAAATGTCAGACGTCCAAGTAATGGAACAAACAATGGTGGACGCCAGAAAATTTTACATCAATGGCGAATGGGTCACCCCACAAAGTGGCACTGATCTTGATGTCATCAACCCTTCCACTGAGGAGGCTTATGCGACTATTTCGTTGGGTGGCGAGACGGACACAAATTTAGCCGTTGCAGCAGCCCGCGCCGCTTTTGACGGTTGGAGCCAAACATCCAAAGAAGAACGCATCGCGTTGCTTGAAAAGCTTGTCGAGATCTACACTCGGCGATCCGACGAGATGGGCGAGACGATTTCAAAGGAAATGGGTGCCCCAATGACATGGGCCAAGGGCGCGCAGGCTGGCTCTGGTTTGAACCATATCAAGAATTTCATCATTGCAGCAAAGGGGTTTGAGTTTGACCGTGCATTGAACGACACGTCTCCCAATGATCGAATTCTTTACGAGCCGGTTGGCGTCTGCGCGTTGATCACGCCGTGGAACTGGCCAATGAACCAAGTCACGCTGAAGGTGATTGCGGCCCTTGCTACTGGCTGCACCATGGTTTTGAAACCTTCTGAAATTGCGCCAATGTCAGCCCTTCTGTTTGCAGAGTTCATTGACGAAGCAGGCTTCCCTAAGGGTGTATTCAACTTGGTGACAGGGGATGGCCCCGGTGTCGGCACGCAACTGTCAGGCCATGAAGACGTTGATATGGTGTCTTTCACAGGCTCTACCCGCGCTGGCAAACTGATCTCCAAACGTGGTGCAGATACGATAAAACGTGTCCACCTGGAGTTAGGCGGCAAGGGTGCAAACATCATCTTTGCAGATGCAGACGAGCAGGCTGTAAAGCGTGGCATAGCGCGATGCTTCGGGAATTCCGGTCAGTCTTGTAACGCACCAACACGTATGTTGGTCGAGCGCTCAATCTATGACAAAGCCGTCGTAGCCGCGACCGAAGCCGGGAACCAAACGGCTGTCGATCTAGCCTCCAAGGAAGGCGCGCATATCGGGCCTTTGGTCTCACAGGTGCAGTTTGAAAAGGTACAGGGCTTGATTGATGCTGGTATCAAAGAAGGTGCTCGTCTTGTCGCAGGTGGCCTCGGCCGTCCTGAGGGTATTGAACGTGGCTATTTCGTGCGCCCGACCGTGTTTGCAGACGTCAACAATGACATGAACATCGCGCGCGAAGAAATCTTTGGGCCGGTTCTGGTGATCATTCCTTTTGAAGATGAAGAGGATGCTATCCGCATCGCCAATGACACGATCTATGGTCTGACCAACTTTGTTCAAACCACGGATACAAAAAAGGCGAACCGTGTCGCACGGCGCCTGCGGTCTGGCATGGTCGAGATGAACGGCATGTCTCGGTCAGGTGGCGCGCCATTTGGTGGCTACAAGCAGTCAGGCAATGGTCGCGAAGGCGGTGTCTGGGGTCTTGAAGACTTTCTTGAAGTCAAATCAGTCAGTGGGTGGACCCAGAGCGAATAAGGCCCTGATCACCCTAATAACACTGGCCAATTGACCGCAACACAAGGGTCGATTGGCCAAAGTGCGCGGTCGCAACTTCCATTTCTTGATAGCTGCAAGTTGGTAACAAAAGTTATCATTAACATAACCCAAAGATATCAACTTGCAACCTATATGAACACCATGCCACTGCGCAACACACACAAAAAAACCCATTCCGGGCCTGAACAATTCAGCCCGCTATCAAAGGAAACATTACTATGATTGCTTACACTCTTCTTGGCACGAACGATCTTGAAAAATCGGCCAAATTCTATGACGCCCTGCTTGCTGAAGTTGGCGGGCAACGCGCCTCAAACTTGAGCCCCATCTTCAAAGACATGGATCGCATGGTCATCTATGCGGGTGCGGAAGGTACACCATTCTTCGGCATCAGCGAGCCATACGACCAGCAGCCAGCCAACGTTGGCAACGGTTCATTCATTTCGCTTGGGGCCAAAGACTCCGCCGACGTTGACCGCCTCTACGCAAAGGCGATTGAACTTGGTGCCACTTGCGAAGGCAAGCCTGGCGCACGCAAGAACCAGAATATGGACTTTTATGCTGGCTACTTTCGTGACCCAGACGGCAACAAGCTGAACTTCTTCAGCATGGGCTAACGGCCACCGCAAAAACAAACGTGCTGTCGCCTGTAAAAACAAGTGCTTTCTCCAGGCGACAGCAAACCATTCCAGCGAAGACGAACATGGCCAAGACCTCTCCGCTGACGTTGAACCGTCAGACGCGGGCGATGACTTCGTTATCAACAAAGCGCTCAACAGCTGCGTGCCCTGGCCGCCTT